>NZ_SUMC01000029.1 GCF_005047355.1 Actinacidiphila oryziradicis
CCGCCACAAAGTGTTCGGAATTACGAGGCATCAGCAAGGATTCACTGGTATTCACCCCATACCCAGCCTTCCCATCGCCTGTGGCCCCCGGGCGGAACGGAGACTCTTGGGCTTTCCCCGGAGCTTCACACCCGACTGAGCAGGACTCAGCCACGCATGTCGGGGTAGGGACAGGCCACGGATACTGGCCCGGACTACGCCTTCGACCTCAGTCGAACCTCCTTCGACGTCTTCACTCAACACAAGCGACCTCATGTCGCGGATGCGCACCGGTGACGCTCGGCTGCCGGTCGCCGCCTTGCGCCTGCTCGTCGAGCTGGAGCGCGCTGGCGCCGATGGCGTCGTGGTGCCCGGCTGTGCGGACTGCGGCGAGCGCCGCCCGCTCAACCGCCGTCGCCCGGACGGGGCGCGGATCTGCGCCAGCTGCACCAGGGTTCGCACCGCCGAACCCTGCGCTCGCTGCCAGCGCGTGCGCCCGATCGGCTCCCGCCAACCGGACGGAACAGCCCTGTGCGGGGACTGCTACGAGCGGCCACAGAAGGTCTGCACCGGCTGCGGGATGCTCCGCCCGGTCAAGAGCCTTACCACCAACGGGCCCGTATGCCAGCGCTGTTACTCCCGTGCGCCGCGCACCTGCGGCGGATGCGGGCAGGAGCGGCAGATCGTCGCCCGCGCCAAGGACGACCGACCCGACCTGTGTGCCAGCTGCTACAACGGCCCCTGCGTCCCCTGCTCGAAGTGCGGCAAGACCAGGGCATGCCGGGGCGTACGCACAGGCAACTACCTGTGCCTGTCCTGCACGCCCCGCCCGCAGGCGGAATGCGCCCGCTGCCAGCGGATGCGCGACGTGAAGACCCGCTGGCCCATCGGCCCGGTGTGCCCGACGTGCTACACGTACATCCGCGCCAACCCGACGGCTTGCCCCCGCTGCGGCCACCGCCAACCGGTGATCGCCATGGACGCGAGCGGCCAGCCGTGCTGCGGACCGTGCGCGGGAGCGGACCGCCGATACGTCTGCCCTCGCTGCGGTGGAGGGGACGCCTCTGGACGCGACGGGGCCTGTGCGCGCTGCGAACTCGGTGCCGAACTGCGCAGGCACTTCGGGACCACACCTCTGCTGGCGCCCCTGGTCGCGGACCTCGAACGATCCGAGCGCCCGGTCGCTGTCCTCCACTGGCTGCGGCAGCCGGACAGCTCCGCCGCCCTGCTCAGACAGCTACTCGCCAGCGGCCACGATCCCAGCCACGAACTACTGGACACCTTCCCCGGCCGCACCGCCGCTGTCCACCTGCGCCAACTCCTGGTCGGCAACGGGATCCTGCCAGAGCGAGACGAACGAGCCGCGGGCCGAAAGCTGGATGCTCCGCCTCTTGGCCGAGATCGAACCGCACCACCGGCAGCTCCTTCAGCCGTACACCACCTGGCTCGTCCTGCGACGCCTTCGCCAACGGTCCCGTACCCGGGGCGTGACCGACTCCAGCGTCTCTTACGCCCGCGACCAGGCCCGCTCGGCGCTCAACTTCCTGCGCTGGCTTGAAGAGCGGGGCACCACCCTCGGCCAGGCAGGCCAGCACGACGTCGACCAGTGGCTCACCCAGGGCAGTACCACCCGCCGACGCCTTCGAGATTTCCTGCGATGGACCTGGCGCTGCGGCCTCAGCCAGCAGCTGATCGTGCCGCTGCTGCCCAACGGGCAGGCCGAGCACTTCATCGACGAGGACCACCACGTCGAACTCCTCCACGTCTGCGTTCAGGACGACACCCTGCCCTCCGACGTCCGGGCCGCCGGCGCGCTGCTGCTGCTCTTCGGCGTCAAGGTGACCCGCATCGCCCGCCTCGCTCGGCAGGACCTCACCCGCACCGGCGACCAGGCATTCATCACTTTCGGAGACCACCCGACACCGCTCCCACCCGCCGTTGAGCGCCTATTGGCGGCCCAAGCCGCACGCCGGCCCCGAACTCTGTCTCACCACGGTGATCCCTCATCCGTGCCGTGGCTGTTCCCAGGAGCCCTCCCTGGCCGGCCCATCGCCGCCCACCGGCTGGGCGAGCGGCTCGCCGCACACGGCATCGATGTCCGACCGACCCGCAACACGGCGCTCCTTGCTCTCGCCGAGGACCTGCCCGCCCCGGTGATCAGCGACCTGCTGGACCTCCACATCAACACGGCTGTCTACTGGAGCAAGCGCGGCGTTCGGGACTGGAGCGACTATGTGGCAGGGCGTGGAACTGCTCCCCGTAGCGGCGGTGACGTCTGAGTGTCCTGGTGACTTCCGTCCGAAGCCTCTTCGGTCAGAACACCGTTGGACCGCGATCCTCAACGAGGACGACATCACGCCATTGCCCCAGGCGTTCGTGGGTGCCGACTACGTGGAAGGCCCGCGTGATCTCATAGAGTGGCTACAGGGGCGCATCTGGTGATGACCTGAACCAGTTGATCGATGCCTGGGTGGAGGAGCAGCTGGCTCTGTCGCCCGTATGGTCTGTGGAGAAGCGGGAGACGATCTTGGCCCTGCTGGGAGAACCGACATGCGGACCAGGAGGAGTCGGCGACGCAACCTCACGCCATCTCCCGCAGAGTGTTGAGAACCGAGTCGATCGGCGGCCGTGAGGTTCCAGGCCGTCGCCAAAAAGGCTGAGCGCCAGAGGTACGCGTCACCCGGTCGGCTACGCAGCGTGTTACTGGTGCTAATGGTTGGCGTCGAGGAAGTTGGAAGCTGCTTCCCGCTTCGGCAAGTCCAGTCAATCTCAGGGCTGCTCCAGGAATCATCCCGGTCCCCCGCCTGATCCGGTCGTACGGCCTGGCCGCGCAAGGCCCCCTGAGTCTCCGTTACTGGAAGTCGGTTCGGCCCGAGGCTGCCGGCTCGATTGACCGGGCCTGCCGACGCGCCTTTGAACTGGGTCCACCGGTACTGGTGCTACCGGCTGTTCCGTTGATCTGCGCTGCCCGGCATGAGGCGGGATTCCCAGGCCCAGGCGGTGATCTCGCTGCGGTTGCGGGCTCCAAGTTTGTTCTGGATCGCGGCGAGGTGGCCCTTCACGGTGCTGACGGAGATGAAGAGGGCGGCCGCGATCTCCTGGTTGGTGCGGCCCCGGGCGACGGCGCGGACGACGTCGGTCTCCCGGTCGGTGAGCGCGGGGTCGGGCTGGTGGGCTGGGGAGGGTTTGACGGAGGCGAGGTCGCGGAGCAGGCGCCGGGTGATCGACGGGGAGATCAGCGCGTCCCCGGTGCTGGCGGCCCGCACGGCGGCGGTGAAGAGGGTAGGGTCGCCGTCTTTGAGGACGAAGCCGAGGGCTCCGGCCTGGAGGGCGCCGTAGACGTACTCGTCGAGTCCGAATGTGGTGACGATGACCACCCGGAGCGGGTCGGCGACGCCCGGGCCGGCGAGTGCGCGCGTGACGTCGATGCCGTCGAGGCGGGGCATCCGGATGTCGATGAGGCAGACGTCGGGCCGCAGTTGGCGGGCGAGGACGACGGCCTCGGCGCCGTCGCGCGCTTCCGCGACGACGGTGATGTCGGGCTCGTCCTCCAGGATGAGGCACAGGCTGGTGCGGATCATGGCCTGGTCGTCGGCGACCAGCACCCTGATGCTCACGGGCGGTCTCCAGCTTGCAGGGGCAGGGTGGCCCGTACCGACCAGCCGGCGCCGGGCTGCGGACCGGCGCTGAGCGTACCGCCCAGTGCCTCGACGCGTTCGCGCATGCCGACCAGGCCGTAGCCGCCGCGCGGGGAGGCGCGGATCGGGGGGTGCGGCGGAGCATCGTTGCCGATCTCGACGCTGATGTCAGTGCTGTCCTGGGAGATGGTGACGGTGGCCGCGCGGGTGCCGCGGGCATGGCGGGCGATGTTGGTCAGGGATTCCTGGACGACTCGGTACACGGTGGTGGTGACGATGGGTGGCCAGGTCGGCGCTGCGGTGGGCAGCCGGAGGTCGACGGCCGGTCCGTGCGATTCGAAGCGGCGGACCAGGTCGACGAGTTGCTCCTGTCCCGCGGTGACGGCGGCGCCGTCCTCCGCGTCGCGGAGCAGGGCGACCACCCGTCGCATCGCGTCCATGGCGTCGGTGCCCGAGCGTTTGATGTCCGCCAGGGCGTCGCCGAGCTGGTCCGGCTGCTTGCGGAGCATGATCTGGGCGGCGTGGGTGTGCATCACGATGCCGGACACGTGGTGGGCGACGACGTCGTGCAACTCCCATGCCAAAGCCAGGCGTTCGTCACGTCGCACGGCCTCGACGTCGGCCCGGCGGCGCTGCTCCAGCAGCCGCAGCACGAGCCCCATGCCGAGGCCGGCCAACCAGCCCTGGACGCCCATGTGGAAGTGGGTGGCGGCCTGCGAAATGGTCACCAGCCAGCCGAGTCCGGTGACCGCGAGCCCGGCCGCGGCGACGGCGGCCGCTCGCCGGGGCGGCAGTGCCCGGACGGCGGAGCCAGCCAGCACGGTGAGCGCCAGCGACGCGGCGAGACCGGGCTGGCCCGTCAGGTACCCCGTGGCGGCGGCGAGGACGGCGGCAGCCGCGACGGACAGGCCGACCGCCGCGGCGACCAGCCGGTCGCGCTCCCGGAGCAGCGCCACGACGCACACCACCGCACCGATACCGCAGTCGAGCAACCAGCCCCGGCCACCCGGGTGGACGGCATGCCAGTAGGCCGTCGCCGCCAGCACCGCCGCGAAGGCCAGCCCGAGCAGCACGTCGATTCGCCTGGCGGCCAGTGCGGCCAGCCGTTCCATCACCCTCACGGTGCTCAGGCTACGGAACCGGCCGCGACCGCGGCACCGGCCAAAAGCACTGCTTCGATCCGCCTGATCAGTACTTTCGGCCGGTACGAGACCCGGTCGGCGCGAGCAGGCTTGGTGGCATGCAACGAGACCTCGACACACCCCGCGGCGCCGCGGGAACCGCACCAGCCGGCAGGTGGACGTGAACCGGTCCATCTGGGCCCGCCTCCGATTGGAGCTGCGGGTCATCGGCATCGCCCCGCCGGTGACGGCACTGGCGGCAACGCTGGGCGGCGCGATCCTGGTGATCGTCATGCATGCCACCGGGGCCGGCGCGGAACAGCTCAACCTCGCCGCCGGCGCGGTCCTGGCGGGCTTCGCCCCGTTCGGCACCGCCGTCGCGGCCTCCTCGATCGTGGGGCGTGATTCCGGCGCCGAGCTGGTCATGACCAGCACGGTCTACCGCCGGGTGCTGTTCCTGCGTGTCGGCCTGGTGGTGGTCCCAGCGGCCCTGGTCACGCTGTTGGACGCCGTCGTGTTCCGCGCCTTGAACGCCTGGCCCGTGGGACAGGGCACGGGCGGTTACGTCCTGGTGTGGGCCCCGCCGATGCTCTGGCTGGTCGCACTGGCGATGCTCATCGCGATCGGCCTGCGCAGCCCGGCCGCCGCAAGCGGCCTGATCGGGGGCCTGTGGCTGGCCCAGTACCTGATGACGCCCGCCATCCGGGACAACACGGTGCTGCGGGCGCAGTACATGTTCATGGGCGTCGTCGCCAAGGTCCCGGCGCACGAATGGACCGTCAACCGAATCGCCCTGCCCGCCGTCGGCGTCGTCGCCGTGATCGCGGCCGGCCTGCTACTGGGGCGTCCCGAACGATTTGTGGGGAGCGATACCGCATGACCACCGTCCTTCAGCGAACCGCCCCGCCGACGGCAGCTCGCACCTGGTGGGCGAAGACCGTCGCGGCCGCCCGCTACGAGTACCTGATGCAGGTGCGCCGCCCGGCGGTCTGGCTGGTCGTGATCGGGCTGATCGCGCTGCGCTGCGCATCGCCCTTCCCGCCGGGTTTCACCAGCACCACGGACCACAGCACGCTGGTCGCGGACTGGGCGTTCAACTTCATCATGCTGTGCCCGATCGGCGTCGGCGCCGTCCTCGCCGACCGCGTCCGGCGGGAGTCCCGGCTGGAGCTGAACGACCTCCTGACCTCGACGCCCACCGGCATCGGCCCACGCTTGTGGGGCAAGGCCATCGGCGCCGGCGCGGCGACCATCACACCGGTCGTCCTCGCCTGGGTGGGCCTGCTCGGCTACCTGACCGCCCAGCACGGGGCCGGGGTGATCCCGGTCGGCCTCGCGGCGTTCGCCGCCATCATCCTGCCCGGGTTGGTCTTCATCTCGGCCTGCTCGGTCACCATCCCGTACCTGACCGGGCCCGTGCTGTACCGGCTCGGTGTGTTCGGCTACTGGATCTAGGGCAACATGGTCGGCCCGCGCTTCGGGATCCCCACCCCCGCCGGCACGCCCTTCGAAGCCATCGGCGAGTACCCGTCCGGTGCCTGGTTCCACGGCGTCATGTTCATCGCCACGCAGCGGAAAGTGCATCCGACCGACGGCGAGACCATCCTCAGCATCGCCTTCCCGCTGCTCATGGCGCTCGCCGCCCTCGTGATTACCCAGCTCGTGCTCACCAGGAGGAGCCCGTCATGACCGCGCCCAACGTGACCATCACCGATCTGACCGTCACCTTCCGGCGCGGACAGGTCCGCGCCCTCGACGGCATCAGTCTCCGCCTGCCCACGGGCATGGTCGGTCTGCTCGGTCCCAACGGAGCCGGCAAGACCACCTTCATGCGGGTCCTGACCGGGGTGCTGCTGCCGACCTCGGGCAGCGTCGCGGTGGACGGCACCGAGCTCACGTCGCGCAGCCAGCGCCGAGAGGTCAAGGCCACCACCGGCTACCTCCCCCAGGAGCTCGGCCTGTACCCGGACTTGACGGCCAGGCAGTTCCTCGACTACATGGCGCTGCTCAAGGGCATCACCGACCGGCGCGCCCGCCGCGCCCGCGTCAAGGAGGTCCTCGAACTGGTCTCGCTCAGCGATGTCGCCAACCGGAAGGTGAAGGGCTACTCGGGCGGCATGAAGCGCCGCGTGGGCATCGCCCAGGCCATCCTGAACGACCCCCGGCTGCTGATCGTCGACGAGCCCACCGTGGGACTGGACCCCGAGGAGCGGCTGCGGTTCCGCAGCCTGCTCGCCAGGCTGGCCGGCGACCGGACGGTGCTGCTCTCCACCCACATCGTCGACGACATCGTGCAGACCTGCCCGAACGTCGTGGTGATCGAACACGGGCACGTCGCCTTCCAGGGCGCCATCGGTGCCCTCGCCACCCGTGCCGAGGGCAAGGTGTGGCACGTCACCCAGCCGGCCACCGCCCCGCCGCCCGGCCTGCCCACCGTCAACGTCACCCCCAGCATGACCGGCACCACGTACCGAGTCATCAGTTCCGGCACCCCCGCCCCGGACGCGGAGCGCGTCAGCGCCACCGTCGAGGACGGCTACATCGCTCTGATGCACGGCACCGCCCCGGAGCGGGCCCAGCACGGCCCCGGCCTCCGCGTCATCTGACCCTAGCCCGCCGATACCGAAGGACCAGAAGATGTCCCAGCAGCCACTCACCGCCGTCCTGGCCGCCGCCGACACCACCACCGGCTTCCACCCCGGCCCCGCCTACTTCGTGCTCTGGGCCCTCATCATCGGCGCCGTCATCGGCGCTCCCATCTACCTCGTCCGCCTGCTGCGCAACCGCCGCCACCGTCGTTGAACACTGCCTGAGTACACAACGATTGGCGCCACCCGTGGCGCTCGGGTGGACGGCGATCACGCACTCCGCGCTGGGAAGGCACTCCCAGGAGCACGTCAGGCGCCCAACGCCCGGTACGCGGCTCGGATGACCTCCCCAGCGATGAGGGCATGGCGACGAGAGCTGTCGGGATCCTCCTCGACCTGCATGAGGTACTCGGCTTGGCGCAGCCGCCCCGCCGGAGTCCGCCCGGAGTCCCGTCGGGCCCGTTCTGGCAGACCCTGGCCAACTCTGGTCTCTGCCAGTCGCGGGACAGCAGGGAGCGCGAGGTGCACCCGCGGAGCGGGCAGACACGCCGCTGACGCCTAAGTGCATCGATGAGCTGTCGCAGTGTGCTTCCTTGACGGGAGATCACGGAGTTGCGGATGCCGTAGGTCGGAGGGTCCGGGGCGTGCGACGATGCCGGTATGAACTGACTCGCGAACGCGACGTCGCCGTACCTGCTCCAGCACGCCTCCAATCCGGTGGATTGGTGGCCATGGGGAGAGGAGGCGATGAATGAAGCCAAGCGGCGGGACGTGCCCATCCTCTTGAGTGTGGGCTATGCGTCCTGCCACTTATGCTTCCAGTAATTCATTGGTGCCACGTGACGGCACACAAGTAGCGTCGCAGGGGTTCCCGTCCCGGACCATCCACCCGGGGCACACCTCGATGGCTTCCCGTAAGGCCGGGGCAGCGGAGATGGGCAGAGGGTCGACCTCGCGGGTTAAGGTCGGGTCAACCAAAGCCTGTTCGTATGTAGCGCAGCTGCAGCAGGGCCCGGTGCGGGTCCTCGGCCATGGTCCGATAAGTGAGGAGCCGTGCGAGGTGACTGCGGTGCCGGCCGACCCGCGCGAGGTACTCACGGTCCCCTGCGGACACAGCACCTACCGGCCTATCCAAGCGTTGGCCGTGGCGGAAGACGTCATGGCTGGCGGCTTGGTGCTGTAGGGCCACCAGTCGCGTGGCGGCGGAGGCACACCTCCATGGCGCCTTTCAAATCGTCGCCCACCAGCGGCCCGTCGGGCCGATAGCTCACAGAGTCCCGCCCGCCGCTGGCATCCCACCGGGGATGTCCTGTTCCTGGCGGGTTGGGGCGGGCCACCGGCTTAGCCCCGTTGCCTGAGAATACGACACGTCAGGAATAAGTGCTCTCCGCCGGTATAGCGCACCGAATTGCATTATGTGGAGCGTTCGACACTGGCCACGCATGGCGACGACCTGCGGCTTCCGTGGGGATCGGCTTCAGCTTGATCCCCACGGGCGCCTTCAGCCTGCTGGGGTCACCTAACGGATTCAACGATGTCGCGTTAAAAGTGATGTGAGCCGAGTGATCGGCCTGCCCAGTGCCGCGCATTTGGTACTGCAGTCGCCGTGACCGAGACCGAGCGGCAGGTCGACCCGACCGAAGAGCCCCGCTGCCTGATCCTGGCCGCGCTTGACTGCGCCCAGTCGGTGACTCCGCACCGCCACAGCAGATTGTGATCGCCCTGGCAACATCGCTCTCCAGAACGGCATCCCCCAGAAGCGCTGGCCAGGCCTCCGTCGTGAGCGGTGCTGTTGGTGTGCACGGCGCCGTGGGTTGCATCGCGCTAATAGTCGGTCAGGGTGAGCGCTGCTTCCCATGTGGTCTCGACCAGAGTGCCGTCGTTGACGTTTACACGGTCGTCAAATTCGGCCAGGACCTGTTCTTGGGTGTGTTGGAGGATCTCCTTGACGGCTCCGTGCAGTCCCGTGACCTGGCCGTCAAGTGCCTGGCGGACACGGTCGGCGATGGAGCGGAGAAGTCCGACCCGGATACCGAAATGCTCAAACCGGGCCGCGAGGACGGGTCCGCTGCCGCTGTCGGTGTCGCCCATGTCGACGGCTGCCAGGTATGGCTCGTAGTAGGCGAGGAGGAACCGGTCGAGGTTGACGGCGAGCGCCGTTGCGGTGATCTCGTCTTCCACAGGGTCGAAGGCGTCGAGGCGCAGGGATGGTGCCCTGTCGGCGGGATCCCGGGGGAAGGAGGAGACGCATCCGAACGCCACCTCCGGGGCCTCCCCGTCGATCTCCTTGATGGAGCGCTTCTGCGCGGCCAATTTTCCCGGAAGGTCCGTAGACATAGCCTGCTAACGGCCTTTGGCTTCGGCCACGACCCATCCGGTGTCCCGTCGCCCGAACAGGTCTGCCCGTTGGCGCGTGGCGGTGAAAAGCACACCGTGGCGACGCGCATACCGGTCGACGTGCATTAGGTAGCGTACTGAGAGGATGTTCTGGCTGAACACTCCCGTCAGCGCCTGGCCAAGTGTGTAGGACAGGGACACCTTCTCCGACCGGTCCATCGACCGCGCCAACTGCGTACGTACGAGACGGTTGTCGGAAGCCCGGCGAATGTAGGCCGGGATCACCGACATACGGTGTAGCCATTCCCACACTGATGCGTGACCGTACTTCGCCTGATCGCCTGGTGTGCGGCCGGTGGCGAACAGGGCGTGCGCCAGCTCACTGGCCGAGAACGTCAAGACACCAGTGCGCGCAACCTCCGATCCAAAGGCCTCCGCTTGGTATGGCACCTCGAAGTCCAGCGCTGCCGCCATGTTCATCCCCTCCGCCGCGCCTGCGGGCGGCTCGTCAGCATGATCCTGCCACGCTCCGCGACCGGCCCGCAGCGGGAAATCACCATAGATTGGCGGTAGTTGTTGGACCTGACTGATTCCTGCTGCGTTGTACGGGATGTCACACAACTGGGTCTTGGCGACATGGCGCGGGCTGAGTGACCCGCAGCGACACATCACCACCTCGTCCTGACGAGCCCGAGCGTCCGGCCAGGCAGGTCGGAGAACGTCGCCAAGGCTAGAGTCTCGGCGTTGGGTGAAATCTGGTTCTGGACTGCGGTTCAACCGATGCCGACATATAGCCCGGCGGCCAAGAGGCGGGCAGTCGCAACGCATACGCCACCCTGATCGAGGCAGCGACCCGCCCGCATGCCCGGGAACTCGACCGCCATCTGGGCATCGGAGGCAGCTGCCCGCTCAACCGGCAGCTTGGTCTCGCGCTGACTTCCTACCTTCTCGAAGGATGGGACCCACCCCAAGATCTCTGCCTGGCCGTCGAGTAGTCAGCCCTAGAAATGACAAAGATCCCATCCGATCGCGACGATCGGCGGGATCTCGTCAACCGCTCCCGCTAACTCAAGAACGGCTTTGGGCGGTCGGGGCGGGATTTAGTCGGCGAGCAACTCCAGGACGACGGTGGCGAGGGTGAGGGCGGAGTGCAGGCCGGTTACCTCGTGCACGGTGGGGGTGGACGACGGTGCTCCAGTCGCCGGTCAGGCCGGGCCAGATGGCCAGCACGACCTCCGCGCCAGGAAGTCCGAGGTGCGCAGTGACGTCTATGTGCCCGTCGGCGGTGGGTATCCAGCTCAGCAGGATCCGGCCGGGCGGTACACGGTCAGGATGGTCAGCGGCCATCCAGCGGACCCGGAAGGTCCCGGCAGGGATAGCGGACACGTCATGGACGAGAGCTCCTCGTACGTCGGCTGGCATCGGTCGGGAGGTCAGTGACGGGAGGTCGACAAGTGACGAGCGAGCGGGTGCGGCAGCAGTGATGGGGATCCTCCAGCTGATGATCGGCAGGGAACGAAGGAGACGCCCCGCGCAGGGCGGTGCGCTTGCGCGGGGCGGAGCCGGAAAGGACGAGGTTCAGGTTTTCGCGGGCTCGGTGTTGAGGAGCGCCTTGGTGAAGGCCGCGATGGCGGCGGGCGGCACGGTTGGGTCGAAGTCGGCGTGCCAGATCTCCTCGCCGTCCAAGGTGCGGCGGGCTTCGAAAGACCAGCCGCTGTCGTGGCAGCGGACCGTCAAGTGGCCTCCGGGCGCGGTGTAGACGGCAGGGAGATCGTTGTCGTCGATGGTCCAGTCGGGGCGGTGGAACAGCTCGGTGGCGATGTAGCCCGTGTCCTGGCCGTCGAGGTACCAGGGATCGCCGGTGGTGTCCGAATCAGGGGCCGGGGCCTCCGGGGCGAGACCGGTTGTCCAGTTCTCCGGGCCCCATCCGAGTTGGCGGCAGACGTCGGGGAGGAGGTGGTCCTCCTGGCCGTCGTCGGTGATGTACGCGACCGGGCCGCTGATGCCGCCGGCCTCGTGGACGCCGCCGGCGAAGTGGCTGAATGGCCAGTCGGGGTTGACGGCGAGGCGCGCCAGCAACTCGGGGTCGAGTGCTTGGAGCTGGTGAACGAGCTGGCCGACGGTGAGGGACCGGGGCATGGATGACCTCCTACGGGAAGCGGAAGCGGAGAAAAGGGAAGGCGCGGGCGCCAGGGGCAGTCAGTCCGCGAAGCGCAGCAGCTCGCGCAGGACTGCTGGGCCGGAGTCGGTCTGGGCTTCTCGGTGAGAGGCGAGGTGCCGTTTGCGCTCGGCATCGATGTAGCCCTTGGTTCGCCCGGACAGCTCCCAAGCACCGCAGTCACACGTCGACTCGAAGCGGTAGCGACCGGGGCACTCGGGGTGGAGTGGCTTGCCGGACCTCGTGTGCTTGTGGGACTCCGGGCATTCGGTGCCGTCCTGGTGAAGGGTGACCAGGGCGGCGCGAGGGCGCGGCATGGCAGTGCTCCGTTCTTGGTACGGGCATGGGTGGGGAAGCGGTCGGCCCGGGGGAGTCCGGGCCGACCGGGCGAAGAGCGGGGTGGGTCAGGCGGAGAGCCGGAAGGACTGGAGGGCAAGGGCCTCGTTCTCGGTTGCCCGGACGATCAGTCCCGCCTTGGTCCGGCGCGCGAGGTTTCTGGCGGCGACGGCATCACGGATGCCGAGGGCATTGCCGATGTGCCGCGTGCGGGCGCCAGGATTCTTGGCGAGGTGGGCGACGACGGCGGCGTCGCGTTGCAGGGACGCCTCGTAGAGGTCGGCGCTGGCGAGCAGGACGCCGCACATGGCGAGGGCGACGGCGAGAACGCGCACGATGGCAGGTTCGCCGGTGGAGGAGGCGAGGGTGGCGCTCGCCATGCCGAGGGCCGTGATACCGGCGGGGAGGAACTGGTGGAGGGGGCGCGTCATGGTGTCTTTCACGCAGTGGGCGAGCCGGGCGGTTACGGGTGCGGGCGTGGTGGTTGGAGCGGGGGCGGGTGTTAGTCGTCGTACCGGTGGGGGGTGGCGATGAGGGCGGCGAGGAAACCGGCGATGGCTTCGGAGGGGGTGTCATCGCCGAAGGTCTGGGTCCAGCCGATCCCACCGCCGGGGGCGCGCTGACGGAGACGCGCCACAAGATCCGGGGCTTGCCGTTGTCCGGGGTCTCGGGCAGAAAGCCGACGTAGACGCGGCGGTCGGGGCTGGAGCAGTGCACGTTGGCGAAGTCGTCGGAGACGACCGGCCAGCCCTGGCCGCGCAGGAAGTCGGTGACCGGGTTCCCGACTCCGCCGCCGACCAGCCAGTCGCGCTCCTTGGCGGGCACGGATTCGGGTTCGCCAAAAGTGCGGAGCACGGCGGTGGAGGGGGTGGGGAGCGGAGCGGTCGAGGTGATCGTCACGGGCGAGCGTCCCTTCGTTGACCTGCGGGTTTTCCCGACGCCCGTACGTTGACATGGTTCTAGGCAAGGTCTCCAGTCCGTTGCCGCCCGGTCGCGTCTGCCGTGGGCGAACTTGGGCGGGCCCGGGCGGGACCCGTTGGCCGGAGACCGGCTGAAGGCGTTGCCGGTGTGGCCTGCGTGGCGCGAGGGACACGGCTGGCGGAATTCTTGCGGCTTGGCCGACCCGGACCCTCGATCGTCAAGGTCGCGCAGCTGGCGCAGATCGGATCGCGCGGGGTGCGCTTCCTGCGGGCCTGACGCGGGGGGTTGCGTGCGGTCGGACCACTGTTAAGGCCAACTCCCTGCTGTCCCAGGGATATTCACTTTGCACAGCCGACAACCCGGTGTAGAACTGATGTTCTATCTGCTACGGGGCAAGGGGCTCAGCAGCAGAGGACACCGGGGGTACACACGTGATATCCAGCAGGTCCCCACGTCACCTCATAAGACGTGCACGCGTGATCGCGCTCATCACCGCAGCAACGCTTCTTCCCACGGCGGCGCTCGCCACAGCCGCCGGCAATCCCCGTCTTACGGCTCAAGGGTCGAAAGCCACCGCCTCGGAGATTCAAGGTCAAGCACCGCAGTCTCTGAACGTGGCGCACGGCGTCGCCGCCCAGGAGGCCGACTGCCAAGCAAGGGTGGACAAAGCGCGCGAGGCAGGGTCGACGCGACCCGTGGCGTGCATGACGTGGCAGGCAGCCAGTGCGCTGGCCATCCGGCCTCAGGCCGCGTTGCCGCTCCCCTCCTGGTGCGACGACCATGGAGCCGACTCGAAGTGGTGGATGATCCGCACCCAAGCGTGCATGATCACCCCGGCCAGCCTCACGGTAACCAATCCGCAGACCGGCGAGGCGGTGGGCGGCATCAACTACCTCGTCTACGCCTACACCTACACCGACACGAGCCTGCTGGACTGGGGATACCAGATCCAGCTGGGCATGGTCAGCAGCTGGGGCGCGGTCGCCGGAACCCAGGCGTCCGGCACGGGAGCCTGCAACGGGAAGTGCAAGGTGACGGACGCCAGTTTCCCGGCCCAGTCCTTCACCATGACCCATGACGCCGTCGGCAACTGGATCATGACGAGCACCATCGCGACCAGACCGAAGGGCCAGCGCGGCACCGGCACCGGACAAGCCACCTGGAACTTCACCAACCCGCAGTGGGACGGCCCGTCCACCGACATGACACTCGGAACACTCGACGTGCGCTGCGACCGCGCGCTCCCGGGGAACACCAAGCCGGGCTGCGTCATGCCGCAGTACATTCCCCAGATGGTCTACTCCAAGTCCGGCGCGTACCCGGAGCTGGCCAAACACATCGAGTACGCGCAGAACACCAAGAAGCTGCCGGGGAAGCACGGCACCACCAAATACCTGACGCGCCTCACCGACGCCGCGAAGATCAAGAAGAACCGCAACAAGGCATGCCCGTCCAGCCTGCACCGACCGGCGGGAAAGAGCTGCGACGAGTACCCGTTCGCCTCCACCTGGCAGGGAGCCTCGACCGGCAACGGCACGTACAGCAGACGCATGATCAACGCCACGCAGAACAAGAACGGCGGGGTCGCCCTGGCCAACTTC
The DNA here is from genome assembly GCF_005047355.1 of Actinacidiphila oryziradicis. GTDB lineage: Bacteria > Actinomycetota > Actinomycetes > Streptomycetales > Streptomycetaceae > Actinacidiphila > Actinacidiphila oryziradicis. The sequence goes on from NZ_SUMC01000029.1 coordinate 14,680, forward strand.
TACATCTACAACCGGATCCTGGAGAAGGATAAGTTCCTCGTGTGGATCAAGTCCTGATCCGCCGACCGCCCTCCTCATACTGGACACCTACCATGACTGACCAGGAAACCACGGCCCACGGGCCCGTCCCCGTCCACTACCACCAGTTCCACATCAGCGACCTGGAGGGCCCCGCCGGCCCCGATCTTCCCGCCGCCGGCAACGGACTGGTGGAGGTCGAGGATGGCGTGGTTCACGTCCTCACCGGCATCCACACCGGAGACGTCGAGGTGGACATCACCCTGCACGACGCCGCCCCCGCGCCGCAGCTCGACGCGTGGGACGAGGCCGTGGAGATCTCCTTGAACTCCGCGTCGGGGGAGCTCGTGCTGCACGCCATGATGGCCGACCTGGAGGAGGAGTTCCCCGCGTTGTCGTTCAACGGCCCCGGCGACTACCGGATACGGGTCCACGCACGGGGGCGGGACACAGCCGTCGACCTCGCCCCGGACGAGATAACCGAGTGGTACCTGCTCCAGGTATGGCCCGACAAGCCGTCGGCAGTGGATGTCTTGAAGGCCACGGACCAGTACGGGGCGGACCAGCGGGCATCGTGACCGGGCCGGTGAGAAACTCGGCATGACGTGTGTTCGGTGGCGGGATCTGACGCCCCGGGCCGACGGAAACCGGCCGAGCTCCTTTCATTTCCCTTGGTGTGTTCCGCCGGATCCGGCGGAACACACCAAGGGACGTTGGCTTCACCGGCATGACGTTGCCGCCGCCTGGGTGGCGCCGGAGCCCCTCCGCGCCAGTGATGATCCGCCACGACCGAGCCTCGTTTTCGTCAGGCAGCAGGCACGTCGCGCGGGTAGGGGCTGACCCCTTCTCTGGAGCGGCCGGCGCGGCCTCTCCCGACCGCTGAACACACCCAGCCACAGGGGAAACACCCCGGTGAACGTCATCGCCCAGGACCAGCGGTGGACCATGGTGCGCCACCTCGTCCACGGCACCGACCTCGACGTCGTCGACCGCGCGGCAGGACTGATCCTGCTGCTGTTCGCCCAGCCCCCAGCCGCATCATCCAGCTCACCACCGACCACGTCAGCGACGACGGCAGCAAGGTCACACTCCGCCTCGGCCGAGTCCCCGCAGAGCTGCCGCCGCCCCTGGACGACCTCGTCCGCCAACTCGTGCAACGCCGCCACGGCCACGCGGTGGCCAGGCCCGTTCACGAGCCGAAGTGGCTGTTCCCGGGCGGGCTCGTCGGTCGACCGCTCGCACCCGCACACCTGAGCCACCGGCTCAAAGCCGCTGGCCCCTGAGCAGGAGCGATGGCTCACCCCCGGTGTCCGGAGCATCGGCACGGCGAGTTTCCTCGCCGACGTGGGCCACGAGATCCCGACGGCCCTGCTGCCCTCGCTGCTGACCTCCACCCTCGGCGCCCCTGGCGCCGCCCTCGGCGCGATCGAGGGCGTCTCCGACGCGCTGGTCGGTGCCGCCCGGTTCGGTGGCGGCGTCCTGGCCGACGACCCGGCCCGCCGTCGCAAGGTCGCCGTCGGCGGTTACGCGACCACCGCCGTGCTCGGCGCGGCCACGGCCGGAGCGACCGCGGTCTGGCAGGTCGGCGTCCTGCAGGCCGCCGCCTGGACCGCCCGGGGTCTCCGCGTTCCCGCTCGCAACGCACTGCTCGCGGATATCGTCCCCGCCGCGGCCTACGGACGGGCTTACGGCTTCGAGCGGATGATGGACAACCTCGGCGCGATCTTCGGCCCGCTCCTCGCCCTGGGCCTGGTGGCCTGGCTGGGCGTGACCTGGGCGATCGGCCTGTCGGTCATCCCCGGTCTGCTGGCCGCGGTCGCGATCGTCTACGCGATCCGCCACACCCCGAAGCCGACCAGCCGCGACAAGGTCCCGCTCAAGATCCGCATCCGTCCCGTCCTGCAGGGCGACCTCGGCAAGCTCATGGCCGCCGTCGCCGCCTTCGAGATCGGTAACGTCGCCGCTACCCTGCTGATCCTGCGCGCCACCGACCTGCTCGCACCCGGGCACGGCACGAAGACCGCGACCACGATCGCCCTCGGCCTCTACACCGCCTACAACCTCGCCGCCACCCTCGCGTCGATCCTCGCCGGACGCCTCGCCGACCGGCTCGGCACCCGCGGCCCCATCCAGGTCCTGGCCGGCGGCGTCGCCGCCTTCGCCCTGGCTACGGCCTGTTCACGATCAACACCGCCGCCGTCGCGTTCCTGGCCCTCCCCTTCCTCCTGGCGGGCATCGGGATCGGCGCCGTCGAGACCGCCCAGCACTCCGCCGTCGCGGCTCTCGCTCCCAAGGACCTGCGTGGCTCCGCGTTCGGCATGCTCGCCACCGTCCAGTCCCTCGGCAACCTCGCCGCCAGCACCATCGCCGGCATCCTCTGGACCGTCATCTCCCCGACGGCCGCCTTCACCTACCTCACTGCCTGGATGTTCCTGGCCCTGCTCGGGCTCGGTCTCAGTTCCCGCCACTGACCAACCCGCGTGTGGTGCACGGCCCCGTGACGGGGCTTGCATCCGGTACCCAGGTACAGGTTTACCGTCGAAGCAGGTACCGGCATCCCGCCGCCGCCCGACGAAGTGGACCACCGCCATGACCTGGGTACCGACCGCCTGCACCCTGCCGACCGCGGAGCAGCCGCTGCGGGTCGCCGAATTCGACGCCCTGTTCACCGACGCCCTCACCAGGGTGAACACGATCTCCGCCACCCACACCCAGCTGGTGCTGGACGGGCCGGAGACGACCGAACAACGCGTCCGCGACCTTGCGGCGCGGGAGACCGGCTGCTGTTCGTTCTTCACGTTCGCCATCGATCGCGACGCCAACGGCTGGCTGCTGATGGACATCACCGTGCCCGACACCCAGTCCGAGGTCCTCAAGGCCCTGGTCGACAGGGCCACCGGCGCAGCCCACGCCCGGCCATGACGACCGGCCTGCGCAGCGGTCAGGTGGCCGAGGCCGCCGGAGTGAACCTGCAGATGGGCGTGCAACCGCTGTGCAACCGGACAACCACGATGCGTACTTGAGTACCCCCTGACCGCCTGCCGAGACTGGGCACACGGCCGGATCGCCGGTTCGGCCATGGGAGGGAGATGCCGCATGGGCAAGCACGTGGTGATCCTGGACTGCTACACCGTGGAGCCGAGCGGGCTCGGGGTGCCGCCGTACCTGTCGACGTACGTGAGCACCGCGTACGCCGCCCTGGACCGGGCCTGGCCCGAGGCCGAGGTGAAGTACGTGACGATCGACGATGTCCGGTGGGGCCTGGCCGATGGACGCCCTGGGGTGGAGCCGCCCCTGAGCGACCCGCTCACCTACTCGGCGACGGTCAACCGCGAGGATGCGGTCCGGCTGCTGCGGGACGCCGAAGCGGTGGTGGTCGTCGCAGGGGACAAGGTGCCCTCGGTGCATCTTCACGCCGTGAACGGCACCGTGGACGAGATCGCCCGCGCGCTCGCCTGCGTACGGGGTCGCAGGTACCTGCTTGGCCCGATGGCCACGTACGCGCTGGCTGAGCCGGCCACCTACGCCGGGCTGTTCGACGCGGTACACACGCACACGGCGACCTCGGGGGATCTCGCGCTGGGCAGTCGGTCGGGGGCGGCGTACGACCGGTTGCGGGCGGATCGCGGCTCGTACGCGGGGCTGGTGGAGCAGATGCGTTGGCGGCCGATCGCGGAGATCGAGCTGTACCGGGGCTGCACGCGCAAGCGGTTCTGCAGCTTCTGCAACGAGCCGGTGAAGTCGGCGTCGGTCGACTTCCGGGAGGTCGACGACGTCCTGGACGAGGTGCGGTGCCTGTACGCGGCCGGAGTGCGCAACTTCCGGCTCGGCCAGCAGACCTGCTTCTTCTCCTATCAGGGGCGTGACGAGGGAGCCATCACCACGCTGCTGAGCGGGATCCGCGAGGCGTGCCCGGAACTGGAAGTGCTGCACATCGACAACGCCGACCCGCTCGCCGTCGCCTCGCCTGCGGGCAAGCGCATCGCGAAACTGGTCGCCGACTACTGCACCGAGGGCAACTGCGCCCCGATGGGGATGGAGTCCTTCGACCCGGTCGTGATCGAGCGGAACGCCCTGACCTGCACGCCGAAGGTCCTCATGCGCGCGATGGAGCACGTGAACGAGGCCGGTGCCGAGCGCGGACCGGGCGGGCTGCCCAAACTCCTGCCGGGACTGAACCTCATCTACGGTCTGCCGGGCGAGACGCACGGCACCCACATCGCCAATCTGCTCGGCCTGCAACAGATCCTGGACGCCGGATGGCTGTGTCACCGCACCAATGTCCGGCAGGCCCGCGCCTTCCCCGGCACCCCGCTGGCAGCGCTTCAGGAAGTGGAACCGCCGCCGTCGGCCGAGCAGTTCGAGTCGTGGAAGGCCGACATCGATCACGGCTGGGACCAGCCGATGAAGCAGCGCGTCTACCCGGCGGGCCTGCACATCCCGAGCCTGCACTCGTTCTTCGTGAACACGAGCGGCACCTGGTACCGGCGGCTGGGCTCGTACTCCATCCAGATCATCGAACGTGGAACAGCCGAGCCGTTGGGCACGAAGACGGAGCTGACCGTCACTGGGCACGCCCCGCGCGTGATCTACGGGGAGCGCCGTGCCGCCGTCCAGTGACGCGCTTCGCCTGCTGGCGGAGTGGGATGCGCAAGCTGTCCGTACAGCGCACGTGGGGGTGCTGCTCCCCTGGGCCAACGTCGCGGTCGAGGCGGAGCTGCCGCGCTTCGGCCTGCGCCATGTGGTCTTTCACTACGCCCGGTTGGTGCCGGCGTCGAGGACCACGGCGGTGGACGACGCCTTCTGGCACGGCTTGCGCGAAGCCGCAGCCTCGGCGATGGATTCGCTCTCCCACATCCCACTCGATGGTGTGCTGCTGGCCTGCACGTCGGCCGGGTTCACCAGCGGCACGCCGTTGCCGACGGGCGTGGTCACCGCCTTCGACGCCCTCCGGGATTCCCTCCGCCTGGTGGGAGCCGAGCGTGTCGCCTTGGCCACTCCGTACCCGAAGGAGGTCACACGGGTGGAGGTCGACGTCCTGCGACAGGCGGGTACGGCGGTGACGGAGTGGGCTGCGCTCGATTTGGTGGACGGATATCCCGGTGTGACAGGTGATCAGGTCCGTAGGCTGGTTCAGGAGATCCCACCGGAGGGGCTGGAGGCTGCGCAGGCTCTGGTCCTGTCGTGCACCGGCTGGCACAGCCAGGCGCTGCTGGCAGAACTGCAGGCCACGCTCGGCAAGCCGGTCATCTCCTCCAACCTCGCCATGGCCCTGTACGCCGCCCGACTCGTCACCGGAGCCCGCCCATGACGGTCCTCACCCCGCTCAAGCCCACCCGGCCCCAGGTCGCACGCATCTTCCGCCTGGTCGACCGCGCTGCTGCGCTGCTTGAGGTCAGACATGAGGTCGAGGCGAATCACGACGACAACCGCTGGTGGCCCGCCTCGATCACCGATACCCGGATTCGGATGCTGGCTGCCGGGTGGTCCACCCGCGTCTCGTACCGAATGATCGACACCTATGCCCGAGTCATCGCGGCAGCGGACGCGACCGGCTTTGACGTGCTGGCGGGCGGCACCGACGCCGAACTGGCCGATCTCGTCGCCCCACTCGGGCTGACACGCACTCGCATCGACTACTTCCGCTCCCTCATCGATCTCCTCGACCGCTGGGCCAAGGACGACACTGACCCACTCGCCCCGGACGGGGATCACAGCGTCTTGATCCAGCGCTTCGCGGAAGAGGTCCACGGCGCCTCGTACAAGGTCGCCCAGTGCGCGCTGCTCTACGCCCGCGGCTATCACTGCGGCATCATCCCCGTCGACTCCGGGATGGTCACCAAACTCGGCCCTGCCCTGGGCATCAAGCTCCCCAGCGGATCCGTGGCCCACGAGCACCTGCGGCACCTGTTGGAAGGGGCGGTCCAGGCGCAGGCTGAGGACTTCCGAAGACTGATCGGCCGGCACGAGTACGCCGTCACCGTGCCGTCCGATGCTCTGCCGACGTGGTGGGCGCATCTGGTGCTGATCTACTTCAAGCGCCTGTTCCTCAACCGTCCGTCGGACCGCCTGTGCCAGCGCCGCCCTGTGTGCGCGACGGCGATCGACTGTGACCACGCCTCGCCCTGACGCGCCTCATGTGGGGGGACCATGCAGCGCCTGTCCGTGATCGGCAACCTATCCCGCGACCGCACCCACTACCCGAACGGCTACGGCGCTGAGCAAGTCGGGGGCGCAGCGCTGTACATATCGCTGGCAGCCGCGCGCGGGGGAGTCCAAGCCGCTCCTGTGTCGGTGATCGGTCTGGACCTCCCCGATTTACCAGCCGACCTCCACCAACCCGGACTTGACCTGAGCGCCCTGCTTACCGTGACCGGCGCCTCGGCAGCGTTCCAACTGGACTACGACGCGGACGACCAGCTCATCGGGATGACCGCCGCCTACGGTGTTGCCGAACATCTCACCGAGCACGCCCTGGACCACATCACCCGACACCCGTGCGACCGGTACCACGTCTGTTGCCGTCGCCCCCTGGATGTACCCCTCGTCCTCCGCTCTCTCGCGTCGTCCGGCGCGACGTTCAGTGTCGATTTCATCGTTAGCAGCGCCGAGCGCATCGTGGCCGAGGCTGCGCCCTGGCTCCCGTACGCCGAGGTTGTGTTCACCAACGAGGCGGAGTACCGGCTCCTTGAACAGGTGATCGATGTCAGCGCCCTGCGGACCGTTGTCATCACGGACGGGCCACGCCCGGCCCGGCTCCTATGCCATGGACAGCAGGTCCTCACCTTTGCGCCGCCAACTGTTACCCCCGCCGAGGTCACCGGAGCCGGCGACACGCTGACCGGCACCTTCCTCGCCCATCGCCTCAACGGTCACGACGACAGCTCGGCCCTGCGCGCCGCAGTCTCCGCCGCGTCCACGCACATCCTCGCGCCTTCGCACCGCCCCTGAAGATCCCGCCTCCAAAGGGAGCCGCACGGTGTACTACGTCGCCCATCGCCTGTTCGCCGCCCACGACCGCGCCCTGGCCGCCCGCATCGCAGATCGCCTCGCAGCCAAGGTCGGAGCCGACAACGTCTTCCTGCCGTTCTGCGACACCGACGAGGAAGACCTGGTAGCCGACGTCAAGGGTCGCCGCCTGTTCGAGCTGGACAGCGAACGCCTCCGCCGCCTGACCGCCATGGTCGCCGTTCTGCACGGCCCCAGCCTGGACGACGGGGTATGCATGGAGATCGGCTACGCCACCGCGCTCGGAACCCCCGTCGTAGTGGTGACCACCGACTTCCAGACCTACTCGCTGACCGACGAAGGTCCGCAGTGGACCTTTCCCGACCCCTTGGTGGAATGCCTGGCGAGCCGCGTCGTACGGGTTGAGCGGCTTGCGCCGATTGCCTCGGCGCATGGTGGCAGCAGGTTCGAGGCATTCGTGGAACGCAACCAGGATCAGGTCGAACTTGCGGTGGAACAAGCGACGGACGCGGCCCTGGGCCTCGTCAGTGCAGCGCCCGCCCCCATGGCGCGCGCGACACAGTCTGACGCCGTCTACGTCGAGCCGTCGCCGTACGTTCCCCGTGACCCAGCGCTCGATGACGTCATGCGCTGCACCAAACGCCCAGTGCACTGGGCTGGCCGCTTCCGCGCCGCCGATCCGTACGCCGCCGCGCGAGCCGACTGGGCGAACGCAATGGCGTCGGAGCTGCTCATCGCCGACGTCTCGGGCCCCGAAGCCCCACCGGGAGCCGCCGCGCTCATCGGGGCAGCCGCCGCTCTCGGCCGCAGCGTCCTCGCGTACCAGCCGCGACCCGCTTTGAGCCACGCGCGCGGCAGGGAACCGAACTGGCGCAATTTGATGATCCAGTACGCGGTCAGCGGCCGCCAAGGACCTCGCCGCCTGGATCAACACGTGAACGAGGCTCAAGCAGCCGCCGCCTACGAGACCGTCGTCCTCGAAGGCTGCGACGGTGCCGGGAAAACTCTCGCCGCCCACTTCACGCGGGCTCACGGCTTCACGGTCGTGCACTCCATCCGCACCCCCGACCACCTCGATCTCGCCGGCCGCTACCGCGACTTGCTCCAACAACCCGGCCGGCTCGTCCTGGACCGGTGCTTCATCAGCGAACTCGTCTACGGCCCGCTGCGCCGAGGACGCTCCCGGCTCACCTGGGTCCAGGCATTCGACCTCGCCGAAGCCGTGGCCGCCCGCAACGGTGTCTTCCTGCACCTGACGGCACCGCCGGCGGTCATCCATGCCCGCCTCGTCCAGCGCGACGGCGCAGCGGAGGACTTGGCCGAGGTGACCGCCTTGGTCGCTGCCTATCACCGGGCCTTCGAGACTCTCTCCTCATACGCCCCTGTCCTCACGATCGACACCACTGTGGAAGAACTCCCCTCGACCGGGTGACGACAATGGCGGATCTCCCGACACGCGACCCACAGCCCTCGTTAGGCTGCGGCAGCACCTGCCACACCGCGTGCTCCGGAGGAGCCTTGGACATCCGATCAGCCCAAAAGCTCGCGTGGGACAACAAACTCGACAAGGGGTTCAACACCACTGATACACCCCTTGAGTTTGGTCTCCTCAATGCCGAAGTCGGCGAAGCCTTCACCGCTTGGCGCAAGCGCCTGCCCGATTTCGGCGAAGAACTGGCCGATGTCTTCCTGTACCTCGCCGCACTTGCCGAGATGAACGGGATCGACCTGCAAGGAGAGGTCCAGCGCAAGCTGGACAAGAACATCAAGCGGGTCTACGAGCGGGACGCGCATGGAGTCCCCATCCGTGTGAGCGACGCCTGAAGCCACCCGGGACTGGGGTTGTCGGGTTGTACAGGGGTTGTTCTTCGGCCGTCCTGCCGCGAACTCGTAGTAGTCGTCGTATAACAGCGGGCATCATCAGTCCATGAGCAAGCACGACGGGGGGCTTCTCGTGGCCGACCATCCGCTCGCCTCCGCTATGGCCGAGGCGGGTTGTTCCCATTCCGTGCTCGCCCGCCGTGTGAACGAGCTTGCCGCCCACCAAGGCCTGGTGATGCGCTACGACAAGGCATCCGTGACCCGCTGGATCCAGGGCAAGCACCCCCGAGGACGGGCACCGGAGTTCATCGCCGCCGCGCTGTCCGAGCGGCTGGCCCGTCACATCAGCCCCGTGGACCTGGGCTTCGCGACGGAACCCGAACGTCCGGTCGCCGCGCAGGCACTCGCTTACCGTGAAGATGTGGCTGCCACCCTGCACACGCTCGCTGAGCTCGGTTCACTCGACATATCCCGCCGTAGTCTCCTCGGCACGGTCCCCTTCGTCGCCGGGGCAGTGGCGAACACACAGCGCCACTGGCTGCTGTGGCTCGCCGAACTGGACGACGAAGCCGTCCCGCACCTGGCTGCGGCTGCCGATCAAGGGCCGGTTGAGCCGGTCCATTTCATGATCTCTACGTTCGACGAGATGGACAACCGCTATGGCGGTTCCCATGTCCGGACCGCGATCATCCACTACCTCACCACCGAAGTGATCCCGATGCTTCAGCGGCACAGGCTCCCCGAACAGCAGCGGCGCCAGCTTTTCACCGCCGCAGCGAAGCTCGCCGCGATGGCGGGCTGGTGCTCGTACGACTCCGCCGAGTACGGGCTGGCCCAGCGTTACATGACCCAGGCCCTGCGCCTGTGCGAACAAGGCCGCGACAAGGTCCTCGGCGGCCAGATCTGTGCTGGCATGTCCCACCTCGCCACCAACCTCGGTCATCCCGCCGAAGGTGTGGCCTTCGCCCGCATGGGGTTGGCCACTGCCAAGCACGCTGGCAGCCCGCTCGGCCTGATGCGCTTGCACTTGATGGCAGCTCGCGGCCACGCCGCCGAAGGCCGGGCGAAGGAGACTGCGACCGCGCTGAGCGCCGCCGAGAGCGCCTGGGAATCGAGCCGTGGCCCCGACCACGAATCCCCCTGGGTCCGTTACCTTGATCACCACTACCTCGCGGCAGAAGCCGCCCACTGCTTCCGCGACCTTGGCAACGCCAAACAGGCCGAAGCCCTCGCGGCCGACTCCGTTTTGGCCAACGGACAACGCGCACGCCGCCAAGCCATCAGCCAGGCCGTCATGGCCACCGCACACCTGCAACAGCGCCGCCTCGACCAGGCCATCGACGCGGCTGGCACAGCCCTGAAATGGCTCGGCTCCGGCGCCGTCCACTCTGAACGCTCCGTCCAAGCCCTCCGCGACTTCCGCGCCCGCCTCGAACCACACCGCAGCGAGCCGATCGTCCGGCGCTTCGAGAAGCAGGCCCAGCCGCTGCTCGGAGCAGCCTGAACAGAGCGCGAGAGCGTCAGTAGCCTTGTGGCGTAGGTGAGTTCTGCGCGCGGTCCACCGGGATGTTCGCCCCGGAGATCCCGCTCGCCTGGTCGGACAGCAGGAATGTCACCACGGCCGCGACCTCCTCCGGCCGCACCAGCTCGCCCGACGGTACCTCCCGGGTGAAAGCTGCGTACGCCCCTGGATCCTCCTGCCGCATCCGGTCCCACCGCTTTCCCGGAATCAGCATCGAGCCCGGCGACACTGCGTTCACCCGGATGTCATCCGCTCCCAACTCCCGGGCAAGCGAAGCGGCGAGATGGATCTGAGCAGCCTTCGCTGCTCCGTACTGGGCCTGCGGACCAGGCTTCCAGCCGGAAATGGAAGCAACGATGACCGCTGAGCCACCCCCGGCCGCCCGCAGGTGCGGGGCCGACGCGGCGAGGAGCCGGGCGGCATGGCCGGCATTCAGCTCCCAGGTCCTCATCCAGTCCTGGGCGCTGGCTCCCTCCAGCCCGCGACCGCTGGCACCGCCCGCGCACGCGACCACGCCGTCCAAGCCACCGAGGCGTGCTGCGGCATCCCCGACGAAATCTTCGAGCAGTTCTGGTGCGGCCACGTCCAGGGCCCGGGTGAACACCGGTGTCCTTCCCCGCTGCTCGATACGCTCGGCGAGTTGCTGGAGCTGGCCGACTCCCCGTGCGCAGACAGCCAGCGTGCACCCCTCTGCGACCAAGCGCTTGACGATGGCCTCGCCCAGACCGCGGGAGCCCCCAGTGACCAGTACTCGACGCCCTTGCAACCTCCATCCAGAGAGCGTCTGGTCTGCACTTTCGTCCATGATCCGGCTCCTTCCATCGCCTACGCGAACAACGTACAACCCCACTGCCCGCAGACATCCCCAGTGCACCCTCCCCGTTAGCCCGGTCGCAGCGTTTGTCTGTAGGAGGCGTCCTCATGGAGTCGCTCGGCTGCTCGGCGGAGGACGCGTTCTGGTCTCTCATCGGGCGCAACGGAATCGGACGTGATGATCATGATCGGCGAGCAATTCACGGCCAGGCCGCCCGAGCCTCGTGTCCACCCGCTATCGAATGCCCAATGTCGGCTTGCACTCCGCCTGGCCCCGGAGCGCAGCGAGGTTCGCCGCGCACGGCATGCGGTCGAGAAGGCCCTCATGGCTTGGGGCCTGCGACGTGTGGTGTTCGAAGCGGTGCTGTTGTCGAGCGAGTTGGTGACGAACGCCGTGGAGCATGCCCCTCACGGCGACATCGAGCTGAGCCTCTGCCACGACGACGGAATCGTCTACATCGAAGTCGAGGATGGATCCGCCAGCCCGCCTGCCCTGCAGCGCCCCGATAACGACGCCGAACACGGACGCGGACTCGAACTCGTGGGTACCTGGCCACCGCCTGGGGTTGGCGCCTCAGCGAAACCAAATCCAAAATCATCTGGTGCACCCTCGCGGTGCCGCCTGCGGGCGGCTGACCGCCTCCATGGAACGCCGTTCCCGCCGAGGTGGCAGCCCTGGCGGGGACGGTGCGCACCCCCGTGCCCGCCGGAAGCCAACGTGCCATGGCTCCCCTACCCGGCGGGCACGGGCCTGCCGCTAGAAGCTGGTCCCGTCCCCGTGCGCCCTCGCTCGGGGACCCGCCCTCGCACCCCTGGGCGAGGGCAAGCGCCGTGGATATCCCTTTGGGATATCCACGGCTATAGCTTGCTGTGCGACGCACGCTCATCGTGCCTATCCGCTCGCGCGCGTCTTCTGTGCCGTCGTCGGGGTTGAGTGCGGGGGTGGCATCGCAGTCGTCACACCCGTTGCGCTCCTGGTCAGGCTGGTACGAGTCGGAACCATGCGGCGGGTCGAGTCGTCTTGGCGCAGGGCGGCGGGGCCGAGCGGGGGCGGGTTCCTCACGGTACGCCGTGCGGGTGGACCCGTCCCGGGGAAAGGAACCGTCCCCGCGTTGAGCTGCGCGGGGACGGTTGGGACGGGTGGATACGGGTTAACGCCCGATGTGGTCGGGCTCATTGGCCTCGGGGCAGTAGCGGGTCCAGGCGTCGGCGAAGCGGTTGCGGACGAAGCCCTTTCGCTGAGTGCCGTCGGGGAAGCGGAGGTTGGCGGAGCTGATGCCGTAGTCCTTGAGCAGGATTTGCAGGCCGCGCGGGCTGAGGCCGTTGGGGCCGTGTTCGGCCCACGGGGCCTCGGTGTCGGCGCGCAGGGCGGACAGCAGGTGCTCGGTCGGGAGCGCGTCGGGGTCGCCGTAGGCGGCGAAGACGGCCCGGATGTCGGTAAGGATGCGGGTCTTCAGCCCGCCTTCCTCGTCCTGGCCGGCCTCATGCGCGGTCATCGCCGTGCAGGCGGTGCGAGCCAGGCGTGGCCAGTCGCCTCCGGCGAGGTCGGCGACGATGACCAGGGGTTCCCAGGTGTCCGCCGCGCGGTCGTCGACCGGCATGGGCGGTTCCATGCGGGCGGCGGTGTCCAACAGCGGGGTCAACCAGGTTGCGATGCGGTCGCGCAGGGCGTGGAGGGGCGGGGTGTCCCAGCGAGAGCGGAAGGACTGGACGCGTTCGCCCGGTGCCCGGCGTCGCATCCGGATGACGACTGCCCGGTCCATGATTGTGTCGGGGAGGTCACCGATGCCGGCGAGGGCCGCCATGGCGAAGGTCAGGAACTTCGTCGGTTTGTGCTCCGGCCCGGACACTCGGGTGGTCGGCCGGTTGCGCTGGTGACCGGCGTTGAGCAGGCCGCGCATCTCCTCGTTCTTCTCCGCGACCTTCGGGCTGCCGAAGAGGGTGTCCGCCTCGTCGACCAGGAGAGTCGGCGGCTGCTCGGTGATCGACCGGAAGATCGCCGCCGGAGTGGAGTTGACCGTGATGAACGGGTCGTGGACGGTGTCATGCAGCACATCCAGCAGGCGGGACTTGCCGCACCGCTTGGCGGGACCGACCACCGCCAAGCGTGGCGCGTGCTGCCACGCGGGCTGGAGGTGGGTGGCAGCTACCCACAGAGTGGCCGCGTCCAAGGCCTCCCGGCTGGGCATGATGACGTAGCGAGCGATGGCTGACCGCAGCTCGGTCAGTAGGTCAGCGCCCTTGGTCGCCGGAGCGCTCTCCTCGGGGCCGGTGGGTCCGGTCGGCTGACCGGAATCAGTGACCGGCGCCTGGTCAGTACTTCCGGTCACCCGATCACTGACCGGGGCCACTTCTGGTGTGCCGTCCTCGGTGACCGGGACAGCGGACAGGTGGGCGCCGGGCTGACCGGGGACCGCGACGAGTGGCCAGGTCGCTTTCGTGGATGCGGGGCTCATGCCGGCAGTCGTAGGCTGCATGGTGAATCTCCTCGACCGGTGGCGCGGGGCTGGCAGGCCCAGCGCCACCGTGGTTGATCGGTTAGTTGTCGGCTGCGGGGAGTTCTCCGGACCCTCGGCGTTGTAGCGCCGGGGGTCCGTTTTGCTGCGTCGGTCAGGCGGCTCGGTCTATCGCCTGGCTGTCCAGCCATGTCTCCACCTCCACCCAGCGATAGCGCAGGTGTCGGCCGACCTTGTGCGCAGTCGGTCCCTGGCGCCGGTGGTTCCAGGCGTACAGGGTGGCCAGCGGCACGCCGAGGTAGGCGGACAACTCCTCTGCGGATGCCAGCGCGCGGCGGTCCGTGCCTCCCCCTTGCCGGGCGGTGGTGCGCTGGGCGGGTATTCGTCGTTCGGAACGCGACAGCGTCACTCCATCTTGGATCGGTCCGGCGTGGTGCTGGCACACGATAGCCACGAAGTCCGGCCGCACCAACTGGCTTCCGTGGAGCATGATGGGAAGCGTTCGAAATCGATCGATGGGCAGTGACTATGCAGATCAGAGGCATCTCGGAAGTGGGCTAGGCAACACGGGTGGGTCTGATTTTGGATGGCGCGGCACAGTACGGCACGGACGGGATTGCGGACTTGACGAAGCTGTCGAACACTGATCAACATCTGGGTCATGGCTACACGACCCGTGGAGATCGGCCCGACCGGTCTTCAGACCGCCGCGAACATCGATCGCCTGCGCACAGCCCTGGGCCTCAGCCAACGTGCGCTCGCAGAACGGCTCACCGAACTGGGCCGTCCGATGCTCACTGCTGCGATCAGCAAGATCGAGCGCAGTGAGCGACGCATGGACGTCGATGACCTCGCCGTCTTCGCCGCCGCCCTCGGCGTCGCTCCCGCGACTCTGCTGCTGCCTCCCGTGGCGGACGAGACCACCGTCCGTGTGACCGGCGGTGGCACCGTCACCGCTGCTCACGCCTGGGACTGGGCAGACGGCGTCAGACCGCTGATCCCGTTGCCGGAAGACCGAGACGACGACGGTGGCCTCGCCCACGCCCTGCGCACCCGCCCAGAGGGTCGACGCGCCGACCGCCTCGTCTCTCACGAACCCGCCAACCCGAACCCCCTCGGGCGGCTCACCAAACAGGAGCTGCTGACGCTCCTGGACAACCTCAAGGAGGCACTGCTCGATGGCTGAGGTGTACGACACCTGGCACAAGGCCCGACCCAAGGCGGACGAGGCCGAATGCGCCGAGCACAAGGGCAAGTTCCGGTCCGCCGCCCACGGCAAGGGGAAGCGCTGGCAGGTCCGTTGGCGCGACCCCAAGGGCATCCAGCGCAAGGAGAACTTCGACCGCCGGGTCGACGCCGACGCGCGCTCGGCCAAGGTCGAGACCGACCTGAATCTCGGCACTTACGTCGACCCGAGCGCGGGCAAGGTCACTCTGGAGACGTTCGCCAAGACCTGGCTGGAGTCCCAGACCGGAGACCTCGGCACCATCCAGGCCGTCGAGCTGCGCATACGTCTGCACGTTCTCCCGCACCTGGGCAGTCACCAACTCCGCGCTCTGCGACCGTCCATGCTCCAGGCGTGGGTGAGCGGGCTGGAGAAGGACAAGCTCGCCGCCAGCTACGTGAAGGTCATCTTTGCGAATCTCTCCGGCATGCTCAGCGCGGCTGTGGACGACGCCCTCATCGCCCGGAACCCCTGCCGGGCGGGCTCGATCCGCCTCCCGAAGGACAACCGCCCACGCGTGCAGCCGTGGGCGCCCAGGCGGGTGCTCTCGGTCGTCAGCGCTCTCCCCGATGCGTACGCCTGCATGGCGGTCATCGGCGCCGGTTGCGGGCTCCGCCAGGGCGAGATCTTCGGTCTCGCCGTTAAGGACATCGACTTCCTCCGGGGCGTCGTCCACGTCCGCCGCCAGATCAAGCACGTCAGCAAGCAGCTTGTCTTCGCGCTGCCGAAGGGGCAGAAGGAGCGTGACGTACCACTGCCGTCGAAGGTCGGCGAGGCCATAGCCGCGCACCTGGCGGCCCGCCCGGCCCGTACCGTAACGCTGCCCTGGGCGGTGCCCGACGGGAAGCCGGTCACCGCCGATCTGCTGTTCACATCACGCGAGAGCAAGGCGGTCAACCGCAACTACTTCAACACCTACGTCTGGAAGCCCGCCCTCGCGAAGGCGGGCGTCATCGAGACGAAGCCGGAGGGCGAGAAGTACGGCGAGGCCCGGAGCGACGGCATGCACGCCCTCCGTCACCACTACGCGAGCGTGCTGCTCGACGCGGGGGAGAGCATCAAGGCTCTCTCCGAGTACCTGGGGCACTCGGACCCCGGCTTTACGCTCCGCACGTACACACACCTCATGCCCGCCAGCGAGGAGCGTACGAAGAAGGCCGTCGACCGCGCCTTGACGGCGGCGGTCGACGGCCTTTCCTCGCGAACATCCCGGGAGAGTGCCCCCGTTGTGCCCTCGGCGGCAGCCTAGAAGGCGTTACCGCAGGTCAGCGGCGTATCGACTTAGATGTCGAAGTACAGCTCGAACTCGTGCGGGTGCGGCCGGAGCTGGATCGGGGCGATCTCGTTGACGCGCTTGTAGTCGATCCAGGTCTCGATCAGGTCCGGGGTGAAGACCCCGCCGGCGAGGAGGAACTCGTGGTCGGCCTCGAGGGCGTCGAGGACGGCCGGGAGGGAGGTGGGGACCTGGGGGACGCTCGCGTGCTCCTCCGGGGCCAGCTCGTAGAGGTCCTTGTCGACGGGCTCGGCGGGCTCGATCTTGTTCTTGATGCCGTCGAGGCCGGCCAGCAGCAGGGCGGAGAAGGCCAGGTACGGGTTGCTGGACGGGTCCGGGGCGCGGAATTCGATGCGCTTGGCCTTGGGGTTGGCACCCGTGATGGGGATACGGATGGCGGCCGAGCGGTTGCGCTGGGAGTAGACCAGGTTGACCGGGGCTTCGAAGCCGGGGACGAGGCGGTGGTAGGAGTTCACCGTGGGGTTGGTGAAGGCGAGGAGCGAGGGGGCGTGCTTGAGGATGCCGCCGATGTAGTAGCGGGCGGTGTCGGAGAGGCCCGCGTAGCCCTGCTCGTCGTAGAAGAGGGGCTCGCCGCCGGACCAGAGGGACTGGTGGCAGTGCATGCCGGAGCCGTTGTCGCCGAAGATGGGCTTGGGCATGAAGGTGGCGGTCTTGCCGTTGCGCCAGGCGACGTTCTTCACGATGTACTTGAAGAGCATGAGGTCGTCGGCGGCGGCGAGGAGGCTGTTGAACTTGTAGTTGATCTCCGCCTGGCCCGCGGTGCCGACCTCGTGGTGCTGGCGCTCGACCTGGAGGCCGGAGGCCTCAAGCTCCAGGGACATCTCGGCGCGCAGGTCGGCGAAGTGGTCGACCGGCGGGGCGGGGAAGTAGCCGCCCTTGTAGCGGACCTTGTAGCCGCGGTTGTCCTCGACCTGACCGGTGTTCCAGGCGGCGGCCTCGGAGTCGATGTGGTAGAAGGACTGGTTGGCGCTGGTCTGGAAGCGGGCGCTGTCGAACACGTAGAACTCGGCCTCGGGGCCGAAGTACGCGGTGTCGGCGATGCCGGTGGAGGCGAGGTAGGCCTCGGCCTTCTTCGCCACGTTCCGCGGGTCACGGCTGTACTGCTCGCCGGTGATCGGGTCGTGGATGAAGAAGTTGATGTTGAGGGTCTTGTCCTTGCGGAACGGGTCGACACGTGTGGTCGAGAGGTCCGCGCGCAGAGCCATGTCGGACTCGTGGATGGCCTGGAAGCCGCGGATCGACGACCCGTCGAAGGCGAGCTCCTCGGTGGGGTCGAAGGAACTGACCGGGACCGTGAAGTGCTGCATGACGCCGGGCAGATCGCAGAACCGGACGTCGATGAACTTGACGCCCTCGTCCGAGATGAACTTCTTCACGTCGTCGGCGTTGTGGAACGACATGCAACTCCTCCTTGGCCCGGTCATGCGGGGACCGGATTGCGGCTATACGTGAGACCGAAATGGGGACGCACGTTGGAGCCGACGATAGGGATCGGTGATTTCCCCATCATGACTCATTCGTTTCCTGGAGGTTAACCGGACACCCTGGAGGGTGAGGATGTCAATGTGATGCTGACGCAGGCGCTCAAGTGCGGGGGCAGTACGGTGGACGGGTGGATGACAGGGACGCAATCGGATCATGGCTCTCCGGCCCACGTGCGGCGGCCGAGCAGGCAGGCGTCGACTTCGGCTACCCGGGCGAGCGCCTGGGGTTGCCGCAGGACGGGCCGGGGTCGGTGGCGAGGGTGGGGAGGCGGGTCGCGGCGCTGTTCATCGACTGGGGGCTGTGTCTGCTGATCGCATACGGCTTGATCGCTCATCGTGATGTGTCCACGGCCAATCCCTGGACGATGGCCGTCTTCGCGGTGATGAGCGTGCTGACACTGGGCACGGTCGGCAGCACCCCGGGCAAGCGGCTGCTGGGCCTGCGCCTTGTGCGGGCGGACGGCGGACGGCTCGGGGTGGTGGCGATCGCGCTGCGGACCGTACTTCTGCTGCTGGTGATCCCGGCGGTGATCTGGGACCGCGACGGGCGCGGACTGCACGACAAGGCGGTGCACGCGGTGCAGGTCAGGATCTGAGGCGCACGGAACGCTCGCCGGAAAGCCAGAAAACGGGTGGGCCCGGAGACGGAAAACCGGCTCCGGGCCCACCCGTTTCGTATGCGGAATTGTGCGGCGTGTTACCGGCCCTTCGGCATCCGCATGCCCTTGGGCATCGGGCCCTTGGGGACCGGCATGTTCTTCATCAGGTCGCCCAGGGCGCGCAGCCGGTCGTTGACCTCGGTGACCTTGGGGCCGGGGAGCACGCGCGGCAGCTTCAGCAGGATGGTGCGGACCTTCTTGAGGGAGACCTCGCCCTCGCCGGTGCCGATGATGATGTCGGTGACCGGGACGTCGAGGACGATCCGGGCCATCCGCTTCTTTTCGGCGGCCAGCAGGCCCTTGACCCGGTTCGGATTGCCCTCGCCGACGAGGACGATGCCGCCCTTGCCGACAGCGCGGTGTACGACGTCCTGGTTACGGGTCATCGCGACGGCCGGGGTCACCGACCAGCCTTTGCCCACGTTCTCCAGGACTGCCGCCGCCGCGCCCGGCTGGCCCTCGAGCTGCCCGAAGGCGGCGGCCTCTGCGCGGCGTCCGAAGATGATCGCCATTGCGAGGAAGGCCAGCAGGAAGCCCAGGATGCCCGCGTAGATGGGGTGATTGATCAAGAAGCCGAGGGCGAGGATGACACCGAAGGTGACGATTCCCACAGCCGCTACAACGAGCCCGACCTTGGAGTCGACCCGCCTGGTCATCTTGTAGGTCTGGACGATCTGCTTGAGCCGCCCAGAGGTGTTCTCGGATGTTTCCTTCCTCGCCATGCGGCAAAGGATACGTGGCCCGGACGGCCGAAGCTCCCGCAGGGTTTCTGCAACGCCGCCAGGACAGGCCCTGAAGGGCCTAGAGGCTTTCCGGGCCGGCCTTGCCGCCGGGCGACGCGGCGGCGCCGGCCAGCGCATCGATCACATGCTGGGCCTCGCGGCGGTCCTTCGCCCGCTTACGGTCCTCCAGTACCGCCGACCAAGCGTTCCGGCGGGCGGTCTGCTCGGCGCCGCGGAAGAGAAAGGACTCCACGACGCGCAGGGCTCCGGTGATCTGCTGAACGTGTGGCGCGATCTCGGTCGGCATGTGGGCCCCCTTGGTGCGGCTCGGAACCGCATGGATGTACCTGAATCCAGAGTCACCACATTGTGTTACCAGTCCGTGACCGGCCGGTCAAACTCCCATGAAACCCGCGCGGCAGCCCCGCGACGAGCCGCCACGTCAGGGGCTTGCGGCCCCCTCCGACGTGACGGAACCCACGCTGCTCCTTGGGCTAAACGGCGGTACGGCTGCGGCGCCGCTCCATCGCCTGCTGGAAGAGCCTTCCGGCCCGGTACGAGGAGCGGACCAGCGGCCCGGACATCACCCCGGCGAAGCCGATCTCCTCGGCCTCCTCCTTCAGCTCAACGAACTCGTGCGGCTTCACCCACCGCTCGACGGGGTGGTGCCGCGGCGTCGGCCGCAGGTACTGGGTGATGGTGATCAGCTCGCAGCCGGCGTCGTGCAGGTCCTGCAGCGCCTGGCTGACCTCCTCGCGCTCCTCGCCCATGCCCAGGATGAGGTTGGACTTGGTGACCAGTCCCGCCTCCCGGGCCCGGGTGATGACCTCCAGGGAGCGCTCGTAGCGGAACGCCGGGCGGATCCGCTTGAAGATCCGCGGCACCGTCTCGACGTTGTGCGCCAGTACCTCCGGGCGGGCACCGAAGACCTCGGCGAGCTGCTCGGGGACGGCGTTGAAGTCGGGGATGAGCAGCTCGACCTTGGTCCGGCCGTCGGCCCGGCCGGCGGTCATGGCGTGGATCCGGCGGACGGTCTCCGCGTAGAGCCAGGCGCCGCCGTCCGCCAGGTCGTCACGGGCGACGCCGGTGATGGTGGCGTAGTTCAGGTCCATGGTGACCACGGACTCGCCGACCCGGCGCGGCTCGTCGCGGTCGAGTGCCTGCGGCTTGCCGGTGTCGATCTGGCAGAAGTCACATCGCCGGGTGCACTGGTCGCCGCCGATGAGGAAGGTCGCCTCGCGGTCCTCCCAGCACTCGTAGATGTTGGGGCAGCCGGCCTCCTGGCACACGGTGTGCAGGCCCTCCGCCTTCACCAGGCTCTGCATCTTCGTGTACTCGGGGCCCATCTTCGCCCGGGTCTTGATCCATTCGGGCTTGCGCTCGATGGGGGTCTGGCTGTTCCGGACCTCCAGACGCAGCATCTTGCGACCGTCGGGTGCGACAGCGGACACGTCCGGCTCCCTCTACGACTTCAATTCTTCGGTACGCACCAGCGTACGCCTGTGGATTGCGGGCCCGTACGTGCGTACGGGCCACCGGACGGCACTGTCAGACGGCACGGGCCAGCGGCTCCGCCGCCGTCAGCACGCCGTGCAGGTGCTTCTCGATGACCGGCAGGACGTCCGGTGCGGAGATGTCCCGGCCCAGCTCATTGCTGAGCGAGGTGACCCCCGCGTCGCGGATGCCGCAGGGCACGATCCGGTCGAACCAGGTGTTGTCCGGGTTGCAGTTCAGCGAGAAGCCGTGCATGGTGACGCCCTTGGCGACCCGGATGCCGATCGCTGCGAGCTTGCGGTCCTCGCGGCGCTGTCCGGCGTTGGACGGCGCGTACTCGGGGCCGTTGAGCCGGGGGTCGAACTCCTCGTCGTTGACGCGGGGGTCGAGGTCCAGGGTGAGCCCGCCGGTCGCGGGGCCGGGACCCTCAACCTGCGCTGCGTCTCGGCTGCGCCGCTCGACGGGGTCGCCGAGCACCCACACACCACTGCGGCCCTCGACGCGGGTGGTCTCCAGGCCCAACTCGGCGCAGGCGAGGATCAGGGCCTCCTCCAGCCGCCGTACGTGGGCGACCACGTCCACCGGACGCGGCAGTTTGAGGATCGGATACCCCACGAGCTGGCCGGGGCCGTGCCAGGTGATTTTGCCGCCGCGGTCCACGTCGATGACCGGGGTGCCGTCCAGGGGGCGCTCGTTGTCCGCTGTGCGCCGTCCCGCGGTGTAGACGGGCGGGTGCTCCAGCAGCAGGCAGGTGTCCGGGATCTCGTCGGCGAAGCGAGCGGCGTGCACTCGCCGCTGCTCCTGCCATGCCTCTTGGTAGTCGACGGCGTTCGCGCCGAACCCCAGGTGAACGAAGTGCAGGTCACTCACGGCGACTCCCGGTCTCACTGCTGATGCTGTGTTTGCTGCGGTTGCTGTGTTTGCTGCGGTTGCAGCCTCATTTGGCGCTCCCGCCACTGTACGTCCGGGAAGAGTCTGCGACGCAGGCGGCCGAGAGCTAGCACGGGAGATGGGATGGACGGAAGGGTTTCGGCTGCAGAAACGGTTTTAATTCACCCGTTCTGGCGAATGCGCCGCCTGGGTAGTGATCGAAGCAGTACGGACCGTTACATTCACGCCGTTCTTGAGATAGCGATATAGCCCAAAAGGCAGGGGACCGCACCGCTGATGACCGACCGATCCACGCGTCGCTCTCCCAACCGCCGTCTTGCCGCGCTGATCGCCGAAGCGGGGTTCTCCAACGCGGGGCTCGCCCGCCGGGTGGACCAGCTCGGCATCGAACATGGCTTGGACCTCCGCTATGACAAGACCTCCGTCACCCGCTGGCTGCGCGGCCACCAGCCGCGCGGCACCACCCCCGCGCTGATCGCCGAGGTGTTCACCCGGCGCCTCGGCCGGCGGCTCTCCGCCACGGACCTCGGTATGGACGCGGTCGCGCCCGTCTACGCGGGGCTGGAGTTCGCCGCCTCACCGGACGAGGCCATCGACATCGTCAGCGGGCTGTGGCGCAAGGACACCGGCAGCCAGACCGACGTACGCAGGATCGCCTTCACCCCGGCCGGGCTCGTCGTGCCCAGCCGGGACTGGCTCATCGGCGGTTCCGACGAACGCGTCGCCCACACCTCCGCCGAGGCCCTGGCGCCGCCACGGGTGCCGGCCCAGACCCGGGGGCCCGCCGCCCCGGCCCGGCCCGCCCGCCAGCGCGTCACCATGGGCGAGATCGCCGCCCTCCGCTCGGTCGGCGACCTCTTCCGCTCGCTCGACAACGCCTACGGCGGCGGCCACGCCCGCCAGGCCCTCGTCCGCTACCTCGAACACGAAGCCGAGCCCATGCTCCGCGGCACTTACGGCGAGGCCCTCGGCCGCCGCCTCTTCGGCTCCGTCGCCGACCTCACCCGGCTGGCCGGCTGGACCTCGTACGACATCGGGGCACACGGCCTCGCCCAGCGCTACTTCGTCCAGGCGCTCCGCCTCGCCCAGGCCGCCGGGGACCGCGTCTACGGCGGCTACGTCCTGGTCACCATGAGCCGCCAGGCCGTGTACCTCGGGCACGGACGCGAAGCCGTCCAGCTCGCCCGCGTCGCCCAGCAGGGCGTGGGCACCAGCGCCCCCGCCGTCGTCCAGGCCCTTCTGCACTCCGCCGAGGCACGCGGCCACGGCCTGCTCGGCGAGGTCCGGGCCTGTACCGCCGCCCTCATCCGAGCCGAACGCGCCCTGGAGGCCGCCCGCCCCGGCGACGACATCCCGCACTGGGTCCGCTTCTTCGACGAGGCCCAGCTCGCGGACGAATTCGGCCACTGCCACCGCGACCTCCAGCAGTACCGCGCCGCCGCGCAGCACGCCGAGCGCTCCCTCCAGCTGCGCGCCCTCGGCTACGCCCGCAGCCGTCTGTTCTGCCGCACCGTCCTCGCCTCCGCCCGGCTCGGGCTGGGGGAACTCGACGCGGCCTGCTCGCTCGGCGGCGAGGCGATGCAGCAGGCCGTGGAGATGCGGTCGACGCGGGCTTTGGAGTACGTACGGGAATTCGGGCGCCGGCTCGAGCAGCACCGTGACGCGACGCCCGTGCGTGCCTTCTACGAGCGGGCGGCCGTGCTTGGCGTTGTCGCGGCGGGGTGAGTGTTGCCTGCGGTGCTTTCCCCCTCCCCGCCCCTTCCCGGCTGCGTCCGATTTGCGGCTGGCGCCGCGTGGGGGGCTCCGCCCCCAGATCCGCCCCCTACGCCCTGGCGGGCGTGGGAGGGACCCCCAGTCCTCAAACGCCGGACGGGCTGGATGGTTGCCGGGTGGGCACAACCCGGCAACCGGCCCGCGCGCATAACGGGCCCCAGCCCTACGCCGCCTCCGGCGCCTCCTCGGCGCCGAGGGCCGGGCGGGCGCCGAAGTCACGCATGATGTTGTGCGCGACGCGGCGCCCCGAGAACAAGGCGCCCTGGACGGTGCTGGTGTCGCGGTGGTCGCCGCAGACGTAGAGGCCGTGCAGGACCCGGACGGGCCGGCGCAGATCGTGGGGTGCCGGCATGGCGGGAACGGCCTGGGGGTCGTGGTGGACGGAGAGCGACTCCCAGGCGGCGGTGGAGGTGCGGTAGAGCTCGGCGAGATGGGCCCGGACAGCGGTGTCCGGAACGGGCGGACCGAGGATCACGGAGGTGATGAGCCCGCGCCCGGCCGGGGCGCGGGACGGGTCGATCTGGCTGGCCGGAAAGGTGTGCGACACCGGGCCACGGCGGTCGGCGTCGAGGATCAGGGCGGCGTCGCGCAGCGGGGCGGAGGCGGGGACGGCGTGGTGGACGACGGTCACCGGGTGGAAGCCGGGCACCCGCAGGCCCGGCAACAGCTCCGCGGCGGTACGGGCCCCGGTCGCGACGACCACCGCGCGGCACGGCAGTTCGGCGCCGTCCGCCGTCACCACACCGGTCGTGGAGGCGGCCACGGCCCGCACCCCGAGCCGTACCGTGCCCGGCGGCAGGGCGGCGGCAAGCCGCTCCGGCACCGTCGCGGCGCCGCCTTCCGGCAGGCAGGTGCGGCCGAGGGCGAAGGCCCGCAGCACGAGATCCGCGCACCGACTGGAAGTGGTCAGCCCCGGGTCGCAGAGCAGCGCCGCCAGCAGTGGCCGCAGAAAACCGTCAACCGTGCGGGGCGCGAAGGCGGCCAGCGCCTCCGACGCCGTTGTCTCGGGGCGGGCCAGCAGCCGTTCCGTCGGCGTATCGGCGAGCCGCCCCAGCGCCGCGCGCAGCCGCGCCTTGTCCAGCGGCGACCCGATCGGCGCCCGCGCCGCGGAGAACGCCCCCCGCGGCGCTCCCACCTTGTACCCGCGCCCCGCGGCCCGCACCAGTGCGCCCGGCGCGAACCGGCACAGTCGCAGGCCGCCCAGCCCGGGGGTCCGGCGCAGCTCGGGATACGCGGTATTGAGAAGCTGGGGGCCGCGGTCCAGCCGGAAGCCGTCCACCTTGTCGGTGGCCATCCGGCCGCCCACATGGTCGTCCGCTTCGACGACGGTGACTCTCAGCCCCGCGTCGGCCAGGTGGCGTGCGGCGGCCAGTCCGGCAAGTCCGGCTCCGATCACCACAACGTCTGTGGAGTGTGTGGCGCATGTAGAACGTGCTGCTGCTGGTGAGAGCACGATGCCCCTCCCCGGGGTCGACATGGTTCCCCGCGCGTCAGCTGGCGCTTGCGGGGTCATTCCCCCAACGGGCACGTCTGATACCGCCGCGGCGGCTATTGGCCGACACTCAGTGCGGCACGGATCGCCCCGTCGATCTCCGGGAAGGCGTACGAGAACCCCGAGTCGAGCAGCCGCCGGGGCACCACGCGCTGGCTGCCGAGCACATCCTGCGAGAATTCGCCGAGCGCCAGGCGCAGCGCGGGCGCGGGAACGGACGCGAGCGTCGGCCGGTGCAGTATGCGGCCCATCGCGGCGGTGACATCGCGGTTCGTCAGCGGCTCGGGGGCGGTCAGATTCACCGGACCGGAGAGCTCCGGGGTGTCGATGATATGGCGCAGGGCGGCGATCTCGTCATGCAGCGCGATGAAGCTCCAGTACTGCCGCCCATCGCCGAGCCGGCCGCCCAGACCCGCTTTGAACAGCGGGAACAGCCGCCCCCACGCGCCGCCCTCCCGCGCTACGACCAGCCCTGTGCGGGCGAAGACCGTCCGGATCCCGGCCTCCTCGGCGGGCGCCGCCGCGTCCTCCCACTCCTGGCAGAGACCGGCGAGGAACCCGTCGCCGGGCGGCGTTCTCTCGTCCACCCGCCGGTCGCCGGTGTCGCCGTAGATGCCGATGGCGCTGCCGCAGACCAGGACCCCCGGCGGCGTGTCGAGGCAGGCCGCGGCCTCGGCGATCGCGGCCGTCCCCAGCACCCGGCTGTCCCGGAGGGTCTTCTTGTACGCCGCCGTCCAGCGATGGTCCCCGATGCCCGCCCCCGCCAAGTGCACGACCGCATCTACGCCGAAGAGGCCGGCGGTGTCCACATAGCCG
Source organism: Actinacidiphila oryziradicis (assembly GCF_005047355.1). Lineage (GTDB taxonomy): Bacteria > Actinomycetota > Actinomycetes > Streptomycetales > Streptomycetaceae > Actinacidiphila > Actinacidiphila oryziradicis. The sequence continues at coordinate 40,129 of NZ_SUMC01000029.1, forward strand.
CGCTCCGGTTCCCAGCGCACTTCGTCCGGCGTGGCCGGTCCCCGTCGTACCAGACGTACGACCTCGTGCTTGTCGGCGAGCAGCGAGCGGCTCAGGGCGGAGCCGATGAGGCCGGTGGAGCCGGTGATTGCGATGCGCATAAAGCCATCCTGCCGCCGGATGCGTAGTGGCAGAGTAACGATCACGTCAGACACGCGAATCAGACCCGGGCAGCTGTCCGACGACGCGGCCCTCATCGCCCTCGATCATGCGACCTGGTCGCATCTGCACGCCGTTCAGCCCCGCCCGGCGCCCGGTGCGCGCTTCTTCGACTTCACCCACACCCCGGACGCGTACCTCGTCGCCGAGAACGACGGCCGGCTGGCCGGATACATACGCCTCGCCCCGCCGAGCCCGCTCGCCTGCAACGCCCACGTCCGCCAGATCCAGGGACTCGCCGTCCACATCTGGGCGCGCCGGTGCGGCGTGGCCCGTGCGCTTCTCGACGCGGCGCTGGACGAGGCCCGCCGCCAGGGCGCCACCCGCGTCACCCTGCGGGTCCTCGGGCACAACGCCCCGGCCCGGCGGCTCTACGAATCGCTGGGCTTCGCGGTGGAGGGCGTGCTGCCCGGTGAGTTCCTGCTCGACGGGGAGTGCGTGGACGATGTGCTGATGGGGCGCAGCCTGTAGCGAGCGTCCCCCTGCGGTGCGTGATGCGCGGTGCCGGTCGATGGCTGAGGGGCGGTTCAGCCGAAGCGCTGCCACAGCTTGGGGAAACGTTCGGCGACGGTCTCGGCGTTCTCGAAGTCGACAAAGGGACCGTCCGGCTCCGGTGGCGAGTCGGGGAGGCCGAGATCCGGCAGCTGGATCCCGGTCAGCCGCTCGTACGCCTCGTCCGCCGCGTAACCGAGATCCTCGGCGTCCCCGTCCGTCTCCGCGTTGAAGTCCGGGACGAGGGCCGTCAGCTCATCGGGATCGTGGAGGGCACCCTCGAACACATGCCGGCCGCGGCCGATCAGCCAGCAGCGGAAGAAATCGAACGCGTCGTCACTGGCGCCCCCGAGCATGATGTCGGCGGCGGCCCAGACGTCCCACCGGTAGGCGCGGTTGAACCGGGTCTCGAAATGCCGCGCGAAATCGGCGACCGAGTCCGGATCGAGCTGGGTCAGCCGGTCCACGAGCAGGTCCGCGTGCTCCTCCGGATCGCCGCCGGCCGCTTCGCGCGTGCTGTCGACGATCTCCCAGAACTCCGTCTCGTCCATCACGGCTCCAGCATCGGGCTTGCCGCCCCCGCCCGCACGCGGGGCGGCCCAGATGCGCCCGTGTCGTTACGTGCCTGACGCACGGGACACGACGGCGCCCTGGGGCGGGCGCGCGTGTCCGGTGTGCGCCGGGCAGGAGCGCCGTGCAACTACTGACCGGGACGGGCCCGTCGTGCTGTATACCAGCGACACCGACGACATGGACCGCTTCTGCGCCGAGCCCGCGCGTCCCAAGGAGGAGCGGGTCCGTATCATCCGGGTCTGACCGGCATCGGCACCGCTCAGCCTCCGGCGGGGAGGGGCGTACCGGCTAAGAGGCCGCGCGAATAGGTGGGGCGGCGTCGCGTGCCGAGCTGTGACATCAGCCGACTCCGTCGGCGGGGTCGCAGACGGCGGCCAGCTGCGGCAGCAGGGCGGGGGTGGGCGGCTCCTGCCACCAGCCGGGGGCGTCGAGGTGGAAGCGCTGGGCGGCGGTGGCGGGGTCGTCACTGAGCTCGGGGAGGAGGGCGGCCGAGACTTTCAGCCGGGCCGCGGGTCCGGCGTCGGCGAGGCCCATGGCGCGCAGGTCATCCGGCACACCGGAGAGGAAAAGGGCCTCGGCCTCGTCCCGTCCGAGGCCGGTGAGACGGGTGCGGTAGCCGCCGATGAGCCGGTAGCCGCCGACACGGCCGTGCTCGGCGTAGACGGGGATACCGGCCTCGGACAACGCCAGGACGTCGCGGCCGACGGTGCGCTCGGAGACCTCGAGGGTCTCCGCGAGCTCGGCAGCGGTCATCGAGCCGCGGGACTGGAGCAGTAGGAGGAGATGGATGAGCCGGGCCGCACGCATGAGGTCATGGTGTCAGGCCGCGGTGTCACCGCCCCAGTCGATGCCGTTCTCGTGGAGCCAGCGGTACTCCTCGGGGGCGAGCCCGGCAGCGTATACCGGGGGCTGTGGCACGGGTGGTACGGGGGCGGGCTGTGATTCGGGCCGGCCGCCGGTGTGGGCGACGGTCTCGTCGCCGCGCACCAGCACGATCACGTCGTAGCGCGGCGGCCACTGCAGCAGGATCCGGCGCTCGCAGAGCGGGCAGAGCCACTCCTCGGTGCCGAGGGGCGTCATCGTGACCAGCCGCATCTCATGGGTCTGATGGGTCTCACTCATCACTTACTCCGTTCAGGAGGGTGGGGGAGGGGCCGGGCCGGCACGTGACGACGGCGTCGCCCGCCCGGCCCCTCCGGTCCGTCCCAGGTGCCGCCCGCGACTCCGTCAGCCGCTGAGGGCGCAACCCGCCAGGGCGTTGAGACCGGTGGGAGCGGTCGCGCCCTGGCGGGAGAATGCGAGGTTGATCCGGTCGACAGTCGAGGAGGGCTTGTCCTTGAGCGGCCCGCGGATCGCGTTGTTGACGAAGTTGGGGCCGCCCTGGCCGACAGTGCCGGCCAGCCGGTTGTTCGCCTCGGTGATCTGGGTGTCCAGCAGGGCGAGATTGCGGGTGACCTCGGCCTGGGACTGGGCCGGAACCGCAGGCAGGGCGCCGTTCACGGAAGGGCAGCTGACCGTGGGGGCGGCGGCCTTGGCGGTGGACTGGCCGGCGTAGGCGGCCCCGAGCACCACAACATCCGACAGCACAGTGCCGCCTACCGCGCCCACGATCATGACACGTCGGCGGTGGAAGGCCGGAAGGGCACGCGACATTCTGAACTCCTCATTGCACAACGCACTTGCGCGGACTCTGTTCTTCCGTCACACCCATCGGCCCCTCAAAACGGGCGTGCGGAAGGTATCGCGCCCTCAAGTACGGCAGGCGCTCTCAGGGTGTTCAAAGCAGTCCGTGACAATTCTGAGATTTTTCGGCGGAGAAGCACGAGACGGCCGCGCCCCCATCCGGAACTCCGGGCGGGGGCGCGGCCGTCTCGTGCTGCGAATGCCTTACAGACCGAGGTCGCCCTCGAACTCGCCTGCCTCCAGGCGGGCCTTGATGGTGCTCAGGAAGCGGGCGGCGTCGGCGCCGTCCACGATGCGGTGGTCGTAGGACAGCGCCAGGTAGACGATGTCCCGGATGCCGATGACCGTGCCCTCCGGCGTCTCGATGACCGCCGGGCGCTTCACGGTGGCCCCGACACCCAGCATGCCGACCTGCGGCTGGTTGAGGATCGGGGTGTCGAAGAGCGCGCCGCGCGAACCGGTGTTGGTCACCGTGAAGGTGCCGCCCGCCAGCTCGTCCGGCTTGAGGCCGCCGTCGCGGGTGCGGGCGGCGAGGTCGGCGGTCTTCTTCGCGATACCGGCGATGTTGAGGTCGCCGGCGTCATGGATGACCGGGACGAAGAGACCCTTCTCGGTGTCCACGGCGATGCCGATGTTCTCGACGTCGTGGTACGTGATGCTGTCGTCGGGGTTCACCCGGGCGTTGACGATCGGGTGGACCTTGAGCGCCTCGGTCGCGGCCTTGATGAAGAACGGCAGCGGGGAGAGCTTGACGCCCTCGCGCTGCAGGAAGCCGGCCTTGGCCGTCTCACGCAGCTTGAGGACGCGGGTGACATCCACCTCGACGACCGTGGTGAGCTGCGCCGAGACCTTCAGCGACTCGACCATGTGCTTGGCGATGGCCTTACGGACCCGGGTCATCGGGACCGTCTGACCGCGCAGCGGCGACGGAACCACCGGGGCGGCGGCGGCCTTCGGGGCGGCGGCGGCCTTGGCTGCCTTGGCGGCCTCGGCGGCGGCCTTGGCGGCGGTGATGACGTCCTGCTTACGGATCCGGCCACCGACCCCGGTGCCGTTGACCGTGGCCAGGTTGACGCCGTTCTCGGCGGCGAGCTTACGGACCAGCGGGGTCACATAAGCACCGTCGTCACTCGTGGCGGCCGGAGCCGGAGCCGTGGCGGCCGGAGCCGGTGCGGCCACGGGCGCCGGGGCGGGAGCCACCGGAGCCGGAGCCGGTGCCGGCGCGGGAGCGGGAGCGGCCACCGGCGCGGGCGCCGGGGCAGCGGCCGGGGCGGGAGCAGGAGCCGGCGCGGCGGCAGCGGGGGCCGGAGCGGCCGGGGCCGGGGGAGCGGCGGGGGCGGCACCGGCGGCGGCGATGATGGCGAGCTTGGCGCCGACCTCGGCGGTCTCGTCCTCGGCGATGAGGATCTCCAGCAGGATGCCGGAGGCAGGGGCGGGGATCTCGGTATCGACCTTGTCCGTCGACACCTCCAGCAGCGGCTCGTCGGCGTCCACGCTCTCGCCGACCGACTTCAGCCAGCGGGTGACGGTGCCCTCGGTCACCGACTCGCCCAGCGCGGGCAGCAGCACCGGGGTGCCCTGGGCGCCACCGGTCGGGGCTGCGGCAGTCACAGCGGCCGGAGCCGGGGCGGGGGCGGGGGCCGCGGCGACCGGGGCCGGAGCGGCCTGGGGGGCCGGTGCCGGGGCGGCGACCGGCTCGGCGGCCGGGGCCGGGGCGGCAGCGGGCGCGCCGTGGCCGTCGTCGATGATCGCCAGCTCGGCGCCGACCTCGACCGTCTCGTCCTCGGCGACCTTGATGGAGGCCAGGATCCCGGAGACCGGCGCGGGGATCTCGGTGTCGACCTTGTCGGTCGAGACCTCGAGCAGCGGCTCGTCGGCCTCGACGTGCTCACCTTCGGCCTTGAGCCAGCGGGTGACGGTGCCCTCGGACACGCTCTCGCCGAGCGCCGGCAGGGTTACGGAAACCGCCATGGTTGCGGTAGCTCCTAACGATCTGTGCGGATGGGGTGAGTGTCCGGTGACTAGTCGTGCGAGTGCAGCGGCTTGCCGGCCAGTGCGAGGTGGGCCTCGCCCAGGGCCTCGCTCTGCGTCGGGTGCGCGTGGATGAGCTGCGCGACCTCCGCCGGCAGCGCCTCCCAGTTGTAGATGAGCTGAGCCTCGCCGACCTGCTCACCCATCCGGTCACCGACCAGATGGACGCCGACCACGGCGCCGTCCCGGACCTGGACGAGCTTGATCTCGCCCGCGGTCTTCAGGATCTTGCTCTTGCCATTGCCGGCCAGGTTGTACTTCAGGGTGACGACCTTGTCGGCACCGTACAGCTCCTTGGCCTTCGCCTCGGTGATGCCTACGGAGGCGACCTCGGGGTGGCAGTAAGTGACGCGCGGCACACCGTCGTAGTCGATCGGCACGATCTTCAGGCCGGCCAGCCGCTCCGCTACCAGGATGCCCTCGGCGAAGCCGACGTGCGCGAGCTGGAGGGTCGGGATGAGGTCACCGACGGCCGAGATGGTGGGCACATTGGTCTGCAGGTACTCGTCGACCAGGACATAGCCGCGGTCGAGGGCGACCCCGGCCTCCTCGTAGCCCAGGCCCTGCGAGACCGGACCGCGGCCCACGGCGACGAGCAGCAGCTCCGCCTCGAAGGTCTTGCCGTTCTCCAGGGAGACCCGCACTCCGTCGGCGGTGTACTCCACGCCGGAGAAGCGGGAGCCGAGGGAGAAGTTGATGCCGCGCTTGCGGAAGGCGCGCTCCAGCAGCTTGGAGCTGTTCTCGTCCTCCACCGGGACGAGATGCGGCAGCGCCTCGACGATCGTCACATCGGTGCCGAAGGACTTCCATGCGGAGGCGAACTCCACGCCGATCACACCGCCGCCCAGCACGACCGCGGACTTGGGCACGCGGTCCAGCACCAGGGCGTGGTCCGAGGAGATCACCCGGTCGCCGTCGATGGCCAGCCCCGGCAGCGACTTCGGCACCGAGCCGGTCGCCAGCAGGATGTGCCGGCCGGTGTAACGCTGGCCGTTGACATCCACGCTGGTCGGGGAGGAAAGCCGGCCCTCGCCGGCCACGTAAGTGACCTTGCGGGAGGCGACAAGCCCCTGCAGGCCCTTGTACAGCCCCGCGACCACCTCGTCCTTGTACTTGTGGACGCCCGCGATGTCGATGCCCTCAAAAGTGGCCTTCACACCGAACTGGGCGCTCTCGCGCGCCTGGTCCGCGATCTCACCGGCGTGCAGCAGAGCCTTTGTGGGGATGCAGCCGTTGTGCAGGCAAGTGCCGCCCAGCTTGTTCTTCTCGATCAGGGCGACGTCCAGACCGAGCTGCGCCGCCCGCAGGGCGGCGGCGTAACCGCCGCTACCGCCGCCGAGGATCACTAGGTCGAAAACGGTGCTGGCGTCGTTCGCCACGTCACGTCCTCCATGCATGGGTACGCCGGAGCCGGTCTGCCGTGACCGGGCGGCGGCTTAAAAGTTCGGCCGCTTCGTTTTTTAAACAGGGCCCTATCGTGCCGAGACAACATCCTCGCACTTGTTGCCAGTGGACGAGGCACCGGGCCGTGCTGTGAGACGTAAGAGACGTGCCCGGTATTCCCTACTCACCGGTAAGGCCCCGGGCGCCTGGCCCGGGGCCTTACCTACTCACCGGTAAGGCCCCGGGCGCCTGGCCCGGGGCCTTACGGGAACACTCACAAGAACGTGACCGGGCTTACACCAGGCCGCCCTCCGCCGTCTTCTCCGCCAGCCGTACGAGGGTGCGCACCGCCGAGCCCGTACCACCCTTCGGGGTGTAGCCGTACGGCGCGCCCTCGTGGAAGGCCGGGCCCGCGATGTCGAGGTGGGCCCAGGTGATGCCCTCGCCGACGAACTCCTTCAGGAAGAGCCCGGCCACCAGGCCGCCGCCCATCCGCTCGCCCATGTTCGCGATGTCGGCGGTCGGCGAGTCCATGCCCTTGCGCAGCTCCGCCGGCAGCGGCATCGGCCAGGACTGCTCGCCGGCCTCCGTCGCGGTCTCGTGGATGGCGGTACGGAAGGCGTCGTCGTTCGCCATGATCCCGAAGGTGCGGTTGCCGAGCGCCAGCACCATGGCGCCGGTCAGAGTCGCCACGTCGATGATCGCGTCCGGCTTCTCCTCACTGGCGCGGGTCAGCGCGTCGGCGAGGACGAGACGGCCCTCGGCATCGGTGTTCAGCACCTCGACGGTCTTGCCGCTGTACATCTTCAGCACATCGCCGGGCCGGGTCGCCCGGCCCCCCGGCATGTTCTCGGCGAGCGCCAGCCAGCCGGTCACATTGACCGGCAGAGCCAGCTTGGCCGACGCCACCACGGCCGCGAAGACCGCTGCCGCGCCGCTCATGTCGCACTTCATCGTCTCGTTGTGGCCGGCCGGCTTCAGCGAGATGCCGCCCGAGTCGTAGGTGATGCCCTTCCCGACGAACGCGAGGCTCTTCTTCGCCTTCGGGTTCAGATACGACACCTTCACCAGCCGCGGCGGGTTGGCCGAACCCTGGCCGACGCCCAGGATGCCGCCGTAGCCGCCCTTGGCCAGTGCCTTCTCGTCCAGCACCTCGACCTTCAGGCCGTACTCCTCGGCCGCCGCCTGCACCTGGGCCGCGAACGACTTCGGGTGCAGGTCGTTGGGCGGCATGTTGATCAGGTCACGCGCCCGGTTGACCTCGGCCGCCACGGCCGTCGCCCGCTCCGCCGCCGCCTTGTACGCCTTGTCGCGCGGCTTCGCCCCGGTCAGCGCCACCTCGGCCAGCGGCGCCTTGCCGCTCCCGTTCTCCTGGTAGACGGTGAACGCGTACGCGCCCAACAGCGCGCCCTCCGCGATCGCCTGCGCTGCGGCCACGTCCGCGACCGGCAGTGCGAACGCGGCCTTCTTCGTCCCGCTCAGGGCCCGCGCCGCCGCTCCCGCCGCCCTGCGCAGCGCCTCCGCGCCGAAGCCCTCACCGTCGGCGGGCGTGTCCCCGAGGCCAACCGCCAGTACCAGGGGGGCCTTCACGCCCTCCGGCGACAGCACCTTCGTCACCTCGCCGTCCCCTCCCGAGGCGCCGAGTGTTTCCAGGGTCGCGGCCAGTTTGCCGCCGAACGCCTCGTCAACCGCCTCCGCGCCCGGCGCCACTTCGAGGCCCTTGGCGCCCTTGGCAACGCCGATCACGATGGCATCCGCGCGTAGTGCGGCGGCGGAGGAAGTGCTGAGAGTCAGTGCAGTCACGGTGATGGGGGTCCTGTTCGGTCGGTCGGTGGGTCGAGGTCCGGGTGCGCCTTGGTGGTTTTCGGCCGATGGGTGGGCCGGCCGCGCCCGCCGCCATCGTATGTGGCGGCATTTGCCCCTGTGGGACCTGGTCCACACCTAACGCTGCGCCGGGCGGGAGCGGGATCGCGGCCCTGGGGGCCAGGCCGGTTCCCCCGCGCCGGAGGCGCGGGGGAATCCCGCGTGCCCGTTGCCCGGCGACGTACCGCCACCAAGGGCCCCGCACGCCGGGCGGTCACGCCACCGCACCGGGACTGACCGGCGCCGCGACAGAGCCGTGGGCATCCCGGTGTCCAAGGGCCGGCCCCGCCTCGCCCCCGAGCCACCCACCAGCGCGGCAGCTTGCGGCACCGAGCATCGGGCGGGCAGCCGAAGACACCTCCGACCCGAGCGGGAGCCGTGGCGGTATCGTTCGCCCGGTGACCGGCCTGAATATTGATGACTTCGGCTCCCTCGTGGAGCGTCCGGACGCCGGCGTACGCCGGGACTCCCACGACCGCTGGCAGCGGGTGGTCCGCCCCGCCGGAGCGCTCGGCAAGCTCGGCGAGCTTGCCGACTGGCTGGCCTCGGTCCAGGGGCAGGTCCCCGCACGCCCGGTCTCCCGGCCCAAGGCACTGCTGTTCGCGGCCGACCACGGCGTGGCGGCGCTCAATGTGAGCGCCCGCCCCGCCGGGACCGCCGTGGACCTGGTCCGCAGGGTCCTGGAGGGCGGCTCGGCGGTGAATGTGCTGGCCCGCCAGTACGGGGCGCAGATCCGGGTGGTGGATGTCGGGCTGGCGGTGGACCCGGAGGACCTGGCGAAGAACCCGCTGCCGCCGGAGGTCACGGCGCACCATGTGCGCGACGGTTCCGGCCGGATCGACATCGAGGACGCGCTCACCGCCGAAGAGGCCGAGCAGGCATTCCGTACCGGGATGACGATCGCGGACGAGGAGGCCGACTCCGGCACCGACCTCGTGCTGCTGGGCGACCTGAGCGTCGGCGGCACGACCGCCGCGGGCGTGCTGATCGCGGCGCTGTGCGGCACGGACGCTTCCGTGGTGACGGGTCGGGGCTCCGGCATCGACGACCTCGCCTGGATGCGCAAGTGCTCGGCGATCCGCGACGCGCTGCGCCGTGCGCGCCCGGTGCTGGGCGACCAGTTGCAGCTGCTGGCCGCCACCGGCGGAGCCGATCTCGCCGCGCTGACCGGCTTCCTGCTGCAGGCGGGCGTACGCAAACTCCCGGTCGTCCTCGACGGCGTTGTGACCGCGGCGGCGGCCCTGGTCGCCCAGCGTGTCGCCTTCCGGGCCCCGGACTGGTGGCAGGCAGGCCAGGCGGGCGGCGAGCCGGGCCAGGCGAAAGCGCTGGACCGGCTCTCTCTGGACCCGCTGCTCGACCAGGGCGTGACCCTGGGCGAGGGCACGGGCGCGCTGCTGGCGCTGCCGTTGCTCCAGGCGGCGGCGGCACTCTCCGCAGAGCTGCCGGAGCAGCCGGAGGCGACGGAGGTTACCGAGCAGCCGGAGGCACCGGAGCAGCCGGAAATCCCGTAGCGCCCCCGGCTGCGTCGGCCCCTGTCGCGGCGCCCGGCACGCCCCGGCGCGCAGGGTCCGCGGCATCCCGGCAAGGGGGCATCCGCCGTAAGATCCACTTATGGGAATGGTCCGCACGGCAGTGGCTGCGAATTTCGCCGTCTGGTATCTCCGCCTGGTCGGTTTCCTCAACCTCCTCGGCGCTGTGTGGTTGTCCTTCGGCAACAGCATCCGGCGCCACAACGCCAACGATTTCTTCACCCCGTACCTGCTCACCGCAGGATTCACCTCGGGCCTGTTCGCGCTGTTCCTCGCCATCACCATGCGACGCAGAAAGCGCGCGGCCTGGATCCTGAACCTGGTGGTGTGCGGACTGTTCCTGCTGGTCTTCGCGGCGGCGATGGTGCCCGCCGACACCCGCAGCCACCCGCAGAACTGGATCGCCTTCTTACTGACCGCCGGGTTCTTCACGGCGCTGCTGGCCGGCCGCCGCGAGTTCCGTGCCAAGGGCGACCGCGCCAACCCGAAGCTCGCCGCGGCGGTTGCCGTCGGGGGCGTGGCCTTCGGCGGACTGCTCGCCGCGGCGCTGGTCACGGTCACCAACACCAGCAAGGGCTCGACGTTCGGCGAGCGCTTCGCCTATGCGCTGCTGCGGGTGGTGTCACTGGCCGGCAGCGACAACGACTTCATCGGGATCACGCCCCCCGGGTGGGTGAACGTCACCATCAACGTCATGAGCGCGCTGCTGTTCCTGCTGGTCCTGTACGCGGCCTTCCGCTCACCGCGCGGCCGTGCGCTGCTTCCGCAGGACGAGGCGAGGCTGCGCGAGCTCCTCGGCCGCTACGGCGACCGCGACTCACTCGGCTACTTCGCGCTGCGCCGCGACAAGAGCGTGGTCTGGTCCCCGTCGGGGAAGTCCGCCGTCGCCTATCGCGTCGTGGGGGGTGTGTCGATCGCCTCCGGCGACCCCATCGGCGATCTCGAGGCGTGGCCCGGGGCGATCGAGGCCTGGCTGGCGGAGACCCGTGAACACGCCTGGATCCCGGCCGTGATGGGCGCGAGCGAGGAGGGCGGCACGGTCTACGCGCGGCACGGCCTGGACGCGCTGGAGCTCGGCGACGAGGCGATCGTCGACACCGGCGAATTCACCCTCGAGGGCCGCGCGATGCGCACCGTCCGGCAGGCATGCAACCGGGTCAAGCGGGCCGGGTACACCATCCGGATCCGCCGCCACGAGGACATCTCCGAGGCGGAGATGGAGGAGCTGATCGGGCGCGCCGACCAGTGGCGCTACGGCGTGACCGAACGCGGCTTCTCCATGGCGCTCGGTAGGCTCGGCGATCCGGCGGACGGGCGGTGCATGATGGTGGAGTGCTACGACGCTGAGGGCGCGCCCCGCGCACTGCTCAGCTTTGTGCCATGGGGCCCGGAAGGTCTCTCCCTGGACCTGATGCGCCGTGACCGGGACTCGGACAACGGCCTGATCGAGTACATGATCATCAATCTGATCGAACGCGCCGACCAGATCGGGATCACGCAGGTCTCGCTGAACTTCGCGGCCTTCCGCTCGGTCTTCGAGCGCGGCTCACGGCTCGGCGCGGGCCCGGTGCTGCGCCTGTGGCGCTCGCTGCTCACCTTCTTCTCCCGCTGGTGGCAGCTGGAATCCCTCTACCGCGCCAACGCCAAGTACCGGCCCATCTGGGAACCTCGGTACCTCCTCTTCGCCAAGAACAGCGAACTGCCCCGCGTCGGCCTCGCCAGTGCCCGTGCGGAGGGCTTCCTGGTCGCGCCCCGGCTGTCCTCGCTGTTGCGCCGCCGGTGAGCGGCTTCAGCAAGCGCGTCGGGGATTTTCTCCGCGCCGAGTGGGGCGGGGTGATCCTGGACGTGTGGGACGGCCTGGGCCTGGCCGACCAGAAGCCGCGCGTGACACCCAAGGCGATACTCCAATTCATCCACACCATCCCGCTGACGCTCACCGCCCTCGCGCTCACCGCCGGCTTCCAGGCGGTGCAACAGCAGTCCTGGGGCGCGGGGTTCGTGTCCGACATCGGAGTCGTCCGGTCGACGCTGCCCTTCTGGCAGGCGCTGCTGCGTACACCGCTGTCGCTCTTCGTACCCGCGCTCGACCTGCCGGTGTGGGGCGCGCTCCTCCAACTGGTGGTCGTCTTCGGCATCGCCGAGGTAACGGTCGGCCGGCTGCGCACGCTCGCGGTGGCGTATGCGGCGACGCTGGCGGGCACTTCGTACGCGCGCTACGCGCTCGCCGTCGGCCCGCACGGGTTCCTGAGCCTGCCCACGGACGTCGTCACCGGCCGGGACACCGGTCCGTCTGCGGCGGTGGCCGCTGTGGCGATGTATGTGGCGCTGCGCTACCGGGCCTGGCTCACGGCGTCGGCGGTGGCCGTCTTCGTCGTGGGGGAGGCCGTCCTCTTTCCCAATCTCGCCGGGTACGAGCACTGCGCGGGGCTCGCGGCGGCGCTGATCATGTGCTGGGCCGAGCGTCGGGCCGAAGCCCGTCACCGGTCGGGCGCGCCGCCCAGCAGGTCCTGAAGGCGGCGCCGCGGCTCCGCCCAGCGGGCGTCATGCCGTGCCGCCCGCCGGGCCGCGCGCCGTCTGGTGCGCGGCCGGCGGCGGTAGAGCCGCTCCGCCCAGATGGAGCCGGGCCGGGCCAGCCGGACGGCCCCGAACAGCGCCACGAACGGCACCAGGACGCCCAGCACCGCCAGCCGCGCCTTGCCCTTCATGAGGGCGATCAGCGAGAACAGCAGGTTGATCACCACGGTCAAGGTCGCCGAGACGCGGTCCTGCAGCTCGGCGCTGTCCAGTGAGTTCACCCCGAACGGGAGGAAGCCGAGCAGCAGCATCCCGCCGAGCGACGCGGTGAGCACCACCGCCTCCACGCTCTTCCGGCCGCGCTCGCTCCAGTACACGTCGTGCAGGTAGAGCACCAGCGCGAACTCGTCCAGCACCAGCCCCGCACCGATCCCGAAGAGCACCGCCGAGATCCCGGCCGCCCAGCCGGAAGTCCCGCTGGACACCGCGCCGAAGCCGCCGACGACCATGAGCACGATGCCCGGCACGACATGATGGATGTGCGTCCCGCCCGCGCCGATGTTCCGGAACGGCCCGCGCCCGGCCCGGATCAGCCGGGTGATCGTCCGGGTGACCAGGAACGACACCACGAACGACGCCAGCGCCAGCAGCAGCGGAAGCTTCCCCGGCTCGATGATGTTGCGGTACCACCAGTGCCCCATAGCGGGTAATCTACGGTCATAGGCCGCCCGGTACCCTGCACGCCATGATCACAGCGCTGCGCTTCTCCTTCGGCACTCTCACCGCCCTCCCGGTGCGGGTCACCCGCTGGGACCGCACCGCGGCGCGTGGCGGCATGCTCGCGGCGCCGCTCGTCGGGCTGGTCGTCGGCCTGCTCGCGGCCGGGCTCGGCGCACTCATACTCGTCCTCGACGGCAGCGCGCTGCTGGCCGCCGTCGCCACCGTCGCCGTCCCCGCCGCCCTCACCCGCGGCCTCCATCTCGACGGCCTCGCCGACACCGCCGACGGCCTCGGCAGCGGCAAGCCCGCCGAGGACGCGCTGCGCATCATGAAGCAGTCCGACATCGGACCCTTCGGTGTCCTCACCCTGCTCTTCGCCCTGCTGGCCCAGATCGCCGCCCTCTCCCAGCTCTACGCCACCGGCTGGGCGCACGGCGCCGTCGCCGCGACCGTCGCCGCTGTCGTGGCCCGTACGGCCATGACCCTCGCCTGCCGCCACGGCGTCCCGGCCGCTCGCCCCGACGGCCTCGGCGCCGCCGTCGCGGGGGTGCTCGGCCTGCGTACCGCCTGGGCTGCCGCCGCCGTGACCGTCCTGGCCTGCGCCGCCGCGGGCCTCCATGCCGCCCTCGCCGCCGTGGCCGCCCTCGTCTGCGCCGAGCTGCTGCTCCGCCGCTGCCGCGCCCGTTTCGGCGGCGTCACCGGCGATGTCTTCGGTGCCCTGAGCGAGTTGGCCGCCACGGCGGCGCTGGTGGTCCTGGCACTCGGATGAGGGCGGGGCAGGGCGGAAAAAAATACGGCCCGTGATCCGTCCCTCGAACTCTCCGGGCGCGTCGCCGACGGCACCGTGATCGCCGAGGGGCGGGGGCCGGCTCGGATCGCCGCGGCGCTCTCCCATGTCGAGGCGGGCCGCCAGGCGGCCGGCACCGCCCGGCCCCATGAAACCGTCGTCTTCACCCGCCTCCACATCGATGCCGACCCGGGCCGGGTACGCGCCGCCACGGCACCTGTCATTGCCGCATACACCGCCTGGCTCGGCATCCCGGCCGAGGAGGTGTTCCTGGCGGCCGGGTCGGCTACGGCTGCCGCGGGCCGTGTGCGGGAGCTTCAGCGGGGTGGGGCCGACACCGTGGTCCTGCGGCCGGTGGGCGAGGATCCGGTGGGCCAGGTCCGCACGGTCCTCGCGGCGCTCGGCCGCTAGGCGGTGCCCCGGCGCCTGCGGCGCACCGAAGCACTGGCCTGGAGGGACCTTCCGGAGACCGCCATCCGCAAGATCCTCGGCGGCAATGTCCTCGACCTGTTCCGCAAGGAGCTGGGCCGCCCCGCGTGAGAGTTCTCACCGCTGCGGGAGCAGGTCTCCGGGCCGGGACGGCAATCGGTGCAGGTGGCGGCCAGCGGCGGTCATGTCGTGGAGGAGCCGGTAGCCGGAGGGGGCGGTGAGGACGCCGGCGGTGACGGCGGTGCGGACGATGTCCATCGTCTGGCGGGCGGTGATGCCCCGGCGGACGGCGTACTCGAAGGCGTCGCGGTCGTCGGTGACCCAGCAGGATCCGTGGAACTCGTCCCACTGTTCGATGATGTGGCAGGTCTGGGCCTCGCCGAGGTGTTGCAGCGGACGGGAGTGGTCACCGCCGAAGACGGCGCGCCGGATCGATTCGACGCGCCGTACATCGGCGGGGCGGGAGATCTCGACGGGCTCGCCGAGCCAGCCGCCGGGGGCGACGCGCCGGAGGTCCGGCAGATAGCGGGCCGACCGGTGGGCCTCCAGCGCGACGGCCTCGGTCCACCGGCCCCGGCTGTCCAGGGCCTTCTCCAGGACGTCGAGCCGGTGTACGGCGGCGAAATTGCACAGCACTGTGTTGTCCGGAAACCACCAGGCGCTCACGGGGTGAAAACAGGCTCCCCCGTGATGGCGTCACTGGGCTCCGGGAGGGCTGTCGGATCCAGCAGGGACCGCAGTTCGTCCACGCCGGAGCCGAGCAGCGCTGCCAGCGGGCGCAGGGTGGACCTGCCCGCCCTGTAGGCCGCGAAGAGGCCGCTGACCAGGCGTACGGGGGGCACTTCGGCGCCTGAGGCGGCGGACTGGGCGACGTAGGCGTCCATCGCGCCGGCCACTTCGTGGCAGCCGGCGGTGGTGTGCCGGCGCAGCCGGTCGCGGGCCGCGCCGTCGATGAGGCCGAGGGCGTACAGGCGTGCGGCCATGGCGCTGGGGGAGACCCGGTGGCGGACGACGAGGGCGGCGAAGGAGGGTGTGTCGAGCTGCGCGGGGAGGCCGGGCGGCAGGTCTGCCCGTAGGCCGTCCTCGGGCATGAGGAGGGCGGCGGCGAAGGCGTTGGCACGGATCTCGGTGGGCTCCGCCGCCAGCCCGGGGGCCATGGCGGCCTCTACGAGGAGGTCCTGCGCGTCGGAGGCCAGGACATGGCCGAGTTCGTGGACGAGGGTGAACCGCTGGCGCGTCCAGACCGGATGAGTGCCGAGAATGACGAGGCGGCAGGAATCCGTCTGCCAGGTGAGTCCCTCCAGCCCGGCCGGCAGCCGGGTGACCGCGACATCGACCCCGAACACCTGGGCGCAGGCGGCGGTCAGGCCGCTCAGGTCCAACTCCCTCAGGGGCGGCACCCCGGCGGCGCGAAGCCGGTCGCGGGCTGTTTCCGCCAGGCGGGCGCCCTGCTCGTGGGGGCTGCCCTCCGGCCGGGCCGCCGGAAGAGCGGGGAGCTCCGGAGCGTGGTCGAGCAGGCTCAGTACGTCGTAGGCCGTGGTGAAGCGGCCCGCGAGCTCTTCGAGCGCCCGCTCGTCGAGCGGGGGAGAGGACGGGGAGGGTGCCACGGCACGCGCGGCCAGTGCCGGTCGGGCGGGGGTGTGGCCGGTCAGCAGCCAGTCGACGGTGACAGCACCGGCCTCGGCGACGAGGGCCAGTTCGAGGGAGGTGAAGCGGCGAGCACCGCTGAGCGATTTCGACAGCTTGTCGCCGGTGATCCCGATCCGCTCGGCGAACGCGGCCCGGCTCGGCGCGACGCGGTCGATGACCTCGCGCACGCGGTCCAGGGTGGTCTGCTCAGTCCTCGCCATGTCACCAACGTACGACCGTGTTGCGAAAATCGCAACCCTACCCCCGGAGAGCGAGGGCCTGCCCGGCGACGACAAGCAGCACGTGTTCGGACTCATCGGCGATCGCCGCGTTGAGGCGCCCGAGCTCGTCCCGGAAGCGGCGCCCGGAAGCGGTGCCGGGGACGACGCCGGACCCGACCTCGTTGCTGACGGCCACCACGACCCGCCGCCGCGTCCCGCGCCAGGCGGCGGCCAGTTCGGCGATGCGGTCGTGGAGTTCGCGCCTGGCGCCGTTGGCCCAGACATCGTCGTTCCAGGCGCCGACGGCGTCCATGGCGTTGGTGAGCCAGAGCGAGAGGCAGTCGATGAGCAGCGGGGGACCGTCCGCGTCGGCGAGCAGCGGCAGGAGGTCGCAGGTCTCGACGGTCCGCCAGGACGACGGCCGCCGCTCCCGGTGCAGGGAGACCCGCTGGGCCCATTCGGCATCCCCGCCGCGGGTCCCGCCGGTGGCGGCGTAGAGGACGTCCGGGAACCCGGCGAGCCGCCGCTCCGCCTCGGCGGACTTGCCGGACCGGGCGCCGCCGAGGACGAGGGTGCGCCGGGGCACGTCCGGCACCTCGGGGCAGTCGCCGACGACGAGCGACGTGCCGTCGGGCACGGCCCGCGCGCCCAGCGCGGCCAGCCGCCGCCGCAGCTCGGCGCCGGGGGGAACGGCGTGGCCGATGTGGACGGCGACCACGTCCGTCGTGCCGTCCACGGATCCGGCCGCGCGGAGCCGGGCGAGGGCGTCGGGCCGGCCGACGGCGTCGAGCAGCACCAGGTCGTACCGGCCGGAGGACGGCCCTGAGGCGCCGGGGGAGCACCCCGGGGGGAGGTAGAGCAGCCGCCGGCCGTCCGGCGAGGTGACCTCGTACGCCGTGCCGGGGGCATCGACGGCCAGCGCCCGCACCCGGTGCCCGGTCAGGAGAGCGAGCTCCTCGCCGTCGGGCACCCGGGCGGGAGCGGGCAGCCCGGCGGGGATCTCGACGGCCGGACCGTCGTGCGGGTGCGACAGCAGGACCTGTCGTACACCGCTGAGCGAATGCCCGGAACGGGCCGCGGCGAAGGCCGGCCCGGGGGTGAGGTCGAGCAGTAGCGCTCCGTCCACGAGGATCGCCGTGGCGGCGCGCGCCTGGTCGCCGACGGCGTACGCGCAGGCCGCGCAGGGGCAGTCGGGGAGCGGCAGGCCCTCGGGGCCGCCGGTGCCGAGCAGAGTGAGTTCCACCTCACGATCGTCTCGCGTCCGCGCACGTCGGGCTCGCCGGGTCCACTGTGCGGATACGCTGCCGGGCAGGGCACTTCCAGTTGCGAGGAGATGGATATGGCGTGGACGTGGCGGTTCGAGAAGGCCGACGGAACCGAGGTTTCGCCCGCGGTCGAGCCCGAGGAGTTCACGACGCAGGGGGACGCCGAGTCGTGGCTCGGTGAGATCTGGAAGGAACTGGTCCAGGGCGGCGCGGACCAGGTCCTGCTCTTCGACGACGGGACGAAGATCTACGGTCCGATGAGCCTGCACGCCGAGGAGGAGCAGCAGCCGTAGGCGTGGCGGAGGGCGCCCGGCGGAGGGCGCCCCCACCCACTCCTCGGCCGGGGTTCGGACCCGCGCCGGGTTCGGACCCGCGCGGGGTATCGGACCCGCGCCGGTTCACAGCTTGCCGAGGGCGACGGTGACGGTCGCCGTCTTCCCGTCACGTTCATAGGTGACCTTCACCTTGTTACCGGGGGTATAGGCCACCAGCGCCTCGGACAGCGACTGAATCGTGGTGACAGCGGTGGTGCCCACCTTGGTGATGATGTCGCCCGCCCGCAGCCCGGCCTTGTCGGCGGGGCCCCCGGGCACCACCGAGACGATGGCGACCCCGGCCGGCTCGAAGTCGGCGTTGAGTACGGTGCGCCCGACGATGCCCAGCGCCGCCCGCCCCGATTCCGTGACTTTCCCGTTCTTGATGATCTGGTTGGCGACACGGGTGACCGTCGACGCCGGGATCGCGAAGCCGATGCCCGCCGCCGCGCTGTTCCCGAGGTCCGGGTCGGTCGCCGCCAGCGTCGGGATGCCGATCACCTCCCCGCTGAGGTTCACCAGTGCACCGCCGCTGTTCCCGGGGTTGATCGGCGCGGATGTCTGCACCATGTTCGCGATCGTGGCCCCTGTGCCGCCGCCGCTCTGCCCCTCGCTCACGGTGCGGCCCACGGCCGACACGATCCCCTGAGTGACGCTCCCGGACAGCCCCAGCGGGCTGCCCATGGCCAGGGTGATCTGGCCGACCTCGACCTTCGAGGAGTCGCCGAATTTCGCGGCCCTCAGGCCCTTCAGCGGATTGTTCAGCTTGATGACAGCGAGATCCTGGGCGGGGTAGCTGGACAGCAGCGTCGCCTTGAGGACCTTGTCGTTGTTGGGCAGCGTCACCTCGAAGTCGGTCGAGCTGCCGACGACATGCGCGTTGGTGACGATGTCGCCCTTGTCGTCGTACACGATCCCCGAGCCCAGTGCCGAGCCCGTGGTGATCTGTACCACGGACGGCAGGACATTCTTCACGACCCGCTGGTACTCCTGCTCCAGCTGATCGGTCGACGCCGACGCCGACGCGGAGGGTGACCGCGACGCCGTGTTCCCCGGGCCGGAGGGATTGCACCCGGCGGCCAGCAGCGCTGCCGCGCAGGCCGCCACGAGGAGCTTCGTACGCGCAACAGATTTGCTCATGTCGGAATTGTCGCGTTTGTGGCGCTTAAATGCAGAGGATCGCGCGCCCGCCGCCGCTCGTGTCGGGCCGGGTTTACCGGGGCGGCCCAGGCGGGGAGGCCCGGACGCCGCAGAAGTGCAGCAGTGCCGCCACCGCGCGGTACGGATCCGTACGCCCCGCCAGCTCCTCCGCGGCGAACAGCTGCTCCCGCTCGGCGGGATCGTCCGGCAGGGGCGCGTCATCAGGCGCCGCGTCGCTGAGCACCCGTACGCCGTACCAGGTGTGCAGGGGCACGCCGATCCCGGTGAGAGTCGCGGTCAGGGCATCGCGGCGGTCGGCGCGGACGGTGAGGCCGAGCCGGTTGGTGTACGTGTCCGAGCCGAAGGCGTCCAATGCGGTGCCCCACTCGCCGAGCAGGCCGGGGCGCATGGCGAGGGCGTCGGCGTTCCGTACCAGGAGGGAGAGGAGGCCGCCCGGCGCGAGGACGCGGGCGAGCGCCGCGAGTACGGGATCGGGCTCGGGGATGTACATCAGTACGCCGTGGCAGAGCACGACGTCGAAAGAGCCCGGTCCGAAGTGCCGCCCGGTCTCGCGGCCGTCACCGTCGATGAGGGTGACCCGGTCGCGGATGCCCTCCGGCTCGGCCTCCAGCGCCGCCCGCAGCGCGTCCCGCATGGCCGGTTCGGGTTCCAGGCCGGTCACCAGATGCCCGGCGCGCGCCAGCCGCAGGGCCTGGGTGCCCTGGCCGGGGCCGACGTCGAGCACGCGCAACCGCCGCCCGACGGCGAACCGGGTGCTGATCTGCTCGTCGAGCTGGCGGGCGACCAGTTCCTGCCGGACTGCGTTCCGTATGCCGCCCAGACCGCGCAGCCAGTTCTCGGCGCCTCCGGTGAACCCGGCGGTGCCGCCGCTCAGAGTTTCGTGCCGCGCGGGACCTGCGGCTTCGGCAGCCGGAGACGGCGCATCTGGAGGGTGCGCATGAGGGCGTACGCGGTCGCGCCACGGGCGTCCTTGCCCTCGAAACGCTCGCGCAGCTGCCGCTTGAGCAGGAAGGCGGTGACTGCCGAGTCGACCACGATGAGCACGATCACTACCAGCCACAGCAGTAGCGACAGGTTCTTGAGCGCGGCGTTCGGCACCATGCTCAGTACGAGGATCACCACCGCGAGCGGCAGGAAGAACTCGGCGACCCGGAACCGCGAGTCGACATAATTCCGTACGAATTTGCGTACCGGACCCCGGTCGCGGGCCGGGAGATAGCGCTCATCACCGCCGGCCAGCGCCTCCCGCTGCTTGGCCAGCTCGGCCCGGCGGGCCTCCCGGGCCTGCTTGGTCGCGCCCTTGCGGTCACCGGGGGCGACCACGGCGGTACGGCGCCGGATCTGCGCATCGCTGCGCTTGGGCGTGGGGCGACCCTTGGGAGCCTGCGGGTCGCGGGGCTGGTCCTCTACCACCGTGGTGGTAGAGGAGCGCTCATCTGAGGAACGACGTCGGAACACAAGTCCAAGGGTACGTGTCCCGAGCATCGCCTCCCAGCCTCCGGCTGTTCATCGCGCCGGAGGTCACCCAACTGTGATCCTTCGCGAGGACGCTGCGAAGACGGCGCGAAGAGGCTTCTCGCTTCGCCATCCGTCACGGATTACATCCACCTCCAGGCTGAGGCCATGTCCGCTGCGTATACCTACGATGGAACCAAGGCCCGTACTGTGGGGTCTGTAGAGGTGCTGGCGAGCTGATTTCCGAGAAGGGGGCGCGCGAGGCCCATGAGCGGTGTTATGAAGCGGATGGGGTTGATCTTCCGCGCGAAGGCCAACAAGGCGCTGGACCGGGCCGAGGATCCGCGCGAGACCCTGGACTACTCGTACCAGAAGCAGCTGGAGCTGCTCCAGAAGGTACGCCGGGGTGTCGCGGACGTGGCCACGTCGCGGAAGCGCCTGGAGTTGCAGCTGGGTCAGTTGCAGCAGCAGCAGACGAAGTACGAGGACCAGGGCCGCAAGGCGCTGGCACTGGGCCGGGAGGACCTGGCGCGCGAGGCGCTGTCCCGCCGCGCCGCGCTGCAACAACAGCAGAGCGACCTGGAGACGCAGCACCAGACCCTCCAGGGCGAGGAGGAGAAGCTCACCCTCGCGGCCCAGCGGCTGCAGGCCAAGGTGGACGCCTTCCGTACGAAGAAGGAGACCATCAAGGCGACCTACAGCGCGGCCAAGGCGCAGACCCAGATCGGCGAGGCCTTCTCCGGCATCTCCGAGGAGATGGGCGACGTGGGCATGGCGATCCAGCGAGCCGAGGACAAGACCGAGCAGCTCAGGGCACGCGCGGGCGCGCTCGACGAGCTGCTGGCCTCCGGTGCGCTCGACGATCCGACCGGTATCGCCAAGGACGACATCCAGGCCGAGCTGGACCGGCTGTCCGGTGGCTCCGACGTCGAGCTGGAGCTCCAGCGGATGAAGGCCGAACTGGCGGGCGGCAGTGCCCCGAAGCAGGCTATTGAGGGCGGCGCCCCTGCCGAGCAGGACAAACCCCGGCTCGACAAGAGCTAAGGCACCCGAGGAGGGCGTCATGATCGTACGGATCATGGGGGAGGGGCAGGTAAGGCTGGACGACAGCCACCTCACCGAACTGAACAGACTCGACAGCGAGCTCCTCGCCGAATTGGACAAAGGTGACGCGGCCGCCTTCCGCGCCACCCTCGTCAGCCTCCTCGACGCCGTCCGCGGGCTCGGCGAACCGCTCCCGGACGACTTCCTGGAGCCGTCCGACCTGATCCTCCCGTCCCCGGACGCCACCCTTGAACAGGTCCGGGCGATGCTCCGTGACGACGGACTCATCCCCGGCTGACGGGGCCAGCCCGTACCGTTACCTGACGTGAACTGCTTTCCCCGCTCCTGCCACTGGCTGCGGGCCCATCCCGGCGTGTGTGACGCCGGGCTGGCCGCCGTCGTCCTGGGCGCCGTCCTTGGCAGCATGTGCGCAGGCCCGCACGCCCACAGCTACCACACCGGGCCCGTGGCCGCCGCTCTCGCGGTTCTCGCCTGCGCCTGCCTGGTACTGCGCCGCAGCCGGCCGCTCACCGTACTGGCCATCACCTGCGCGGCCACTGTCGCCGATGTCGTCGCGGAGGGCGGCCACGGCCGGGGAACGGTCGGCACGAGCGTCATCGTCGCGCTCTTCACCGTCGCCGCCCGTACCGACCGGTCCACCACATGGCGGGTCGGTGCACTCACCTGCGCCGGGCTCACCGTCGTCACCGTGCTCTTCGGCGCCCGCCCCTGGTACAGCGGCGACAACTTCGCCATGTTCGCCTGGACCGGCCTGGCCGCCGCCGCGGGGGACTCCGTCCGCAGCCGCCGCGCCTATGTCACCGCCATCGAGGAGCGCGCCGAGCGTGCGGAGCGCACCCGGGAGGAGGAGGCCAAGCGCCGCGTCACCGAGGAGCGGATGCGCATCGCCCGCGAGCTCCACGATGTGGTCGCCCACCACATCGCCCTGGTCAACGTCCAGGCGGGCGTCGCCGCCCACGTCATGGACACCCGCCCGGACCAGGCCAAACAGGCCCTCGCCCATGTGCGCGAGGCCAGCCGGTCGGCGCTGGACGAACTCCGCGCCACAGTGGGACTGCTCCGCCAGTCCGGCGATCCGGAGGCCCCCATGGAACCGGCCCCGGGGCTGGGGGTCCTCGACCAGCTGATCGACGGCTTCCGGCGCGCGGGGCTCCCCGTACGGGTCGCGGTCACCGGATCCGGGCCGGTTCCGGGCGGAGCCGTCGGTCCGGGCGGGGCGGCCCCGGCGTGCCGCCCGGGAGGCGGCCCCGGGGACACCGCCGTACCGGACGCCGGGCCGCTGCCCGCGGGCGTCGACCTCACGGCGTACCGGGTGATCCAGGAGTCACTGACCAATGTGCACAAGCACGCCGGCTCCGGCGCCCGCGCCGAGGTGCGGATCGCGCGCGGCCGCGACGCCGTGGAGGTCACCGTCCTCGACGACGGCCGCGGCGCACCCGCCGGAGGCCCGGTAGGCCATGGCCTCATCGGCATGCGCGAGCGCACCGCCGCCCTCGGCGGCACCTGCGAGGCCGGCCCCGGTCCCGACGGCGGCTTCCGAGTCCACGCCCGCCTGCCGCTCGGAGCATCCATCGTGCCCGTACCGGCCGCAAGGGAGGCGGGATGACCATCAGAGTGCTCCTCGCCGACGACCAGGCACTGCTGCGCGGGGCCTTCCGCGTACTGGTCGAGTCCGAACCGGACATGGAGGTCGTCGGCGAGGCCGCCGACGGAGCCGAGGCCATCGCACTCGCCCGTTCCGCGCGGGCCGACGTCGTGCTGATGGACATCCGCATGCCCGGCACGGACGGGCTGGCCGCGACCCGGGCGATCACCTCCGACGAGAATCTCGCCGGGGTCGTGGTGCTCGTCCTCACCACCTTCGAGGCCGACGAGTACGTGGTCCAGGCGCTGGGCGCGGGGGCATCCGGATTCCTCGGCAAGGGCGCCGAGCCCGCCGAACTCCTCGACGCCATAAGGACCGTCGCCGCAGGTGACGCCTTGCTCTCCCCGGCCGCGACCAAGAGCCTCATCGCCCGCTTCCTCGCTCAGGGCGGCGGCGCTCCGGAGCGCCCGGCGCCCCGCCTGGAGGTGCTCACGGCCCGCGAACGCGAGGTGCTCGCCGAGGTGGGGGCGGGGCTGCCGAACGACGAGATCGCCCAGCGGCTCGGGGTCAGCCCGCTCACCGTGAAGACCCATGTCAACCGCACGATGGCCAAGCTGGGCGCCCGCGACCGGGCCCAACTGGTCGTGGCGGCATACGAGTCGGGCCTGGTCCGTCCGGGCGCCGCGTCACAGAAACATGCCTGACGGAATGTAGGGGTTCGGCGGCCGCATGCCGCGCAGGCAGACATAGCCCGCGTTGGTCAGCTCAAGACCGGCCGCCAGCCCGACGTCCACCGCCCATTCCTGCTCGGCGGTCAGATTCCTCACCTCGGCCCCAGCGCCTTCCGGGGCGCTCAGCAGGGCCGCGGTCAGCAGCCGTTTGGCCAGCCGGCGCGAGGTCGCGGCCAGCAGGTGGACCCTGCCGTCGTTGGCAGCGTCGACATAGACGTATCCACTGCCCGCCAGGTCGTCGACGACAAGAAGCGCGTAGTGCCGCAGCAGTTCCTCGTGGTCGGGCCCGTGCGCGCCGCCGCGGGTGCGGCGGTCGACGGAGTCCATCATGTCCCGGTGCTTCGCGGAGCCCTCGTGCACGGCGCCGTCGGGCGCGGCGAGCCGGGCCTTGTCCACCGGACCCCGCAGCCGCATCGCGGGGTGCAGGGTGAAGCCCGCCTGCCGGTAGGCCGCCGCCGCCCGGGGGTCCCGCGAGCCGCAGATGATGCCGCGCAGGCAGGCCCGGCCGTGCAGCAGCGCCGCGGCCAGCAGTTCACGGCCGACGCCGCGCCCTTGGGCCTGCGGCAGCACCGCGAACAGCGCCAGTCCCCAGGTGCCCTCGCGACGGGTGGACAAGGCCGTGCCCACCGGCGTCCCCGCGTCGTCCAGGGCGAGCCAGCAGCCGCCGGGGTCGGTGCGGGCCAGATGCCGGTTGATGCTGCGGAAGCGGGCGATCCGCTCGGGCGGCTCCGGGGTGCCCGGGGCGCCGCCCAGCGCGTGGGGGGCGCCGAAAGCCGCGGCCGCGACGACCCCTACGGCTTCGGCGTCCTCTTCGGTGTCACGCAAAGGGCGCAGGATCATGGCCCTATCCTGCCCGCCCCGTCCCGACCGGTGGGGGGATCCTGCCGACTACGGCAGCGCGAGCATCCGCTCCAGGGCGAGTTTGGCGAAGTGCTCGGTCTCCTTGTCGACCTGGATGCGGTTGACGACCTTGCCGTCCGCCAGCGACTCCAGCGTCCAGACCAGATGCGGCAGGTCGATGCGGTTCATGGTCGAGCAGAAGCAGACGGTCTTGTCCAGGAAGACGATCTGCTTGTCCGGGTGGGCCTTGGCCAGCCGCCGTACGAGATTGAGCTCGGTGCCGATCGCCCACGCCGACCCGGCCGGGGCGGCGTCCAGCGCCTTGATGATGTACTCCGTGGAGCCGACCTGGTCGGCCGCCGCGACGACTTCATGCTTGCACTCGGGGTGCACCAGCACATTCACGCCGGGTATCCGGGCCCGTACGTCCTCGACCGAATCCAGCGAGAAGCGGCCGTGCACGGAGCAGTGGCCGCGCCAAAGGATCATCTTCGCGGCCCGCAGCTGCTCGGCCGTGAGCCCGCCGTTCGGCTTGTGCGGGTTGTAGAGGACGCAGTCGTCGGGCGAGAAGCCCAGGTCACGCACGGCGGTGTTGCGGCCGAGATGCTGGTCGGGGAGGAAGAGGACCTTGTTCTGCCGGGGCCCTCCCTCCGCGAAAGCCCATTCCAGGGCCCGCTTGGCATTGGAGGAGGTGCAGATCGTGCCGCCGTGGCGGCCGGTGAAGGCCTTGATGTCCGCCGAGGAGTTCATGTAGGAGACAGGGACGGTGACGTCGGCGACCCCCGCCTCGGTGAGCACGTCCCAGCACTCGGCGACCTGTTCGGCGGTGGCCATGTCGGCCATGGAGCAGCCCGCGGCGAGGTCGGGCAGGATCACCGCTTGTGCCTCGGAGGTGAGGATGTCCGCGGACTCGGCCATGAAGTGCACGCCGCAGAAGACGATGTACTCGGCCTCGGGCCGGCCGGCCGCGTCGCGCGCCAGCTTGAAGGAGTCGCCGGTGACATCGGCGAACTCGATGACCTCGTCGCGCTGGTAGTGGTGGCCGAGAATGAAGACCTTCTCCCCGAGCTTCGCCTTCGCGGTACGGGCCCGCTCGACCAGGTCCGGGTCGGAGGGCGCGGGGAGGTCGCCGGGACAGTTCACGCCGCGCTCGCTGCGGGGGTCGGCCTCGCGGCCGAGCAGGAGCAGGGCGAGCGGGGTGGGCTGCACATCGAGCGTTTCGGTGGTGGTCACGGGCTCGTAGCCCTTTCTTCTTGCGGCTCTTCTTGCGGCTGTGAGGGGCTCTTGTGGCCCTTGTTGACGCGGATACGGAGCAGACCCTTTTCGTCTACTTGACGCTATCTATCATAGACCGTTTGTGTCAGGCTGACGAGAGCCGATGTGTCACTGTGACGCATTACCTGGCACACGCGGGTGTGCGAGCATGGATTGACCGGAATGAATCCGGCGGGCCATTGGTTGCCAACCTGTGGCAGACAGTCCGCACAACCCGGGAGAGAAGCAGATGACGGTTCAGGACGAGACCACCACGGACGGCATCCTCCTGTCCGATGCCGCAGCGTCCAAGGTCAAGGGCCTGTTGGAGCAGGAGGGCCGCGACGACCTCGCACTGCGCGTCGCTGTCCAGCCCGGCGGCTGCTCGGGCCTGCGGTATCAGCTCTTCTTCGACGAGCGCTCGCTCGACGGCGATGTCACCAAGGACTTCGGCGGTGTGAAGGTCGTCACCGACCGGATGAGCGCCCCGTACCTGGGCGGCGCGTCCATCGACTTCGTCGACACCATCGAGAAGCAGGGCTTCACGATCGACAACCCCAACGCCACCGGCTCGTGCGCCTGCGGCGACTCGTTCCACTGACGTGACCATGAAGGCGCCGCACCCCATTCGGGGTGCGGCGCCTCAGTCGTCCCGAGGGACGTCCTCAAGCCTTCGGGACCGTGCTGCCGTCCGAGGCGTCGATGACCTTGCGAGCGCCCAGCGGCGTGTCCAGTTGCACCGTTTCGGTGAATTCCTTGGCCAGCATCACGCAGACCTTCCCGGGGTGCTTCGCCGCTCCGGTGACCCGCACCAGCACCTGGGCGCCCGACTCGTCGGCGGCGGCGGAGTAATCGCTGCACACGCTGCCCCAGAAGCGCACCTTCAGGCTCGTCCCGCCGGCGCTGTAGGACGTGATGTCCATCTTGTGGCTGCCCCCCGCCGGGCCGCTCCCCGACGGATCCGCGGTCGGCGTAGCAGTCGGGGTCGCGGTCGGGGTGGGAGCCGGCTTGACGTAGCGGGGGTCCATGGCCTGCTGCGCCACCGTGGAGGGGGTCGGCAGCGCGTCCTGTGCCACCTCGAAGAGCCAGGACGGTACGAGTGCCTGCGTGCCGTCCACGAACTGGGCCGAGAGCCCGAACCGGGCGGAGAGCACCGACACCGTCTTCTTGGCGGCGAGGCACGGCAGCGCACGCGGCAGCGTCGGGTCGTCGCCCGGGGCCCTGGACCCGGTGGGGACGACCGACGGGCAGGCGGGGGCACGGACGCCCGCACTGCTCGCGTTCGCCTCCTTGACCGCCTGCGCGGCGCTGACCACCGGATAGCTGCCGCCCTTGGCGAGCGGCGAGAGCATCCCGTTCCCGCTGACGATCCCGCCGTCCGGGCCGACCCGGACGGTCGTACGCCATCCGTGGGTCGGCAGGCCGCCCACCACGGGGTCCACATTCACGGTGCGCGTGTTGCCGGCCAGCGTGCTCGCGTCGCTCTTCTCGCCGCCGAGGCCGAGGGCGGCCAGCACCGGGGCGGCCTTCTCGCGGGCCGTCTGCGCCGGGACGGTGCCGGTGCCGGTGTTGCCGGTGGAGGGCGGGGTGCTGCCGTAGCGCGAGTACGCCCAGCTGCCCGGCGCCTGCTGGTTCACCTGGAGCGTGGGCCCGCTCCCGCCGCCGGCCTTCCATATGCCCTGGTCGCTCTTGACGGTGCCGGGTACCCCGAGCGCCTTCGCCAGCTGCTCCACGGCCGCCCGCGGCACACTGCCCGGCACCCGGACCGCCGCCGACCCGGGACCGTCCGGGAGCTTGCCCTTGACGACCAGCTTGCCGCTGACGAGGGAGACCCCGCCGGCCAGGTCCAGCGGCTCCGGTGAACCGTTCTTCCCCGGCGAAGTCGCCCGGGTGCCGCCGTCCGCGCTCATCGTGGCCCAGTAGGCACCGCCGCCCCCGGCCAGGATCACCGCGGCGGCGACCGCCGCCATGGCCCATGGCCGCCGGCTCCGGCGGGGCGCCTGAGTACGTTCGGTGTCCACCGTCTCGCTCCTTCGGCTCCGTACGGCTCCTTACGCCGCTTCGACGGAGTGGAGGGGCGGGTGGTTCCGCCGATCAGTCGCCGGCCCCGGAGCCGTAATCCGCCATACCGTCCACGACATGCGCGGATTCGGCCGGAACAGTGATCCCGTGCAGGCTGGAGGGAGCGACGGCCGCCGGACTCGCCGCGGCGGGGACTTCCCAGTGGGGTGCCATCCGCAGGCAGTCGTCAATGAGCTCGGCGAGGGACTCGGTCTCGGCGACGGGGGGTAGCGGTGCCATGGATACTCCTTCGCCAGGGGAATCAACCCCGCAGCCCGCACTGCGGAGCGTTATCGCTCCACCACAGGCTGTCCTCATACTGTGAGGTGCCGGTCAGGGATTGACCGTCATACCCCGAGCCTAAGTACGGACGGGCAAGGGCGAAAGCTGTACTGTCCGGTAGCTCGTCATGTCGGAGCAGCCGTCAAACCGGTAGCGTGAGAGAGCAGTCCTTGCCGCTCTCACCCCTCCCTCCAGCAGGAGCAGCCCGTCGTGCGTATCGCTGTCACCGGCTCCATCGCCACCGACCATCTGATGACCTTCCCCGGCCGTTTCGCCGACCAGCTGGTCGCCGATCAGCTGCACACGGTCTCACTCTCCTTCCTGGTCGACACCCTCGACATTCGGCGTGGTGGGGTCGGCCCCAACATCTGCTTCGGCATGGGCGTCCTCGGCCTGCGCCCGGTTCTGGTCGGTGCTGCCGGGGCGGACTTCGCCGAGTACCGCTCCTGGCTGGAGCGTTACAACGTCGACACCGACTCGGTCCGGATCTCCGAGGTGCTGCACACCGCGCGCTTCGTCTGTACCACCGACGACGACCACAACCAGATCGCCTCGTTCTACACGGGCGCGATGAGTGAGGCCCGCCAGATCGAGCTGCGACCGGTCGCCGACCGGGTCGGCGGCCTCGACCTGGTGCTCATCGCGGCCGACGACCCCGACGCGATGCTCCGCCACACCGAGGAGTGCCGCAGCCGCGCCATCCCCTTCGCCGCCGACCCCTCGCAGCAGCTCGCCCGGATGGACGGCGACGACATCCGGATACTGGTCGACGGCGCCGCGTACCTCTTCACCAATGAGTACGAGAAGGCCCTGATCGAGACGAAGACCGGCTGGTCGGCGGAGCAGATCCTGTCCAAGGTCGGCACCCGCGTCACCACGCTCGGCTCCAAGGGCGTCCTGGTCGAGCAGGCCGGGGAGGAGCCGATCACTGTCTCCTGCGCCCAGGAGGAGCGCAAGGTCGACCCGACCGGCGTCGGCGACGCCTTCCGGGCCGGTTTCCTCGCGGGCCTGTCCTGGGAACTGTCCCTGGAGCGCTCCGCCCAGCTCGGCTGCATGCTCGCGACCCTCGTCATCGAGACCTTGGGCACCCAGGAGTACGAACTCCGCCGTGGCCAGTTCATGGACCGTTTCGCCAAGGCCTACGGCGACGACGCGGCCTCCGAGGTGCGGGCCCACCTCGTCTGACCTTTGGGGTCCCTGTTAGAGAAACGTTTGCGTTTCTCTAACAGGGACCCTAGTCTTTCGGTACGATACCGTTTCGTATGTATTGGAGATTGGGATGCCGACCGCCGAGGCCCAGGTCCCGCCGCGCCGCACCCGCCTGACCCCCGAGCGGGAGCAGGAGCTGTATGTCGCGGTGATCGACCTGCTGCGGGAGGTCGGTTACGAGGCGATGACCATGGACGCCGTCGCCGCCCGTACGCATTCCAGCAAGGCGACCCTCTACCGCCAGTGGAAGGGCAAGCCGGAACTCGTGGTCGCCGCCCTGCGGCACACCAAGCCGATGCGGATCGCCCAAATAGACACCGGTACCTTCCGTGGCGACCTGCACCAGTTCGCCAGGGGAATCGCCGGGGCCGCGAAGAAGGACACCGCGGTCCTGCGCGCCCTCGGCCAGGCCTGCCACCACAACAAGGAGCTCCTGCTGGCGCTGCGGGAGAATCTGATCGAGCCCGAGCGGCTGGCATTCGACACCGTCGTCGAGCGAGCCGTGGCCCGCGGTGAACTGGTCGCGGGCTCTCCGGCCCTGGAGTTCGCCCCGCACATGCTGCTCGGCGCGATCGCCGCCCGCGAACTGCTCGACGACCAGCCGGTGGACGTCGAATACCTCACCCGCTACATCGACGCCGTGGTCCTCCCGGCCCTGCGATCAGCCTGACCTTCTGACGCCACCCGCGACGGGCACAGGCCTCTCACCAGCGGCGCCTATACGATGACGCTTTCCCCGACGCCGGAACTGATGGAGCGCAACGTGACCCCCGCGAGCGACAGCGAGCCCCGCCTCCGCCGGAGCCGGCTGTCGCCGGAGCGCGAGATCGAGCTGTACAACGCGACGATCGAGCTGCTGAGCGAGGTCGGCTACGAGGCCATGACCATGGACGCCGTCGCCGCCCGCGCCCACTCCAGCAAGGCCACCCTCTACCGCCAGTGGCAGGGCAAGCCAGGTCTCGTCATCGCCGCGCTCAAGCATCACAAGCCGGTCACCATCGTCGACATCGACACCGGATCGCTCCGTGACGATCTCTACGAGATCGCCCGCAGGCACGGCACGATGGCACACACCAAGCAGGACGCCGCCCTCATGTCCGGCATGACACACGCGGTCCGCAACGACGCCGAACTCGGCAGCGCGCTGCGCACCGCTCTCGTCGAGCCCGAGAACGAGGCACTCGGCCGCATGCTGGCCCGCGCCGTCGAGCGCGGCGAGCTGGCCGCGGACGTCCCCGCCGCTCGATTTCTGCCGCACCTGATCGCCGGCGCGGTCTTCTTCCGCGAGATGATCGACGGTGAACTCGCCGACGAAGCCTATCTTCGCGACGTCATCGACTCCGTCATCCTGCCGGCCCTGCAAGCCCCGGCTCGGTAGGGCCTGTCCTGGAGACTGCTCAGCCGAGGCGGCGCACCCAGTACGCCGAGCCGCGCGGAGCCGGGTGCTCGGCGACGTACTCCTGCTCACGCATCGCGCACCACGCGGGGATGTCGAGACGGGCGGCCTCGTCGTCGGAGAGTACGGAGACGATCGCGCCGACCGGAACGTCACCGATGACCTTCGCGAGCTCGATGACCGGGATCGGGCACCGCTTGCCGAGCGAGTCCACCACCAGCGCGGGCTCGTCGCCGCCGTTCCCGGTCGGGGCGGACGCCGGCGTCGGGGCGCCGAGCCGCTCCCGTACGGACCTTACGATCCCCGGCAGTACATCAAGGAAGCGGTCGACGTCCGCCGCCTCCGTGCCCGGCGGCAGGGACACGCGGACATTGCCCTCCGACAGCACGCCCATCGCCTTGAGCACATGGCTCGGTGTCAGCGTGCTGGACGTGCACGAGGACCCGCTCGACACGGAGAAGCCCGCCCGGTCCAGCTCGTGCAGCAGCGACTCCCCGTCGACATAAAGACAGGAGAACGTCACGATGTGCGGCAGCCGCCGCACCGCGTCCCCGACCACCTCCACATCCGGCACCAGCTCAGGCACCCGCCGCCGGATCCGCTCCACCAGCACCGACAGCCGTGCGCCCTCCGCCGCCGCCTCGGCCCGTACCGCCCGTAGCGACGCAGCCGCCGCGACGATCGCCGGCAGGTTCTCGAAGCCCGGCGCCCGCCCCGACTCCCGTTCGTCCGCGGGACCCCGGACCGAGTAGCGGGTCCCCTTCCGTACCGCCAGCAGCCCCACCCCGGCCGGCCCGCCCCACTTGTGCGCGCTCGCCGCCAGCAGCGACCAGCCATCCGGCGCCGGCCCCCATCCCAGCGACTGCGCCGCGTCCACCAACAGCGGCACCCCGGCCGCCCGGCACAACTCCGCCACCTCCGCGACCGGCTGCACGGTGCCCACCTCATGGTTCGCCGACTGCAGACACGCCAGCGCGGTGTCCGCCCGCAGCGCTGCGCCGAACTCCTCCGCTCCGACCCGTCCGGCGCGGTCCGTACCCACTTCGGTGACCTCGCCGCCGTTTTCTGCCGTCGTCGCATGCAGGACGGAGGAGTGCTCCACCGCCGACACCACCATGTGCCGCCCCACCCGGCGCCGTCCCGCCAGCGCCCCGGCCACTCCTTCGTGTACCGACCGGGTACCCGAAGGAGTGAAAACCAGCTCGTCCGCCCGGCACCCCACCATCTCCGCCACGGTCTCCCGCGCCGCGTCCAGCAGCAGCCGCGCCCGCCTGCCCTCCCGGTACAGCCGTGCCGGGTCCGCCCACCCCTCGTCCAGCGCGGCGAGCAACGCCTGCCGCGCGACCGGGTGCAGCGGTGCCGCTGACGCGGCGTCGAAGTAAGCAGCCATGCTCCGCACGGTACGCCGGGTGAGTGAGCCAAAGGGGCGCGCCGCTGTCGAAAGGGAGAACGCGCGGAGGTCGCGAGGAACGATCGACCGTCGACGGCGGCTGAGGCGCCCCGGGGGCGAACCGAGCCCTAAAAAAGGAGCACCGGCGCGTTGGCACCCCTCCCCGTGCGACCCCAAAACGCGTCCAGTAGGGTTTGGTCCGCATAAACATCCACACCACTGCGCCCGCGCCCGGGCGGACCGACCAGCACAGGCCGGGGCCCCGGAGGCGCGGGCGAGACTCTCGGGAAGGCGCTACGTGAGTCCCAACGGCTCCGACCGCTCGTCGCGGCGCCCGATGCGGCGGAAGCTGCCGCACGCGCTGGCAGCGGGCCTGGTCCTTGCGACCGCCACGGGTTGCACATCAGAGGACTTTCCCCGCCTCGGTATGCCCACCCCCATCACCGCACAGGGCCCGCGAATCCTCTCGCTCTGGCAGGGCTCCTGGGCCGCCGCTCTCGTGGTCGGCGTGCTCGTCTGGGGACTGATCATCTGGAGCGTCATCTTCCACCGGCGCAGCCGGACGAAGATCGAGGTCCCGGCGCAGACCCGGTACAACATGCCCATCGAGGCGCTGTACACCGTGGTCCCCATGGTGATCATCGCGGTGCTCTTCTATTTCACCGCCCGCGATGAGTCCAAGCTGCTGGAGACCTCCAAGAGGCCGGATCACGTGATCAACGTGGTCGGCTTCCAGTGGAGCTGGGCCTTCAACTACGTCGAGAACGTGGACGGGAAACTCTCGACACCGAGCAAGGTGCCGAGTGAGATCTCCATGATCTCGGCGAAGAAGCTGGATGCCCCGCCCGGGGCCGAGGGCGTCTATGACTTCGGCACGCCGGCCACGAAGAACCCGCAGACCGGCAACCCGGGTCCCACGCTGTGGCTCCCCAAGGGCCAGTCCGTGCGATTCGTGCTGACCTCTCGTGATGTCATCCACTCCTTCTGGGTGGTGAGCTTCCTGTTCAAGATGGACGTCATCCCGGGCCAGACCAACGTCTTCCAGGTGACGCCGACCAAGGAGGGCACCTACCGGGGCAAGTGCGCAGAGCTGTGCGGCGTGGACCACTCCCGGATGCTGTTCAACGTCAAGGTCGTCTCGCCGGCCCAGTACGAGCAGCATCTGAAGGACCTGGCGAAGAAGGGCCAGACGGGGTACCTCCCAGCAGGCATTGCCACCACGGGCAACGCCAAGAATGTGGAGATCAAGACCACATGAGCATTCTCAACCAACCCCAAGGTGCGGCCGCGGCCGATGACACCTATCAGGACGAACTTCCGGTACGCCGTAAAGAGCCCGGCAATGTGGTCGTGAAGTGGCTGACCACCACTGACCACAAGACGATCGGCTCGATGTACCTGATCACCTCGTTCGCGTTCTTCATCATCGGCGGCATCATGGCGCTGCTGATGCGTGCCGAGCTGGCCCGTCCGGGCCTGCAGATCATGTCGAACGAAGAGTTCAACCAGGCGTTCACGATGCACGGCACCGTGATGCTGCTGATGTTCGCGACGCCGCTGTTCGCCGGTTTCACCAACTGGATCATGCCGTTGCAGATCGGCGCGCCCGATGTGGCGTTCCCGCGGCTGAACATGTTCGCCTACTGGCTCTACCTCTTCGGCTCGCTGATCGCGGTCGGCGGTTTCATCACCCCGCAGGGCGCGGCCGACTTCGGCTGGTTCGCGTACTCGCCGCTGTCGGACGCGATCCGTTCGCCCGGTGTCGGTTCCGACATGTGGATCATGGGTCTGGCGCTTTCCGGCTTCGGCACGATCCTCGGTGCGGTCAACTTCATCACCACGATCATCTGCATGCGCGCGCCCGGCATGACGATGTTCCGGATGCCGATCTTCTGCTGGAACGTCCTGCTGACCGGTGTGCTGGTCCTGCTGGCCTTCCCGGTACTCGCCGCCGCGCTGCTGGCGCTGGAGGCGGATCGAAAATTCGGGGCGCATGTCTTCGATGCCGCGAATGGCGGGGCGCTGCTCTGGCAACACCTGTTCTGGTTCTTCGGCCATCCAGAGGTGTACATCATCGCCTTGCCGTTCTTCGGCATCATCAGTGAGGTCATCCCGGTCTTCAGCCGCAAGCCGATGTTCGGCTACGTCGGCCTGATCGCCGCGACGATCTCCATCGCCGGCCTCTCGGTGACCGTGTGGGCGCACCACATGTATGTCACCGGCGGTGTGCTGCTGCCGTTCTTCTCCTTCATGACGTTCCTCATCGCGGTCCCGACCGGTGTGAAGTTCTTCAACTGGATCGGCACGATGTGGAAGGGCTCACTGAGTTTCGAGACCCCGATGCTGTGGGCGATCGGCTTTCTGATCACCTTCGCCTTCGGTGGTCTGACGGGCGTCATCCTGGCCTCGCCCCCGATGGACTTCCACGTCTCCGACTCCTACTTCGTGGTGGCGCACTTCCACTACGTCGTCTTCGGCACCGTGGTGTTCGCGATGTTCTCCGGCTTCCACTTCTGGTGGCCGAAGTTCACCGGCAAGATGCTGGACGAGCGGCTCGGCAAGATCACTTTCTGGACGCTCTTCATCGGCTTCCACGGCACCTTCCTCGTCCAGCACTGGCTGGGCGCCGAGGGTATGCCGCGCCGTTACGCGGACTATCTGGCGGCCGACGGCTTCACCACGCTGAACACGATTTCGACGATTTCGTCGTTCCTGCTCGGCATGTCGATGCTGCCGTTCTTCTACAACGTCTGGAAGACCGCCAAGTACGGCAAGAAGGTCGAGGTCGACGACCCGTGGGGCTACGGCCGTTCGCTGGAGTGGGCGACCTCCTGCCCGCCGCCCCGGCACAACTTCCTCAGCCTGCCGCGTATTCGCTCCGAATCCCCGGCGTTCGACCTGCACCACCCCGAGATCGCCGCTCTTGAGCAGCTGGAGAACCACGGCTCGGCCGGGCACAACCTGGTCGGTGCCAAGGGTGAGACGGAGGTTGGCAAGTGAAGGTCCAAGGCAAGATGTTCATCTGGCTGGCCGTCTTCATACTGGTTATGGCGATCGTCTACGGCGCCTGGTCCAAGGAGGCCACCGGCACCACGGCCCTCTTCATGGCCTTCGGCCTGAGCTTGATGATCGGGTTCTACCTGGCCTTCACCGCTCGCCGGGTGGACACGGGCGCCCAGGACCGCGCGGACGCGGATGTCGCGGACGACGCCGGTGAGCTGGGCTTCTTCAGCCCGCACAGCTGGGCCCCGCTCGCCCTCGGGATCGGCGGAGCGCTGGTGTTCTGCGCCGTCATCTTCGGATGGTGGCTGGCGTACTTTTCCGCTCCGCTCGTCCTCTTCGCGCTCTGGACCTGGGTCTTCGAGTACTACCGCGGTGAGAACCGCACCCAGTAACGCGGCTCGCGCCGCACCCGGGCTGAGCCCGGACGCCTCAGCGAGGCGTCCGGGCTCAGCCATTCGGCGTAGCGGGGCCGCCCATTCGTACGCACTCGGGGTGCCGGATGCGGCGGCGGTTCCTAGCGTGTGAGCATGGGTCACAAGATTCTGCGGCGGACGGCGATGAGCAGCGCACTCCTGGTGGCGTCCCTGGCGGCAGGACTCGCCGCGTGTGGCGGGGGCGGTGGTAACCCGCTGGCCTCGACGCCGTACGACGCATCCGGGCAGATCGCCTTCAGCGCGGCCATGGGCGGGAAGGCCCGGACGGATCCGTCAAAGACGCTGGAGATCACCGCGAAGGGCGGCAGCCAGATCACGGATGTGACGGCCACCGACGCCGCAGGGCGCCATCTGCGCGGCGAACTCGCCGCGGACGGTTCACGCTGGCGCAGCACATCCGCGCTCGCCGCGGGCGCACATTACACGGTCAGGGTCAGCACCGAGGACGAGCTGGGCCGGCCCGGCCGGCACACCACGACCTTCGACACGGCGGCAGCCAAGCAGCTGAGGGTCACGTTCGGCCCGGACAGTGGCACCTACGGCGTCGGGCAGCCCGTCACCGCCGCGCTGAGCTCCCCGGTGACGGATGCCGGGGACCGGGCCACAGTGGAACAGAATCTGCATGTCGAGGCCTCGCCGGAGGCGGTCCAGGGCGCGTGGTACTGGGTGGACAGCAAGACGCTGCACTACCGCCCCCGTGAGTACTGGCCCCCGCGTGAGCAGATCGCGGTCAGCAGCACCCTGGACGGCGTGAAGGTGCGGGACGGGCTCTACGGCGGCCCCGCGAAGTCCGTCGCACTGCGGATCGGTGACCGGGTGGAGGCGGTGACCAACGCGGCGGCGCACGTGATGACCTTCAGACGCAACGGCCAGTTGGTCCGCACCATCCCGGTGACAACGGGGAAACCCGGATTCTCCACCCGTAACGGCATCAAGGTGGTGCTGGGCCAGGAGTCGCTCGTGCGGATGGACAGCAACACGGTCGGCATCGCCGCAGGCAGCTCGGACGCTTACGACCTGCCGGTGCGGTGGGCCACCCGGGTGACCTGGAGCGGTGAGTACGTACACGCCGCGCCCTGGTCCGTGAGCGCGCAGGGGCGCGCCAATGTCAGCCACGGCTGCACCGGGATGAGCATGGAGAACGCCCACTGGTTCTTCGACCAGGTCCGCCGGGGTGACATCGTCCGGGTGGTGGGCAGCCTGGGCCCGACGATGACCCCGTTCGACAACGGCTTCGGCGACTGGAACCTCAGCTGGGCCGCGTGGATGAAGGGCAGTGCCATCGGAGCCCGTGCCGAAACCGTGTTGACGGCGAAGCGCATCCAGGCCGCGCCCCGGCTCCGGCCGGAGCTGTAGGCGTGACGGACCCGTACGCCTGACGGAGCGGTACGCCTGACGGACCCGTACGCCTGACGGCCCCGTACGCCTGATGGAGCTGTACGCGGCCACACGGCCCCGCGGGGCCGGTCGCGGCCTAGGCGGCGTCGAGGTGGAGCCGGCCGCGCAGCAGCCCCGCCAGCGCCCCGACGAGTGCCACCGGGTCGACGGGGTGGGTGACGGCCGCGTCCGCCCGGCTCCAGGTGGCCAGCCAGGCGTCCTGGGGGCGGCCGATGAGCACCAGCGCCGGGGGGCAGTGGAAGATCTCGTCCTTGATCTGCCGGCACACCCCCATGCCGCCGGCCGGCACCGCCTCGCCGTCCAGCACGCACGCGTCGATGCCGCCCTGGTCCAGTGCCGCGATCACCGCGGGCAGGGTCGCGCACTCCACGAACTCCACCGGCGGCACATCGGCGGCCGGGCGCCGCCCGACGGCCATCCGGACCTGCTCCCGGGTGTTCGCGTCGTCGCTGTAGACCAGCACCGTGGCGGTCGCCTGCATCCGTTGCCTCCTCGCCTAACCGCGGTCTCCCCGGGGGCTGGGGGACGGCCCCCGTGCCCCCGATGACGTCGCCTGGATGCTACTCCTGACCAGGCCTCCATGAGGAGAGTGCGAACCCGAACGGCTCTCCCATACCCCCTTCGGGGGACCAAGCGGGGGGCTTGACACACCGAATGGCACCCCCCGGAGTGAGGGCGGGATAAGGGACCGACATAATGTCGGACGTGGCGACAGCAACGGCAGTAGAAACCGGGTACGCACACCCGTCGGTCAACCGGCCGAACCTCACCAGCGTCGGAACCATCATCTGGTTGAGTTCCGAGCTGATGTTCTTCGCGGCCCTCTTCGCGATGTACTTCACCCTCCGGTCGGTCACTGGTGACAGCTTCTGGAAGGCACACGCCGCGGCGTTGAACGTTCCGTTCTCCGCGACGAACACCACGATCCTGGTGCTCTCTTCCCTCACCTGCCAGATGGGCGTCTTCGCCGCTGAGCGGGGCGACGTGAAGAAGCTGCGCTCATGGTTCATCGTGACGTTCATCATGGGCGCGATGTTCATCGGCGGTCAGATCTTCGAGTACACGAACCTGGTCAGGAACGACGGGATCTCACTGAAGTCCGACCCGTACGGTTCGGTCTTCTATCTGACGACCGGCTTCCACGGCATGCACGTGACCGGCGGCCTCATCGCCTTCCTGTTCGTCCTAGGCAGGACGTACGCGGCGAAGCGGTTCACTCATGAACAGGCCACTGCGGCCATCGTCGTGTCCTACTACTGGCACTTCGTCGATGTCGTCTGGATCGGCCTCTTCGCCACGATCTACCTGATCAAGTAATCGGTCCGGCACCGATCACACTCCAGACACACTGACGCAAGAGATCCTGACACCGGGGTAATCCGTGAAAAAGCTCTCCGCACGACGGCGCCATCCGCTGGCGGCGCTTGTCGTCCTACTCTTCGCGCTCGCGGCCACCGGGGGGCTGTACGCCGCACTCGCACCGCAGAAGGCGCAGGCCGAAGACACCAGTCAGCAGTCCCTCGCGATCGAGCAGGGCAAGAAGCTGTACTCCGTAGGCTGCTCCAGCTGCCACGGAATGGCCGGCCAGGGCAGCAAGACCAATGGTCCGAGCCTGGTGGGCGTCGGCTCCGCCGCCGTCGACTTCCAGGTCGGCACCGGCCGGATGCCGGCCCAGCAGCCCGGTGCCCAGATCCCGGCGAAGAAGGTCATCTACTCGCAGGCCGAGATCGACCAGCTCGCCGCGTACATCGCCTCGCTCGGCCCGGGCCCGTCCATCCCCACCAAGGACGAGTACACCCCGACCAGCGCTGACTCCGCCTCCAGGGGCGGTGAGCTCTTCCGCACCAACTGCACCCAGTGCCACAACTACAACGGCAAGGGCGGCGCGCTGACGAACGGCAAGTACGCCCCCGCCCTTGACGGGGTGTCGAGCAAGCACATGTACGAGGCGATGCTGACCGGCCCGCAGAGCATGCCGAACTTCCCGGACAGCACGCTGACGGCGCAGAACAAGCGGGAGATCATCGCTTACCTCAAGGCGACCAACAGCGACAACGCCGCCAGCCCCGGCGGGCTCTCGCTCGGCAGCCTCGGTCCGGTGACCGAAGGCCTCGTCGGCTGGGTCTTCGGTCTCGGTCTCCTGATCGTCACCGCCATCTGGGTCGCGGCCCGGACCACAAAGGCCAAGAAGTCATGAGTCAGACTGGATCCCACCACCCCGTGTCAGAAGAAACTCTGCCAAGTGAGCTGGAGCAGGCTCACCAGGGCGAGGTCGCGGAGAACCCGTTCGCCGACCCGGGCCTGCCGCCCCACGAGCCCCGCCGCCAGGACATCGACGAGAAGGCCGCCAGGGCTTCCGAACGTACGGTGGCGCTGCTCTTCACGCTTTCGATGATCGCCACGATCGCGTTCATCGCAAGCTTTGTGATCTTCCCGGTCGACAAGATCATCTACATCTGGCCGCTCGGGCATATCAGCGTGCTGAACTTCTCGCTGGGCATGTCTCTCGGAATCGCCCTCTTCGCCATCGGCGCGGGCGCGGTCCACTGGGCCCGCACCCTGATGTCCGACGAGGAAATGATCGCCGAGCGGCATCCGATCGAGGCGGACCCGGAGACCAAGGCGCAGGTGCTCGCCGACTTCGCGCAGGGCGCGAAGGAGAGCCAGTTCGGCCGCCGGAAGCTGATCCGCAACACGCTGTTCGGCGCTCTGAGCCTGGTGCCGCTCACCGGCGTCGTCCTGCTCCGCGACCTGGGCCCGCTGCCGCAACAGAAGCTCCGGCACACCCTGTGGTCCGCGGGCAAGCTGCTGATCAACCAGAACACCAACAAGCCGCTGCGTCCCGAGGATGTCACCGTAGGTTCGCTGACCTTCGCCGTGCCCGACGGGCTGGCGGAGGACCAGGCGGACTTCGCGGAGCAGATCGCCAAGGCGGCCCTGATGATCATCCGGATCGCTCCGGAGAACATCAAGGACAAGCGCGAGCGCGATTGGGCGTACCAGGGGAT
Source organism: Actinacidiphila oryziradicis (assembly GCF_005047355.1). Taxonomy (GTDB): domain Bacteria; phylum Actinomycetota; class Actinomycetes; order Streptomycetales; family Streptomycetaceae; genus Actinacidiphila; species Actinacidiphila oryziradicis. The sequence continues at coordinate 80,032 of NZ_SUMC01000029.1, forward strand.
CGTCGCGTTCTCCAAGATCTGCACCCACGTCGGCTGCCCGATCAGCCTGTACGAGCAGCAGACGCACCATGTGCTCTGCCCGTGCCACCAGTCGACGTTCGACCTGTCCGACGGTGCCCGGGTCATTTTCGGCCCGGCCGGTCACGCCCTTCCGCAGCTGCGGATCAGCGTCAACAGCGACGGTTACCTCGAGGCGCTCGGCGACTTCTCCGAGCCCGTGGGCCCTGCGTTCTGGGAGCGTGGATGAGTACCACCACTGAAACCACGAAGCCGCGCGGCAAGGCGCCCGCCGGTGAGCGAGTCGCCGACTGGGCCGACGGCCGGCTGGGCCTCTACGGCCTGGCCAAGTCCAACATGCGCAAGATCTTCCCGGACCACTGGTCCTTCATGCTCGGCGAGGTCTGCCTCTACAGCTTCATCATCGTCATCCTTACGGGTGTCTATCTGACGCTGTTCTTCCACCCGAGCATGAACGAGATCATCTACAACGGCTCGTACCCGCCGCTCCAGGGCATCCGGATGTCCGACGCGTACGCCTCGACGCTGCACATCAGCTTCGACGTCCGCGGCGGTCTGCTGATGCGGCAGGTCCACCACTGGGCCGCGCTGGTCTTCATCGCCGGCATGTTCGTGCACATGTTCCGGGTCTTCTTCACCGGCGCCTTCCGCAAGCCGCGCGAGCTCAACTACGTCTTCGGCTTCCTGCTGCTCTTCCTGGGCTTCTTCGACGGCTTCCTGGGCTACTCGCTCCCCGACGACCTGCTGTCGGGTACCGGTGCCCGCTTCATGGAGGGCGCGGTCCTGTCCGTGCCGGTCGTGGGCACGTACATCTCGTTCTTCCTGTTCGGCGGCGAGTTCCCGGGACAGGACCTCGTACCGCGGTTCTTCACCATCCATGTGCTGCTGATCCCGGGCATCATGGCCGGTCTGCTGGTGGCCCACCTGATCCTGGTCTTCTACCACAAGCACACCCAGTTCCCCGGTGCCGGCAAGACCAACAACAACGTGGTCGGCATGCCGCTGCTGCCGGTGTACATGGCGAAGGCGGGCGGCTTCTTCTTCCTCGTCTTCGGCGTCATCACGGCCCTCTCGGCGGTCGCCTCGATCAACCCCGTATGGGCCTACGGCCCGTACCGGCCGGATCAGGTGTCCACCGACGCCCAGCCGGACTGGTACATGGGCTTCGCCGAGGGCCTGATCCGAGCCATGCCGGGCTGGGAGATCAACGCCTGGGGCCACACCCTTGTGCTGGGTGTGTTCATCCCGCTGCTGCTCTTCCCAGCGGTGCTGTTCTTCATGGGCGCCTACCCGTTCATCGAGTCCTGGGTCACCGGTGACAAGCGCGAGCACCACCTGCTCGACCGCCCGCGCAACCGTCCGGTCCGGACCGCCATCGGCACCGCCTGGATCAGCATCTACCTGGTGCTGCTCGTGGCCGGCGGCAACGACGTCTGGGCCACCCGTTTCCATCTGTCGATCAACGCGATCACCTGGTTCGTCCGGGTCGGTACGTTCGTGATCCCGGTGCTCGTCTTCATCGCCACCAAGCGGATCTGTCTCGGCCTCCAGCGCCGGGACCGCGAGAAGATCCTGCACGGCCGCGAGACCGGCATCATCAAGCGGCTCCCGCACGGCGAGTTCATCGAGATCCACGAGCCCCTGCCGAAGGAAGCGCTGCACGCCATCACCGATTACGAGCAGCCCAAGCCGCTCGACCCCGGTCCCGAGGTGGACGAGAACGGCGTGGAGCGCAAGCTGGGGCGCCTCACCAAGCTCCGTGTGCGGCTCTCCAAGGCCTACTACGGCGAGGACACGCAGATCCCCAAGCCCACCGTCGAGGAGTACAAGGAGGTCACCAGCGGCCACGGTCACCACTGACGCGCCACCGCTGAGCTTCGCCACAGCCCAGGGCCCGGCCCGGCACCCCTTCACAGGAGTGCCGGCCGGGCCCGGGGCTTTTCGGGCGGCAACGACGCGCGGTACTACGCTGTGCGCAGCATCCCGTAAGGCCTTACGACCCAGGAGCGGACCCATGAGCGCCCCCACCCCCGCCGGAGCCAAGAACTGGCCGGACGTACTGAGCGCGCTGCTGGCCGGAACGGACCTGACGGCGGGGGACACCGCGTGGGCGATGGACCGGATCATGAACGGCGAGGCGAGCGATGTGCAGATCGCGGGCTTCATGGTGGCGCTGCGGGCGAAGGGCGAGACCGTCGACGAGGTGACGGGTCTGGTCGAGGCGATGTACGCGCACGCGGAGCCGCTGATCATCCCCGGCCCCGCGGTGGACATCGTCGGTACCGGTGGGGACCGGGCGAAGACGGTCAATATCTCCACCATGTCGGCGATCGTGATCGCGGGCGCCGGCGCCAAGGTCGTCAAGCACGGCAACCGGGCCGCGTCCTCGGCCAGTGGCTCCTCCGAGGTACTGGAGAAGCTCGGCATCAACCTGGACCTCTCGCCGCAACGGGTCGCCGAGGTCGCCGAGGAGACCGGCATCACCTTCTGCTTCGCCGCCAAATTCCATCCCGCGATGCGATACACCGCTGCCGCGCGAAGGGAACTGGGCGTCCCCACCGCCTTCAACCTCCTCGGTCCGCTCACCAACCCGGCCCGGGTCACCGCCTCCGCCATCGGCTGCTTCGACACCCGGATGGCCGGGCTCATCGCGGGCGTCCTCGCCCGGCGCGGCTCCTCGGCGCTGGTCTTCCGGGGCGACGACGGCCTCGACGAGCTCACCACCACCGGGACCTCCCAGGTATGGGCCGTGCGCGACGGCATGGTCCGGCAACAGTCCTTCGACCCCCGCGACGTCGGCATCGACCTGGTGCCCGTGGAGGCCCTGCGCGGCGCCGACCCCGAGTACAACGCGGACGTCGCGCGGCGGGTGCTGGCCGGTGAGACCGGGCCCGTCCGGGACGCGGTGCTGCTCAACTCGGCGGCGGCGCTGGTCGCCCTGGAGCCGGGCGGGGGTTCTCTGCAGGACCGGATCGCCGCCGGCATCGAGCGGGCCGTCGAGTCGATCGACTCGGGTACGGCGGCGAAGACGCTGGAGCGGTGGGCCGCGGCCACGAACGCCTGACGGCGGCGGCAAGGGGGCTGTCCGTACTGCGGACGGCCCCCTTGCCCGTCCGCGATCACATGGCATACTTCTGGGCAGGTCACGAGTGACAGCGCAATGCCCCGGCTCGCTGTCCGGCAACCCTCCGTCCGTGGCGGGGTGCCCCGGGTGATGACCAGGCCGTAGGCAGTGAGGTCTATGGCAAGCGCGGACCCCTCGTAACCGCCAGGGGTCCTGGTTGTCGAGGAGTAGTTGCGTGAGCAAGCGAATGCGATAGGGCCGACGGCCCCGATCTTCACCCCTCTGTCTGTCCGAGGTGTGTATCCGAGGAAATCCCCATGCGCGATCGCGCGTGGGCTCTGAAGCCATTCCGCCTGCCCTCCCGGGAGAATTCGCCATGTCCGTGCGCCCTGCCGCCGTCCTTTCCGCCCCGGCCACCGCTGCCGCCGCCCCGCTGCCCGTGCTGGGCCGGGACGTGCTCGTACCGCTGGTGACCGGCGGCGAGGTCACCTACGCCGCCCTCGACTACGCGGCCAGCGCGCCGGCCCTGCAGCGGGTGTGGGACGACGTGGCCGCCTACGCGCCCTACTACGGCAGCGTGCACCGCGGCGCCGGGTATCTGTCGCAGCTGTCGACGGACCTCTTCGAGGCCAGCCGTGCCACGGTCGCCGAGTTCCTCGGCTGCCGCCCGGACGACCAGGTGGTCTTCACCCGGTCCACCACCGACTCCCTGAACCTGCTGGCCGCCGTCGTTCCCGAGGGCACCCAGGTGTACGTCTTCGAGACCGAACACCACGCGTCGCTGCTGCCCTGGCGCGGCACCGACGTCACGTATCTCGCCGCCCCCCGCACTCCCCGGCAGGCCGTCGACTCCATCCGTTCCGCGCTCGCCGGGTGCGACCCGGAGCGCCCGGCACTGGTGTGTGTCACCGGCGCCTCCAATGTCACCGGCGAGCTCTGGCCCGTACGGGAGCTGGCCGCGGCGGCGCACGAGCACGGTGCCCGCATCGTGCTGGACGCCGCCCAGCTCGCCCCGCACCACCCCCTGGACGTGGCCGGGCTGGACGTCGACTGGGTCGCCTTCTCCGGGCACAAGCTGTACGCCCCCTTCGGCTCGGGTGTCCTCGCCGGGCGCGCCGACTGGCTCCAGGACGCGGAGCCGTACCTCGCCGGGGGCGGCGCCAGCCGTCGCGTCGCCCGGCGTGCGGACGGCGGGGTGGACGTCGAGTGGCACACCACCGCCGCCCGGCACGAGGCGGGCTCGCCCAATGTCATCGGCGTCTACTCCATCGCCTCGGCCTGCCGCGCCCTCACCGACGCCGGGTTCGACCGGCTGGTCGAGCGCGAGCAGCACCTCGTCGCCCGGGTGCGGGCGGGGCTCGCCGAGGTGCCGGAGGTCAGGGTCCTCTCGCTCTTCGGCGACGACGCCCCGCGCGTCGGCGTCATCTCCTTCGTCGTCCAGGGCTGGAACAGCTCCCACTTCGCGGCCGCCCTCTCCGCCGAGTACGGCATCGGCGTGCGCGACGGCCTCTTCTGCGCCCACCCTCTCGTCCGCACCCTCCTCGGCACCGAGCCCCAGGATCCGGGCGAGTGCGGCGCCCCCGACGCCGAGCCCGGCGAGCTCCCCCAGCCTTCGGCCGGGGGGACCCCCATCTCGCTTCGCTCGCTCAACGCCATCCGGGTCAGCTTCGGCGCCGGCACGCCCGACGAGCACATCGACCGTTTCCTGGGCGCAGTCAGGGAACTCGTCCGCGACGGCGCCCAGTGGAACTACCGCGCCGAAGACGGCCGCTGCGTCCCCGCCCGCGACTGATCGCCAAGCCCTCCGGCCGGGGACACGGCACGTAGGGCGCCGCCTGCGGTGGGCTTTTGTGCCCGGCCGCCCGCCCGTTGAGCTGTGCGCAGGCCGCGGATGGCTGTCCCGGGGCGGGGGCCTCGCCGGGGTTGGGTTTGTGCGTCGGCTTCGCCGGCGAGCGCATTCCCACTCGCCGCCCAAGCGTTGACGGGCGAGCCGCGCCGGAGGCGCTACGCGTCGAGCCCGATCGCGAATGCCGCTTCCAGGTCGTGCTGGGAGTACGTACGGAACGCGATCTGCGTCTCGGTGCTCTCCACGCCCGGCACCTTGTTGATGTGGCCCGGGATGACCTCTGCCAGGTCATCGTGCCGGGCCACCCGCACCATGGCGACCAGATCGTACGCACCGGTCACCGAATAGACCTCGCTGACGCCGTCCATCGCGGCGACGGTCTCCGCGATCTCGGGGATCCGGTCGACGCTGGTCTTGATGAGCACGATCGCGGTGATCACGGTTGCGGGTCTCCTTGTTTCGTGGCCCCGGGGGGCTGGGTCGCCGCTCAGCTTAGAGGCCGCGCGAATAGGTGGGGCGGCGTCGCGTGCCGAGCTGTGACATCAGCCGACTCCGTCGGCGGGGGCGTCTGGAAGTGGCGTCGTCGGTGTCGGTCGACGACTCTCCCCCAGACTCCGTCCGGGAGGTGCCCCCAGGAGCTGCCCCCACCTTCCTCCACCCCACCTATTCGCGCGGCCTCTTAGATGGCCCGTCGAAGAACGGCCCGGCGCCGGGTGCCGATGGCTCCGGCCGGGCCGGCTCCGGCCCGGCACGCCCGGGCTTTCGGCGGAAGTACACCCAGGTGCAGAGGAAGCCGAAGGCGAAGCCGACGATATGTGCCGCGTAGGCGACGGCGGGACCGGACGGGGAGGCCTGGGCGGCGAGCCATTGCAGGACGAACCAGAAGCTCAGGACCGCCCAGGCGGGCAGGCGCAGCGGGAGGAAGAAGAGAAAGGGGAACAGGCTGGTCACCCGTGCCCGGGGATAGAGGTAGAGGTAGGAGCCGAGGGCACCGGAGATCGCTCCGGAGGCGCCGACGAGGCTCTGGGCGGAGTGGGCGTGGACGAGGGCGTAGCCGTACGTCGCCAGGTAGCCCGCCACCACATAGAAGAGGAGGTACCGCACCCGGCCCATGCGGTTCTCGATGTTGTCGCCGAAGACGTAGAGGAAGAGCATGTTGCCGAGCAGGTGCAGCCAGCTGCCGTGCACGAAGAGCGCGGTGAGCACCGACAGGACCGGCACCTTGCCGTAGTCGTGCGGTGCGGGGCAGCCGGCCGGGGCGGGGATCAGGGCGGCGGGGAGGGGGCCGTGCCACAGCTCGTCCGGGATGACGCCCCAGCGGGCGAGGTAGGCGTTCTGCTCGCACAACAGGCCCCGCCCGGAACCGTAGAGCGGTAGGAATCCGGAGATCGGGCCGGCCAGGAAGACGACGGCACACACCGCGATGAGGGCGTATGTGACCACGGGTACCCGGCGGACCGGGTTCTTGTCGTGGACCGGGATGACCATGTAAGGATCATGACGGAACGGTTGTAGCGGGCATAGGGTGCCTCGCCGCAGCGCAGCGTGCCGCTGAGGCCGTAGGGTAACCGGAACGCAAACCGCACCATGTACCGAGAGAGGTGTCAACGCTGATGCCGGTTCCCCTGCCGACAGCGACGACGAGGTGGCGCTGCACGCTGTGCGGCAATCTGACGCGCTTCGACGTGACCCGTTCCAGCAAGGTGGTCGAGTACGTCCATCTGGACCTCGCGGGAGAGCCGACGGTCGAGGAGACCGAGGTGGTCAGCGAGACCGTGGAGTCGGTGCGCTGCCGCTGGTGCAACGCCGTGGACCAGATCGAGCTGGTGGACCGGCCGAGCGCGCGGTCGGAAGCGGCACAGGGTTGACCGCGTACGGGGACAATGGGTATGTGTACGGCGGCGGCCATTGGGGTCGAGGGAGGCCGGGGAGGCGCCGATAGGACTGGACGGGAGTGACGGGTGGACGGGACCGGCGGTAATCCGCAGGCCGAACAGAACGGCGACGACGCGTCCGCCGAGAGTCTCGACCGGCCGTTGCCGGAAGGCGTACGCCACCGGGTGGTGACCCTGGCGGCGGATGCCTTCGGCGGGCTGACCCACGCCGAACTGCCGTCCCAGCTGCGGCCGTACGCCCGATTCACCCCCAATCGCCGGGCCAAGTTCGCGGCGACGGCGCTGGCCGCGACGCTGGAGGGGGACCCCGCCTTCCGGCAGCGGATCGCCGGCAAGCTCCGGGAGGCGCAGCCGGAGCTGGCCGAGGCGCTGGACGCCGGCACACCGCCGCCGGCCGTCGATCCGCTGGATGTGGCGGCGGCGGCGTATCTGCTGCGTCCGCCGGGGTGGGTGAAGCTGGTCGCCGCGGCCGGCGAGGAGGCGCAGCGGGCGCATGACGAGCGGGTCGGCGAGGAGGCCGCGCGTGAGGTGCGGCAGCTGAGGGACGAACTCGCCGAGGTGCGCGACCAGGCTCGCGCCGACGCCCTGAAGGCCCGCGCGGACCTGGAGGGGGTCCGCAAGGAGGCGGAGGCGTTGCAGCGCCGGCTGCGCAGCGCGGCGAGCGATGTGAAGCGGGCCGAGGCGGCGCTGCGCAAGGTGGAGGCGGAGCTGGAGGACGTACGGTCCACGGCCGCCACCGAGAAGACGGCGGCCGACAGTGAGGCGCGCCGGCTGAAGGCCCGTCTGACGGAGTCCGAGTCCGCGCTGGAGGCGAGCCGCCGGGCGGTCCGGGAGGGCCGCAGTATCGAGGACGTACGGTTGCGGCTGCTGCTCGACACGGTGCTGGACGCGGCGGCTGGGCTGCGGCGGGAGTTGGCGCTGCCGCCGCGCGACATGATGGGGGTCCGGCCGGCCGACACGGTGGACGCGGTGAAGCCGGGCGCGATCAGCCCGAAGGACATCGCGCGGCGGGCGCTGTCGGAGAACGACCCTGCGTTGCTCGACCAGTTGCTGGCGCTGCCGCAGGCGCATCTGGTGGTGGACGGCTACAACGTGACCAAGACGGGGTATCCGGCGCTGCCGCTGGAGAAGCAACGGCTGCGGCTGCTCGGCGGTCTCGCGGTGCTGGCGGCGCAGAGCGGTGCCGAGGTCACCTGTGTCTTCGACGGGGCCGATCTGGACGCGCCGGTACTGCTGGCGCCGCCGCGCGGGGTGCGGGTGCTGTTCAGCAAGGCGGGGGAGACCGCCGACGAGCTGATCCGGCGGCTGGTGCGGGCCGAACCGGCCGGCCGCCCCATCGTGGTGGTCTCCGCCGACCGGGAGGTCGCGGACGGGGTGGCGCGGGCCGGGGCGCGTCCGGTCGCCTCCACTTTGCTGCTGAAGCGACTTGCCCGGGTGTGACCGGTGTGGGGCCTGGAAGGAACTGTGTTCCCCCGTGGGGCTCCTGTGGTGATTTCCGGGAGGCGGGCAGGAACTAAGCGTCAACTGCTCATCGCTGTAAGTGCGGTGTATGTAAAGAAAACGCCGTTGACAGATTTTTTTCCTTCAGGGATTTGATCCGATCACAGGATGGTCACTAGGGTCAGGGCTCGAACCTCTGCGCAGTCGATCATCCAGCAGGGATGGCAGTGGGGGTACCGCCGAGTCTGTAGTGCCGTGCGTACGACGGGGGACGCCGACGCTCGGAGCCGGGGAACCACGTTCCCGGGGTGAATCGGCACCAGGGCGCTCCGCAAGGGACGTTGAGGTGTTGTAGGGCTGCTTCCGGCCCGAACCCGTCAGCTCACCCGGTAGGCGGCTGGAGGAAGAAGGAGCTCGCCTTCGTGGCGTCCCACCGTCGACCCAAGCAGGCCAGTCGCACACGGGTGACCGTGTTCACCGCGACTGCCGCCGCAGCCGTCGCCCTGTCGTCCCAGGCCGCGCACGCCGACACCAAGCCGACCGTCAAGTCGGTCAAGGCCAAGGTCGACGCTCTCTACAACGAGAGCGAGCAGGCGACCCAGCAGTATGACGGCGCGCAGGCGCAGCAGCAGACCCTGCAGAAGCAGGTCGACCAGCTGCAGAACGAGGTCGCACGGGAGCAGGGCGACCTGAACAAGCTCCAGGACCAGCTCGGTTCGCTCGCCAGCGCGCAGTACCGCAGCGGCGGCATCGACGAGTCCATGCAGCTTCTTCTCTCCTCCAACCCGGACGACTACCTCTCGAAGGCGTCCACCCTCGACCAGCTGACCAGCCAGCAGGCCCAGGCGCTCAAGCAGATCGCCGAGAAGAAGCGCACCCTCGACCAGCAGAAAGCGGAAGCCGCCAGCAAGCTCTCCGAGCTGGATGCGACCCGCAATGACCTCGCCAGCAAGAAGAAGGACATCCAGGCCAAGTACCAGCAGGCCAATAAGCTCCTCAACTCGCTGACCGCGAGCGAGAAGGCGGCCTACGACGCCCAGCAGGCCGCCGCCAACCGCTCCACCACCCGTGTGAACCTCGGCAACAGCGCCTCCGCCACCGCGCGGGCCGCCTCCGCTCTCGCCGCCGCCAAGACCAGGCTGGGCACCCCCTACGTCTACGGCGCCAGCGGCCCCAGCTCCTTCGACTGCTCCGGCCTCACCTCGTGGGCATACGCCCAGGCCGGTGTCTCCATACCCCGCACCTCCGAGTCCCAGGCCAACGCCGGCACGCACCTGACGCTGAGCCAGCTCCAGCCGGGCGACCTCGTCATCTTCTACAGCGACGCCCACCACGTCGGCCTCTACGCCGGCAACGGCATGGTGCTGCACGCGCCGAAGCCGGGTGCGGTGGTCCGGTACGAGGCGATCAGCGACATGCCCTTCCAGTTCGGCGTACGGATCTGATCCGGGCGAGCGCGAGTGCACCTTCCGGGTGATGTCGGACAGTGGCGATTGACGGCATAAGCCCGGTGACCTGCGCAAGCGGCAAGTCAACCGGGCGACGGGCCGGACCGGGTCTTTGAACTCCCCGCGTCCGGCTGACTACTGTCACCCGACGTGGCATCCCATCGACGCACTTCGCAGCCGGGCCGCACCACCGCCGCCCGTACGTCCCGCGTCGCCGCCCTTTCAGTGGCTGCGACGGCAGCAGCCTTAGCGACACCCACGGCACAGGCAGCCCCGGGGGAAACCCCTGCGGACGTCGCCTCCCGGGTCGACCGGCTCTACCAGCAGGCGGAGAAGGCCACCGAGCAGTACGACGCGGCCGGCGAGCGGGCCGACAAGCTCCGCGCGGATCTCAACGACCTCCAGGACGAGGCCGCCCGGGGACAGGAGCGCGTCAACCGGATGCGCGACGGGCTCGGCAGCCTCGCCGGGGCCCAGTACCGAAGCGGCGGATTCGATCCCGCGCTGGCGCTGATGCTCTCCTCCGACCCCGACAGCTACCTGGACCGGGCCGAGGCCCTCGACCGGATCAGCAACCGCCAGCTCACCCAGCTCGAGGAGTTGCGGGAGGCCAAGCGCGCCCTCGACCAGCACCGCTCCGAAGCCACCGCGAAACTCAATGAGCTCAACCGCGTCCGTGCCACCCTCCGCGCCCGCAAGCGGGACGTCCAGGGCAAGCTCGCCACCGCCCAGCGCCTGGTCAACTCCCTCTCCGCCGCAGACCGCGCCCGCTTCGCCTCCCGCCTCGCCGAGCGCACCTCCCGCTCCGCCCGCGGCTTCGACCTGTCCGACCTGTCCGGTCTCGGCCCCGCCTCCGGGCGCGCCGCGGCGGCGGTCGCCGCCGCCCGCGCCGCCGTCGGCGCCCCCTACGCCTGGGGCTCCACCGGCCCCTCCACCTTCGACTGTTCCGGGCTCATGGTCTGGTCCTACCGGCACGCCGGCGTCGCCCTGCCCCGCACCTCCCAGGCCCAGCTCGGCGCCGGCCAACACGTCCCCCTCGGCCAGGCCCGCCCCGGCGACCTCGTCATCTACCGCAACGACGCCAGCCACGTCGGCATGTACGTCGGCGGCGGCCAGGTAGTCCACGCCCCCTACCCCGGCGCCCGGGTCCGCTACGACCCAGTAGGCATGATGCCGATCGCAGCGGTGACAAGGCCCGCCTAAGCCGTGGGCAGGCGTTCCGCAAACTAGTCGTGGGCAGGCGTTCCGCAGGGCCGAGCGGAGCGAGACGGGGGCACCTCCCGGCCGAAGGTTGGGGGTGGGTGGGCACAACCCACCCCCCGGCCCGCACATTGAGAGCCCGCCCGGCCCGGGGCCCGGAGCAGAGCCCGCCGCAGGCGCCCGTACGATCACCGCGTGAGGCGATTCCTGGTGACCGTGGCAGCGTGCGCGCTACTCGCCGCCGGATGCACCCCCACCCCGCCCCGGGCACCGGAAAGCGTTCAGCACATGCTGGACCGCCACGCGGCAGCCGTCCTGCACCACGACGAGCCCGCCTTCCTCGCCGACGTCGCCCCCTCCCTGCAGCCGGCGCAGCGGCAGGTGTTCCAGAACCTCGCGGAGGTGCCGCTCGCCTCCTGGTCGTACCGGCTGGAAAGCTCCGGCTCTGCCGCCCGGGTCCAACTCCGCTACCGCGTCAAGGGCTACGACGCCGACCCCGTCACCACCGACCTCTCCCTGGGCCTCACCCGGAGCGGCGGGCGCTGGCGGATCACCTCCGAGCAGCACACCGCCGCCCAGCTCTGGGACCAGGGCAAGGTGCACGTCGTACGCGGGACCCGCAGCCTGGTCCTCGGCCTCGGGACGCCCGCCTCCCTGGCCGCGTACGCCGCTGACGCGGACCGTGCCGTGGCCGCCGTACGGCGGGTCTGGGGCGACCACTGGGCGCGCCGGGTCGTTCTGGAGGTGCCGGGCACCCTCGACCAGATGGCGGCTCTGCTGAACGCCTCCTCGGCGGCCTACCGGGGCATCGCAGCCGTCACCACCGCGGAGCTGGGATCCCCGGCTGTCCCCGCCGACCGCGTCATCGTCAATCCCGAGGCATTCGGGGAGCTGTCCGCCCTGGGCCGGCAGGTCGTCCTGACCCATGAGACAACCCACGTCGCGACCCGCGCCTTCACCACCTCCGCCACCCCCCTGTGGCTCTCCGAAGGCGCCGCCGACTGGACCGGTTACCTCGGCACGGGCCGCACCCCGCACCAGGTCGCCCCCGAACTGGCCCGCGATGTCGCCGCCGGCAAGCTGCCCCGTAACCTCCCCTCGAACACCGACTTCGGCACCACCGCCGCCGGGCTCGCCCAGGCCTACGAAGGCGGCTGGCTGGCCTGCCGGCTCATCGCCGACCAGTGGGGGAGCGCGAAGCTCACCGCCCTCTACCGGGGCGTGAACGACCGGACCACGGCCGACGCGGCGATGCGCCGCACACTGGGCGTGAGCCTCGTCGAATTCACGGCGCGGTGGCGCGCCTATGTGCAGAAGGAGCTGGCATGACATCCGAAGAAGGCGCCTCGGACAACGCGGACTTCACCCCCGAGGAGATCGCCCGCGGCCGTGCCCTGCGCCGCGCTCAACTCCCCTGGTCCCTCGGCAGCCGCGCCACCGGGCTCGCCCTGCTCCTCGTTCTCGGGCTGACCCCGGCCGGTGCCGGGCTCGTCGGCGTCTTCGGCCACACCTGGGCGCTCCGCGTCCTCGGCGGCGGCCTGGGCCTGGTCGTGCTGCAGCAGGCGGTGTCCCTGCCCTTCGCCGCCCGGCTCCGGGTCGTACGGGTCCGCTTCGGCCTCGTCACCCAGGGCTGGGGCGGCTGGGCGGTCGATGTGCTGCGCGGGCTGCTCATCTCCGTACCCCTGGCGCTCGGCGCCCTCTACGCCGTCTACGGGCTCGCCGGGGCCACCCGCTGGTGGTGGGCCTGGGCGGCGCTCGGCGCGGCCTGTGCGGCCCTCGTGCTCTCCTGGCTGGCCCCGGTCCTGCTGGAGCCGATCTTCAACCGCTTCACGCCCATGTCCCCCGGCCCGCTCCGTGACGCCCTCCTCGCCCTCGCCGACCGCGACCGCATCCCCGTCCGCGAAGTCCTCGTCGCCGACGCCTCGCGCCGCACCACCGCCCTCAACGCCTATGTCTCCGGCTTCGGCCGCACCCGCCGCATCGTCGCCTACGACACCCTCCTCACCACCGCCACCCCCCGTGAGGTCGAGCTTGTCGTCGCCCACGAACTCGGCCACGTCAAACACCGCGACGTCGCCCGCGGCACCCTCCTGGGCGCGGCCGGCGCCGCCGTGGGCGTATGCGTGCTGGCGGCTCTGGTGAGCCGGCAGCCCCTTCTGGACCTGGCGGGCGCCGACCGCTTCGCCGACCCCCGCTCCCTGTGGCTCCTCGCCGCCGTCGCCGCCCTCGGCTCCGCCCTCACCGGCCCCCTCGCCTGCGCGGTAAGCCGCCGCGTCGAGCGTCGCGCCGACCACCACGCCCTCGAACTCACCGCCGACCCCGCCCAGTTCATAGCCATGCAGCGCCGCCTCACCGTCGCCAACATCGCCGACCCCGACCCGCCCCGCGCCCTCCACCTGCTTTTCGGCACCCACCCGACAGCGGCCCAGCGCATCGCGGCCGCGCGCAGCTTCCCGACCGGCAGCCCAGCCTCCCCCGGCCTGCGGACCTAGAGGCCGCGCGAATAGAGGTGGGGCGGCGTCGCGTGCCGAGCTGTGACATCAGCCGACTCCGTCGGCGGGGGCGCCTGGAAGTGTTGCCGTCGGTGTCGGTCGACGACTCTCCCCCAGACTCCGTCCGGGAGGTGCCCCCACCAAGCTCTCGGCTCCGCTCGAGCAGGGGGCACCCCCATCGCGTCGCCTCGCCCCCAGCCTTCGGCCGGGAGGTGCCCCCACCCCCAGCTACCTCCCCCAGCCTTCGGCCGGGAGGTGCCCCCAGGAGGTGCCCCCACCTCCGCCTTGCCAGACTTGCCCCTCGCCCCGCTCCTTCCTCCACCCCACCTATTCGCGCGGCCTCCTAGTCGCGCGGGAAAACTCCTGCCTCGCGTTATGTCTGCTGGGAGGTTGTCGCCTGTCTGTGCGAGCGGGCGGGGCAGCTGTCTTGCACCGGGCGGTCGGTTGACGCTCAGCGGTGCCGGGCCGGCCGCCGGTGGCGACAGACGCGCCGATGCGCAGTCGCAAGGTGTCCTAAACTTCGCTTCATGGGGATCGTGATTGCTGCCATCACCAAGGACCTGGCGCCGAATGGCTCGCTGCGGGCCTCAATCAATCTGGGTAATTCGGTACTGGCCCAGGGCATGCCGACGGCGCCGACCGGCGTTACGGTCGACATCGCGCGTGAGGTCGGCGCGCGGTTGCACGTGCCGGTGGAACTCGTCTGCTTCGACGCGGCGCGAAAGTCGTACGAGGCGATGACGGCGGGCCAGGCCGACATTTGCTTCCTGGCCATCGAGCCGGCGCGGGAGGCTGAGGTTGCCTTCACCGCACCGTATGTCGTGATCGAGGGTGTGCTCGTCGTGCCCCAGGACTCAGCCTTCACCACGGCCGCTGATGTCGATCGCGCAGGTGTTCGTATCGGCGTGCAGCGTGGGTCTGCCTATGACCTTTTCCTCTCCCGCACCCTTCAGCAGGCGAGCGTCGTGCGCGGGGACGAAGGAGTCGACGAGCTCCGCGCCCAGGGCTTGGAGGTCGTGGCCGGTGTCAGGCAGCCGATGACCGAGTTCGTCGCGACGCATCCCGAAGTCCGGCTGATCGAGCCTCGGTTCATGCAGATACAGCAGGCAGTGGGCACGACCAGGACCCGGAAGCCCGAGACCGTCCAGTTCCTCCGCGACGTCATCGAGGAGCTGAAAGCCAGCGGTTTCGTTGCCGACGCTCTTCGGCGCGCGAATCAATCCGACGCCCTGGTCGCCCCACCCGGGTAGGCACAGCCCTCATGGCTGGGAAGCAGCGCCCTGCGTGATTCTCAGGTCACGGGCCGACCGCGACCACCGCCACCCCCTTCAGAGGGCTTCCCCGGCAGCTCCGGAGCGGCGCCCCCCGCCGTGGGCCAGGAGGACGCCAGGGAAGTCCGCGAAGTCACCAGCATCCGTCCCCGGCCCGGGCCGTGCGCCCTACAGCCGGGCAGTCGGAGGACGCTCACCGGTGCGGGGCCTCCGCCGAGGGCCTGCGGCGGAGCGGTGGAACGGGCTCGGCTTGCGGCGCGTCGGGGATGTGCGGGGCTCGGCTGACGGAGGCGCGCCAGAGGTTGCGGCAGGCGATGAGCGAGGCCGCGACGAGCAGACCGTTGCGCAGCGTGAGTACGGCGACGCCCATGGAGCTGCTCGTGACCACGTCGTGGAAGAGGACGGGGAATTCGGCGCCGGTGACGGCGGTGGCCACCAGGACCAGGACCGCGGGAAATGCCTGGACGCTGGCCCGCAGGGTCATGCAGACGGCGGCGAGGCCGACGAGCCAGATCATGTACTGGGGGCTGATCACCCGGCTGGTCGTGGTGAACAGCAGGATCGCGGTGAAGGCGGCGTCGCACATCGTCGCCGGTGTGTGGGTACGGGCCTTGAGCCGCCAGAGCAGCAGCCAGCCGAAGGCGATCGCGGTGAGCGCGAGGGCGAGGTGGCTGACGACGCTGACATACGGGCCGAGGAACTCGACGGAGCCGTAGTTGAGCAGCACTTTGCCGCCGTGCCAGTGTCCGAAGCGCCGGGCCAGGTGGAAGACCAGGGAGCCGAGGGACTCGACCTCGGTACCGCGGTCGCTCTGGAAGGTCAGGAAGGCGAAGCCGCCGGGCATGATCGTGGTGAAGAAGAGGGCGATCGCGGCGACGGCGATCCCTGCCGCCGCCCACATCCGGCGCCCGGCGCGCCCGGGCGGGGTGCCGACCAGGAGCAGTACCGGCCACACCTTGAGCATCGCGCCGAAACCGGCGAGCGCCCCGGAGACCCGGGGGTGGCGGGCGGCGGCCAGCAGGGCGGCCATGGCGACGACCGTGACCTGGAGGTCGTAACGGGCGTAGACGGTCGGGCCGATCATCGCCGCCCCCAGCACCCACACCCAGGCGCCCGCCATGCCGCGGCTGCCTTGTGCACCGTCCCGCCCCGCGCGCAGCAGCAGCCCGAAGCCCACCACGTCGGCGGCGCAGGCCAGCCAGATGAAGGCCGAGGTGTAGTCGAGGAAGGGCAGCAGGGCGGGGGCGAGCATGGGCAGCGCCGCGGCGGGCGGGTACTGCCAGGTCACGTCGTGGAGCGGGAAGGAGCCGCCCCGCATCACCTCGAACCAGCTGTGGTACAGCACCGTGACATCGGAGGCCGGGTCCACGCCGGGCAGGACGATCAGGCGGAAGACGCACAGCAGCACCAGGACCCGGGTGACGGCGAAGACCGCGACGGGTGGTCCGAGACGCTGGAGGAGGGGGCCGCCGCCCGTACGATCACGGCTGTCGGCGCCTGCCATGTACACCTCGTTCGTTCGCCTGGCCCGCGGTCGTGGTCGCGGGTGCTGGAAGCATGATGCCGGTCTTGTCTCCGGACGGGTGGTAAGACGCGGCCGGCGGCCGGTCGGTTGCCCGGCGGGGCGGAGCCGATACGCTCGGCCGCGATGGACAAGACGCTGATCGTGACCAACGACTTCCCGCCCCGGCCGGGCGGCATCCAGGCCTTCGTACACAGCATGGCCTGCCGCCTCGACCCGGGTCAGGTCGTCGTGTATGCCAGCACCTGGAAAGGGGGGCAGGACGGTGACGGCACGGAGGTCGCCGTGTTCGACGCCGAGCAGCCCTTTCCGGTGGTCAGGGACCGTACCACGATGCTGCTGCCGACCCCCCGGGTGACCCGGCAGGCGGCCGGTCTGCTGCGTGAGCACGGCTGTACGTCGGTGTGGTTCGGGGCGGCCGCGCCGCTCGGGCTGATGGCGCCCGCGCTGCGGAGGGCGGGCGCGCGGCGGCTGGTGGGGACGACGCACGGGCACGAGGCGGCGTGGGCGCAGCTGCCCGCGAGCCGCCGGCTGCTGCGGCGGATCGGCGAGGGCACGGACACGATCACCTATTTGGGTGAGTACACCCGCTCGCGGATCGCGGACGCGCTTACCCCCGCTGCCGCCGCGCGGATGGTCCAGCTCCCGCCCGGGGTGGACGAGAAGACCTTCCACCCCGGCTCGGGCGGCGACGCCGTACGGGCCCGGCTGGGCCTCGCCGGCCGGCCCGTCGTCGTATGCGTGTCGCGGCTGGTGCCGCGCAAGGGCCAGGACACCCTGATCCTGGCGATGCCGCGGATCCTGGCCGCCGTGCCGGACGCGGTGCTGCTGGTGGTCGGCGGCGGACCGTACGCGGGCGAGCTGCGGAAGCTGGCCGCGCGGACCGGTGTCGCGGAGGCCGTCCGCTTCACCGGGCCGCTGCCGTGGGAGGAACTGCCGGCCCACTACGGCGCCGGCGATGTCTTCGCGATGCCGTGCCGGACCCGGCGCGGCGGGCTGGATGTGGAGGGGCTCGGGATCGTCTATCTGGAGGCCTCGGCGACCGGGCTGCCGGTGGTGGCCGGGGACTCCGGCGGCGCGCCGGACGCGGTGCTGGACGGCGAGACGGGGTGGGTGGTGCGCGGCGGCTCGCCGGAGCAGGCGGCGGACCGGATCGTCATCCTGCTCGGCGACCCGGAACTGCGGCGGCGGATGGGGGAGCGGGGCCGGCGGTGGGTGGAGGAGGCCTGGCGCTGGGACATTCTCGCGGAGCGGCTGAAGTCCCTCCTGTAAAAGACCATGCGTCTCGTGTATAGGCGGAATCCGATATTCCGTCCATGCTTTGCCCATGACACCCAATCTGACGCGTCGTCAGTTAGTGGGGCTGGCCGCGATACAAACCGCCGCCGCCCTCGGACTCACCCGGATCGGACTCTCCACCGCCCAGGCGGCCGAGAACGCCGACTACGCCGAATACGCCCCGGCCGTCGTCATCGGCTCCGGCTACGGCGCCGCAGTGGCCGCGCTGCGCCTCGGCCAGGCCGGCATGCAGACCCTCGTCCTGGAGATGGGCGCCCTGTGGGACACCCCCGCCTCGGACGGCAAGGTCTTCTGCTCCATGATCTCCCCCGACCGCCGCTCCACGTGGTTCCGCACCCGCACCCAGGCACCACTGTCCACGTTCCTCTGGCTGGATGTGATCAACAAGGACATCACCCCCTACCCGGGCGTCCTCGACCGGGTGGAGTACACCGACATGTCGGTGTACGTAGGGCGCGGCGTCGGCGGCGGCTCGCTCGTCAACGGCGGCATGGCCGTCACCCCCTCCCGGGCCTACTTCCAGGAGGTCCTGCCCCAGGTCGACGCGGCGGCGATGTACGACACCTACTTCCCGCGCGCCAACACCATGCTCGGCGTCAACAACATCTCGTCCAGCTGGTTCGAGGGAACGGAGTGGTACCAGTACGCCAGGGTCTCGCGGGACCAGGCGACCAAAACCGGCCTCAGGACCACCTTCATCCCCAACGTCTACGACTTCGACTACATGCAGCGCGAGGCCGCCGGCACGGCCACCCAATCGGCGCTGGCCCAGGAGGTCATCTACGGCAACAACTACGGCAAGCGCAGCCTCGACAAGAGCTACCTCGCCGCCGCGCTCGGCACAGGCAAGGTCACCATCGAGACCCTCAACCGGGCCAGGGCCGTACGGAGAGAGGCGGACGGCACCTACGTCCTCACCGTCGACCGCATCGACACCACCGGTGCTGTCGTCGCCACCCGCGAGGTCGGCTGCCGCTACCTCTTCCTCGGCGCCGGCTCCCTCGGCACCACCGAACTCCTGATCCGCGCCCGCGAGACGGGCACCCTCCCCGCCCTCAACGCCAAGGTCGGCACCGGCTGGGGCGGCAACGGCAACATCATGCTCGGCCGCGCGAACTATCTTTGGAACCCCACCGGCGCCAACCAGTCCACCATCCCCGCCATGGCCATCGACGACTGGTCCAACACCGCCAACCCCGTCTTCGCCGAGATCGCTCCGCTGCCCGCCGGCACCGAGACCTGGGCCAGCCTCTACCTCGCCATCACCAAGAACCCCGAACGCGGCACCTTCTCGTACGATTCCGCCACCGACTCCGCGAAGCTCAACTGGACCCTCGCCCAGAACCAGCCCTCCGTCACCGCCGCCAAGACCCTTTTCGACCGTGTCAACGCCGCCAACGGCACCGTTTACCGCACCGATCTCTTCGGGGACACCCGCGCCTTCGCCGACGACTTCTGCTATCACCCCCTCGGCGGCTGCGTCCTCGGCCAGGCGACCGACATCTACGGACGGGCGGCCGGGTACGACAAGCTCTACGTGACCGACGGCTCGCTCATCCCCGGCTCGATCGGGGTCAACCCGTTCGTCACGATCACCGCACTCGCGGAGCGCAACATGGCCCGGGTGCTCGCCGAGGACGCGATCGCCTGAGACCCCTCCTCAGGAGGCGAGGGCGGCGACGAACGCCTCGGCCCGGCGGGTGATACCGGCCCAGTCGCCGGCCGCGACCGCCGAGGGCGGGACGACGTCGGTTCCGGCGCAGACGGCGCGGGCACCGCAGGTGAGGAACTCACCGGCGTTGCCCGCGTTGACGCCGCCGGAGGCGACGAGGGGGATACCGGGATAGGGCCCGGCGAGGTCCTTGAAGTAGCCGGGGCCGAAGCTCCGGGCCGGAAAGATCTTCACCGCTGTCGCGCCCAGGTCGGCCGCCTCGGCGACCTCGGTAGGGGTGAGGGCGCCCATGATCACCGGAATTCCGGCGGCCCCCGCGACGTCCGCCACGGCCGGACGGCCACCCGGGGTGACCAGGAACTCGGCCCCGGCGGCCAGCGCCTCCTCCGCCTGGGCCGCCGTCAGGACGGTGCCGACGCCGATACGGCAGCCGGTCCCGGCAGCGGCCGCCCGGCGCAGATGGCCGGCGACACCGGGCGTGGTGTACGTGAACTCGATCCAGCGGATGCCGCCCGCCGCGAGCGCCGCACACAGCGCGGGGGCGTCCGGGATGGAGGGAGCCCGGACCACGGCTATGACGCGGTCGGCCGACAGGGCGGACAGGGTGGCAAGGGCGTACGGGGCGAGAGCGCTCACGGGACTGGCTTCCTTGGTGGGGGATCGCTCGGTCAGAAGAAGGTCCGCACCAGGTCGACGACGTTTGGACGGTCCGCGTCCGCGTCGTCCAGCACCGGGATGAGGGTCCATTTGTCGAAGGCCGTACAGGGGTGCGACAGCCCGAGGCGCACGACATCGCCGACGGCGGCATCCGCGTCGCGCAGGAAGGCGTGCTGGTCGTTGAGGGCGGTGATCCGGCCGGGCACCGACTGCGGTTGGGGCAGGCCCTCGTCGTACGGGAAGTCGCGCTTGCCGCAGTCGAGGAGGGCGAGGGCGGGCTCGGGACGGGAGACCACCCGGGCCCAGCCGTGCATGGCGGAGCGGAAGGGCGTGGCGGCGCCGGCCAGCGGGGAGACCGAGCGGTAGAAGCCGTCGTCATGGACGAGATAGGCGCCGGAGCGCAGCAGCACTCGGGTGCCGCCGGTGGCGGCGGGGGCCAGCACGCGGACGACGGTGTCGAAGTAGGCGCTGCCGCCTGCGGTGAGGACTGCCTCGCCGGTCAGCAGGCCCTCCTCGCGCAGCCGGTCGTGGAGGACGACCAGGACACGCAGATACCGCTCTACGGCGGCGATGGACTCGGGGGCGGTGTCGTGGGCCAGAGCGCCCTCGTAGCCGCTGACTCCGGCCAGCCGCAGGCGTGGTGCGGCGTGCACGGCGCGGGCGGTGGCCAGCGCCTCGTCCGGGGTGCGGGCGCCGGTCCGGCCGCCGGGCGAGCCGAGCTCGACGCAGACGTCGAGCGGACGTGAGCCGGGGGCAGTGGCCAGGGCGGCGGACATCAGCTCGACCGTACGGACGGAGTCGGCCCACGAGGTGAGGGAGAGGCCGGGGTCGGCGTCGAGCTCGCCGGCGATCCAGCGCAGCCCGGCGGGGTCGAGGAGGGCGTTGGCGACGTGGATCCGGCGGACGCCGAAGGCGCGGGCGACCCGCACTTGGGAGAGGTTGGCCAGGGTGATGGCCTCGGCGCCGGCCTCCAGCTGCCGCTGCCAGAGGGCCGGGGCCATGGTGGTCTTGCCGTGCGGGGCCAGGCCGACGCCCGCGGCGGCGCACCAGGCCGCCATGGTGCGCAGGTTGTGGTCGAGGGCGGCGGCGTCGAGGGTCAGCAGCGGTGTGCCGAGCTCGTCCAAGTGGGGATTCCCGGCGAGGAATTCGGCGGCTGTGAGGCCGTGGGCGGCGGCCGGGACGGCCTTGAAGCGCCAGTCGAGCCGTTCGTCGGCGAGGGCGGCGACCCGCCGGGCGTCGATGGTCTGTTCCATCAGCCGACCACGGCCTGGGCATCGATCTCGACGAGCATGGCCTCATTGGGCAGTTCGACGAAGACCGTGGTGCGGCAGGGCTTGACGCCGTCCTTCACATAAGCCTCGATGAACTCGCCGTACACCTCGTTCATCGGGCCGAAGTCCTCCCGCTTGGTGAGGTAGACCCGGAACATCAGCACGTCCTCCACGGAGGCCCCGCCGGCCTCCAGCACCGCCCGGACGTTCTCCAGGGTGCGGCGGGTCTGCGCCCGTACGTCGCCCGGGTGGACGTACTCGGCGGTGGCCGGGTCCTGCGGGCCCTGGCCGGACACCTGGAGAATCGGGCCCTTGCGCACACCTTGGGAGAACACCCAGGCCGGGGCGGGGGCGCCGTCCGTCCGGACCTCGGTCTTCTCGGCACTCGGGGGGTTCTGCGTCATTTCGGTCATCCTTCCTTGTCGAGGGCGGTGTTCAGCGCGGTCCACGACAGTTCGTCAAGGGCGAGCAGGCGGTCGAGTTCGGCGCGTGGCGGGACGGTGGGGATGTCGCTCCTGCTCCGGAGGGTAGCGCCGGCGACGAGGTGTCCGAGCCGGAGCCGGGCGGTGGCGTCACGGCCGTCGAGGAAGGCGGAGAGATACCCGGCGGCGAAGGCGTCACCGGCGCCGACGCGTTCGATGATGCGGGACCGGGGGGCGGGGACGAACGTCTCGCCGTGATCGTCGGAGTACGAGGTCGCCCCGTGCCCGGCGTCCTTGACCACCAGCAGCGGCACGCCCGGGAGCAGTTCGCGGATCTCTTCCGGCTTGGCGGCACCCCACAGGCTCTCGGCCTCGTCCCGTCCGACGAACACCGCGTCGGCGGCGCCGGCCAGCCGGAGCAGGGCGCGCGCGGCCTGCTCCCGCCCCTCCGGCCACAGCGCCTGCCGGTAGTTGACATCGAAGGAGACGACCGGGCCGGGGACGGCGCGCCGGACGACGATCTCTTCCAGGAGCTCGGCGCAGCTGCCGGACAGCGCGGCGGTGATGCCGGAGAGGTGCAGGACACGGGCCCGGCCCAGCAGCGGCAGGCGGGCCAGCTCGGGTCCCATCCGGGTGGCTGCCGAGCCCCGGCGGTAGTAGTGGACGCCGGTCCGGTCGGGTCCGGGGTCTTTGAAGTAGACGCCCGTCTGCCGTTCGGGGTCGGTTCGAACTCCCGTCACATCGACCCCGTGGGCGGCCAGATCGGCCAGGACGCGCTGCCCGAAGGGGTCCGCGCCCACCCGGCTCAGCCAGGCGGCCCGGTGGCCGAGGGTAGCGAGTCCGCAGGCGACATTGGACTCGGCGCCGCCCACGCCCAGCGCGAGGGAGCGACGGGTGGCCAGCGGTCCGGAGTCGAGCGGGCTGAGCATCGCCATGGTCTCGCCGACGCACACCACATCGGGACCGGGGTCCTGCCGTGTGGCTGGCGTGGTGCGGGGCCTGGGGCTCGGGATGGACACGTCGGTGGTTCCTTCGCGCGGCTGATCCGAGAAATTTTGCAATGCAAAATACTGCTTCGCATGGTGGCGGACTCAAGCTAGTCGAGCCCGTATGCAGCGTCAACGCCTGCTCGCTTTAATAGCACTGCGTTTTGACATGCAAAACGGAAGCTTGCTCCGACGGCCGGCGCGGTGGCACACTCCAGATGCCTGACGCTCACGACCCGAACCGCAAGGGAGACCGCGTGCCTCGGTCCGACACCACGGACGCCGCCCGTGACACGACCGGCTCCCAGCGCAACACCTCGTCATCCCTCCGGCGGGCGCTGGCCATTGTGATGTTCCTGGCCGAGGACCGCGGGCATCCGCAAGGTTCGTCGCTGGCCGACCTGTCCGTGGGACTCGGGATCAGCAAGAGCACCGTGCTGCGGCTGGTGGCGCCGCTACGGGAAATACGGCTGGTCGACCAGGACCCCGAGAGCGGCCGCTACCGCCTCGGACCCCAGAACGCACTGCTCGGCCAGGTGTACCTGGAACGGCTCGACCTGCGGCGCACCGCCGCCCCGGTCCTGCATGAACTCGCCGAGAGCGCGGGCGAGACGGTGCACCTCGTCATCTTCGACGCCCCGGAGATCGTCTACATCGACAAGGTCGAAAGCTCGCAGGCCGTACGCATGCACTCCCGCATCGGCAGCCGCCAGCCCGCCTACTGCACCGCCGTGGGCAAGTCCTTCCTGGCCCACGCCTCGGACGACGTCGTCCAGAGCGTCATCGCCGCGGGCATGCCGCCCCGCACCCGCAGCACCATCACCACCGCCGAGCGGCTCCATGCCGAACTCGCCGTCATACGCCGGCACGGCTACGCCGTCGACGACATCGAGAACGAGGAGGACATCCGCTGCGTCGCCGCCCCGGTCTTCGACCACGGCGGCTCCGTCACCGCCGCCGTAAGCATCTCCGGCCCGTCCTCCCGCGTCACCCGCGACCGCGTCGCCGCCATCGGCGCCCTCCTCGTAGCCTCCGCCAAGGCCCTCTCCGAACGCCTCGGGCACGAGATGGCGCCGCCGGAGTTTCCGTAGCCCTGACGCCGCTTCATCGCGACGGCGCCGCGAGCGACCGTCCGTGTCGCGCAAGCAGCCCGGCCACCGCCAGGCACCGGAGCCCGGCGTTCTGCGCCGGCGCCGCCGGCGACACCCCCACGGGGGCCCAGCCCCGAAGGGCATACGCGAAGGGCGGGCGGACCGCCGCGCTCTCCGGCGTCACTCGCGCCAGGGCGCCGGGCGTCGCTCAGCGGGTGTAGATGGCCTCGATCTCGTCGGCGAAGTCCGTCAGGATGACATTGCGCTTGAGCTTCAGCGACGGCGTGACATGCCCGGACTCCTCCGTGAACTGGCCCGGCAGGATGCGGAACTTCTTCACGGCCTCGGCGTGCGAGACCGCCGCGTTGCCGTCGTCCACGGCCTGCTGCACCGCGGCGATCAGGTCGGGGTCGTCGCGCAGTTCGGCCAGCCTTGCGCCGGCGGGCTTGCCGTGCTCCTGCGCCCAGAGGGGCAGGAACTCCTCGTCGATGGTGACGAGGGCGCCGATGAAGGGCCTGGCGTCGCCGACGACCATGCACTCGGCCACGAGGGCGTGCGCGCGGATGCGGTCCTCGATCACGGCGGGGGCGACGTTCTTGCCACCCGCGGTGATGATGATCTCCTTCTTGCGGCCGGTGATCGTGAGGTAGCCGTCCTCGTCGACGGTGCCGATGTCCCCGGTGTGGAACCAGCCGTCGGAGACGGCTTCGGCGGTCGCGGCCTCGTTGTTCCAGTAGCCGGTGAAGAGGTGCTCGCCGTAGAGCAGCACCTCGCCGTCGTTGGCGATCCGGAGCGTGGAGCCCGGGAGCGGCTGGCCGACGGTGCCTATCTTGGTTCGATCCCAGGGGTTGAACGTGGTGGCGGCACAGGTCTCGCTGAGGCCGTATCCCTCCAGGACGGTGAAGCCGATGCCACGGTAGAAGTGGCCGAGGCGCTCGCCGAGCGGGGCACCGCCGGAGATGGAGTACTCGCCCCGGCCGCCCAGCACCTTCCGCAGCTTGCTGAAGACCAGCCGGTCGAAGACCTTGTGCTTGAACTTGAGACCGACGGACGGACCGCCGGTGCTGTCGAGGGCCCGGCTGTACTCGATGGCGGTGTCGGCCGCCTTGTCGAAGATCTTGCCCTTGCCTCCGGCCTGCGCCTGCGCCCGCGCGGAGTTGTAGACCTTCTCGAAGACCCGCGGCACGCCGAGGATCAGCGTGGGCCGGAAGGAGCCCAGCTCATCGGTGAGGTGCTTGACATCGCTGACGTGGCCCAGCTTGATCGGCGCCATGACGGCGGCCACCTCCACCAGCCGCCCGAAGACGTGCGCCAGCGGCAGGAAGAGCAGCACCGAGGAGTCACCGGTGCGGAAGAGCGGCCTGAGGCGTTCCACGACATTGCCGCACTCCGCGAAGAAGCTGCGGTGGCTGAGCACGCAGCCCTTGGGGCGGCCGGTGGTGCCGGAGGTGTAGACGATGGTGGCGGGGGAGTCCGCGGTGGCGGTGGCGCTGCGCTCGGCCACGACCTTGTCCGCGATGTCGTCGCCGGCCGCGGTGAGGGTGTCCACCGCGCCGGCGTCGATCCGCCAGAGGTGTTTGAGATGCGGCAGCCGGTCCCGTACGGACTCGACCGCCGCCTCGTGGGCCGCGGTCTCGACGACAACGGACACGGCGCCGGAGTCGCCGAGGATCCACTCGACCTGTTCGGCGGACGAGGTCTCGTACACCGGGACGGTGACGGCGCCCGCGCTCCAGATCGCGAAGTCCAGCAGCGTCCACTCGTACCGGGTGCGGGACATCAGGGCGACCCGGTCGCCGGGCTCGACGCCGGAGGCGATCAGCCCCTTGGCCGCGGCGGTGACCTCGGCGAGGAAGGCGGTGGCGGTGACGTCCTGCCAGCCCCCGTCACCCGCTGTCCCCACTGGCGCCTTTCTGGCGATGACGACCACATCCGGATGCTGCGCGGCGTTGCGGCGGATGAGATCCGTCAGATTGCCGTCCGCAGGGACCTCGTAAAGGGCCGGAAGGCTGAACTCGCGCAAGACTGCTGCTCCTCATCGGCGCCGGCGCCGGGCGGCTGGATCCGTGACCGAAGCCGAGAAACGGGGATGTTGGACTGCCCGGACGTTACCCACCGGTAAACCGCTAGCGATAGGGCTGCCGTGTAGATGTTTTGTGTGTCACATGCTGGGGGACGCAGGTGGATCCGCCCGGAAAGGGTATGACAGACCGCCGGTGACCCGCAGTGAACACCGGTTAGGGTGATCGCCATGCGGGTCCATGTAGTCAGTGACGTCCATGGCGCGGCCGATGCCCTCGCGAAGGCGGGAGACGGGGCCGACGCTCTCATCTGTCTCGGCGACCTCGTGCTGTTCCTCGACTACGCGGACCACTCACGCGGCATCTTCCCGGATCTCTTCGGCGTGGAGAACGCCGACCGCATGGTCGAGCTGCGCACCGCCCGCCGCTTCGACGAGGCCCGCGAGCTGGACCGCGGGCTCTGGTCCGGCATCGACCGGCTCGCCGCCATCGAGTCCGCCGTACGCAAGCAGTACGCCGAGCTCTTCGCCGCCTTCTCCGTGCCGACGTACGCCACCTACGGAAATGTCGACATCCCCGCCCTCTGGCCCGAGTACGCCGGCCCCGGCACCACCATCCTCGACGGCGCCACCGCCGAGATCGGCGGCCTCGTCTTCGGCTTCGTCGGCGGCGGTCTGCGCACCCCCTACCGCACCCCGTACGAGATCGACGACGAGGCATACGCGGCGAAAGTCGCCGCTCTCGGCCCGATCGACGTGCTCTGCTCGCACATCCCGCCCGCCGCCCCGGAGCTCTGCTATGACGTCGTCGCCCGCCGGTTCGAGCGCGGCAGCGAGGCCCTGCTCGACGCGATCCACGAACTGCGGCCCAAGTACTCCCTCTTCGGCCATGTCCACCAGCCGCTCGCCGCGCGTATGCGGATCGGGACCACCGAGTGCGTCAACGTCGGGCACTTCAACGCGACCCGGGCGCCATGGGTCCTGGAGTGGTGAGCTGCGTTCGACCAGTACGCGGTAGCCTGCACCCACCAGTAACGAGCATGAGGACGCACAGTCCCGGAGGGGCCACGGCGATGGCGGAACACACGAGGTCGAGCATCACGATCGAGGCGGCGCCGGCCGAGGTCATGGGGGTCATCTCCGACTTCGCCCGCTACCCCGACTGGACCGGCGAGGTGAAGGAGGCCGAGGTCCTCTCCACCGGCCCCGACGGCCGCGCCGAGCAGGTCCGCCTGCTGCTCGACGCCGGAGCCATCAAGGACGACCACACCCTCGCCTACACCTGGTCCGGTGACAAAGAGGTCAGCTGGTCGCTGGTCAAGTCCCAGATGCTGCGCACCCTCGACGGCTCCTACTCCCTCGCCCCCCTCGGCGACGGCAGCAGCACCGAGGTCACCTACCAGCTCACGGTCGACGTCAAGATCCCCATGCTCGGCATGATCAAGCGCAAGGCCGAGAAGGTCATCATCGACCGCGCCCTCGCCGGCCTCAAGAAGCGTGTCGAATCCGACCCCGACCCCCAGGCCTGAGGTGCGCACCCTCCTGATCACCGGCCCGGGCGGCGCCGGCCGCACCACGGTGGCCGCGGCCACGGCGGCTGCCACCGCCGCCCGGGGACTGCGGGTACTGCTGCTCAGCGCCGACCACGGCGCCGGGCTGGACACGGTGCTCGGAACACCACTGGGTGCCGGCACGGTCCCCACCCAGGTCACCGGAGCCCCCGGCCTCTGGGCCGCCCGGATCGACGCGACCGCCTCTTTCCGCAAGGACGCCACGGACCTCCAGGACCACCTCGGCGCCCTGTTCGACCTGCTCGGCGCCGCCCCCCTCGACCCCGAGGAAATCACCGAACTCCCCGGCGCCGAAGTGCTCACCCTGCTGCGCGCCCTGCGTGAGGCGGCAGCCGGGGCCGGCACTCCGGACGCCTGGGACGTCGTCGTCGCCGACCTCCCCCCGACGCACACCGCGCTCGCCGTCCTGTCCCTCCCCGAGCAGCTGCGCCGCTACCTCAGGCGCCTCGTCCCCGCCGAACGCCAGGCGGCCCGCGCCCTGCGCCCGGTGCTGGCCCAGCTCGCGGGCGTGCCGATGCCCGACGAGCGGCTGTACGAGGCGGCCGGGCGCGTGGAGCGCGAGCTGGGCGCCGCGCAGGCCGTGCTCCAGGACGCCGGGACCACCGTACGGCTGGTCGTGGAGCCGGGACCGTCGAGCGACGCGGCGCTGCGGACCGCCCGCGCCGCACTGGCCCTCTTCGGCCACCGCCTGGAGGCGGTGATCGCCAACCGCCTGCTGCCCACCGGCTCGGCGGACCCCTTCCTCGGGGGGCTCTCCGGCCAGCAGCAGAAGCACCTCAAGACGCTGTACACCGAATACGAGGAGCACGGGCACCAGGGCACCGCCGTCCACGAGGTGCCGCACCTCGGCCGTGACCCCCGGGGCGCCGACGACCTGGCTACCTTGGGCCGAACCATGGCCGCCGCCGCGCACCCGGGACCGGGCGGGGCCGCCGGACCACCCTGGACCGTGGAGGACCGGCTCTCGGCCGACGGATACTTCCTCTGGCGGCTGCCGCTGCCCGGCGCAACCCGCGATTCACTCGATCTGGTACGCCGGGGAGAGGAACTCGTCATCGACGTGGCAGGATTCCGGCGGATCGTACGACTGCCGTCGGCCTTGCGCCGCTGCACCGTGGCGGGCGCGGCGCTGCGCGAGGGTGTCCTACAGGTCCGCTTCACCCCCGATCCGCAGATCTGGCCCCGATGAAACAACCGGGTCCCTTCGGGTAACGTCGAGGGCACCCAGTTGAGGAGGCCGCCATGAGCGAAGCCACGGACCGCCCCGACGCCGACGCCTGGGCCAAGGCGAGCGCCGAGGACATCGCCGGGGAGCAGGCCCGGCGGCGAGCACAGGCCGGGCAGGGCCCCGGCAGTGCCGCGGAAGAGCTGCGACGGCTGGCCGAGGCGGTGGCCGACAAGGTCGGCGCCCTGCGCAGCCCCGCCGCGCAGCTTGCCGCCCAAGGGATGATCTCGCAGGTCAAGGCGGTCGTCGAGCCTATAAGGGAACGTAATCCCGAGGTCTTCGAGCACCTCGCGACCGCTGGTTCCGAGCTGCTCGCCGCCTACCGTTCGGCCGTCGCCGGGCAGGAGCACCGCTGGACCGCCGGCCGAGGTCCCGGCTCCGCTCCGACCGAGCACATCGACCTGGACTGAGCCGGGCGCCGAGCAGGGCCTATGTGCCTGGGCTGCGGCTGCCCTCCGGTACGGTTGGAGATGGCGGGGACCGGCGTCTTATTCGCCCCCTGCGGGCGTATCAAGACCGGAAACTGAGGGACAAATGGGACTCACCATCGGCGTCGATATCGGCGGCACCAAGATCGCGGCCGGAGTGGTCGACGAGGAAGGCTCGATCCTCGAGACCGTCACGGTGCCGACCCCGTCGACCCCTGAGGGCGTTGTCGACGCCATCGCCGCCGCCGTGCGTGATGTCAGCACGAACCACGCAGTGGAGGCCGTCGGCATCGGCGCCGCCGGCTATGTCGACGACAAGCGCGCCACCGTGCTCTTCGCCCCCAACATCAACTGGCGCCACGAGGCACTCAAGGACAAGGTCGAGCAGCGCGTCGGCCTCCCCGTCGTCGTCGAGAACGACGCCAACGCCGCCGCCTGGGGCGAATACCGCTTCGGTGCCGGCCAGGGACACAACGACGTCATCTGCATCACCCTCGGTACCGGCCTCGGCGGCGGCATCATCATCGGCAACAAGCTGCGCCGCGGACGCTTCGGTGTCGCCGGCGAGTTCGGCCACATCCGTATGGTCCCCGACGGCCTGCTGTGCGGCTGCGGCAGCCAGGGCTGCTGGGAGCAGTACGCCTCCGGGCGCGCTCTCGTCCGCTACGCCAAGCAGCGTGCCGTCGCCCAGCCCGAGAACGCCGAGTTGCTCCTCTCGCTCGGCGACGGCACTCCCGCCGCCATCGAGGGCCACCACATCAGCCAGGCCGCCCGCGGTGGCGACCCGGTCGCCATCGACTCCTTCCGCGAGCTCGCCCGTTGGGCCGGCGCCGGCCTCGCGGACCTGGCATCGCTCTTCGACCCTTCCGCCTTCATCGTCGGCGGCGGTGTCTCCGACGAGGGCGAGCTCGTCCTCGACCCGATCCGCAAGTCCTTCCGCCGCTGGCTCGTCGGCGGCCAGTACCGCCCCCACGCCCAGGTCCTCGCCGCCCGCCTGGGCGGCAAAGCCGGCCTGGTAGGCGCCGCCGACCTGGCCCGCCAAGGCTGAGTTGTGGGCAGGCGTGCCGCAGGGCCGAGCGCAGCGAGATGGGGACACCTCCTGGGGGCACCTCCCGGCCGAAGGCTGGGGGAGGTAGCTGGGGGAGGGTGGGCACACGCCGACCACCGGCCCGCACATGAGAGCGGCCCCGGGGCCCTGGGCAGCGCCCCGGTTGTGGGAAGGGGCGGGAAGGGGAAAGCGCCGCAGGCACCGCGCCACGGCCCCGCCCCCCGGTAAAGTGAACGCGTGAGTCACCCGGCCCCGCCGGACCTTCCGGCCTCCCGCACCGAGACCGACGGCTCCGCCGTCATCCGCGTGCTCAGCTACAACATCCGGTCCATGCGCGACGACGAGGCGGCGCTCGCCCGGGTCATCCGGGCCTGCGCCCCCGACCTCGTCCTCGTACAGGAAGCCCCGCGCTTCTTCCGCTGGCGCAAGGCGGCCGCCCGGCTCGCCCGCGCCTCCGGCCTGGTCTGGGTCACCGGCGGCGCCCCCGCCACCGGCCCGATGATCCTCTCCTCGCTGCGGGTGAACGTGGAGCGTACGGAGGATCTGCTGCTGCCCCACAACCCCCCGCTCCACCGGCGCGGCTTCGCGACCGCCGTCGTCCGCGTCGGCGGCGCACGGCTCTCCGTACTCAGCTGCCACCTCAGCATGCAGGCGGCCGAGCGCTACACCCAGGCCGGGCTGCTCCTCGACCGCCTCGCCGCCATGGGCGAGCCGCACGCTGTCGTCGGCGGCGACCTCAACGACCGCCCCGGCGGCCGCACATTCGGCCGCATCGCGGGCTCTCTGCAGGACGCGTGGGCCAGCAAGCCCTGGGGCGGCGAGCACACCACCCGCCTGGGCGACCCGCTCCAGCGCATTGACGCCATCTTCGCCACCCATGGCGTGGAGGTGCTCGGCTGCGGCGTGCCGATGGCTCTCCCCGGCATCACCGAAGCAGACCTGAGGGCCGCCACGGACCACCTTCCGGTCCTGGCCGCCCTGCGGGTCCCCGCTGCCGGCTGACGTCAAAGGAATCGCGTCAAACGACGGCGCCGCCGCCCGGCAGGTCGTCGTCCTCGTCGTTGCCGGGGCGCATCCTGGCCACCAGGGTCGCGAAGCCACCCAGGAAGCCGCCGATGCCGGCCGTGATCGCCCACCAGGGCAGCTCCTGCTGCAGGAGGATGAACACGAAGATCAGCAATGGCCCGCCCAGTACGGCGAGCCAGGCGAACTTCGTGGTCACATCGGCTTCCGGCAGCGGCGGGGGCTCCGGCGGGACGAAGTGCCCCTCGTCCTCCTCGTCCAGCCCGTAGTCGCGCGGCCCCGTGATCACCGGGTGCACGACTATCGACCGGGCCGGCCCCGGAGACGCCGGGGCGGCAGGACGGGCGTCCTTGCCGCCGTCCTCCTCATCCTCCCCGTCGCTCTCGCTGTCCTCGGCGCTGGTGTCGGCGCCGCCGTCCCCGACCGCCGCAAGGTCCTCCGCCGCCGGCCAGGAGCCGGTGCCGGGCGCGGGCTCGTCGTCGTACGTGGCGACCAACTCGGCCCAGGCAGCGTCCTCGTCGAGCTTCGACGGGAGCTCCGGGACGCCGTCCGGCTCCGGCGGCTGTGGGCCCTCTTCCCGTTCAGCCACGGGGCGCGCCCTCCTTCGCTGCCGGGGCGAGCCGCTGGATGAACCGTGACGACTCCTCGAAGATCTGCTCGGCGTCGTGGTCCAGGGTCGCGACGTGGTAACTGCGCTCCAGCAACCGCTCGGTGACATCGGAGGACGACACGCGCCCGATGACGAGGGCCGAGTTGGACGGATGCACCACATGGTCGACGCGGCTGTGCATGAGCAGCAGCGGCTGGGTGACCTGCGGCAGTCCGGCCCGCACCACCTTCCAGAAGCGGCTCAGCGAGTGCACCGCGTGCAGCGGAGTGCGGTCGTAGCCGACCTCGGCGATGCCCTCCTTCGCTATGTCGCTCGCGATTCCCGGCACGGACGGCACAAGATGCCGCAGCACCGGCACCGCCTTCAGCTGGTGGCTGTCGGCCTTCAACGACGGATTGACCAGCATGATCCCGGCGATGGCCGCGCCATGCTGTGCGGCCAGTCGCAGCGTCAGCGTGCCGCCCATGGAGATGCCGCCCACGAAGACCCGCGAGCAGCGCCCGGACAGTGCGCGCAGCTCGCGGTCGACCTCGGCGTACCAGTCCTGCCAGCCGGTCGTTTGTATGTCCTGCCAGCGGGTGCCGTGGCCGGGCAGCAGCGGTGCGGAGACGGTGTGCCCGCGGGCGGCGAGGTACTCACCCCACGGCCGCACGGCGTGCGGGCTGCCGGTGAAACCGTGGCAGAGCAGGACACCGACCTCGCCGCCGTCATGGCGATACGGCTCGGCTCCGGGCATGAGCGGCACCGTTTGTCTCCTGTTCCTGGTGGCATGGGGTCCGCAAGAGGTACGGAAGTGATACCTCACAGTACGCGGGGGACGGGCACCAGGGGAGAGACCAGCCTGGACTGGCGTTAAGGTCTAACCGTCATACACAGGAGGTCCTCCGTTGTTCTACGGCGCGATGAAGATATCGCTCGGCAATGCTCTCAAGGTCACGTTCCGCCCGTGGGTGGAAGGTCTGGAGAACATCCCGGCGGAGGGGCCTGCGATCCTGGCGAGCAACCATCTGTCCTTCTCGGACTCGTTCTTCCTGCCGGCGGTGCTGGACCGCAAGGTCACTTTCATCGCCAAGGCGGAGTACTTCACCTCGCCCGGTGTGAAGGGCAAGCTCACCGCTGCCTTCTTCAAGGGCGTCGGCCAGCTGCCGGTGGACCGCTCGGGCGGGCGTGGTGCCGGCGAGGCGGCGGTCCGGAGCGGCATCCAAGTGCTGGAGCGCGGTGAGCTCTTCGGTATCTACCCGGAGGGCACCCGTTCGCCCGACGGCCGGCTCTACCGGGGCAAGCCGGGGGGCCTGGCACGGGTCGCGCTGGCCAGCGGTGCGCCGGTGATCCCGGTCGCGATGATCGATACGGAGAAGGTGCAGCCGGTCGGCAAGGTCATGCCGAGTATCTCGGTGCGGCCGGGTATCCGGATCGGCAAGCCGCTGGACTTCGCCCGCTACATGGGCATGGAGAGCGACCGCTTCATCCTGCGTTCGGTGACCGACGAGGTGATGTACGCGATCATGAAGCTCTCCGGACAGGAGTACGTGGACATCTACGCGACCGCCGCCAAGCGGCAGATCGCCGATGCGGCCAAGAACGAGTCGCTCACGGGCCAGAACGAACAGAATGGCCGGAGCGGCCAGGCCGACGAGCAGGACCAGCAGGACCAGACCGAGGGGCGGCCCGGGTCATAGCGGCCGGTTGATCCGGCTGATCCGGCGGGGGAGGGGCATATGGCAAGACAACCACGTGTCGTGCGCATGTCGGTCGAGTAGCCGCTGTGGCGCGCGGTCACCGCGTACCGGCTGGTCACGCTCCTCTACGCGACCGGCCAGTACGCCGTCGCCTACAACAAGTTCAAGCACCCGCTCGGCGCCGCGGCCTACCTCGCGTTCCTCGCCCTTTGGACGCTCCTCACCCTCGGCCACGTCGGTTCCGCCGAGCGCTGCACCAAGCGTTTCCTCGCCGCCGACCTCACCGTCGCCCTCGCCGGCATCCTCCTCACCCCCGTCGTGGACACCCACCAGCGGATCATCGAGGGCGCCACCACCCTCCCCTCCATATGGACGGCAGGCTCCGTCCTCGCCTTCGCCGTCAAGGGCGGCTGGCGCCCCGCCGCCGTCGCCTCCACGCTCGTCGGCATCGCCGACCTGATCGAACGCGGCGCTTTCTCCCGCGAGACCATTCATAACGTCGTGCTGGTCTGGATCGCCAGCATCGCCATCGGCTACGTGGTCGAGGTCGCCCGCGCCAGCGAGCGCGTCCTCGCCCGCGCGCTGCAGATCGAGGCGGCGACCCGGGAGCGCGAACGCCTCGCCCGCGACATCCACGACAGCGTGCTCCAGGTCCTCGCCATGGTCCAGCGGCGCGGCGCAGAGATAGGCGGCGAGGCCGAAGCCCTCGGCCGCATGGCCGGGGAGCAGGAAGTGGCCCTGCGCTCCCTCGTGTCCGACAGCCCCGTCCCCGACCCGCGGCGCCCTGACGAAGCGGCCGCCGTCCGCCGGGGCCGTCTGCTGGCCGGCCTGCGGTCCGGCGCGGGCACCTCCGCCTTAGAGGCCGCCGAGGCCGAGGACTCGGCCGGGGCATCCGGTCCGGCCGATCTGCGGCCGCTGCTCACGGCCTACGGCAGCGCCCAGGTGACCGTCTCGGCTCCGGCCACCCCCGTACTCGTGAGCCCGCACGCCGCGGGCGAGATCGCCGCCGCCGTCGGCGCCGCCCTCGACAACGTGACCAGGCATGTCGGCGACGCCGCCCACGCCTGGGTCCTCCTGGAGGACGACCCCGACGCCATCCTGGTCAGCGTCCGCGACGACGGCCCCGGCATCCCTGACGGCCGGCTCGCCGACGCCGAACGGGAAGGGCGGCTCGGCGTCGCCCAGTCCATCCGCGGCCGCCTCCGGGACCTCGGCGGCACCGCCGAACTGATCTCCGTGCCGGGGCAGGGCGCCGAAGTAGAACTCAGAGTCCCGCGCGACGGAGGAGCAGCCCGGTGAAGGTAAAGGTCATGGTGGTCGACGACCACCCCATGTGGCGCGACGCGGTCGCCCGCGACCTCGAAGAGGCCGGTTTCGACATAGTCGCCACCGCCGGTGACGGCCCCGAAGCCGTCCGCCGCGCCCGCGCCGCCGCCCCCCAGGTCCTTGTCCTGGACCTCAACCTCCCCGGTCTCTCCGGCGTCCAGGTCTGCAAGGCCGTCATGGGCGACAACCCGGCGCTGCGCGTCCTCGTCCTTTCCGCCAGCGGCGAGCACGAGGACGTCCTCGAAGCCGTCAAGTCCGGCGCCACCGGGTACCTCCTGAAGTCCGCCGGCCGCGAGGAGCTCGTCGACGCGGTCCGCAGCACCGCCGCCGGCGACCCCGTCTTCACCCCGGGCCTCGCCGGCCTCGTCCTCGGCGAATACCGCCGCCTCGCCTCCGATCCGGCCCCCGCCGTGCCCAACGGGCCCCAGGCACCCAGCCTCACCGACCGCGAGACCGAAGTCCTGCGCCTCGTCGCCAAAGGCCTGAGCTACAAGCAGATCGCCGAACGCCTCGTCATCTCCCACCGCACCGTCCAGAACCACGTCCAGAACACCCTCGGCAAGCTACAGCTCCACAACCGCGTCGAGCTTGTCCGCTACGCGATAGAGCAAGGCCTGGACGACTGAGAGGCCGCACGAACGCTGCGGCGGGAGTTGCGGCGTCCGATGTCAACTCGGCTCGTCGGCCGGTGCCCCGGTTCGGCCCGCGCCGGCCGTCCCTGCCTCCCGCTCCGCCAAGTTCCGCCCCCTGCCGCGCCTTCGCCACCGATCGGTGAGCGGACCCGCGTGTGACGGCACCCGGACGGGACAAGGACCGCCCCCGATCGGGTGAAGTGTGGATCCCAACTCCCGGCGCATTCAAAGGAAACAGCCGTCCGGCCGGTCACGTGTGACCTGGATCACGGCTAGCGTTGCCGTTGGTGAAATCCGTCAATGTCGACGAAAGGAAGATTCCATGCGGGTCGGAGTGCTGACCGGCGGCGGGGACTGCCCCGGGCTCAACGCAGTCATCCGCGGCATCGTCCGCAAGGGTGTCCAGGAGTATGGCTACGACTTCGTCGGTTTCAGGGACGGCTGGCGCGGCCCTCTGGAGGGCGACACCGTTCCTCTCGACATCCCCGCCGTCCGCGGGATCCTGCCGCGCGGCGGCACCATCCTCGGATCGTCGCGCACCAATCCGATCAAGGCGGAGAACGGGATCCGCCGGGTCAAGGAGAACCTCGCCAAGTACGAGGTCGACGCGCTCATCGCGATCGGCGGCGAGGACACCCTCGGCGTCGCGACCGCCCTCGCCGACCAGTACGGCATCAAGTGCGTCGGCGTGCCGAAGACCATCGACAACGACCTCGCCTCCACCGACTACACCTTCGGCTTCGACACCGCCGTCAATATCGCCACCGAGGCCATCGACCGGCTGCACACCACCGCCGAGTCGCACATGCGCGTCCTCGTCGTCGAGGTCATGGGCCGCCACGCCGGCTGGATCGCTCTGCACTCGGGTCTCGCGGGCGGCGCCAACGTCATCCTCATCCCCGAGCAGCGCTTCGACGTCGACCAGGTCTGCGCCTGGGTGGAGAGCCGCTTCAAGATCCGCTACGCGCCCATCGTCGTCATCGCCGAGGGCGCCATGCCCAAGGACGGCGACCTGGTGCTCAAGGACGGCACCCTGGACTCCTTCGGCCACGTACGCCTCTCCGGCGTCGGCGAATGGCTGGCCAAGGAGATCGAGCGGCGCACCGGCAAGGAGGCCCGCACAACGGTCCTCGGCCACGTCCAGCGCGGTGGCACCCCCAGCGCGTTCGACCGCTGGCTCGCCACCCGGTTCGGCCTGCACGCGATCGACGCCGTACGCGATCAGGACTGGGGCAAGATGGTCGCGCTGCGCGGTACGGACATCGTGAGGGTGCCGCTCGCCGAGGCGACAGCTCATATCAAAACGGTCGATCCGAAGCTCTACGCCGAGGCGGGGGTCTTCTTCGGGTAAACACAACGTTTCCTGAGCGCCAGCACAGCTTTCCCTGCTTGCCATCGGAGATCAGGCGGCCGTACATTCCCTGCACCCGGCTTGTCCGGCCGCTTCGTAATCCCCCCATGAGCAGCTGAGGAGCGCCCGGCATGACGGGTGTACTGGCGGTCGCAGGCGGCACCGCATCCGGCAAGTCCACCCTTGCCGAGGCACTGTCGCTGCACCACCCCGAGACCATCCAATTGGTACATATCGACGACTTCTACGTGCCCTCGCACGACCCGCGAGAAGGTGTGTGGACGGTCAGCGCGAACGGCTGCCCGGTGCTCGACTGGAACCATCCCGGCTCCATCGACCAGGCGGCGGTAGCGACCGCGATCGACGCGGCCGTCCGCTCCGGCGTCCGGCTGGTCGTCGTCGAGGGCCTCTTCGCGCTGACCCTCCCCGCGGTCGCGAGCCGGGCGACCTGGCGGGTGTACGTCGACACCCCCGACGACGTACGCCTCGCACGCAAGATCCTGCGCAAGATCGAGGTGCAGCGGCAGGACCCGCGCCTGTCGCTGCTCAACTACCTGGCCTCCGGGCGCCAGCGTCACGCGGAGTACGTGGCCCCCTCCCGGGACCGGGCGGACCTCGTCGTGGACGGGACGGCGGAGGAACGCGAGATGCTCGCCGACGTCATGCGGCTGGTCGGACCGGTCCTGGCCGACCCGGTCCCGCAGGCGTCCCCCCGCGCGCGCGGCCGGGGCCAGGCGACGGCCGCGCTCGGCCTAAGCGCGTGGCCTGCGTCCGGCCTGGGGCCCCGGCTACAGACCAGCCCGTCCGGCGTCTGAGGACCTGGGGCTTCCCCCACGCCCGACGGGCGTGGGGGAAGCGCCGCAGGCTCAGCCGACGGTCACGGTCGCCAGCAGCTCCGCTGCGATCGCGGTGCCGTTCAGTGTCAGCACCGACTCCGGATGGAACTGGACACCCGCGAAGCCCGGCCCGCGCATCGCGTGCACATCGCCCGTCGCGCGGTCGCGGCTGAGCTCGACGCGGTGCATGGCCAGCTCCTCCGCGCTCGCGTCGTCGCAGCGCGCCGTGAACGAGTTGTAGAAGCCGACGACCTCCTCACGCCCGAACAGGTCGACCGCCAGCTGCGCCCCCTGGAACGGCTGGTCCTTCCGTACGATGTCCAGCCCCAGCTGGGCCGCGATCAGCTCCTGGCCGAGGCACACGCCCAGCAGCCCGTGCCGGTGCTCCCGCATCAGTTCGGCGGTGAGTGCCCGCAGGAAGGCCATCTTCGGGTCGGCCGGGTCCGCCGGGTCGCCCGGTCCGGGGCCGAGCACCACCGGGCCCTGGTGCGCCAGCACCGCCGCGCGCAGCCCCGGCTCGTCGTACCGCCGTACGGTCACCTCCAGGCCGGACGAGCGCAGCACATGGGCCAGCATCGCCGTGAAGGTGTCCTCCGCGTCCACCACCAGGGCGTGCCCGTCCAGTCCCCGCTCCTGCGGCGCCGCCGTCCGCATCCGCAGCCAGAACGGCGCCAGGTTCGCCCGCCGAGCGTCCAGCGCCGCCCGCACCCGGATGTCGTCCGCCAGCCGTGGCCCGGGCGCCCTCGCATCCCGTACGGGGGCGGTCCGCACCCCCAGCGCGGTCAGTACCCCGGCCGCCTTCGCGTGCGTCTCGGCGACCTCCGCGTACGGGTCCGAGTGCCGTACGAGGGTGGCGCCGACGCCGACCCGCAGCCGCCCCCCGGCGGAGATGTCCGCCGTACGGATCAGGATCGGCGAGTCCAGCGTCTGCGCCCCGCCCGCGTCGCGCCCGATGAGTGCCAGCGCCCCCGCGTAGTACCCCCGCCCCCCGGGTTCGTACCGCTCGATCACCCGGCAGGCGTTCTGCACGGGCGAGCCGGTGACGGTCGCCGCGAACATGGTCTCCCGGAGCACCTCCCGGACGTCCATGGTGCTGCGGCCGCGCAGCTCGTACTCGGTGTGCGCGAGGTGGGACATCTCCTTGAGCCGGGGGCCGATGACCTGGCCGCCGAGGTCGCCGACGGTGCACATCATCTTCAGCTCCTCGTCGACCACCATGGTCAGCTCCTCCACCTCCTTCGCGTCACGCAAGAAGGCGAGCAGCCCCTCGGCATCCGGCCCGCTCGCCGGATAGCGGTACGTTCCGCTGATGGGGTTCATCACGACCGTCCCCCCGGACATCCGCACATGCACCTCCGGGCTCGCCCCCACCAGCGTCCGCTCGGCCGTGTGCACCACGTACGTCCAGTAGGCCCCGCGTTCACCCATCAGCAGCTTCCGGAACAGCGCCAGGGCGTCAGCCCGCCCGTACCCCTCGATCGTCCCCTGGAAGGTCCGCCGGATCACGAAATTCGCGCCCTCGCCGCGCCCGATCTCGTCCTTGATCACCCGCTCGACGATCCCGGCGTATGTCTCGTCGTCGACGTCGAAGGCCCCGTTCTCGACCCGCACGTCATGCGCGGGCAGTGCGTCCAGCACCTCGTCCAGGGGAAGCTCGTACGTCTCCTCGGGCCGCAGCACGGCCAGCGGCGTCCCGTCGTCGCGTACCTCGAAGCCCCGCTCCCTGATCTGCCGGTACGGCACCAGCGCCAGCGCGTCCAGCGCTTCCGTCCCGCCGTCCGGGACCCCGGCCGGCAACTGGATGTCGGCCAGCCGCCCGGCCTCGGAGACCGGGCCGAGCAGCACTTCGACGGTGGCCGGGCCGGTGGCACGGCCGGGCGTACGGCGGCGGAGCAGCGCGAACGGTGGGCAGGCGGGGTCGAGGAGCCGCTCGACGAGAGCAGCTGCGGTGAGGTGCATGGCGGAGTCCTTCCGATCGACAGAATCGACAGAACGGGAGGAGCGGCCGCGAAAACACTGAAGGCCGCCCCTCGGGCGGCCTTGGCGTTGTCAGGAACGCGCAATCAGTGGGCCGCCGGTTGGACGGTCCACCACCAGCACAGGTTGGTCTGCTGCGCGAACATAGCTCGACCCTAACGCATCCCCGGCCTCACCCGTCCAGGCGCTCCGGCTTGCCCCGGCCCGGGCCGTGCCGCCCCATGGTGATCAGAAGCCCCACCAACAGAAGGACGACGGTGACCACACACATCCTCCGCCGGACGGCCATGGCCGCGTGCATTGCCGTGCTGCTGGCCTCCTCGGCCGTCAGCTCCGCCGGCACCCCGGCCGCCGCCGCCGACAGCGACATCGACACCGACAAACGCATCGCCACCGACTTCACCAACCTGGCCTACAACGAGAAGCGGCCACAACAGGCCGCCGACCGCTACCTCGCCCCCGGCCTCGTCCAGCACGACCCCGCCCTCGCCAACGGCGCCCGCCCCTGGGCCCGCGCCACCGCCTCCCGCCTGCGCCAGTACCCCCGCCTGCGGGAAACCGTCCTGCGCGCCCTCGCCCAGGACCACCTCGTCGTGCTCCACGTCCTCCAAAAGCGCACCCCCGCGGACCGCGGCACCGCCGCCTTCGAGGTCTACCGTCTCGACGCCGGCCGCATCGCCGAGCACTGGACCCTCAAGCAGACCGTCCCCGCCCGCTCCGCCAACGGCCACACCCTCACCGACGGCACCACCGAAAGCCCCTGGACCCAGCCCGAATGGCTCCAGCACCACACCGACGACGCCCGCGATTTCACCGACCTCGTCTTCAACCAGGGCCGCGCCCAGGAAGCCGTCGGCAAATACCTCGCCCCGGATCTGGTCCAGCACGACCCGGACATCGGCGACGGACCCCAGGCCTACCTCGACTTCGCGCGAAGCCTCCCGGTCCGCAACAGCGGCGACCAGCTCCGGATCCAGCGCATCGTCGCCGACATGAAGTTCGTCTTCGTGCACAGCGTCATCCCCTCGCCCCGCGGCCCGGTAGCCATGGGCGACCTCTACCGGGTGGACTTCAACGGAAAATTCGCCGAGCACTGGAGCGTGATCCAGCAGATGCCGAAGCGCGCGGCGCGCGGCAACGCCCCGAACTGACCGCTGCCGCACCGGCCCGTCTCACAATCCGCTCTCAGCAAGCAGATCGGACCGACTGTCAGTGGTGCGTGGAAGCATGAACGCCATGACAGCGCATGTGCGAATCGCACCCTGGGCGGACGGCGACCTCGACCTGCTGCGCCGCAAGAATGAGCCGGAGATGACCAAGTATCTGGGCGGCCCGGAAAGCGAGGAGAAGCTTCTCGCACGCCACGAGCGGTACCTCAACCTGAGCGGGCCGGGGGTGGGGCAGATGTTCAGCGTCGCCCTGCTGCCCGAGGGCGAAAAGGTCGGCAGCGTCGGGTACTGGGAGAAGGTCTGGCAGGACGAGTGGGTCTACGAGACCGGTTGGGGCGTCCTGCCGGAGTACCAGGGCCGGGGCATCGCGGCCGCCGCAGCGATAAGCCTCGTCGAGACCCTGCGCCCTGTACGGAAGCACCAGTGGCTGCATGCGTTCCCGTCGGTCGAACACCTCGCCTCAAATGCGATCTGCCGCAAGGCAGGCTTCTCGTTCGTCGCCGAGTGCGAGTTCGAGTACCCGAAGGGCACCGTCAAGCCGAGCAATGACTGGCGCTTCGACCTCGGCTGATCCGGAGCGCATACAGCCCGACGTCCCGTCCAGAGCCAGCGCCGGGAATCGCGGATTCCCCGGCGGACCCCGTTTCTTCACGTGGCACGCCCTGGGGCGTGAGTGCATGACCGGCCCGGTGCAGCGCGTGGTGCGTTCAGGCGGCTGTCTACTCCTCACCGACCACGACGTTCATCTGGCAGCTCACCTTGTCGCCAAACACGCCCATGACCGTCGCGTCGGAGTACAGGGCCCGCGCCGCGATCCACGTCTGCACCGTGGCGACCTCCTCCAGCGGCCCGCGCAGCTCGACGACGACGACGCGCGGGTAGGGGTGCGGGGCCAGCGGGTCATCGACGGGGAGATCCATGCCCGGGTAACGCGGCGCCCGACGGGAGGTCACGCGAAGGCGCCCCACCCCGGTGGGGCGAGGGGCCGAACGCGATGACGCCGATGGTCTTCGGTCTGCCGCCGGCTGGGCCGCCCGCACCCCCA
Organism: Actinacidiphila oryziradicis; assembly: GCF_005047355.1. Classification (GTDB taxonomy): domain Bacteria; phylum Actinomycetota; class Actinomycetes; order Streptomycetales; family Streptomycetaceae; genus Actinacidiphila; species Actinacidiphila oryziradicis. The sequence continues at coordinate 121,566 of NZ_SUMC01000029.1, forward strand.
CCGCCACCGCGCTACGTACCGAACGGGACGCGGTGCGGAACGCTCCCGAACCATCCGGTTCCGGCTTTACGTCAGAATTCGCCTGACGCGGCAGCGGAGACGAAAGCCGCGAAGGCGGCCGGTCCGAAGCCGAGGGCGGGCCCGTCGGGGTTTTTGGAGTCGCGGACGGCGATGATGCCGTGTGTGGCGGCGGCCTCGACGCATTCGCCGCCGGTGTCGCCGCTGTAGCTGGACTTGCGCCACTGTGCGCCCTGGAGGGCGGCGGCTTCGATGCATTCGCCGCCGGTGTCGCTGCTGTAGCTGGACTTGCGCCACTGCGCGCCGGTCAGGTCAGGGCTGCTGCTCCGCATAGCGTTCCTCCATCACCTGGGCGATCAACTCCGCCGAGTCCTCGACGGACAGGGCGGCGGCCTGCAAATGATCGTAACGGAGTGAACGGGCTTTGACGTCGGGCGGATTCACGGTCGCGTGGCTCGTCTCATAGTCCTCGGCGTAGGCGATGTCCGGCTCGTCCGGCAGGCGGAGGATGGTGAATGTGCCCATCAGCCCCGCGTGGGCTCCTGCCACGAACGGCAGGACCTGGACGTTGACCCACTCCCGGTCCCGGGACGCCAACAGGTGGGCCAGTTGGTGTCGCATCACCTCCGGGCCGCCCATCGGCCGGTACAGTACGGCCTCGTCCAGGACGGCCCACATCAGCGGCGGGTTCTCCCGGCGGAGGATCTTCTGACGGGCCAGGCGAGCGGTAACCCGGTCGTCGAGGCTCTCCTGCCGGAGCACGCCAAGGACAGCACGCGCGTATGCCTCGGTCTGCAACAGGCCATGCACCAACTGGGCCTGGTACGTGTAGATATGCGTGGCGTTCGACTCAGCGTCAGCGTACGGCTGGAACCACGGCGGCAATGCGCTCTTCAGGACCAGGTCCAGCAGCCGGATCAGGGAGCCGCCCGCGCCCAGTGCGGCGTCCGCGCGTTCGGTGAACTCGGGGGTCGGGCACTTGCGGGCGGTTTCGATCTGGCCGATCAATGAGCTGGTGTAGCTGAGGATCTCGCCGAGCTGCTTCTGGCTGAGGCGGGCGGCCTCGCGGAGACGCCGCAGTTCGGAGCCGTAGTAGTCGAGCGGCGACATGCTCGGGTTGAGGTTCCGGATGTTTGTCACGGGCGCCAACTCCATTGCAGGTTGTATTCGGATTGTAGCTCAGGGTAGTTGGCTGATGGCACTCTTGCGGCATGAACAAGGCTTTTGGTGACGAAGACCCTCCGAGCCAGTACCGCATGACGCTGGCCGTCACCCCGCACGCGCTGCGGCACATCCGGCGGATCGTACGGACACATCTGCGGCGGTGGGGGATGCCGGAGCTGTCGGATGCCGCTGAGCTGGCGGTGACGGAAGTGCTCGCGAATGTGATCCGGCATGCCGCGGACGGGCTGTGCGCGCTGCGGGTCCTGCGGCAGGACGGCGGGATCCGGGTGGAGGTGAGCGACGGTTCGCTGGCGCTGCCCGTGCCGCGAAGGGCCGGAGAGCTGGACGAGGACGGGCGGGGGCTGGCGCTGCTCGGGGCGATCACGCACGCGTGGGCCGCCGAACCGGCCGCCGACGGTACGGGCAAGACCGTGTGGTTCGAGCTGAAGGCCGGGGGGTGAGCGGCAGCGGCCGTCTCATCCCCTGGGCTAATGCGTAAAGGGGTGGACATGACCCCGTAATGTGGAACTGTGACCGTGAACGCTGATACCCACGACGCCGGTGCGAACACCTGGCGCTCTCTTCCCGCGGCGCAGCAGCCTGAGTACCCCGATGCCGAGGCTCTGCGCGATGTGATCGCGGACCTCGAATCGTATCCTCCGCTCGTCTTCGCGGGCGAGTGCGACCAACTGCGCGACCGCCTGGGGGCGGTGGCCCGTGGTGAGGCGTTCCTGCTGCAGGGCGGCGACTGCGCGGAGGCGTTCGACCAGGTCAGCGCGGACCAGATCCGCAACAAGCTGAAGACGCTGCTGCAGATGGGCGCCGTGCTGACGTACGCCGCGGCCGTCCCGGTGGTGAAGGTGGGCCGGATCGCCGGCCAGTACTCCAAGCCGCGGTCCAAGTCGACGGAGACGCGGAACGGGGTGACCCTGCCGACGTACCGGGGCGATTCGGTGAACGGGTTCGAGTTCACCGAGGCCGCGCGGATCCCGGATCCCGAGCGTCTGAAGCAGATGTACCACGCGTCGTCGTCGACGCTGAACCTGGTGCGGGCGTTTACGACGGGCGGGTACGCGGACCTGCGGCAGGTGCACGCCTGGAACCAGGACTTTGTGAAGAGCTCGCCGTCCGGCCAGCGGTACGAGGCGCTGGCCCGGGAGATCGACAACGCGCTGAACTTCATGAAGGCGTGCGGGGCGGATCCGGCCGAATTCCGCACGGTGGAGTTCTTCGCCTCGCACGAGGCGCTGCTGCTGGACTACGAGTCGGCCCTGACCCGCACCGACTCCAGGACCGGCAAGCTTTACGACGTATCCGGCCACATGGTGTGGATCGGTGAGCGGACACGGCAGCTGGACGGGGCGCACGTCGAGTTCGCGTCGAGGATCAGCAACCCGGTCGGGGTGAAGCTGGGGCCGACGACCAAGCCGGAGGACGCGCTGGCACTGATCGAGCGGCTGGACCCGGAGCGGACGCCGGGGCGGCTGACGTTCGTCGCGCGGTTCGGGGCGGGTAAGGTCCGGGATCTGCTGCCGGAGCTGGTGGAGAAGGTCACGGCGTCGGGGGCACGAGTGGCGTGGGTGTGCGACCCGATGCACGGGAACACCTTCGAGGCGGCCTCGGGGCACAAGACGCGGCGCTTTGATGACGTGCTGGACGAGGTGAAGGGCTTCTTCGAGGTCCACAAGGCCCTGGGGACCCACCCCGGCGGTATTCATGTCGAGCTGACCGGTGACGATGTCACCGAGTGCGTGGGCGGCGGCGACGAGATCTTCGTCGACGATCTGCACCAGCGGTACGAGACGGCGTGCGACCCGCGGCTCAACCGCAGCCAGTCGCTGGACCTGGCGTTCCTGGTGGCCGAAATGTACCGGGGCTGACCGGAGCGGGACTTACCGGCCGAGAGGGGCAGGGATCACATCGATCCCTGCCCCTCTCGGCTTTTCACTCTGCTGGGTGCCGGGTAAGGTTAGGGTAACCTGAGCCCAGGCGCCCGAGACGGAGGTGATTCGCGTGTACGTCTGCTCATGCTTCGGTATCACCGAGGAGCAGGTGAAGCAGCACGCGGATTCCGGCCGGTGCACTCCCCGGCAGATCGCCTCCTCGTGCAAGGCGGGCACGGACTGCGGCTCCTGCGTCCGTCGCATACAAGCACTGCTCGGCCGTGGCGCGGGTTGCGTCACCCGCACCGAGAAGATCCCGCCGGTGTCGGCACCGGCATCGCTGTGCACGGACGCCGCGGAAGCGGCCTGAGCGCCGCCCGCCGGAATCGGCTCGGGATCAGCTCTCGGGCTGCTCGATGAGCTGTGCGATGTAGAGCGGCTCGCCGAGTTTCTCGACCAGCTCCAGCTGGGTGTCGAGATAGTCGATGTGGTGTTCCTCGTCCGCGAGGATGGATTCGAAGATGTTCGCCGAGGTGATGTCGCCCTTGGCCCGCATGACCTCGATGCCGCGCTTGAGCCGGTCGATCGCCTCGACCTCGACCTGGCGGTCGGCCTGGAACATCTCGGTGACGGTCTGACCGACGCGGACGTGGAAGAGCCGCTGGTAGTTGGGCAGACCTTCGAGGAAGAGGATGCGGTCGGTGAGTACCTCCGCGTGCTTCATCTCGTCGAACGACTCGTGCCTCGTGTACTTCGCGAGCTTCGTCCAGCCGAAGTTCTCCTGCATCTTGGCATGGAGGAAGTACTGATTGATGGCGGTCAGCTCGCCGGTCAGCTGCTCGTTCAGGAACTCGATGACCTCGGGGTCGCCCTGCATGGCAGACGCCGTCCTTCCCATCGTGGATTCGACAAGTCCGCGCATCCTCGCACTTGAGCGGGGTGTGATCCAGTAAGTACATGCTTACCGGAGTTTTCCTGGTCGGGAGCATGGCGTCCGGTCTGTCACCATGGAGGTATGGGTCAGCCGGAACGCCACGAAGGGGAGCTTCCTCCGGGGCAGCGGCTGCAGCGAGGCTGGCCGGTGACGCATTACGGGCCCGTGCCGCGTTTCAAGTCCGACCGCTGGGAGTTCCAGGTCTTCGGGGCGACGGCGGACGGCGAGAAGCACGCCTGGAATCACGAGGAGTTCTCGGCGCTGCCGTACTCCACCATTGTCGGCGATTTCCACTGCGTGACGAAGTTCAGCATGCTCCGGGTCGAATGGGGCGGGGTCGCGGCCTCCGCCTTCCTGGAACTGGCACCGCCCGCACCCGAGGTCACGCATGTGATGGTGTGGGCCGAGTACGGGTTCAGCTCCAATCTGAGGCTGGCGGATTTCGCCGACGACAAGTCCATTTTCGCCACGCACCGTGGCGGCGAACCCCTTACCGCCGAACACGGTTTTCCGGCGCGGCTGATCGTTCCGCAGCTGTACGCCTGGAAGGGTCCCAAATGGGTGCGGGGGGTGGAGTACATGACCGCCGACCGCCGCGGTTTCTGGGAGGAGCGCGGGTACCACAACATCGGTGACCCGTGGGGCGAGCAGCGTTACTCCTACCAGGAGCTCCCCGGCGACGGCCCGGAACTCTAAAGAGGCCGCGCGAATAGGCGGGGCGGCCTCTAAGGCCTGACCGGTCGCTGCGACCGGGCAGGTTAAAGATCAAACCAGGGCCTGAGCTCCTTCAGCCGGGCCACGTCGGCCGCGTGGCCCTCCGGGCCGCCCGGGGTCTCGATGATGAGCGGGACGCCCTGGGTGGCCGGGTGGGTGAACAGATCGCGGAAGGGCTCGGCGCCGATGTGACCGGTGCCGATGTTCTCGTGGCGGTCCTTGTGGGCGCCGACGACGTCCTTGGAGTCGTTGGCGTGGATGAGCTTGAGACGGCCCTCACCGACGGTGGCGACGAGCTCGTCCAGCAATGCCTTTGTGCCGCCGGGCGCAGCCATGTCGTGGCCGGCCGCGAAGGCGTGGCAGGTGTCGAGGCAGACCCCGAGGCGCGGGTGCCGGTCCAGGGCCTCGAAATACGGGCCCAGATCCTCGATCAGGGAGCACAGCGAGGCGCCCTGACCCGCGGTGGGCTCCAGCAGGAGCCAGGGGTCCTCCGCGTGCGTCAGTTCTTCCAGGAGCGGCAGCAGGTGCTCGCGGACCTGGGCGAGGGCCACCTCGCGCGGTCGGCCGCCGGTCGCCGACCCAGTGTGGACGACGACGCCCAGGGCGCCGATCGCCCGGCCACGGCGCAGTGAGTGCCGCAGCGAGATGATGGACTGCTCAACGGTGGCGGGGGTGTGGGAGCCGAAGTTGATCAGATACGGGGCGTGTACGTACGCCGGTACGGTCCCGGCGGTGCAGCGCTCCCGGAACTCCTCGTCCTGGGCCGGGTTGCCGGGCGGAGTGGCCCAGCCGCGCGGGTTGGCGACAAAGACCTGGACGGTCTCGGCGCTCATCGTGGCCGCGTACGACAAGCCGTTCGCGGCCAGGCCGCCGGCCACCGGCACATGGCCGCCGACGGGGTTGCGGGTACGGGGGTTCGTGGTGCTCACCGTTACCAGCATGCCAGGCCCTGCGGGCGGCAGGTTCAGGCGGCCCCAGGGCCGGACAGGCCTTAGAGGCCGCGCGAATAGGTGGGGCGGCGTCGCGTGCCGAGCTGTGACATCAGCCGACTCCGTCGGCGGGGGCGCCTGGAAGTGTTGCCGTCGGTGTCGGTCGACGACTCTCCCCCAGACTCCGTC
>NZ_SUMC01000290.1 GCF_005047355.1 Actinacidiphila oryziradicis
GACGGGTGAAGGTGACTGAACCCTTGGATGATGTCTCGTGACTGAGGATGCCTTTCGATGGGTTGTTTGAGTTGGGCAGTAGGGCTGGCCGCTGAGAAGCGGCAGGTGCCGGGCGGGCCACTCCCGTTCGCTCGGATGGACACCACCGCCCCGGGATAAAGAGGGCACCCACCCCGGTCGTATCTCACACGTGTGGAACGCGGAAACCCTGGCTGGGGTCCAAGACGGCGCGAGCCGATTTTGGTAGGCCGACCGCGAGGAAGGCGGATATCCCCAGCGGGACAGGATGGTTCAAGAAGCGAACGCCGGCGGCCGAAAGGCAGCAGGAAACCGGGAGGAATACCACGACTTCCAGTGGTCTCCCGCATAACTGGCCGGATACGGGACGCTGATGCCCGGCCCGCAAGGGAGCTGACGTGAACCAGGTGAGTCTGTGAAGGAACTCTGATATTTGGATGCCGGAACCGGAGGGCAAGTTGGACACTGAGGCGGTTTTCGCTGACGTGAACGGACCTACGGACGTTCCTTTGGAATGGGACGCCGTTCACTGGCGTGCCGCAGAGGATGACGTACGGCGTTTGAGGCAGCGGATCTTCACGGCAAGCAAGGCAGGGGACCTCAAGCGGGTCCGTAATTTGCAGAAGTTGATGCTCCGTTCACGCGCTAACACGCTGGTGAGCGTGCGGCGGGTGACGGAGGAGAATGCTGGCCGCAAGACGGCGGGCGTGGATGGGAAGGTCGTACTGACCTCCCCGGGTAAGGCAGCACTGGCGGATTGGGTACACCATCAGATGAAGCCTTGGCATGCTCGTCCGGTCAAGCGGGTCTTCATCCCCAAGTCGAATGGAAAACGGCGCCCTCTCGGTATTCCGGTGATTGTTGATCGCGTGCTTCAAGCCCGCGCGAAGAATGCGCTGGAGCCGGAATGGGAAGCACGGTTCGAGCCGAAGTCGTACGGCTTCCGGCCCGGCCGTGGCTGTCATGACGCCATCGAGGCGATCTACCAGGTGGTGAAGGGGCGTGACCCCAAACGCCGGTGGATTCTTGATGCCGACCTGGCAGCGGCTTTCGACCGAATCGATCACGATCATCTCCTCGGCTCTCTCGGAACGTTTCCCGCTCGCGGGCCCGTCCGGGAATGGCTGAAAGCTGGCGTGATGGACAAGGGAGAATTAGCGCCGACCGATGAAGGAGTTCCACAAGGCGGCGTGATCAGCCCCGTGCTGTTGAACATCGTCTTGCACGGGATGGAGAAGGCCGCAGGAGTCAGGTATCACAACCGAAGTCGGGGAGGTCTCCAGACTGCCCCTGATTCCCCCGTGCTGGTCCGTTACGCTGACGATCTTGTGGCCCTGTGCCACAGTCGTGAGCAGGCGGAACACATCAAAGCACGGCTTGCCGAATGGCTGGCGCCGAGAGGGTTGGCCTTCAACGAGGACAAGACGCGCATAGTCAACCTTGATGAGGGTTTTGATTTTCTCGGGTTCAACGTCCGCCGGTATCACGACAAGATCGTGCTGATCAAACCCAGCCGGGAGGCCGTGGGACGGATCCGGAAGAGGCTACGCATGGAGATGCGTGCACTGCGCGGGTCGAACTCCGCCGCAGTGCTCAAGAAGCTCACTCCCATTATCCGGGGATGGGCCGCCTACTACCGGACTGAGGTGTCAAGCGAGGTCTTTTCCGCGCTTGACGACTACATGTGGAAGCTTACCTACCGGTGGGCGAGACACAGTCATCCGAACAAGTCGCGGTGGTGGGTCGTCGACCGCTACTACGGCCAGTTCAACAAGTCCAGGCAGAACCGGTGGGTCTTCGGTGACCGGGATTCCGGCGCCTACCTTCCTAAATTCGCCTGGACGAAAATCGTCCGACATGCGATGGTCGTCGCGGCTGCCTCCCCCGATGACCCGGCGCTCGCCGATTACTGGGCGAAACGCCGCCGCAAGCAGTCTCCTCCACCGCTTAGCGAACCGGTCCGACGCCTTCTGGGCATCCAAAAGGGCCGGTGCGCTGTCTGCAACGAGTTGCTGCTGCACGCCGATCAGCATCCACAAAGCCCGCATCAATGGGAACAGTGGGTGCGCGTCACCCTCTTGGCGATTCGTAAACAGCACATCGCCACTACGACGCACGGCGTTAAGGACAAACTCCGTCTCATCCACTCCTCTTGCCGCCGCCGTATCGAGGCGGCGACTGAGGGCCAGTAAATCTGTATGCCTGAATGCCTTCAGGACTTGCTTGAGCCGTATGCGCGGAAACGTGCCCGTACGGTTCTGAGGGGGGTGCGGCGCAGTAATGCGCCGCACCTACCCGACT
>NZ_SUMC01000291.1 GCF_005047355.1 Actinacidiphila oryziradicis
CTGCAGGTCCATGACCAGGTTTCTGGCGAGTTGCATGGTCCAGGCCGCGGTGGGGTGGGCGGTCGTGCCCATGATGTGGATGCGGCGGGTGGCGTGCTCGATGACGGCGAAGACGTACAGTCGGGCCTCGGTCAGGGTGCGGGTTTCGAAGAAGTCGGCGGCGAGGATCGCGTGTGCTTGGCTGCGCAGGAAGCCGGCCCAGGTCTGGTGGTCGCGCTGGGGTGCGGGTTCGATGCCGTGGGCTTGGATGTCGGGTAGCCCGAGGGAATCTCGCCCTCGGGCTCCCACAGAATCCGTACGTGACAGTCTCCCGTCATACGGCTCTTGTCGTTCTGGTCATCTGACGGCCGGTTTCACCCAGATCCAGTGAGCGAAGTACCGAGGCTGTCGGGCGGCAGCGGCGCGCATCGCGTCGAGGGCCTTTCTCCATCCCCGCAGCTTCTTGTACTTCTTTCTGATCCACCGCAGCAGGTAGGTGTTGATGCGGTAGAGCAGGGGCGTCAGCACCGAACGCTGGAAGGCCCCGTAATAGGCCATCCATCCCCGCACAACCGGGTTGATCATGCGTGCGAGGTCGGCTTCGGTGCTGTTGACGCGGTGGTCCAGTCGCCAGGACCGCACGACCGCGTTCATCTTCTTCAGGGCGTCCTTGCTGGCGGCCGGAAGGAAGCGGGTGTACTGCACCCCGTCCTTGCGGCGGGCCGCACGAGGTTGGAAGGTGTACCCCAGGAACGTGAACGACGTGTGCTCGAAGGCACCGCGCCGGTTGCTGTCCTTGCAGTACGCAATCTTCGTCTTGTCCGCGTGCAGTTCCAGTCCGACCTGGGTCATCCGCTCGTGCAGCGCGGCCAGGACCCTGCGGGCCTGGTACTCGGTGGTGCAGTGCACCACCGCATCATCCGCGTATCGTTCGAAGACGACCGCCGGGAACTCCCGGGCCAGCCAGGCGTCGAACGTGTAGTGCAGGAACAGATTCGCCAGGACGGGCGAGACCGATGAACCCTGTGGGGTGCCCCGGTCCCGCTCCAGCAGGCTTCCGTCGGGCAGTTGCAGCGGAGCGGCCAGCCACCGCTTCACATACAACGTCACCCAGCGGGCGTCAGTGTGTGCTTCCACGGCCTTGAGGACGAGGTCCCACCGGACGCTGTCGAAGAACTTCCGGAATGTCCAGATCGATCACCCAGTCGTACTCCCAGCAGCGCCTGCGGCAGACCTCGACCGCGTTCAAGGCCGAGCGGCCCGGCCGATACCCATAGGAGTCCGGGTGGAACACGGGCTCCACCCGCTCCTCCAGGTGTGCGGCCACCACCGTCTGCGCCACCCGGTCGGCGACGGTGGGCACCCCGAGCACACGGGTACCTGCGGCACCGTGCGTCTTGGGGATCTCCACCGCCTTGACCGGGGGCGGGAAGTACGTCCCCGAGGACATCCGGTTCCAGTCGGGTCGCCCGGGGGAATCTCACCCCCGGGCTCCCACAGATCCCGGCGTGACAGTCTCCCGTCACCGGGCTCTTTTCATCCTGATCACCAGGGCGATTGCACCCAGCGCCATTGCGCGAACATCAGCGGATACTGTTTCGTGACCCGCTTCCAACTCGCATGGGCTTTCTTGCGTGCACGAAGCCGCTTGTACTTCTGCCGGATCCAGCGCATCAGGTAGGTGTTGATGCGTTGCAGGAGAGGATACAGCTCGGTGCGGTAGAACGCCCCGTAGTACTGCATCCAGCCGCGCACGATTGGGTTGATCCTCCGTGCAAGCTCGACAAAGGTGTGGCCTGTGCGCAGATGTAGCCGCCAACTGCGGACCTCTGCGCTCATCCTTTTCAAGGCTTCCTTGCTGGCGGCGGGCAAGAACGACGTGAAGACCTTGCCGTCCTTGCGCCTCGCCCCGCGCGCCCGGAACGTGAACCCCAAGAACGTGAACGACCGATTCGGATAGTTTCCGGTCCGGTTGGCGTCCTTGCAGTACACCACCTGAGTCTTGGCCGGATGCAATTGCAGACCGACCTCCGCGAACCTTTCCCGGATCGCCTCGACCATCATCAGGGCTTGGCGTTCACTGACGCAGTGCACCACTGCGTCATCCACATAGCGCTCGAACGCAATGGCCGGGAAGTTCCGAGCCATCCACGCATCAAACGCGTAGTGCAGGAAGAGGTTTGCCAACACGGGCGTGATCACGCCCCCAACGCAATGGGCAACTTCTGTTTCGAGGTGACGCTCGGCTACCGACGGCTGGAACTCCTTCCCCGCACGGAGGGTAAGGGGCGTCACAATGGGTAGTAGGTTTGTGACATGGTGCG
>NZ_SUMC01000292.1 GCF_005047355.1 Actinacidiphila oryziradicis
GCCACCGTCCTCAACAACCGCCCCCGCAAGACCCTCGGATGGAGGACCCCCGACGAGGTCTTCAACGAGCATCTATGATCTCTGACAAGCAGTGTTGCGACGACCTATTGAACTCGGGGAGTACACCTCCACGGCCTACAGCGACCTGTGTGACCGGCTGGGCGTGGTGCAGTCGATGGGGCGGGTGGGGTCGTGCTTCGACAACGCCGCTGCGGAGAGCTTCAACTCGACCATCAAGGTCGAGTACATCCACCGGCACCGGTTCGCCACCCGCACCGAGGCCCGCATCAAGATCGCCACCTGGATCACCGACTTCTACAACACACGACGGCGCCACAGCGCGGCCGGCGGCCTGCCGCCCGCCGAGTTCGAACGGATCATCAACGAGGCACGCAACAACCACGACCAGGAGTACCTGGCCGCATAACGGAGGCCTCTACGAAACCAGGGGATTGACAGGATCGACTCCGGAGTTGATCCAGAGCGAGACGCCGGCGTGCCGCAGCGAGTACGGGACGGCAGCAAGGAGTGTCGTCGCCCCCTGCTCCTGCACTGCGGCGATGAGCGCCGCCGCCTGCTTCGGGTTGGGTGCGTAGCGGAAGTCCACTTCTGCGTGCCTGACCGGCGGCGTCCAGTCGATCTGCAAGAGCGGACTTGCCGACAGGATGTCCCTTTCCACCGCGTATCTCATGGCATTGCTGAGCACCGTGCGCTTGCGAGCGGCCGTGTTGTCGGCCGCGGGTTCGCCGTCCAGCTTGAGCGACAGGGCTTCCAGCCCTGCCCGCATGCGTTCTGGCCGGGCAGCCTCCGTGACCTTGAGCGAGTGTTTGGCGATCCACGCGAGGGCCGCCGCCACCTCGGGTGGCGGCGTCTCGGCGTCCGCGCGGGAGACGACTCCCCCCGTCGCGGTCAGCGTTGCCCGGAAGGCCCAGCCGTAGAGTGCCTCGCGCATCGGCATTGCAGCTCAGAAGGCACTTTCGCTTTCCCGCTCATGATCCTGACGCAGAACATTGCTTCTACCAGATCCGTTACACCCCAGCGGGATGCCCCGGCGAATGAGCACACGGGGCCCTCCGTGGCTCACGTTCGCTACTGGGGGCAGGTCGGCCAGAAGAGTGGCTTGTTGATCCATCCAGGTGACATACATACGAAAATAGTAAAGGCGTGGGCATCCCGATCCGATGAAACCGAGGGAAGTGCGAATGCGCTTCAACACCTCCCGGTTCGGATCAATAAGGAGAGTCGAATGAGTCCTGACGACAGGAATGAATCGCTTCTCGTGCCGCTCTCCAAGCGGCGCGTTTGGTTGGCCAGTAGCGTCATCGTGCCGTTGGCCGTTGCCCTGGCGGGGATCTCCGGTCCCGCGGTGGCTGTGGCGCAGAGCGGCAGTGCGATAACCCACTCCGCTCTGGTCGCAGGCCCGACCCCGTCCTCGAACGATGACGACCACGGAAGGCACGACGACGGGAAGCAAGGCCCTCCCGGTAAGGACGGTAAGGACGGTAAGGACGGTAAGGACGGTAAGGACGGTAAGGACGGTAAGGACGGTAAGGACGGTAAGGACGGTGCGCCCGGGCCGTGCGCCGGCATCGACTCCTTGACTCCCTCGAACTCGGAGGAGTTCAGCGCCGTGCTAAGCAACGGGATCACGTACGCCGGTAGGCGACCCCTTCACCCCAACCCTCCGCAAGGGGCTTATGTCTGGCAAAATCTGACAGACCCGTTGGTCCACCCGCTCTACCCCAAGAATGTCTGCGACACCACCATCTCCTCCCACGGGAATGACACGTGGGTCAAGGTGCTGACCACTGACGGGTTCGTGTGGGAGACGCACTGCGCTTCGAATGGGCAGACTCTAGTCTGCACGGAACCTTGGGCGAAGCTGACAACGCCGACGCCCTGAGCACGCTCAACAGCGCGGCGACTTCGAACAGCGACGCAAAGAACACCGCGCAGAGCAGGAAGAGTCCCAACCTGGCAATGCCGGTGAATTGAGGTCCAGGGCCACTTCTGCGACTGCGGGGCGGAGCCGATTCGCGCTCGTGGCGACTTGGCCGGGGAAATCCTCAACGTCGTTTCCTGGGTGGGTGATCGGCTAGTGTCTCGTGATCCTGTTTGTGTCACTTCGCGTTGTTGTCGACGAGTTTCTTGATGTTGGTCTGGACGAGTCGGACCTTGGCGAGGATCTCGTCGGCGGTCGCGGTCCAGGTGAAGGGTTT
>NZ_SUMC01000293.1 GCF_005047355.1 Actinacidiphila oryziradicis
TCAGCTGCTGCAGCAGCCCGCCCTCCCCAGTCAGCTGCAGGCCCTCCGACCTGGCCCGGTCCACCAACATCGAGATCAGCTGGTCATCCGGCACCCCTCCGGACACCGCCGGACCAGCGGCCTCGATCGACTTCAACTCCACACTCTGCACAGTCACTTGGCGTCTCTTCCTTGATCGGCAGATCCGCCGTTAGTTTTACACTCCGACGTCGACCAGGGTCCGGCAGGCGTTGATCCTGCGTCGGGTGCGTTTCCCCTTGAGTGGCCGGTTGGCGCCTACACCTACAACACGGCGCAGCTCACTGGTGTGTGGCTGTCCACGGCCGCCTGGTCGCGGCATCGTTCTCCTCGTGAGAACTCGCGCTCCGTGAGTGACCGCGATTCCCCGTGGCTTCCCGGTCGATCGGGCACGCGAGGGGCACGGTGAACCCCTCGATGCGAACTACCGGCAGGGCAGGGCAGGGCAGGGCTGGCCTGCCCTGATCGGACGTGTGGTGATGTGTGGTCCCGACAGGCGTTGTACGGCGGTGTTGCTGTACTTCCGTGCTGTAAGCGGCTGGCTCCGTAGGTGGGAACCGGCTGCGTTTGTCGGTCGGATATGACCGCACCGCCGTGAGCGGGTTGGCGATGTCGATGAGTTGCTACTCAGGGTGAGAAGGGCGCCGTGGACGAGGCCTCTTACCGAGATAGGGGCCTCCGTGCTGGCTGAGGTGTGACGCGTATGATCCATTCGTGACTGATGAGACTCACGTGAGGCCGCGGATACGGCGTGGCACTCAGGCATTGGTCACCCCGTTACGGTTTCGCGCATATCCCCGGGCCGCCTTACCCCAACGCTTCCAGCAGTTCGCGCTCGCGCTCGCTGCTGAGGCCGGCCCGGCGGGGTCGGTCCAGACCCTGCTCCCGCTCCCAGCGCAGGGTGTCCGCCAGCAGCTCCACTCGGGGCCGATGCCGTAGGCCGGCAGCGCCGGCCGCAGCGCCGCTGCGGGCGCTGAAGCCGGCCCAGTCCGGGTCGGCCATCCACATCGCGAGCGATTCCGGGCCCATGAACTGACCCACCTTCTGCCCGAGCAGCCAGTCGGCGCCGGCCTCCACCACAGGCCCGGTGTGCCCTCCGACCTCCCGCGACAGTGCGACCCACTCGCCGAAGGGCACGATCGGGCCCACCGCGTCGTACGTTCCGGTCGTCCCCTTCTCCGCACCGTCGAGCAGCCACGCCGCGAGGTCCCGCACGTCAACCGCCTGCGTCGCAATGCCGGGCGAAGCGGGCACCAGCAGCGGCGCCAGCGGCTCGCGCGCCGCGCGACCGACCCAGTACCCGGTGCGGCCGCTATGGTCACCGGGACCGCCGATCAGTCCGGCCCGCGCGATGAGGAGCCGGTCGCCCACCGCGGCCGCCGCGGCCTCCTCACAGGCCACCTTGGCCTCCCCGTACTCCTCACGGTCGGCCTCGTCCCGATCGGTCGCCGGGAGCAGTTCCGCCGACTCGTCCGCGTCTGGCTGCGCATGCGAGGCATACGCGCTGACCGAGGACACGTACGACCAATGGCCCGTCCGCTCACCGAGGACTGCCAGCGCCCCGCGGACGAAGCCCGGCTGCCACGACACCTCGACCACGGCGTCCCAATCCCGGCCCGCCACGCTTTCGTACGCCGACGGATCGCGCCTGTCCGCAGCGACCAGTGCCGCGCCCTTGGCCACTTCGCCACTTTCCCCGCGGGCCAGGCAGGTCACCCGATGCCCGCGTTCCAGTGCCTGCCGCGAAATCTCGCGGCCCACCCACGCCGTCCCACCCAATAGCAAGATATCCATCAGCTCACTCAACACGGTCTGTGAGCCTGCGAGGCCCTGCTTCGCCGAAGGCGTAGCAATCCGCGACGAGCCCCCGGAGCGGCCTCCCCGACCGATTACATCCGTCAGACGCTGTGGCCAACCGTGATGCGCAACTGGCCACCTGAAGCGCTCAGTCACAGCCGGTTGTGCCGAAGCACGATAGTCGTCACACAGGCAGGCTTGTTGTCACCAAACGGCGGCGTGCCTCTGCCAGTGGCTCCAATCGGGTGGCAAGAGGCTGAAGCGGTCGGGGTCAGTCGTCTCCGGACGCACGCCGCGCGAGGCTCTCGCGCAGTCTGGCCAGCCGGTCGATCTCGGCGTCGAGGGCGGCGAGCCTGCGGCCGACAATCCCGGAGGTGGGGGCGCCGGGTTCGACAGA
>NZ_SUMC01000294.1 GCF_005047355.1 Actinacidiphila oryziradicis
GTGACCGTCGTCGTCCGCTGACCACAGCCATAGCCCTTCCTGACCCAGACAAAGCCCCCGCAACGGCCGATGCGGGGGCTTTGTCGCGGGCCAGGAAACCCCCAAAAAAAGGCCGCGGGCGCGGTCGTGACAAATTCCCGGCCCTCTCTGAGAAAATCTCACACATTCACCTGACGCGCATTTAGACAATCATGTGGCGAGTTTGGCGCGCGGCACCGCGCCGATCATTTGACGGAAGACCCTGGTGCAGGTCGGCAGAGCAACGGCTTCGCCAATTCGGAGCAGGGGCGGTGCCAGGGCCTCGGCATGACGGCCAGCTTGCCGACCTGCTCGTCGTTGACCCCCAGGTGCGGCACGTCCTTGAACGTCCCGTCGATCAGGGCGGAGGGCCGGCTGGCCAGCACGCAGCTGCGCGAGCAGTACCCGGAAGTGACCGGCGTCACCTGCGGCAACGACCTGCTCGCGCTGGGCGTCGTCGCCGGGCTCTTCCGCCAGGGCGTCCAGGTGCCGGAGGAGGTCTCGGTTGTGGGATTCGACAACATCGAGATGGCCGAGCAGAACCCGCTGCCGTTGACCACGATTCACCAGCCCAAGGCGGAGCTCGGCTATGTCGCGACCAACCTGCTGCTGGACGAGGCGCTGCGCGGTGCCCACGGTCATCGCGAGGTCATGTTCCAGCCGGAGCTGGTGGTGCGCGAGACGACGCGGGAGGTGATCAGTCAGGCTCTCGACGGTGGTCTCCACGCGTCGGACGCCGGGTAGCCGGCTTCCAGCCGGCAGGCGGAACCGTGTGCGATGCGCCCGGGCGCCGCCCGAAAGCCGATCCCTTATTTTCGCTGGTCAGAGGCGTTTTCCGGTTACCGGAAGTGCGACGTCGAGTGGATCACGGACGGGTCAGGATGGGACCTATATATTCCTTAGATACCATTGATGCCATTTGTTCTATGCTGGGTTATTGTGACCGGCAGATGGGCGTTGGGAAGGTGATGACGTGAGCGTTTCCGACCGCAAGCCTGATGAGGCGGAGACCTCCCCGCGTCAGAAGGCCATGCAAGGTAAACCGCCAGTGGGCATGCCGGCGCTGGGACTGGGGCCCGAGGACGGACACAAGCCGGAACACCGGCCCTACCACCATCCCGCCGCGGGCTGGGGAGCTGCCAAGAGCGTCAGCCGGGTGCTGGCGCGTGAGGGGGAACTGGTCGACGGTCCTCGTGCGATCTTCCGGATGAATCATGAGGGGCGCGGTTTTGACTGCCCCGGGTGCGCATGGCCCGATGACACCAAGGGCCTGCATCTGGACATCTGTGAGAACGGGATCAAGCACGTCACGTGGGAGATGACCCGCAAGCGTGTCGGCCGGGAGTTCTTCGCCGCGCACAGCGTGAGTGAGTTGATGGAGTGGAGTGACTTCGCCCTGGAGGACCAGGGCCGGCTGACCGAACCGATGGTGTACGACCCGGACAGCGACCGCTACATACCGATCGGATGGCAGTCGGCCTTCGACCTGATCGGGGACACCCTGCGCGGTCTCCAGAGCCCCCACGAAGCAGCCTTCTACACCTCCGGCCGGCTGGGGAACGAGCCAACGTTCCTGTACCAGTTGATGGCGCGGGAATTCGGCACCAACAACCTGCCGGACTGCTCCAACATGTGCCACGAGGCGAGCGGCCGGGCCCTGACCGCATCGCTGGGAACCGGCAAGGGCACCGTGGATCTGAAGGACTGGGAGAGCGCCGACGCGCTGTTCATCATGGGCGTCAACGCCGCCTCCAACGCCCCGCGGATGCTCACCGCACTCGCCGAGGCCCACGGCCGGGGCACGCAGATCGTGCACGTCAACCCGCTGGTCGAGGCCGCCGCCACCCGGACGATCGTCCCGCACGACTTCACCGACATGGCGCTGTTCCACTCCACCCGAACCAGCACGCTCAACATCCAGCCCCGCATCGGCGGCGATATGGCGCTGCTGCGCGGCATGGCCAAGGCGCTGCTGGATCAGGCCGGCCACGATCCCAAGGCGATCGACCGCGAGTTCATCCAGCGCCACACCTCTGGCTTCGAGGAGTACCAGAAGGCCTGTGAGGCCACGCCGTGGGAGGAGCTGGAGCACCAGTCGGGGCTGACCCGCGCGCAGATCCTCAAGGCCGCCCAGGTGTACTCCGAGTCCGACCGCACCAT
>NZ_SUMC01000295.1 GCF_005047355.1 Actinacidiphila oryziradicis
GCCACCGTCCTCAACAACCGCCCCCGCAAGACCCTCGGATGGAGGACCCCCGACGAGGTCTTCAACGAGCATCTATGATCTCTGACAAGCAGTGTTGCGACGACCTATTGAACTCGGGGAGTACACCAGTGAGGCGTTCAACAGCCTCTGCGCCAGGTTGGGTGTGGTGCAGTCCATGGGGCGGGTGGGATCGGCGCTGGACAACGCGGCCGCGGAGTCGTTCAACTCGCTGATCAAGGTCGAGTACATCCACCGGCACCAGTTCGCCACCCGCAGCGAGGCCCGGCTGCGGATCGCCACCTGGATCACGGACTTCTACAACCCGCGCCGCCGGCACAGCGCCGCCGCCGGACTGGCACCCATCGAGTTCGAACGCACCATCAGAGAAGCACGCGCCAACCACCAACAACACGGTCAGGCCGCATAGAGAAGGCCTCTACGAAACCAGGGGATTGACAACCTGACCTTCCCCTCTTCCGTCTCCCTCGACGGAACTGACATCACCTGGACCTTCGCCCGCAACCTCCTCGCCGCCGGCCTCCGGGCCCCCTCCGGCGACGGCGATGTCCACATCTGGCTTACGACCCCGCCCACACCGTGATCGAACTGCGCGGGCGAGAAGGCATCGCCCTCATCGACCTCGTCACGGGCGACCTGCGCAACTTCCGCCGCGCCTACGAAGCCGTCCCCGCCAGCGAGGAGGTCCACCTTCTCGACGTCGACGCCGCGCTCGACACGCTGCTGGACTGGTAGATCTCTCGTGCCACGTAGCGTTTGGGGCAGCGGACGGCTTCCCGGCGTGTCTTGCCCTCGTCGATGCGGTTGTTCCAGCACTGGCGGCCGCGTCCGGTCCCGACCCACACGAGTAGCCGCGGACGAGCAACCCTGGAGACGTGGCCCACATCCGCTTCTGCGCCTCCTGCGGGGGTTCGCGGAGAACGTGGGTGAGGTCCCGACGCCGGCGGGGGCATACGTGGCGGTCAGGCAGCGGCGTGGTCGCCCCCAGACCGGGTAGGCCATTGGTGTCGGTGTTCGGGCGGGTGAGGCGGTGGTCGGGTGAGCACAGCTTTGTCGAAGCGGGAACGGCAGATTCTGTCTGGTATCGAATGCGGCCTGAGCCGTGACCGGCGGCTGGAGCGGTGCTTGCGCACCTGGCGCATCGGAGGACTTCGGGGTGTGGAGGACAGCGTGTGGGCCATGGCAGTCCTGACCGCCGTGCTGGTAGCTGTGGCGGTGGCCGCGGTGGTGGTGGCCACCAGCGGGAAACGGACCGCCCTGGTCCTGCCGGCCCTCGTGGCGGGCACGGCCGCGGTACTGGCAGCGGTCCGCTGGTGCGAACTGCGCCGGGGCCGTCGGCTCGGCTGAGCGGCTGGGATCAGCGCCCGGGCTCGGCTCGTCTTACCGTGATCCAGGCTTTCGTCATCGAAGCTGTTCTCAGCCTCGGGCTCGTCAGCACGATCCTGGGTACGGCCTCCAGCGCACAAAACGTGGGGCCGCTGTCCGCGATCGGCGTCGGCGCCTACATCGTGGTGGCGGGTCTGTGGGCCAGCCCGGTCGGCGGGGCCTCCATGAACCCGGCCCGCTCGCTGGGACCAGTCGCCGGATGCTGGGACGGGCGGACAGGAGGTTCACGCGGATTCCTCGCGCGTGTCAGGCTCCGCCCCGGCAAGATGTGCCTATCCCGCAGAATTGGCCGTGATCCCTCCACTGCATTGCCCCGGTCACCGGCTGCCCCGTTTGCTTGCACGTCATGGGCTCTGCCGGAATTCCGGCAGGGCCATGAGGGATGGGGATGGTCGTGTCAAGTCACCATCGGTACCACCGACCGCGGCCACCGCCGGAGTTGGTGGAGCGCACGGCGAAGCCGACGAGCCAGATGACCAGGACAGCGACGGCGACCCACCAAAGAATCTTGATGGCGAATCCGGCACCGAAGAGGATCAGGGCGAGAAGCAGAACGAGTAGCAGGGGAAACATAGTTAACGACCTCCTGGACAGTGGACAGCGTGTGCCCTGCTATGCCTTCTTCACTCCCCCCTGTACCTCGTTTGCCCTCCCTGTCAGACTCTCATGAGACATGAGGACAATCGAGTCTTCTGTTGTTAGTGGGGCGAGAACAGGATCTTCTGAGCGTGACGCTGAGCAATGCCGATCTCCTGGCCGATGTGGCCGATGAT
>NZ_SUMC01000296.1 GCF_005047355.1 Actinacidiphila oryziradicis
TTGGTGACGACAGCCTCGTCGGTGTGCCCTTGTCCCACTTGCGTGGGTGAGTTCGGGCCGCTGCGCATGGCGATGCGGGCACCCGCGTACAGCAGGGCGACGACGAGCAGCAGCGCTTGGTATCCGGTGAGGAGCGCGAGGTACTCGAGGGTGCCGCCGACGAGCGCGCCGATGAGGTTCGCTCCGAAGGCGGCGGTGGGGTCGGCGGCGAGCGCCAGGCGGTCGGAGAAGATGAGGTTGGCGCAGAAGATCGGGGCGAAGGCCAGGACGATCGCCGCGGCGAGCCGTGCGGCGAAGGGCAGTGCGAGCACAAGGTGCGCCGGCACGAGCCAGGCGACGGCGAGCGTGGCGAACAGCAGCAGTTGCAGGGCGCCCTGGTTGACCCGCCGCATGCGGCGCCGGACCTCGACGCCCGCCAGGACGGCGATCAGGACGCCGATGAAGACAAGGGCGTTCACCAGCCATGTGGTGCCGAAGTAGAGCGCGAAGCCGATCACGTTCTTCGTTTCGAGCAGCAGGAACGCCGCTCCCATCAGGAACATGTCGGTGTAGCGGAACGTCCGCCGGATGCGCACGCCGGTGAGCCGTACCGACAGGAGCGTCACCAGCAGGATCGCCCCCAGGGTGCCCAAGTAGAGAGTCGGGATGGTCCGGTGCAGCAGGTACGGGAACGGGCGGTCGTCGCTGGCGGGCGCGGGCACGGGGCCGCTCGCCCGCCAGGTCTGGACGCAGGACTGGTCCGCGGCCGTACGGCCGGCCACGAGCACGGCCGCCGTCTTCCCGAACTTCGTCATGCAGGGCGCGTGCCCGTACAGGGTGTCGAGGCCGCCGCCGAACCGGTCGATGAGCCAGCTCTGCCGGTAGTAGTTGTACATGGCGAAGGCGCCGTGCGGGGCGAGATGGCTCCGCGCTGCCTCGAACGCCTGCTGCGTGAACAGGTAGCTCTCCAGCCGCAGGTTGCTCGCGCCGGAGACCAGCGTCAGCGAGTCGGGCAGGGCCAGGATGACGAGGTCGTACCGGGCACTGCTCTGCTCGAGGAACGCCCGCCCGTCGTTGATGTGCACATGCACTCTCGGATCGGCGTAAGGCTTCGCCGGGTGCAGCTGCGCGCCGATCTGCTGCAGACGGGGGTCGATCTCGACCGCGTCCACCCGCTGTGCGCCGTGGGCCAGTGCGACCGCGACGTCGTTGCCGTTGCCCGCGCCGATGACGAGCACCCGCTTGTGTGGATTCTTCGGCGTCTCGTCGTACGGCTGCTCGTACGGCGAAGCCGGCCGCATCAGTGTCGCCAGGGGCGCGATGCCCTGGTGGGGGACACCGTTGGCGATGATCTGGTACGTGTGCTGGGTGGCCGACCTCTCGATGACCTCGATCTTGTAGTACGGCGACCACGAGATGCCCGGTGTCAGCGATTCGCGCGCCAGCGCCACCACGATCGCCGCCAGCGGGACCGCGTACCGGAAGCTGTTCCGCCGTCCACCAAGGACGAGCATCGCCACCGCCACAATGGCGCCCCACGCCACCGACGGAGCCCGCAGCAGCGAGAGGACCGCGAAGAACACCGAACCGCACAGGCTGCCCAGGAGGTCGAAGCGGTAGGCATCGAGCGACGGCAGCCGCCGGAAAAGATCCGCGGTGATCTTCCCGATCGACGTCATGCTGAGCGCGGTCAGCAGGAAGAGGCAGGGCAGCGTCACCCATTCCGGGAGCCCACTGGGATCCTTCACGGCGGTGAAGTAGATGATCTGCCCACTGGTCTGCCGCACCTGGACCGGGAATACCCGCACGAGGACGACGAGAACAGCCAGCGGGACCGGTGCCCAACGCTTCACCCATCGGCCACGCCCAGCCGGGATCAGGAATCCCAGCCCGATACCGAGGAACGAACCCAACAGGATGAAGTTCGAGAAATAGCTCAGATGGATGACATTGGCGCCCGTCCACCGGATCAGCGCCAGCTCGACGAACAGCATCGTCGCGCTGGCCAAAAGTAGCCGCCCGCGCACCGACCCCTCGGGCTGCCCGGCGCCGCCCATCATCTGCCCCGAGACACAGCTCGCTGCTCCATGCCCGCACACCCTGCCATCTCACGCACAGCGAGTCGAGGTTCCTGCGCCACCGGCGTGGCTGGAATTCCGCCCTGCACGCCTCCAGGACCACCTCGG
>NZ_SUMC01000297.1 GCF_005047355.1 Actinacidiphila oryziradicis
GTCGCGTTCGCGCTCATCGGTCTGATCGCCAAGGGGGTCGAGCGGCTGTGAGCATCGAGAACGTCGTCGGACTCGTCGTTGCCGTCTGCCTGCTCGGGTACCTGGTGCTGGCCCTGATCTACCCGGAGAAGTTCTAGTGAACGACACTCTCGCGGGCTGGCTGCAGATCCTCGCGCTGGTGGGAGCGCTGGCCCTGTCCTTCCGGCCGCTGGGCGACTACATGGCCCACATCCTCACCACGCCCAAGCACCTGCGGGCCGAGGCCATCGTCTACCGCCTCGGCGGCGTGGACGGCGATGCCGACCAGAAGTGGTCGGCGTACCTGCGCAGCGTGCTGGCCTTTTCCGCGGTGTCCGTGCTGTTCCTGTACGGGTTCCTGCGGCTGCAGAGCCATCTGCTGCTGTCCATCGGCATGAAGGCGGTGGCGCCGGCCCTGTCGTTCAACACGGCGGCGTCCTTTGTGACCAACACCAACTGGCAGGCGTACTCGGGCGAGTCCGCGATGGGCCATCTGGTGCAGATGGCGGGCCTGGCGGTGCAGAACTTCGTCTCGGCCGCCGTCGGCATCGCCGTCGTGGCGGCCCTGATCCGGGGCTTCACGCGGAAGAGGACCGACCGGGTCGGCAACTTCTGGGTGGACCTGACCCGGGTCGTGCTGAGGCTGCTGCTGCCGCTGTCGGTCCTCATCGCGATCGTGTTCGTCGCGAGCGGGATGATCCAGAATTTCCACGGCGTCGAGTCGATCTCCACCATCGCCGGTGACCACCAGAGCCTGACCGGGGGCCCGGTCGCCTCGCAGGAGGCCATCAAGGAGCTCGGCACCAATGGCGGCGGTTTCTACAACGCCAACTCCGCGCACCCGTTTGAGAACCCCAACGCCTTCACCAACTGGCTGGAGATCTATCTGCTGCTGGTGATCGGGTTCTCGCTGCCGCGCACCTTCGGCAAGATGGTCGGCGACAACCGCCAGGGCTACGCGATCGTCGCCGTGATGGCCCTGATCTGGGCTTCCTCCGTCGCCATCATCACCGCGAACGAGCTGCACAGCGTCAGCAGCCAGGCAGGACACCTGGCGGGCGGCATGATGGAGGGCAAGGAACAGCGGTTCGGAATCTGGGCTTCGACGTTGTTCGCGGCCTCCACCACCCTCACCTCGACCGGCGCGGTCAACTCCTTCCACGATTCGTACTCGCCGGGTGGCGGCGGTATGACGATCTTCAACATGATGCTGGGGGAGATCGCGCCCGGCGGTACCGGCTCGGGCCTGTACGGGATCCTGGTGCTGGCGATCATCGCGGTCTTCGTCGCCGGGCTGATGGTCGGCCGGACCCCGGAGTACCTGGGCAAGAAGCTCGGCGGCCGGGAGATGAAGTTCGCCTCCCTCTACATCCTGACCACCCCGGCGATCGTGCTGGTCGGCGCGGGTCTGGCGATGGCGCTGCCCGGTGAACGGGCCTCCATGCTCAACAGCGGGCCACACGGCTTCTCCGAGGTGCTGTACGCCTTCACCTCGGCCGGCAACAACAACGGCTCGGCCTTCGCCGGCATCAGTGTCAATACCGACTGGTACAACACCGCGCTGGGCCTGGCGATGCTCTTCGGCCGGTTCCTGCCGATGGTGTTCGTGCTGGCCCTGGCCGGCTCGCTGGCGAGTCAGCAGCCGGTGCCGGTGACGACTGGCACGTTGCCCACCCATCGGCCGCAGTTCGTCGGTCTGCTGGCCGGCGTGATTCTCATCGTCGTCGGCCTCACTTATTTCCCCGCGCTCGCGCTGGGGCCGCTCGCGGAAGGTCTGCACTGATGTCCCTGACCACCACCGAAACCCCGGCGACGCCGGGGGGCACGCCGCCCGAACCGCAGCAGCACCGGGTCTCCGGCGGCACGATCGACCCGAGGCAGCTGATCACCTCCCTCCCCGAGGCGTGCCGCAAGCTCGACCCGCGGGTGATGGTGAAGAACCCGGTCATGTTCGTCGTGTGGGTCGGGGCGGTTCTGACCACCCTGTCGGCGATCAAGAACCCGTCGATCTTCGCCTGGGTGATCACCGTCTGGCTATGGCTGACCGCGGTGTTCGCCAACCTGTCCGAGGCTGTCGCCGAGGGCCGCGGCAAGGCGCAGGCGGAGACCCTGCG
>NZ_SUMC01000298.1 GCF_005047355.1 Actinacidiphila oryziradicis
GACTGCCGAAAGCCGTTGTCGGCAGCGTTTCCGAACCGGTGAGCCAGACAGTCACACTCCAGGGTCACCGAACTGGACTGCCCGGCCATCGACACGGAAGACTGCGGCACCGGGGCCTCCTGTTGTTACTCGGTGATTCGACACCAACGAGCTGTTCAGGAGGCCCCTTCTGTATGCACCAAGCGCCCCGAGACCACCCAATCGAGACTCCCGTTCGACGCGCATCTCTCAAGACCGGAAAGACAACAGCTACTTACAGCTGCTGCGGCGACCCAGGTGTGCCGTGGTCGATCAGCCAGCTGGACACTGCCTCGGGCTCGCGTCGCTCTGCGCTGGCCTCGGCGGCCGCCTGCGCAGCATTGCGCCGAGAGCGGCCCTGGCGGCCGTGCGGGTCGACCGTGAGAAGGCCGTGGGCGGTTTGCTCCACGATGGCGCGAAGCAGGTTTCCCAGCGATCCGACGGGCGGCATCCGTGATCCTTCCGTGTTGATGTGACAAGTGGGCTCGAAGGACTCCCGGATGGCCGCGGGTCACTCACAGGCACGCAAGGCCCCACCCTCGGTAGAGGTTACTCAGTGCGACTGCTTGCGACTTCATGCGACGTGCCGGTAGACCAGCGGCAGGCCCTTGGCAGACCGCGAAGGGGCGAGCGGCGGTGGGTCGCCGCGGGATGCCTCCGACTCTCAGGCGAGGCTCCGCGTGGCGCTCCAGGGCGGCGGCCACGTGGCCGCCGCCCTGGAGCGCACGGGGAAAGGGGCAGGAGCCGAGCCGGGAGGCGGTGGTGCTGTGGGCGCAGTGGCGGGTGCACAAGGGCGGGTTTGTGCTCGGGAAACTGCCGCCCGGGCGACATCGGGTCTGAGTCCCGGTTCCCGGCGACGACTTCCGCACGCCGGGACCGGCCGCACTGCGGGTGAAGCGGGTCAGCGCCGCGGTGGCGCGGTGGCCTGGTGTGGGATCTGGGTGGTGTCGAATGTGCCGTTGGCGATCTCGCGGGCCAGCCGGGCAAGCTGGTGGTTTTGGGCGCGGGCGTAGCCGCGGAAGGCGGCGAAGGCGTCGTCGACCGAGACGTGCCAGCGTTCCGCGAGGATGCCCTTGGCTTGTTCCAGGACGATGCGGCTGGTCAGGGCGTACTGGAGTTGGGCGCGCTCGACTTGGCTTTGGTCCAGGGTGCGCTGCTGGAGGATGGCGATGGTGGCCATGTCCGCCAGGGCTTGGGCCAGGGTGATGTCCTCGTTGCTGAGGGGGCCGGGGTCGGTCTGGAACAGTGCGAGGGCTCCGATGACCCGGCCGCGCAGCCGCAGCGGGAGCGCGTTGGTGGCCACGAACCCGGTCTCCGCGGCGCGGGCGGCGAACGCGGGCCAGGCGGCGGTGACCTTCGGGTCGGTGAGGTTGATGTTGGTGCGGGCCTGGCCGCTCTTGTAGCAGTCCACGCAGGGGCCCTGGTCGTGTTGCAGGGCGAAGAGTTCCAGCAGCCGGGTGTGCTCGTCGGAGGCCGCCATGGTCTGCAGCATGTCGTGCTGGTCGGCCAGCAGGATGCCGACCGCCGCCACGTTCAGCAGTTCCATGCAGCGCACCGAGAGCTGCTGGAGGAAGTCGATGAGGTCGAAGTCGTCGATCAGGGAGTCGGCGACTTCCACGAAGACTTCGGTCACGCGATGTTCGCGGGTCATGTCGATCAGTCCTTGTCTACGACGGTCGGAGGCGTGCCATTGCCGCCTGGGTCCAGGCGAAGGCGCCGGTCCACCACGTCCTGGGAGACGTCGGTGATGGAACGCCCGCTGCCGTAAGCATGCGCGCGTAGCCGCAGCAGGGCTTGGGGCAGGGGCAGGGCGAGCTGGACGCTCACCATGCCCGTCGCCTGGTGGATCACCGCGTGCTGCAGGGTGTGCGGGGAGTCGGCGGGGGAAGACCCGTCCAGGCGTGGTTCACCGCTGCCCAGGCAGCGGGCGGTGAGCGAGTCGGCCAGCATCACAGCGTCGTCGGCCTGCTGGGCGCTCAGCGCACCCGGGGTGCGGCGCACCGCGGTCATCACGCCGACCCTGATGGCGCCGATGCCCATCGGGAAGCA
>NZ_SUMC01000299.1 GCF_005047355.1 Actinacidiphila oryziradicis
GCTCACCAGATTGGTGCCCTGATTCTTGCAGCGGATACGACGTAGACACTCGCATCCTCGCAGGTCAGCGGCACCATTCTGCTATCGGGGCGTCAGATCACCCAATTCCGCTGAATATCCAGGGTTAATGCTGAGTTCGCCGAGCACGGCGGACCCACGTCCTGCAGGATGGGCGGACCACCGTTCGCCCGCTGCTTTGCGGAAGTGAGGCCTCCAGCCATGCCGTTCAACCCACCCCTGCGAGCCGTCGCCATGGCCGTGACTGTGGCGGCCCTTTTGCTCACGGCCGCCTGTGCGGAGCGCACCGTGGGCGGCCCCGCGGCCGGGGTGACCGCCCCGCCGCCTGATGCCGCCACCCCCAGTACGCGACCGTCGGTCATGGACTCCGAAGCCTCCGGGAGGATCCAGCAGCAGCTCGACCCGGCGGCGAACGCGATCGAGCACCTCGGCGCCTCCTACCCGGGTTCCTACACCGGCCAGAGCGTGGACATCCCCGGGGATCGCATCATTGTCTACCGAAAGAAGGACCCTGCCTTCGACGCCGCGCTTGCAACGTTGCACACCGGCGTACCGGCCATGCTGCGCGACGCTCCGAGGACGCGCGCGGAGTTGTTCGCCACGCAGAGCCAGGTAGCGACGTTGGTGGGGCACACCACGGGTTACAAGATCTGGACGGTGGGCAGCGGAAGCGACGCGACCTGGAGCCGCGGCGTGGTCGAGGTGCAGATCACCGGCGATCTGGCGCGGGCGAAACGCGAGTTGGCGGCGAAATTCGGCGACAGGGTCCAGGTCACCATCGGCGAGCCGCCCGTAGGGTAGGCCGCCGACCTCCGCCGGCCCTGGGAGAAACCAGCACCGCCCAAGCTGCTGCTGGCGATGCTCGCCAAGGAATCCGAGCAGCGCATGGGCGCGATGGAGGTGTACGACGCGCTCCTGTCCTTCGTTCACACTGCCATCGGCGGCGACTGACGACGGCGCCCTGGATCCCCGTCTGCCGTTCCAGCGCCCCTTCGGGGGCCGGGCGCGCACGTCTGGCGCGGCTTCCTCGTACAGGCCTGCAGCGGTGGTTCCCTCCCCGCTTGTGTCCGTGTCCGCCGAACCGCAGGAGCCGCCTTCAGGCCCCGCCGCTCTGATGCGATGAAGGAGCGGGGCCTCCCGCTCCGGCCGGGTGCGGACGATGCTCGGTCCAGGACGAAAGGACTGTCCACAGGCAGGAGGCCCCTGATGTACCGAGAAACAGCCTATGACGACCACAGATCGTGGGCATGGACCTGCATGCCCGCCGCTCGGTGCTGCTGCGGATGACCCCGGACGGGCAGCGGCTGGACCGGGTACGCATCGACAACAGCCCGGCCGCCCTGCGGACCGAGATCGCCAAGGCGGGCCCGCACCCCCAGGTGGTCCTGGAGGCCACCTACGGCTGGTACTGGGCCGCTGACACACTGCAGCAAGTCGGCGCCGAGCTCCACCTCGCCCATCCGCTCGGGGTGAAGATGTTCACCTACCGGCGGGTGAAGACCGACGACAAGGACGCCGCGGACCTGGCCGACCTGCTGCGCATGGGGCGTCTGCCCGAGGCATGGATCGCCCCGCCCCGCATCCGCGAGATCCGGGAGATGGTGCGCTACCGCCACAAGCTGGTCAACATACGCACGTCAGCGAAGACCCAGATCCACGCGGTCCTCGCCAAGGCAGGCCTGCACGTGCCGACGACCGACCTGTTCGGTCACGCCGGCGGCGCATGGCTGGCCGGGATCTCACTGCACGGCCCCTACCGGACACGGGTCGCCTCTCTGCTGCGGCTGATCGCCTTCCTCAACAAGGAGATCGCCGACATCGAAGTGCTTACCGCCCGGATGCTCGCCGACGATCCCGGCTACCGCGCTGTGCAAACCATCCCCGGCATCGGTCCGGTCCTGGCCGCCGTGATGGTCGCCGAGATCGGCGACGTGACCCGCTTCGCCGGCGCCCGCCAGCTGTGCTCCTGGGCCGGCCTGACCCCGCGGCACCGGGCCTCGGACACCAAGGTCCACCGCGGGCCGATCACCAAACAGGGCTCC
>NZ_SUMC01000003.1 GCF_005047355.1 Actinacidiphila oryziradicis
TTGTCGTCGGTCAACGACGCTCCGCGTCGCCTCCCTCCTCCGCCTTGCCAGACTTGCCCCTCGCCCCGCTCCTTCACCCGCCCCACCTATTCGCGCGGCCTCTGAATCGTGAACCCGAAGGACCCCCGCGTCAAGGCCCGCCAAGGCTGATCCGCATCTGTCCGGCTCAGGGCCACGGGTCTCATCTGCTCTGGGCCCTTTGATACCTAATGCACCGTTATATTCGCGGCAACATATATACCCAGGTGCGAACTCTGATCACAGAAGCCCCTGTTGTCCTCGTTGACATGCCTGAGTAACCACGTTTCACTCAACACTCGTGCATGGCAACGTTGTCAGGCCGTCGGAGTGGCCTGACAACGTTGCCTATCGCTGACGTTTTCCGTTTTCGGCACGTCAGCACGTCATGTGCGAAGCACGAACTGCTGTGGAGGCAACCGATGGTTATACCTCGACGTACAGGTGCGCCACGTAAACAGAAGACATTCCGTCAACGCTTGGCCGTGGTGTCCGTTCTGGGCATCGCCGTACTCCCGCTCCAGGCGATCGGCGGCACGTACGCCGCGAACGCCGCCGGCTCGACGCCGGCATTCGTGCAGGACCCCGCGTCCCTCGTCAACCCGCTCATCGGCACGTCCGGTGCCGTGGACACCTTCCCCGGTCCCGACATGCCGGCCGGCATGATGCAGTGGGGCCCCGACACGACCCCCGACCGGCCGTCCGGTGGTGGCTACGAGTACAACGACAACAAGATCTCCGGCTTCAGCCTGACCCATGTCTCGGGCCCCGGCTGCGACGTGGCGGGTGACCTGCCCATCCTGCCCGTCACCGGCGCGCTCTCGGGCAACCTCAGCAGCACCTCTGCCCAGTTCAGCCATGACAACGAGCAGACGAACACCGGCTACTACGGGGTGACCGACGCCTCCGGAGTCAAGACCGAGCTGACCGACTCCACCCGCGCCGGGCTCGGCAAGTTCACCTTCCCCGCCGGCCAGCAGTCCAACCTGCTGTTCAAGCTCAGCGGCAGCGCCACCCAAGTCGACGGCACCCGCGTCCAGGTGGTCAGCGACAAGGAGATCAGCGGCTCGGTTTCCAGCGGTCACTTCTGCGGTGCGAAGAACACGTACACGCTGCACTTCGACATCAAGTTCAACCAGTCGTTCACGGGCAGCGGCACCTGGGTCGGCAGCACGATCAACCCCAACGCCACCTCCCTGACGGCGGGCAAGGTCCAGCAGACCCTGCGGGCGCACCCGTCGGCCCCGCTGCACGAGAAGCACTTCACCGTGCCCGCGGCGCCGTCCCCGACGATTCACGGGAGCAGCAGCGGCAAGGCGTCCGGGACGCAGACCTCTTCCCCGTCGGCGTCTGCCGCCCCCAGCACCGGCGTGAAGAGCAACGCCGCCCAGCCCCCCACCACCGGCGCCAACGGCATGTACCTGACCTTCGACACGGCCACAAACCCGACCGTGACGGCCAAGGTCGGCATCTCGTACACCAGTGACGCCAACGCCGCCTCCAATCTCTCCACCGAGGCCAAGAACTGGAACTTCGACGCCATGGAGCAGGCGAACCACGCTGCCTGGAACTCGGTGCTCGGCAAGATCCAGGTCGGCGGCGGCTCCGCGGACCAGCAGGTGCAGTTCTACACGGCGCTTTACCACTCGCTGCTGCACCCGAACGTCTTCTCGGACGACAACGGCCAGTACATGGGCATGGACAACCAGGTCCAAAAGCTCGCCAAGGGCCAGGACGCCCAGTACGCCAACTACTCCGGCTGGGACACCTACCGCTCCCAGACGCAGCTGATGGCGATGGTCGAGCCCAAGGTCACCAGTGACGTCGTGACCTCCATGCTCAACGGGTACGACCAGACGGGCCTGCTCCCCAAGTGGGCGTCGAACAACGGCGAGAGCTACGTGATGGTCGGTGACCCGGCCGCCGGCATCATCGCCGACGCGTACGCCTTCGGCGCGCGCGACTTCGACACCGCGCACGCCCTCGACGCGCTGGAGCACGAGGCCACCACCCCCAACCAGGACAGACCCGGCGAGAACGTCCGCGACGCCAAGGGCTACCTCCCGCTGGACGAGAAGGACTACAGCTGCTGCAACTTCTACGGCCCGGTGTCCACGCAGCTGGAGTACGACAGCGCCGACTACGCCGTCGCCTCGTTCGCGAAGTCGCTGGGCAAGACGGCGGACTACGAGAAGTACGCCACCCGCGCGCAGGACTGGATGAACGTCTTCAACCCGCAGAGCGGCTACATCCAGGGCAAGAACATGGACGGCCAGTTCGTGGGCGGCTTCACGCCCGGCACGTCGAACGGGTTCGTGGAGGGTACGTCGGCGCAGTACACGCCGATGGTGCCGTTCAACCTCCAGCAGCTGATCCAGGCGCGGGGCGGCAACGCCGCATACTCGTCCTTCCTGGACAGCCTGCTCAGCAACATCACGGACCCCGGCAACACCAACGCCAACCTCAGCAACGAGCCCAGCCTTGAGATCCCCTGGGAGTACAACTACACCGGGCAGCCGTGGAAGGCGCAGGAGGCTGTGCGCGAGGCGCAGCAGTCCCTGTACTTCAACGCTCCGGTGGGCTCGTTCGGCAACGACGACCTCGGCGCGATGAGCTCCTGGTACGTCTGGTCCGAGCTCGGCATGTACCCGGAGACCCCGGGCACGAACACCCTCGCGCTCGGCAGCCCGGCGTTCCCGGTCGCCAAGGTCAACTTCGGCACGGTGAAGGCGAACGGCACGGTCACCGGCAAGACGGTGCAGATCAATGCCCCGCAGGCCGCGCCGACGGCGCCGTACGTGCAGTCCCTGGACGTCAAGGGCAAGGCGTCGGACAACTCCTGGCTGACGTACGACCAGTTCGTGGGCGCCGGCGCGCTCGACTACACGCTCGGCGAGTCGCCGAACAAGGCGTGGGCGTCCTCGTCGAGTTCGGTTCCGCCGTCCGACACGACCGGAGGCGGCCGCGTGCTGGCCGCGACGGGTCCGACCAGCGACGGCCTGGTCCTGGCACCGGGCGCGTCCGGTGACGGCACGCTGAACCTGACCAACCTGGGAAGCAAGGCGGTCACGGTCGACTGGAACGCGACAGCGCCTTCCGGGGTCACTCTCGACACCGCGTCGGGCTCGGTGTCCGTGCCCGCGTCGGGCAGCGCGGAGGCCAAGGTCCAGGTGACGGCGGGCAGCACGGAGGGCACGTACCCCGTGACCTTCGCGCTGACCGACCACAGCAGCGGCGCGGCGTTGAGCGGGGCGTCCCTCCGCGTGGCGGTCGCGAAGCCGGGCGAGCTGTGGCCGTATGCCACGAACGAGGGTATCTACCCGGACGGCGCCACCTTCTCGGGCGGCTTCGACGACGACGGCTGGGCGTTCTCGCAGAGCGCCCTGTCGGCGGCGGGCGTGACGAGCGGTTCCGCGCTCACCGTGGACGGGGTTTCCTACACCTGGCCGACGGTGACGTCCGGTCAGCTGGACAACCTGGAGATGGCCGGTCAGACCATCCCGGTGCCGGCGGGTACGACGGGCTCATCGCTCGGCCTGCTTGGTTCGGCGACCAACGCTCCGACGGACGGCAGTGGCGTCTCGGGGTCGCTGACCGTCACGTACACGGACGGCACGTCGATGCAGGCGACGATCGGCTTCTCGGACTGGACGCTCAACGGCGGCTTCAGCAAGCCGCTCGCGGGCGACACGACGGCCGTCACGACGGGCTACCGGAACACGGGCAGCGGCGGAAAGGACACGGTGAAGGCGTACGTCTTCGCCACGAAGGTCCCGTTGGACTCGTCGAAGCAGGTCGCGTCGATCACGCTCCCGGTGACGGGCGCGACGGGCTCGGACCACCTGTTCGCGTACGGTTTCGGCCAGTGAAAGCGCGTCGTACGGCTCGACGATAAGGATGACGGCGCCGGCTCCCCGGGCGAAAGCCCGGGGAGCCGGCGCCATCGCGCGGTACGGCGTGTCGAGCACGCGGGCCGCGAGACCCTTTCCAGCGCGCGGCCTTCGATGCCGCACGCAAGTGCGTTACGAGGGGTTCACAGTGCCTGATCGACCGCGCCAAAGACGCGGCGCTGGCGGCGCCAGGTCGTCCCAGGCGCGGCAGACACTACCGGCCCAGTCGGCGGGCGGGCGCGTGGGGCGTTTCGGTTGGCCGGGCGCATGCATGACGTCCAGCAGGTGGCTGATGAGCGCACGTGCCCGGGGGAGATCGCGGCCGATGGGTCCGTCGAAGTGGTCGTCGACGATGGTGAACCAGCGCCGTGAGGAACGCGCTCGTGCAGCTGGCCACCGAGGGACTGGTCGAGCGGATCCAGAACCGCGGCGCCCGCGTCCGCGCGGTATCGCTCCATGAAGCCATCGAGATCACCGAGGTCCGCATGGCCCTGGAGGGCCTGTGCGCCGCGAAGGCGGCCGAACGCGCCACCGAGGACGACCGCCGCGGGCTGCGGGAGATCGGCGGGAGGATGCAGGACGCGGTAGCAGCCGGGGACGTGCTCGGGTACTCCGACCTCAACAAGCAGCTCCACGCTCTGATTCTGGCCATCAGCGGGCAGAGCACCGCCTGCTCCGTGCTCGAGCGCCTCCGCGGACAGAACGTCCGCCACCAGTTCAGGCTGGCCATGCAGCCCGGCCGGCCCCACGTGTCCCTGCCTCAGCACCTCGACATCATCGAAGCACTTTGCGCCACAGACCCCGAAGCCGCCGAGGCCGCCATGAGAAAGCACCTGTGCAGTGTCATCGACGCGCTGCCCGACGTGGAAAGGCCCCGCCCGGCCCCGGCCGGATAGCGCGGGGTGACGAGGAGCTGCGGCCGGAGACGCCGGGAGGCGCTGCGTGGTGCGCGCGAGGGCAGCCAGGAAGCGGGGGCGCTGGGCGTCACCAGCCTGCTTGTCGGAGTTGTAGCAGGTGCCTAAGCCTACGACCTCTACGGAAACGTCACCGGCCACACCGACGGCCACCCCGGCGACCGCCCGCAACCGGTTCACAATCGGGCACAGTGCAAGGCGGACCGCACGGTGGGGTCAGCAGGGCTGACGACCCTGGGAATCCCCTCACCGCGGTGTCATCCTCGGGATGTAGAGCGCGTGCGATTACATCCGAGGATGACAGTGGGGTTGAATCCGCGGGCTGATGGCCACCGACCGCGGTGAGCCTAGCTTTCTGTGTATGAACACCAGGGCGGCGCCCACGAGGGCGGCACAGGGGCAGGCGGTCATACAGACTGCGGGATTGACCAAGCGGTTCGGTGATCGGGTGGCGATCGCGCCGCTGGATTTCCAGGTACCGGGCGGATGCGCATTCGGTCTGCTCGGCCCGAATGGCGCGGGCAAGACGACCTTGATCCGGATGGTGCTCGGGTTGATCCCCGCGACCAGCGGCGAAATCACTCTGCTGGGCCACCAGATGCCCGCCTCCCGCGCCGCGGCTTTGGCCGGGGTGGGGGCGATCGTGGAAGAGCCGCGGTTCCACCCATACCTGACGGGGCGGGAGAACCTGCGGGTGGCGGCCGCGGTGCGGAACCGGGGCGCGAACGGACGGATCGACGCGGTCCTGGGCCGGGTCGGTTTGAGCGACCGGGCCGATGACAAGGCCGGCTCTTACTCGCTGGGTATGCGGCAACGGCTGGGAATCGGACGCTGCCTGCTGTCCGACCCCCGCCTGCTCATCCTGGACGAGCCGATGAACGGTCTGGACCCAGCCGGGATCCAGGAGATGCGGGGCATGATCCGTTCCCTGGTCGACGAAGGCCGTAGCGTGATGATCTCGTCCCACCTGCTGGACGAGGTGGAGAAGACCTGCGACGCACTGGCCATCATCGACCGGGGCGAGCTGATCGCCGCAGGCACGATGAGCGAGATCGCTTCCGGCACCAATGACGTCCTGGTCGGTTCTGACGACCCGGCCCGGGCGGCGGCGGTCCTGCTGGGGCGTGCGGCGGTCACCAATGCCGTCACCGACAGCCCGGGCGTGCTGCGGGTGACCCCGGCCGACGCGGTGCCGGTGTCGGACCTGAACCGGTGGCTGGTGGAGGACGGTGTGCGGGTGAACCGTCTTGAGCCGGTCCGCGCCACCCTGGAAGACCGATTCCTGGAGATCACCTCACGGCTGGGGGAGGCCCGATGAACACCACCATCACCATCACCACCGCTTCCGCCGCCCGGACCGACGGCGGGGTCGGCCCAGGACGACGGATTGGCGCCAATGCCGGGTTGGCTGTCCGGATGATGGCAGCGGAGCTGCTGAAGCTCCGCAAACGCCGTGGCCTGATGATCTGGTCGGCCGTGCTGTTCGCCGCCCCGCCCGCGGCCGCGCTGGGGATCGGTGGCGTCCGGCACGCGGCCGACCCCCGGCACTACGCGCCGGCCGGTGGCATGATCGGCCTGTCTCACGCGATGATGCTGGTGCTCTACATGGGAGGCGTTGCCGCAGTGATGATCGGTACCGCGGCGGGGGGCGGCGACGCCGCCGCCGGAGTGTTCCGGGACCTGGTCTCCACCGGCCGGTCCCGTCTGGCCCTGTTCGCGGTCCGGCTCCCCGCGGCCCTCGCGGTGAGCCTGCTGCTTTGCGAGGCCGCCTTCGCTGTCGGCGCCGCCGGATCGGTGCTGCTGGCCGGCCCGGGGCAGGCACCCGCGGCGTCGGTGCTGCTGAGCACCGACGTGGCCTTGGCGGCCGCTGTGGCGGTCACTGCCGTGCTCGCCGTCGGCCTGTCCTCGCTGCTGACCTCGCGCAGCCTGGCCATCGGACTGCTGCTGTGCTGGAATCTGGCCGCCTCCCGGGTGCTGGAGCACGCGACCAGCTTCGGCGCTCTACGCGTCCTGCTCCCCGGCGCCGCCGTGGAACGGCTCACGCCGCTACCGGTGATCGGACAGTGGCTCGTCCCGATGTCGGTGGGGACCGCGTGCGCGGTGCTGCTGGCCTGGGTGGTGGTCTTCAGTGTGGCCGGGGCATGGCGGACGATCCGCCGGGACGCCTGAACCGATGAAAAGGACCCTGCTCGGACGCGCCGGCGACCTCACTGTCGCCGGTGTGTTCGCTGTCCTCGCCATCGCCGACGTGGTGCTGGCCAACCGGCACGGGGGCTCCCCGCCGCGTACCGCGACCGTGTTCGCCGGGCTGCTGGTCACGGCCGTGGCCCTGTCATGGCGCTCCGCGCTCCCCAAGACGGTGCTGGGGGTGACTGCCGTGGGCGGCGCTGTAGCGGCCGCCGCGGCCGACCGGCCGGTCATCGGGCCACTACCGGTCGCCGTCGCCCTCTACACGCTCGCCACCGTCTCGACCTGGCGGACCGTGGCTACGGCGGCCTCGGCCGCTTCGGCCTGTTACTTCGCCGGGGTACTCGCCGGGCACGCCACCGGCGGTGACGCAAGTCCCGGCCCAGCGGCAGCCCAGGTCCTGGCCCTGCTGGTCATCGGCGGGACACTCGGCCTGTACGTCGGCCAACGACAGCAGGTCATGGCGGTGCTCACTGAACGAGCCGAACATCTGCAACGCGAACGGCAACTCCTCACCGCCCAGGCGATCCTTGCCGAACGCGTCTGGATAGCCCAGGAACTGCACGACGTCATCGGCCACCACGTCAGCCTTCTGGTGGTTCAGGCGGGAGCGGTGCGCAGCACCCTGCCCGCCGACCATCCCACCGGCGGCGTACTGGACAGCATGATCGAGGGCGGCCGTGAGGCCATGACGGAGATGCGCCGGCTGGTCGATGTACTGCGCCCCGTCGCCCAGGCCACAGACCACGACGTACCAGGGCGCGGCCCGGCTCCGGATCTGACCGATCTCACCGGATTGTGCCGGCGTCTGCGCACCACCGGCCTGCCCGTCGACCTGGATTTTCAGGTGAGCGTCCCCCTCCCGCGTGCCCACTCCGTCACCGCGTACCGGATCGTCCAGGAGGCCCTCACCAACGTGCTCAAGCACGCCGGGCACGTGCCGACACGCGTCCAGATCCGACGGGATGCCACTGGCCTGGAACTACGTGTCACCAACAGCGCGGCGCCGCCTTCCGCAACGACGGCGCCGCTCACCGGACCCCAACTGCACGGGCTGGGGTCGGGCGGCCACGGCCTGGCCGGAATGCGGCACCGTGTGGACCTGTTCGGCGGCGAACTGTTCGCCGGTCCCGTGCCCGGCGGTGGCTACGCGCTGCGCGCCACCCTTCCCCTCCAGGAGCGTCCATGACCACTGCCACACCGCCCCAGCCATCCGGCTCCGCCCCAAAAATCCGGGTCCTCATCGCGGACGACCAGCCGCTGATGCGTCAGGGATTCGCCATGATCTTGTCCGCGCAAGGCGACATCGAGGTCGTCGGAGAGGCCGGCACGGGGTACGCCGCGATCGAAAAGGCCCAAGCTCTCTCCCCGGATGTGGTCCTGATGGACATACAGATGCCCGGACTCGACGGGATCGCCGCCACCCGCGAACTCCGCGGCACCCGCATCCTCATCCTCACCACTTTCGGACGCCAGGACTACGTCGCCGAAGCACTGTGTGCCGGTGCCAGTGGATTCCTCCTCAAGGACGTCACACCCGACCAGCTCGTCCACGCCGTACGTGTCATCGCCGCCGGAGACGCCCTCCTCGATCCAGCGGTCACCCGGTCACTCATCCAAACCGCACTGCCGGCCCTGGCCGTTCCCCTCACCCCTCCGCGCTTCGATATCCTCAGCAACCGCGAAAGCCAGGTCCTGCGCATGATTGCCCAAGGCCTGTCCAACGCCGAGATCGCCACCGCACTCGTGCTCAGCGAGGCCACCGTCAAAACCCACGTTTCCAGGGTCCTGGCCAAACTCGCGCTCCGCGACCGCGTTCAAGCAGTCGTACTCGCCCACCAGCACGGCCTCGTCTGACACAGTCCGCCGGATACCGCCGAACCGCCGCTCTCTTGGTCGTCGGCTGCTCGCATCATGCGACGGAAGGCACCTCGCAAAGCGTACCCAAGAGACCGTCACAGCTATCGGCCTCCTCGTCGCCGACACGACCGGCGCTGTCAGCAGACCAGTTGATGGCCCTCATTCTGAAGGGCAGTGAGGTGCCGCATGCCTACGACGCCCACGCAACCGTGCGCGGTACGTCCACGGCGACCGATGCCCCGTCGTTCCCGCCGGTCTCCGATGCCTCGTGCCGACGGGTCTCGGACATCACGGGTGCGGACGGCGCTTCTGCGTTGGCCGACCAGCTGTTCAACTGGAAGAACAACATCTTTCCGGGAGGCTCCACGCTGGCGTCCTACGACGGGAAAGGCGCCCAACGCGCCTATCAGCAGCCGAAGGACGCACTCAGCTCGTGCCGATCCTTCGACTGAAGACGACGACCTGTGAGAAATTTCCTCCCCAACTATGCGCAGGCACTGGCATTGCCACGCGGTGGGGACGGGGGCGGCGATGAGGGTTCGCGTTGCTACACGCGAAGATTCGGCGGGCATCTACCGTCTGCTCTGCGACTTCGCCACCAGTTACCAGCCTGAACGCGCGGTCTTCGATCACCGCACGTTTCCGCGCGCGCTGGAGGCCGCCGCGGACGGCCGGGCCGAGTTCCTGGTCGCTGAGCTGAACGGAACCATGGTCGGCTACATTCTGGCCGCCCGGCAGCCCACCCGCTTCGCAGGGGGAACCGTCCTGGACATCCTGGAGCTGACCGTCGATGCTTCATATCGAGGCCAAGGCACGGGATCACTCCTGGTCCAGGCCGTTATCGCCAGAGCCGAACAGGCCGACGACGTAGAGGTGACTGTGCCCACCCGCCGAGCGGCAGGGTTCTACAGCCGCCTGGGATTCACCGAGACGGCCACCTACCTGAAGCACGCTCGAGGCCGTGGGGCGGCTTCCACGGTCGCGAGTTAGACCCTATTGGTGCTGCACGCCGCAGTAGATCTCCAGAAGGTCCGTGGGCCGTCCGGGGCATTTTCGGTCCCCGGCTGGCGGACGGACGGCCCGTCGCAGTGGACACACCCGGCCGCCCAGGGCCAACTGGCACCATGCGGTCCGCGCATCCGGACGGGCCGACTCCTACCCGCAGGAGGTCTCGTGAAGCCGACCGGCGCGGCGGCGATCACATGGATGGCGGCCGCGCCGTCGGGCAGCGCGCCCGCCTCCAGCGGACCGTCCTCAGGCACAGCGGCCACGGCTGCCCGGCCTCCGCTGACCGCCGCCGGTGCCCCGCGGGCCGGAAGGGCGTGAAGACGATTCCGCTCGACACCTCCAAGCGCGCCGACAACACCACGCAGGTCACCTGCAACGACCATTCGCTCCACCACTACGCGGGCGACGCGACGGCCGGTGATACCAACGGCGAGGATCCGAGCCAGTCCGGCGCCGCGCGGTATGTGCTGAGCGCCTCCGGCAACCAGCTCGAAAGCGACTGACCCGCCATGCAGCGTCCGACCCGGAGCACCCCGCAGGCACTCACGGCCATCCTGCTGCCGGTGGCTGTCACCCTGGCCCTGTACTGGTACGGCCGCTCGCATACACCCGACTACGAGAGCGGCCTCTTCGGCCTCCACTACCGTGACGCCAACGGCCTCAAGGCCCAGCTTGGAACTGCCCTGCTCGGCCTGGCACTCGTCCAGCTCCTGCTGGCGCTGTGGATCTACCACCGCCTGCCGGGTGCCGGCCCAGCCCCGCGCCCGGTCCCCACCGTGCACCGGATCGACGGCCTGCTCGCCTTTCTGCTGTCGCTGCCCATCGCCTACCACTGCATCACCGCCTACGGGGTCCGGCTCACCACCACCCGGGTGGCGGTGCACTCCATCACCGGCTGCGTGCTGTACGGCGCCTTCGTCGCCAAGGTCCTGGTGGTCCGCAGCCGCCGGCTTCCCGGCTGGGCCCTGCCCACCGCCGGCGGCCTGCTCGTCGCCGCGATCGCGGTGCTCTGGTATACGGCCGCGTTGTGGAATCTGGACGGTCGGCACGTACCCGGCTTCTGAGATCCTGTCAGGATCTGATGGGCTGGACGGACCGCCCCAGGATACGTTCGGGTCATCCCCCGGACGGGTCGGCGCGCGCCTCGGCGGGTGGCAGGCGGAGTCCCCGGTGTGACAGGGAAGACCTGCGCCCATTCACATCTCCCGCCTGCCCACCCGACTGCTGCCCCCCCACAAGCCGGCACACGGTGGTTGGTCAGCACTCAAGATGAGACGTTGTGCCTGAACCGGCGTATTGGAGGTGGAGGGGAACCAAGCCACGAAGCCCCGCCATATCGGAGGTACCTCACCCGTGACCACCACCGAATCAGCCCCGACCGGGGTTGACCACCGCGAGGCGGACGATCCGCAGGGTTGGCAGTTCAACTCATCCCTCGGTCTGACCGTGCTACTGCTGCTCCTGGTGGTAGTGCTGCAGGCGCCGATCCGCCGGCTGTTGTCCGCGCCGGTGATGCAGAGCTGGATGACCGTGTTCGTCGCGGTGGTCGTCCAGGCCCTGCCCTTCCTCGTCCTCGGCGTGCTGCTGTCGGCGATCATCGCGGTGTTCGTCCCACCAACGTTTTTCGCCCGCGCGCTGCCGAAACACCCCGCCCTGGCGGTGCCCGTCGCCGGGATGGCCGGGGTGGTCCTACCCGGCTGCGAGTGCGCCTCCGTGCCGGTGGCCGGGGCGCTTGTGCGCCGGGGCGTCACCCCCGCGGCGGCGTTGGCGTTCCTGCTGTCCGCCCCGGCGATCAACCCGATCGTGCTGACCGCCACCGCCGTCGCGTTTCCCCGCAACCCGCAGATGGTCATCGCCCGGTTCGTGGCGAGTCTGCTCGCGGCGTGCGTGATGGGCTGGTTGTGGCAGCGGCTGGGCCGCACCGACTGGCTGCGCCCACCGGCCCATCCGTCGTCCGACGGCCTCAGCAACGGGGCGGCGTTCTGGGGATCCGTACGGCACGACGTGATGCACGCCGGGGGCTTCCTCGTCGTCGGCGCGATGGGCGCGGCCACCCTCAAATCCGTGGTACCGGCAAGCTGGCTGCACGCCGCGGCCAGTAACCAGGCGGTGTCGATCCTCGCCCTGGCGATCCTCGCGGTGCTGTTGTCGATCTGTTCCGAGGCCGACGCGTTCGTGGTCGCTTCCCTGTCCCAGTTCTCGCTCACCGCCCGGCTGGCATTCCTCGTCGTCGGACCGATGATCGACCTGAAACTGTTCGCCATGCAGACCGCCACGTTCGGCCGCGGGTTCGCGTTGCGGTTCGCCCCCGCCACCTTCGTGCTGGCCATCCTCATGTCGGTCCTGGTCGGGGCGGTGCTGCTGTGAACCGGCAGGCGCAAGCAGTCGTGCTGTTCCTCGTCGGCGTCGCGGTGTTGCACGCCAGCTTCACCGGCCTCTACCTGCGTTACGTCAAGGCCGGGTTGCGCCCGTTGCTGATCGCGGCCGGCATCGTCCTGATCGTCGCCGCCATCGCCACCGTCTGGTACGAACTGCGACAGCCGCGTGCGACCCAGGAGAACCAGCCCGAGCGTGAGAACCACGACCAGCACGACCAGCACGACCAGCACGGCCACGCCCACCGCGAACCACGAATCTCCTGGCTCCTCGTTCTGCCCCTGTTCGCTCTCATCCTGGTCGCCCCACCCGCGCTGGGCTCCTACAGCGCCCTGCGCGCCGGCACGGCCCTGCAACCACCCTTCGGCTTCCCCGCCCTCCCCCCAAGCGACCCCCTCCAGCTCACCGTCGTCGACTACGGCGGCCGCGCGGCCTACGACCACGGACGCTCCCTCGGCGACCGGCGGATCAAAATCACCGGCTTCATCACCCTCGACCGCAGCGGCGCACCCTACCTCACCCGCATGATCCTCAACTGCTGCGCCGCCGACGCCCAACCCATCAAGATCGGCCTGTCCGGACAGATTCCTCCCGTCCTGGCACCCGACACCTGGGTCGAAGTCATCGGCACCTACACCAGCAAACAGACCAAAGACCCCGTCAACGACGGCGTCATCCCGTACATCAACGTCAGCCGGGCCAGAACGGTCCCGGCCCCGAACGATCCGTACGAAAGCTGAAAACGCGGCCCGACCAACCTTCGTAGAGCTCACGGCCGGGACGACCCTGCGCCGCCACTGCTCGCACCCAGGGGTCTTGTCAGTGGCGGGCCGTAAGGTCCGGCCAGGAGCATTCCCGCCGTTGAGGCGTCATGGGCCCGCATCGATGCCTGGCTGGCCGGGCACGCCCCCATCAGCCACGCCCGGCTGCGCCGTCGGCGCTGCAGACAGACATCAAGGCCGCCGAGCGCACGCTCCGAGTCACCTTCCACCCCGACCTGGTATGCGCCGTGACGTTGTGGCCGACAGTGCCCGTCGATGGCTCGTCATCCGGCGACCTTGGAGGCCGCGCAGGTAATGCAGATCCTCGTCGCGGGGCGGGCGGTAAGCCGCGCCGCGGAGATCGGGCCTCCGCAGCGCTCGCAGACCCAGTACTCATCGGTAAGTACCCGTTGGGCAGCTTGATCGAGGTCGTCCAGGTCGGCGCGTGCTTGCTTCAGCACGTCCCGCAGCTGGGCTCGCTCGTACGCGACCGTGGCTCCCTCCGGGTCGTGCTCATCGTCGTTGGCAGTCAGGGCCGACGCTTCGACGATGCCGTCCCACAGGCGCGTCAACGAGTCGATCAGCCGCACACTACTGGCCCGAGCCTCGTTGATCAGCTCTGTTGCGGCCCTCCGTTGCGCTGGTGAGGGTCCGGTGCCTTCTATGCGATCTTCCACGACAAAATACAACAAAGCGCGTGATCTGCTTATTCCGGTTATTCCGGTAGTCCGGGAACCCTCGCCACCCCGGCGATCGGGGTGGCGAGGGCACTGAGAGCCTGTCGGGTGACCTTCGATCGGAGGTCACCAGACAGACTCTGAGGCGGCGGGGCGACGTGCCGTGGGCTCAGGAGGCGAGGGGATCCGGCGCGGTGAAGCGGTGGTGGCCGGAGCCTGCGGCGTAGACGGCGCAGCCCTCGGCCAGGCGCAGGAATGTCGCCCCGGTCCCGGTTTTGGTGACATCGGCCGCGCTGCGGGCGGGGACCCACACCTCGGCGGTCGCGTTGACCGGTACCGACAGGTCGAGGGTGAACGCGCCCGCGCGCAGTGTCCAGTGGGTG
The DNA here is from genome assembly GCF_005047355.1 of Actinacidiphila oryziradicis. Taxonomy (GTDB): domain Bacteria; phylum Actinomycetota; class Actinomycetes; order Streptomycetales; family Streptomycetaceae; genus Actinacidiphila; species Actinacidiphila oryziradicis. The sequence continues at coordinate 14,075 of NZ_SUMC01000003.1, forward strand.
GTGATCGGACCGTAGAGGGAGTCGTACCGCCCGGTCGCTTCGTGTACGGAACCGCCGGGGCGTGGCCGGATGACGATGTTCTGGAAGCCGGGGCTGCCGATGCCGATGCCGGTGATGTTCTGGTACATCCACTCGCCGACGGATCCGTAGGCGTAGTGGTTGAAGGAATTCATCGCGGGGTCCTCGAAGCTCCCGTCGGGCTCGATGGAGTCCCAGCGCTCCCACATCGTTGTCGCGCCCCTGCCGATCTGGTAGCCCCACGAGGGGAACGTACTCTGCTCCAGCAGGCGGTAGGCCAGGTCCGTGTGGCCGGTGGCGGTGAGCGTGGGCAGCAGACGGGGGGTGCCGAGGAAGCCGGTGGACAGATGCCAGTCCTTCGCCTTGATCAGATCGACGAGCCGGTCGGCGGCGGGCGTCCGCAGGCTGTCGGGCAGCAGATCCATGGACAGCGCCAGCACGTACGCCGTCTGTGTGTCGCCCTTCACCGTGCCGTCGGCGGAGACGTAGGCCGATTGGAAGGCTGCGCGGATCTTGGCGGAGAGCGCGTCGTACGGCCCGGGGTCCTGGCCGATTGCACGCGCGCTCCGGGCGACGAGATCGGTGCTGTACGCGAAGTACGCGGTGGCGATGACGTCCTTGGGTGTCTCGTCGGCGATGTTGAGCCAGTCGCCGAAGCCTTCGGCGGGCCGCAGACAACCGGTGCTGCGCGCCTCCAGGTACGCGATCCATGCCTGCATCGCCGGGAAGCTGTCCTCCAGCACCTGCCGGTCCCCGTATGCCTGGTAGAGGTTCCAGGGCACGGTGACGCCCGCGTCGCCCCAGCCCGCCGTGCCCTCCCCGGTGGGGCCGATACGAGGCGCGACATCGGGGAACGCCCCGGCGCCGGACTGGCCGTCCCGCAGGTCCCGCAGCCACTTGGTGAGAAACCGGGCCGATTCCATGTTGTAGGCGGCGGTGCTGGAGAACACATTGATGTCCCCCGTCCACCCGAGCCGTTCGTCGCGCGCGGGAGTGTCGGTGGGGACGGCCAGGAAGTTGCCCCGCTGGCCCCAGGTGATGTTGCTGTGCAGCTGGTTGAGCATGGGCGCGTCGGTCCTGAAGGACATGGTGAACGGCGCCGAGGTGTGCATCACCCGGCCGGTGACCGCGCTCCTGGCCGGGACGCCGGGGTAGCCGGTGACCTCGACGTATCGGAAGCCGTGCGAGGTGAAACGCGGCTCATAGATTTCCGCACCGGCACCCTTGAGGGTGTACGTGTCCGTCGCCTGGGCGGTGCGCAGATTGGCCGTGTAGAGCATGCCGCTCCGGTCCAGCACTTCGGCGTGGCGCAGCCGCACGCTCCGTCCCGCCTCGCCGGAGACCCGCAGCCGCACCGAGCCCACCATGTTCTGGCCCAGGTCGAAGACGTACACCCCGGGCTGCGGCTCGCTGACGCCGACGGCGGCGAGCTCCCGTTCGATCCTGGTCGGGGCTTCCAGCTGGGCCGCCACCGACACGGTGACGCCGGACACGGCATCAGCGGGCTGCCATAGGGAGTCGTCGAAGGCGGGGGAGGACCAGCCGGGCGTCTCCAGCCGGGCGTCGTACTCCTCGCCGGCCATCAGGTCGGCGGACAGGATCGGGCCCGTGGCGCTGCGCCAGTCCGTGCCGGTGGTGACGGAGGCCGTACTGCCGTCGGTGTACGTGACCTCCAACTGGGCGAGCAGCGCTGGCCGTTCGCCGTACAGCTGCTGTCCGAACGAGGCGATGCTCCCGGAGTACCAGCCCGACGCGACACTCACGCCGATCGCGTTGGCTCCGCGTCGCAGCAGGTCGGTGACGTCATACGTCTGGTACTGCACGCGCTTGCGGTAGTCGGTCCAGCCGGGTGCCAGCTGGTCGTGGCCGACCCGGTGCCCGTTGACCTCGGCTTCGTACAGGCCCAGCGCTGTCGAGTACAGCCGCGCCCGCGCGATCGGCTTCCCGGCGAGGCGGAAGTCGCGGCGCAGCCTGGCCGGCCGCTGCGAGGCCAGTACGCTGCCCCACGGGCCGCCGCCCCACCGGGCGAGCTCCTTGGCGGCGGGCCAGGCGCTGTCGTCGTATCCGGGCGCCTTCCAGTCACCGGCGGGCTCCTGGTCGGTGGCCTTCCAGCCCCCGGAGGTGGTGAAGGAGCGGACGCCGTCGGCGGTGGTCAGCTCCAGCGTGCCCAGCAGGCCGGCCGGGCTCGGCGAGGCGTTGACCGCGGAGACGGCGATCGTATTGGCCCCCTCGCGCACGAGGGTGGTCACATCGACGACGATCGGGTGGCGCCAGTTCTCCCCGACGGGGTCGCGCCCGCCGATTTCGACTCCGTTGATCCAGGCGGTGAACCCGTCGTCGGCGGTCATCGCCAGGCGGGCGAGTTGCGTAGCGCCCGCTACGTCGACGGAACCCCGGAAGTACCGGGTGGCGGCGGGCGCGCCGGCGGCCGGGTCGCCCTCGGGGAACCGGCCAGGTCGGGACCGCGGGTCACCGTATCCGGCGCTGCGATCCAACCGGCCTTCCATTCGGCGGAGTCGATCAGGCCGGTCTCCCACCAGGAGGGCGCGCTCCAGGACGACGGGCGGCCGTCGGCGTCCCAGACGCGGACGGCCCAGTGGTAGCGCGTCCGGGGCAGCGGCGCCGGGCCGTCGTACGGCACCAGGACCGACTGGCGCGAGGCGACCTTGCCGCTGTCCCAGACGTCGGCCCCGGCGGTCGTCGTTACGCGGAGCTGGTACGCGCTCTGGCGCTGGTCGTGTTGGTCGGAGACGAGGGTCCAGCTCAGCCGAGGGCGGGTGGCGTCGAGGCCGAGCGGATGCGTGGCGTACTCGACCGTCGTCCGCTCGACCCGCAGGGCACCGGGCGCGGTTCCTTGGCCTTGGCCTTGGCCTTGGCCTTGGCCTTGGGCTTGCGCCTTGGCCGGCGGTGCCACGCCTGCGAGGGCCGGGCCGGTGGCGGCCGCTGTGCCGAGGAGTGTTCTTCTGCTGATCATGCGCGTCTCCCTGATGCGGAGGGCTTTTGGGCATGGCTTGCCGCAGCTGGGGCTTCGCCCCGGACTCCGGTCCTGTGCGGGCCGGTGGCTCCGTTGTGCCTGGGGAAAGGCCGCCGGCAGGCGCTCAGTCGAGCGGGCGGACCGTGATGGTGTGCGTGCCGGACCCGACGTCGGACAGGACCACATAGCCGTCCTCCGAGCGAGCCCGGTAAGCCTTGGCCCGGGTGCCGGTCCAGGCGGTGCGACCATCGACGCGGACCGTGACCGTACGGCCGCCGGTGGGTACCGTGATCTCGCCACGGGTGCCCCGCGGCGCGGCCACCGTCAGGGCGAATGCGTCCGCGCCTGCCCGCCAGCTCACGCCGAGCGGGCCGTGCGGCGTGGGAAGCCGGCCGGCGGCCCATGCCACGGTCCCGGGATGCGGGCGTACGGACCAGGTGGCGAACCCCGGTGACTCCGGCCTGGCGCCGAGCAGTTGGTTGGTCAGGACGGGCAGCACCCCGGTGGACCAGCCGTGCGCCATGCTCGTAAAGGCACCCTCGTAGGGGGAGCCGTCCGGTCCGATGCCCTCCCAGTGGGTGGTGCCGGGATCGTGCTGGTCCATCCATCCGTAGAGCCGCTTGATCTCGTCGATGGCGGATTCGGCCCGCCCGGTCTCGAAGCGTGCCACCAGCTCGGGGTAGGAGGTGAACGCGTAGACCCGCTGGGACGCTCCGTCGAAAATCGTGTCGTTGTCCATGAAGGCGTTCCCGTACGGACGCCTCGTCGCGGATTCCAGATAGTCCAGCGCCGCCCCCGCGCGCTCGGGTCCGGCGACGCCCGAGGTGACGGCGATGGAATTGCCGTCCTGGCCGTGGCGTACGGCACCGGTGGTGGAGTCCAGATAGGCGCCTGCCGAGGGATCCCACAGATGGGTGTTGACCGCCTCTGTGACCGCCGCGGCGCGCAAGGTCCAGCGGTCCGCGTCGGCCGGGTGGCCGAGCGACCGGGCGATGCGGGCGGCGTCGCTCAGTGCCTGGACGTAGTTGACGTTGTAATAGGTGACCTGCCCGGTCCTGGGGAGGAAGGCGTAGTCGCCGTAGTTGCCGGTGGAGTTGAGGCCCTTGCTCAGCAGCCCCTGGCTGTCGGTGACGCTCGGGTACCAGGTGTCCAGGACCTTGAGGAGGTTCGGGTAGTAGCGGGCCGCGTAGTCCAGGTCACCGGTGTAGAGGACGTAGTCCCAGCTGCAGGTCACCCACCAGAGGGGATAGTCGAACAGCGGCAGCGTGTAGTTGACGATGGAGGCCGGGGGGATCCAGCCGTCCGCGCGCTGGTGGTCCGCGAGGTCGGCGAGCACATTGCGGGCGGCGGCGGAGGCGTCGTGATGTGTGAGGTAGGTGGTGCGCCCGGAGACCGCGATATCGCCGACGTAGGGATCGCGGTCGCGCTTCGCGCCGTCGTGCAGGACGAGTTTGCCTTCGAGGGTGGCGGTGTCGGCGTTTCGCGGATCGACGTCGCTCGCGCGGAAGGTGTCGGTGGCCAGTTCGTTGGTGTAGGCCGCCGCGTACCAGTAGCGGTTGAGGTCGTCGTCGGAGGACAGGAACCAGCCCGCAAAGGTTTCCGGCCTACCGAGGTAAGCGGTGAATTCCAGCTCCACCGAGTCGATGGCGACCTCGCCGTGGGCCTGGGCGGCGGGTGCGTCGCCCGGCAGGGCGTCGAGCGTGATCTTGAGATACCGGAAGCCGTGCAGCCCCTCGGCGTGCACCTTCCCGTCCGCCTGGAAGCCATCGGTGTCCGTCCAGTCGGCGCCCCCGGCGGGTACGGCGTACTGGTCGGTTCCCGGACCGCCGCCGGACAGGTCGGAGCGGGCGAAGTCGGAACGATCGCTGAGGTACTGGCGCGTCTCGGAGAACGCCAGCCGCACCCCCGGGGAGTTGTCCGACGCCCATGCGAAGCGGACCCTCGGGTATCCGACGACAACCTTGCCGAAGTCCACCGTGACCGTCGGGGCTTCGACCGTTGCCACCAGCCCGGGCCACAGTTCATTGATCCGGGTGAACTCGCCCTGCGGGGTGCCCTGGTCGGCCGTGACATTGACGCGGACGCTTGTCGTGCTGACCGGCTCGGTGAACGGCACCGGCCGCTGCACGGCGCTGTTGCCGGTGACCGTCGCCGCAGTGTGCCAGGCGGCTCCGTCCCAGGTCTCGACGGTGAAGTCGACCGGAACGCCATCGCTGTTGGACAGGACGGTGACGCCGGAGAGGGTGACGGCGGCGGGTGCGGTGACGGTCAGGGTGTCCGGGTAGGCGCCGAAGGTGTCGTCGTTCCAGAAGGTGCCGGTATCGCCGTCGACAGCGTTGTCAGCCTCGTAGCTGCGGGGGCTGCCGTCGCTGCCGTTGTTGGGCGCGTGGCTGGAGGACGCGGCGGCTGTCGTGCCCGCGGGCCAGGCGGGCGGCGGCGTCGGCCCGGGGCGCCTGAGCACGGTGACCGCTCCGCCCCGGGCCAGCAGTGCCTCCGGCCGGGTCACATCTCCGCCGGACGCGGCCACCGCCACCGGGCGCACCGCTCGCCCCGGCGGGCCCTGCACATAGCGGTGCCAGTCCGGCACCCGGCCGGTGCCGGCCGCCGGAGCGGCGTCCGCGGGGGGTGCGGCGGAGAGCCCCGCCGCCAGCGCTGCCGCTGTACCCAGACCGGCACCGATGACGGTGCGCCGTTGCGGTCCTTCTCCGACCGGTCTCGTCATTTTGCCTCCACCATGGATGAAACGATTCATTATTTGGGTGCAATTGTCTGTCCGGGACGCGCAACGAAGGGTGGGCCCGGTGGAAAATCGCGAATATAAGCGGCAGTCAGACACCCCGGAGGGCGGCGTCGTTCACTGTCGTCCCGAGATTGAATCGTGTCAATACTTCCGGCAAACAACAGCCAGGCGCCACGGAATCCGGTTGCGCCGCGAGAAGGATTTGCCGAGTCGTCCGGTGGGGAAGGTCCTCCACGCGCAGGCGTCCTGCGCACGGTGAGTTCGCGACGGGCGCTGCGTCCCCGGAGCGGCTGCGCGATGAGCGGGCGTCCGGCGCGTCCTCACCCTGGCGCGGCCTAGGGCCTGTCCGGCCGATCTCCGCGGCGTCGCGTGCCCTGGCACTGGGGGCACCTCCCAGCGGTAGCTGGGGGAGCTCGCGGCGTTGTCGTCAGTCGACGACTCTCCCCCAGACTCCGTCCGGGAGGTGCCCCCACCAAGCTCTCGGCTCCGCTCGAGCAGGGGGGACCCCCATCGCGTCGCCTTCCTCCTCCGCCTTGCGATCACAGGCGCCAGACCCCGCTCCTTCTCCCACGGAGATCGGCCGGACAGGCCCTAGCCCCGCACCGGCCGTTTCGAGATGCGCCCCGTGCCTGTAGCGGCTCCAATCGAAAGGACTTCGCTTTCCGCGCCACCATGGCTCCTCCGGTCGGCCTCGGCGGCCGTACCACGGCCATCCCGATGGCTGCCCTCATGGCCGGCCTCAGCGTTGCGGCCCTTCTCATGGCGGCCACCCTGGCCTGTCCCATCCGGACGCGCTGAAGCATCCTCGGGTTCTGCTCAGCCGACACTTCGCCGTCGTGCCGGGCGGGCGCGGGGGCCCGGGGGCCCGGGGGGCGCGGGCAGTGCCCGCTCCCCCCGGACGCGCCGGGAGCGTCACGAACGGTGCGCGGGCGCGTGCTGGCGTCCGGAGCGGGGTTCCGGCAGTGGCACAGGCGCGGGCGGGTCCTCCGGGGGGTCGATCGAGAGGTGGGGCAGGCGCTTGTCCAGCCAGGCCGGCAGCCACCAGTTGGCGTTGCCGAACAGGTGCATCGCCGCCGGGACCAGGACCGTGCGCAGCACGAAGGCGTCCAGCAGGACCGCCGCGCCCAGGCCGATGCCGAACTCGCCGATGACGCGCTGGCCGCCGAAGGCGAAGGCGAGGAACACCGAGACCATGATCAGGGCGGCCGCGGTGATGACCCGTGAGGTCTCGATCTGGCCGACCTTGACCGCCCGGGCGTTGTCGCGGGTGTGGACCCATTCCTCGTGCATCCGGCTGACCAGCAAGACCTGATAGTCCATGGACAGGCCGAACAAGATGGCCAGCATCATCACCGGCAGGAACGCCTCCACGGGCCCGGCCTTGCCCATGCCGAGCGCGTCGGAGCCCCAGCCCCAGACGAAGAAGGCGGTGATCACGCCGAAGGCCGCGGCTGCGGCGAGCAGATTCATCACCGCCGCGGTGGCCGGGACGACCAGGCTGCGGAAGGCGAGGACCAGCAGCAGGAAGCCCAGACCGACGATGACGGCGATGAACAGTGGCAACTTGCTGCTGATGACGGACGCGAAGTCGTCGAAGGTCGCGGTCTGCCCGCCTACGTAGACCTTGAGGGTGGTGCCCTGTTCGGCCTTGGGAATGACGTTGTCGCGCAGCTGCGTGATCAGGTCGGAGGACTGCTGGGACTGCGGCGAAGTGGTGGGGGTCACCTGGACCAGGCCGATGCCGCTGCCGGGCTGCATGGGCAGGGCGGTGACGCTCGCCACGCCCTTGGTGGCGCGGATCGTGGTGACGAGCCCTTCAGGGCCGTCTTGTCGGAGCTCGAAGGCGTCTGGGCGACCAGTTGCAGCGGACCGTTGAAGCCGGCTCCAAAACCGCCGGCGAGCAGGTCGTAGGCCTTACGGGTGGTGGATGAGGCCGGGTTGTTGCCCTGGTCGGAGGAGCCCAGGCGCAACGACAGGGTAGGCAGGGCGAGCACTGCCATCACGACGAGGGCGACAGCCGCAAGAATCTTGGGACGGCGCTGGACGGTGCCGGCCCAGCGGGTCCAGAGCCCGGGCTTGGCGGGCGCGGGGACGGGCTTGCCGTCCGCCGCGATGACGACGCGACGGTGCTTGCGGCCCAGGACCCTCAATTTCAGGACGGCAAGCATCGCGGGCAGCAGGGTGAGCGCCGCCAGCACGGTGCATACGACGGTCAGTGAAGCGGCGATCGCCACGCCATTGAGGAAACTGATGCGCAGCACCAGCATGCCCAGCAGCGCGATGCAGACCGTGGCGCCCGCGAACAACACCGCCCGGCCGGAGGTGTCGACTGCCTTGACGATCGATTGCTCGACGTCGAGGCCGGACTCCAGGCCGCGTCGGTGCCGGGTGACGATGAACAGCGCGTAGTCGATACCGACGCCCAGGCCGATCAGCGCGCCGAGCGTTGGCGCGAGATCCGCGATGCTCATGGTGTGGCTGAGCAGGCCCATGGCGAGTATGGATGTGCCGACCCCGGCGATCGCGGTGAGGATGGGCAGCAACATCGCGAACAGCGAGCCGAAGGCCAGGAACAGCACCACCGCCGCCGCCAGGCACGACCACTCGGACGGCATCTGCCCACCGCGGCCGAGCACGCGCCCAGCGACGCCAGGCTTCGATCACTCCCATCCCCTCACCGTACGAGCCCGGGAGCAGGGCGGCATCATCCGCGCACGGTACGCGGGCATACCGCCGCCGTAGTACACGTCCAGGCGCTCGTCCCGGGGACGATGGCATCGGCCGGTGCCGCCAATCGCCGGCGGGGCAGAGCGGGTGTCCGTCCGCCACCGCGGAGATCAGTCGCATTGCCAGGGGAGGGCACGATATGGCGGTGGAGCCAAACCCGCCCCGGGCTGCGCGACGACGCGTGGGGCCGGCCCTGCGGAGGGCCGGCCCCACGGCGGGGTGCGCGCTATGTCAGGCGGCGTCGAGGCGGTCCAGCTCCTCGGCGGACAGCTTGAGGTCGGCCGCCGCGACCGAGTCGCGGATGGTCTCGGGGCGCGAGGAGCCCGGGATGGGGATCACCACGGGCGCCTTGGCAAGCTCCCAGGCCAGGGAGACCTGCTGCGGGCTCACGCCGTGTGCCTGCGCGACCTCCGCGAAGGCGTCGAACCGTGAGCCCAGCTCACCGGCCTGGGAGATCCCGCCGAGCGGGCTCCACGGCAGGAAGGCGATGCCCAGCTCAGCGCACAGCTCCAGCTCCGGTTCGCTGGAGCGGAAGGCCGGGGAGAACTGGTTCTGTACGCTCACGAGCCGGCCGCCGAGGATCTCGTTGGACAGCCGGATCCGCTCCGGGGTGGCGTTCGAGATGCCGGCGAAGCGGATTTTGCCCGCGTCCAGCAGGTCGCGGATCGCCCCGACCGAGTCGGCGTAGGGGACCTCCGGGTCCGGCCGGTGGAACTGGTAGAGCCCGATGGCCTCGACGCCGAGTCGCTTGAGCGATGCCTCGCAGGCCTTCTTCAGGTACTCCGGTGAGCCGTTCACGGTCCAGCTGCCGTCGCCCGGACGCAGGTGACCGCCCTTGGTCGCGATCAGCACGTCGGATGTGTCGCCGCCGTAGCTGGCCACCGCGCGGGCGATCAGGGATTCGTTGTGGCCGACTTCGTTCGCGTCTCGGTGGTAGGCGTCGGCGGTGTCGATCAGCGTCACGCCCGCCTCCAGCGCGGCGTGGATCGCCGCGACCGAACGCTGCTCGTCGGGGCGTCCCTCGATCGACATCGGCATTCCGCCGAGACCGATCGCGCTGACCTGGGCGTCACCGATGCGGCGAGTCTGCATGGGGGTTTCCTCCTGGGAAATCGGTTGGTGCCTCCCCAGCCTGCGCTCCGGTGATTAAGCTGTCCAACAGGAGAAACTGATCCCTTTGAGCAGCTCTGGTGATGAATCATGGAACTCCGGCAACTCAAGTACTTCGTCGCCGTCGCGGAGGAGTGCCACTTCACCCGGGCGGCCAAGCGTCTGCATATCGCTCAGTCCGGGCTGTCGGCCTCGATCAGCCTGCTGGAACATGAGCTGGGCGCCCCGCTGTTCCTCCGCAGCACCCGGCAGGTGGAGCTGACCCCTGCCGGGCGGGTCCTGCTGGTCGAGGCCCGGCGGGCGCTGTCGGCGACCGACGCCGCCAAGGACGCGGTCGCGGCGGTGCAGGGGCTGCTCCGCGGCAGCCTGGCCATCGGGTCGCTGCAGTGCCTGCACGTGGTGCATATGCCGGCTGTGCTCGGCCGCTTCCTGGCCGCATACCCCGGTCTGGAGATCCGGTTGCGGCAGGGCGGGTCCGGCGAGCTGATCGAGCAGGTGCGCGCGGGGCGGCTGGACGTGGCGTTCGTCTCGCGCCCGGCCCGGTGCCCGGACGATGTCCTGGTCGGGCCGCTCGCCAGCGAACCGCTCGTGCTGGCCTGTGCGCCCGGCCATCCGTTCGCCACGCGGGCGCGGGTCGGGTTGGCGGAGCTGCGGTCGGAGCAATTCGTGGACTTCCTGCCGGACTGGGGCACCCGGGACCTGGTCGACAACGCGCTCGCCGCCGCAGGCGTGGACCGCCATGTCTCGCTGGAGGTGACCGATGTGCACTCGCTGCTCGATCTGGTGACGTTCGGGCTCGGTGTGGCGCTCGTGCCGCAGTCGTTCGCGGCCAAGACCGACCAGGTGCGTTTCATCGGGCTCACCGGGACGGTACCGGCCTGGGAGACCATCACCGTGACGGGTGATCCGACAAGCGCGGCCGCGGCCGCGCTGCTGCGTCAGGTCCAGGAGAGCAAGAGCGGCCGTCGCTCCGCCGCCCTGATCGGCTGACGGGCCCCCGCCGGGCAGCGCCGGCCCCGGCGCGGGCCGGCGACGAAATCCACCGCGCGCAGGTACGAGCCGGCGAGCCGGGCGGACGGGTGAGCCGGCCCACCCCGGGGCGGTGCCCGCCAGTCCCAGGAGGCCGCGCGTCTCGGCCGCCCTCGCCCATCACCGCCGCCGGTGCTCAGAGGCCCGTAGCGGTCGCCACGGTCGCGGTCGCGGGCGCGGGCGACGTCGGGGTGTGCGTACGCCTCGCGCGGGAGGCGGGCCTGACACTCACCGTGCAGGCCGTCGCCCGGTCGTAGCCGTAGGAGCCGGGGCAGCCGGGGCGCCTTTCAGGATTCCGTGCCTGACCGGTGCAGAATCCCTGCCAGCTCGCGTGGCTGGGAGAACATCGGCCAGTGGCCGGTGTCCATCTCCACCAACCGCCAGCGCTCGCTCTTCAGCAGCTCGGCCACGTCGTCATTCGGCTCGGCGCCGTCGAGCAGGCATTTGATGTAGGTCGCCGGAAGCTCGCCGAGCGGGCGCGCCAGCACGGCCGGCTCGGTCAGGGTGGCGCCCGGGTGCGGCGTCGAGCCGCCCGCGATCCGTGCGACCTGCTCGCCGGTGAGACCCTGGCCGTCGTAGTCGGCTGTGGTCAGGGGCGCCCAGAAGCCCCCGTTCCCGGCTATCGATGCCTCCACCATCGCCCGGCCGTCCGGCCAGCCCGAAACGAACGACTCGCCGTCGGCCGGAACGTTGGAGTCGACGAACACCACGCGGGCCAGCCGGTCGCCGATCCGCTCGGCGGCCTGACCGACCGGGATGCCCGAGTAGCTGTGCCCGACCAGGACGACGTCGCGCAGATCGAGGCGTTCGACCTCGCTGACGATGTCCTGTACATGGGTCTGCTGCCCGGCCGGCACACTCTGCTTGTCGGCGAGGCCGGACAGCGTCAAAGGGTGGGTGCCGTGCCCGGCCGCACGCAACTCCGGCACCACCTCTCCCACGCCCACGATCCAAGCCACGCGCCCGCCACCAGTACGAATTCGCTCGTGGTGGAAACGTAGCGCAGCGGTCTGACAACTCACGGCCGCTGTCGCGGCGGCTGGGCCCGACGTGCTGGGCGGGAAGCCGGTCATGTGCCCCGGTAGTTCGGCACCCGGCTCGGGCGGGGTCGTTGTTCGGACTCCAGGAGCGGCAGCCGACGGGGGGCGACCACACGGGACAGGGCGATCACGCTGGTGGAGCGGACGACCGTGGGGATGCGGTTGATCCGGATCAGCGTCTGCTGCAGATGCTCGTTCGAACTTGCGGCCACATGGCAGTTGACGTCGGCCGGGCCCGTCATACCGTACGCCTCCAGTACCTCCGGGATGCGGCCGAGCTCTTCGGCGATCTCCTGCAGGCCGCCCTGGGCGATCTCCAGGCTGACGAAGGCGAGCACCGGATAGCCGGCGGCGGGCAGATCGATGTCGGGCCCGTACCCGGTGATCACGCCTGCTTGCTCCAGGCGCTGTACGCGGGCCTGGACGGTGGCGCGGGAGACGCCGGTCAGCCGGGAGATTTCCAGGAAACCCGTGCGCGGATGCTCGCTCATCGTGCGGACCAGCAGGGTGTCGAGCTGGTCGAGGGAGATGCGCTGTTCTTCCACCACATGCTCCTTATACAGCGCTTTACTTAGCAGATTGTCTAGCTTATCGAAGAGATGTTGTCACCAGGTCTTGCTGAGCCGTCTACTGCCTTCTGTAAGCACCCCACCGCCCCGGACCCAGGAGCACGCCATGACGCATTCCGTTGCCGATGTCGACCTCACTCGGCTCATCGGAGCTGTGGAGCACGATGACACCACCGACCCCTTTCCCGTGATCGGCATGGACCACATCCGGTTCTACGTCGGAAACGCCAAGCAGGCCGCGCACTACTACTCCACCGCGTTCGGCATGACCTGCGTGGCCTACCGCGGTCCGGAGAACGGCAGCCGCGACGTGGCCGAGTACGTCCTCACCTCCGGCAAGGCCCGGTTCCTGATCACCGGCGAGGTGCACGCCGGTACCGAGGCCGGCCAGTCGGTGGTCGCGCACGGTGACGGCGTGACCGACCTGGCCATCGAGGTCCCCGACGTCGACCGCGCCGTCGCCCATGCCCGCGAACAGGGCGCGACGGTACTCAGCGAGCCGCACGACCTGACCGACGAGTACGGCACCGTCCGCGTCGCCGCGCTGGCCACCTACGGGCAGACCCGGCACACCCTGGTCGACCGCTCCCGCTACACCGGCCCGTTCCTGCCCGGCTTCACCGAGCACGGCCCGCTGTTCCACGCCAAGCCGGCCGGCCACCCCAAGCGCTACTTCCAGGCCGTCGACCACTGCGTGGGCAACGTGGAGCGCATGGAGGAGTGGGTCGGCTTCTACAACCGCGTCATGGGTTTCACCAACATGAAGGAGTTCATCGGTGATGACATCGCCACCGAGTACTCCGCGCTGATGTCCAAGGTGGTGGCCAGCGGCAACCACCGGGTGAAGTTCCCCATCAACGAGCCCGCCGCGGGCACGCGGAAGTCGCAGATCGACGAGTACCTGGAGTTCTACGGCGGCCCAGGCGTGCAGCACCTGGCGCTGGCCACGGGCGACATCGTGGCCAGCGTCCGCGCGATGCGGGAGATGGGGGTGGAGTTCCTCGACACGCCGGACACCTACTACGACACCCTCGGCGAGTGGGTGGGCGACACCCGCGTCCCGGTGGACACCCTGCGGGAGCTGAAGATCCTCGCCGACCGCGACGAGGACGGCTACCTGCTGCAGATCTTCACCAAGCCGCTGCAGGACCGGCCGACCGTCTTCTTCGAGCTGATCGAGCGGCACGGCTCGCTGGGCTTCGGCAAGGGCAACTTCAAGGCACTGTTCGAGGCCATCGAACGTGAGCAGGCCCGCCGCGGGAACCTCTGAGGAGCCGGGGCCATGGTCTATTACCGCAGTGCGGGCGCGATCCCACCCAAGCGTCACACCCAGCACCGCAGCTCCGAGGGCGACCTGTACTACGAGGAACTGATGGGGGAGGAGGGCTTCTCCTCCCACTCCTCGCTTCTGTACCACCGCGCCATCCCCTCGGCCCTGGTCGACAGCCGGATCTGGAGCATCGACGGCGGCAAGCCCGAGCCCAACCACCCCCTCAAGCCGTACCACTTCAAGCTCCACGGGCTCTTTCCCGGCGAGGCCTGGCGCCACGCCGACCCCGTCCGCGACCGCCGGGTGATCCTCGGCAACGCGGACGTGCGGATCGCCTATGTGGCCGCGGCCCTCCCCTCGCCCCTGTACCGCAACGCGATCGGGGACGAGTGCGTCTACGTGGAGTCCGGCTCCGGGGTGATGGAGAGCGTCTTCGGCAGCCTGCAGGCCGGCGAGGGGGACTACGTGATAGTCCCGCGCGGCACCACCCACCGCTGGCTTCCGGCGGACGGGGCGCCGCTGCGGCTGTACGTGATCGAGGCCAACAGCCACATCGGACCGGCCGGGCGCTACCTCTCCAAGTACGGGCAGCTGCTGGAACACGCGCCGTTCTGCGAACGCGACCTGCGCGGACCGGCCGGGCCGCTGCTGGCCGACGCGGACGGCGACATCGAGATCTACGTCAAGCACCGTGTCTCCGGCGGGATCGGCGGCACGGTCTTCGTGGTGCCCGCCCACCCGTTCGACGTGGTGGGCTGGGACGGCTGCCTGTACCCGTACGCGTTCAACATCGCCGACTACGAGCCGATCACCGGGCGGGTGCACCAGCCGCCGCCGGCGCACCAGGTCTTCGAGGGGACCAACTTCGTGATCTGCAACTTCGTGCCGCGCAAGGTCGACTACCACCCGCTGTCGATCCCGGTGCCGTACTACCACTCCAACGTGGACAGCGACGAGGTGATGTTCTACTGCGGCGGCGACTACGAGGCTCGCAAGGGCTCCGGGATCGGCCAGGGCTCCATCTCGCTGCATCCGGGCGGACACGCGCACGGGCCGCAGCCGGGCGCCTACGAGCGCAGCATCGGCGCGGAGTTCTTCGACGAACTCGCCGTCATGGTGGACACTTTCCGTCCGCTGGAGATCGCCGAGGGCGGCCGGGCGACTGACGACGGCCGCTACGCCTGGAGCTGGAGCGGTCGGGGGCCGGACCAATGAGCCCCACCGACGCCTCCGGCACCTCCGACACGGGGATACCGCCGCTGTTCGCCGGGCTCTGCGACGACGCGGCGATGTTCCCGCCGGGCAACGCCACCGCCGAGGACGCGCTGCCGGCCCACGCCCGCTACCGGGAAGCCTGGTTCGAGCCGCTGGTGGGGCCGTTTTTGATCGGCACCGGCCACCTGGACGCCGTCGCCGGCGCGCTCCAGCACGGTCATGACTGCCCGGACGCGGTGCTGGTCGTGCCCGGCGGGCCGGACCGGCTGGTGCCTGCCCTGGCCGCTGCCCGCAGCCGCGGGCTGCCGGTGGTCGGCGTGGAGCTGGCCTGCGCCGCGACCGGGACACCGGCGCAGGCGGCTCAGGCCGCCCGCGCCGCACTCGACCGGCATCTGCCGCCCCGGGCGGGCGGTGTGGTCGAGGTGCGGCGCGCAAGTCCCGCCGAGATGGCCGCCGCCCTCGACGTCATGGCTGGTACGGGTTACCGCGCGAAGCTGCGGACCGGCGGCACGATCGCCGAGGCCTTCCCGCCGGCGGCCGAGGTGGCTGCCTTCATCACGGGATGCGCTGACCGCGGGCTCTCGTTCAAGTGCACGGCCGGACTGCACCAGGCCGTGCGCCATACCGCCGCGGTCACCGGTTTTGAACACCACGGATTCCTGAACATCCTCGCCGCCACGGGCGAGGCGCTGTCGGGTGCCTCCCGTGCGGCGCTCATTACTGTGCTTGAGCTGCGCGACGGTCACGAACTTGCCTCCTGCCTCACGGGTATGACCGATCGCCAGGCAGCCCGGACGCGGACCCTGTTCACCGCCTACGGCACCTGCAGCATCACCGAGCCGCTCCAGGATCTCGCCTCACTCGGCCTGATCACCCTTTCCGACACCGTTATGGACCGCCGATGACCGTCTCCTGGCTGGCGCTGCCCGTCGACTCGCCGTTCGGCGTGCACAACCTCCCCTACGGGGTCTTCACCGCGCCCGACGCTCCCGACCGCCGCCGTATCGCGGTGGCGGTCGGTGATCACATCCTCGACGCCGCCGCAGCGGCCCGTGCGACCGGGCTCGACGCCGCGCTCGCGGAGCTGCTGGACGCGCCCGTCCTCAACCCGCTGCTGGCGGCCGGGCGCACCGCCTGGACGCAAGTCCGTGCCGCGCTGACCGATTGGCTGACCGACCCGGCGCACCGCGCCGCGGTCGAGCCATGCCTGCTGCCGCGCGCCGAGGTGGCCTTGCACCTGCCGTTCGAGGTCGGCGACTACGTGGACTTCTACGCCTCCGAGCACCACGCGACCAACCTCGGCACGCTGTTCCGGCCCGGCACGCCGCCGCTGACGCCGAACTGGAAGCATCTGCCCATCGGCTACCACGGCCGCTCCGGCACCGTTGTCGTCTCCGGTACCCCGATCGTCCGCCCGCACGGCCAGCGCAAGGCGCCGGCCGATGCCGCACCGGGCTTCGGGCCGAGCGGCAGGCTCGACATCGAGGCCGAGGTCGGCTTTGTCGTCGGAGCGCCGTCGCCGCTCGGCACGCCGGTGCCGCTGGACGGCTTCGCCGACCATGTCTTCGGCGTCCTGCTGGTCAATGACTGGTCCGCCCGCGACATCCAGGCCTGGGAGTACGTGCCGCTCGGCCCCTTCCTCGGCAAGTCCTTCGCCACCTCACTCTCGCCCTGGGTGGTCCCGCTCGACGCTCTGGCCGCCGCCCGCGTCGCGCCGCCCGCCCGCGACGTCGACCTGCTGCCCTACCTCGACGACCGCGACGGGCGCGACCCGTGGGGCCTGGACCTGACGCTGGAGGTCCGGCTCAACGGCGAGGTGGTCTCACGGCCGCCGTTCGCCGCCATGTACTGGACGGCCGCACAGCAGCTCGCCCACATGACCGTGAACGGCGCGAGCCTGCGCGCGGGGGACCTGTTCGCCTCGGGCACGGTCAGCGGCCCCGACCGCGGCACCGAGGGTGCGTTCATCGAGCTGACCTGGAACGGCGAACGCCCCGTCAAGCTGGCCGACGGCTCCACCCGCACATTCCTGGAGGACGGCGACGAAGTCGTCATCACGGCCACCGCGCCGGGCCCGGACGGCACGCGGATCGGCTTCGGAGAGGTGACGGGCCGCATTGTGCCCTCGTCAGGAAAGGACTGACCGCCGGACAAGAGCGTGTCCTCGGCGGCCGACGCGGGCGCCGACCGGCATCCCGCCGGTCCTGACCACCGTGCCGCTGATCAGCCGGGCCACCAGCAGCTACGTGGGGGAGTACGGGAATTTGCCCGCCAGTACCTGACAGGGCAGATCGAACTCGACCTCGTCTTCCGGGGAACCCTGGCGGAGCGGCTGCGGGCCGGAGACTGCGCCATCCCCGCCTTCTGCACCCCCGCAGGGGTGGGAACCCAGGTGGCCGACGGCGGCCTGCCCTGGCGCTACGGGCCCGACGGCCAGGTGGCGACCGCGTCGCGCTGGTCCGGGCGGCGCCCGGCGTCCCGGCGGGCGAGATCCGCGAGCGGACAGGTACCCGCGTACGCTTCCCCGCCGCGTCCCGCTGATCGCCCACACAGCGGCCCGAAACGGTGGGGCCCGGAACCGGCGTTCCGGGCCGGCCGTCAGGCCCTGGCGGCCCGGCGCGGCCCTCCGAAATCCAGAGATTGGCGCGCGCATCGGCTGCCCGATCGAGGAGAGCCCGGAAGACCGCAACAGGGTGACCCGCGAGCTCGGCGCCTTCAAGTCGTCGATGCTGCAGGACGCCGAGGCCGGACGCGGCCTGGAACTGGACGCACTGGTCGGCGCGGTCCGGGAGATAGGGGCCGCGGTCGGTGTGCGGACGCCGAACATCGACGCGCTGCTGGGCCTGACTCGGCTGTCCGCCCAGGTACGCGGGCGGGACCTGGCGGATCCGCCAGGTCGCAGGGGTGCCTGAAGGATCTCCCTGCGCGAAGTCGGCCGACCCGAAGAGCCTGGACTGCGAGCGCCGAACCGCCGGACGGCAGGAGGTCGGCCCACGGATCGGCGTCACCGTGCACATCCATCAGCGGCTCGATGCCGCCGGCCGCGTGGCGCTTGCCGTCGGTGCCGCGCAGCCGGACGTAGAACGGCTCCCGTACTCGGCGGAAGGTGTGCTTGAAGACCACACCGTCCTCGTCGTCGTATCGGTGGCCGCTGTCCTGGCCGGGTATGGGAGATGACATCTGGCCGCAGGAGCCGCAGGGTAACGCCGCGCGCGGGAACGCAAACGAACGCCGGCCCCCCGTCGGTCGGCGTTCGTTTGCGCCTGCGGAGGCCGCCCTATGGCAGAGACGGCGCAGGCAGTCCAACCTCCGCCCAGACGGTCTTGCCCGCGTGGTCGGGCGAAGTCCAGCCCCACGCGTCGCTGAGGGAGTCGATGATGTGCAGTCCGCGCCCGGACTCGGCGAGATAGTCGGGTTCCTTGACGACCGGGATCTCGGGACTGGGGTCGGAGACGGCGCAGAGCACGGTCGTTTCCTGCAGGAGCAGCCCCAGCCAGACAGGCCGGGAGGTGGCGGGCGGGCTGAGCGGGCAGCCGAGCCCGTAGCGCATCGCGTTGGTCACCAGCTCGGACACGATCACCGCGGCGTCTTCGACGAGAGGTCCCATGTCCCAGTCGAAGAGGGTGCAGCGCGCGAAGTGCCGGGCGGCACCCGCTTCCTGCAGGTCGCCAGTGAGTGCGCGCGCCGCGAATCCCCTTGCTCCGAGCCCGCTTTGGAGCGTCAGGGCCAGCCAGTGACTGCCGGCGCTGTCAGGTGCGACATCGCCTGGTGAACACGCTGGGTCTGATGTCATCACAATCTCCGCGAAGCCTGGTGGCAGTTGGCATGAACGTCCGCTGCACGGGCTACTATCCTCGTCAGCCACCTACCTCTGCAAGCACATCTGCAATTACATTCGTAAGTACAGCCGCAAGAACAGCTGCACGTGCATCTGCACGTGCAGCGCGTGGTGGCAAGGGAGAGGCGGAAATGCAGGAAATCGTCAACGGCACGCAGGCCACCAGCATCGAAGGCGTGGTCTGGCGGAAGAGCCGCAGTAGCAACCCCAGTGGAAATTGTGTTGAGCTCGCCCGGCTGCCCGGCGGTGACATCGCGGTCCGCAACTCCCGTCACCCTGCGGGACCTGCGCTGATCTACACCACGGCCGAGATCACCGCGTTCGTCCAGGGAGCGAGGGACGGCGACTTCGACAGCATGCTGGGCGAGGAGTGACCCGCTGACGACACGCGAGCAGAACGTGAGCGACTGTACGAAGGAGGTCCCGCAATGGGACACTGGGTGTTCGTCGTCGCTCAGGGGGAGCCCGCATGACCGCCGCTCAGCCGAGTCGCGAACCGTCGATAAAGCGCTACCTCGAACACCCGCGAGGCGGCCCCACAGTTCTGCGGATCGTGCTCGGCACCCAGCTGCGCAGGTTGCGCGAGGCGCGTGGCATCAGCCGCGAAGCTGCCGGCGAGTGGATCCGCGGGTCACATGCGAAGATCAGCCGCCTGGAGCTGGGACGCACCGGCTACAAGGAACGTGACGTCTCCGATCTGCTCACCCTCTATGAGGTCAATGACGAGACCGAACGGGCGGACTTCCTCACCCTTGCCCGCCAGGCCAGCACCCCGGGCTGGTGGCACAAGTACGGGGATGTTCTGCCGAGCTGGTTCGAGACGCATATCGGGCTCGAGGAAGCGGCCTCGGTCATCCGCACCTACGAGGTCCAGTTCGTGCCGGGTCTGCTGCAGACCAAGGAGTACGCCCGCGCTGTCACGATGCTGGGCCACCCCCGGGCCCCGGCCCGGGAGATCGGCCGCCGGGTCAGCCTGCGCATGGCACGCCAGTCGTTGCTCACCCGCAGCGATCCGCCCAGGCTGTGGGCCGTCCTGGACGAGGCGGCACTGCGGCGCCCGATCGGCGGCGTGGACGTGATGCGCGCCCAGCTCCAGCACCTGATCGACATCACCCGGCTCCCGAACGTCACCCTGCAGATCGCGCCCTTCAGCGTCGGCGGCCTTGCCGCGGCGGGCGGCCCGGTCACCATACTGCGGTTCCTGGAGCCGGACCTGCCCGACATCGTCTACCTGGAGCAGCTGACCAGCGCGCTCTATCTGGACAAGCGGGACGACGTCGACAACTACCTGGCGGTCATGGACCGGCTGTGTGCGGAAGCCCAACCACCCAGGAGCACCAGGCAGTTCCTGAAGGAGATCATCAGCCAGTTCGGCTGAGCGATCCGACGGGCGCCCGGCGCACCGGACGCCCAATCCGTGTCAGCTCTTACGGCCGACGCCTCCGTACTCGATCCACTCCTGGGTGAGCTGCTTCGGGCCGAGATCGGAGTCCGGCCGCCATGTGGAGACCTCCACAAGGCCGGGTTCGAGGATCTCCAGACCGTCGAAGTAGGGCAGGACCTCGTGCTCCTGGCGCACTCGTCCCCAGTTGCCGTGGGTGGCGGTCTCCATGAAGTCGGTGACGAACTTGCGCGTCGCGGCGTCCTCGCTGACCAGCTGGCAGACCACGAGGAAGCTGCCCGGGGCGAGCCGGTCCGCCACTCGGCGGACCAGTGCGGCCGGGTCGTCGGAGTCCGGTATGCAGTGCATCACCGAGACGAAGAGTGCGGCGGCCGGCTGGTCGAGGTCGATCAGCCGGGTGATCTCGGGGTGTCCGAAGATGCCATCGGTGTCGCGCATGTCCGCCTGGATGACGACGGTGTTGTCGTTCTCCTCCAGCAGCGCGCGCCCGTGCGCCAGGACTATCGGGTCATTGTCCACGTAGACCACGCGCGAGGCCGGGTCCACGCGCTGGGCGACCTCGTGGACGTTGTCCTGCGTCGGCAGGCCGGACCCGTGGTCGATGAACTGCCGGATCCCGTAGTCGTGAGCCAGGCGGCGCACCACACGTCGCAGGAACTGCCGGTTGTTGAGCGCCAGAGCCTTTGTGCTCGGTACGACCTTGAGCAGGTCCTCCGA
The DNA here is from genome assembly GCF_005047355.1 of Actinacidiphila oryziradicis. Taxonomy (GTDB): domain Bacteria; phylum Actinomycetota; class Actinomycetes; order Streptomycetales; family Streptomycetaceae; genus Actinacidiphila; species Actinacidiphila oryziradicis. The sequence goes on from NZ_SUMC01000003.1 coordinate 34,724, forward strand.
GGCCACACGGTCGACGGCGTAGTTGTCCTTGCCACCCAAGTAGTAGTCGTACATCCGAGCTACGCTCGGAACGTTGACATCGATCCCGATGGACAACGGCTCACTGCCCTGGCTCATCAGACCCCTCACGCTATGTGGTTGCGGCGTAACCATTCTAGGACGATCCGCTGTGCCAGGTCAGGCCTCCGACGACCTCGAACCGGGGGCTGGTGTCAGGGAGGGGTGGCCACGAGATATCTTGATATCGAGACGAATGTAGACGTGAAGCGGAGTATCGGTGACTGACTCGACCATCATCTACACGCACACCGACGAGGCCCCGGCCCTGGCGACGTATTCGTTCCTGCCTGTGGTCCAGGCCTACGCCTCAACGGCCGGGGTCAGCGTCGAGAGCCGCGACATCTCCCTGTCGGGGCGGATCATCGCGAGCTTCCCCGAGCGGCTCGAGGAGGGGCAGCGGATCGACGACGCCCTCGCCGAGCTCGGTGAGCTGGCCAAGACCCCCGGGGCGAACATCATCAAGCTGCCGAACATCTCGGCCTCGATCCCGCAGCTGAAGGCCGCGGTCGCCGAGCTCCAGCAGCAGGGCTACGCGCTGCCGGACTACCCGGACGACCCGAAGACCGACGAGGAGCGGGACGTCCGCGCCCGTTACGACAAGGTCAAGGGCAGTGCCGTGAACCCGGTCCTGCGCGAGGGTAACTCCGACCGCCGTGCCCCCGCCTCGGTGAAGAACTACGCCAAGGCGCACCCGCACCGCATGGGTGCCTGGAGCGCCGACTCCAGGACCAATGTCGCGACCATGGACGCCGACGACTTCCGCTCCACCGAGAAGACCGCGGTCATCGCCGAGGCCGGCTCGCTGCGTATCGAGCTGGTGGGGGACGACGGGAGCACCAGCGTTCTGCGCGAGTCGGTGCCCGTGCTGGCGGGCGAGGTCGTGGACGCCTCGGTGATGCGGGTGGCGGCTCTGCGCGAGTTCCTGGCGGCGCAGGTCGCCCGGGCCAAGGCCGAGGGCGTGCTGTTCTCGGTGCACCTGAAGGCCACGATGATGAAGGTCTCCGACCCGATCGTCTTCGGCCACGTGGTGCGGGTCTTCTTCCCGAGGACGTTCGCCGAGTACGGCGAGAAGCTCGCCGCGGCCGGCCTGAGCCCGAACGACGGCCTCGGCGGCATCCTCAAGGGCCTGGAGACGCTGCCCGAAGGCGCGGCGATAAAGGCGTCCTTCGAGGCCGAGATCGCCGACGGCCCCGCCCTGGCGATGGTCGACTCCGACCGCGGCATCACCAACCTGCACGTACCGAGCGACGTCATCGTCGACGCCTCCATGCCGGCCATGATCCGCACCTCCGGCCACATGTGGGGCCCGGACGGCCAGGAGGCCGACACCCTCGCCGTCCTGCCCGACAGCAGCTACTCCGGCGTCTACCAGGTCGTCCTCGATGACTGCCGCGCACACGGCGCCTACGACCCGTCGACGATGGGCTCGGTGTCCAACGTCGGCCTCATGGCGCAGAAGGCCGAGGAGTACGGCAGCCACGACAAGACCTTCGAGGTCCTCAACCCGGGCACGGTCCGGGTCGTCGACGGCAGCGGCAACGTCGTACTCGAGCAGGCGGTGGGCGCAGGCGACATCTTCCGCATGTGCCAGACCAAGGACCTGCCGATCCAGGACTGGGTCAAGCTCGCCGTCACCCGCGCCCGCGCGACCGGCGACCCGGCGGTGTTCTGGCTCGATGAGGGGCGCGCGCACGACGCGACCCTCATCGAGAAGGTCAAGGCCTACCTCGCCGAGCATGACACCGAGGGCCTGCAGATCGAGATCATGCCGCCGGTCGACGCGACCGCGTTCTCCCTGGAGCGCATCCGCCGGGGCGCGAACACGATCTCGGTCACCGGCAACGTACTGCGTGACTACCTGACCGACCTGTTCCCGATCCTGGAGCTCGGCACGAGCGCCAAGATGCTCTCCGTCGTCCCGCTCATGAACGGCGGCGGACTGTTCGAGACCGGCGCCGGCGGCTCCGCCCCCAAGCACGTCCAGCAGCTCGTCAAGGAGGGCTACCTGCGCTGGGACAGCCTGGGCGAGTTCCTGGCGCTCGCGGTCAGCTTCGAGCACCTCGCCCAGACCAGGGGCAACGCGCGCGCCCAGGTGCTCGCCGACACCCTCGACCGCGCCACCGCCACGTTCCTCAACGAGGACAAGTCGCCCAGCCGCCGGGTGGGCGGCATCGACAACCGCGGAAGCCACTTCTACCTGGCGCTGTACTGGGCGCAGGAGCTGGCCAAGCAGAGCGACGACGCCCAGCTCGCGGGGGCGTTCGCCGACCTCGCCAAGACGCTCGCCGAGCAGGAGCAGACCATCGTCGACGAGCTGATCGCGGTGCAGGGCTCGCCGACTGACATCGGCGGCTACTACCGGCCCGACGCGGCCAAGGCGTCGGCCGTCATGCGTCCGTCGAAGATCTTCAACGAGGCCCTGGCGACCCTCGGCTGACGAGATCCGCGCAGGAGTTCCACGGAATGAGGGGAAGGTCCCCGGGCCCGGTTCAACGCTTGCGGCACCTGCCGGAGCGAGGGCCCGAGGGACCTTTCCCACGTACGGTCCGGGAAGGGGATCAGGTGCCGGGCTTTCGGCCGTAGACGTAGACGTCGTCGCCGTTCCGCAACAGGCTCCAGTACTTCTTGGCGTCGCTCTTGCGCATATTGACGCAGCCGTGGGAGCCCGGAGGTGACCACACACTGCCGGCGATGGAATGGAACGCCTCGCCGCCGTCGAAGAACTGGCTGTACGGCATCGCGACGTTGTAGACGCTCGACACATGGTTGATGTCACGCCAGTAGATCTTCTTCGAACCGGTGCGTGTCTCGTAGCCGTTGCGGCCGGTCCGTACCGGCACCGGGCCGAATTTCAGTTTGGAGCCGTCCTGGATCCAGCTCAGCTGGCGGGTCAGGTCGACGCAGGCGATGCGTCCCTTGTTCGTCGGGCAGTTCTTGGCTTTGTTGGGATTGCTGCCGGCGGCTTTCTGATGGTTTATCAAATCCATTACGCCCCAGGTGACAGGCCCGGCGTAGCCGATGGCGGGGCTGATGCCGTGACTGGTCTGGAAGTTGCGTATGGCGTGGCAGTCGCCCGTCGACTGCTTTCCGTCCACCGGCCGCCCCAGGAACTTCTCGACCTTCTTCTGGTCGGGCCCGGCCTTGGTCGTGCACGACGCGGCCTGCGCCGGCGCGCCGAATGCGACCGACAGCGGCAGCGCCATCCCCGTCACTGCGAGTGCGGCGCCCACCCGGCGCCCCCATATCCCGGCTGCTCTCATCATGCCCCTCTCCGTACAGCGCTCGCCGTCGGTTCGACGGTCCTCCTTCCAGACTGCCCACGCGGGCGGGTGGTTGTGCCGCCCGCGCGCTCCCTGTGGCGGGACTTTTCAGGACGGCGGGGCGTGGCGCAGGTGTGGTGCGGGCAGCGGGGCGGCGCTGTCGCCGACGGAGAGCAGGTCCGCGTGGTGTCGCGCCCAGCGCGCGAGGCCGGTGGCGTCGATGCCGTGCGGGGGCCGCGGCTCGTAGGGGGTCAGCCCGGCTGCGGCTCTGCGCAGCAGCGCGGTGGCGCCGGCCGGGTTTCCGCGTGCGGCGTGGGTGAGGCCGACGGCTAGCTGCGCCAGGCTCCGCCATACTTCCCGTTCCGGTTCGGGAGCCGCTTTCCAGGCGTCCTCAAGCACTTCGTGCGCGTGGAAGGGCAGGCCGGTGTCGAGCAGATGCTGGGCCTCGTCCAGAGCCTGTACCGGTGTCCGGGGTACGCCCTCGGGCTGGCGGGCGACACCCTGTGCGCCGTGGGGGAGGGGCCGGCCCAGCCCGTCGCGGGGGCGGGCGTTGCGGGCCCGGCCGCCCGGGTCCCGGTCCCGGGCGGACGGCGTTGGCCGGAGTTGGTCGTCTTTCATGCCTCCAGTGTCGCCGGTCGGCGGAGGGCATGCGCCAACGGCTGATCGGAGTCCGTAAACCCGGATATCTGTGACATCGCTCACGCTGGGAGAGCCGCTAACGAGGCCGGATAGTAGATGGTGCGCCCCGGCATATGAGAAGTTTCCTCCCCGCAGTGGACATATCTCTCACAGGATTGCAGGGATGCTGAGTCCGTTCGGTGTTTTAGCCCGCATGTGCGGCGGGGAAGGACTTCTGACATCACCACAGGTTCGGCTGGGGAAGCTCCTGGAGCAGGACAGCACGCCGATGGGTCCGAAGACAAACGTCATCCTCGCTACGACCCGACGTAGTAGCGCACGGTCGTTGCCCGGTGCGCGCGGCAGTCCTGAGAATGACCGAGCCCGCAAGGCGTTATGGCAGCTCAGGCGCAGATTCCGTGCAGAGCCGGCCGTATCCGGGACAGAGGAATTGCCGTGCTCAATTCCCGGGTGCCGTGCAAACCGGATCGGGAGCTGAACACCGACGCCGAACTACCGAGTGAGGTCGCGCATGAGGAAGCACCGCAGGAATACGCATTACCGGAAGATAGCCATCGCCGCCATCGCCACAGCCGCCGTCGGCGTGCCTTCGGTCGCTCTGGCGTGCGTGGACCGGCAGGACAACACGGGCAACGAGTCCTACGGTCACTGGCAGAACGCGTCCTACGCCCAGCGTTGGACGAAGGCCACCACGACCCCGAGCGCCTCGGGCTCCGCCACCGCCACCGCCTCCGCCACCGTCAAGGTTTCCGGCGCTGCGGCCCGTGTCGTGGAGCTGGTCAACAGCGTGCGCAGCAGGGCTGGGTGCCCGAACCTCACCGTGAACGCGAAGCTGACCATGGCCGCTCAGGATCACAGCGAGGACATGGCGGACTACAGCAACATGTCGCACACGGGCTCCGACGGGTCATCCCCGGACGGCCGGATCACCAGCGCCGGTTACCGCTGGAGCTCCTACGGCGAGAACATCGCCTACGGCTACGCCACTCCCGAGAGCGTCATGGCCGTGTGGATGGCCAGCCCCGGCCACAGGCGCAACATATTGGACTGCTCCTTCAAGGAGATCGGCGTCGGCCTCGCCCAGCCCGGCAGCTACTGGACGCAGGACTTCGGAACGCCCGGATAAGAGGCCGCGAGGTGCCGCAGGCACGGGGCGGCCTCGCGAAGGCCTGCTGTAGATCGCGGCTACGCGTGCCGATGAAGGTGAAGGTGGCTACGGATGCCCGCGCCGCCGGCCGCCGGGCGGTCGGTGAGACGCCCGGCACGGACGCGCAACTGGACGCCGTGGATCACCTCGGTCAGACCCAGGACAATGAGCCAGATGCCGGCCACCAGGGTGAGCGCGGCGATCGAGCCGAAGGGCGACACGATCAGCACCACACCGGCCAGAGCGGTGATGATGCCGAGGAACAGCTGCCAGCCCCGGGCCGGCAGACCTTCGGTGGAGATCGCCACCGCGGTCTGCAGGATGCCCCGCAGCAGCCAGCCGAACCCGATCCACAGGGCGAGCAGCAGGATCGACTCCGCTGCCCCGCGGAAGCAGATCAGGCCCAGCAGCACGCTCAGTGCGCCGGTGATGAAGCTCAGGGCGCGCATATGTCCCGGTACGTGGGTGCCGAAGGCACCGGCCAGCTGGAAGACCCCGCTGACCAGCAGGTAGATGCCGAAGAGGACGCCGACAACGGCCAGGGTTTCGCCCGGCCACGCCAGGACGAGGACGCCCAGTGCGATCGCGGCCACGCCGGCGGCCAGGAGAACCTGCCAGGCGACATTGGCCAGGGCGCCCAGCGCACCGCCATACGGGCTGTCTTCGGCCGGATGGTCGGGCCGTTCGGCATCACGCGGGTTGTCGGAGAAGAAACTCATGGCACCTGCCTTTGTGATGAACAGCACGGCCAGATGTCGACGGGCCCCGGATCCGGCCGTCATGCGGATGGACGGCGTACGGAAGACGCCTGCGCATTCGGGACGGCCCATGATCTGTCAGGTGATGGACGCCCGGGTTCGCGTCGGCGGAATCCCCGTGTGGTCACCGCCTGTCGGCGATGTCCCGATCAAGCCTAGGCGGCGTCGGCGGACGGCGCGACCTGAGACGGTGCTGCCCGATGCCTCCACCCCGGCGGGCTGAGCGTCCGTGGGATCGGTGCCTCCGTCCGAGTGGTCCCCGCCCTGTCGGCGTGACACGTTCCGTAACCGTGGGGACCGTTTGTGTGATTACTTGGTCCCTACTGTTGGAGGCACGCACCTATGACGTCTGTGACCGAAATTCCATTCACCGACAGCGATCTGTCCGGGTTGTTGCCCGCCGTGGGCGCCGAGTCCCCCGCCGACCCCGGGATGTTCGACGACTCGTTCGGGCAGCTCGACCTCGACTCACTCGCCCGTACCGAGATCGCGACGCGCGTCGCGGCGCGCTGGGGCGTGGACATCGAGGACCAGCTGACCCCCGACACGACCCCCGCCGAGGTTCGCCGCCTTGCCCTGCGGGCGGTGAACGAGCGATGAGCGAGCACACCGAGAACGAGATCGTCATCGACGCGCCCCTCGCCTACGTCTGGGCCCGTACCAATGACGTCGCCTCCTGGCCGGACCTCTTCAGCGAGTACGCCTCCGCCGAGATCCTCAGCCAGGACGGCACCACCGTCACCTTCCGGCTCACCCTGCACCCCGATGAGCAGGGCAAGGTCTGGTCCTGGGTCTCGGAGCGCACCGCCGACCTGGAGACAAAGACGGTCCGCGCCCGGCGGGTCGAGACCGGGCCGTTCGACTTCATGAACATCCTCTGGCAGTACGAGGAAGTGGGCCCCGAATCCACCCGGATGCGGTGGATCCAGGACTTCCGGATGAAGCCCGAGGCGCCCATCGACGACGCCGGAATGCGCGACCGCATCAACGGCAACTCAAAGGTGCAGCTCGACCTCATCAAGGAGCGCCTGGAGGCCCGCCTTACCCTCCCCGTCTCCCACGCCGATGTCCCGGCCGACACCCGGCGCGGCGGCGAACTGCGGATCCTGCTCTCGCCCTCCACCACCGGCTGCACCAACGGCTTCAGCGGCATCGTCCAGCTCGCCCCCGGCGAGGCGGTCGCTGAGCACTACCACCCGTACTCCCAGGAGTACATCGTCGTAACCGAGGGCGAGCTCCGGGTGGACCTCGAAAACCGGCCTACCGTGGTTCGAACGCACCACGGTCTGCTCATCCCCCGCGAAGTCCCGCACCGTGTCGTCAACGCCTCCGACGCCCCGGCCCGTGCCGTCTTCTTCATCAGCCCGCTCGCCCCGCGCCCCCACATGGGCCATGTGGACACCGAGACCCGCGAGGAGGCTGCCGCCCTGGTGGCCCGAGAGCTGGCCGAGCGGTGACCAGCGGCAACCGTAGAGCCGTGGTGACGGGTATCGGCGTCATCGCACCCGGCGGGGTCGGCCGTGAGGCGTTCTGGGAACGCATCACCGGCGGCCGCCCCGCCGTCAGGCGGATCAGCCGCTTCGACCCCTCCGAGTACCGCTCGCGGATCGCCACCGAGTGCGACTTCGACCGGCCGAGTCAGGCCTGACCCCCCAGGAGGTACGCCGCAACGACCGCTTCGCCCAGTTCGCCCTCGCCACCGACCGCATCGGCGTCAGCCTCGGCACCGCGGTGGGCCCACCATCACGCTGGAGGACGAGTACGTCGTCGCCAGCGACGGTGGCGCCCGCTGGGAGGTCGACGCCGACCACGGGACGCCGTTCCTCTACCGGGCGATGCTGCCCTCGTCCGCCGCCGCGGAGATATCCCTGCGCTGCGGAGTGCACGGGCCCTCCAGTGTCGTGTCCACCGGCTGCACCTCCGGCATCGACGCCATCGGCTACGCCTTCCAGATCATCAAGGACGGCGAAGCCGATGTGATGTTCGCCGGAGCCGCCGACGCCCCCATCTCCCCGATCACCGTCGCCTGCTTCGACGCCATCCGGGCCACCACCATCGGCGGCCCGGACCCGGAACAGGCGTCAACGCCCTTCGACGCGACACGTGCCGGGTTCGTCCTCGGCGAGGGCAGCGCGGTCCTGGTGGTCCAAGAGCTGGAGCGCGCGATCGCCCGGGGCGCGCACATCTACTGCGAGGTGCGCGGTTACGACAACCGGGCCAACGCCTTCCACATGACCGGCCTCCGCCCCGACGGCTACGAACTCGGCGAGGCCATCATGTCCGCGATGCTCGAGGCCGGCGTCCGCCCCGCCGCGTACGGCGCTGGTGGTGGCCCGCGGCACCGGCGGCTTCAACAGCGCGGTGGTGCTCGGGGCGGTGGGCTAGGGCCTGTCTGACAAATCCCGCCTGCCCCGCGACGGGTTTGTCAGACAGGGCCCAGGGCGCTGTCAAGAGAAGCCTGGCCCCTCACGGAATCCGTGGGGGGCCAGGCTTCTCTTTTGTCACCCGCCCGCGTGCGCTGTCGTGTCAGACGATCTGGGTCCGACCAAGGGCGTGCAGGGCCCCGAATTCAGCCTCGCCCGGTGCCGGGCGGGCGCAAAAGGCGTCGGCTGTGGCGCCGAATGTCGCGATGACGACTGCCTTCTTCGGCACGGGGAGCTTTTCTCGCGAAGGGTGTTCATAGTCGGGGCCGCCGGAAGAATTGCTCCTCCGATGGCCCCACTGTCGACGCGGGTCAGTTCTTGTTGACGCAGGTGGTTTCCGACGCGATGAAGGACCCCAGAGCGAAGCCGTGAATAGGGTTGCCGCACACGTTGAAAAGCGTCGTGGTCTGCTCCTGCTCGACGTTGCTGAACAAACCGCCGACGGACTTCGCCACGAGCCCGTCGAAGCCGCCGTGGCCACCGTCGCTCGCGACAGCTCCGCCGGCCGCACCGACAACAGCGGCACCGGCCGCGAAGGCCAGCACTGCGGCCTGGGAGATACGCTTCATGAATCTAATCCTTTCGTTGATCACTGCCTGGGCAAATTGATTAACGATGGGCACCTTTGCCGGGTGCGCCATGCCACCCGGATGGCCCTCTCGTGCGATCTTCGCGGCGCCGCCGAGTTCCGTGTCCTCAAACGCCGGACTGGGGCACCTCCTGGGGGCACCTCCCGGCCGAAGGCTGGGGGAGGTAGCTGGGGGCGCTTGAGAAAGGCCGTCCGGCGATTGGGGATCGGCGTCCGAGGCGGAAAGCTGGGCCGCGTTACCTGTTGACGCAAATGACGTGGGCGGTCGTCTTTCCCACGCCACCCAGCGGGGTGAGGGTGTTGCCGCATACATTGATCTTCGTGGTGACCGGGATCTGGATCACGTTGCCGCTGAGGAAACCGGTGGCCTTTGCCGAGGCGCCGTCGTGGCCGTCGTGCGCGACGGCTCCGCCGGCGGCGGCGAGAAGGGCGGCGCCCGCCGCGACGGTCAGCGCGGCGGCCTGGAGAATACGGTTCATGTGTCTGTTCCTCTCCTGCTGATCCGGGTGTCGCCGACGGCCGGGTTCAAGGCGCCGGGCGTAACGGTGGCCGTGTTGTCGCACGTGTTGACGAACGTCGCCGTCGTGGGCGACGGCGCGCGGTCTTCGAAAGCGGCTCATGAGCGTTTCCTTTCTTTGGATCAGAGCCTTGCGTCTGATCAACGAATACGCCTGTGGACGGAGTCGCCTCGTAACCCTGATGACGGAGCCTCAATTCACGTTCGGCGCAACCCAACCGGCAACATGGCCGGATTTGCCTGATCCTGGATCATATGAACCGCCTGCTCGCCGTCGCCGGGACGGTCCTCGCCGCCGTCTGGTGCTGCGCCGGGGCCGATGCGGCCCCCCCGGCCCCGAGGAGCCCCGTGGGCCAGTCCTTCTGGGCTAACCCCGACAGCCGCGCCGCCCTCCAGGCACGGTTCTGGGAGGCCCATGGCCGTACCGAGGACGCCGCGCTGCTCCGGCGTATCGCCGAACAGCCCATGGCCACCTGGATCCACGACACCGGCCCCGCCGCCGAGGACCAGGTCCGCGACATCACCAGCGCCGCCGCCTACCAGGACCGCGTCCCGGTCCTGGTGGCCTACGACATCCCGCATCGCGACTGCGGCCTCTACTCCGAGGGCGGCGCCGAGGGCCCGGACGCCTACCGCGCCTGGATCGCCCGGGTCGCGGCCGGCATCGAGGACCGCAAGGCCGTGGTGGTGCTGGAACCCGATGCCGTCCCCCAGCTCGTCGCTGGCTGCAGGGGAGCCGAACGGAACGACGAAAGGCTCGCGTTGCTGGCCGACGCGATCAGGACGCTGAAGGCCCGTCCGGGCGTCAAGGTGTACCTCGACGCGGGCAACGCGGGGTGGATCGCCGATCAGAAGGTCCTCGTGGAGGCGTTGCAGCAGGCCGGCGTCCGCGAAGCGGACGGCTTCGCGCTCAATGTGTCCAACTTCCAGACCACTCGGGTGAGCGAGGCATACGGCGAGAAGCTCTCCGCCGCGCTGGGCGGCACGCACTTCGTGATCGACACCAGCCGCAACGGCAATGGACCCTACGAGGGCGGCGACGCGTACGAGGACGCCGAGACCTGGTGCAATCCGCCGGGCCGCGCGCTCGGGCAGCCGCCCACCACCGCGACCGGCAACCCGCTCGTCGACGCCTACCTGTGGGTCAAGCGGCCCGGCGAATCCGACGGCTCCTGCCGTGGGGCTCCGCCGGCGGGGCAGTGGTGGTCCGACTACGCCTTGCGCCTGGCGCGTGCGGCGCAGGCCCGGGTGCCGGTTCCGTCCGGTTGAGGACGGAACCGGCACGCCCGGTCCCGGGCGCTTTCACTTCACGTGCAGCCACCGGGCCGTGGAAGGCGTGCCCCGCCCGTCGCGGACGAAAAGCATGTACCAGCCGCTCGGCACAAGCGTCGGATCCCGCGGGATCGTGACGGCGACCGCCCCGGCGCGGCGCTCGACGGACAGCCCGATCGAGCGCTGCTCGACATCGGTGGCGTGGGTGACGGCGCTGGGCCGCATGAGGCGGGCGGTGCGGACGGCATCGGGGTCCGGAGTCAGGAAGGAGGCGGTGTCCCCGCGGTACACCTCGGCGGGGCCGGCGCCTAGGAGCGGCTTGGCGGTCCGGTAGAGGTACGGCGGGGTGTAGACCTCGATGCGCTGCTCGAAGACGCCGGACTGGGTGTCGTCCGTGTCGGCGAAGAGCGGGTTGGAGCCGAAGACGGCGATACGCCCGTCGGGCAGGAGGAGCGCCTCGGAGTGGTAGTCGCGGCCGACCGTGGGGGCGGCGGCGGTGTGGAAGGCGTCCTGGGCGGGGTCGTAGAACTGGGCTCGAAGGATGTCGCTGGCGCGCTTGCCGCGGTAGTCGGCGGAGCCGCCGGTGGTGAAGACGTTGTCGTCGGGGGTGAGGACGGCGTTGAGGTAGCGAGTGCCTTGGGGTAGGTCGGGGCCGCTCCGGTAGCGGGGGTCCTTGGCCTTGAGGTCGACCAGGGCGGTGCGCGCGGTGGAGCGGTGCGACTCGCCGACGCCGCCCCCGCCGAGGATCATGAAGCGCTGCAGCTGGGCGGGCGGCAGCAGGACGGACGCGGAGGTCTCGGTCTGGTCGGTGGCGGCGAGGCCGGGGACGGGGGTGAAGGCGTTCTTGTCCAGGTCCCACAGGCCGGGGTGGCGGCCTTCCTCCGCCGGGCCGTAACCCGCGTTGGAGCCGGAGTAGAAGAGGCTGCCGCCCTGGGTGAGGAAGAGGGCCGGGTAGGTGGGGAAGTAGCGGGTGGGCCCGGCGGACCACTTACGGGTGGCGGGGTCGAAGATCTCGTTCTTGCCGGGGATGATCTCGCCCATGTCGTCCAGGCCGGAGACGGCGAGTACCCGGCCGTCCCGGAGGGTGACCAGCGTCGGGTACCAGCGGGCCTCGGCCATGGAGTCGACGGAGATGTACCTCTCGGCGACGGGGTCGAACTCGTAGGCCGCACGGAGCCCCTGGAAGTCCTTCTTGTCGAGCCCGAGCTTCGCGGCCAGGCCGTAGAGATTGTCGGCGTCCTTGCCCCGGAGGCCGACGATCGCGTACTGGTCGGCGGTGTTGCTGATGCCGCTCTCGCCCCGGATCACCGCCTCGACGTAGACGCGGGCCTCGCTCGCGGTGACGGTGACCTTCTTGTCCTTGTCCTTGTCATTGCCGGTCTCGGTCTTCTTGGCGCGGGGGACAAGGACGTCGATCTGGGAGCGGTACTCCTTGCCGGAGGTCCCGCGGAAGAGGGTGCCTTTGGCGAAGAAGCGGGGCTTGTCGGGGTCCTCGTTCTTGATGAGCATCGCGCCGCCGGCCCGGTTGATGTCGCCGGTGAGCTTCTCGTAGCGGGCGGTGCCGCCGGCGACGAGAAGTCTGCCGTCGGGGAGCTGGGCGTGGCCGGAGCAGAACATGTCCTTGGGGGTGTCGATCTCCTTGAAGGAGTTGTCCGACGGGTCCCACAGGACGCTCTGGAAGGTGCCGGAGTCGAACTTCTTCTGGTCGTTGCCGGATCCGGCGATCAGCAGGACCTTGCCGGTGTGCAGAAGAGCGGCGTGGATGGCGTTGATCCGGTAGCGCCGGGGGACGCTGACCAGGTCCCAGTGGCCGTAGGCCGCCATGTAGCGCGGCTGGTTGATCCGGTACTGGTGGTAGGTGCGCTCGGCGAAGCCGACGGTTGCGGGGGCGTTCATCCCGGCGAGTGCGACGAGCGCCGTCGCTCCGAGCGCCGTCTTGCGGAACTGCGGGCTGGGACGGTACCTCACAAGGGCCTTCCTTTACGCGGATTTGTGCTCTTCACGCGGGCTCATACGGGTTCGTACGGGTTCGCGCGAGGCAGTGCTGCTGTTCGAGCGAGCGGGGCGGGGCGGCGCGACGACGGCCTTGGCCGCGGTGCTGCCACGGCGGGCACGGAGCTGGGTGACCTGCCAGGCCAGCGGCGGGGCGATGGAGATGAGCAGCGCCACCGCGGCCCACGTACGCATGGCGACGTGGCTGTGGCCGAGGAAGAACGATCCGCCCAGCGAGGCGCCGAAGAACGTCGCCCACAGCAGGTGGGTACGGAAGGTCGCGAGCCGGTCGGGACTGGCGGAATCACCCTTCGGAGTCACGACGAAGCGCGAGCGGCGGCGCAGCAGTGCCTCGGCGAGCGACCGGGCGTAGATCGGCGCGGAGAGCGCCGACATCATCATGCCGGCCGCGCCGGAGGAGCCTTTGGGTTCGTGCGGGCTGACGTTGTGGCGGCGGTTCCAGATGTAGAGGCCGATCTGGAGGGCGGCGGCGTCGCTGTAGAGCATCATCCACACCTGGGAGTCGATGTGGACGCCGGAGGCACCGAGGCCGAGGAAGAGGGCGCAGGAGAGGCCGCCGAGGAACCAGTTGACCGCCGTCATCGGGTAGTACGTCATCAGGAAGGCGTAGTTGAGGAACTTGCCCGGCGACAGCGTGAACGGCACCTTCCAGAACTGTTTGATCAGGGTTTCGTAGGTGCCGCGGCTCCAGCGGAGCTGCTGGGTGAAGAAGTCGGTCCAGGAGCTGGGGCCTTCGCCGACGGCGAGGACGTCGGGGGTGTAGACGGAGCGCCATTTGCGGCGGGTGGCGGGGTTGCGGTGGCGGTGGAGTTCGAGGCCGGTGGCCATGTCCTCGGTGATGGAGTCGTAGAGGCCGCCGATGCCCTTGAGGGCGCTGACCCGTACGACGTTGTTGGTGCCGACGAACATGGGGGAGCCGTAGGCGTTCCCGGCTCGTTGGATGAGGGCGTGGAAGAGGAACTGCTGGCTCTCGGCGGCCTTGGTGACGGCGGTGTCGTAGTTGCCGTAGACCTGCGGGCCGACGACGAAGGCGATGTCGGGGTCGCGGAAGTAGCCGAGCATCCGCTCCAGGAAGTTCGGGAGCGGGATGTGGTCGGTGTCCACGCAGGCCATGAAGTCGTAGTCCTCGCCGTAGGCCTCCAGCCATGAGTTGTAGTTGCCGTGCTTGGTGCGGGCCCGGAAGGCACCCTTGTGCTGGTTCCATCGCCGGACACCTTTGCGGCTGAAATGGCGCACGCCGAGCGTGTCGCAGAGCCGGCGGACGTCGGGGTCGTTCCCCTCGTCGAGCAGCCAGATGTGCAGCGGGCCGTCGTGGCGGACCCGTACCGCGCCTTCGAGGGTCGCCCTGAGCATCGCCAGCGGCTCCCTGGCGGGCACGAAGCTGGTGAGAAACGCCACCCTGGTGCCTGGTTCGGCGGTTACGGGGACCGGGTCGCGGGCGACGAGGGTGGCGTGGGCGTTGGACGCGACGATGATCACCCGGAAGAGCTCGATCAGGCCGATCGACACCAGCATCACCGTGTCGGCGGCGGTCGCCCAGGCGGGCATGTACTGGCGGTGCACCCAGTGCCGCGGCTGCATCAGCCAAACCAGCAGCACAAGGGACAGCACAGGCGCGGCCGACAGCAGCAGCGCGGTCCGCACGCGGTGCCGCCCGGCGGTGAGGAGGCTGCGATATCTGACGCGGTACGGGCGGCCGGCCGGTGGTTCGGTGAGCGGGCCGGCGAGCCGGCTGAACCGTTCGTAGTCGTAACCCGTGGCGAGGGGCGGGCCGGCCTCGGGGGAGGTGGGGGCGGGCACGAGTGCCGGCTGTTGGCCGGTTGCCGGCCGGGCGCTGCTCGGTGTGATCGTCACGAGACCCCCGTAGGCGCAAACTGGTGCAGATTATGTGATCGCTAATCAGAAGCTAACAAAACGCCTAGCGGATTACGTGACAGGCTGATTGTCGGCGTGGCGTCGGGGTGAAGCGGGCGCCGCGGCACCCAAACGCATCACGTGCAAGGCCATTGCTGGACGCGGCGACTGGCCGATACGCTCTGTTCGCGATACCGATCACCTTCCGGAATCTCGAACAAAGTCCTCGGAGAGAGGAGAAGAGAGCAGAGATGGGACGCCTGGTACCTGCCGTGACCCGAGCCCTGGACATCCTGGAGCTCTTCCTCGAAGGCGACGGCACATTGTCCGCCCCAGAGATAACCCGCAAGCTCGCGCTGCCTCGCACCACCGTGCATGAACTGGTGACCACACTCGCCGCCCGCAACTATCTCGTGACGCTGCCGGACCAGCCCGGCCGGTACCGGCTCGGAGTGCGCCCGTACCAGCTGGGCAGCCGCTACGCCGAGCAACTCGACCTCGCAGCCGAGGGGCAGCAGGTCGCGCGTACCGTCGCCGAGACCTGCGACGAGACGGTGCACGTGGCGATACTCGAAGGCACCGATGTGATCTACATCGCCAAGGTGGACAGCACCCACGCCGTGCGGATGGTCTCCGCCGCCGGGCGGCGGCTGCCGGCGCACTGCACCTCGGTCGGAAAGATGCTGCTCGCGTCACTCTCGGCCCCGGCGCTCGACGCGCGGCTGCCGGAGGACCGGCCGCTGCCCGCGATGACCCCGCACAGCATCACCTCACCCCATGAGCTGCGCCGCCAGCTGGCCGCGATCCGCGAGCGCGGCGTCGCGGTCGAGCGGCGGGAGTCCAATCCGGACGTCACCTGTGTCGCCGCCCCGGTGCGGGATTCGGCGAGTCAGGTGGTGGCCGCGCTGAGCATCTCCGTACCGATGATCCGGTGGAACGAGGAGCGGCAGGCCGAACTGGAGGAGCTGGTGGCCAAGGGCGCCCGACAGCTCTCCGAGCGGCTCGGGCACCGGGGGCGTGAGCTGTGAGCGGACGACCGGGCGAGGTGGAACTCGCTTTCCCCGCGAAGGCCCGGCTCGGCGAGGGGCCCACTTGGGACCCGGCCTCGGACCGGCTGATATGGGTGGACATCCTCGCCTCCCGGGTGCACTCCTTCGACCCGGCGACCGGCCACAGCAGCGTCCTCGCCACCGAACAGCACGTCGGCGCCGCCAAACCCCGCTCGGGCGGCGGCCTGGTGGTCAATCTGCGCGACGGGGTCGGACTGTACGACGCAGACGGTGCCTTCCGCTGGCTGCACCGGGAGGCCATCCCCGGGCGCAGGGCGAACGACGCTGCGGTGGACGCCGCCGGGCACCTGTGGGCGGGCACGATGCGCTACGACGAGGCACCCGGCGGCGGCACCCTGCGGCGGATCGCACCGGACGGCACGGTGACACCGGTGCTGGACGACGTGGCCGTCAGCAACGGCACGGGATGGAGCCCGGACGGCACCCTTATGTACTACGTGGACAGTCCCACCGGGCGTGTCGACGTCTTCGACGTGGACAGCGGCACCGGGCTGCTCCGGGACCGGCGGCCGCTCGCGGTGATCGAGGACGGCGCCGGCTTCCCGGACGGCCTGACCGTGGACGCGGACGGCTGTGTATGGGTCGCCCTCTGGGACGGCGGAGCGGTGCGCCGCTATACGCCGGAAGGAAAGCTCGACCGAGTGGTGGAACTGCCGGCCGCGCGGGCGACGGCGTGCGTCTTCGGTGGCCCTGACCTCACCGAGCTCTACATCACCACAGCGACGACCGGGCTGGACGCGCGGGCGCTGGCGGCCCAGCCGCTCGCGGGATCGGTGCTGGTGGTGTCAGGCGCCGGGATCGGGCTCCCTGGTAAAACCTTTGCAGGGTGACGGTCATTGATGGTGTTTTCACCAACTTTTCACGTCTCTCATTCACCGCTCATGTGTACGGCTCACGCATTGATCACATAACCTGCCGTGGCGATGGACTACTGCTCTTCGTGCCGACGGCACATCAATGGCGCCCTCTCCTGCCCGGGTTGCGGCACTCCCGCCCATGAACTCAACGCGAGTGCCGTACCCGAGGCTGCCCCGGAACCGGCCGAGGCGGGTGCAGAGGAGACCCCGGCCCCGGCCCCTGCCCCGCCGGCCGGGGGCCGCCGGGCAGCCCGGCTGGCCGCCGCCCAGCAGCAGCGGGGCGGCCGGAACCGTAACCGCCGTACCCGCAGCATCAGGACGCGGCGCAGGTCCCGGCTGCTCGTCGGCAGCCTGATCGGCGCGGGCATCGTGCTGGTCGGTGTGAGCGTCAGCGAACTGCCCATCGTGCGCTCCTACTCCGGCGGCACGGCCTCCTCCGACGCAGCCACGTCGGATCCGGCCGCGGCGGGCGGCGCAAGCAGCGGCCCGAGCGGCAGCGCCGGCAGCGACAGCCCGATATCGGGCTCGGACGCTTCGACGAGCGCATCGGGCAGTCCCAAGCCGAAGAAGTCGCCCAAAGCCTCGGCCAGCGGCACGGCCACCGCCTCGGGCGCCGTCCCGGCCTCGCCCGTTCCCGTCTCGGCCATCTCCGCCTCCTCCGGCAGGGCGTCCGCGTCCGCGTCGGGGCGGACCTCCGCATCGCCGTCCCCGGCCCCCTCGAAGGCAAGCCCGTCGCCCAGCAACACCTGCAAGCGCGTCCTGTGGTGGTGCGGGTAGAGCAGTCGCGCCACCCTCGGTGCCCTCGGTACCCGGGTTTGTGCTGGAGCGCGCTCTAATCCGTAGGTTCGGTGCATGACCACTGAACAGCGCAAGATCAACACTGGATTCGGAGTTCGAAGCACCGCGAGTGATGTTCTGCGGGGCATCGACCTGTCCGGCAAGCTCGCCATCGTGACCGGTGGCTATTCGGGACTGGGCTTGGAGACGACGCGGGCCCTCGCCGGCGCGGGAGCCCACGTCGTCGTCCCCGCCCGGCGCCGCGGCACCGCCCAGGAGGCGGTGAACGGGATCGACGGCGTGGAGGTGGAGGAGCTGGACCTGACAGACCTCGACAGCGTGCGGTCGCTCGCCGAGCGCTTCCTCGCCTCGGACCGCGGGATCGACATCGTGATCAACAACGCCGGGATCATGGCCGCTCCGGAAACGCGTGTCGGCCCCGGCTGGGAGGCCCAGTTCGCCACCAATCACCTCGGTCACTTCGCGCTGGTGAACCGGCTGTGGCCGGCGATCGCGCGAGGGGGCGCACGGGTGGTTTCGGTGTCCTCCAACGGACACCAGCTCTCGGACATCCGCTGGGACGACGTGCACTTCGAGCACGGATACGACAAGTGGCAGGCTTACGGGCAGGCGAAGACGGCCAACGCCTTGTTCGCCCTGCATCTGGACGCGCTGGGCCGTGACGCCGGGGTACGGGCGTTCTCGCTGCACCCTGGCACCATCTCCACACAGCTGGCCCGCCACATGTCCCAGGAGGAGCTGGCAGAGCTGGCGGCGACGATTGGCGCCAGCCCGACGAACAGCGGCTGGAAGACGCCCGAACAGGGCGCGGCGACACAGGTGTGGGCGGCGACCTCACCCCAGCTGGAAGGCATGGGCGGCGTGTACTGCGAAGATTGCGACATCGCCGAGCCCGCCGCGAAGGACACCGTCCTGGGCAGCGGAGTGAGCGGCTGGGCCACTGATCCGGAGCGGGCCGCACGGCTGTGGAAGCTGTCGGCCGAGCTCACCGGGGTCGATGCCTTCACCACGACGTGAGATGAGTGTGCGCCGCCATAAACGCGGAGGCTCGGGTGTAATCCGCAGCTAAGGCAGATCCGGCTGGTCCGGCAGGTTCAGCATCCTGCGGAGCAGATCCCGCAGCACAGTGCGCTGCTCCTCCGTCAGCCCGGCCAGCGGCTCCTTGGCGAAGTTCAGCGACCCACGCAGACGCTGGGCGGTCTCGCGGCCCTCGGCGGTCGCGGCGGCCAGCTTGATCCGGCGGTCCGTGGGGTCGGGGCGGCGTTCGGCGAGGCCACGGACCTCAAGCCGGTCCACGATCCCGGTGACGTTCGACGGCTCGCACTTCAGCAGTTGGGCGATCCGCCGCATGGGTATCGGCTCACGGGAAAGTAGTGCCAGGACGCGCGCCTGGGCTCCCGTGAGCCTGTGCTGGGAAGCGGCATCCTCGTACTCCTCGTGATAGCGCGCGACGACGGTCGCGATGAGGTCAACGACCTCCAGGGTGAGCGGATCGCTGCGACTGGCCATGACACGAGGGTAGCGACTTACTTGACAACATGAAACATCCATGAGCATGGTTATTTAAGGACATCGACCTTTGCCATGGTCAAGCTGTGGCGGAAGGAGGCAACACTCATGCCGAAGAACCGTGAATGGCACCTCGTCGCCCGCCCCCACGGCTGGCCCAAGCCCGAGGACTTCGCCCTCGTCGAGACCGAGATCCCTGAGCCTGGCCCCGGCCAGATCCTGGTGCGCAATCTGTATCTCTCCGTGGACCCCTACATGCGTGGCCGGATGAACGACGCCAAGTCGTACCTGCCGCCCTTCGAGCTCAACCAGCCGATGCAGGGCGGCGCCGTCGGACAGGTCGTCGCGTCCAACGCCGAGGGTTTCGCCGTCGGTGACCATGTGCTGCACTCCTTCGGCTGGCGCGAGTACGCCGTCGTCGACGCCAAGCAGGCCGTGAAGGTCGACCCCGAGCAGGCGCCGCTCAGCGCGTACCTCGGCGTGCTCGGCATGACGGGCCTGACCGCCTACGCGGGTCTGCTGCGGACGGCGGAGTTCAAGGAGGGCGACGCCGTCTTCGTCTCCGGCGCGGCGGGCGCGGTCGGCAGCGAGGCCGGCCAGATCGCCAAGCTCAAGGGTGCCTCGCGGGTCGTCGGCAGCGCCGGCTCGGACGAGAAGGTCAAGCTCCTTGTCGAGGAGTACGGATTCGACGCCGCCTTCAACTACAAGCACGGCCCCGTCGCCGAGCAGCTCGCGGCCGCCGCCCCCGAAGGCATCGACGTCTACTTCGACAACGTCGGCGGCGAACACCTGGAAGCCGCGATCGGCGCGCTGCGTGTACACGGCCGCGCCACCCTGTGCGGCGCCATCGCCACATACAACGACACCGAGCCCACTCCCGGCCCGCGCAACATGGGGCAGATCATCGGCAAGCGGCTCACCCTGCGCGGCATGCTCGTCCGTGACCACTTCGACCTCCAGCCGCAGTTCGTCGCCGAGGTCGGCAGCTGGCTCCGCGAGGGCAAGTTGCACTACCGCGAGACCGTTGTCGAGGGCATCGAGAACAACCTGGAGGCCTTCCTCGGCATGCTGCGCGGTGAGAACACCGGCAAGATGATCGTGAAGGTCGGCTGACACCGGGTAAGGACCGCGCCGTGTGGGGTGCGGTCCTTACCTGTGTATGGGGTCACGGGCGCAGGATCCTCACAGCACCGCTCATGCCAAGGGATTCCGCCAAGTTGATCGAGCGCAGGGGAGCTATGACCTGTCAACTTGACCCGGCCGTAAGCGACCGGGCTCGCCGCCGGGATACCGGCCGAGTAGTCAGCCGGTCACGCCGAAATGGCCCCACCGGAGCGTCGGCGCCGGAGCGCGCGCACCTCGCTCCCACTCTGCGTCCCCCGCGTGTGCGGCCCGCAACGGATACGTCGCAACCGTCGTGACCGCCGTAACCTGATTCCTGTACCCGAAGACAACCCGACAGGCGGCGCCCGGTGAGTGCGCGGCGATCGCAGGGAGACATACGCCATGTCCGACGCCGACCTCGACACCCAGGTCGCCTATTGGGATGCCGCAGCCGCGACCAAGGCGTTCACCCATCCGGTGCATCTGCCGTGGCTGGACGGCGTGAGCCGGCATGCCGCAGTCCTTGACTACGGCTGCGGATACGGCCGGACCATGGCTGTGCTCGAACAGCGCGGATTCGACAACCTGGCGGGCGTCGATGCCTCATCAGGGATGATCGCCCGGGCCCGCGACCTGCACCCCGCGATGCGCTTTGATGTGCTGGATGCGCCGCCGACCTTGACCGTCCCGGATGCCGGCGTCGACGTAACCCTGCTCTTCGCGGTGCTGACCTGCGTTCCCGGCGATGACGCGCAACGCGCATTGGTCGGCGAGCTGGCTCGCGTCCTGAAGCCCGGAGGGCTGCTGTACGTCAGCGACCTGCTCTTGCAGGATGACGGGCGCAATCGCGATCGGTACGAGCAGTTCGCCGAACGCTATGGCACCTATGGCGTGTTCGAGACCGGCGACGGAGCGGTCTGCCGACACCACTCGAGCGAGTGGTTCTCCTCCCTGCTCGCCGGTTTCGAGCCCATCGACACCCGGCGTATCACGGTGGCCACGATGAATGGCCACGAGTCAGCGGGGATCCAGATCCTGGTCCGCAAGCCGGCATCGCCTCACCGCGCTTCCGCCGGTTGACTGCTGCGAGTCAATTCTGTTCGCGCGCGGCGAGGATGGCGGCCAGGGCGTGGGCGATGTTCGCTTCGGCGGTCGCCTTGTCGATGCCGAGGCCGGTGAGCACGCCCGTGCCGTCTTCGAGTTCCAGCAGCGCGAGCAGGATGTGCTCGGTCCCGATGTAGTTGTGGCCCATCCTCAGGGCCTCCCGGAATGTGAGTTCCAGCACCTTTCGCCCCCGTGCGTCATACGGGATGAGCTCGGGGACCTGGTCGGCCGACGGCGGCAGCGCCGTGGTTACGCTCTGCCGGACGGCTTCCAGCGTCACGCCTTGCGCGACGATCGCCGCTGCGGCGAGCGCTTCCGGCTCGCTCAGGAGCCCAAGCACCAGGTGTTCGGGGCCGATCTCGTCATTGCCTGCCGCATGGGCCTCGTTCTGCGCCGCCATGATGACGTTCCTCGCCCGCTCGGTGAACCGGCCGAATCCCTGGCTGGGATCGAGATCCGACGGTTCACCGGGGGCCTTCGGAACGAACCGTTTCTGAGCTGCCTGTTTGGTGACCCCCATGCTCCTGCCGATGTCCGTCCAGGACGCGCCAGAGCGCCTCGCCTGATCCACGAAGTGGCCGATCAGATGGTCAGCCACCTCCCCGAGGTGATCGGCGGCGATGACCGCGTCGGAGAGCTGTTCCAGAGCGTCGGAGTGAACCTTCTTGATGGCCTCGATCAAGTCGTCGAGCCGCACCGGATTCGTCATGCGGGTTGGATTCGTCATGCGTCAACCATAGGTTGACGCCTCCTGGATCGTCAACCCTAGGTTGACGAAAACGCGGCTCCGGGCCCGTGACCGGGACGGTCGGGACTTCAGCCCGCTCGGCTCAGCAGAGCCACCGCCCCGGACCAGGGGGCCGGGTGGTGCCAGCGCAGGCGCGGCCCGGCGATGGTGAGGGGGGTGCCGGAGGGCGTGAGGGTGGCGGAGGCGGTCCAGGCACCGGCCGGGAGGGCGACGGTGGCGGAGTCGCCGGGGGCGTCGAAGGTGTGGAGGACGGCGAGGGCTTGGCGGCGGTCGGGGGAGAGGCGGAGGACGGACTGCCAGCCGGTGGGGTTGCGCATGGCGTGGGGTGGGCGGGTGCCGCCTTGCAGACTGGTGCCGTCGGCGATGAGGGGGGCGGCCTCCTCGTAGAGGGCCAGGGCACGCCGCACGACGCGCCATTGCTCCTCGTCGAGCCGGTCGGGGTCGCCGGAGAGGCACATGCGGCCGAGGAAGCCGGCGGCGAGCTTGGAGATGAGCGCGGGCTCGGGATCTTCGGCGCGAAGGGTGACCCAGACCAGTGACTGGCGGGGGAGCAGCACCCGGTGCAGGTTGGCCGCGATGACCGGTGCCTCGCGGGCCTCGAAGGCGTCGGAGCCGGAGGAGACGGCGGTGATACCGGCGTAGGCGGGGTCGATGCGGTGGCCGCCGCCGGAGCAGTTCTCGATGACGAGGTCGGGGAGGCGGGCGGAGAGGTCCTGGATGAATCGCCTGGACGCGTCCGTGAGTTGGCGGACGGTCGTGCCGTCGGGTCCGGTGAGGTTCGCGTTGTAGTCGATCTTGAGGTAGCCGAAGTCGCCGTCGCGCAGCAGCGCGGTCATCCGGTCGAGCAACAGCCCGGCGACCTCCGGGCGGCGCAGGTCCAGGAAGTGCCGGGCGGCGACGTGCTGCGGGAGGTGGAGGTCGGGGTCGGCGTATGCCTTGGACAGCTCGCCGGCGGTCTCGGGCTCCCACCACAGGCCCGGCACGAAGCCGCGTGTCCGCAGGGCGCGGGCGGTGGCGGCGAGGCCGCCGGGGAAGCGGACCGTGCTCGGCTCCCAGTCGCCGTGGCTGCGGCCCCAGTTGGTGCCGGGGTCGCTGAACCAGCCGCAGTCGATGGTGAAGTAGCGGACGCCGCTGCCCTGGAGGCGGTCGGCGAGGCCGAGGACGCGCTCATGGGTGGGGTTGCCCCAGGTGGTGGCGTACTCGTTGAACTGGATGGGGAGCTCGGGCTCCAGCGCCGGGCGCGGATGGCCGGCCTGGGCGGCGGTGAGGCGGGCGCAGAGGGCGTCGAGGTCGCCGTGGACAGCGGTGAGCACCGCCTCCGGGGCGTCGTAGGTCTCGCCGGGGGCGAGGGTGTGCCGCCAGTGGCCGAAGTCGTGGTCGGCGGGGCCGCCGCCGATGGCGAGGGCGTCGCGGGAGCGGACCAGTTCCAGCTGCCAGGGGCCTCCGGCGGCGAGCTGGACGCCCCACAGGACGCCGATCGCCGTGTCCTCGATGGCGAGGAAGGGCATCCAGCCGGCGGAGGGCATGGTGCCGGTGACGCCGAAGCGTTCGGCGACTGTGCCGATGTTGACGTACGGGCGCTCCAGGCCCAGCTGCTCGACGGACTCGGAGACGAGCCGGGCCTCGGCGCTCCAGGCCGACCGGATGCGGTGGACGACGAGCCGGCCGGGGGCGTCGCCGGCGGCGAAGGGGGTGAGGCCGGTGAGGGTGAAGGAGGTCAGAAGGTCCAGCACCACCGGCTCGGTGCCCTCGTTCACCGCGCTGGTGCGTACGCGGACGAAGGGGTCGCCCGCGCGATGGCTGAGGCGGTGCACCAGCGCCAGACCGTCGCCGGTGGCGAGCTCAGTGGTGATGGTGATGGTGGTGATGGGCGCGGCGTCCGTGGTGGTGATGCTGCTCGCGGCCGACGGCTCGTGGCGACGCACCCGCAGTCCCGCCGCCGTCTCGCTGCGGCGCAGGGTGTGACCGCCCGCGAACGGCTCGTGCACCGCGTCACCCGGTCGCGCGGCTGCCGCGAGCGGCTCCACGGTGCGGGCGGGGCCGGTGTCGGGGTGGTGGCGGGCGGCGGCCTCGTCGATCCGGTCGCGGGGCCCGGCGGCGGCGTCCGCGAGGGTGGTGGGGAGGATTTCCAGGCCGAGGGTCCCGGTCGCCGGGTCGCCGGTGAAATCGCCGGAGTAGTGGACGGTCAAGTCATCCAGTACGTATGCGTACACGCATCGCTCCCGCAGTGTCCGAAGTATCGTCTGCCGTAGGAGATCCTGGCGCGACGACAGTAAGGGCTTTCTATCGTCACGTCAATGACCATGCACGCAAGTGAATGAAGTGCGGTCGAAATCGGTCAGAGGCGTTGACGTGCAACAACTTCAACTCTATTTTCCCGTTCGAAGTTACGAGCAGAATTCGATATTTCGAACAACGGGAGGCGCAATGGAGCATTCTCCCCGCACCCGCGACGCTCCCCCGAGAAAGGACCCCATGTCCAGCACCGCCCCGTCTTCTCCCGCCCTACCCGGCGCCTCTTCTCCCGCCCTACCCGGCGCCTCTTCTCCCGCCCTACCCGGCGCCTCTTCTCCCGCCCTACCCGGCGCCTCTTCTCCCGCCCTACCCGGCGCCTCTTCTCCCGCCCTACCCGCCCGCTTCACCATCGACCCAGCCTTCGCCGTCGGCAAGGTCGACCCCCGGCTCTTCGGCTCGTTCGTCGAACACCTCGGCCGCTGCGTCTACACCGGCATCTACGAGCCCGGCCACCCCACCGCCGACGCCAAGGGCCTGCGCCAGGACGTCCTGGACCTCGTCCGCGAACTCGGTACGACCGTGATCCGCTACCCCGGGGGCAACTTCGTCTCCGGCTACAAGTGGGAGGACAGCGTCGGCCCGAAGGACGAGCGCCCGCGCCGCCTCGACCTCGCCTGGCGCTCCACGGAGACCAACCGGTTCGGGCTGAGCGAGTACATCCACTTCCTCCGCAAGGTCGGCGGCGAACCGCTGCTCGCCGTCAACCTCGGCACCAGGGGCGTCCAGGAGGCCCTGGAGCTCCAGGAGTACGCCAACCACCCCTCGGGCACCGCCAGGTCCGACCAGCGCATCGCGCACGGCGACAAGGAGCCCTTCGGGATCCGTCTGTGGTGCCTCGGCAACGAGGTCGACGGCGACTGGCAGACCGGCCACAAGACCGCCGAGGAGTACGGACGGCTCGCCGCCGAGACCGCCCGCGCCATGCGCCAGCAGGACTGGAGCGAGGACCTGAAGTTCGTCGCCTGCGGCAGCTCCAGCCAGGGCTTGGACACCTTCGCGGCCTGGGAGTCCACCGTCCTCCAGCACACCTATGACCTGGTCGACTACATCTCCCTGCACGCCTACTACGAGGAGCACGACGGCGACCGCGACTCCTTCCTGGCCTCGGCCGTGGACATGGAGTCCTTCATCGAGAACGTCGTCGCGACCTGTGACCACGTCGGCGCGCGGCTGAAGTCGAAGAAGCGGATCAACCTCTCCTTCGACGAATGGAACGTCTGGTACCAGAAGCGGCCCAGCCCCCACCAGGTCGAGGACTGGCAGGAGGCCCCCCGCATCCTGGAGGACGTCTACTCCGTCACCGACGCCGTCGTCTTCGGGTCCTTGCTCATCGCGCTGCTCCGGCATGCCGACCGCGTCACGATCGCGTGCCTCGCCCAGCTCGTCAACGTCATCGCCCCCATCATGACCGAGCCGGGCGGCGCGGCCTGGAAGCAGACCACCTTCTACCCCTTCGCCCAGGCGTCGAAGTACGGGCGCGGCCGGGTCTTGCAGGTCAACGTCGACAGTCCGAAGTACGAGACCGAGCGCTTCGGCGATGTCGACGTCCTCCATGCCACCGCCGTCATCGACGACTCGACGGGCGCCGTCACCGTCTTCGCCGTCAACCGCAGCCAGACCGACGCGCTGCCGCTGGAGATAGACCTGCGGGGCATCGCGGCGACGGGCGTCGTCGAGCACAGCGTCCTGGCCGACAGCGACCCCGAGGCCGTCAACACCGCCGCCGAGCCCGAGCGCGTCATCCCGCGCACGGCCGCCGGCACGGTGGTCCAGGACGGTGCGCTGCGCGCCGTCCTGGAGCCGCTCAGCTGGAACGTCATCCGGCTGGCGTGAGCCGGGCGGTCAGCGCCGCCGGGCGACGGGGAGTTCCCGCGGCCCGACGGCGCCGGCAAAGGCCGACCATGCCCCGCCCATGCCCCGGCGAGGCACGACAAGGGGGGCCCGCCTCCCTGAAGGAGGCGGGCCCCATCCGTGCGGATCCGTATCCCGCGTCAGCCCGCGAAGGCCGTCACTCCTTCCGGGGTGCCCCAGCCGGTCGGACCGTCGTAGCCGGTGGTGGCGGTGCAGAAGTACGAGGTGGTGCAGGTGCCGTTGTTGCCGGTCGTCACGTCGTTGAGGGCGGACGTGCCGGCGTGGCTGTAGGGGAACTTGGCCGGGTAGGAGCCGGTGGAGGGGGTGCCGGCGAGAGCGTAGACGCTGGCAATGATCGGGGAGGAGACGCTGGTGCCGCCGAAGGTGTACCAGCCGGCGGTGATGCCGTAGGAGTCGTAGACCGAGACGCCGGTGGCGGGGTCGGCGACGGCAGAGACATCGGCGACGATGCGCTTGGTGCAGCCGGTGTCGGTCTGCCAGGTGGGCTTGGTCTCGTACGAGGAGCAGCCGGAGCCCGCGCCCTCAGTGCTGCTGGTCTTCCAGACCGACTCGGTCCAGCCCCGGGTGGTGGAGGTCGCCTTGGTCAGTGCGGTGCCGCCGACGGCGGTGACGTACTGGGAGGAGGCCGGATATTCAACGCCGTAGGCGGCGTCCCCCGAGCTGACGGTGACGGCGACACCGGGGTGGTTGTAGTACAGGCTGTCGTACGTGGAGTCCGAGGAGGAGTCGGAGCCGCCGTAGCTGTTGGAGACGTACTTGGCGCCCAGGGTGACGGCCCTATTGACCGCGGTACCGAGGTTGGCGTAGCTGGCGGAACTCGCCTCGACGAGCAGGATGTTGCACTTGGGGCAGATGGCGCTGGCCATGTCGACGTCGAGTGAGATCTCCTCGGCCCAGCCGGTGTTGCCCGCCGGCAGCGAGGTGGTGGAGCCGGTCTGGCTCACCTTCTTGAAGCAGCCGTTGGCGGTGGTGCAGGCGGAGAGGCCGTAGTACGAGCGGTAAGTGGCCAGATCCGCTTCGGCGTTGGGGTCGTCATAGGCGTCGACGATGGCGATGGTCTCGCCGGATCCGTTGGACGCGGCGGCCGAGGTGAGCCCGTAGGCGGACCAGAGGTCGGTCGGCCCGAAGCCGGAGGGGGTAGCGGCGTTTGCGGCCGCGGGCGTGACGCCCTTCCTGGCGGCCTGCTCGGCCATGTACTCGGTGGTGCCGCCGGTCACCCGTTTGGCGTTGCAGGCGGCAGCGCCTGCCTTGGGCGCGGAACACGCCTTGGTCCAGGTGACCTTGGGGGTCACCTTTGCCACGGTGGTCCTGGCGTCGGCGGCCGATGCGGCGCCGAGGCCGGTGAAGACGAGCGCTGCGGTGGCGGTAGCGGCCGCGGCTATGCGGCGCCATCTGGTGGGGGGTGTGATGCGCAACGTACTGCCTCCTGGAAGTGTTGGGACAGGGGCGGTGCGGGTGCGCTGCCGCGTCGGCGAGGGTGGCCGGGGCGGGCAGGTGAGTGGGTGGGCGCGGTGGAGGTGACAGGTACGGCCGGGTAGCTGCCGGGTAAGGCCGGGCCTTTAGGGCCCGCAGATGAACATGGCTTGAGGTGTCCGCAACAACAAGGGGCCTTGCGGAAGCCAGACCACCGCTTTGCCGCATCAAGAGTCGGTCAGGGGGTGGGGTTTACCTCACGCACAGCGGAATCAGGGATTCACCTGGTTGATCCGCTGTGATTGCGGACGGCCAGTCAGGGCGTAACGCTCCTCATATATGGCGTCACAAAGGCGCCTTTTATCTCGGGCGGCCGGACCTACCTCAGTGCTCGCCCGGAAGGAGCAGAGACCATGGTCCGTGTCCATGTATCGCCCCGCCTCGCCCCGGCCGGCGCCGCGATCGCCCTCGTCGCCGGCTACGTACTGGCCTCAGGTACCGCCGCCCAGGCTCAGGAGCTCGTTGCCACCTGCACGGTCAATGGCGTCGTCACCCACGGCACCGTCATCAACGGCACAGCCGGAGCGGACTTCATCGAATGTGAGCACGGCGTGCCGGCCGGTGTCATCATCAACGGTTTCGGCGGCGTCGACCTGATCGACGTCAAGGGCGGCAACGCCGGCATCATCTACGGCGGCGACGCCGGCGACCTGATCGATGTCGAGGGCGGTAACGCCGGCACCATCTACGGCGCCGGAGGCGCCGACATCATCGACGTCGAGGGCTACAACACCGGCACCATCAGCGGTGGCGACGCGGCCGATGTCATCTTCGTGGGCAGCGATGACGCCAACGACCTCGGCATCGGCATCAACGCCGGTGTGGGCATCGGCCCGGGTATCGGGGTGGTGAGTCCTGGTGTGGGCGTGAGTCCGGGTATCGGGGTGGTGAGTCCTGGTGTGAGTGTCAGTCCGGTTATCGGGGTGGTGAGTCCCGGTGTCGGGGTGGTGAGTCCTGGTGTGAGTGTCAGTCCGGGTATTGGCGTGGTGAGCCCTGGTGTGGGCGTCAGTCCGGTTATCGGGGTGGTGAGTCCCGGTGTCGGGGTGGTGAGTCCTGGTGTGGGCGTCAGTCCGGTTATCGGCGTGGTCAGTCCCGGTGTGGGCGTTAACGCCGGTGTCGGTATCAACGCCGGTGTGGGTATCAACGCTGGTGTGGGTATCAATGCCGGTGTGGGCGTCAACGCCGGCATCGGCCTCGGCATCAACACCCGCAGCGGCAGCACCCGCACCGCCAAGGCCGGCGCCGCCAACACCGGCACGGTCCGCGGCGACGCCGGCCAGGACGTCTGCCTCCTCGATTCCGGCTCCTCGGGCACGGTGAGCTGCGAAACGGTGGTCTAACAGGACTCCATCGGGCCCGGGCTCGCTTTCGCCGTCCAGTCGGCGAAAGCGAGCCCGGTCGGCTCCCGCCCGGGGAGGGGCGCGCCCCGCGATTGGCTACGCTGCGCCCCATGCGAGATCTTGCGGCCGGTATACGGCACTTGGCCCATGGCCAGCGATGGGTGGCACGCAATGGCGGAGCCTACGGAATCGGGCTGCTACCCGCCCTGATCACCTTCGTCGGTTACGTGGCCGCGCTCGTCGCCCTCGCCTTCTGGGCCGGCGACCTCACGGCCTGGGCCACGCCCTTCGCCGACGGCTGGGGCTCACCCTGGCAGGGGCTGTTCCGGGGGTTGCTCACGGCCGTGCTCTTCGGCGGCGGACTGCTGCTCGCGGTGCTGTCCTTCACCGCGGTCACGCTGCTGGTCGGCGATCCGTTCTACGAGGCCATCTCCGGGCGCGTCGACGAATCCGAGGGCGGCGCCCCGCCCGCCCCCGGACTGCCGCTCTGGCGTGAGCTGTTCCGGTCGGCGCGCGACAGCCTACGGGTGCTGCTGCGCGTCGCCGCGTTCGCGGTCGTGCTCTTCGCGGCGGGCTTCATTCCGGTCATCGGCCAGACCGTCGTCCCGGTCGTCGGCTTCGCCGTCTCCGGCTTCTTCCTCGCACTGGAGCTCACCGGCGTCCCCTTTCAGCGGCGGTCGGTGCCGCTGCGCGACCGGCTGCGGCTGCTGCGCGGGCGGATGGGGCTGGCGCTGGGCTTCGGCGTGCCGCTGGCGCTGGCCTTTCTCGTACCGCTGGTCGCGGTCTTCCTGATGCCGGGGGCAGTAGCGGGCGCCACTTTCCTCGTACGGGATCTGATGCCCTACGAGGAAAGTGGCGCCGGGGATGACGGGGACGAGGGTCAGGACGCGACGCCGAGCGTGAGCGTGCCCGAGTAGCCGGACGAGGCCGAGCTGCCCAGCGCGGCGAGCGTGAGCAGGCCGTCCTGCGCGCCTCCGCCGCCGTAGATGCTGTCCTGGCTGAGGGTGGTGCGGGTGACGGTGTTGGTGGAGTACGGGGACAACTTGGCCACGGCCGTGGTCACCGTCTCGCTGAAGAAGAGCTGGCCGGTGTTGACGACGGTGCCGCCGGTGTACGTGCCGTTTGAGACGGTGACGCCGGTGTGCACCTTGATGTGGATGTGGATGGCCCGGCCGCGGTACCAGCCGGGGTAGATCGTGGTGATGGAGGCCAGGCCGGCCGAGTCGGTGAGGACTCCGCCGCGCAGGAAGGTACCGTCGTCGGCCTCGCTGTGGCCGTTGGCGCCGACGAAGCCGGAGTACTCGCCGAGCGCGTCGCAGTGCCAGATCTCGACCAGCGCGTTGGGCAGCACCACGCAGGTGGTGCTGTTCACGACGGTGAGCGCGAGCTTGAGCGGGATGCCCGCCTTGCCTTCGGTGACGTCGGCACGTACGAGGCCGACGGAGAGGTAGTACGGGCCCTCGGTGACCTCTGCGAAGAGGGTGCACACAGCGGCGGCGTCCACGGCGGCGTTGGGGGCGCCGCCCGAGTGTGTCGCAGGCGCGGCGGAAGCCGGTCCGGCGCCGATCGTGGCGAGCCCGGCGGCGCCGAGACCTAACGCGGCGGCCGCTGTGGTTCCGGCGGCGAGGACACTGCGGCGGCTGTGCGCCGAGGGCTGCTGGTTCGTGGGGGGTAGTGTCATGAACACGGAAACTAGGGTCGGTTGCTGTGGGTACCGTCTCAGCGGACTGTGCGTTTCATATGTGCGGCAGGTTGGCCGGAAACGCACCGGATCCCCCGACGCCTACCCCCGTTTGGCCGGCGCCAGTACGCCACTCATGGTGGGAAGCGGCGTGCCGTTCCACTCGGTGGTCGGCGGCTGCGGCGGCGCCGACGCGTACCGGTCGGGGGCCAGCTGCGCCGGGGCGGCGTACCAGTCGGGTGAGGGCTGCGGCTGCACCTGGGTCTGGGACTGCGAGGGGGCGGAGTAGAGCGGCTGCTGCTGGGGCGCCGGTGCGGCGGCATACAGATCGGCGGCGGGCACGGCCGGTATCAGCGTTGTGGGAGTGGGCTGCTGGGCGGCGTAGAGGTCACGCTGCTGCTGGGCGGGGTAGGCCTCACGCTGCTGCTGGGCCGGATACGCCTCACGCTGCTGCTGTTGCGCGGGATAGGCCTCACGCTGCTGTTGCGCCGGGTAGGCCTCGCGCTGCTGCTGCATCGGGTACGACTCGCGCTGCTGTTGCGGATACGCCTCTACGGGCATCAGCGCCGCCGCGGAGGCGGGCTGCGGCGCCTGCGGCTGCGGTGCCTGCGGCATGACGAAGGACTCGACGGGCGGCTGGGCGGGCATCAGCTGCGGTACCGGAGCCGCGGGCTGCTGCTGCACCGGAGCGGCCTGCTGCTGGGCCTGCTGCACCTGCTGGGGCTGGGCCTGCTGGACCTGCCACTCCCCGCCGGACTGCGGTGCCGCGTACCAGCTGCCCCCGTAGAGCACATTGCTCAGCGCGACCAGCAGCTGCTGCACGTCCGCCTGGGAGCGGACCACGAGTCTGACGAAACTGCTGCTGCTGCCCAGCTTGTTGCCGCACTCGCGGATGACCACCCCGTGCTCGGCGAAGAGCCGGTCGCGCAGCACGCGCCCGTCGACGCCGTCCGGCAGCTTGATGAAGATGAAGTTTCCCTGGGAGGGGTAGACGGTCACGCCGGGCAGCGCCGCGAGCTGCCATGACATCTCCTGGCGGTCGCGCGAGAGCTTGCGCAGGCTCTCGGCGTACTCCTGCCGGTACTCCTTGAGCATGAAGACGACGACCTCGGCGAAGGAATTGAGGTTCCACTTCGGCACCGCCTTGCGGATCTTGCCCGCGAGTGCCGGGTTGGCGACGAGGTAGCCGAAGCGCACGCCGTGCAGGCCGAAGTTCTTGCCGAGGCTCTTCAGGACGATGACGTTGGGGCGCACCGCGGCCTCATGTACGACGCTGGGGTTGGCCTCGGCGTCCACGAAGTCGAGGAACGACTCGTCGATCACCACCAGGTCCAGATCCGCGAGCGCGTCCATCATCTGCACGACCTGGTGCTTGTGCAGATAGCCCCCGTCGGGGTTGTTGGGGTTGCAGATCACCGCGGTGCGCGAGCCTCTGGCACGTACGAAGGAGACGAACGCGGCCGGGTCGAGCCCAAAACCGTTCGCCTCCGGCAGCAGGAACATATCGACCCGCTTGCCCGTCTCCATCGGCTGGTCGGTCCAGCGGCCGAAGGTGGGGATGGGCGTGGCCATGCTTTCCCGGATCAGCAGGTGGTCGATCCATGTGATCAGTTCGGTGGAGCCGTTGCCCATCGCCACCGTCTGCGGATTCAGGCCGAGGGTCGAGCAGAGCTCCGTAATGATTGTGTCCGCGCTGCTTGGGTAATGCGTGAGTATGTCGCGCAGCCTGCTACCCAACTGGTCGAACATGGCGGGGGTCGGGAAGTACGGGTTGCAGGGGATGCCGAAGTCGACGCTCTTGCCCGTGCCGCCGCCTGCGCGCTCCAAGGCAAAAATTGACGGGCTGTGCGCGGTGCTCGAGCGAAAGAGCTCCGCGGCATTGCCGTTACCGGCATTACCGACAGTTGCGACAGTCACGTCGGGACCTCCTCGGTCACGTGGACCGCGTCTCCGCGTTCCGTGGCTTCCCCTCGCCCTCAAATGGTGCCCTATGTAGCCCGTGTGTGGGGCCTGTGTGGCGTTTGTGGGACATGAGTATCTCGTTTCGACTAAGATGCCGCCTCCGGGCTTGAATGTGGGCTAATGCGTACCGACTTGCGCCTCATTGAGTGATCTTCACGTACGGCAGGGGGTCACTGACCGTGATCCCCGCAGCACGGGGTGGGGTTCGGCACTTCGAAGGGCGCGAGGGCGCCGCCTGCAGCGGGCACCGCGGCGAGGACGAGGCGGCCGGAGCGCCATTCGGGCCGGATATGGCCTCGGGTGACGAGCCGCAGGGCGCCGTCGGGCGGGCCGGGGGAGCCGAGTACCGAAACCGCGTCAATGGCCGAGTGTGCCAGCAGTTCGGCGACCGTCGGGGTGGCGGCGGCCATGGCCTGGGCGCCTGGGAAGAGCACTGCGCGCCCGGCGGTGCGGGCGCGGTGCCCGGCGGCGGCCGCGCGGGCGGCGTCGGTACCGGTGCCGGGGTACTCCCGGGCCAGGTGCTCCCGGGTGCGGGCGGCAGCCGTCTCGTCCGGCAGGGCGAGGGAGAGGGCGACCCGGGGCTGTCCGGTGCGGATCAGGTGCGTACAGCCGAACACGCCCTCAGAGAGGGCGAGTTCGGCCGCGAGGCGCTGGATGAGGTGATCGGCGTCGCGCAGGGTCGCGGACCCCGCGTCGACGCCGATCACCACGTGGGGTGTCATGCGGGCAGCACCCAGATCGGGTTGGAGTAGAACCAGAGGTCCTTCCACGGGTCCGCGTCAGCCAGGACGTCGATCGCGGGCCCGGACGGGTCCACGGCCGCGCCGTTCAGCCCGACGGCGGAGCGGTTGCCGTCGGTGCCGCGCAGCCGGACGTAGAGCGGGCGGTCGACCTTGCCGAGGCTGTACGTCAGCTGGACCGTGCCTGTCGACTTGTTGATGTCGAAGGACTTGACGACCTTCGCCGTCGGCGCCGTGAAGGTGTCCCGGTCCGAGACCGCGCCGGTGACCTCGCCCTGGACGACGTCGACCCGGGCGAGCGTCGGCACGTACTGCGCCCAGTTGGGGCCGTTGGCGGCCGCGATGTCGAGCGTCAGCGTCACCTCCGTACCGCGCTTGACGTGCAGCGCGCCACCGAGCGTGGCCCAGCGGCTGCCGCCCTTGAGCTTTGCGTCCAGGCCGCTGATGAGGCCGCCGTGGTCGACCCAGACGCGGCCGGCGCGGATGCCGTCCATGACGGCGGCGTAGCTGAAGCCGTCGGCGCCGACATGGGTGCGGCTGTACTGGCCGGGCCAGAAGTCGCCCTGGGTCTGGTCGATGGCGCCCGAGTAGACCGGGTCGGTGTACTTGCCGTTGGCGAGGTAGTCGCTGTCCGGGCCGCCGCGCTTGGCGGTGTCGGCGTAGACCTGGTGCGAGTCGGAGTTGGCGGTGATCCACCAGGGCTTGCCCTCGGCGAGCAGGCTGTCCCACAGGCCGCCGACGGTGGCCGTCATCCAGTCGAAGCCGCCCCAGGTGCGGTAGCTCTCCAGCGGGTACCCGGCGAAGGAGTCCGCGCTCGGGCTGTTGTCGTACAGGCCACGCGCCAGGCCCATGCCCTTCGGCGCGGCGATGCCGCCGCCCTGGTGGCCGGGGGCGCCCTCGAAGCCGACGGCGATGGTGGGCTGGGCGTCACGCCAGTTGCGGATCTCGTGCGGGGAGTCGATGCCCTTGCGCGCCGGGTGGTTGGCGAGCATCAGGGCGTCCTTGACCTTACGGCGCTGGACCTGCTCGGCGAGGAAGTTGAGGCCGGAGATGGCCAGCGCCTCATTGGCCGGGCTGCTGCTGCTGGTGTTGTTGACGCTGCCGTCGAAGGAGGTCTCAAACTCCTTCAGCACCGCGACCTCGTTGTTGCCCGGGTGGACGAACACGGTGCCGTGCTCGGCGCCCGGGATGTTCCACTCCAGGCCCTGGAAGACCAGGGTGTCGGGGGTCTTGTCCCGGGCGTCCCTGATGTCGGGGTTGACCTTCTCGACGCCGATTTTGGCGTGGGTGACATTGCCGTGGTCGGTGATGACCATCCAGTCCAGGCCGTGTCTGGAGCCCTGCCGGACCTGGTCGATCACGCGGTACTTGCCGTCATTGCTGTACTGGGTGTGGATGTGGTGGTCGCCGGCCAGCCACAGGAAGCCCCCGCTGCGGGAACCGCTGCCGCTCCGGCCGTCCGACGCGAACGCCGGTGCCGCCCCGGCCGTCCCGGCGAGCACGCTGCCTGCCGCCAGCCCGGCACCGAGCAGGCCGGTGCGGCGGAGCATCGAGCGCCGGGAGAGCTGGTCCGGAGTGAGCGCCTCGTCGGGCACCGAGGTGTCGAGGGCGGCCGGCAGGGACCCGGCGTGGTCATGGCCGTGCTGGTCGTCGGCGTGGTGGTGATGTACGTGCCCGTGAGCGTGGTCGTGGCCCATCTCAAGCTCCTCGATGCTCTTTACTTGCTCTTGGTGTGGCAGAAGAGACATTCCGTGAAGGAGATGAACAACAGTCGATGGGTTGGTGACGGGCAGTCATACGGCGGCGGTCGGTGCCCCGTCGGCCGGCCCGCAC
Source organism: Actinacidiphila oryziradicis (assembly GCF_005047355.1). Taxonomy (GTDB): domain Bacteria; phylum Actinomycetota; class Actinomycetes; order Streptomycetales; family Streptomycetaceae; genus Actinacidiphila; species Actinacidiphila oryziradicis. Next base: position 69,642 of record NZ_SUMC01000003.1, read on the forward strand.
CCGAGGACGAACCGGACAGCGGGGGCTGGGTGTCCCGGGTCGCGAAAACAGAACACCGGTGGTTTCGCCGATGGCGGTGATGCGGCAGCAAGCGTTTGCTTAGCGTTGACATGCCCCGAACACGTATTCCCATGGTGTCACCCCCCGACGGAAGGCCCACCCCGATGCTCCGTAGGCTCCTCACCTGTCTCGCCGGGAGCGCGCTCGCGCTCACCGGCCTGACCGCCACCGGCTCCACCCCTGCCGCCGCAGCGGACTCCGGCACCCTCAACGTCCTTACGTACAACGTCGCGGGCCTGCCCCAGGGACTGTCCAGCGCCCCGACCCCCCGGGACACCAGCACCACCGCGATAGGCCAGCGGCTCAGCCCGTACGACATCATTCACGTACAGGAGGACTTCAACTACCACGCCAACCTGTACGCCGCCGACTCGCACCCCTACCGCACCCCCACGAGCGGAGGCGCGGGCATCGGCAGCGGCCTCAACACCCTGTCGAACTACGCCTACGACACCGACGACTTCGAGCGGGTCGGCTGGGACTCCTGCCAGACCGACTCGGGCGACTGCCTGACGCCCAAGGGGTTCACGTTCATGCGGGAACGCCTCGCCGAGGGCGTCTACGTGGACTTGTACAACCTGCACACCAACGCCGGTACCAACGACGGCGACGAGACGTCACGCGCGTCCAACCTCGCCCAGCTGACCGCGTTCATCAAGACGCACTCGGTCGGCAATGCCGTCGTGGTGATGGGCGACACCAACACCCGCTACACCAGGACCGCTGACACCATCAGAGGCTTTGTCTCCGACAACGGCCTGACCGACGCCTGGGTACAGCTGGAGCGCGGCGGCACCCCTCCCGCCGCCGGCAGCGACGCGCTGGTCTGCGACGAGAGTGCGATCACCAACACCTGCGAGGTCGTCGACAAGGTCCTCTACCGAAGCAGCAAGCTCGTCTCGCTCAACGCCACCAGCTACAACAACGACCACGCCAACTTCCTGGACTCTGCGGGCCTCATGCTCTCCGACCACGACCCGATCGCGGTGAGGTTCAGCTGGGCGAAGAACGCGGCCTTCCAGCTCAGCGACCAGTTCGGCGGCCCGCACGGCGACTACTACCAGGACATCGACAGCGTGCCGGCGGCCGCACGGGCCACGACGATCTCGCTGCGCGCCGGCTCCCGGGTCGACCAGGTCGGCATCACTTTAAGCAATGGCACGACGCTGACCCACGGCGGCACCGGCGGCACCGCCTCGTCACGCACGCTCGCCAGCGGTGAATTCGTGACCTCCGCATACCTCTGTGAGGGCAAGTACAACAGCACCACGAGGATCTTCTACGCCAAGTTCACCACCAACCTCGGCAACACCCTGGCCGGCGGCACGACGACCTCCGACTGCGTGACCCGGACCGCCCCGTCCGGCTGGCAGATCGCCGGGTTCCACGGCCGGTCGGGTGACGAGGTCGACAAGGTCGGTTTCATCTACACCCAGCGCTGACGACCGCTGTTCAGCAGAAGGGCCCGGGCGGACCGGCTCGGGGGAGTTCCGGTCCGCCCGGGCCCGGCCCGGGGGTCGCGACGGGGTCGCGACGGAATTGCTACTTCTCGTGCTTGACTGCGATCGTGACGGTCGTGACCTGGCCCTTGGAAGCCGGGGCGGCGAGCTTCACGTCACCGGCCCGCAGGTTGTTGACGGCCCAGGTCTTTGCCTTGTCCTTGTCCGTGTAGGACTTCGCGGTGAACTTCCTGCCGTTGACGTACAGCGTCAGGGTGTGCGTGCTCTTGCTGAGGCCCGTGGCGTCCACGGTGATCGCCAGGTCGCCGCCCTTGAACTTAGGCAGCACCACTGAGACGGACTGGCCCTTCTTCGACGCCTTGCTGACCTGCTGCCCGTTTGCCGCCTGCGCGGTGGCGGCACCTGTGACGAGCGCGGAAGCGGCAACGGTGGCTACGGCAATGGCTTTGAGCGAAACTGCGCGCATGATTGAGCTCCCTTTATGCGTGGGGGGTACTTGCTACGAACACATAATAGGAGTCGGCATGGACGCGGTAAATGAGGAATCCGCTCCGTGTGGCACCCGAGGATGATATTTATGGGAATTTCTCAGCCAGTGAATTAAAATTACTCAGGTGTCGCTCATTAATGTGACCGCGAGGGGCGGATATCACGGGATCGATCCGGGCACTCCGGGAGCTGAGAGAAAATCAGAATTAATTTCTCTCAACCGGGTTTTCACGCCCCGTCGGGCTTGGGGCCGGGCTCGGCGTCGGGCTCGGCGGGGCGCTCGCTGAGCCGGCGCGCGGCGCGGGCGTAGCCGAGGACGAGGGGGCGGTGGTCGTCCGCGCGCCAGGCCAGGGCGAGCCGGCAGGGGGAGACGCCGTGGACCGGGCGGGTAATGACGCCGCTGCGGGCGACTAAGGGGGCGTTGCCGCTGGCCAGGAAGCAGACGCCTTGGCCGCCGACGAGGGCTTCGTAGGGCCCCGACGCGGTCAACAACGCGGGCCGTGGGCACGTCGGTGAGGCCGAGGAGACCACCGATGCCGAACTCCGCGCGCTGTTCGATGTCCATGTCTTCGGCCCCGCCGCCCTCGTCCGCGCCGTGCTGCCGCACATGCGAGCCCGCCGCTCCGGCGCGATCGTGCAGCTCAGCAGTATGGGAGGCCAGATGTCCTTCCCCGGATTCTCCGCCTACAGCGCCACCAAGTTCGCCCTCGAAGGGCTGTCCGAGGCCCTGGACGGCGAGGTCTCCCCGCACAGCATCAAGGTGCTGATCGTCGAACCCGGTGCCTTTCGCACCGGCCTCATGGGCAACACCAGCGCCAGTCGGCAGAACGAGGCATACGCCGACACCGTCGGCCCCACCCGCGAGATGGTCAACGCCACCGACGGCAAGCAGCCCGGCGACCCGGCCAAGGCCGCCGCCGCCATCCTCACCGCCCTGGACGCCGACCGGACCCCGCTGCGACTCCCCCACGGCGACGACGCGTTCGACGCCGTTGTCGGCCACCTCGACCGCGTGCGCCAGGAGATCGCGGCCTGGGAAAAGGTCGCCCGCGACAGGGCGTTCGACGAGTGACCCGGCCGACGAGTGACCCGGCCGACGCCGGACCCGGCCGACGCCGGGAGGCTCAGCCGCGTGAGGGTCTCCGCCTTGACCTCGGACCTCGGCGCCATTGCTTCGTTGCGGGATTCGGTGCCTTGGGTGCTCCGGTGGGGCCATTTCGGCGTGGGTGCGTGCGGGAGCGCTAGCTCCCTTCGGTCGCAAAGAAAAAGGCGCTCCTACGGGAAGGGGGAGGGGTGCTGTCGCTTGTCACCGGGCTTTCGGGTGAGTGGGCAGCGGGCGTCAAGGCGGCTTGTGCGGCATCGGTTCGGTGGGTGTCTGGGGTCTCGTTGCCGGATCCTGGTAGAGATGGTCGGTGGCGACGCCTGTTGCCCGTGGGTGGCTGGACCGCCGTAACCGGCGGCTGACGGCTGATTGGGGGCTTGGCTCCGCTTCGGGCTCGTGTCCCACCGGGTGGGCGGGGGCGGGGGTGCAGAAACGTTCTGGCAGGGGCGGGTGGCTCCCCTCCGGCTTCGGTGCAGGAACGTTTCTGCGGGGGGATTGGGGCGTTAGGTGCCGGAATGAGACACTCTCGCGGCCCCCACTCGGCGTGTCGTTGTCCCATTCGGGCACCTAACGGATCCGCTCCCCGCAGAATCCTTTCAGCGGGAGCGGGGAGGCTTCCCCGTACCCGACATATCGGGCAATTCCTCTTGTGTCTGCGCGTACTACGGTCCATGCCTGCGCACACCCCCGCCACGCCGGGGTGTGCGCAGGCATGGACCGTAGTACGCGCAGGCGGGCAGGTTGTGGGGCCATTGATGGGCCGCCGCCGATTGGTGGGCCCCGGGTGGCCCCTGGGGTGAACTCTCTTCACTTTCAGCACTGACAATCCGCATGGGCCCAAGAAGTGGCCCCAAAGTGGGGCAAAATGCCGCAGGGGGAATGATGAACCCGGTACGGCGCCCCGCCGGAACGTTTCTGCGCCCCCCGCCTGGACGCCAGGCGCCCACCGGGCGGACGGGAAACCACCGGGCCCCCGTCCGCCCCCCGGCAACGGAGCCAAGCCCCCAATCACCTGTCAGCCGCCGGTTACGGCGGTCCAGCCACCCACGGGCAACAGGCGTCGCCACCGACCATCTCTACCAGGATCCGGCAACGAGACCCCAGACACCCACCGAACCGATGCCGCACAAGCCGCCTTGACGCCCGCTGCCCACTCACCCGAAAGCCCGGTGACAAGCGACAGCGCCCCTCCCCCTTCCCGTAGGAGCGCCTTTTTCTTTGCGACCGAAGGGAGCCAGCGCTCCCGCACGCACCCACGCCGAAATGGCCCCACCGGAGCGCTGACCCGCCTGGGGGGTGCGGGCACAGTGATTCGGCTGCGGTGCCGACGCCGAAGGCGATCAGGGCCGCGCCTGCGATGCGCTTTGCGGGTGACGCGTGGGCGGCGGCCCAGGCGAGGGAACCGGGGTGGCGGCGCCCGGGGCGGTGGCGCTGCCGACGCGATGGCCGCCCCGCAGGCAGTTGCGGAGGACGAGGAGGACGTCCGGGCCCGGGGCGATGGCCAGGAGGAGGGAGAAGAGCGCGAAGGTGAGTACGGCTGTGGTCACGACGGCTGCTGGAGTTCGCCGGACTTGATGGCGCGTATGAAGGTGCCGAGAACGGCGGGTGCGGCGGTCAGGATGATCGTGGGGTCCTCACTCTCGCGGAGGTGGATGCGGCGGCCGTCGGGGGATGCGGCCACTTCGACGCAATTGTTGTCGGCACTCGGACGGCCCCGTCCACTTCCGGATGTGCCACCGGGACGGGAGCCTGCGGCTCGGGGTGTCGGACAACAGCCCGGAACCGCCCGCGTACGTGCCGCTGACGGATGACGCCGAAGGCGGACGCGGCCTGCATCTGGTGAACGGCCTGGCGGAGGACTGGGGTTACTGCGTGCTGGGGGAGGAGGTGTTCGGCCTGGCGGGAAAGCTGGTATGGGCGGACATCCCGGCGGCGGCGGGGAGCCCTCTGTGTGTGTGAGTCACCGGGATGCCGAGTCCGATGTGCGGCGCATCGCGGCGCAGCTCGCGCACGAGCTGCGCGAGACGTTCGCCGCGCAGGGATACGCGCTCGACGTGATGGCGGCGCCGCCGATGGGAGGGCGGGCGTATGTCGAGTTCGCGCCGTTGAACGAGGACATGGTCAGGCGGCTGATCGACGGGCTGAGGCGAGGGCCGACGACGTGACAGTGACGGCGGCCTCGCCTCGGTCCGTCGATCAGCTGAGGGTGGACGCGGCTGCGGAGAGGATTGCCCGCGCCTGGGCGATGATGGCGAGCCGGTTCTGTACGAAGACCGGGTCGGTGACCGTGCCTGTGGCCGGATCCGTATTGTCGTCGGCGAATTGCAGGACCGGGGTGTGGACATGGCCGCCGGGGACGTGGAGCCCTGTCCGGTCCCGGAGCAGTGTGGCGCGGTAGGCGATCTCGTTCGACAGGTAGTTGCCGCCCCCGCCGCTGCGGGCGGCGGAGCCGTCGGTCGGACCGTCGTCCCGGACGATGGGATCCGTAGCGCCCGCCGGGATCTCGGTGACCGAGGTGTGGTCGTACACCGGGAAGGGGCCGGTGCCGGTGCCGAGGACAGTGCCGTACGGGAGGGTGGTGAGCGTCCACTGGGGGCCCGGAGGGTCGGCCACCGGGATCTGGCCGGTAACCGAGAGGTTCTCGTTGTCGGGGTAGCCGCCGCGCCAGGCGCCGTTGAAGCGTTCGAGGTCGAAGCGGCCGACCCGGCCCTGTGCCGCTTTGCGGCACGCCCGCCCACAACGCCGCCTAGAAGACGCCGAAGGCGTACACCGTGCTCGTACGGTACGTCTGGCCCGGCCGGAGCACAGTGGACGGGAAGGCGGGGCGGTTGGGGGAGTCGGGGAAGTGCTGGGTCTCGAAGGCGAAGCCGGCACCCTGGCGGTAGCCGCTGCCGTCGAGGAAGTTGCCGGTGTAGAGCTGGACGCCGGGCTCCGTCGTGGAGACGGTCAGGGTCCGCCCCGACGTCCCGTCGGTGAAGCGGGCGATGGGCTCGGGGGCGGCTGTGATGCCCTTGTCGAGGACGAAGTTGTGGTCGATCCCATGGGCGTTCAGCAACTGCTGGCTGTCGCGGATGTCATGGCCGAGGGCCTTGCCGGCGCGGAAGTCGAAGGGGGTGCCGTCCACCGGGGCGAGCTCTCCGGTGGGGATGAGGTCGGCGTCGACCGGGGTGTAGCGGGAGGCGGCGAGTCGGAGCTCGTGGTCGTGGACGGCGGCGCCGGAGGCGGCGCCGGTGAGGTTGAAGTAGGTGTGCTGGGTGAAGTTGGCGAGGGTGGGCTTGTCGGTTGTGGCCGCGTAGTCGATGCGCCATTGGGCGTCGCGGGTGAGGATGTAGTCAACCTTGACGGTGAGCCGGCCCGGGTAGCCCTGCTCGCCGTCCTCGCTGACGTACCGGAGCGTGAGGCCGGTGTCCTCGCCCTTCGCGTAGGGCTCGATGTCCCAGACGCGCTTGTCGAAGCCCCGGTCGCCGCCGTGCAGGCTGTTCGGGCCGTTGTTCACCGGGAGTTGGTACGTCATCCCGTCCAGGGTGAATCTGCCGTCGGCGATGCGGTTGCCGTAGCGGCCGATGAGGGCTCCGAAGTAGGTCGTGCCGGCGACGTACCGTTCGATGGAGTCGTAGCCCAGCGCGATGTTCGCGGACCGGCCGTGGCGGTCGGGGACCTCCAGAGACTGCACGGTGCCGCCGTAGGACAGCGCCTTGAGGACGAGCGGGCCGCATGAGACGGTCCAGACGTCGACCCCGGTGCCGTCGGCGAGGGTGCCGAAGTGCGCCTTGCTGATGATGACCGTCCTCCGCATCTTCTTCATGTCATGACTCGGGGGCCACGGCATCAGCCGCAGCCCCCGGGTGACAGGCGTGTGTCAGGAACCGACCTTGCGCTTGTTGTAGACGTCGAAGCCTACGGCAGCCAGGAGCACGAGGCCCTTGATGACCTGCTGCCAGTCGCTGCCGACACCGAGGATGGACATGCCGTTGTTGAGCACGCCCAGCACGAGGCCACCGATGATGGCGCCGAGGACGGTGCCGACGCCGCCGCTGGCGGAGGCTCCGCCGATGAACGCGGCGGAGATCGCCTCGAGCTCGAAGTTGATGCCGGCGCTGGGGGTGCCGGAGTTGAGGCGGGCGGCGACGATGAGACCGGCGAGGGCGGAGAGGAGGCCCATGTTGACGAAGATAAGGAAGGTGACGCGCTTGTTCTTGACGCCGGAGAGCTTGGCCGCCGCCTGGTTGCCGCCGAGGGCGTAGACATGCCGTCCGATGACGGTGTTGCGCATCACGAAGCCGAAGATGATCAGCAGCGCGGCCAGGATGAGCAGCACGATCGGGAAGCCCTGGTAGCTGGCGAGCAGCATGGTGAAGACGCTGATGGTGGCAACGATCGCCGCGCACTTCACCAGGAAGAGGCCGAACGGCAGGACGTCGAGGTCGTAGTTCGCCTGCTGGCGCCTGTTGCGGAACTCCTGGAACAGGATGAAGACGATCAGTGCCAGGCCCAGGAGAAGTGTCAGGTTGTGGTAGTTGGTGTTCGGTCCCACCGCGGGCAGGAAGCCGCTGCTGATCTTGGTGAAGCCGTCCGGGAACGGCGCCAGGGACTGCCCCTGGAGCAGGATCTGGGTGGCACCGCGGAAGACCAGCATGCCCGCGAGGGTGACGATGAAGGCCGGGACCCCGATATAGGCGATCCAGAAGCCCTGCCAGGCCCCGGACGCGGCGCCGATGATCAGCGAGACGACCAGGGCGAGCGGCCATGGCCAGTGGTGATTGATCATCAGTACGGCGGCGACGGCCCCGACGAAGGCCGCCAGCGAACCGACGGACAGGTCGATGTGCCCAGCGATGATGACGATCATCATCCCGATCGCCAGGATCAGGATGTAGCCGTTCTGGCTGATCAGGTTGGTGACGTTAAGCGGTTCGAGAAGGGTGCCGCCGGTCCATATCTGGAACAGGACGACGATCACGGCGAGCGCGACGATCATGCCGTACTGGCGTACGTTGTTGCGCATCGCCTGCATCAGCACACCGGCTATTGAGGTGCCGCTGCCGTTTCCGTCCGCCGGGGGGCCGGCCACCGTGTCTTCTGTGTCGGTCTTGACCGGGCTGCTCATGCTCCCGCCCCTGCTTCCTCGTGGTTCGGCCTGTCCATGGTCATATGGCGCATCAGTAGTTCCTGTGTCGCGTCCTGCCGGGTGATCTCGCCGGTCAGCCGGCCGGCGGACATGGTGTAGATGCGGTCGCACATCCCGAGCAGTTCCGGAAGCTCGGAGGAGATGAAGACGACCGCCTTGCCCTCGGCGGCGAGCTTGTTGATGACGGTGTAGATCTCGTACTTGGCCCCGATGTCGATGCCGCGGGTCGGCTCGTCGAGGATGAGGATCTCAGGTTCGGAGAAGATCCACTTGCTCAGCACGACCTTCTGCTGGTTGCCGCCGCTGAGCTTGCCGACCCCCTCGAAGACAGTGGGGGCCTTGATGTTCATGCTCTTGCGGAAGCTTTCCGCGACCTTCGACTCCTCGTGCGCGTTGATGACGCCGCGCCGGGTGACCTTTTCCAGGGCCGCGAGCGAGATGTTGCGGTTGATGTTGTCGATGAGGTTGAGGCCGTAGTGCTTGCGGTCCTCGGTGACATACGCGATGCCGTGGCCGATCGCCTCCGGCACCGTACGGGTGCGGATCTCCTGGCCGTCCTTGACCACCTTGCCGCTGATGTTCCGCCCGTACGAGCGTCCGAAGACGCTCATCGCCAGCTCGGTGCGTCCGGCACCCATCAGTCCGGCGAGGCCGACGATCTCGCCCCGCCGCACATTGACCGACACCCCGTCGACGACCTTGCGCTGCTGGTCGATCGGGTGATGGACGGTCCAGTCCTCGACGGAGAGCGCGACGTCACCGGCGTTCTCGCCGGTGTACGGCTCCCGCTCCGGGAAGCGGTGTTCGAGGTCCCGGCCGACCATGCCGCGGATGATCCGGTCCTCGTTCAGCTCGCCACCGCTGACCTTCAGCGTCTCGATCGTCTTCCCGTCACGCAGGATGGTGACCGAGTCGGCGACCCGGGTTATCTCGTTGAGTTTGTGGGAAATGATGATGCAGGAGATCCCGTGTTCCTTGAACTCAAGAATAAGGTCCAGGAGTTTGGCGCTGTCCTCGTCGTTGAGCGCCGCGGTGGGCTCGTCGAGGATGAGGAGCTTGACCTCCTTGGACAGCGCCTTGGCGATTTCCACCAACTGCTGCTTGCCGACACCGATGTCAACCACTCGGGTGGTCGGCAGGTCGGGCAGGCCGACGCGCTTGAGCAGCGCCTTGGCGTGAGTGAGGGTCTCGTTCCAGCTGATGACGCCCCGGTGGGACTTCTCGTTCCCGAGGAAGATGTTCTCGGCGATGGAGAGATAGGGCACCAGGGCAAGTTCCTGGTGGATGATAACAATGCCGCGGCTCTCGCTCGCGGTGGTGTCCTTGAACTCACAGGGCTCGCCCTCGAAGAGGATGTCCCCTTCGTAGGAGCCATGCGGGTAGACACCGCTGAGGACCTTCATCAGTGTCGACTTGCCGGCGCCGTTCTCGCCGCAGATGGCGTGGACCTCGCCCTGTGCCACGGAGAGCGTGACGTCGGACAGTGCCTTGACCCCGGGGAAGGTCTTGCTGATCGAGCGCATTTCGAGGACGGGCCTGTCCAGAGCACGGTCGTCCATGAGTACTCCTTCGCACGGATCCACTGGCTTCAGCCAGCGGGGGGATGCGATCCCTCAACTTGTTGGCGCGGAGCGTGATTGCTCCGCTACTATCAGTGTTGTACCGTTAGGTGCCGGTCAGGGCTTGCCCGTCATGAGGTCGCCACGGCGGCCAAGTGAGAAGCCGCCTCCCTCGCGAGGAGGAGGAGTCACGGTGCTGCATCCGTTCTTCGGTCGGCACGGAAGTTGGAAGGCGCAGGCATGGCCGACGGCGGACGTCAGGTTGTCCGCCGCCGGCCCCGCCGGCCGGATGGGGCAGGAGCTACTTCAGGTCGCTGTCCTTGTAGTAGCCACCGCCGACGAGGACCTTCTCATAGTTGGTCTTGTCGACCAGGACCGGCGGCAGCAGGTAGGTCGGAACGACCTTCTTGCCGTTGTTGTACTGCTTGGTGTCGTTCACCTCGGGCTTGCCACCGGTGAGCAGGGCGTTGGTCATCTGGACCGCGACCTTGGCAAGCTTGCGGGTGTCCTTGTAGATCGTCGAGGTCTGCTCACCCGCGATGATCGACTTCACCGACGGCACCTCGGCGTCCTGCCCGGTGATGACGGGCAGCGGCTTGGAGCCCTTGCCGTAGCCGACGCCCTTGAGCGAGGAGATGATGCCGATCGAGATGCCGTCGTACGGCGAGAGCACCGCGTCGACCTTCTTCGAGGTGTAGTGCGCGCTCAGCAGGTCGTCCATGCGCTTCTGTGCGGTGGCGCCGTCCCAGCGCGCGGTGGTGACCTGGTCGAGCTTGGTCTGGCCGCTGAGCACCTTCAGCTTGCCCGACGTGATGTACGGCTGCAGGACGCTCATCGCGCCGTTGAAGAAGTACTTGGTGTTGTTGTCATCGGACGAACCGGCGAACAGCTCGATGTTGAAGGGGCCCTTGCCGCTCTTCAGCCCCAGCTTGTCGACGATGTAGCCGCCCTGGAGCTCACCGACCTTGGCGTTGTCGAAGGTGGCGTAGTAGTCGACATTCGGGGTGCCGAGAATCAGCCGGTCGTAGGAGATGACCGGGATCTTCGAGGTGGCCGCCTGAGCGAGGACGCTCGTCATGGTCGTGCCGTCGATGGCGGCGACGACGAGCGCCTTGTCACCCTTGGTGATCATGTTCTGGATCTGCGACACCTGCTGGCTGGTGTCGTTGTCCGCGTACTGCAGGTCCGCCTTGTAGCCAAGCGCCTTGAACTGCTTGACCATGTTGGCGCCGTCGGCGATCCACCGGGCGGAGACCTTGGTCGGCATGGAGATGCCAATAGTGGCGCCCTTGTTGCTGCTTCCACTGCTGTCGGACTTGCTGCTGCTCTGTCCGCAGGCGGTGGCGGTGGCGCCCAGGCCGAGGACGGCTATGAGGGCGGTGGTGGCGCGCAGGCGGGCGGCTCTTGGGCGGGACATTCGGTGATCAGATCCTTTCAGGGGTAAAGCTCAGTACTGCGTCAGTTGGGTCAAGGGGGAATCGATTAAGCGGCCCTGGCAGCCGGGCACCGAGTGGCGACAGACCGCCGTCCGCGCCGAGCCGGCCAAGCAGGTCGAGTACGAGACGACCGCGCCGGACCCTCTCCAGGGCCGTTGCCAGGGTTACGTCGCGCAGGTGCCGACCGTAAGGGTAGATGGCGGGAGCCTTGCTCAGTCCGAACTTCAGATAGATCGGGGCACCACGCCGTATCAGCTCGGCCGCATCGTACATGCGTACGAAGCCGCCCAGGTCGTCGGGTGCCTCGACGTAGAAGTCGATCGGAGCACGGCTGGTACGCCGGATTTCCGTGATCTGCTGGAGAGTTAGGTCGGAGGGGATGTTGATGGAATCCGCGCCGAGCCGCTCCCATACCCCATAGGCAGCCGGGTTCACCGGGCCCACCAGGGCGGATACCTTGAAAGTGGTGTCGGACGGCAGCACACCTTGCTGACGTAGGCCATGCAGCAGCCACAACACCCCTTCATCGGCGACGAGTAGGCAGCGTACGCCGAGCGCGGTAGCCCGGAGGGCGTCTTCTACGCATCCTGCAACCTGATCGTGACCACGGGCGCGCAGGCCGCCGCCGCCGGAGAGCGTGCGGGTCGCGGCGCCGATGTCCCAGGTGCCGCGCGGCCCTGTGAACAGGCAGAGTTCGATGTCCCGTTCTGCGGCGGCCTGGACCATTTCGGTGATCTCGGCGTCGGTGAGCATCCAGATGCCGCTGCCCTGACTGATCCGGTGGACGGGCACCGCAAGGCGTTCGCTCTCCTCCAGGACGGCCTGAAGCGCCTCAGGGCCCTCCACGGAGGGGATCTCGGTGCGCCAGGTGCCGCCGTCGGGGAAGGAGTGCGGGGAGGCGTCGGCCGGGTCGTCCGCGGGGGCGGCGTGACCGAGCAGCGCGAGGGCGTACTCGCCCGGGCGGCGGGGGCCGTTGGCGGCTTGGGGATCCTGCGGATGGTGAGGGGCAGACACGGTGCTCCTTGGTCCTTTGGTCGATATCTCGGACGACGTTCGTGGCGGTATGTGCGGGTGGGATCCCCGGGGGAGGGCGCGCAACCAACGGGCTCCACCCGGGTCTAGGGCCGCAGCAGGACCTTGCCGACCTTCGGGTCCCGGCTCGCCAGCAGGTCGAGGGCGGTGGAGTACTCGGCGAGCGGCAGCTCGTGCGTGATCAGCGGGGCCGGGGCCAGGATCCCGGCGTTGAACGCCCTTACGGTGTGCGCCCAGGCGGCCGGCGGCGCACCGAACACAGTGTGCACGGTCAGCTGGCGGACGACCAGGTCGGTCGGGTCCAGACCCTGCGCCGTGCCGTCGGCCGGGATACCGGTGAGGGCGAGCCGGCCGCCCCGGCGGAGCAGGGCGGCGGAGGTCTGGGCGGCGGAGGGGGAGCCGGCGGTCTCGACGACCAGGTCGAAGTCGGCTTCCGGGAGATCGTCGGTGGTACGGAAGTTGGTCGCGCCGAACTGCCGGGACAGCTCTTCCCGGTCCCGGCGGGAGCCGACGACCAGCAGCTCGGCCGGGGAACCGGCGGCCAGGAACTGCACGGCCAGCATCCCGAGCGTGCCGGTGCCGACGACCGCGACCCGCTCGCCCGGCAGGGCGGGGGCCTTCAACAGCGCGGCGGCGATACAGGCTGCGGGCTCCAGGAGGGCGGCGTCGCGCAGGTCGGCCGCGTCGTCCAGGACGTGCAACAGGCGTGCGGGGAGGGTCAGATGGTCGGCGAAGGCGCCAGGCTGGGTGAAGCCGGTCTCCTCGTACGGTGCCGCGCACAGGGTCGTCTCCCCGGCATGACAACGATCGCACACCTGGCAGTTGCGGAAGCCCTCGCCGACGACCTTCCGGCCGACGAGGCCGGCCGGTACCCCGGCGCCGACCGCTTCGACCGTGCCGGACCACTCGTGGCCGGGGGTCACCGGGTAGCGGACATAGCCCTCGGGCCGGGTGCCCTGGTAGACCTCGCGGTCGCTGCCGCAGATGCCGGAGGCGAAGACCCGGATCCGGGCCTGGCCAGGGCCGGGTTCGGGTTCGGCCGGGTCGGTGCCGATGATGCGGTGGTGGCCGGGGCCGTCGAGGACGATGGCGCTCACGGTTGCTCCGTTCTTGTGCGGGGGCGGGGGCGGGTGGACGGCAGCGTTGTTCCCCAGGCCCGGCCCTTCCCGAAACCAGGGGCTGAGCCCCTGGACCCCGGCCATGTGCGGGCCGGTGGTCGGGTTGTGCCCACCCTCCCCCAGCTACCTTCCCCAGTCTTCGGCCGGGAGGTGCCCCCAGGAGGTGCCACCGTCTCGCTCCGCTCGGCCCTGCGGAACGCCTGCCCACAACTCTTGCGGAATGCCTGCCCACAACTCCGGGTCACTGGGCTGCCTTCGGCTGGCGTCGCTCCCAGCCTTCGGCCCAGAGATCGAAGCGGGCCTGCTGCTGGGGGAATTCGGCGGCGGCGTCGGTGTCGAGCTCGACGCCGAGGCCGGGTGCGTCGGAGAGGTCGAAGTAACCGTCGACCACCTGGGGAGCGCCCTTTACGACCCTCTTGATCTCGGAGTCGGCGAAATCGTTGAAATGCTCAAGGATCTTGAAGTTCGGGGTGCTGAAAGCGAGTTGCAGGCTCGCCGCCGTGAGCACCGAGCCACCCACATTGTGCGGGGCGATCAGCACATAGTGCGTCTCGGCGGTGGCCGCGAGCTTGCGGGTCTCGCCGATGCCGCCGATGTGGCCCACGTCGGGCTGGATGATGTCGGCGGCCTGGAGCTCGAAGAGCTCACGGAACTCGTAGCGGTCGTGGATCCGTTCGCCGGTGGCGATGGGCAGATCGGTGTGGGCGGCGACCTTGGAGAGCGCCTTGAGGTTCTCCGGCGGCACCGGCTCCTCCAGCCAGGAGGGCTTGAAGGGCTCCAGCTCCTTGGCGACGCGGATGGCGGTGGCGGGGCTGAAGCGGCCGTGCATCTCGACCAGCAGTTCGGCGTCGGGGCCGATGGCGTCCCGTACGGCCTCGATGAGGGAGATGGAGTAGTTGGTCGCGGCGTGGTCCAGCTCGAAGTGGCCGGTGCCGAAGGGGTCGATTTTCAGGGCGCGGTAGCCGCGCTCGACGACCTTGGTGGCGGCCTTGTGGTAGGCCTCAGGGGTGCGTTCGGTGGTGTACCAGCCGTTGGCGTACGCCTTGATCCGGTTATGGACCTTGCCGCCGAGCAGCTGCCAGACGGGGACACCGAGGGCCTTGCCCTTGATGTCCCAGCAGGCCATCTCGACGACCGCGATCCCGGACATGACGATCTCGCCGGCCCGCCCGTAGTCGCCGTACTTCATCCGCTTGACGAGATCCTCGATCGCGAAGGGGTCGGACCCGGTGATGTGGTTGGCCGCCGCTTCGCGCAGATAGCCGAGGAGCGCGTCGGTGTGGCCGAGCATCCGGGTCTCGCCGACGCCGGTGATGCCCTCGTCGGTGTGGACCTGGACGTAGGTGAGGTTGCGCCATGGGGTGCCGACCACATGGGTGGAGATGCCGGTAATACGCACGGAGGCTGACCCTCTCACATCGTTCGTTCGGTATTTCGTCGCCCGTTCGAAATGCTGAAGGGAACGTATTCACGCAGCCCGGGGGTGTCAATGCTTGTTGCCCCGAGGTGCTGACGGAGTTACGAAAGTGTCGCCATGCTCCGCCATGCGAAATGCCGTACGACGTCCGAGATTTCGAACCATACTTCGAGTTGAGGAGCAAAACATGGCGTAAAGGGACGTATCTTTGCGAAGTGCGGTCAGCCGCAGCCGGGTGCGGATCGAGACCCCGGAAGGTCTCGGTGCCGCGAACGGGGCGGCCACCGACCGCAAGTCACCCCCACACCCCACTACGGAATCGACCCCGTTCACCCGAACGAGTCCCCCCAGCGCCAATGGACCGGGCGACACGATCACACACCCCGATACCAGCACACTCACTCAAGGGAACTCGTACACACGCATTCGTACTCAACGGCCAACAACTCACTACCCCTTGTGCAAAGCACCGCGGCCCGGACCCCTGGTCCAGCACACCTTCCCGCCCTACTCCGTCACCGTGCTGGAGGTGATCGCCCGGTAGACGATCCGGGCGAGCTGCGCCTGTCCCTGGGCACTGGGATGGAACCAGTCCCAGGCGCTCAGCTCGCCCATCGTGAAGCTGTAGTCGAAGACCGCCCCGCCGTCGTACCGGCACTTCGCGTACTGGCCGCACACGTCCTTCAGCACCGCGTTGTACGCCACCACCTGGTCCCGCACCGCGTTCCGCCGCGCATCCGCCGCCGCGCTCGCCGAAACCGGGTCGGCCAGCATCGACTGGCAGATCCCGAGCTTCCACACTTCCCGGCCCAGCGGATTCTCCCGGCCCACCGACCACAGCCGCTTCAGATCCGGCACGCTCGCCACCAGCACCTGCGCCTTGGGCAGCCTGCGGTGCAGCACCGCCATCGCGTCCTCGAACTCGCGCCGGTAGTCCGTCACCGGCGTCATGGCGGCGACCGACTGCCGGCACGCGTCATTGGCGCCCATCAGGATTGTCACCTGTTCGGGCTGTTTCGCGACCGCCTGCTCCACCTGCGCCGTCAGGCCCGACATCCGGGCACCGCTCTCGGCCAGATTCCAGCTGTCCGCCGGATTGGCCAGCAGTCGCGACGCCACGCTGTCCACGCTCGTGCTGCTGCCGGTCGCCCATGACACGTCCGGGCAGTCCTTCAGCACCCCGCAGGCGTCGAAACCCCGGGTGATCGAATCGCCCAGCGCCGCGAGCGACGCCGGGCGGGTGTCCCACTTCGGAGTGGGCTTCGCCGAGGGCGAAGGCTTGGCGGCCGCTTCCTTCGCGGCCGCCTTGGCCTGCGAGGGCTGGCCTCCGCCGAAGCAGCCGGCCAGCGAGGCCGCTGCGGACAGGGCGACGGCGGTACCGGCCAGCCGGCGTCGGAGAGAATCGCGCATCCAACAATCCTCTCCGACGAGCGGGTGAGATCGGATCGATCCCGACAGTACGTCACTCGTCAGAAGACGCGGCGCGGTAGCTTTTCCCTGACAGCCCCGCGAAGAGAGGCCGGTGGTTGATCGAAGTGGTTAATGGTGCAGAATGTCCATTGCTGTCCCGGATGGCACCAATATGGGCGTGAGGCCGCTGGGGAAGGCGAACCTCGTCCCACACTGGAGGTCCCGGTGACGACACGTGGAGTTCTTTACGTGCACTCCGCGCCGCGCGCGCTGTGCCCACACGTAGAGTGGGCCGTCGCGGGCGTCCTTGGCGTGCGCGTCAGCCTCGACTGGATCCGCCAACCCGCCTCGCCCGGCACCTGGCGCGCCGAGTTCTCCTGGCAGGGCCAGGTCGGCACCGCGTCCAGACTCGCCTCGGCGCTGCGTGGCTGGCACCTGCTCCGGTTCGAGGTCACCGCTGAGCCATGCGCCACCGCCGAGGGCGAGCGGTACAGCTCTACCCCGGAACTCGGCATCTTCCACGCCGTCACCGGCATGCACGGCGACATCCTCATCCCCGAGGACCGGCTCCGTGCCGCCCTGGCCCGCGCCCGCAAGGGTGAGGCCGACCTGGAGGCCGAGGTGGCCAAGCTGCTCGGCAAACCCTGGGACGACGAGCTGGAGCCCTTCCGGTACGCGGGAGAGGGCGCCCCCGTCCGCTGGCTCCACCAGGTCGTCTGACTCCGAGGGCAGCGCTGCCGGGCCGCTCGCCCGCAAAAGGGAGGCAGGGCGGGAAGGCGTCCGACAGAGTGGCGAGGTAGCGTGAATCCATGGCTGAAACGACATCCGTAGCGGTGCTCGGTACTGGCATCATGGGCGCCGCCATGGCGCGCAATCTCGCCAAGGCCGGTCTCGACGTCCGCGCCTGGAACCGCACCCGCGCCAAAGCCGAACCCCTCGCCGCAGACGGCGTCCGCGTCGTCGACACGCCCGCTGAGGCCGTCCGCGACGCCAAAGTCGTACTGACGATCCTCTACGACGGCCCGGCCGTCCTGGAGACCATGCGCGACGCCGCCCCGGGGCTGCGCCCGGGCGCCGTCTGGGCCCAGGCCACCACTGCCGGGCTGGACGCCATCGGCCCCCTCGCCGACTTCGCGCGCCAGCACGATCTGATCTTCCTCGACTCGCCCGTCCTCGGCACCCGGCAGCCCGCCGAGAATGGTCAGTTGGTCATCCTGGCCGCCGGGCCGGAAGAGGCCCGCGCCGCCGTGGCCCCGGTCTTCGACGCCATCGGCAGCCGCACCAACTGGGTCGCCGACGACGGCAGCACCGGCGCCGCCACCCGCCTCAAGCTGGTCTGCAACAGCTGGGTCCTGGTCCTGACCCATGGCACCGCCGAGGCCGTGGCCCTCGCCAAGGGACTCGGGGTCGACTTCCAGGCCTTCCTGGACGCCATTGACGGCGGCCCCCTCGACAACGCCTACATGCGCGCCAAGTCCGCCGCGATCCTGAGCGGCAACCTGGAGCCGAGCTTCTCGGTCAAGACGGCCGAGAAGGACGCCCGCCTCATCGTCTCGGCCGGAGAATCGGTCGGCGTACGGCTCGACGTGGCCGCCGCGGGCGCCGAACGGTTCCGCCGGGCGGTGGAGAAGGGGCACGGCGACGAGGACATGGCGGCGACGTACTTCGCCAGCTTCGACGACTGACGGCTGGGCCCCGGCCGACCGGAGGAGGCGGCGCGGTCCGGCTGTGCCGCACCGCGCCGCAGGTGAAAGGCTGACCGCAGGTCAGCCGGACCCGGGGAACAGGTCGGTGAAGACCGACGCCGTATCGCTCCCGCTGTGGCCGAAGGGCGAGTCGAAGTCCCAGATCAGGAAGAGCAGGAAGGCGATCAGCGCGCTGTAGAGCCCCGCCAGCAGCAATTCGCGCCCCGAGCGGCGGATCTGCAGGGTGAAGATCAACCCGATCGCCACCAGGGCGCCGCCGATCAGCCCGAACCACACCACTCCCGGCATGGTCGCCCCGGCGTTCTGGCCGCGGGCATTGCGGGCGTCGTCGGCGATGGCGACCTGGTCGACCAGCGGCTGGTACGACTGTGCTTCGTGGTCGTTGGCCGGCACATACCCGGTGACATCGGCCCGCACCTTCTCGAGCAGGGCGGTACCGCGATCGGTGAGGTCGCCGTGCTTGATCATGTGCGGCCATTCCTTGATGACCACATAGTGCGTGTACGTGGTGATGTCGGCGCGGATCCGGTCCCTTACCGCCGCCGGATAGACCTGCGACCGCTCGCTCACCTCATGCAGAGCCTGGGCCTCGCGGCGTACGTCGTCCTGGGCGGCGCCGCGTGCCTCCCAGACGCCCGCGATGGCGAGGCCGAGCACGATCGCGTAGACCACCCCGATCATCATGGTCATGTACTCGATGACGTCGGGCGTCTCCGAGGGGTCGTCGTCAGCGCCCACCCGGCGCTGGTTGAGCACCGTGACGGTGAGGACGACCGCGCAGGCCGCCACCATGGCGAGGGTGAGAACGAGCCATTCCGACAAAGGAACCTCCAGTGGGCCAGTGGGCGAGGGGAGTTCATCACCGACGCCGCTGGCCGCCGCTCGAGCCGCGCGGGCGCAGAGCGGCGGCGGCGAGGATGGCCGGAGCCATGATCGTCAGGGTCAGGGTGACCAGCGAGGTGCCGCCGGCGCGCTTCTTGGCGAGGGTTTTGGCATAGGTCCGGGGGTACGCCGGACGCGGCGGGGCCGGGGCCCGGTGGGTCGGTGACGGGGGCGGGGTGCTCGGTGGGGCCGGTGGCGGCGCGACCGGTCGTACGGCGCGCTGCCGGACGGGTGGCTTGGGAGCCGGCTTGGGCTTGGGTGCCGGCCGGGGCGGTGGTACCGGCTTCGGAGGCGGCTTGGGAGCCGGAGACGGCGTAGGCGTGGGCGTTGGCGTGGGTGTCGGCGTGGGTGTCGGCGTGGGTGTCGGCGTCGGTGTCGGCGTCGGTGTGGGCGTCGGCGGGCACGTCCAGGTCCAGGGCCACAGCCACAGCCATGGCAGCCGTACCTCCACCTCCACCTGCACTCCGTGCACCTGCACTGCGACGCCCGTGCCGTCGTCAGGCCTGTCGCGCGCTGCCGCTGTCCCCGCCGAGCACAGCACCGCCACCATCGCTGCGACGGTCCCAGCCCGGCACGCCCGCAGCCCTCCCGTGAGCCATCGATTCACGACAAACAGACTGCGCCGGTCAGGGCCCCTTCATTTGCCGGAATGAGTAGATTCCCCCAATCGGATGATTTTCAAGCGAAACACTGATGTATCCGTTTATGCCCGTCCTGGCGGGTGTGACGGCCAATGGGCCGGGGTGCGTCATGGCCCGGGGGGGAACGATCGGTTCCGGTCGAGTCACCGAGGGCCTCTGGACCGGGGCGTGGGGGGCTCCGTAATCTTGATCGGTATCCCGACATTGATGGAGTGTCATGACCACGGCTCACCAAGCACCTGACATCCTGTCATCGACATTCGCAGCCGATC
The DNA here is from genome assembly GCF_005047355.1 of Actinacidiphila oryziradicis. Classification (GTDB taxonomy): domain Bacteria; phylum Actinomycetota; class Actinomycetes; order Streptomycetales; family Streptomycetaceae; genus Actinacidiphila; species Actinacidiphila oryziradicis. Next base: position 89,354 of record NZ_SUMC01000003.1, read on the forward strand.
CATATGCCGCATACCGCATCATGAGGGATGAATTCCCGCTCATATGGCATGAACCCATGCAGAGTTACCTGATCTCCCGCTACGAGGACGTCGAACGGGCTTTCCGCGAGCCGGTCTTCACCAGCGACAACTACGACTGGCAACTGGAGCCGGTGCACGGCCGGACGATTCTGCAGATGAGCGGGCGCGAGCACTCCGTCCGCCGAGCGCTGGTGGCACCGGCCTTCCGGGGCCGGACACTTGACGAGCAGTTCCTGCCCGTCATCGAACGCAACGCCCGCGAACTCATCGACGGCTTCCGGGCCTCGGGCTCCGCCGACCTGGTCGCGGACTTCGCGACACGGTTTCCGGTCAATGTCATCGCGGACATGCTCGGCCTGGACAAGAGCGACTTCGAGAAGTTCCACGGGTGGTACACGTCGATCATCGCGTTCCTCGGCAACCTGAGCCAGGATGCGGAGGTGGCGGAGGCCGGTCTGCGGACCCGTGAGGAGTTCGCCGCGTACATGTTGCCGATCATCCGGGAGCGCCGGGAGAACCCCGGCGGCGATCTGCTCTCCACGCTCTGCCGCGCCGAGGTCGAGGGCACCCGGATGAGCGACGAGGACATCAAGGCGTTCTGCAGTCTGCTGCTCGCGGCCGGTGGCGAGACCACCGACAAGGCCATCGCCAGCATCTTCAAGAACCTGCTGGCTCACCCCGAGCAGCTCTCGGCGGTGCGCGCCGACCGTGGCCTGATCCCGCGGGCGTTCGCCGAGACCCTGCGCTACTCGCCCCCGGTTCACATGATCATGCGTCAGCCGTCCGAGGACGTCACTCTCAGCGGCGGGGTCGTCCCGGCAGGCTCCACCATCACCTGCCTGATCGGCGCGGCCAACCGGGATGGGCAGCGGTACGCCGACCCGGAGACTTTTGACATCTTCCGCGAGGACCTGGCGACGACCACCGCCTTCTCGGCGGCGGCCGACCATCTGGCTTTCGCGCTCGGCCGGCACTTCTGTGTCGGAGCGCTGCTGGCCAAGGCCGAAGTCGAGGCCGGCGTCGGCCAACTGCTGGACGCGATGCCGGACCTCAGGCTCCAGGAGGGCTTCACCCCGGCCGAGCAAGGGGTGTTCACCCGGGGACCGGACGCCCTGCCGGTGGAGTTCACCCCGGCGGTGTGACGTGGCGTGGCTTGATCTGGACGGTGCCCGACGGGAAGGTACGTCGTAGGACACCGCCCGGCCGCTTGTACGGCTGTACTGCTATACGGCGTGGCTGTAGCCGGGCATGAACTCGACCGGAAGCGAGAACAGGCCCCGCATCCACACCGAGGGGCGCCACACCAGCGCCTCGGGGGCGACCGCCAGATCCACGTCCGGGAGCCGGTCCAGCAGCACCTCCACCGCCGTCTGGGCGATCACCTCGGCGATCTCCGGCGCCGGATACGGGCACGAGTGCTCGCCGTGGCTGAAGGACATGTGGGCGCGGTTGCCGGCGGAGTCGGCATGCGAGTCGGGCCGCACCTGGGGATCGGCGTTCGCGGCGGCCAGGCTGAGCACGAGCAGGTCACCCGCCCGGATGCGGCGGCCGGCCAGCTGGGTGTCCCGGGCGGCCCAGCGGCCGATGTAGTTCTGGGTGGGAGTGTCCTCCCAGAGCACCTCGTTCAGGGCCTGGCCGATGCTGCGCCGGCCGCCCGCGAGCGTCACCGCGAAGCGGTCGTCGGTCAGCATCAGCCGCAGGGTGTTGCCGATCCAGTTGCCGGTGGGCTGCTGGGCCGCGGCCATCACCATGAGCAGGTCGATGACGGTCTCCTCGTCGGTGAGCCCGGCGGGGTGCGCCAGCATGCGCGAGGGGATGTCCGGTCCGGGTTCCTTGCGCTTCTCCGCCACCAGCTGCTGCATCCGCAGGACATTGCGCATGTGCGCGTTGATGGCGTCGTCGCCCTCGTCGAGCGACGCGGCGATGTCCTGTACGAGGGCCGGCACATCCGAGTCGGGGAGACCGAACAGCCGGGCGACGACCAGCAGTGGGATCTGGTGCGAGTATTCGGCGATCAGGTCGGCCTGGCCGCGGCCGGCGAAGGTGTCGATCAGCCCGTCGCAGACCCGCTCGCACAGCGCCCGCAGCTCGAACTGGTCAACGGCGGAGAGAGCATCGCTGATGGCCCCGGCGCGTCGCTGGTGCTCCGCCCCCTCCGCGAAGAGCACGGTGGGCTGGTAGCCGACGTACGGCATCAGCGGCCAGTCCGCCGGGATGTTGTCCCAGGCGTGCCAGCGGCGCGAATCACGGGCGAACAGCTGGGAGTTCGTGGTGACCTGGTGGACCTCGCGATAGCCGAGAACCAGCCATGCGGGTACGCCGCCCTCCAGGACGATGGGGGCGACCGGACCGTGCTCCCGCCTGATGTCCCGGTACAGCTGCGCCGGGTTGTGCCGGAACCGCGGCCCGTACAGCGGGACGGCTCCAGGCTCCTTCCCGGAGCCGGCCGGCCCGGAGTGTGCCGGGCAGCCGGGGGGCGGTACCGGGCCGTCGGAGGAGTGATGGGTCTGCGTCACGGAGTGGTCTCCCGGGCGGCGGAGGACAGAGCGTACAAATAGTTGAGCAGGGCGATCAGCACGGCTTTGCTGGAGTCGCGTGACCGGGCGTCGCAGTCGATCAGCGGAATGTCGGCGGACAGATCGAGCGCCTCGCGCACCTGCTCCAGCGAGAAATCGGGCTCGCCGAAGTTGTTCCGGGCCACGATGAACGGTGTTCCGTGATGTTCGAGACGGTCGATGGCGTACCAGGAATCGGCCAGCCTGCGGGTGTCCACCAGGACGACCGCGCCCAGGGTGCCGGAGAAGAGCCGGTCCCACAGGAACCAGAAACGCTCCTGGCCCGGTGCGCCGAACAGATACAGCACCATGCTCGCGTTCAGGCTGATCCGGCCGAAGTCGAAGGCCACGGTGGTCGTGGTCTTGCTCTCCACGCCGGCGTCGTCGTCGATCCCGACCCCCGCCTGCGTCATGGTCTCCTCGGTGTTCAGCGGGCGTATTTCGCTGACCGAGCGGACCATGGTTGTCTTGCCCACCCCGAAACCGCCGACGATCACGATCTTCATGCCGTCATTGGCGGTGCTGAGCAGCGGTGCGCGCTCCGGGAGGAGCGCCGGTTCAGAGATGGTGGAGTCCAAGGAGCACCTGCTTAAGGGTGTCGGGATCGGGCAGTTGCGCCCTCTCCGGTGCCGAACGCGGATGGCGGGCGGTGATGCTGCCCATGTCGAGGAGATCGGTCAGCAGGATCTTCGCGATGCTGACCGGCAGGCCCAGATTCGAGGCGATCTCCACGACGGCCAACGGCCGGTGGCACATTCGCAGGATCTTGGCATGCTCGGACTGCATGCCGGGCGTGGGCTCGGATTCGCTGACGATGAGCGTGACCAGATCGAAGGCGTTCCCGGCCCACCGGCTGCGGCCCCGGGTGACGGTGTACAGCCGGTCGGGGTCTTCCTTGTCCACTGGCCGACGGCTCATTCCGGCAGGCCTCCCCTGCCGTCCAGGCGCGGCGGGGAGACCAGGTAGTCGCCGATCTGCTCGACCAGTTCGCTCATGTTGTGGCCGATGGTGCCGACATCGGCTTCCTCGTCGGCGATTATGGCGAGGTGGGCGCCCTCTCCCGCCTCGACGATGAACAGGATCCCGCCGTAGAACTCGGTCATCGCCTGCCGCACCCCTCCGGTGCCGTCGCCGAATTCCATTGAGGCGCCGTGCGAGAGGCTCTGGATTCCCGAGGCAATGGCGGCCAGCTGGTCGGCCTGGTCCACCGTCAGCGCGGAGGTGTGGCAGAGCTTGAGGCCGTCCCTGGAGAGCACCAGGGCGTGGCGGGCGCCCGGCGTCTTGTCCAGGAGGTTGTCGAGCAGCCAGTCGAGGTCTCGGTCTGTGCTTTTCATCAGGATCCTATGGTCTTGTCCGGCCCGGCCGTGGGGACCGGGGGCGGAGCGGGAGCATCGGTGCCGGTGCCGGTGTCATCGCCCCGGCTGGCTCGGCGGAAGGCGCCGAAGCGGCTTCCGGCATCGGCGGGGCGCGGGCGCGCGGGTGCCGGCTTGGGTGGGGTCACGGCCTTGGAAGCCGCTGCCAGGGTCTGTCCGCGGCGCCGCTTGGGCAGTCCCCGGGAACCGACGTCCTTGGGCGCGGCACCGGACCGGGCAGCGGGGCCGCCCGGGGCAGCGGGAGTGGCGGTGGTGGCGCCGGCCAGGGTGGTGGGGCGGGACGGTGCCGGGGCCTCGACCGGGAGCGACATCACCAGGCCGGCGTCCTGTTTGGGCTGGGTGATGATTTGCTGAGGGATCATCATGACCACACCTGTGCCGCCGCGCGACGACGGGCGGAAGGTGACCGTGAGCCCGTGCTTGCGGGCCAGGACACCGACGACCGGGAGGCCGAGACGGGTGCCGGACAGGGCGGTGAGGTCGAGCGGTGTGCCGGACACGGACTTCTCGGCCCGGGCGAGGGCGGCCTCGCTCATGATCAGGCCGCCGTCGTCGACCGTGATGACGACGCCGGTGTGGACCTCTTCGACGTAGACGTGCACCTCGGCGGTGGGCGGGGAGAAGTTGGCGGCGTTGTCCATCAGTTCGGCCAGGGCGTGCATGACGCCTTCCGCCGCGTGCCCGGCGACCGCCGAGGTGCTGGCGGAGTGCAGCCGCACCCGTTGGTAGGCACTGATCCGTCCCATCGCACCGCGCAGGATCGACTCCATCACGATCGGCTTGGTCCAGCGCCGGCCCGAACGGGCCCCGGTCAGTACGGCGATGCTGTCCGCGAGGCGGCCTGCCTGTGCGGTGCGGTGGTCCAGGTGGAGGAGGTCGCTGAGGACGTCCTCGTCGTCGTACCGGTCCTCCATCTCGCGCAGGTCGGCGAGCATGCTGGTGGCCAGCGCCTGGACACGCCCCGCCGCGTTGGCGCACGCGGACATCGCGGCGGACCGCATCCGCTCGCTCCGGGCCACCTCTTGGGCGAGGGTGGCGAGAATGCGCCGGTGCAGCTCATTGCCGGGTTTGTCGATGGCGGCGAGGGCGGTTTCCGCCGACGTGCCCTCCCTCAGCCGCGTCACCAGATCGGGTATCGTGTTACCGGCCAGCTGTGCGGTGTCGGCGTCCGTCGCCGCGATATGTGCCCGCAGCCCGCGCACCGTACGCGTAAGGTATGCCGCCACTGCGACCGCGGCGCAAAGCAGTACCGCCGTGACCCCGCTGTACCAAGCCATGAGGGTCCGTCCGCCGGCGGGTGCCCCGGCGGTCGCGCCCAGCGCGGCTCCACCCGTGACAACTACCGTGATCAGCGGAACGAGCAGCGTCCTGAACAATGGCGGACGCTCCGCCAAGGGGCGTACGGCTATGTGTGCTGACATCTGATCAGGTCCTCGTGGGCGTTCTGCGTCGGAGGGAGTGGGGCACCCTGGCGCCGCACTTCCGGTGTGCGACGGGATGGATCGCCACGACGCGAAGCGACCCGGAGGTGTACGGGCGCGGGTATAGGTGCGGCCGCCTGGGCCCACTGGTGCTGGAGTTGACCATGGTACTGAAGTGATGAACCGTTCGGAGAGCGCCCACGGCTGCCGAAGAAAACGTTGACGAAACGTACACAGAAAAAGGCGACAAAAAGGTGCGGGGTGGCCAAACGGCCGCCCCGCACCTGAGTTGTGCCGGATCAGACGCTGCGGAAGGCCAGCACCACGTTGTGGCCGCCGAAGCCGAAGGAGTCGTTGAGCGCGGCGATCGTGCCGTCCGGCAGGGCGCGGGCCTCGCCGCGGACGATGTCGGCGTCCGCCTCGGGGTCGGGGTTGTCGAGGTTGATCGTCGGCGGAGCGAGCCGGTTGTACAGGGCCAGCACAGTGGCGACCGTTTCGATGCCGCCGGCGCCGCCGAGGAGGTGACCGGTCATCGACTTCGTCGCGGACACCGCGAAGTGGTCCACGTCGTCGCCGAAGACATTGCGGAGCGCCTTGATCTCGGCGACATCGCCCTGCGGGGTCGAGGTGGCGTGCGCGTTGACATGCACGATCTCGGCGGGCTTGAGGTCGCTGCCGTCCAGCAGGTTCTTCAGGGCGGCGCCGATGCCGCGGCCTGTCGGCTCGGGCTGGGTGATGTGGTGGCCGTCGGCGGAGATGCCCTGGCCGATAGCCTCGGCGTACACCCGGGCGCCACGCCGGGCGGCGTGATCGGCGGACTCCAGGACGATGACGCCCGCACCCTCACCCATGACGAAGCCGTCGCGGCCGGAGTCGTAGGGACGCGAGGCACCCGCGGGGTCGTCGTTGTTCTTGGACATGGCCATCATGTTGCCGAAGGCGACGATGGGCAGCGGGTGGATGGCGGCCTCGGTGCCGCCGGCGAGAACGACGTCCGCGCGACCGGTGCGGATCATCTCTATGGCGTAACCGATGGCCTCGGCACCGGAGGCGCACGCGCTGACAGGGGTGTGGACGCCCGCGCGGGCGTTGAACTCGATGCCGACATTGGCCGAAGGGCTGTTGGGCATGAGCATCGGCACGGTGTGCGGGGAGACCTTGCGGACGCCCTGCTCCTTGAGGATGTCGTACTGGCCGAGCAGCGTCGTAACCCCGCCGATGCCGGAGGCGACGACGGAGCCGAGCCGGTCGGGGTCCACCGGCCCCTCTGTGCCGGAGGCCCCGCCGGCCCTGCCCGTGAAACCGGCGTCGGCCCACGCCTCGCGGGCGGCGATGAGGGCGAACTGGGCGGAGCGGTCGAGCTTGCGGGCCTGGTGCTTGGGGATGACCTCGCCGGGTTCGACGGCGATCTCGGCGGCGATACGAACCGGGAGCTCGGCGGCCCACTCGTGTTGCAGCAGCCGGACGCCGGAGCGCCCGGCGACCAGGGCCTCCCAGGTCGACGCGCTGTCGCCACCCAGCGGTGTGGTTGCTCCGATACCGGTGACGACCACGGTGTGATTGGTCGGGCTCACAGGAATTCACTCCACGTCTAGAAGGGTGGGCGACAGACGCGTCGTCCCAAAGGGGCGCTCAGGGCTGGAAGATCAGCCCTGGTTCTTGAGGATGTAGTCCACGGCGTCGCCGACGGTCTTGAGGTTCTTGACGTCGTCGTCCGGGATCTTGACGTCGAAGCGCTCCTCGGCGGCGACGACGACCTCGACCATGGACAGCGAGTCGACGTCCAGGTCGTCGGTGAAGGACTTGTCCGCAAGGACGTCCTCGGCCGGGATGCCGGCGATCTCGTTGACGATCTCAGCGAGACCGGTGGTGATCTCTTCCTGGGTGGCGGCCATGCGGCGCTCCTTGATGTGTAGCGGGGGATTGTGCGGCGGTGCGGGAGTGCCACGCCGCGCGGATACGTGACTAGGGGAGGGTAACCACTGTCGCGGCGTAGACGAGACCCGCCCCGAAGCCGATGACCAGGGCCGTGTCCCCGCTCTTGGCCTGGCCGCTGGCGAGCATGCGCTCCATGGCGAGCGGAATGGACGCGGCCGAGGTGTTGCCGGTGGTCTCGACGTCGCGGGCGACGGCGACGTGCTCCGGCAGCTTGAGGGCCTTGATCATCGAGTCGATGATGCGCATATTGGCCTGGTGCGGGATGAAGGCGTCGAGTTCGTCCGCGGTGACGCCCGCGGCGTCCAGCGCCTGCTGGGCCACCTTGGCCATCTCGAAGACCGCCCAGCGGAAGACCGCCTGGCCCTCCTGGGTGAGGGCCGGGAAGCGGACCTCTTCGGGCTTCGCGTGGCGGTAGGCCTCCCAGGAGACCGTCTGGGTGATGGTGTCGGACTTGTCGCCCTCCGAGCCCCAGATGGTGGGGCCCATGGCGGGTACGTCGGACGGGCCGACGACTACCGCGCCCGCGCCGTCGCCGAAGAGGAACGCCGTGGAGCGGTCCTCGCGGTCGGTGAGGTCGCTGAGCCGCTCGACGCCGATGACCAGGACGTACTCGGCGCTGCCCTCGATGACCATGCCCTTGGCGAGGGTGAGGCCGTAGCCGAAGCCCGCGCAGCCGGCGGAGACGTCGAACGCGGCCGGCCTGCCCGCGCCGATCCGGTGCGCGATCTCGGTGGCGATCGCCGGGGTCTGCTTGAAGTGGGAGACGGTCGCTACGACGACGCCGCCGATGTCCGAGGCGGCGATGCCCGCGTCCGCGAGGGCCTTGCCCGCGGCCGCTATTGACATCTCGGCGACGGTCTCCTCCGGGCCCGCCCAGTGCCGGGTGGCGATCCCGGAGCGGGAGCGGATCCACTCGTCGCTGGAGTCGATGTGCTCCAGGATCACCTCGTTGGGTACCACCCGGACCGGGCGGTACCCGCCGACGCCCATGATCCGTGCGTATGGGGCACCCTTGCTGGGCTTGATTTGCGCGGTCATGTCTGCGGGGCTCCTATTCGGCCTGGTTGGCGTGCTCGGCGACGATGGCGCGGGCCGCCTCGAGGTCATCCGGGGTCTTGAGTGCCAGTGTCCTGATGCCTGGGAGAGCTCGCTTGGCGAGGCCGACGAGCGTGCCGCCCGGAGCGGCCTCGATGATCGCGGTGACGCCGAGCTTCTGGAACGTCTCCATGCAGAGGTCCCAGCGGACCGGGTTGGAGACCTGGGTGACGAGCCGTCCGACGATCTCGGCGCCGCTGCCGACGACCTGGCCGTCGGTGTTCGACACATATCGGGTACCCGGATCGCTCACGGCCAAGCCCGGCACCAGGGCCTCCAGTGTGGCGACCGCCGGGGCCATGTGATGGGTGTGGAAGGCGCCCGCCACCTTCAGCGGGGTGACCCGCCGGGCCGTCTCGGGCTTGTTCTCGGCCAGCGCCGCCAGCTGCTCGATCGTGCCGGCCGCGACGATCTGCCCGGCGCCGTTGATGTTCGCCGGGGTCAGGCCGAGCTCGGTGAGGCGCGCCACCACGTCCTCCGGCTCGCCGCCGAGGATCGCCGACATGCCGGTCGCGGTCACGGCGGCCGCCTCGGCCATCGCGCGGCCACGGGCGGCCACGAAGCCCAGCGCCGCCTCCTCGGACAGCACCCCGGCCAGCGCGGCGGCGGTGAACTCCCCGACGCTGTGGCCGGCCAGCGCGCCCGCCGCGCCGGTCGCGCCGAGCTCGCCCGCCGACAGCAGACCGGCGGCGACCAGCAGCGGCTGGGCCACGGCGGTGTCGCGGATCTCGTCCGCGTCGGCCTTGGTGCCGTAATGGACGAGGTCGATCCCCGCGGCATCGGACCAGTCGGCGAGGCGGTCGGCGGCTCGGGGGAGTTCGAGCCAGGGGGTGAGGAAGCCGGGCGTCTGGGCGCCTTGGCCGGGAGCTACGAGTACGAGCACGCTTTCACTCTCTCTTGTGCGGGGTTGTCCCCGCCGGTGGGGACAGGGACCAAGAACAGACTGGTGATTTGTGGGTGTCCCACAAACACCTAAGGTGTCTGGCCTGCTTCGGAGAGTCGCCCCAGGATAAGAGCGATGCGCAGCGTGAACGCGGAGCGTACATCCGACGGTGACCAACCGGTGACGTCCGTCACACGTCGTAGCCGGTAGCGGACGGTGTTGGGGTGAACGAACAACATCCGCGCGGCCCCTTCGAGCGAGGAGGCCTGTTCGAGGTATACGGACAGTGTCTCCAGCAGGGCCGAACCCGCTTCCGCCAGCGGGCTGTAGATCTCCTCCACCAGTTGCTCACGGGCGTACCGGTCGCCCGCCATCGCCCGCTCCGGCAGCAGATCGTCGGAGAGCACCGGGCGCGGCGCGTCGGGCCAGGCCGCGCAGGCCTTCAGCCCGGCCGCCGCGGCCTGCGCGGAACGGGTCGCCGACAGCAGGTCCCCGACCACCGGCCCGGCCACCACGGGGCCGGCAGCGAACGGTGCGATCAGCGCCTTCGCCACCCGGATCGGGTCGCCCTCGCCGCCGGCGACCACCACCAGCCGGTCGCCGAACACCCCGGTCAGCACCTGGAGCTTCGCGTGACGCGCCGCCCGCCGGATCGCCTCGACGGTCAGCTCGCTGTCACCGTTCGGCGCGGTGCCGAGGAGGACGACGATACGGTCCGGGTTGGTCCAGCCGAGTGCCGCCGCCCGGGACAGTACGCCCTCGTCCGTCTCGCCGGAGAGCACCGCGTTGACGACGAGTGACTCCAGCCGGGCGTCCCACGCGCCGCGCGCCTCGGCGGCCTGCGCGTAGACCTGCGCGGTCGCGAAGGCGATCTCGCGTACGTAGACCAACAGGGCCTCGCGCAGTACCGACTCGTCGCCGGGGGCGGCGAGCGTGCCGATCTCGGACTCGACCACCTGGAAGGTGGTGCGCACCATCTCGACGGTCTGGCGGAGCGAGATCGCCCGGGTCAGCTCGCGGGGCGCGGTGCCGAAGACGTCGGTGCTGATGGCCTGCGTCGACTCGGGGTGCCGGAACCACTCGGTGAACGCGGCGATACCGGCCTGGGCGACCAGGCCGATCCATGACCGGTTCTCCGGGGGCATCGCCCGGTACCACGGGAGCTGCGCGTCCATCCGCGTGATCGCGTTCTGGGCGAGCCGTCCAGCGGACTTCTCCAGTCGTCGCAGCGTCGCCGCGTGTGGGTGGTCGCGTTTCGGGTCGCAGGCGTTCCGGGAGGCTTGAGGCACAGGACAAGCTTCTCAGACTGGTCACGGCGTCTTCGGCGCCGCCCGCCGCGGGCCCGCCCCGCCTACTGCCGGGCGCTCTAAATCCTGCTGCCGGCCGCGGTGTCGGACGACAGCCGCTGGGCCAGGTAGACGGGGACGACGGACATTAGCACCAGGACGGCCGCGACGACGTTGACCACCGGGGCCTGCTGGGGCCGGGCCATGTTGGAGAAGATCCAGACGGGGAGGGTCTGGATCCCGGGCCCGGCGGTGAAGGTGGTGACCACGATCTCGTCGAAGGAGAGCGCGAAGGCGAGCAGGCCGCCCGCCACGAGGGCGGAACGCACCAGCGGGAAGGTGATGTCGCGGAACGTCTGGAAGGTGTCCGCGCCGAGGTCCGCCGCGGCGTCCTCGTACGAGCCCGACAGCCTGCGCAGCCGCGCGACCACGTTGTTGAAGACCACGACGACGCAGAAGGTGGCGTGGCCGACGATGACGGTGAAGAGCCCGAGGCCGACACCGAGCGGCTCCAGCACCGTACGGAAGGCGGTGTTGAGGGCGACACCGGTGACGATGCCGGGCAGCGCGATGGGCAGTACCACCAGGAACGAGACGCTCTCCCGGCCGAAGAACTCGTAGCGCTGCACGGCGAACGCGATCAGCGTGCCCAGCCCCAGGGCGATAGCGGTGGCGCCGAGACCCGCCCGGACCGAGGTCCACAGGGCGGCGCGGGCGCCGGAGCTGTGCCAGGCGTCGCCCCACCAGCGCAGGGTGAGGCCGGAGGGCGGCCAGCCGAAGGTGCGGTCGAGGTTGAAGGAGTTGATTAGGACCAGCAGCAGCGGGATGTAGATGATCGCGAAGCCGAGGGCGGCGGCGCAGCGCAGGGCTATCCGTGCGGGACGGGAGAGTTCCATACCTTGCTCACAGCGCGGCGAGCGCGCCGCTGCGGCGCACTGCGAGCAGATAGAGCACGATGACGGCGACCGGTACGGTGCCGAGTGCGGCGGCCAGCGGCAGGTCGAGCGTGATGTTGGAGTAGACGAGGTTGCCGATGAGCTGGGTCTTGCCGCCGACGATCTGTACGGCGATGTAGTCGCCGAGGCTGAGCGAGAAGGTGAAGACCGAACCGGCGGCGATCGACGGCAGCACCATCGGCACCACCACCGACCGGAAGGTCCGCCAGGTGCGGGCGCCGAGGTCCGCAGAGGCGTCCAGCACACTGGCCGGGAGCTGTTCGAGTCCCGCGTGGATCGGCAGGATCATGTACGGCAGCCAGAGGTACGACAGCACCATGATCACGGCGGTGAGCCCGTACCCCGGACCGGTGAGGCCGAAGGGCTTCAGCGCCCAGTCCAGCAACCCGCCCTCGGACAGGATGATCCGCCAGGCGTAGGCCTTGACCAGGTAGCTGGCCCACAGCGGGGTGAGCACCGCGACCACCAGCAGCGGGCGGTACCTGGGCTTGGCGACCCGGGCGGTGTAGAAGGCGATGGGGAAGGCGATCACGATGTCGACGGCGGTGACCGCGAGGGCGACGCCGATGCTGCGCAGCGCGACCGTACGGTAGACGTCGGTGGTGAGCAGGGTGGTGAAGTTGTCCAGCGTCCAGGTCTTGACGACATCCGAGGTGAACGGGTCGGTCGTCCAGAACGCGGACATGAACAGGGCGGCCAGGGAGCCGAGGTAGGCCACGACGAGCCAGGCCATCGGTGCGGTCAGGAGCAGGGACAGCCGCAGCCTCGGGCGGCGGTGCAGGGTCCCGGCGAGCCGCCGGACCGGACCCGTCTTCAGGTCCGGGACGGCGGCGGGCGCGGAGGGGGTCATCGGTGCTCAGCCCTTGATCGAGGTCCAGGCCTGCACCCACTTGACGTAGGGCACGCACTTGACGTTGGTGCGGCCGTCCAGGCACTGCTGGATCGGAGTGGTCCAGAAGTGGACCTTCTTCCAGTACGGCTCGTCGGCCGCGTGGTAGGTGGAGCAGAAGCTCTTGTCGGAGGTCAGTGCGCAGGACTTGGAGTTGGCCGGGGCCTCGCCGAACCACTCGGCGACCTGGGCGTTGACCTTGGGGGAGACGATCCAGTTCATCCACTGGTAGGCGCAGTTGGGGTGCTTGGCCTTGGCGGAGATCATCCAGGTGTCGGACCAGCCGGTCGCGCCCTCGGTCGGCAGGATGGCGCTGACCTTGGCCTTCTCGGACTCGGCGAGGTTGGCGATGACCTGCCAGGTGGTGCCGATCACCGAGTCGCCGCTCTTGAAGGCGGAGATCTCCTTGAGGTAGTCGCTCCAGTACTCGCTGATGTCGGCGTTCTGCGCCTTCAGCAGGGCAACGGCGGCATCGAACTGCTTCTGGTCGAGCGCGTAGGGGTCCTTGATGCCCAGCGAGGGCTTGGACTTGCTGAGGTAGAGGGCGGCGTCGGCGATGTAGATCGCGGAGTCGTACGCGGTGACATGGCCCTTGTAGGCGGCGGCCTTGTCGAACACCGCCGACCAGGAGGTGGGGGCGGGGGAGACCTTGTCGGTGCGGTACATCAGCAGGTTGGCGCCCCGGCCGTGCGGGATGCCGTAGGCGACCCCGTTGACCGAGTTCCACTTCTGTGTCTTCAGGCTGGAGAAGATGTCCTTGTAGTTGGGCACCAGGCCGGTGTTGACGGGCGCGGCGTCACCGGAGGCGATCAGCCGCAGCGAGGCGTCGCCGGAGGCGGAGACCGCGTCGTACTGGCCGGTCTTCATCAGGCTGACCATCTCGTCGGAGGTCCCGGCGGTCTTGGTGTTGACCTTGCAGCCGGTCTGCTTCTCGAACGGGTGGACCCAGTCGACGGACTTGTCGTTGCTACCGTCCTCGGCGTAGCCCGCCCAGGCGATCAGATTCACTTGGCCCTCGCCCTTGCCGAGGGTCTTCTGGGCGGTCAGCTTGGGCGGGGTGAAGGTGCCGTTGCCGCTGGACGTCGAGGAGGAGCCGCCGCAGGCGGTGGCGAGGGCGAGGGCACCGATCGCGGCGGTACAGCCGAGGGTACGAGTCAGACGCACGATGTCTCCGTGGTGAGCGCGGGAGCAGGGGACTTGACTTCGGTTACGCGACGCGGAAGTTGTGGCGTTGGTGCCACTGGAGCCGGATCCGGGTGCCGCGCAGTGCGCCGACCTCGGCGGATCCGGAATCCAGGTTCTGCTGGAGGGCGGTGAGCCGGCCGCCCGAGTCGAGGTCGACGATGAAGCGGGTGGCGTCGCCCAGATAGACCACCTCGGCGACGGTGCCGATGGCGGAGCGGTGTTCGTCGTCCGCCTCCGGCCCGGCGGCGTCCACCAGCCGGATCTTCTCGGGGCGGACGCTGTAGGTCCCGGCCGCGCCGACGATCTGCTCGGCGGCCTCGCCGGTCAGCAGGTTCGACGTGCCGACGAAGCCCGCGACAAAGGGTGTCGCGGGCCGCTCGTAGACCTCGGCGGGGGTTCCGATCTGCTCGATCCGGCCGCGGTTGAAGACCGCGATCCGGTCGCTCATGGTCAGCGCCTCTTCCTGGTCGTGGGTGACGAAGACGAAGGTGATGCCGACGCCGCGCTGCAGCTCCTTCAGCTCGACCTGCATCTCCTCGCGGAGCTTGAGGTCCAGGGCGCCCAGCGGCTCGTCGAGCAGCAGCACCCTGGGGCGCCCCACCAGGGCGCGGGCGAGCGCGACGCGCTGCCGCTGACCGCCGGAGAGCTGCGAGGGGCGGCGCTTGCCGAAGCCTTCCAGGCGTACGCCTGCCAGCGCCTCGCGGGCGCGTTCCAGGCGTTCGGCCTTGGGGACCTTGCGGACTTTCAGGCCGTACGCGACGTTCTGTTCGAGCGTCATGTGCGGGAAGAGCGCGTAGTCCTGGAAGACGGTGTTGACGTCCCGTTCGAAGGGCGCGAGGCGGGTGACGTCCTTGCCCGCCAGCTCGATGGTGCCTCCGGTGGGGGGCTCGAACCCGGCGATCATGCGCAGCACCGTGGTCTTGCCGGAGCCCGAGGGGCCGAGCATGGAGAAGAACTCCCCGTCGCGGATCTCCAGGTCCACCCCGGAGATCGCTTCCACCTGGCCGAAGGACTTGTGCAGGCTCTGCAGCCGGATGGCTGTTCCTTCCCCGGGCATGGGCGGAACCTTTCTGGCGCTGTCGGACGTTGACCGTAAACCTATGAAGCTATAGTTCTATGAGCAAGGCCCGGTTGAGGTAAAGCTTTCGTCAACTGAGAAGGTGACCTGGTGAGCAGAGTCTCCAGCGGTGCCCGACATGCCGTCTTCGCCCCTGTCGGCGGCAGCCTGGGCCGCGTCGACGCCGTCGTACGGCGCCTCGGCGACGCCATCGCGCTGGGGCTGCTCGCCGACGGCGAACAGCTGCCCGGCGAGAGCGACCTCGCCGCGCTGCTCGGCGTCTCCACCGTGACCCTGCGCGAAGCACTCATGGCGCTGCGCCAGCAGGGCCTGGTCACCACCCGCCGGGGCCGTGGCGGCGGCAGCTTCGTGACCGCCCCGGGCGGCGACCGGCCGGCCGCCGGCCGCCTCGGCACCCGGCTCGCCGACTGGAGTACGGAGGAACTGCGCGACCTCGCCGATCACTGGGCCGCCGTTTCCGGCGCCGCCGCCCGGCTCGCCGCCGAACGCACCGAACCGGATGACCTGGCCCCGCTGCACCGCACCCTGGAGGAGTTCGAGGCGGCCGGCGACCCCGCGGCCCGGGGCCGGATATACGGCCGCTTCCACGTCGAGCTGGCCGCCGCCGCGCAGTCCGCCCGGCTCACCCGCGAAGAGGTCAGTATCCAGGCCGAGATCGGGGCGCTAATCTGTCTCGCACTCGGCGGGGCCGACGACCGTACTCAAGTCGCGGCGCTGCACCGTGCGTTGCTCCGCGCCGTGGCGGACGGCGAAGGCGAGCAGGCCAGGACCCTGGCCGAGGGGCGTGTGCAGGACGCGATGGGGCGTCTGATCGAGCTGCGCCTCAGCGACTCCGGCTGACCCTCCGCCCCCGGCGGAAGGCGCCCGTCCCTACCCCGGAGGCAGCCCACGTGCCCACCACTACGACTACGACCGCGGCGGACGTGGTCGAAGGCGTCCGGCGCACCCTGGAGGACGTCTTCGAGGCCGTCGCCGCGGCCCGGGACCGCACCGCCCCGCTCGCGGCCACGGCCCGTACCGCCGGACGCGCCCTCATTACCGCCGACCTGGCGGCGCTACGGCCGCTGCTGCACGCCCAGCTGTCCGCGCACCGCGACCTGATCTCCGGCGCCGGGTTCATCGCCGAGCCGGGGCTGCTCGGCGACGTACCCGCGTGGCTGGAGTGGTGGCAGACCGGCCGCGACGGTGAGCTGCGCCCGCTGCTGCTCGACCTGGACCCGGCTACGTCGGCCTACTCCGACTACACCCACTGGGACTGGTTCGCACTGCCCCGCGCCAACGGGCAGCGGGCGGTGGCCGGACCGTACGTGGACTACCTCTGCTCCGACGAGTACAGCCTCACGCTCTCCGTCCCGGTGTACGACAACGGCCGCTTCCTCGGAGTGGCCGCCGCCGATGTCTATCTGCGGCACTTCGAGGCGGTCGTGATGCCGCTGCTGCGGCGGCTGCCCGGACCGGCGTGCCTGGTGAACGCCCGGGGCCGGGTCGCCGCCTCGACCGACGCCCGGCGCCTGGCCGGCTCGCTGCTCAAGGGGCCGGTGGCCGGTGTGCCGTGCGGGGAGATCCCGCTGGTGCTGGTTACGGCGGCGCCGGGCTGAGGTTTCTTCTCCCCTGGCCCGCCCCTTCCCGGCTGCGGTCCTGCAGCCGGGAAGGGGCGGGAAGGGGAAACGCCGCAGGCGGTCTACGCCGAACGCAGCTCCCCCAGCACCGCGTCCGTGAACGCCGGCCAGAGCGGGAGCGCCCACTCGCCGAAGTCGCGGTCGGTGAGCGCAACGCAGGCCGCCCCGGCATCCGGGTCGACCCACAAGAACGTGCCGGACTGGCCGAAATGGCCGAAGGTGCGCGGCGAGGAGGCCGAGCCCGTCCAGTGCGGGGACTTGGTGCCGCGGATCTCGAAGCCCAGGCCCCAGTCGTTGGGGTTCTGATGGCCGTAGCCGGGCAGCACGCCCTTCAGCCCGGGGAAGACGACGCTCGTCGCCTCGGCCACCGTCCCGGCGGCCAGCAGCTTCGGTGCCTGCAACTCCGCCGCGAAGCGCACCAGGTCGCCGACGGTCGAGATGCCGCCCGCCGCGGGGGAGCCGGTCAGGGACGTCGACCCCATGCCCAGCGGCTCCAGGACGGCCTGGCGGAGGTATTCGGGGAAGGGGATCTCCGTGGCCTTGGCGATGTGGTCGCCCAGCACCTCGAAGCCCGCGTTGGAGTACAGCCGCCGGGTGCCGGGCGCGGCCACCGTGCGGTGTTCGTCGAAGGCGAGCCCCGAGGTGTGCGCCAGCAGGTGCCCTACGGTCGAGCCCTCGGGCCCCGCGGGCTCGTCGAGCTCAACGGCGCCCTCCTCGACGGCCACGAGCGCGGCGTAGGCGGAGAGCGGCTTGGTGACCGAGGCGAGCCGGAAAGGATGGCTGTCCGGGCCGTATCGGCCCGCCACTGTGCCGTCACGGCGGACGACGGCTGCCGCGGCAGTGGGGACCGGCCAGTTCTGCATCAGGGTCAGGCTCTGCATGCGGCCGAGCTTAGATGGCCCGGCGGCAGGCGGGGCTGCGGGGGCATTCTCCGCCGGGCTTGCCGTCACCGGGGCGAGGTAACGGAAGTTGTGCGGGCCGGACACGGCGGTGAAACACTGGGTTCCTACGGTGGTTGAACCGGTCGGTTCAATCGCGAGGAGGCAGAGTGATGGACGTCAGTTCCGCGAGCTTCATCCCCCGTAAGGTGACCAGCGCCGAAGAGGCCCGAGAAGTCGTCGCGGCGGAGGGCGCGGTCGTTGTGACCGGGGTGGCGGACGAGGCGGCGGCGGTGGCCCTCGGCCGGCGGATCATGGGAGAGCGGGCCCTGCGCTGCGGCACCCAGTTCGAGGCGACCAAGGCGGGCGGCCGGCGCGAGGCCATGATGGTCGACGCCCAGCCCGCCGACTCGCGCGGCCGCAAGCGCAACTTCGGCTCCGCCGAGGAACGCATGGTCGCCCACAACGACGGCTTCGCTTTCGGCGACTACGCCCCCGACCACCTTTTCCTCTGGTGCGAACGGCCTGCCGCACGGGGTGGGGACTCCTTCCTCATCGACACCGCCCGGCTGCTCGACCTGCTCGCCGCCGACTCCGCCAGCGCCGACCTCGCCCACTTCTGCCGCACCGTCGACATCGACCACTCCGAACCCAACTACCCCCAGGGCACCTACGCCCCCATCGCCCGGCGTACCCCCTCCGGCCGCTTCCAAGGGCGCTACCACCCCTACCTCGCGCCGGTCGAAGGCGCCGCCGAGGCGGCACACTGGGCGTTCGTCCGCCGCTGGGAGACCGTGGTCAACGCGGTCCGCGACACCGGGCCGATGTTCCGTGCCCAGGCGGGCGAGATGATCTGCGTCGACAACTACCGCGTACTCCACGGCCGGGACGGCTACAACGACCCGCTGCGCAAGGTCTGTTCGATCTGGGGCTGGAGCACGGACGCGGTCGCCGTCCCCGATGGGCCGCTGGACATCGTCGTGCCGAAGATCCCCCTCGCGAGCTGAGCCCCACGCCTGCGGCCCGCCTGCCCACAACGTCGGTAAATCCAGCCCGTCCGGCGTTTGAGGACCTTGGGGGTCCCTCCCACGCCCGCCAGGGCGTAGGGGGCGGGTCCGGGGCGGCTGGCCCCCCACGCGGCGCCAGCCGCATATAGGACGCAGCCGGGAAGGGGCGGGGAGGGGACGGCGCCGCAGGCGGCCGACACCCCGCCCCCGGCACGGGCCTAGCCGACGGCGGCGGCCAGCGCCCGCTCCGCGAGCGACCGCGCGGCCGCCGCATTCGCGCGGTCGGTCGCAGCCCGGTCGCCCGATGTGATCAGGTCCAACTGGAGACCGCGCCACAGCGCGACCAACTCCTGCGCCAGATCGCTCGCCGCCGGCTCCGGCACCCCACTGCCATGCAGCGAGGCCGCCACCTGGTCCCGCCAGTCGCTGCCGACGGACCCCAGAAAGGCGTCGAAGCGACCACGTCGGTGCGCGGCAAGGCCGAGCACCTCGAAGAAGGTCCGGTGGAACGGCAGATTCTCGGCCGCCGCCACCGCGTCCCACGCCGCCATGATCCGCTCGGCCAGCGGGCGGTCCTGCTCGTCCAGGATGGCGAACGCCCGCGCCAGTATGGGAAAGCGGCCGCCCGCCTCGACCAGCGCGGCCGAGATCAGTTCCTCCTTGGAGCCGAAGTAGTAGAGCAGCATCCGGTTGTTGGTGCCGATCGCCTGCCCCAGCCGGCGCAGGGTCATCTCCGCGACCCCGTACTCCAGTACGTAGTCGGCGGTGAGCCGCAGCAGACGGTCGCGTTCGGGCAGGTCCGGGGAATCGGGCATGGCCAGCACATTACCTGCCGTTGACGGGGTGTAACGGGGTGGCTCAGGGCAGGCGACGCCGTGGAAACGCAGCGGACCTACGGTCCGTGAACCGCTTGGTTCATGGTGGCGTACGGCCCTTGGGAGGAGCGGGATGATCAAGGTCGACGTCCTGCAGCGCTTCATGGTCCCGAGCACCCGCTGTCGCACCTACTGGCGTCCGGGGCGCCCAGGGGCCCTGGTGGACCGGGCGGGCGAGCGGATTGGTGACTGGCTGCGCGGTCTGCCGTAAGCCGGCCGCCGAAGTCACTTGCCTGGAGTGCACTCCAAGGAATTAGCCTCGATGTTATGACCGTGACGCAGGTGGCCCAGGCGGGCCAGGTGGGCCGGCGCAAGCCGGACGGGCGAGATCACTACACGATCAGTGAGGTGGTCTGCTTCACCGGGCTCAGTGCGCACACGCTGCGCTGGTACGAGCGGATCGGGCTGATGCCGGAGGTCGACCGCTCGAACACCGGGCAGCGCCGCTACACCAACAAGGACCTGGACTGGCTGGTCTTCGTCGGCAAGCTGCGGCTGACCGGGATGCCGGTCGCGGACATGGTGCGCTACGCCGAGATGGCGCGTGAGGGCGCGCACACCATGCCTGAGCGGCAGGCGCTGCTGGCCGCCACCCGGGAGGATGTGCGGCGCCGGATCGCCGAGCTCCAGGACACTCTCGCGGTCCTCGACTACAAGATCGACTTCTATGCTGGCGCCTGTCTGACGCCGGAGAGGGCATGACCCTGATGAGCAACGAGAAGATAGCCAAGGTCGTACTCGGGACGGACGGCCCGCTGGTCGGCGTGCAGGGCTTCGGTGCGATGGGCATCAGCGAGTTCTACGGGGAAACCGACGAGGCCGGGGCCCGGGCCACGCTGGACGCGGCACTGGACGTGGGGGTGACTCTCTTCGACACCGCCGATGCCTACGGCCAGGGCGCGAATGAGGAGTTCCTGGCGCCGTTCGTGAAGGCGCACCGCGACGAGATCACGCTGGCGACGAAGTTCGCGCTCGTACGGAAGGCCGACGACCCGAGCTACCGGGGGATAGCCAACGACCGCGCCTACATCCGCGCGGCCGTGGAGCGCAGCCTGCGGCGGCTGGACGTCGATGTGATCGACCTGTACTACATGCACCGGCGCGATCCCGCGGTGCCCTTCGAGGAGTCGGTCGGCGCGATGGCCGAGCTGATACGGGAGGGCAAGGTCAAGCACCTGGGGCTCTCCGAGGTGACCGGCGCCGAGCTGCGCGAGGCGCACGCCGTACACCCGATCTCGGCGCTCCAGTCGGAGTGGTCGCTGTTCAGCCGTGACGTGGAGAAGTCCGCGGTCGGCGCCGCCGCCGACCTGGGCGTGGCCCTCGTACCGTACTCGCCGCTCGGCCGGGGCTTCCTGACCGGCGCCTTCACCGACGCCTCCGCCGATCTGTCCGGCGGCGACTTCCGGCGGTTCCAGCCCCGCTTCACCGGCGAGAACGCCAAGCGCAACGCCGATCTCCTGGAGCCGGTCCGTGCCATCGCCGAGGCACACGGTGCCTCCCTCGGGCAGATCGCGCTGGCCTGGGTGCACCAGCGGTCCCAGGAGCACGGGCTCACCGTGGTGCCGATCCCCGGCACCCGCAAGGCCGAGCGCGTCCGCGAGAACGCCGCCGCGACCCGGATCACCCTGAGCCCGGCCGAGCTGGAGCAGCTGGAACCCATCGCCGGGCAGGTCGCCGGCGACCGCTACCCGGACATGTCCTCCACCTCCGCCGCCCGCGAGTAGCCCTCCGGGCCGGTGGCCGGTGTTGTGCCCACCCTCCCCATAGCCTTAAGGGCATGGGAGGTGCCCCCTTCGCCCTGCGGCACGCCTGCCCACAACGTGGGTAAATCCAGCTCGTCCGGCGTTTGAGGACCTTGGGGGTCCCTCCCACGCCCGCCAGGGCGTAGGGGGCGGGTCCCCCCACGCCCGCAGGGCGTAGGGGGCGGGTCCCTGCCACGCCCGCCAGGGCGTGGGAGGCGGGTCTGGGGCGGAGCCCCCCACGCGGCGCCGGCCGCATATGGGACGCGGCCGGGAGGGGCGGGGAGGGGACAGCGCGGCAGGCACCCCGGCCCCCGGGCGGCCCGGGCCGTTATTTCCGTACGGCGCGCTGCACAGCGCCGAGTACCGAAGCCGCCAGCGGCAGCGACTCGTGCACCAGCCCGTAGCCGAGCCCGAACACAACGGCGGTGGGGTCGTCCTCGGGAGCCCCGGCGGCGCTGACGGCTCCGGCGGCCCCGCCACCAACGTTGTCACGGGGGAGCAGCCGTAGGTAGCCGCCGAGCTTCTCCGGGGCGCGCCATTCGACCCCGTAGAGGCTGGTGATCGGAAAGTGCTGGTCGCCGGCCTTCCATTTGGCCGACGAGGCCCCGGTCCGGGACCAGCGGAAGGACACGGTCTCGCCGTCGAAGGACGCCCTCGCGTCGTATGCCTTGAAGGACTGCGGCGCGGCGGGCGCGGAGACGAGATAGCGGTCGGCGGCTTCCTCCGGGAGGTTGCCGATCGCCGTCCGCAGCTCGTCGGCGTAGTACTCGGCCAGTAGCCGACTGTCGGCCGGCAGCACCAGGCGGTACGGGTCGGCGGCTTCCTTGAGCTGGCCGTTCGCGGCCTCGATCAGGGGGTCCGCCCCCTGCCTGGGCACCGTTCGCAGGACGACGCTGCCCCGACGCCCGGACCCGAGCTGCACTCCCGCCAGCGCTGCGTACGGAATGCGCCGCTCGCCGAGCGCCTGCAGCAGCCGGGAATTGCGCATCCCCCGCTCGTACCGGATGACCACGGCATCGGTCTCGAACTCCCATACGGCATTGGATCCGGCCAATTCCTCACCCATACGGGCCATCGTAGGCGTCGGTCAAGCGACAGGACCCGTTCCCGAGCTACGCGCGTCGCCACTGTCCTGAACCGGAAATCCGCAGCGTGGTGCCCCCCGGCGATGTTTACCCGGTTGCGCAGACGTTGCGGGTCGCAACTCGACCGGACGGGTCCTGGACCGTCCTAGGCCAGATGCACCGAGGCGTACCGGCCCAAGGCTATCCGGGTGAAGTTCGCCAGGCTCGCGGTGCCGGTGGCGAAGTACCCCGCGTGGCCGTCGGCCCCGGCGGAGGTGACGACGCGGGCGCCGAAGGCCTTGGAGACGGGGTCGGCGCCGTGGCCGAGGCCGGCGATTTCCAAGTGCGGTACGTCGCTGATCCAGTCGGTTCGG
Source organism: Actinacidiphila oryziradicis (assembly GCF_005047355.1). Lineage (GTDB taxonomy): Bacteria > Actinomycetota > Actinomycetes > Streptomycetales > Streptomycetaceae > Actinacidiphila > Actinacidiphila oryziradicis. The sequence goes on from NZ_SUMC01000003.1 coordinate 111,593, forward strand.
TCCCGGGCGGCCCAGATCCGAGCCTGGGTGTGCAGATCCGCGGCGCGTTCGACCCGCATGCCGGGGCTGCCGAAGACCGCGATGTCGGCGACCTTGCCGGCGGAGAGGCCGGGAGCGGCCACTCCGCACAGCACGGAGCCGTAGGAGTGGCAGAACAGTGAGACCGGAGCGTGTCCTGGCAGCGCGCTGACCAGGGCCTTCAGCCGGGCCGCACCCAGTTCGGCGAGCTCGCCGGTGGACGCGTCCAGGCCGACGCCCGAGGGGGTGGTGTAGTCGGCCCAGGCGATGACCGCGGTATGGGCGGACGGTGCGGCAGCCCGCTCGGAGGCGTACAGGGCCTGCGCCATGCCGAGCGGGGCCCGGTAGGGCTGGTCGGTCCGCTCGAAGTGCAGGAGGTCGGTGTCCACACCGGGGACCACGATCGCGACCCGGCTGGCGGTGTCCAGGTTGCCGAGCACCTCGGCGACCCGGCCGCTGCCGGTCGGGTCGAAGGTGAGGATCTGGCGCTTGCCGCTGAGCAGCGAGTCGTAGGTCTGGACCCGGTCGGACGCCTGCTGGCGTCCCGCTGGGGTGAGCAGGGCGCTGTGTGAGCGTTTGGTCTCCGCGACGCGGGCCGCGACGAGCGAGAGGCGGTTGGCCTCGAACCGCAGGGGCACCGGGGCGCCGTTGAGATTGCCGACGACGAGCGGGTACCGGACCGCGAGGCGTTCGCGCTGGACCGGGGTGAGGCTGGCGAGGAAGTGCGCCACGGCGTCGCTGCCGAGTGCCGGGTTGGGCAGTCTTCGTCCGCCCACGGACCCGTGCAGCCATGCGGACATCGCGGCGGCCCGTGGATCGGGGGCCGACGCGTAGCTGCGCATCGCTGTCCAGCCGGTGGTCCCCAGCATGATGAAGACCACCGAAAGCGCGAGCAGGGCGCGGAGGGAGGGGGAGCTGAAACGCTCATCGAAAAGGTTCACCACGAGCCACCGTAGGGGACGTAGACGCCCTCCCATGCCACTGGTGACTCAAGTCACGTTTAGAAGCGGACGAAACCGGACGCTCATCCCATTGACCGGGCGGCCGTCCCTCGTTTCGGGTATAGGCCCGACTCTCGCGGTGGGCGGCGCCGTTGCCGCCGCTGGTGTCATACGTCAAAAGACGGTTCCGGGAACGCGTCACAGGCGCCGTGGTCTGTCAACTCCCTATCAGGGTGAAAGCGCCCGAACCCCCTTTTGCCGGGCGGCTCTTGCGGCAAAGCTGATCACGTACCTACCGAGCACCACACACGGGGAAGTGATCCATATGCGCAAGGTCCTCACCGCCGCCGCCCTCGCCGCGACCGCCATCATTCCGGTGGCCGCCGCGCCGGCCACCGCCGCGGGCTCCGCCGCCGACAAGTGCAATGCCGGTGAGTTCTGTCTCTGGGGCAGGACCAACTTCGGCGGCCCTCGCCAGCTTCACGAGCTGGACGGCACTGCCATCGAAAGTTGTGTCGTCCTCCCGGAGAGTGAGCCGGCCCGCTCCTTCGTCAACCGCACCGGCCGCCCGGTGACGACCTATCAGAGCGCGACGTGCGCCTCCGAGGCCGAGTTCGACACCTACCCGTCGGGCACCCTGGTGCCCGAATCCCCGTATACAGTACGGGCGTTCAAGATCTGGGAGCGCTGAGCGCATGGCCACGCGGCCGCCGGGCAAATGGATAATACGACTCAGGGAGGCGCGATGGCCGAGAAGACCGCGAAGACGGAGAAGTCCACGCTGGGCATCGTCGGCCTGATCAGCGCGGTGATCGGCTTCTGGGCCCTCGGCATCGTGCTGGGGCCGGTCGCCGTCGTCCTCGGCTGGCTGGCGATGGGGCGCGGTTGGCGCGGCTCCAAGCCCATAACCGCAGTGGGCGCGGTGCTTCTGGGGGCACTGGACACAGTGGTCTCGGTGCTCTACGCGATGCAGTAGCCGCCTACGGCGCAGACGGCTGGTGGCCCGCACCACCGAGGTGATGCGGGCCACCAGGACCACCGTGGGACCGGCGAGGACCGGAGAGGCGTCAGGCGTCGCCGCCCGCCGCGCCGGGGTCGGCAGCGGTCACGTCCAGGAGCTGGTAGCGGTCGATGGCCTGCTTCAGGACGGACCGGTCGATCTTGCCCTGCTTGGCGAGCTCGGTGAGCACGCCGAGGACGACCGACTGGGCATCGATGTGGAAGAAGCGGCGTGCGGCGCCCCGGGTGTCGGCGAAACCGAAGCCGTCCGCCCCGAGGGACTGGTACTGGTTGGGGACCCAGCGGGAGATCTGGTCCGGGACGGCGCGCATCCAGTCGGAGACAGCGACCACGGGGCCCTCGGTGCCGGTGAGTTTGCGCGTCACGTACGGGACGCGCTGCTCCTCCTCAGGGTGGAGGAGATTGTGCTCCTCGGCCCTCACGGCGTCGCGGCGGAGCTCGTTCCAGGAGGTGGCGGACCAGACGTCGGCCCGTACGTCCCACTCGGCGGCGAGGATCTGCTGCGCCTCCAGGGCCCACGGCACCGCCACGCCCGAGGCGAGGATCTGTGCGGGGATGGCGCCCTCGGTGCCGGCCCGGTATCTGTGCAGGCCCTTGAGGATGCCCTCGACGTCGACGTCGGCCGGCTCGGCGGGGTGGACGATCGGCTCGTTGTAGACGGTGAGGTAGTAGAAGACGTTCGGGTCTTCACCTGCGTTGGGCTGGCCGTACATCCGGCGCAGGCCGTCCTTGACGATGTGTGCGATCTCGAAGCCGAAGGCGGGGTCGTAGGCGACCGCTGCCGGGTTGGTCGAGGCGAGCAGGTGCGAGTGGCCGTCGGCGTGCTGGAGGCCCTCACCCGTCAGGGTGGTACGGCCGGCGGTGGCGCCCAGGACGAAGCCGCGGGCGAGCTGGTCGCCCATCTGCCAGAACTGGTCGCCGGTGCGCTGGAAGCCGAACATCGAGTAGAAGACGTAGACCGGGATCAGCGGCTCGCCGTGCGTGGCGTACGAGGAGCCGGCGGCGATCAGCGAGGCCGTACAACCGGCCTCGGAGATGCCGTCGTGCAGCATCTGGCCGGTCGGCGACTCCTTGTAGGCGAGGAGCAGCTCGCGGTCGACGGACTCGTACATCTGGCCCAGCGGGTTGTAGATCTTGGCCGACGGGAAGAGCGAGTCCATGCCGAAGGTGCGGTACTCGTCGGGGGCGATCGGCACGAAGCGCTTGCCGATCTCCTTGTCCCGCATGAGGTCCTTCAGGAGCCGGACGAAGGCCATGGTGGTGGCGATGGCCTGGTTGCCGGAACCCTTCCGGGTGACGGCGTAGGCCTTGTCGTCCGGGAGGTTCAGCGGCTTGGCCCGCACCACGCGGGTCGGCACGTAGCCGCCCAGCGAGCTGCGGCGGTCGTGCATGTACTGGATCTCCTCGGACTTCGCGCCCGGGTGGTAGTAGGGCGGGTAGCCCTCTTCCAGCTGCTTGTCGGTGATCGGCAGGTGCAGCCGGTCACGGAACCGCTTGAGGTCCTCGGTCGTCAGCTTCTTCATCTGGTGGGTCGCGTTGCGGCCCTCGAAGTTCGGGCCGAGGGTCCAGCCCTTGACGGTCTGGGCGAGGATGACGGTCGGCTGGCCCTCGTGCTCCTTGGCCGCCTTGTACGCCGCGTAGATCTTCTTGTGGTCGTGGCCGCCGCGCCCGAGGTGCAGGACCTGGTCGTCGGTGAGGCCCTCGACCATCCGGCGCAGCCGGTGGTCGTCGCCGAAGAAGTGCTCGCGGATGTACGAGCCGGTCTCGGTGGCGTACGTCTGGAACTGGCCGTCGGGGGTGGTGTTCAGCTTGTTCACCAGGACGCCGTCGCGGTCCTGGGCGAGCAGCGGGTCCCAGCTGCGGTCCCAGACCAGCTTGATGACATTCCAGCCCGCGCCGCGGAACTGCGACTCCAGCTCCTGGATGATCTTGCCGTTGCCGCGCACCGGGCCGTCGAGGCGCTGGAGGTTGCAGTTGACCACGAAGGTGAGGTTGTCCAGACCCTCACGGGCGGCCAGGGAGAGCTGGCCGAGCGACTCGGGCTCATCCATCTCGCCGTCGCCGAGGAAGGCCCACACATGCGACTGCGAGGTGTCGGCGATGCCGCGCGCCTGCAGATAGCGGTTCATCCGGGCCTGGTAGATCGCGCCGAGCGGGCCGAGGCCCATGGAGACGGTCGGGAACTCCCAGAAGTCCGGCATCAGCCGCGGGTGCGGGTAGCTGGACAGGCCGTAAGGGGCCTTGGACTTCTCCTGACGGAAGGCGTCGAGCTGCTGCTCGGACAGCCGGTCCAGGAGAAACGCGCGGGCGTAGACGCCGGGGGAGGCGTGGCCCTGGAAGAAGATCTGGTCGCCGCCGTCGCCGCCGTCCTTGCCCCGGAAGAAGTGGTTGAAGCCCACGTCGTAGAGGGAGGCGGAGGAGGCGAAGGTGGCGATATGGCCGCCGACGCCGATACCGGGACGCTGGGCGCGCGACACCATGACTGCCGCGTTCCAGCGGGTCGCGTTCAGGACCTTGCGCTCGATCTCCTCGTTGCCGGGGAAGAAAGGCTCGTCCTTGGTCGCGATGGTGTTGACGTAGTCCGTGCTGCGCATCTCGGGGACTGCGACACGCTTCTCGCGGGCGCGCTCGATGAGGCGGAGCATCAGGTAGCGGGCACGCTCACGGCCGCGTTCGTCGATGGCCGCGTCTAGCGAATCGAGCCATTCCGCCGTTTCCTCGGGATCAAAGTCCGGGACCTGGCTGGGAAGGCCACCAATGATGATCGGGTTGCGATCGGATCCGGAAGCCACGCTGTTCCTTCGCTACTAGGTCTTGCTCTGCTGGGTCGCGCCGCCTCCATCGTGTACCGCACCGTTGAATACGTCATCTCTACTGAGCGGTAACTGCCACGTAGTAAGACGTGCCCCTTGCGGAACCCCTACGTGACCTGGTGGCCGGTCGGCCAAATCGCAACTCTACGCCCAGTCGGACGCACGACCGACCCCTGCCCGGGCCCGTTGTGGATTCGGGTGGAAACCCGGCAAACTGGCGTGAGCGGCGTCACGATCAGGCGTGCGGCTTGCGGTAACACGTCAACGTTTGGGCGGTATCGACAGCCGGGTACTTGCGCGATCCGCCGCGCCCGTGTGGACTACCGCCAATAACCTCGCATTGGTGCGGGGCGACATCCGAACGACAGGAGGCAATCCGTGAGCGCGACCGCGGGCCACGCGGAGGAGCGGACCAACCTGGTGAACCGGTTGGGGTTCCAGCCCGGACAGGTGGTCCAGGAGCTTGGTTACGATGACGACTCTGACCAAGATCTCAGGGAGAGTATCGAGGAACTCACGGGCACGGAGCTCGCTGACGAAGATTACGACGACGTCCCGGACGCCGTGGTGCTGTGGTTCCGCGAGGACGACGGCGACCTGACGGACGCCCTGGTGGACGCCACATCCCTCGTCGACGACGGCGCCCCGATCATCCTCCTGACGCCCAAGACCGGCCGTGACGGATACGTCGAGCCCAGCGACATCAACGAGGCCGCCCAAACCGCGGGTCTGGCCCAGACCAGCAGCTTCAACGCGGGCAAGGACTGGACGGGCAGCCGCCTGGTCACTCCGAAGTCCGCCCGCCCCGCCAAGCGGTAGGCCCCAGGGCCTGTCAAGCCGGTCTCCGACGCGACGCCGCGGAGACCGGCCGGGCAGCCCCGAGGCCGGGTGACCCGAATCCGACGGTCGCCATCGATCCCCATGCGCCCCCGCGACACCAGTCGCGGGGGCGCCTCGCGTCGGCCGGGCCGCGCCGCGCGGCCTCGTTGTCCCGGCCAGGGGCAGCAGTGACAGACTTGAGCGCGGGACACGTTCCGTCACCAGATCCGTCACCAGAGAGGTGTGATCCATGGCGATCGCCGTAGGCGACAAGGCCCCGGACTTCGAGCTGAGGGACCAGCACGGCCAGACCGTGCGGCTCTCCGGCTTCCGCGGCGGGAAGAACGTCGTGCTGGTCTTCTACCCCTTCTCCTTCACCGGTGTGTGCACCGGTGAGCTGAGCGCACTCCGCGACGAGCTGCCGGCCTTCCAGAACGAGGGCATCCAGCTGCTCGCGGTCTCCAACGACTCGATGCACACCCAGCGCGTCTTCTCCGAGAAGGAGGGCCTGGAGTACCCGCTGCTCTCCGACTTCTGGCCGCACGGCGCCGTCTCGACCGCCTACGGCGTCTTCGACGAGGAGAAGGGCTGCGCTGTCCGCGGCACCTTCGTCATCGACAAGGAGGGCGTGGTCCGGTGGACGATCGTCAACGGCCTGCCCGAGGCGCGTGACCTGAACGAGTACCTCAAGGCGCTCGAAGCGCTGTAATCGTCAAGAGCTGTATCGCCGGGAACCCCTCACTAGGCTGGACACGTTGATCAGGTGGCCCGGAATACCCGACGTACGACAAACGGGAGGAATCGTGGGAGTCAGTCTCAACAAGGGCGGAAACGTCTCGCTGACCAAGGAGGCACCCAACCTGACGGCCGTCATCGTCGGCCTGGGCTGGGATGCGCGGACAACGACCGGCAGCGACTTCGACCTCGACGCCAGCGCCCTGCTGACGAACACCGAGGGCAAGGTCCTGTCCGACCAGCACTTTGTGTTCTTCAACAACCTCAAGAGCCCCGACGGCTCGGTCGAGCACACCGGCGACAATCTGACCGGTGAGGGCGAGGGCGACGACGAGGCGATCAAGGTCAATCTGGCCAGTGTCCCGGCTGATGTCGCCAAGATCGTCTTCCCGGTCTCGATCTACGAGGCCGAGTCCCGGCAGCAGAGTTTCGGCCAGGTCCGCAACGCCTTCATCCGCGTGGTCAACCAGGCGGACAATAACGAGCTGGCCCGCTACGACCTCACCGAGGACGCCTCGACCGAGACCGCCATGGTCTTCGGCGAGCTGTACCGGCACGGCCCGGAGTGGAAGTTCCGGGCCATCGGCCAGGGCTATGCGTCCGGCCTGCGCGGCATCGCGCAGGACTTCGGCGTCAACGTCTGATCCACCCGTACGGTGCCGTGCCGGGGGCGCGGTGCCGTACGCCTGCCGGGGAGGAAGGAAGCACATGGGCGTCACTCTCGCCAAGGGGGGCAATGTCTCCCTCACCAAGGCCGCACCCAATCTCACCCAGGTACTCGTCGGGCTCGGCTGGGACGCGCGTTCGACCACTGGAGCGCCGTTCGACCTCGACGCCAGCGCATTGCTGTGTGCCTCCGGGCGGGTGCTGGGCGATGATTACTTCGTCTTCTACAACAACCTCAAGAGCCCCGAGGGCTCCGTCGAGCACACCGGTGACAATCTCACGGGTGAGGGCGAGGGTGACGACGAGTCGATCCTGGTCGACCTCACCAAGGTCCCGGACAATGTCGACAAAGTCGTCTTCCCGGTGTCGATCTACGACGCCGACAGCCGTGGCCAGACGTTCGGCCAGGTCAGCAATGCGTTCATCCGCGTGGTCAATCAATTCGACCAGGCGGAGCTGGCCCGCTACGACCTGACCGAGGACGCCTCTACCGAGACGGCCATGATCTTTGGCGAGTTGTACCGCTACAACGGCGAGTGGAAGTTCCGAGCCGTAGGTCAGGGGTACGCGTCAGGACTCCGGGGTATCGCCCTAGACTTCGGAGTCAACGTTTCGTAAAAAGATCAGAGGGATTGGTAGCCAGTGCTCCTGAAGACATTCGGCTGGTCGTTCGGCATCACAGTCGTCGGCCTGGCCCTGGCGGGCGTCCTCTGGGGCTTGAAGGGGATGGCGATCGTCGCCATCCTCTCCGTCCTGGAGATCTCGCTCTCGTTCGACAACGCCGTCATCAACGCCGGCATCCTGCGGAAGATGAACGCCTTCTGGCAGAAGATCTTCCTGACCGTCGGCGTACTGATTGCTGTCTTCGGCATGCGACTGGTCTTCCCGATCGTCATCGTCGCCATCACAGCCAAGATCAGCCCGGTCGAGGCGGTGAAGGTCGCGATCCAGGACCCGAACCGCTACCAGTCACTGGTCACCGCCGCCCACCCGGCGATCGCCGCCTTCGGTGGCATCTTCCTGTTGATGATCTTCCTCGACTTCATCTTCGAGGCCCGCGAGCACCAGTGGCTCGCCTGGCTGGAGCGCCCGCTTGCCAAGCTCGGCAAGCTGGACATGCTCTCGGTGGTCATCAGCCTGGCCCTGCTGGTCGTCACCTCCACCACGCTGGCCACCAATGTGGCCCACCACGGCGGTGACAAGAGCGCCACCGTGCTGCTCTCCGGGGTCCTCGGCCTTGTCACCTACCTCGTCGTCGGAGGCGTTTCCGGCTATTTCGAGGACAGGCTGGAGGATGACGACGAGGAGGACGAGGCCGATGACGCGGACGAGGCCGATGACGCGGACGAGGCCGGCGCCGGAGTGTCCCCGGTCAAGGCCGCGAGTGGTGCGTCGGCCGTCGGCCTGGCCGGCCGGGCCGCCTTCTTCATGTTCCTCTACCTCGAGGTCATCGACGCGTCGTTCTCCTTCGACGGGGTCATCGGCGCCTTCGCCATCACCAACGACATCTTCGAGCTGGCCCTCGGCCTCGGCATCGGCGCCATGTACATCCGTTCCCTCACCGTCTTCCTGGTCCGCAAGGGCACCCTGGACGACTACGTGTACCTGGAGCACGGCGCGCACTACGCGATCGGCGCCCTCGCCGTCATCCTCCTCGTCACGATCAAGTTCCAGATCAACGAGGTCATCACCGGCCTCGTCGGGGTTGTCCTGATCGCTACTTCGTACTGGTCCTCGGTGGTGCGAAACCGCCGTCTTGGGGAAAGCTCCGAGCAGTCGAACGACAAGGCGGAAGTCACGTCGGGGGTCTGACCGGCCAGCCGTCCAACGCCGCCCCCCGCCGCCTGCGGGGGGCGGCGTATGTCCAGAAGGGGAGGGTGTCATGTGGAAGTTCCTCCGGCCCAGCGGGTCCGCGCAGTTCGATGTGGCCAACGCGCATGTCGTCGAGCTCACCAAACGGCACCCTGTCGTATCGCTGACCAAGCAGGGCGCCGCCGCCGGCAATCTGCGGATCAACCTCTCCTGGTCGATGCGCACCTCCGACACCGGCGGCTGGACCCAGGGCGGCGGCAGCTGGTTCCAGCGCCAGCTCAAGCTCTTCCGGCCCGAGCCGGTGCAGGCCGCCGGACCGGCCATGGTCAATGTCGACCTCGACCTCGCCTGCATGTACGAGCTGGTGGACGGCACCAAGGGCGTCGTCCAGCCGCTGGGCAACTTCCTGGGCGACCTCGACGACCCGCCGTACATCAAGCTCAGCGGTGATGACCGGTTCGGCGGCTCCTCCGGCGAGACGATCTTCATTAACTTCGATCAGCGGGAGCACTTCAAACGGCTGCTGATCTTCGTCTACATCTACGACGGCACACCCGCCTTCGATCGCACCCACGCCAAGGTGGAGATCTTCCCCACCTCCGGCCCGCGGATCGAAATACCCCTGAGCGAGCGCGAGCCGCAGGCCCGCTCCTGCGCCGTGGTGCTGATCGAGAACCGGAAGGGCGAACTGCTGGTGCGCCGCGAGGTGAAGTACGTCTACGGCTTCCAGTCCGAGCTGGACCGGCTTTACGGGTGGGGCCTGCAGTGGGGGCGCGGCTACAAGAGCAAGGTCTGAGAGCCGTCCGGCGGCGGCCCTCAGCCTCAGCGGTTCTGGAACTGCGGGCCCTGCGGCGGCAGCCGGAAGCTTGTCGAGGCCTCGGCCTGGGGGTACCCGTAGGCGGCCTGGGCCGTGGCCGCCGCGGCCGCGGTCGGCTGAGCCTGGGGCTGTGCCTCCTGGGGATAGCCGTACGCCGCGGCGGGCTGGGTCGGCGCCTCCTGGGGGTAGCCGTACGCGGGCTGCGGGTAGCCGTAGGCCGGCTGGGCCGCCGTCGTGGCGGGTGCGGGGGCGGGTGCGGGGGCCGGCAGCGGGTAGCCGAGGTCCGGCTCGGGCCCGGCCGCGGGTACCGGCTGCGGCGCCGAGGTGGTCTCCGGACCGGTGGCAGGGGCTTCCACGGCGATCCCGAACTCCGCGGCGAGGCCGATCAGCCCGTCCGCGTACCCCTGTCCCAGCGCCCGGAACTTCCACTGGTCGCCCCGCCGGTAGAGCTCCCCGCATATGAGCGCCGTCTCGTCACCGGTGTCCGGCTCCACGTCGAAGACCGCCACCGGCTGCGCGACCGCGCCCGCCGCGTCGTACAGCATCACCCGCAGATCCGGTACGAGCGCGAAGGGGCTGCCGTCCGCCGAGGCGACCAGCACCACCCTGTCGACGCCGTCGGCGCCGGAGTCCAGCCCCGCCAGGTCCACCTCGACCGCGTCGGTCAGCCCTTCCGGCACGCTCCGCTTCGGCAGATGGCGGGCCAGGCCCGACGGGTGCCGGGGCTGGTTGTAGAAGACGAAATCCTCGTCCGTGCGGACCCGTCCGTCCGGGCCGAGCAGCAGCGCCGACGCGTCGACATCAGGCACTCCCGCGCCGGGGCTCCAGCGCAGTACCGCCCGTACGCCGGAAGCTTCCAGGGGGATGTTCGAGCCTTTCACCATCGTGCGCGTCATACCGGTCATCCTGCCCTCCCGGAAGGCGCTGCCACAACGCAGGGGCGGGGCTGACACAGGGATGACCCACGTGAGTTACCTGATTTTCACGCGCACAGGAACCTGTGTTGTATACCCGCACGTACGATAATCGGCCAGATGGCGTCGGGAACCGACTCCCCGCCATCTTCCACCACACCACTACGGGGAGTCGCATGCGCCACTTCGGACACCTCACGCCAGACGTACGGAATGATCTCTTCTACCGCGAGCCGCAGGCCTTCACCGCGGAATCGCCCGCCGCCACGCTCGCCGTGGCGCTCGGCGCCACGCTCTACAGCCCGGCCACCCGGACGACCCTGGCCGGCGATGTCATCAAGCAGGCCGGCCGTGGCGTGGTGTCCATGGTCCTCTGCCTGGAGGACTCCATCGACGACCGTGATGTGGAGGCCGCCGAGGCCAATCTCGTCCGGCAGTTCGGCGAGCTCGCCGCCCGCATCGCCGATGGTGACCCGCCGCTGCTCTTCATCCGGGTCCGTACCCCCGGACAGATCACCGATCTGGCCCACCGGCTCGGCGACAGCATACGACTTCTGTCCGGATTCGTACTTCCCAAATTCACCGAGGAGACGGGCGTCCCCTTCCTGGAGGCCCTCACCGACGCCGAGGCCCGCTGCGGGCGCCGGCTCTTCGCCATGCCGGTCCTCGAATCACCGTGCCTGCTCCACCTGGAGAGCCGCAACGAGACCCTCTACGGGATCTCCCGCACCGTTGAGAAGTACCGCGAGCGGGTCCTCGCGCTCCGGCTCGGCGTCACCGACTTCTGCTCCGCGTACGGGCTGCGCAGGGCGCCCGACATGACGGCCTACGACGTCCGGATCGTCGCCTCCGTCATCGCGGATGTCGTGAATGTTCTCGGTCGCTCCGATGGAACGGGTTTCACCATCACCGGGCCGGTATGGGAGTATTTCAAGCACGCCGAACGTATGTTCAAGCCGTTGCTGCGGCAAAGCCCCTTCGTCCCCGAGGCCGTCGACCTGCGCACCTCCCTCATCGAGCACGACATGGACGGCCTGCTCCGTGAGATCGCGCTCGACCGCACCAACGGACTGCAGGGCAAGACCTGCATCCACCCCTCGCACGTCGCGCCGGTCCACGCGCTGAACGTCGTGTCCCACGAGGAGTACAGCGACGCCGCCGACATCCTCCACGAGGACCGGAGCGGGGGAGGGGTGCTCAGGTCCTCGTACACCAACAAGATGAACGAGGTGAAGCCGCACCGCGCCTGGGCCGAGCGCACCCTGCGCCGCGCCGAGGTGTTCGGCGTCGCCCGCGAGGAGATCGGCTTCGTGGAGCTCCTCGCCGCCTGCGTACCGGCGTCCTGACCCGACAGAGACCCGACAGAACGGAAACCACCACCGCATGGCATCGACACGCCCCTGGTCCGGCCAATGGGTCTCGGACCGGCTCGGCGTCGGCCTCGAAGGCGACGGCCTCACCGACCTGCTGGGCCTCGCCCTGCGCCGTAACCCCAAGCGCGCCCACCTGCTGGTCTCCAATGTGCTCGGCAAGCATGTGCCGCAGCGGCCCCACGTCGTCCGCGACGCCGGGTACGGCCTCGGCCGCCGGGTGCGCGAACTGCTGGGCGAGGAGGCGGCCGCCCGGGCCGTGGTGCTGGGGTACGCCGAGACCGCGACCGGCCTCGGCCAATGCGTCGCCGACGGGACGGGCCTCGCGCCCTACCTGCACTCCACCCGGCGTCCCGTGCCGGGCGTCGAGCCCGTCGGCGGCTTCGAGGAGGAACACAGCCACGCCACCTCGCACCTGCTGCTGCCCGAGGACGCGGGACTGCTGGCCGGGGACGGCCCGCTGGTGCTCGTCGACGACGAGTTCTCCACCGGGCAGACCGTCCTGAACACCATCCGGGCGCTGCACACCGGGCACAGCCGTGACCGCTACGTGGTGGTCGCGCTGGTCGACATGCGGTCCGCCGCCGATCGTGAGCGGCTCGCCAAGCTCGCCGCCGAACTGGGCGCCCGGGTGGACGTGGTGGCGCTCGCCACAGGCACGGTGACGCTGCCGGAGGACGTGCTGGAGCGGGGCAAGGGCCTGGTCGCCGTCTACGAGCTCGCCGCCGCCGCCACCGAGGCCACCGGCCGGTTCTCCGGCTACGGCCCACGCGATGACGACGACGAACTGGAGGCGCGGCAGGCCGCACGGGTCGAACTCGGCATGCCGGGAGGTCTCCGGGCCCGCGACACAGCCCCCGAGACGCCGCAGGCTGTACGCGTCGACCTCGGCTGGCCCGAGGGGCTGCCCGACGGCGGCCGGCACGGCTTCACTTCCGCGCACCGGGACCGGCTGGAGGCCGCGCTGCCGGGCATGGCGGAACGTATCGCCACCGCCCTCCCGGCCGAGGCGCGCCGCGGCCGGGTGCTCGTCCTCGGCAACGAGGAGCTGATGTACGCCCCACTGCGGCTCGCCGGGGCCCTGGAGAGCGTCCTGGACGGCGCTGACGTGCGATTCTCAACCACAACGCGGTCGCCGGTGCTCGCGGTGGACGACCCCGGGTACGCGATCCGCACCCGGATCTCCTTCCCCGCGCACGACAGCCCGGCCGACGATCCCGTCCACGGACCGCCCGGCGAGCGCTACGCGTACAACGTCGCGGGCGCCGGCTTCGACGCGGTCGTCGCCGTCGTGGACTCGGCGGGGGACACCCCCGGGCTGCACGCCCCCGGCGGTCTGCTCGACCGCCTCGCCGCGCACACCGGCCGGGTGCTGCTCGCCCCCGTACCCGCGTACACCCCGAACAACGGACAGGCCTGAACACATGACCCAGACCCGCGCGCTACCCGCCCCCCTCCGAGGACCCACGTTCTCCTCGTACGCCCCGGAAGAGGTCGGCTGGCTGCTCAAGGACCTGTCCGGTACCGAACTGGAGGCACCCACCGAGGAGCGCGAGGAAGCGATCCAGAGCGGCGGCGCCCACTACGCCGAATCACTGCCGGTCGAATACCAGCCCAGCGCCGATTACCAGGCCCTGTTCCGCGCCGCGCTCGACACCTCCGCGGACCGCATCGCCCGCGCCGTAGGGGCCGTCACAGAGCTTGTGCTGTCGGAACGCGGCCCGGACGCCGTCCTGGTCTCCCTGGCCCGCGCCGGTACCCCGGTAGGCGTCCTGATGCGCCGCTGGGCACAGCACGCCCACGGCCTGGACCTCTCCCACTACGCCGTCTCCATCGTGCGAGGCCGGGGCATCGACCCCACCGCCCTGCGCTGGCTGGCCGCCAACCACGACCCGGCCAACGTGGTGTTCGTCGACGGCTGGACGGGCAAGGGCGCCATCACCCGGGAGCTCGCGGCGGCCGTCAAGCCCTTCGGCGCCTTCGACCCCGAGATCGCCGTCCTCGCCGACCCCGGCGGCTGCGTCCGCACCTACGGCACCCGGGACGACTTCCTCATCCCCTCCGCCTGCCTCAACTCCACCGTCTCCGGCCTGGTCTCCCGCACCGTGCTGCGCGCCGACCTGATCGGCCCGGACGAGTTCCACGGCGCCAAGTTCTACCGCGAGCTCACCGACGCCGATGTGTCCGGCCTCTTCCTGGACACCGTGACGGCCCGTTTCGCCGCCGTCGCCGCCGATGTCGCGCTGGACGTCAAGGCACTCCAGTCGCAGGACCGCACCCCCACCTGGGAGGGCTGGGCCGCCGTCGAGCGGATCAGCGAGGAGTACGGGATCGGCGACGTCAACCTCGTCAAGCCCGGCGTCGGCGAGACCACCCGCGTGCTGCTCCGCCGCGTCCCCTGGCGCATCCTCGCCCAGCGCGGCGCCGGTGCCGACCTCGACCACGTCAGGCTCCTCGCCGAGCAGCGCGGCGTCCCCGTGGACGAGGTCGACGGCCTTCCGTACTCCTGCGTCGGCCTGATCCACCCGCGCTTCACGCGTGGCGCGACGGGTGCGGACGGGCTCGCGGCGGAGCGGGGGTACGGGGGTCGTCCCCCGGGAGAGGGCGGTACGCGTGGCGCGACGGGTGCGGACGGCAAGGCGGTGGCGGCCAAGTGACCACCGTCCCGCCCCGCGTCCTGGCCGCCAGCGACCTCGACCGTACGCTGATCTACTCGCCGTCCGCCCTCGCCCTCACCATGCCCGACGAGCACGCCCCACGCCTGCTCTGCGTCGAGGTGAACGAGGCGAGACCGCTCTCCTTCATGACCGAGACCGCGGCCTGGCTGCTCACCCGGCTCGCCGCCGCGGCCGAGTTCGTGCCCGCGACCACCCGCACCCGCAAGCAGTACCGCCGGATCAATCTCCCCGGCCCCGTACCCCGCTTCGCGATCACCGCCAACGGCGGCCACATCCTCGTCAAGGGCCGCACCGACCACGAGTGGCACGCCGAGATGCGCCGCCGCCTGGCGGAAGGCTCCGCCCCCCTCGGCGAGATCCAGGAGTACCTCGCCCGCACCGCCGACCCTCTCTGGCTGCGCAAGGAGCGCATCGCAGAGGATCTCTTCGTCTACCTGGTCGTCGAACGCTCCCTCCTGCCCGAAGGCTGGGTCAAGGAGCTCGCCGACTGGGCCGACGAACGCGGCTGGGGCGTCTCCCTCCAGGGCCGCAAGATCTACGCCGTCCCCAAGCCCCTCACCAAGAGCGCCGCCCTCGCCGAAGTCGTCCGCCGCACCGGCGCCGAACACGTCCTCGCCGCCGGCGACTCGCTCCTCGACGCCGATCTCCTCCTCGCCGCCCACACCGGCTGGCGCCCCGGCCACGGCGAACTCGCCGACGCAGGCTGGTCCGCCCCCCACATCCACGCCCTGGACACGGCCGGCGTCGCGGCGGGCGAGGAGATCCTCCGCCGGATGCTGGCGGCGTCCGAACGCTGAGCCGCAGCCGAACACGGCACCGGCGCGCGAGGGGGTTCCCGGGCGCGCCGGGCGGCGCCGGGCCAGTTCAGGCGGGCATGACCCGCACGTCGTACTGCGGGATCCACTTGTCACGAGCCGTCACACTCCGCCGCAGGACAAGGACCGGGATCCATGCCGCCGAGGAACAACCCCACGGCACGTCAGGCGCGACTGGGCGCGGAGCTGCGCAAGATGCGTGAGCGAGCCGGGATGACCGCACGGGAGGCGGCCATTCGGATCAGCTCGAACCACGTGATGCTCAGCCATCAAGAAGCAGGTCGTAGTGGTACGAGCGAGGACCGTATCCGACGGCTCGCGGGTGTCTATTCCTGTGACGATGACGCTCTCATCGATGCCTTGGCCGCCATGGCGAACGAGCGGGGCAAGGGATGGTGGGAGGAGTCCCGGGGCATCCTGGCCCAGAGCCTTCTGGATCTCACCGAGCTCGAACATCACGCCACGTTCGTACGCACGTATCAAGTCGTGCACATCCCCGGGCTGTTTCAGACCGAGGAGTACATGCGTGCCGTCTTCAACCTCTCGGCATCGCAGCTTTCTGCTGCTGACCGTGACGCCCAGATCGAGCACCGGCTGCGGCGCCAGCGGATCATCGAGCCGGAGGTCCGGGTTCCCCACCTGGCGATCATCCACGAAGCGGCGCTCCACATGCGCTTCGGCGGCCGGAAGGTCGCCCGCGCGCAACTCGACCGCGTCCTGGAGCTGTCGCACCGCGAGAACGTGACCGTGCGGGTGGTCGCGTACGACGCCGAAGGGTTCATGGGAGCCGGAAACCCGCTCATGTACGTGGGCGGCCCCGTTCCTCAACTCGACACAGTGCAACTCGACGCCGTGCACGACATCCTTCTTCTGGACGCCGAAGCTCAACTCGCAAAGTACCGGAACCTCCTCGACCGTATGGAGAAGATGTCGCTTACGGCCGAAGGGGCCAGGGACTTCATTCACCGCATGGCGCAGCAGACATGAGAGGCCTCAAGATGTCCACACCACTCATCAACTGGCAGAAGTCCTCGTTCTCCGCCGGGGGCGACAACAACGCCTGCGTCGAGCTGGCCGCCGCCCCCGGTGGCGTTGGCATCCACCTCCGCGAGAGCGACGACCCCACCCTCATACTCACCACCACACCCGCCCAACTCCGGGCCTTCATACGCGCCGTCAAGTCCGGCGACTTCGAGCAGCCGTGAGTTGAGGCGCCCGGGGCGGGGCTTGGCCCGGGTGTGGCGTCGCGGACGGTCTGTCCGGCAGCGTGGAACGTATCGGGACAAAGCTTGCCGATCAGAGGGCTCTACCGGAGCAGTCGCCCAAACCACTAAAGTGAAGGCATGCCCGGTGAATTGGTGCCCGATCGCGGCGAGCTGCGCGCGTCTCACGAGGATCGAGACTGGGCCGTGGAGCGGCTACGGGTCGCTGCCGGAGACGGCCGGTTGACCCTGGACGAGCTGGACGAACGGCTTGATGTGGCGCTGAAGGCCCGTACGTACGGGGAGCTTGAGGCGCTGTTCGTGGATCTGCCGGCGGATGGACCGGCGCCGGCGGGCGGTGTCGCGGCCGTTTCGCCGAAGGACATGTCGCGGATCGTGGTCGACAGCGCGAGCGCGAAGCGAGACGGTCCTTGGGTGGTACCGCAGCGTATGGGGATCGAGTCCAAGAGCGGCTCTGTCGTGCTTGATTTCACCAGTGCCATCATCGCGTTGCCCACGTTGGAGATCGAGGCATCGGTGCGCAGCGGGTCGGTGACCCTGGTCGTTCCGCCGGACGTTTTCGTGGACGTCGATGATGTGGCGGTGAAAAGCGGCAGCGTGCACAATCGGGCGCAACCCGCCCCCGCGACGCCGGTCCGGCTGCGCGTCCATGTGACGGGGAAGGTGCGCAGCGGAAGCATCACGGTACGACCGCCCAGGCCACCCCGCCGCAGCTTCTGGCAGTGGCTGCTGCGGCGCCCTCGACCGATGACAGCAATCGCTCGCTGACGGATCAGGCGGCCCCGGGTATGCGCGGTCGTTGGTTTGTCGCAGGTCGCGACGTGAGCTGGCAGAAGTCGTCGTTCTCCGGCGGCGGCGAAGGCAACGCCTGCGTCGAGCTAGCCGCCTCCGCCGACGGGGGCATACCTCCGGGAGAGCGATGACCCCACGCTCATACTCACCACCACGCCCGCCCGGCTCAGCGCCTTCATACGCGCCATCAAGTCCGGCGACTTCATCCAGCCCTGACCACCCACATGCGGCGGGGGTGCGCCGGGCCGGTCCTCAGGCCCGCTCGGCGAGGGCAGGACTACGGGACGAACACCGCGCGGGTGCAGGCGTCCCGCGCCGCCTCGACGCGTGCCGCGTTGGGCCGCTCGCTGGCGGCGATGAAGGCGAGGGCTTCCTCCTTGGTGCGGCCGCCAGTGACATGGCGGTCCAGGAGGCGCGCCTCGCGCACCGCTTCGGGGGTGTCGATGAACCAGAGCTCGTCGAGCAGGTCGCGTACGGGCTCCCAGCCCAGGGCGTCGTCGGCGAGGTAGTTGCCCTCGGTGACGACCAGCCGGGTGTCAGGGAGGACGACGAGCGCGGCGGCGACGGGCTCGTCCAGGGCGCGGTCGAACCCGGGGGCGTAGAGCGGCCGGTGGTGCTCGGAGCGCAGCCGGCGCAGGAGGTGTACGTATCCGTCGGCGTCGAAGGTGTCGGGGGCGCCCTTGCGGCCGCGCAGGCCGAGCCGGTCCAGCTGGGCGTTGGACAGGTGAAAACCGTCCATCGGCACGTACGCCGCCGTATCCGCGCCCAGGCGCGCGTTGACGCCGTCCACCAGGGTGCGGGCCAGCGTGGATTTCCCGGCGGCGGGCGGCCCGGAAATCCCGAGCAGCATCCGGCGGCCTGAGATGCTGGGTACTAGAGCGATGGCGTCATCGACGAGCATGTCCGTCACCTTAGGTGCTGATCCAGGAGAACGACGAAACGTGTACGAGACCAAGAACCCGCCCCTCACCCCCGAGCTCTACGCTTACGTGCTGGCCCACAATCCGCCGCTCGACCCAGTCCAGCGGGAACTCGTCGACATCACCCATACCCGCCTCGCCGGCGAGGCGGGTATGCAGACCGCCGAGGAGCAGGCACCGCTGCTCACGTTTCTGGTAGGGCTCCTGGGCGCCCGGAACATCGTGGAGGTCGGCACCTTCACCGGCCTGTCCACCCTCTCCATGGCCATGGCCCTGCCCGCCGACGGCAGGATCATCGCCTGTGACATCTCCGAGGAGTGGACCGCCATCGGCCGCCAGGCCTGGGCCAAGGCCGGCGTCGCCGACCGCATCGACCTGCGCATCGCCCCTGCCCTGGACACCCTCCGGGCGCTGCCGACGGACCCCTGGATCGACTTCGTCTTCCTCGACGCGGACAAGGAGAACTACGTCAACTACTGGGAGGAGCTCGTGCCCCGGCTGCTCCCCGGCGGGGTCGTCGTCGCCGACAACACCCTCCTGCAGGGGCGCGTCACCGACCCCACAGCCGACGGCGCCACGGCTGGCATCCGCGCCTTCAACGACCGTGTCCAGTCCGACGAGCGCGTCGAGGCCGTGCTCCTCACCGTCGCGGACGGCCTGACCCTGGCCCGGAAGCGCTGAGCGCCGGGCGCTGCTGAGCGCTGTGCTGCGGCAGTGCGCCGGGCTGGTCCGCGCGGGCTGCCAGCGCCGCTCGTACCGCCGCCTCGTGCTCCGCCGCCTCGGGGTGCCGCTGCTGCCAGTACGGGTTGTCGTGCGGCAGGCCGCCGCTCACCCGCCCGTACATGCCGAAGAACATCAGCACCAGGCCCACAACGAAGCTGAACAGCACATTCGGCATCCGGAACGCCAGGAAATTGCGCGAGGAGTCCAGCAGGGCCAGATTTACGAAGCCGCTCAGCAGGAACGCCACACCGAGCAGCATGTTCAGGTTCGAGGCGAAATTCCCGCCGATCACCATACCGACGAAGAGCAACAGTCCGACGGCGATGGACAGCACGCTCAGCGCGCCGTTCGTACTGAGCCCGGCCACTTTGTCGCCGTGTACGGAGAAGGCACCCACGTGGCCGAGCAGCCCCAGAATCCCGAACGCCAGCAGCGCCAGGCCCATCAGACCGGCACCGAACCGGTAGACATGGTTCAGCGGGTGATCGACGGGCAGATGTTCATGAAGTCGCAGCATAAGAGGTCCCCTTAGCTTCCCGTCCCTCCCGTTCCAGCATCCGCCCGTGGGCCGCAGCCTTCAAGTCATGGCTAACCTGGTGCCATGCCCCGATACGAGTACCGCTGCCGTTCCTGTGGGACCACCTTCGAACTGAACCGGCCGATGGCCGAGTCCGCCGCGCCCGCCGCGTGCCCGGAAGGGCACGACGACACTGTCAAGCTGCTTTCCACCGTCGCGGTGGGCGGCAGCGCGGCGGCCCCGGTACCCAGCGGCGGTGGCGGTGGCTGCTGCGGCGGCGGGTGCTGCGGGTAGGCGCGGCCGGAGTCGCGCCTATCGGCCCGCCGCGCGGTCTTCGCGGATGTTGGCGACGACGCGGGACGCGGTCTCGCGTACCGCGGCGGTCTCGGTGAGGAAGTGCCAGTAGTCGGGGTGCCGACCGTGGAGCGCGGCGATGGCCCGGTCCAGGCGGCCGACGGCGTCGTCGAGGGGGCGGGCGTGGCGGGGCTCGGGGGTGGTGCGGCCCTGCATGGCCAGGCGCTGGGCGTCGCGGATGGCGAAGCGGGTCTTGTCGATCTCGGCCTTGGGGTCCTTGAGGACCTCGTTGAGCTTGCGGAGCCGGTCGCCGGCGGCGGAGACCGTGCCGTCGAGGTCGTCGAGGAGGGCACGGGCGGCGCTCAGCAAGGATGTGGCGTCGGCCCAGCGCTGCTCGTCGCGGGCCTTCGCGGCCTCGGTGAGCTTGGCCTCGGCCTGGGCCACGGTGGTGCCCGCCTGGGCGGGGACGTGTTGCAGGTCCTGCCAGCAGGCGAGGCTGAAGCGGCGCCGGAGTTCGCTGAGGATCGGGTCGACGCCCTCGGCGCGGGTCGAGAGGGCCTGGGCCCGGGTGCGGAGGGAGGCCAGGCGTTTGTCGATCTCCTGGGTCCGTTCGGGCAGTCTTTCCGCCTCGGTGCGGACCGCCTCGGCGCCGCGCAGGACCTCTTCGGCCCGCTTCAGGGTCTCCGGCACGCCGTGGGTGCCCGCGCCCTGGTTGAGCTTGGTCAGCTCGGGCGCCAGGGCCGCCAGCCGGGCCGCGAGGTCGTCCGCCCGCAGCCCCGCCGCCCGTACGGCGTCCAGCGCGTTGCTCGCGCCGAGCAGCGCCTGCCGGGCCCGCTCCACGGCTGGGGCCAGCTTGGCCAGCTGGGTCTCCGCCTTGCCCAGTAGGGGGCCGAGCCCCTCGGCGAACCGGTCCAGCTCGCCCTTGACGCGGGCCAGGTCGTCCTTGGCCCGGGTCAGCTCCGTCCGGGCCCGCCCCGCCGCTGAGGCGTCCAGCTCATCCCGGTCCAGGTCATGGGCATCGACGGCGGCGATGTAAGCGCCGCTGACCTGGTCGATACGTATCCCGAGGGCATGGAAGTCCGCAGCGGCACGCTGGGCGGCGGGGGAGTTGTCCACCGCGGTGATCGTCTCTATCGAGATCACCAGATCGCGCTGGGCGGTGTCGAGCTCGTAGAAGGCCTGAGCGGCGGCATCCTTCGCAGCCTGGGCGTCGGCACGCAGATTGTCGTCGCCGCGCCGCCACCACGAGCGTGCCGTCGTCACAGTCGGTCTCTCCCGCAGGTCCGCCGCCGGTGCCACTTATCGACCCCAGTCTCCCACCCGGGGATGTCGAATACACCGGCCGGGCCCGCCGCGGGCCGCTGTCTCAGTCCGCCGAGCCGGTCCGGATCCTGACCGCTCCGTCGCCGGTGTGCACCGTCACCGTATGGGGGCCGGCCTCGCCACGCGGCACGTTTACCGACACATGGCCGTCCCGGTCTGCGCCGACACCCGGACGTCACGCCCGTCGCCAGGATCCGGGCGTCGCCGCTGGAGAGGTCCCGGAATCCGACCGCACCCGGACCCGGGGTAGGGCTAGCCCCCCGTCCGACGTTTTGCCCAGCTTTTGACAGCGCGGAGGCAGAATAGGTCCCTGAAGCGAGTGACAATGCAACAGTTGATCCGCGGGAACCCGCACCCCGCCCCCCGCACACCCGGAATGAGGCCCTCATGCTGCGCAACGGACTCGAGCCCTGGCACGTGGCCCTGGCCGTCCTGGTCTTCCTGCTGCTCTTCGGCTCCAAGAAGCTGCCCGACGCCGCCCGGGGCCTGGGCAAGTCGATGCGCATCCTCAAGTCCGAGGCCCGCGCCATGAAGGAGGAGAGCGCCGCGCCGCCCGTCACGGAAGCCGCGCAGGCCACCGAGACCACTCCCACCGTCACCGCCACCGGCGCCCACCAGGTGTGAGCCCTGTGGCGGCGGCTACGGCGCCATATCGGCGACCCTGACCGACAGCGCGTTGTCGCGGGTGTAGAACGGCCGTACCCGGACCGGGCCGCGCGCGGTGGTCCGGACCTCGGTCGACGGGTAGGTGCACACTTCCTTCTTGTCCGCGATGTCGTCCAGCAGCCGGGCCACCCGCACCGGTTCACGGCCGTCGCCCGGGCGCGCGTACACGTCCCACAGCTCGTCGCCCGGCGCCTTCCCCAGCGCCAGGTCGCCGGCCGGGAACGTGCACCGGAAGCCCTGCCCTGTCCCCTCCCAGGCCGGGTACGGGGCCGGCGCGGGCTTCGCCACCGCTGTGATCGTCCGCGCCGGGTCGACACGGCTGCGCAGCTCCAGTTCCAGCTCCGGCCCCGCTGCCGGGGAGGGCCCGAGCAGCCATCCCCCGACGGTGATGTCGTCGCCGTCCACCTCGATGTCCGAGGCCTCCGCGTGTCCGCTCCGCTCCCAGGACCGTATGGCCAGCCAGCCGTCCGCGGTGCGGTACGGAATCCAGGACACCAGCGGCAGCGCCGGCCTCGGGCACAGCGGATCGAGGAGCCTGCGCAGGTCCTGTACGCCGGCCCGCAGCCGCCGTTGGATCATCCCCGACGCCCCCGGGTACTCCGCGAACAGGTTCCAGCGGCCCTCCGTCAGCCGTCCGTAGGTACGCCGGAGCACCGCGCCGTCGGATGTCAGCGGCAGCCGGACCACATTGCCGCCCTGCACGTCCGAGTCCTCCTTCGCGGAGAGGAACATGCTGTGCACGGGCATGCCGGCTTCCGGCGCGACCCGCACTCGTATGTCACCGGAGGTTTCGATCACGCAATCCGCGATCAGAAAAGGGATCTTCATCGGTTTCCGCCATCTGCTACAACTGCATAGAACCTTTTAGCTTCTATGCAGTTGTAGATGGGAAAACGGAGCAGGAAGTTCCCCGGCCGGCCGCCGGGTCCGCACCGGCCTGAGGGTGATCCCTCCCACACCGGAGAGTAAGATTCTGCCCCCGGCGCCGACACCCCATCGGCGGAGGAGATGATGTTGCGCTGAGCCGCAGCCTCCACCTGCCCCGGGAGACCACACGTGTCGCCAGACGTCCCGCAATACGCCATGGCCATCGTCGGCGCCGGTCCCCGCGGCACCAGCGTGCTGGAGCGGATCTGCGCGGCGGCACCCGAACTGGCGCCCGGGGCGGCGCTGACGGTGCACGTGATAGACCCGTCGCCGCCCGGCCCGGGACGGGTGTGGCGGACGGCGCAGCCACGCGAGCTGCTGATGAACACGGTGGCCTCGCAGGTGACGCTCTTCACGGACGCGAGTGTGGAGTGCGAGGGACCGATATGCCCCGGCCCGAGCCTGTACGCGTGGGCGGCGGAGCTGGATCTCTCCGGGGGCTCGGCCGCGTACGAGCCGTGGGTGCGGGCGGAGGCGGCGGCGCTGGGCCCGGACGACTATCCGAGCCGGGCGTTCTACGGCCACTACCTGGAGTGGGTGTTCCGGCGGACGCTGTGGACGGCCCCCGGCGAGGTCACCGTACGGGTGCACCAGGCGCGGGCGGTCGGCCTGGAGGACCACGCGGGCGGCCGTCAGCGGGTCGTCCTGGACGACGGCCGGGAGCTGCGCGGGCTGGACGCGGTGGTGCTGGCCCAGGGGCACCTTCCGGCGGTGGCGACGGCACAGGAGGACCGTTTCGCCTCGTACGCGGCCGCCCACGGCCTGCGGTACTTCCCGCCGGCGAACCCCGCCGACCTGGAGCTGGGCCCGGAGGTGGTCCCGCCGGGGGAGCCGGTGCTGCTGCGTGGGCTCGGCCTGAACTTCTTCGACCACATGGCGCTGCTGACCGTCGGCCGTGGCGGAACGTTCCGCCGGGGCGACGGCGGAGGTCTGGTCTACCGCCCGTCGGGCCGGGAGCCGCGGATCCTCGCCGGCTCGCGGCGCGCGGTCCCGTACCAGGCGCGCGGGGACAACGAGAAGGGCGCGCACGGCCGGCACGAGCCGCTGCTGCTCACTCCGGATGTGATCGAGCAATTCCGCAAGCGCGCGGAGCCGGCCGAACACGGCTGTGACCGCGACCGGGACCCGGACCCGGAGTACGACCGCGACAGACCGGACTTTCTGCGGGAGGTGTGGCCGCTGGTCGCGAAGGAGACCGAGACGGTCTACTACACCGCCCTCCTGCGGTCCCTCGCTCCGGCGTCGGCGGACTGCTTCCGCGACCGGTACCTGCTCGCCCCCTACGGCAGCCGGGAGGAGACCGCCGTACTGGACGGGTTCGGGATCCCGGCGGACGACCGGTGGGACTGGGAGCGGCTCGCCCACCCGTACCGCGACACCGCGTTCAGCGGGCAGCCGGCCTTCCGGGAATGGCTGCTGGCGTACTTGCGGCGGGACGCGGAGCAGGCGGCCGCCGGCAATGCGACGGGGCCGCTGAAGGCGGCGCTGGACGTGCTGCGGGATCTGCGCAACGAGCTGCGGCAGGTGGTGGACCACGGCGGGCTGTCGGGCGGCTCGCACCGCGATCACCTGGACCGCTGGTACACCCCGCTCAACGCCTTTCTCTCCATCGGTCCGCCGCGCCGCCGGACCGAGGAGCTGGTGGCCCTGGTGGAGGCGGGCATCGTGGACATACTCGGTCCGCGTCTGGAGGTCTGTACGGAAGGGGCCGGTCCGGACGCCGTTTTCGCCGCCGCCTCACCGGTGGTGCCGGGGTCGCGGGTCCGGGTCAGGACCCTGATAGAGGCGCGGCTGCCGGAGCCGGATCTGCGCCGGACGGCTGATCCACTGCTGGTGCGGCTGCTGGAGAGCGGAGCGTGCCGGCCGCACCGGGTCGGGGACTACGAGACCGGCGGACTGGCGGTGACCGGGCCGCCGTACCGGCTGATCGACCGGCTGGGGCGGCCGCACGCCCGGCGGTTCGCGGTCGGGGTGCCGACGGAGGGGGTGCGCTGGGCGACGGCGGCGGGCGCCCGGCCGGGGGTGAATTCGGTAACCCTGGCGGATACGGACGCGGTGGCGCGGGCGGCGCTGCGGGCGATGGTGGGACGGGTCGGTTCGGATGTTCGATCGTTTGCTCGAAATTGACGCTCGAAAGTCGCGTATTTCAAGTTCGGTCTGGCTACGTTCGAAGTGGCATTGGCAAATCGGCCTGTCTCCTACGCCGACCGAAGGAGATTCCCATGCCTTTCAGGAAAGCGATCGAACCCCATGTGCTCGCGCTGTTCCGGATGGTCGTCGGTCTGCTTTTCGCGGTCCACGGCGTGTCCTCGCTCTTCGGGGTCCCAGCCGTCATCACCGGCACCGTTCCGCCCGGCACCTGGCCCGGCTGGTACGCGGCCGTGATCCAGCTCATCGGCGGTGGCCTGGTGGTGCTCGGAGCGGGCACCCGGGTGGCCGCGCTGATCTGCTCCGGCTCGATGGCATACGCGTACTTCACCGTGCACCAGCCGCAGGCCCTCTGGCCGATCCAGAACAACGGAGACCTCTCCGCGCTCTACGCCTGGGCCTTCCTGCTGCTCGTCGTCACCGGGCCCGGCGCCTGGTCCGTCGAGGGTCTGTTCGACCGCAGCCGTTACGGCCGGAACCTGGCGGCGCGCCATGCCGAGCGGAAGGGCGCCGGACGGAATGACGCCCAGCGGGACGGGGCCGACGTGGCCCGACCGGCCGGCTCCGCGACGGGTGGGGACGGGCTCCCACCCGGGCTGATCCGCCGTCCGCCGTAGTATTCCGGCCATGCCGGTCCAATCGTGAGTGGAACGTCACCTGCCCCCGCCCGATCTCTGTCCGGCCTCTGGCGTACGCTGTACGGCTGTGGGGCGGATGAGGACTCCGTCTCCTGCGCGCAGGCCACAAACCCCAGGGGGCGCCGCGCATTCCGCGGACAGGAGGCGCAGTGCTCCAGGGGCTGGGCTCCTTGTTCGACTGGCCATGGATTCTTGTGCTGGTTGCCGCGTCGGTCGTGCTCGACGTGTTCCTTCCCGTACTGCCCAGCGGCGTTCTGCTGATTTCGGCGGCGACGGCCGGGACGACGGGCACCGGCGACCTGCTCGATGTCATCATCCTGCTGGGATGCGCGGCTGCCGCCTCGATCCTCGGCGACATCGCGGCCTACCGGCTCGCCTGGCGCGGCGGAGACTGGCTGGACCACCGGCTGGCTCAATCCCGCCGCCTCACCACCGCCCAGGAACGCCTCGGCGCCGTCCTCGCCCACGGCGGCGGCGCCCTCGTCGTCCTCGCCCGCTTCGCCCCCGCCGGGCGCTCCGTGGTCAGCCTCAGCGCAGGGGCCACACACCGCCGCGCCAAGGAGTTCCTGCCCTGGTCCGCCCTGGCCGGCCTGATCTGGGCCGCGTACAGCGTGGGCCTCGGCTATGTCGGCGGTGAGTGGCTCGGTGCGAGCTGGCTCGGCACCTGCATCTCGGTCGCCGCCCTCATAGTCTCCGGCTCCGTCGCCGCGTACGTATTCCGCCGCGAGAACCGTACTTACGACGCCGCCGACGGCGCCCTCGCCACCGTGGCCATCCCGGCCCAGGGCGTGCCGACCGACCGTGCGGCGGTCGCTGAAGCGCTCTGACCTGCCGGACAGGCCCTTGCGCCGCGGCGCAAGGGCCTACGCCTCCTGCAGCAGCCTCAGCAGCTCCCGCTCGTCGTCCGCCGACAGGTCGGAGACGAAGCGGGCCAGGACCGTCCGGCGGTCCGCCTCCGCGTCCAGGACCTGCCGCATGCGGCGCGCGGCGAGTCCGGCCTCGTCGGCTATGGGCTCGTAGGTGTAGGCGCGGCCGTTGCGCACCCGGCTGAGGGTGCCCTTCTCGTACAGCCGTGACAGCGTGGTCACGACCGTCGAGTACGCGGGGTCGCCCGCGATGTGCTGCTGCACCTCGCCGGGTGTGAGCGGCCGGCCCACGGCCCACAGGGCGGCGAGAATCTCCGACTCGAGCACTCCGTGTGCCCGTCGGGGCGTCTGCGATTCCATGGCGGTTCTCCTCCCCTGCTCATCTACCATCATGTAGAAGTTCTACGGATGCGTAGAAGTCATGGTCAAGATTTTGCCACATGGGACACAACCAAGAGCCACCCCCACCCGTCCCCTGCACCTGGGCGTTTCACCTGGCAGGTCGCAACCCCCATACCGTGACCCGCCACAACGCCTCGAAGACAATGGACCGGCTCATCTTGCTCACCCCGTGCTCCCGTTCCACGAAGGTGATCGGCACCTCCGTGACCTTGAAGCCGCGCCGTACCGCCCGGCGTGCCAGGTCGACCTGGAAGCAGTAGCCCTGCGACTCCACCTCGTCCAGGCCGAGCCCCAGCAGCGTCCGGGTCCGAAAGGCCCGGTAGCCGCCGGTGACATCCCGCACCGGCAGCCGGAGCATGATCCGCGCGTAGAGGCTGCCGCCGCGTGACAGCACCTCCCGCGACTTCGGCCAGTTCACCACCCGTCCACCAGGCACCCAGCGCGAGCCCAGCACCAGATCGGCCCCCTCGTCCAGGGCGTCCAGCAGCCGCGGCAGCTCCTCCGGCCGGTGCGAACCATCGGCGTCCATCTCCACCAGCACGTCGTAACCGCGCTCCAGGCCCCACTGGAAACCCGCCAGGTAAGCCGCGCCCAGGCCGTCCTTGCCCGCCCGGTGCAGCACATGCACCCGGCCGTCCCGGTTCTGTTCGGCCAACTCATCGGCGATCGCACCCGTACCATCGGGGCTGTTGTCATCGGCGATGAGCAGATCCGCATCCGGCACCGACGTGCGGAGCCGGGCGGCGATCGAGGCTATGTTCTCCGCCTCGTTGTATGTGGGGACGATCACCAGAATCCGGTTACCCATCCGCGCGATACCTCTCTCTCCCATGCAACGGAACCCATCGATCCGCCATCTACATAGATGTAGACGACGGCGATGAGGTTGCCCGCCCATCAGGAAAGGACGAGCTCCGGCATGGAAGAGATGCTCCAAGCCTCCACCACCCCCCAGGCGCCCCCGCCTACGGAGGCCCCCCCACCCCTGGCTGCCGCGCCCCCGCAATGGCACCGCGGCATCACGGTGCTCGCTGTCATCAGCATGTTCATCGGCACCCGGTCCATGTGGACCCATGCCATGGCGATCAACCCGTTCGTCGCCGGCCTCATCTCAGTCTGCTACGCCGCCATCCTGGTCCTCGGCGTCCTCACCCTCACCGTCCGCAGCCGCAAGTCACTGGGGCGCGTCGACCTCGCCGTACTGATCCTCGCCATCACCCTCGCCGTCTGCGCGTACGTCCTCAGCCACACCGGCAGCGACGAATCCGTGCTCACCTCGCAGGCAGCCCGCGAAATCGTGAGCGGTCACGCCGTCTACGGTCAGCCCTGGCCCTGGCTCTTCAACAACCCGAACATCATCGCCGTCACTCCCACCATGTCCGGCGGCACCGACTACACCTACGGCTACCCGCCGCTGGCCCCCCTGCTCACCGCCCCCGTCTACCTGGTGACGCACAGCATGCTGTCCGCCACCGTGGTCGGCACCGTCGCCATCATCGCCGCAACCATCGCCCTCTGGGTCATGCTGCCCGCCCCATGGCGCTCCGCGGCCCCCGCCGTCTGCCTCGGCTTCGGCACGCTCGCCAGCTACGGCCGCCTGGGCTACCCCGCTATCGTCGCCCTCGCCTTTCTCATCCCCGTCGTCATCCGCTGGCCCGCCATCGGCGCCGGCGGCCGCCTCGGCCGCCCCGGCATCGCCCGCGCCATCTGCCTCGGCGCCGCTTGCGCCGCCCAGCAGCTCCCCTGGTTCCTCACGCCGTTCCTGCTCGTCGGCATCTACGCCGTCCGGCGCGGTGAACTCGGTGCCCGCCCGGCCCTTGCCGTCGTCGCCCGTCTCGCCGGCATCGCCGCCGCCACCTGGCTGGCCATCAACGCCTACTTCATCGTCACCGAGCCCAGCACCTGGCTCGGCGGCATAGCGCTGCCACTCACCCAGGGCGCCCTCATCCACGGCCAGGGCCTTGTCGACATCTCCTTCTACTTCACCAACGGCAGCGGCCGTCTTGACTTCTACTCCTACAGCAGCTCCCTGCTCCTGCTCGGGCTCATCGCCCTCTCCGTCCTCTTCATCCGCCGGCTCGGCCCCGCCGCCACCGTCCTGCCCTGGTGCGCCTTCTACTTCGCCACCCGCTCCCAGGACGGCTACTACCTGATGATGACGCCGCTCTGGGTCGCGGCCGCCGCCACCGTCCCCTCGTCCGCCTTCGCCTCGGCCTGGCAGCCCCGCCTCTCCGCCATCCGCGGCCGCACCCCCCGGCTCGCCGCCGTCACCGCCGCCGTCCTCACCCCCGCCACCGCCTGCGTCGCCATCGCCGCCTTCTCCGGGCCGCCGCTTCACCTCGACATCACCGCCGTCCACACGAAGGACCGCGCCCACCGCAAGATCAGCACCCTCACCTTCTACGCCGCCAACAGCACCGGCTCCGCTCTCACCCCCCACTTCGCCGTCAGCACCGGACAGGGCACCTCAGCTTTCTGGACCGTCCTCAACGGCCCCACCGCCATCCCCGCGCACGGCAAAGCCCGTTACGTCCTCCAGCCCCCGGGCCGAAGCTACCTCATCGCCAACCCCGGCAAGCGCCTCCGGCTACGGGTCTTCACCCCCACCCCGATGACGATCAGCAGCACGGACATCCCGGTCCCGGCGGCAGCGCTGAAGGCGGCCGCGGGCAAGTGAGTCCGTAGCTCTCCCCGCCTCCACGGCGGTTGCGCTCTCGGCAACCGCCGGCTGTGGGACTCCATCAACACACAGGTCACCGCACCGGTGACCGCTGCGGCGATGACCGCCCGGTCCGGCGCTTCTGCCGCGTGCTGATCCTGGGGCTGGTCGGTGGCCGATGAGGCGATGAGCCGGCGACCGGCCCCCGCGTACGGCAACTGGTGGGGCCCGGCTCGGACACTGGCGGGAGGTGCCATCAGGTCGTCAGGTACGGCCCGACGTGACCACTGACCACCGACCGCACACCGTCCCGGGACAACAAAAATCCCGACCGGTCATGATGACCGGCGGGATCTCGTCAACCGCTCCTGAGCTCACTCAAGACCGGCCGTTGTGTCGTGTGGGCGCGGAGGGTTTCGAACCCCCGACCTATGCCTTGTAAGGGCACCGCTCTACCACTGAGCTACACGCCCGCTGAACATGAGACGCCAGAATACCGTGCCGGACGCCATGCTCGGCAACTCGCTATCCGTCGGCCAGCAGGTCCGTGTCCAGCACCGTGACCAGGTGCGCCCCGCCGGGTGCGGGGCGGGCCTGGTCGAGGCGGGCCCGGGCGGTGCGGTTGTGGAGCACAAGGGTCATGAGCTGGTTGCCGAACCAGGGGCCGCCGCGCTTGCGCCAGGTCACGGGTGGGCGGGTGGTGCGGCCGTGGCGGGCCAGGAGACGGCCGAGAAGGCGGGCCGGGGGGCTCCAGGCGAAGCGGAAGGCGGCGCGGAGGTGGGCGGGGAAGGCGTTGTGAACGGGGGAGCAGGTGAGCTGGAGGACGCGGGAGCGGAGCGGGCGGCCGGGGAAGCCGGCCTCGACGGCGTAGGCGTGGTGGACGTCGCCGGAGAGGACGAGGACGGTGGCGGGGGCGCCGGGGGCGGTGCCGGCGGCGGCGACGATGTCGGCGAGGGCGGCGAAGGAGCCGGGGAAGGCCGCCCAGTGTTCGAGGTCGGCGGCGCGGCGGAGGCGTTCGCCGCGGGCCGCCCAGCGGGGGCCGCGGGCACCTTGGGTCAGGGCGGCGCTCCAGGCCTCGGCGTTGTGGACGGAGTGGGGGAGGAGCCAGGGGAGCGAGGTGCCGATGAGGAGATGGTCGAAGCTGCCGTCGGCGTGGGCGTTGTCGCGGAGCCAGTCGAATTCGGCGCGGTCGAGCATGGCGCGGTGGTCCTCGTCCAGGACGCGGGCGGCGCGCGAGTCGACCATGAGCAGGCGTACGCGGCCGAAGTCGCGCCGGTAGCTCCAGCGGGCCTGGGCCGGGTCGGCGTCGGCGCGGGTGGCGAAAGCCCGTAGGGCGTCGGTGCCGTCCTCGGCGGCGCGGACGGCGGCGTAGAGCGTGTCGGTGGCGAGTTCGGCGGGGGAGAGGTTGCCGAGGTGCTGGTAGACCCAGTACGAGGTGAGGCCGCTGACGATGCGCTCCTGCCACCAGGGGGTGGCGCGGATGTCCTCGCGCCAGGACTGGGAGGTGTTCCAGTCGTCGATGACATCGTGGTCGTCGAAGATCATGAGGCTGGGGACGGTGGAGAGCAGCCAGCGCACTTCGGGGTCGAGCCAGGACTCGTCGTAGAGGTGGGTGTATTCCTCGTAGTCCGCGACCTGGTCCCCCGGGGGCTTGCTGGTGTCACGGCGCCCCGCGAGCCAGGCGCGGGTGGCGGCGGAGGTCTCGTCGGCGTAGATCTGGTCGCCGAGCAGCAGCAGGACGTCGGGTCGGGCGGCGCCGTCCGGTTCGGCGGCGATCCGGCGGCCGAGGGCGCAGAGGGCGTCCGGTCCGGCGGGGTCGTCGCCGTCCGGCCCGGGGGCTGCCCAGTGGCAGGAGCCGAAGGCGACCCGTAGCGGGTGGTCCTCGGCGGACGGCGTAGGGATGAGGCTCGGCGGGAAGGGGGAGCCGGGGAGCGGCCAGACGTCCTGGCCGTCGAGCGTGACCCGGTAGCCGGTGGCAGTGCCGGGGCGCAGTCCGGTAACGGTGACGAGGGCGTAGTGGTGCCCGGCGACCTGCCAGCTGCGGGCGGCGCCGGTGGCGGTGCCGTCGTCGCACACGACCCGGGCCTCGCAGGGCCGGTCGGTCTCGACCCATATGGTGGCGGTGTGCTCGTCCACGTAACGCAGTAGTGGTCCGAGCCGCAGTTCTGCTCCGGCCATGGCTGCGGCCTCCCCTCCGTCGCGGGCTCGCAGGCTCGCGGGCTCAGGCCCGCAAGCTTACGGACGACGGAGGGGGAGGCCCGGGTTCCCGGCCGTGTGGGGCCGGCCGGGAAGGCATTCAGCAGCCGCTGAGGACGCTGGTCAGCTTGGTCTTCTCGGCGGTGTCGATCGAGAGGTCGTAGTAGTACTTCACCTGGACCCAGGCGCGCACGTAGGTGCAGGCGTAGCCGGTGAGCGGCGGCATCCACTCGGCCGGGTCCTGGTCGCTCTTCGACTGGTTCACGTTGTCCGTGACGGCGATGAGCTGCGGCCGGACCAGGTCGTTGGCGAAGGCCTGGCGCTGGGCGGTGGTCCAGGCGCTGGCGCCGGAGTCCCAGGCCTCGGCGAGCGGGACGAGGTGGTCGATGTCGACGTCGGAGGCCGCGGTCCAGGTGGCGCCGTCGTAGACGGAGTACCAGCTGCCGCTGGTGGCGGCGCAGGCGGAGCTGGTGACGACGTTCGTGCCGTCGCGCTTCAGGACCGTCTCGCGGGTGTTGCAGGTGCCGCTGATGGTGATCCAGTGCGGGAAGAGGGCGCGGTCGTAGCCGGTCCGGTCCTCGGTCGCGACGGTCAGCGAGGCGAGGTAGGTGCGGGCCGTGGCCGCGCTGACGGGGGTGGGCAGCGCGGCGTTGGCTGTGGGGGCCGGGCCGATGATCCCGAGCATGGCCATCAGGCCGGTGAGAGCGGCGAGCACACTCAGTCGTCGACGCGCGTAGATACCGGGCCGCGCGAGGGCGGTGCGTATTCGGAGCATGTGGACTCCTTGAATTGTGGGGGTTGTTGGACCACCTTGGGTCCTTGGCAATCGTGGCGCTTTAACGTTTCTTTGCGAGGGCTGCCGGGTTACAGGTTGACGTCATGTTCATGTCATGTCGAGGTCTTGGTACGGTCAAATCCGGCCGTTTTCCGGCCTAGGGTGAGAGGCGTGATCGTCGCCTCCACCCTGCTCCCGGTCAACCGCACGCTCGGCATCGTCCTCGCCGCCCTGCTCGTCGCGGCCGCGGGCGTCGCAGCGTACGCCCGGCTCGCCGAGGAGCGGGAGAGCTACGCGCGTCCGATGCTCACCGCCGGGCTGCGGGCGGCGGTCCAGCTCGGCGCCGTCGCGCTGCTCATCGGCTGGGTGGTCCGCCACCAGGCCGCGCTGCTCGGTTTCGTCATCCTGATGTATGCGGTCGCGGTGCGTACCGCGGGCCGCCGGATAACCGCCGACCGCACCTGGTGGTGGGCGGCGGTCCCGATGGCCGCCGGGGCCTTCCCCGTCGTCGCCCTGCTCGTCCTGACCGGGCTCCTCCCGCTCGACGGCATCGCGCTGATCCCCGTTGCCGGAATTCTCATCGGCGGCGCGCTCAGCTCGACCGTCCTCGCCGGCCGCCGCGCCCTGGACGAGCTGCGCGCCCGGCGCGGCGAGGTCGAGGCCGCGATGGCGCTCGGCCTCCTCGACCGGGAGGCCCGCCTGGAGATCGCCCGCCCGGCCGCGTCCACCGCCCTTGTCCCAGGCATCGACCAGACCCGGACCGCCGGCCTGGTCACCCTCCCCGGGGCCTTCGTCGGCATGCTGCTGGGCGGCGCGTCACCGCTGACGGCGGGCGTGGTGCAGCTCTTCGTACTGGTCGCGCTGCAGATGGTGCAGGCGGTGTCGGTGGCCGTGGTCCTCGAACTCGTCGCCAGGGGCCGGATAACCCGTCCTGTAGGATGAATGACGCAGAAGGGGAGTAGCTCTTCGCCGGACCGTCGACATACTGCTCAGCTCGTCTGAGCCGGCGCCCGGAGGCCAACGCAGAGTCTTGCGCTGAGCCAGCGAGACCTTCGGCCGCAGTGTCCGACGCTGCCGTGCCGAAGTGACCCCTTTACGAGGTTCCCGGTACGGCCGCCCGTCCCGAAGAGGAACCCAAGTCCCGTGTTCAGCCTCACAGTCGCCGCCATCGTCTTCGGCGTGATCTTCCTCGCCGAACTCCCCGACAAGACGGCCCTCGCCGGTCTGATGCTCGGCACCCGCTACCGCGCGTCCTACGTCTTCTGCGGCGTCGCGGCCGCCTTCCTCGTCCATGTCGCGCTCGCCATCGCGGCCGGCAGCGTCCTCACGCTGCTGCCGCGCCACTGGGTGCAAGGCGTCGTGGGCCTGCTCTTCCTGGCGGGCGCGGCCATGCTCCTGTTCAAGCACGACGATCACGAGGAAGCGGTCCGTGAGCCCGCCGACCAGAGCTTCTGGAAGGTCGCCGGCACCGGCTTCATGCTCATCCTGGTCGCCGAGTTCGGCGACCTCACCCAGATCATGACCGCCAACCTCGCCGCCCGCTACAACGACCCCATCGCGGTCGGCCTCGGCGCGGTGCTCGGCCTCTGGGCGGTGGCCGGGCTAGGCATCGTGGGCGGCCGGGCACTGATGAAGCGGGTGCCGCTCCGGCTGATCACCCGGATCGCGGCGGCGGTGATGTTGGCGCTGGCCGGTTTCAGCCTTTATGAGGCGTTCGCCGGCTGAGCCGCCATATGGAGGGCCCGGTAGAAATCGAGGTGCTGCCGGGCCGCGGCCTCCCAGGTGTGGCGGGCCGCGAGTGCCCGGCCCGCCGACCGGCGATCGGGGTCCGGCACGTCCAGGGCCCGGCCGAGCTGGGCGGCGAGCGTGCCGGGGCCGGTGGCGAAGAGGGCCGCGGGGCCGAATACCTCGCGGAGCACCGGCAGGTCCCGTACCACCAAGGGGACTTCGGCGGCGAGGGCCTCCATGGCGGCGAGGCCGAAACCCTCCTTGGCGGAGGGGAAGGCGAAGGCGGCGGCGGACGCCACCAGCGAGGGCAGATCGCTGTCCGGAACGGCCCCGAGGACCACGGGCTGCACGCCCAGCTCCGCCGCACGGGCCTCCCAACGGGCCCGGTAGTCGCGGTAGTCGAAGAGCGTCTCGCCCCCGGCGATGACCAGGCGTACACCGGGACGGTTGGCGCGGAGCAGCGCGTACGCCTCCAGCAGGTCCAGCGATCCCTTGCGGGGCTCGATACCGCCGACGGTGAGGATGTAGCGGCCGAGCCGGGCCTTCCATTCCGCCTGGGCTCCGGTGTCCGCCGCGGCCGAGGCGAACCGTTCGTATGCCACGCCGTTGGGGATGACCTGGGCTTTGATGCCCCAGCCGGTGGCGAGCTCATCGGCCACGGAGCGGGAGACGCACACGTGCGCGTACGGCGCGGTGATGGCCCGCTCGTGGCAGGCGGCCAGTTCGGGGGTGGTGAAGCGGTCGATGTGGTGGACGGTACGGACGCAGTGGCCGACGGCGTTGGCGCTGATGCAGTCCTGGGCGTGCACGATGTCGTACGGGGGTGTGTCCGACCGGCAGAAGGCCTCGCGAAGGGCCGCGATGGAACGCAGCACGCGCTCCCCGACGCTCTCCCCGGCCCGGTCGGGGAAGGGCACGACGCGCTGCCGGACGGCCGGGGCGACCTCGCGGAAGAACCCGCTGTCGCCGCCGCGCCCCAGGGTCCATACGGTGACGTGCTGGCCGGCGGCGGCCAGTGCCTCGGCGAGGGCGAGGGTATGGACGACGCCGCCGCGCGGCTTGGTGGAGTAGCTGAGCAGGGCGATGGACAGCGGCGGCGTCATACGGTTCCCCCGTTTCCCCGGTAGGCGTCGGGCCGGCGTTCGTGGAGGTGGCGCAGGACGCGGCGGGCGCGGTCGATCTCTGCGGCGATGTCGGCCTCGGCGACGGCGAGCCCGGCCTTGGCCCAGGTGCGGGCGAGGATGTCACCACCGGGGCTGACGACCTTGGCCTGGCCGAGGAAGCGCATGCCGCCCATGGCGCCGGTCTGGTTGGAGGAGGCCAGGAACACCTGGTTCTCGGCGGCGCGGGCCTGGTCGTACAGGTCGAAGAGCTTGGCCTGGCGGTCCTGGGCCATCCGTGGCGCGCGGTTGGTGATGCTGGTCGGCCAGGCGGACAGGCAGGCCAGGATCTCGGCTCCGTCCAGGGCGAGGCTGCGGGCCGACTCGGGGAAGGTCTTGTCGTAGTCGATGAGCATGCCGATCCGGCCGACCGGGGTGTCGAAGGCGTCGAAGCGGTCGCCCGGGGAGTACGCCGCGACCTCCCCGGCCGGCAGGTGCACCTTGCGGTGCCGGCCGAGGACGCCGTCGCCGCTGACGCAGACGGCCGCGTTGTAGCGGTCGGGGTCCTCGCCGTCGATGGCGGCCTCGCAGTAGCCGAAGCAGACGACCATCTCGGCGGCGAGGGCGGCGACGCGCATGATCAGCGGGTCGTCGGGTTTGAGCGCGGGCGGTAGCGCGTCGGGGTCCGGGTGGCGGAGGTCGGCGAGGTAGCCGCCGAGGGTGGCGTCGGGCAGGACCAGCAGGCCGGCTCCCTCGGCGCGGGCGTCGGCGATCAGCTTGGCGATTCTGGCCAGGCCGAATTCGAGGTCGCGGCCGAAGTGTGCGGCTGCGGCCGCTATGCGGGTCACGTGCGTTCTGCCTTTCTCGGTGTGCCGGGGGCGTCCGGGGGCGCCTGCGGCTGGCCTTCCCCACCCCGCCCCTTCCCGGCCGCGTCCCATATGCGGCTGGCGCCGCGTGGGGGGGGCTCCGCCCCCAGACCCCCAGGTCCTCGAACGCCGGACGGGCTGGTTTGTTGCTGGGGCTCCGCCCCAGATCCCGGTCCTCGAACGCCGGACGGGCTGGGGTGGGCGGGACGGGCTGGAGTGGGCCGGAAGGGCTGGAGTTGGGGGGACGGGGTGGGTGCGGGTCCTCAGACGCCGGACGGGGTGGGGTTTCGGGTTTCTGCCGGGTACGCGTCGGGGCGGCGGTCCCGTAGGTGGCCCATGGAGCGGCGGGCGGTCTCCAGGGCTTTGGTCACGTCGAGTTCGGCGACAGCGATTCCGGCGTCGACTCCGGTGTCGGCGAGGATGTCGCCGCCGGGGTCGACGACTTTGGCGCTGCCGACGAAGCGTAGCGACCCAAAGGTTCCTGACTGGTTGGCGGATACCCAGACGATCTGGTTCTCCAGCGCCCTGGCCCGGTCGAACAGGTCGAAGCGGCGCTTCCAGCGGTCCTCGGCGAGGTCGGCCGCCGCGTTGGTACGGGAGCCGGGCCAGGCGGAGACGCACACCCCGATCTGCGCGCCGTCCAGGGCCAGCGCCCGGGCGGACTCGGGGAACGCCTTGTCGTAGCAGATCATCATGCCGATCCGGCCCACCGGTGTGTCGAAGGCGCGGAAGCGGTCGCCGGAGGCGTAGCTGGCGTCCTCGCTGAGCGGCTGGTGGACCTTGCGGTGGTTGCCGAGGACGCCGTCGCCGTTGACGCAGACCACGCTGTTGTAGCGGTGGCCGTCCTGGCCCGCCTCGCAGTAGCCCGCGACGACGGTCATCCCGCCCGCGAGGGCGGCGAGGCGGCGGATCTCGGGTCCGTCGAGGGCGAGGGCGGGCGGCCCCGCGTCCAGCGCCGCTTCTTCGGTGTCGAGGCTCAGCAGGTATCCGCCGAGGCAGGCCTCGGGCAGGGCGAG
This sequence comes from Actinacidiphila oryziradicis, assembly GCF_005047355.1. Taxonomy (GTDB): domain Bacteria; phylum Actinomycetota; class Actinomycetes; order Streptomycetales; family Streptomycetaceae; genus Actinacidiphila; species Actinacidiphila oryziradicis. Next base: position 148,790 of record NZ_SUMC01000003.1, read on the forward strand.
GAGCTGTACGTTTTCGGCGCGGGCCTCTTTCACCAGCCGTTCGACGATCGCGAAGTCCTCCTCGAGTTCGCGGCCGAACTCCGCCGCGACGGCGGCCATGCGGACCGTACCCATACTCATGCCGTCCCCATTCCGGTCACCGGGCCGGTGACAGCTTCCGTGATCTCTCCGTCGGGCCAGCGCAGCCCGACGCCCTGCCCGCTGACCAGTTCCCCGCAGACGGCACCGGTGGCGGGGCCGGCCGGCAGCGGTGCCCGGCCCGGGATGTCTGCGGTGAGCATCGCGAAGCCGGGGAAGCAGGTCAGCCAGTCGCCCATGGCGGCGTCCTGCGGCCGGGGCATGGCGGCGATGTCCAGGACCGCCGCGCAGCCGCTCGCCTCGGCGAGCATGCCGAGGGTGCCGGCGATGCCTGCCATGGACACGTCCTTCGCGGCGGCGGGCCTCGTGGCGCCCACCGCGCCGAGCATCGCCCGGAGTTCGTCCGTACGGCGCCGGGTCGTCGAGTCCCACTGGCGGCCCCGGTATCCGGACCGCCAGCCGCCGCCGAGGTCGGCGGTGAGCCGGACCCGGTGCCCGGGACGTCCGCCGCCGCCGGGCACGGGGTGGCCGGTGCGGCCGAGTGCGGTCACCGACAGGGCGGCCGGCACGCCGAGCTGGGTGTGGCCGCCGAGCACCGGTATCCCGTATGCCACGGCCGCGCGCCGCAGTCCGGCCAGTACCCGGGCGGCGTGCGAGGCGTCGGGCGCGCCGAGTGCGTCGAGGAGCCCGACCGGGGTCGCGCCCATCGCCGACAGGTCGTTGACGTTGACCAGGACCGAGCACCAGCCGGCCCACTCCGGGTCCCGTTCGACCATGGACGGGACGATGGCGTCGCAGGCGGCGACGAGATCGCTGCCGGGCACGGGGGCGCCGTCGTCCCCGACGAAGCCGCTGCCGCCAGGGGCCAGCCCGGCCAGCAGCGGGCCCAGGGCGGCCTTGGTGGCCGAGGCCTGGGCGCCGATCCGGCCGATCGGCCGGCGCATCAGCACATGCGGTGAGCCGGCGACCGCGACCGGCCGTACCCGCCGCCAGCCGAGCCGCTGGAACAGCGGCTCGTTGCACGCCTGGACCGTCGCCTCGAAGCGCAGCGCGCCCTCCGACTCGGCGCGGGCGCAGGCGGCGCGGACGAGGGCCGCGCCGATCCCCTGCGGGCCGCGCGCGTGGCGGGCGACGACGAGGCGGCCGCCCGTCCACCAGCCGATGTCCGGTCCGTCGTCGGCGGGGCCGAGCCGGACGCCGCCGACGACGCAGCCGTCGCGGTCCCGGGCCACCAGGACGAGGGTGCGGGGATCGTCGTCGCGGTCGTCGAGGTCATGGCCGTCGAACAGCCCCTGCTCCTCGACGAACGCCTGCCGCCGCAGCCGGCGGTAGGGGTCCAGGGCGGCCGGACCGTCGGCCTCCTCGATGCGGAAGCGGGGCTGCCGCGCCAGGGTGCTGCGGTCGCCGAGCAGGGCGAGGATGTCGCCGAGCGCAGGACCCGCCGGGGCGAGGACTCCTCCGTCGAGCCCGGTCTGGGCGTGGGGAGCCGGTATCGTACTCATCCGCCCGCCGTCCGCAGCACGCTGCATGCGCCGCACGCCGCGCAGCCGGCCTTCTGGTCGGCGCCGGACATCCCGGCGGAGCGCAGCTTCAGGGCGACCCGCTCGGTGACGTACCGCAGCAGCTCCGGGTCCGGGGCGCCGATGCCGTCGCGGGCGGCGAGGGTGCCGCGCATCGGGCGGAACGGCACGACGAACGGGTACACCCCGCGGTCGATCAGCCGTCCGGCCCCCGCGATCAGCTCGTCGGGATCCTCACCGAGGCCGACCAGCAGGTATGTCGAGACGCGGTTGGGCCCGAAGACCCGCACGGCCTCGTCCCAGGCCGCCTCGTAGCCGGCCATCGGGACGGTGGATTTCCCCGGCATCCAGCGGCGGCGCACCTCGTCGTCGAGTGCCTCGGCATGGATGCCGATGGCGGTCGCCCCGGCGTCGTGCAGTTCGCGGATCCAGGACAGGTCACCGGGCGGCTCGCACTGCACCTGGATCGGCAGGCCGGGTACGGCGGCCAGTACGGCGCGGACGGCGCGGGCCAGGCCGCGGGCGCCCCGGTCGGGGCCGGTGGTGGTGCCGGTGGTCATCACCATCTGCTTGACGCCGTCGAGGCGGACCGCGGCCTCGGCGACCTCGGCGAGCTGTGCCGGGGTCTTGGCGGCCACCGTCGCGCCGGAGCGCAGCGACTCCTCGATGGTGCAGAAGCGGCAGCGGTCGGGCTCGGCGTAGCGGATGCAGGTCTGGACGACGGTGGTGGCGAGCACGTCGGCGCCGTGCAGGCGGGCGATCTGCTCGTACCGGACGCCGTCGGCGGTCGTCAGGTCGTAGAACTTCGGCCGGCGGACGGTCCGCAGGGTGAGCCCGGTGTCCTCCTCGCCGAGCCAGACCCTGCCGTCGCGGACGGTGTAGGGGCTGTCGGGGTTGGTGGGGAGGGCGGCGTTGGCACCGTCGGCGGAACCGCTCCCCATGACGAAGTGGCCGTCGTCACTCGGTCCCGCGCCTTCCGGCCGCCGTACGGGTGCTTCCATCCGTACGCCGTGCAGGGCGAGTTCGGCGCGGGTGAGGATCCTGACATCGGTCCTGGCCGGCGCGGAGCCGCCGCTTGCGCAGCCGCTGCCGGCGCGGGGCGTGTCCTGCTGAGCCTCCCCGGTGGGGGGGACGGTGCCAACGCTCATGTCGTTCCCCTCAGAGCTGGTAGGTGGAGTTGATGATCGCGCCCTTGCGGGCGTAGTGGATCAGGGCGTCCTGTACGTCCAGCGGGTGGGTCGGGATGACGCCCTCGATCAGGTCCTCCTCACGGGCGCCGTGCAGGGAGAGGCCGAATCGGCAGCAGTAGACCTTGCCGCCCTCGGCGATGAAGGTCTTGAGCTGGTTGTTGATGTTGTGCTCGCCGGGGAACGCGGAGTTGCCGGTGGTGGGGAAGCCGCGGGTGGCGAGGCAGTTGAGAGAGCCGGGGCCGTAGAAGTAGATGGCGGTCTCGAAGCCCTTGCGCAGTGCGCGGGTGGCCTGGAGTACGGCGACGAAGCTGACGGAGGACTCGTGGGCGATGCCGTGGACGAGGGTGAAGTAGGTCTCGCCGTCCTCGGCCTTGTAGTCCGGGAAGACCTTGGTGCTGCCGTAGATGGTGGAGCCCTCGGGGAGGGAGGGGTGCGGGATCTCGGTGAGGCTCTGCTTCTCGATGTCGCTGAGTTCCACGGTGTCGGTCATGGCTGGTTCTCCTCCTGCGGGAATGGGTTGAGGGTTGACGGGGAGTCAGTCGTAGAGCGTGGCGAAGGTGTCGCGGAAGACGAGCTCGCCGAGCTCACCACCGCCGGCCGCGGCGCTGAGGCGGGCGAACTCCCCGCTGAAGTCGCCCCACGGCTGGTCGCTGGCGAAGAGCACGCGGTCGTGGCCGATACCGCGGCGCTCGATCTCCCGGGCCAGCCAGTACGGCGCGAAGCCGATGGCCCAGGAGAGGTCGGTGTAGACGCGCTTGCCGGCCGCGATCCAGTCGAAGAACCGGGAGCCGACAAGCTTGATGTGGCCGCTCATCCCGCCGCCGAAGTGCACCAGGTGCACCGGCACACGGTCGGCGTACCACTCCACCAGGTTGCCGACCTCGTCTATGTCGGAGGCGGCACCGGGGGAGGTATGGACATGGACGACCAGGCCGAGGCGTTCGGCCTCCTGGAAGATCCGGTCCAGCTGGGGGCGGCAGGCCGGGTCGGTGGCCCGGCCGCCGAGCAGGAAGCTGAGCTTCAGGGCCCGTACGCCGTCCTCGCCGGCCAGCGCGAGGGCGCGCGCGGTGCGGTGCTCGTCCTCGGGGCGCGGGGAGACCCACAGTCCGGCGCGGATCCGGTCGTCGCTCTGGGCCGCCTCGATGACCAGCTCGTTGAAGGAGAAGGCGATCTCCGGGTCGGGCACCCCGTAGTTGGGGATGACCAGGGCACGTTCGGTGCCCTCGGCGTCGAGGTCGGCGATGAGCTGCTTGACGGTGGCGCGGGCGGTGCTGTCGGGGCGGACGGCCGGGCCGCCGTAGAAGGGATACGCGGGCAGCACACCCAGGTGGCGGTGCGCGTCGGAGATCTGGCGTTCGGTCACTGGTACATCCCCTCAGCCCACCGGAAGCGCGGCGGCCAGCGCCATGGGCGCACCGGTGAGCGTGCCGCAGACATCGGCGAGGCGGCGCGAGGCGTCGATGTGCCCGGCCAGGAATTCCGCGTCCCGGCCCACCGCCTCGAAGCGCCCGGACCCCCAGCTGTACTGCCAGGGCAGGCCCAGGAAGTGCAGCCCCGGGCAGCTGGTGGCGCCGCGCCGGTGCATCGGGTAGCCACGGCCGTCGAAGACGGGTATCTCGATCCAGCGGTGGTCGCGGGCGAAGCCGGTGGACCAGATCACCGAGGTGATTCCGGCCGCTGCCAGATCGACGTCGTGCGGCTGCTCGGACGGCTCCCACACCGGTACGTACCTGGGCTCCTCCGGAGCGTCGATGCCGTGGGCGGTGATGTGGGCGTCTATGGCGTCCTTGATGCCCTCGGCCACCGAGTCGGCGTGGTCCAGGGCGGCCTTCAGATCGTCGGCGAACTCCAGCGTCGCGCCATTGACGCCGGTCAGCCGGCCGTAGAGCCGCATGCCGTCCCGTGCGAAGGCCCGCAGGTCGATGTCGCGTCCGCCGTCCCGGCCGGTGACGTAGTGATTCACCCGCATCCTTACGGCGTCGGCATCGCCGAACCTGTCGATGCCCTTGGCGTAGTGGCCCATCTCGTCCAGCCAGGCGACGCAGTCGCGCCCCCGGTAGAACCGGGCCACGCGCGGTGCGCTGCCGACGGCCAGATGCACCTGCCGGCCCGCGAGGTGCAGGTCCTCGGCGATCTGGCAGCCGGACTGGCCGGTGCCGACCACCAGGACGGCGCCCTCCGGCAGCGGGCCGGGGTGGCGGTACCGCGAGGAGTGCAGCTGGGTCACCCCGGCCGGCAGCCGCTCGGCCATCCGGGGCACCGACGGCGTGTGGTAGGGGCCCGTGGCCACCACGACCTGGTCCGCGGTCAGGTCACCGGCCGTCGTGGAGAGCTCGAACACGCCGGTGGCGGCGCGCCGCAGCCTGGTGACGCTCACCCCCTCCACCAGCGGCGGGCGGAAGAAGGACACGTAGTCCTCCAGATACCGCAGGATCTCGTCCCGGACCATGAAGCCGTCCGGGTCCGGGCCCCGGTAGGGGAAACCGGGCAGCTTGCACTGCCAGTTGGGGGTGACCAGGCAGAAGGAGTCCCAGCGGCGCTCGCGCCACTCGTGCCCGGCCCGGTTGGCCTCGATCACGATGTGCTCGATGCCGCGCTCGCGCAGGCAGTAGCTGACGGACAGCCCCGCCTGACCGCCGCCGACGACGGCCACGGGGTAGTGGGCGCCGGCGAGTTCCGTGGTCACCGTCACCGGATGCTCCCGTCGGCGGCGAGCAGGGCCTCCACGGTCACTGTCGCGTCCGGTACGGCGGCGTACGCGGCGGCGGTGCTCTCGATCGCGGCCAGCTGGTCGGACGCTCCGGTGCACACGAACCCGTACTTCGCCCTGACCCTCTCACTCGCGATACCCAGCGCCTGCCTGCTCCGGTCGACGAAGTCGGCCAGCGGATAGGCGGTTCCCGGGGAGAAGAAATCCTCGATTACGGTTGACGGGGAATAACAACGCTGGATTTCACCGTCCGGCCAGCGCACCCGGAAATGCATTTCGGGCATCAGGTCCTCCAGGCAGGGCGGCGAGGTCTTGAGAGGACTTCGCCGCTGCTCGTGAGAACTACTTCAGCCAGATACGGTTACCGATCGATGTCATCCGGAATAAAGGCGTGTCAGCGAAACCTCACAGCGAGGCCGGGGTGCCGGGTCAGTGTCATTCCGGCGGGCTCGGGCCCGGACAGGCCGCAGGGCCCGTCCGGCCGTTGCGGCTGACAGGCCGTTGACGCGATGTGGCCGCGGGGTCGCGTGCCCTGGCGCTGGGGGCATCTCACAGCGCGGCGGGCCGCTCCTTCCTCCACGGACGGCCGGACAGGCCCTAAGCGATGTGCAGGACGAGGCTGCCGTCCGCGGCGGCCTCGACCCGTACCTGCTCCAGTGACTGCACCTGCGCGGTCGGGGCGTGCGCGGCCGCCCTGGAGCCGACCCCCACGACCCGCATCCCCGCTGCCCGGCCGGCCGCGATGCCCGCCTCTGAGTCCTCGAACACCACGCAGTCCGCCGGCTCGAAGCCCAGCTCCGCGGCGCCCTTCAAGAATCCCTCCGGGTCCGGCTTGCTCGCGCTCACCCACTCCGCGGTCACCATCACCTCCGGCAGCGGAAGCGCCGCCGCGCCCATCCGGACCCGGGCCAGGGTCTCGGTGGCGGACGTCACCAGGGCGTGCGGCAGTTTCCGCAGGGAGGCCAGGAAGGCGGGCGCCCCGGCTATCGGCACGACGCCCTCGGTGTCGGTGACCTCCTGCTCCAGGAGGCGGAGGTTGTCGGCGTAATTCTGCTCGACCGGACGGTCCGGGAGCAGCAGCGCCATGGTGGCGTAGCCCTGGCGGCCATGTACGACCTCGATGACCGCGTCGCCGTCCAGGCCGTGTTCCGCTGCCCAGGCGCGCCATACGCGCTCCACGACCGCGTCGGAATTGACGAGGGTGCCGTCCATGTCGAGCAGGAGAGCGCGGGCGGTAAGCGTGGACGGCATGCATGCTCCTCGGAGGTACTCAGTGGCCCCGCCCGCCGGTCAGGGGAAGCGGGCGGAACCACTTTGTTCCTACACGATACAAAACCGGGGCGCTTCGCGCCAGCGGCTTCCGGATGCTGTCAGTCCGCCACGTACTGGAGGAGGCCCCACGTGAAGTGCGCCACCCGCCGCGCGCCGTCCGCCGGGTCGGTGAAGGCCAGCCGCCAGCGGGTGGGCGCGTCGCCCTCCATCGGGACGACCGCCGGGAAGGCGGCGGCCACCTCGTCCACCACGCAGCACCAGGGCGCGAGGTCGGCGGCCGTGCGCAGCTCGGGAGAGGACGCGCCGGGGGCCCGTACGAGCCACTCGTTCCAGACGGCCCCGCCGCCGCCCGGGGCGACCAACACCTCGAAGCGCAGACCGGGCCAGAGCGGTACGGGCCACAGCAGTGCCCGGCACGACAGATCGCCGACCTGCCGGACGGCCGTGGTCTCCGGCGGCCCGAGGATCACGCGGTAGCGGCGTTCGCCGCGCGGGAAGGTGCGCGAGTGCTGCCAGGCCTGCCAGCGGCGGTGCGCCTCACGCAACCCGGCCCGGGTCGCCCCGAGCGTTCGGAGCGCGTCCCCGACCAGCTCCGGCTGGTGGTCCGCCATCCGGCGCAGCAGCACGAGCTGGAACTCAAGCGGCCCGAAGCCGTCAATCGGCACCCCCCGATCCTAGGTCCTGTCCCGGCGCACGCTACTGCGCCCGCGGGATCAGACGCAGGCGTACCTCTTCTTCCTGGTCGCCCGACACATGGCCGAGCTCCTCCGCCTCGAAGACATCCTCAAGTACGTCCCTGACCTGGTGGACGAACACGGGGCAGCCCGAGAGGCCAACGCTGACGGCACCGGCGAGAGGAGACGGCCGGGACTCGGCCGCGGCACGGGTCATGGCATCGACATCGATGGCCCACACCTTCGGATGCCCCGGCGCGCCCCCGGCCGCCGCCGAGGACTCCTGCGCCGGCTCCCGGCCGGCCGTAGCGGGGAAAGCGGTGGCGAGAGCGTCGTACACGGCGTCCACATCCTGCCGCGCGGAAGTGGTGAGAAGGACGTCGACATGGGTGTGGACGTGCTGGGTGGTCATCGCGGGTGCTCCTCCCACGGCTGCGGGCTCGGGTGCGCCTGACCGGCGCGCCGTACGCCGGGTGCCCGCCCCCGCCGCAGGTAAACGCGCGGGCGGCCCGGAGCACGCTCAGCGCCCGAGGCGCGGCTTACGCCTGGGGCCCTGTATCACCCGTGTGGCGGCCGGCACGGGTGTTATCCGGGCGCCGCTGGGGATACGTGCACAATGCCAGCAGTCCCCGCGCAGCTGATCCCTCTGCTCAAACGGCGCCACGATCCGGTCGTGGTACAGACTGTCCGCTCCGCGGTCGGCGCGACAATCGCGTACCAGGCGGCGCTGTGGCTGACCAACGAGCCGGCCCCGCTCACCGCCCCGCTGACCGCGCTGCTCGTCGTACAGGTCACCTTCTACGCGACGCTCACCACCGGGGTACGCAGAGCGGTGAGCGTGGTCGGCGGAGTGCTGATCGCCATCGGATTCGGTGCGCTCGTGGGACTGACGTGGTGGAGCCTGGGCATCCTCATCCTCGCCTCGCTGGTCACCGGCCACTTTCTCAAGGTCGACGAGTTCGTGGCCGAGGTCGCGATCAGCGCCATGCTGGTGCTCGGAGTGGCCCACCAGGCCGCGGCCGCGTGGGACCGGGTCCTGGAGACGCTGATCGGCGCAGCTGTCGGCGTACTGCTGAACGCGCTGTTCGCGCCGCCGGTCTTCCTGCGGCCCGCAGGCGAGGCGGTGGAGGACCTGGCCTGCAAAATGCGCCTGCTGCTGGAACGTATCGGCGAGGAACTCGGCCAGGGCGCGACGGCGGACCAGGCCGAGTCCTGGCTGCACGAGGCACGCCGGCTCAACAGCGAGATCGCCCGAGTGGACGCGGAGCTGTCCCGGGCCGAGGAGAGCACCCGGCTCAACCCACGGGTCCGCCATGGCATGCAGGTGCGGATCGTGCTGCGCAGCGGCCTGGACACCCTCGAGATCTGCGCCGTCGTCCTGCGCACCCTGTGCCGCTCGCTGAGCGACCTCGCCCGCCCCCGCGAGGGATACCCGCCGCTGTACGACGAGGAGATCGCCGCCGGCCTCCAGGAGGTGCTGCGGCACGTGGCCGACGCCGTCGACAACTTCGGCCGCCTGATCACCGCGCAGGTCACCGCGGGCGCCGAGCGCGCGGAGGCCCAACTCGCCCGGGCCCTGACCGAAGGGCGCGCCGCCCGGGCGCGCGTCGCACGGCTGTTGCGCTCCGAAACCGACCGGGACGTCGAGCGCTGGGAACTGCACGGAGCCCTGCTGGCCAACATCGACCGGCTGCTGGACGAACTGGACGTCGAGAAACGATCGCACTGGCTGGCGACGGAGTTCGACCGTTACACCCGGACCCGCCAGGCCCCGGGGGTGTTGCTGCACCGTATCCGGCGGCGGCCCTGAGACTTGGAGGCCGCCCCACCTATTCGCGCGGCCTCCTGTCCCGTGCGTCGTTTTCGGGCAGCCCGAAGCGGGCCGTGACCTCATGGGATCGTCGTCGCTCTCATGACGGGCTGCGAGAAGCCCCGCCGAGTCAACCAGGGCGAGGCTCCGTGCCTTCGGGCCGGGAGCCGTGTGGCGGCTCGCTGACCACGCATCCAGCCTGGTGGCGCGCCTACGGCTGCTTGGTGGCGGCCTCCAGGACGCGGCGGGTGTTCGCGCCGTAGACGCCCTTGGGGTCGCCCTGGATGTTGTTCCAGAGCTGGTAGCGGGCGACGCCGTCGCGCGTATCGGCGTCGAAGTCGCCGTCGGCCGCGCCCGTGTAGGCCCAGGTCTGCTTCAGGCGCGCCTGCATCTCGACGACCTCGGGCCCGGAGTCGCCCTCGCTCAGCACCAGCGGCGTCGTACTCGTGCCGGCGCTGCCGGAGGGGCTCACCGAGGCGACACCGACCGCGGTCGGTGTCGCTGTCGGCGAGGGGGAGGCATGGGAGACGGCGGGCAGGGGGCTCCAGGAGGGCCTCAGCGAGACCCGGCCGGGAGCGGCGGAGTAGCCGTGGGAGGCACCGGTGCCGGTGTGGGAGGGGGAGGCGCTGGCATGGGGAAGTACGGCCTCCGGACCGGGGATGTCGTCGGCGGATGTGCCGCTGCTGCGGTGCTCATCGGCGACCAGCGCGTTTGTCACCGCTGCCGCGCCCGCGAGGACGAGCGCAGCGGCCCCTGCCGTCACCGTGACGAGGGCGATCCGCCCGGGGCGGCGCCACCGGTTGGCGCCGGGTATCGGCTCGCGGTCGTCCTCCGGCAGCTGTTCGACGGCGAGCATGACGGGCAGGGGGGACGCCGGCAGCGGCTCCGTGTCCGCGGCATGCCCGGCGTCCCCGACCGAACCGGCGGGCTCCGCGGGCTCCACGGGCTCCACGAGCCCGGCCGGCCCGGTCACGTATGGCCGTACCCACAACTGGGGGTCACTCTCGATGGCCGCTTCCCGCTCCGCCGCGCGCGTCGCGCACCTGCAGCCCGGCCGGCCCTCATCGTCCGCCTCCGGTGCGCCGCACACTTCACAAGTCGTCAACGGAACCTCCTTACTGATCACACTGATTATCCAGAACCAGCCGCTTCCGGAACGCTTGTTCTCATATCCTTGGCGCGCGGAGCGTATGAAAAGGGGGAATATTGGTCCCCATGGCGCAGCACACCACGGCCCCCACGGCGGTGCCGGGGCAGTTCAGCAGCAAGCGGTCGGTGAACGTGGCGGTCGGCGCGCTCGCACTGGGCCTGCTGCTTGCCTCGCTCGACCAGACGATCGTCTCCACCGCGCTGCCCACCATCGTCAGCGACCTCGGCGGCATACAGCACCTGTCCTGGGTGGTCACCGCGTATCTGCTCGCCTCGACGGCCGCCACCCCGCTGTGGGGCAAGCTCGGCGACATGTACGGCCGGAAGAAGCTCTTCCAGTCCGTCATCGTGATCTTCCTGATCGGCTCCGCGCTCTGCGGCATCGCCCAGAACATGGGCGAGCTGATCGCCTTCCGCGCCCTTCAGGGCCTTGGCGGCGGTGGCCTGATCGTGCTGTCGATGGCGATCGTCGGCGACATCGTGCCGCCCCGTGACCGGGGGCGCTACCAGGGCGTGTTCGGTGCGGCGTTCGGCGCCAGCAGTGTGCTGGGGCCGCTGCTCGGCGGGGTGTTCACCGAGCAGCTCAGCTGGCGCTGGGTCTTCTACATCAACCTCCCCATCGGGCTGATCGCGCTCGCCGTCATCGCCGCCGTACTGCACATCCCCGTCCGCCGCACCACCCACCGCATCGACTACTGGGGCATGGCCGCCGTCGCCGCGGCCGCGACCTCACTGGTGCTGATGACCTCACTCGGCGGTACGACGTGGCCCTGGGACTCCTGGCAGATCACCGGTCTCGCCGTGCTGGGCGCGCTGCTCATCGCCGTCTTCGTCGCCATCGAGCGGCGCGCCGCCGAACCGGTGCTGCCGCTGGCGCTGTTCCGTAACCGCACCTTCGCGCTCTGCTCTATGATCTCCTTCATCATCGGCTTCGCGATGTTCGGCGCGCTGACCTACTTGCCGACCTTCCTGCAGGTCGTACACGGCTACTCGCCGACCCTGTCCGGTATCCATATGATCGCGATGGTCATCGGCCTGTTCATCGCGTCCACCGGCTCCGGCCAGATCGTCGCCCGTACCGGCCACTACAAGATCTTCCCGGTCCTCGGCACCGCGATCACCACCATCGGGCTCCTGCTGCTGCACCGGCTCGACGCGTCGACCAGCACCTGGGTGATGAGCTCATACCTCTTCGTCTTCGGCTTCGGCCTGGGCCTGGTCGTGCAGGTGCTGATCCTCGCCGTGCAGAATGCCGTCGGCTACGAGAACCTCGGCGCCGCCACCTCCGGCGCGACCTTCTTCCGGTCGATCGGCGCGTCCTTCGGCGTGTCCATCTTCGGCACCATCTTCAACCACCTGCTGACCGACAAGCTGAGTTCGCTGCGCGCGGTCGCCGGATTCAATCCCGGCCGGGCGGAGGCCGACCCGCGTGCCATCGGCCAACTGCCCGCCGCGATCCGGGGGCCCGTGCTGCACGCGTACTCCACCTCCATCACCACCGTCTTCCTGGTGGCCGCGCCCGTCGCGTGCCTCGCCTTCGTCCTGGCCTGGTTCCTGAAGGAGCAGCCGCTACGGGGATCGGTCACCGTCCCTGACGCCAGTGAGACGATCGGCACCAACCCCGTCCAGCGGTCCTCGGCCGACGAGGTCGCCCGCGGCCTGTCCGTCCTGGGCACCCGCGAGGCACGGCGTGACCTCTACACACGCATCACCGCCATGGCCGGCCTCGACCTCCATCCGACCTCCAGCTGGCTGCTCCTCAAGCTCGCCCGCACCGGCCCCGTCGATCCCGTCGAGCTCGCCCGGCGCGCCACCGTGCCCTCCCGCCTCATCGAAAAGGCCGCCGTCGAGATCGAGACCCGCGGCCTCGCCGTCCGCGAGGGCAACCCGCTGGTCCTCACCGACCGAGGTCGCGAGGTCGCCGCGCAGCTCGCCGCGGCACGCCGCAAAGTCCTCGCCGAGCTCCTCGGTGACTGGCAGCCCGAGCGTTACGCCGAAGTGGCCGAGCTCCTCAACCGGCTCAGCGGCGAGCTGTGCGGCCACGACTCCGACCGGCCGGACCGGTTTGGGCACGCGGAATTCGGCAAGCCGACCAAGTAGCCGAACGCACGTGCGCACCAAGGCTATTAACCTTCGGGAGGCACGCCCATGTCCATTGGCACGACCATCATCGTTATCGTCGCGGCCGTCCTCGTGATCGCCGCGGTCATTGTCGCCCTGTCTCGGCGGCCCACTCTCGGCGGCAGTAACATGCGCCGTCATTTCGGCCCCGAGTACGACCGGACCGTCGCCCGCCATGGTGGCGACAAAGCGGCGGCCACGGAAGAGCTCCAGGAGCGGCTGCAGCGGCACGGCGATCTGAAGCCCCGTCCGCTGCCCGCCGGGGCCCGCGAGCAGTACACGGCCCAATGGGCCGTTATCCAGGAGCACTTCGTGGAATCGCCGGCAAAGGCGGTGGCCGAGGCCGACCAACTGCTCGCCCGACTCGTGAGCGAGCGCGGCTACCCGGCCGTGGAGGAGTACGACGAGCAGGTCGCCGCCCTGTCAGTGCATCAGCCCCGGCACGTCGAGGCCTACCGCGACACCCACGCCATCGCGCGGCGCGCAGACGACGACCAGACCTCCACCGAGGAGCTGCGCTCCTCGCTGCTCCACGCCCGCAGCCTGTTCGAGGAACTGGTCGCCGCCGGCCCCCACCCCGACGGGGACCCTGCCAACAGCCGGGACACCGCCAAGCACGGCGCCGGCCGCCTCAACCTGCGTGCCCTGCACCGCGGTGGCGCGTAACCGCGTAACAGGGCGAGCGACGAGCGACGAGCTGCCCAGGACGACTAGCTACGGAGTGAGTACCCATGACCGAGCGCCAAGACCAAGACCAGGAACGGCCGTACACCGACGGCACCGACGCCCAGGCCGCTTCCGATTCCCGCCTGCGCAAGCGCGACACCCAGGTCCCGCCCCCGCCCGGCGCCCCCGGCAAGCAGGAGCCCCAGGCCCGGCAGGCCGTGGCCTTCAGCCGGCCCGACGCGCGCCCCGACAGCCGCACGGGCACCACGGCGGACGGTCGCAAGGACACCACGGCTGACAGCCGCACCGGCACCACTGCTGACGCCCGGCCCGGCACGCGGACCGACACCTCGACCTCGATCCGCGAAGGCGAAGTCCGCCCCGACAAGCCCCGGTACACGCCCCAGAGCGGCCAGGACGACTCGGCCCGCACCGGCAGCCGTAACGGCACTGCCGCGAGCACCAGCAACGGCGCTGCCGCCAACACCCGCAACAGCGATGTCCTGCTCGAACGGGGCGAGGGCGACAAGCTCGGCCTGCGGCTGCAACAGGCCGTCGGCGGCTTTGTCGACCAGCCCCGCAAGGCGGTCGAGGAGGCCGACTCCGTCCTCGAAGCGGCCGCCGCACGCCTCACCGAAGGCATCACCGCCCGCCGCCGCGCCCTCCGCGCGGCCTGGGAGGGCGACGCCGCCAAGAACGGCACCGAGGAAATGCGGATCGCCCTGCGCGACTACCGCGATCTCGTGCAGCGACTGCTGCACGCCTGAGTCACGGCCCTGGAGCCCGACGCGGCCGGTCCGGCGCCGTCGGGCTCCACCTCGCGCGTCAGCCTTGCTTCGGCGCCGCCTGCTGGACGACTTCGAACGACCACAGGACCGAGTCGGCAGCAGCGGGCTTGGGACGCTCGCCCCCAGCGTCGCCCCCGCCACGGTGGGCAGCCTGCATGGGGCCGGACATCCAGTTCTGGAAGTCCTCTTCGCTACGCCACCGGGTATAGACGAGGTACTTGTCGGTTCCCTCGACCGGACGAAGAAGCTCGAACCACTCGAACCCATCGGAGCCTTCCACGGCGCCTGCACGCGAGGCGAAGCGCTTCTCAAGGACTTCCCGCTGCTCCGGGGGTACGGTCAGGGCGTTGATCTTGACGATACTCATGTGTCCATCCTGCCGCAGCACCACACAGGCCGCTGGCTGGGGTGGCCCGCCGCCGGCGGTAAATGGCGTGTGGACGCCGCGCCCCTTGTGGGACGCTCAGGCGGCAATGCCTCCCACACAGGTATGAGAGCCATGTCCGACGTCGACGCACATTCAGTGGCCGCGCTTTTCTCCCGGGGCCGGCTGACCGCGATTCCCCGCAGGGCCGCCCGCCGCGAGCAACTCCTCGCGCACCTTGCGGAGACCCTGTTCGAGCGGGAACGTGCCAGCCCCAACGCACCGAGTTCAAGAGCTCGGCTCGTAACCACATGGAATGTACCGCTCCAATGCCTCGATTCGGCGGTGCCTGGGCTGGTGGAGGTGCGTACGATGCGCCAGGGCCTCCTGACCAGGGACGACCCGATCGAGTTGAAGGTCATCCTGTGCGAGTCGGTGATCCAGCAATGCATCGGGAGCAGGGAGACCATGCGGGCACAACTGCAGCGGCTGGTTGAGGTCGAGCGGCAGCCGAATGTGACGTTGCAGGTACTGCCCCATGCCGCAGGTGCGCATCCCGGCCTCAATGATCCGTTCACGGTGCTGGGATTCGCGGCCGGTGGTGATCCGGATGTTGTGCTCGCGGAGAACCTGACCAGTAGCCTCTACTTCGAGGACAAACGCGAGCTGGGGCGCTACCAGTGGGCCTTTGATCGGCTTACGGCGATGGCCGCGTCACCGCGTACGGCCGTGACCATGCTCAAGAAGGCGATCAAGGAACTCACATGACGATACACGCCCCCAACGCGGAGATCCTCGAAGCGCAGTGGGTCACCTCCTCGTACAGCGGTGGGGGCAATGACTGCATCCAGGCCGCCGCCCTGCCCCGTGGCCTGCACGCGGTCCGAGACTCGAAGAACCCGGCCGGTCCGGCCCTGCTGATGGAACGGGCTGTTTGGCAGTCCTTCGTCCAGGGGGTACGGAGCGGGAGGTTCAGCCAGTAGACGGTCGGCGCAGAGGTGACCGGGCTGGACAGGCTCCGGCCTGCTGACCTGCTGTCTGACGAGCTACGCACCCAAGACCAGAGGCTTACGCGTCGCTCCTGAGCCGGTCGCGCTGGATCTGGTAAGCGAGGGCGCGACGCACAGAGGCTGATGCGGTGGTGGTGACCTTCGAGGGGACGTCGAGACCACGGCTGATCTCGTCGTACGCGTCCCGATAGCTGCCGGGCATCTCTGCCTGATGCAGCATCAGGTCCTCTTCGACGAGGCGCCGCAGCTCGTCGACGTTCTGAGGGGTGAAGCGCTTTTTTCCCCGGGCGATGGCGTTGACGGAGCGCGTACAGCGGGCGGTGTCGTAGAAGGTGTCGGAGATTTCCTCGGCGAGGCCCCACAGGCGCCCTTCGAGCCAGGGCACGTCGTGCTGGTCGAGGGAGAGCCCCATCAGGGGCAGTGGGTCGCCAATCCTGTACTTCGTCACCTGCTTGGACACGGCGGGCTGACTCATGTCGGCGAGCTGGGCAATTCTGTCCTGGGTCCAGCCGAAGCCGGCGAACAGCTTGATCATTTCCGTGCGCAGCTTCCGCATCTCCTCGCCTGCACGGATGACGTCGTTCATGTCGGCGAGCATCCGCTCGGCCTGTTCCTCGGTCAGCGTCTCGGGGTTCTGATGCGCGTCCTCTTCGCCTGCCATAGCTCGGTTATACACCCGAGTCTCGCCATTATAACCAGGTTGTATAACCGAGTTATGGCTGACAGGATCTATGTCATGCCTACCTTCTCCGCACCTGACGGAACCCTGCTCACGTACCGCATACACGGAGACGGCGACCCGGTCGTCTGCATCCCGGGAGGTCCAACGGACTCCCTCTACCTCGGCGACCTCGGCGGCCTGTCCACGCACCGCCAGCTGATCGTTTTGGACCTTCGCGGCACCGGACGGTCCGCGATTCCCGAAGACCTCTCCTCCTACCGCTGCGATCGCCTGGTCGACGACGTCGAGGCGCTGCGCGAACACCTCCGGCTCCCCCGGATGGACTTGCTCAGCCACTCCGCCGGCACGAATATTGCGACGCAATACGCGGCCCGGTATCCGAAGAACGTCAGCAAGCTCGCCTTGATCGGCCCGGGTACCCGAGCTGTCGGTATAGCGATCACTGGGGAGACGCGGCGCGAGCTCGCGCAGCTTCGGAAGAACGAGCCGTGGTTCCCGACTGCGTTCGCCGCCTTGGAGGCGATCGTTGAGGGCACGGGCAGTGACTGGGAGGTCATCACTCCGTTCTTCTGCGGCCGGTGGGACGCCGCAGCACAGAAGCACCATGCAGCCAGCCAGCCGAGCAACAAGGAGGCTGTCGCTCTCTTCGCGGCCGAGGGTGCCTTCGAGCCGGAGACCACTCGTGCGGCGCTCGCCGCTTGCGAGGCCCTCGTCCTGCTGCTCGCCGGGGAGTTCGACTTGAACAGCCCCCCTCAGTCGGCAGCCGAGTTCGCGGGGCTGTTCCCTGACGCCACGCTCGTGGTTCAGTTGGGGGCGGGTCACTACCCCTGGCTCGACGACGCCGACCGGTTCGTGACGACCACTGCAGCATTCCTGGGTTGATGACCTGCTTCAGGCCCTGGCCTGGCCCGCTGGAGCGGAACTCGAAGTGGTAGACGCCCATTGACCCTACGTGTACGCGACCCGCAGCTCCTTGACGCCGTTGATCCACGCGGATCGCAGCCGCCGGGGTTCGCCGGTGAGCCGGATGTCGGGGATGACGTCGGCGATGGCGTTGAAGATGAGGTTGATCTCCATCCGGGCGAGGTTGGCGCCCAGGCAGAAGTGCGGGCCGCCGCCGCCGAAGCCGAGGTGGGGGTTGGGGTCGCGGGTGATGTCGAAGAGCTCGGGGTGGTCGAAGACCTCGGGGTCGTTGTTGGCGGAGGAGTAGAAGATGCCGACCCGGTCACCCTTCTTGATCTTGGCGCCGCCGAGCTCGGTGTCGCTGGTGGCGGTGCGCTGGAAGGAGGAGATGGGGGTGGCCCAGCGGACGATTTCGTCGGCGGTGGTGGCGGGGCGGTGGGCTTTGAAGAGGTCCCATTGCTCGGGCTGGGTGAGGAAGGCGTGCATGCCGTGGGTGATGGCGTTGCGGGTGGTCTCGTTGCCGGCGACGGCCAGTACGAGGACGAAGAAGCCGAATTCGTCCGTCGTTAAGTTGCCTTCGTCGGAGGCGGCGACAAGCTTGGTGACGATGTCGTGGGCGGGGCAGGTCTTGCGGTCGACGGCCATGTTCATGGCGTAGGCGATGAGTTCCATGGCGGACTCGGTGCCGACTTCCTCGGTGATGGCCAGCTCGGGGTCGTCGTAGGCGACCATCTTGTTGGACCAGTCGAAGATCTTGGAGCGGTCGTCCTGGGGGATGCCGATGAGTTCGGCGATCGCCTGCAACGGCAGTTCGGAGGCGATCTCGGTGACGAAGTTGCCCTCGCTGCGGGCGGCGGCGCCGGAGACGATGCGCTGGGCGCGCGATCGGAGGGCGTCCTCCAGCGCGCGGATGGCGCGGGGGGTGAAGCCGCGCTGGACGATCTGGCGGAGCCGGGTGTGCTCGGGCGGGTCCATGTTGAGGATGATCAGCTGCTGGGCGTTGATCTGGTCGCGGGTCATGTGCTCGTTGAAGCGGATGATCGCGGTGTTGGTGTGGGACGAGAAGACCTCGGGGGCCGTGGAGACGGCCTTGACGTCGGAGTACCGGGTGACGACCCAGTACCCGTCGTCGTCGAAGCCGGCGATGCCGTGCGGCTGGGCGTTCCACCAGACGGGGGCGGTCCGGCGGAGCTGGGCGAGTTCCGGGAGCGGTACCCGCTGCTGGTAGATGTCCGGGTCGGTGAAGTCGAAGCCCTCGGGGAGGGCAGGGCAGCTGGGCATCGACGGCTCCATCTCTGACGGTCCATCAGATCTGTTGCGGAAGGTAGTTCCAGGACCTACAAGTGGCAAGAGGTATGCGTGCACGACTCTTGCGCCCCCGTACCGCGGGTAAGCAGACTGCAGGTGGAACTAGAACGTGTACTAGTTCTGCCGTGGGCGCCGGGACGCCCCGCGGCCTACGAGAGGACGAGGTCATGGCCGCAGAACCCGTCATCGTCGAAGCGGTACGCACCCCCATCGGCAGGCGCGGTGGCGCGCTCGCCAATCTGCACCCCGCCTATCTGCTGGGCGAGACCTACCGCGAGCTGCTCGGCCGCACCGGCATCAAGGCCGACGCTGTCGAGCAGATCGTCGGCGGCACGGTCACCCACGCCGGGGAGCAGTCGATGAACCCCGCGCGCAACGCCTGGCTGGCGGTCGGCCTGCCGTACGAGACGGCCGCGACGACCGTGGACTGTCAGTGCGGGTCGTCGCAGCAGGCCAACCACATGGTCGCCAACATGATCGCTGCCGGCGTCATCGACATCGGCATCGGCTGCGGGGTCGAGGCGATGTCCCGCGTGCCGCTGGGCAGCGGCTCCAAGCACGGGCCGGGCAAGCCCTTCCCCGACGAGTGGAACGTGGACCTCCCCAACCAGTTCGAGGCCGCCGAGCGGATCGCCCGGCGGCGCGGGCTTTCCCGTGCGGACGTGGACCGCTTAGGGGTGCTGTCCCAGCAGCGGGCCGGCCAGGCCTGGGCCGAGGAGCGCTTCAAGCGCGAGACCTTCGCCGTGCAGGTCCCGACCACCGAGGACGAGCAGCTCTCCGGGCAGGGCATGTGGCGCCTCGTCGACCGCGACGAGGGGCTCCGCGACACCAGCATGGACGCGCTTGCCGGGCTCAAGCCGATCATGCCCACCGCTGTGCACACCGCCGGCAACTCCTCCCAGATTTCCGACGGCGCCGCCGCGGTGATGTGGGCCTCCAAGCGGATGGCACGGGCGCTCAAGCTGCGGCCCCGGGCCCGCATTGTCGCGCAGGCGCTGGTCGGAGCCGATCCGCATTACCACCTGGATGGGCCGGTGGACGCGACCCGGACGGTGTTGGGGAAGGCGGGGATGTCCATGAAGGACATCGATCTTGTCGAGATCAACGAGGCGTTCGCCTCCGTAGTGCTGTCGTGGGCGCAGGTCTTCGACCAGGACCTGGACAAGGTCAACGTCAATGGCGGCGCCATCGCCCTCGGGCATCCTGTGGGTGCCACCGGCGCCCGGTTGATCGCGACGGCGCTGCACGAACTGGAGCGTGCGGACAAGGAGTTCGCGCTGATCACGATGTGCGCGGGCGGCGCGTTGGCGACCGGCACGATCATTCAGCGGGTCTGACTGCACCGGGCGCCTCCGGCGTGGGCCCTTCCCGTCTGCGGTGGTTGCCGATCCTCCCCCAGCTACCGTTGGGGGAGGATCGGCAACCCCGGTAGAGGGGACGCAACCGCGCTGGCTCAGCAGGACAAACCCAGCCCGTCCGGCGCTTGTGGGGGCACCTCCTGGGGGCACCTCCCGGCCGAAGGCTGGGGGAGGTAGCTGGGGGAGGCTCGGCACCCCCGGCAGAGGAGGCGGGGCCGTACCGGGGGCGCCCGGCGCCGCCACGGCCGGCCCGGCGAGGGCTACGCGGCGCGGTATGCCACCGGGTCCGTGCCCGGGACGGGCTCCGCGAGGCCTGCTTTGACCAGGCGGCGCAGGTGCGCCTCCGCTTCGGCGACGGCGATGTTGCGGGAGCCGAAGGGGATCTGCGCCCAGGGGCGGTTCCACTCCATCACCTCGGCGAGCTGCCAGGGCGTGCGGGCGGTGCCGGTGATCAACTGCCGCAGTCCGGCCAGCCGGGCGGCATGGTGTGCCAGGAGCTCGCGCACCCGGCCACCCGCGTCCGCGAACGCGTACTGGTGGGCGGGGAGCACTTCGGCCGGGTCGAGGCGTCCGATGCGTTCCAGGGAGTCGAGGTAGTCGCCGAGCGGGTCGGTGACGGTCGCGTCTTCGGGGTCCTCGTAGAGGCCGATGTGCGGGGAGATCTCCGGCAGCAGGTGGTCGCCGGAGAAGAGCCGGCGGGACTCCTCGAGGTAGAGGCATACGTGGCCGGGTGTGTGGCCCGGCGTCCAGATGGCGCGGAGCCGGCGCCCGGCGAGGTCCACCAGTTCGCCGGGGAGGATCTCGCGGTCGGGGAGGGCGGCGTGCAGCCCGGGGAGGGTGCGGAGGCCGCTGCCCTGGAGTGGGGCGAGGTGTTCGGGCGGTGCGCCGGCGGCGGCGAGTTTGGCGGCGAGGTAGTGCAGCCAGGTGGCGGGGTCGGCGGCCCTGGTGCGCCGGATGACGTCGGTGTCCGCCGTGTGCATCGCGATCCAGGCGCCGGAGGCTTCCCGGACCTGGCCGGACAGGCCGTGGTGGTCGGGATGGTGGTGGGTGACGAGGATGCCGTGGATGTCGGCGACGGTTGTGCCGATCTCCTCCAGCCCGCGCCGGAGCGTGTCGTACGACGCCGGGTCGTCCCAGCCGGTGTCGATGAGGACCGGCCCGCGACCGGTGTCCAGCAGGTGCACCAGCGTGTGGCCGAGCGGGTTGTCGGGGATCGGGACCGGGATGCTCCAGACCCCGTCACCGTGATCGGTCACCTGCCGCATGGTCTTCCCCTTCGCCGGGTCGGTCGTACGCATTGCCCACCCTAACTAGAACTGGTATCAGTTCTGAAGCGACGTTATCCTGACGGCGTGTCAGAGAAGGTGTCAGGGAGGGTGCCGGGCCATGACGACCGACCTCATCGAGCACGGACAGCTGTTCATCGGCGGGCGATTGGTCGACCCGCTCTCATCCGCCACCATCGAGGTCGTCTCTCCCCATACGGAGCAGATCTTCGGCCGCGTACCGCACGCCTCCCGCGAGGATGTGGACCGCGCCGTGGCCGAGGCGCGCCGCGCCTTCGACGACGGCCCCTGGCCCCGTACGCCTCTGGACGAACGGATCGCCGTCGTCACCCGCATCAAGGACGCCATCGCCGCCCGCTACGACGAGATCGGCACCCTCATCAGCCGTGAGAACGGCTCTCCGTACTCCTGGAGCGTCCTCGCCCAGGCGCTGGGCGCGGTGATGGTGTGGGACGCCGCCATCACCGTGGCCAGGGACTTCGTCTACGAGGAGCGGCGGGCCGGCGCCCTCGGGCCGATCCTGGTGCGCCGCGAGCCGGTCGGCGTCGTCGCGGCCGTCGTCCCCTGGAACGTCCCGCAGTTCACGGCGGCGGCCAAGCTCGGGCCGGCGCTGCTCAGCGGGTGCACGGTCATCCTCAAGCCGTCCCCGGAGTCCCCGCTCGACGCGTACATCCTCGCCGAGATCACCCGCGAGGCCGGGCTGCCGGACGGGGTTCTCTCGGTCCTCCCCGCCGACCGCGAGGTCAGCGAGTACCTCGTGGGCCACCCCGGAGTCGACAAGATCTCCTTCACCGGTTCGGTCGCGGCCGGCAAGCGCGTCATGGAGGTCGCGGCACGTCACCTGACACGGGTCACCCTTGAGCTGGGCGGCAAGTCCGCAGCGGTGATCCTGCCGGACGCGGACCTGGAGTCCGCCGTCCCCGGCATCGTCCAGGCCGCCTGGATGAACAACGGCCAGGCCTGCGTCGCCCAGACCCGTATCCTCGCGCCTCGCGCCAACTACGACGAGATCGCCGAGCGCTTCGCCGCCGCAGCTTCCGCTCTGGTGGTGGGGGACCCCCTCGACCCGGCCACCCAGGTCGGCCCGCTCGTCGCCAGGCGCCAGCAGCAGCGCTCGTTCGACTACATAGCCATCGGGCAGCAGGAAGGCGCCAAGGTCCTTATGGGCGGCGGCCGTCCGGCGGGCCTGGAGACCGGCTGGTATGTCGAGCCGACGCTCCTCGGCGACGTCAGCAATACGATGCGGATCGCCCGCGAGGAGATCTTCGGGCCGGTCATCTGCCTGCTCCCGTACGAGGACGAGGCGGAGGCGGTGCGTATCGCCAACGACTCCGACTACGGACTGTCGGGGAGCGTCTGGGCGGCGGATGTGGAGCACGGCATCGACATCGCCCGCCGGGTGCGCACCGGTACGTACTCCGTCAACACCTTCAGCCTCGACATGCTCGGCCCCTTCGGAGGCTACAAGAACTCCGGGCTCGGGCGGGAGTTCGGCCCCGAGGGCTACGGCGAGTACCTGGAGCACAAGATGATCCACCTCCCGGCGGGGGCCTAGCCGGATGGGCGACCGCTGGCACATCGAGGTCGACCACTCCGTCTGTATCGGCTCCGGCATGTGCGTCAACGCCGCGCCGCTCGGCTTCCGGCTGGACGCCGCCCGGCAGTCGCATCCTCGTGCCGCAGACGCGGATGCCGGCGAGGCGGTGCTGGCGGCGGCGGAGGGGTGCCCGGTGGAGGCGATCGCGATCACGCTGGCCGATACCGGGGAGCCGGTGTTCCCGCCGGAGGAGTAGGGCCTGTCCGGCGGATCACGAACGGCTCTTCGCGGCCGCGTGCCCGGTGCGGAGCAGCTGATGTCCCAGCAGCCTCCCCCAGCCTTCGGCCGGGAGGTGCCCCCAGCGCGGCGGGCGCCCCATGATCCGCCGGACAGGCCCTGGCCCGGCGGGACGTTCAGCCGGTGCCGGTGCTGTCGCGGGGGGCGGTGAGGTCTATCAATCTGCAGACGGTCTCGATGTCGATCTTCACCTGGGCGATGGAGGCCCGTCCCGACAGCCAGGTCACCAGCGCGGAGTGCCAGGTGTGCTCGATGACCCGGACCGCGGAGAGCTGCTGCGCCGTCGGCGGCCCGGGAAGGCCCATCGCGTCGAGGATGATCGCGGTCGTCAACCGGGACACCGAGTCGACCTCGGGGCTGACGGACCGGTCGGCGAAGGTGAGCGCCCGCACCATCGCGTCGGCGAGATGCGGCTCGCGCTGGAGCGCGCGGAAGGCCCGCATGAGGGTCTCGGCGACCCGGTCCCCGGGGGAGGCGGAGACCGGCGGCCGCTTGCGCAGCGCGTCGTGGAGATGGTCGAGCTGGTCCTGCATGGTGGCGACCAGTAGATGGATCTTCGAGGGGAAGTAGCGGTAGAGCGTGCCGAGGGCGACATTCGACTGCTCGGCGACCTCCCGCATCTGTACGGCGTCGAAGCCGCCCTGGCAGGCCAGCTGGGCACTGGTGTGGAGGATGCGGCCGCGGCGGGCTGCCTGGCGTTCCGTCAGGGGAAGGGCGGATGGTTTGGATTCTGTAGCCATCTGTCCCCGTTTCGTTCTCTTTATGCGGTATGGCCCGCGCCGTGGCGCGCATCACCCGGTCCGCCGGTTTCGGGCCGACCGGCTGCCGGTAGATTCAACGTCTGGACCGCGCGGTCTGAAACTTGTTCTAGATTAGCGTGAGCGGTTACGCTCCGGCGAAAGCGCAGCGAGAAGGGGGCCGGGAGTGACGGCTGGGGCCACACATCACGCCGCGCAGCCGCTCCGTATCGCGCTGCTCACGTACAAAGGGAATCCTTTCTGCGGAGGCCAGGGCGTCTACGTACGCCATCTGTCCCGGGAACTCGCGCGGCTCGGCCACAGCGTCGAGGTGATCGGCGCGCAACCGTACCCCGTCCTGGACGCGGAAGCGCTGGGCGGGAGCCTGGACGGCGGCGTGACCCTCACCGAGTTGGCCAGCCTCGACCTCTACCGGCAGCCGGACCCGTTCCGCACGCCGGGATGGCGCGAGTACCGAGACTGGATCGACGCCCTCGAAGTCGCCACCATGTGGACCGGCGGCTTTCCCGAGCCGCTCACCTTCAGTCTGCGCGCCCGCCGCCATCTGGCCGCCCGCCGGGGCGAGTTCGACATCGTCCACGACAACCAGACGCTCGGCTACGGGCTGCTCGGCGGCACCGGCGCCATAGGCGCCCCGCTGGTCACCACCATCCACCACCCCATCACCGTCGACCGGCGGCTGGACCTCGACGCCGCTGCCGGCTGGAAGCGCCGCGCCTCGGTCCGCCGCTGGTACGGCTTCACAGCGATGCAGAAGCGCGTCGCCCGCCGGCTGCCGGCCGTGCTCACCGTCTCCGGCTCGTCCCGGCAGGAGATCATCGACGACCTGGCGGTGCCCGAGGACCGGATCCACGTCGTCCACATCGGCGCCGACACCCGGCTCTTCTCGCCGGACCCGTCCGTACCCGAGGTACCGGGGCGGATCGTCACCACCTCCAGCGCCGACGTCCCGCTCAAGGGCCTGGTCCACCTCGTCGACGCCCTCGCCAAGCTCCGTACCGAGCACCCCGAGGCACACCTCGTCGTGGTCGGCCGGCGGGCGGACGACGGGCCGGTCGCCGCCGCCATCGAGCGGTACGGGCTCGCGGGGGCCGTCGAGTTCGTCAAGGGCATCAGCGACGCCGAGTTGGTCGGCCTCGTGCGCGGCGCCCAGATCGCCTGCGTACCTTCCCTGTACGAGGGGTTCTCGCTGCCCGCCGCCGAGGCCATGGCCACCGGCACCCCGCTCGTCGCCACCACCGGCGGCGCCATACCCGAGGTCGCCGGACCCGACGGTGAGACCTGCCTCGCGGTGCCCCCCGGCGACGCCGGGGCGCTGGCCGACGCCCTCGGCCGGCTGCTCGACGACGCCGGGCTGCGCCGCCGGCTGGGCGCAGCCGGCCGTGAGCGGGTGCTGAGCCGCTTCACCTGGGAGCAGGCCGCCATCGGCACCGTCGAGCGCTATCGCGCGGCGATCGAGGCGCAAGGCCCCACCCCCGCCCCGACCCTCCGGACGAAAGCTGAGGCCCCGTGCTGACCGTCGATTTCTCCCGGTTCCCGCTCGCCCCAGGTGACCGGGTGCTCGACCTCGGCTGCGGCGCCGGCCGCCACGCCTTCGAGTGCTACCGGCGAGGCGCCCAGGTCGTCGCCCTCGACAGAAACGGCGACGAGATCCGCGAGGTCGCCCGATGGTTCGCCGCGATGGAGGAGGCGGGGGAGGCCCCGGCCGGTGCCACGGCCACCGCCATGGAGGGTGACGCCCTCAGTCTGCCGTTCCCGGACGACAGCTTCGACCGCGTCATCATCTCCGAGGTCATGGAACACATACCCGACGACAAGGGCGTCCTCGCCGAGATGGTGCGGGTGCTGCGCCCCGGCGGCCTCATCGCGATCACCGTGCCCCGATATCTTCCCGAGAAGATCTGCTGGGCGCTCTCCGACGCGTACCACGAGGTCGAGGGCGGCCACATCCGCATCTACCGCGGCGACGAACTCCTCGGCAAGATCCGCGAGGCCGGGCTCCGCCCGTACGGCACCCACCACGCGCACGGCCTGCACTCCCCGTACTGGTGGATCAAATGCGCCGTCGGCGTCGACAACGACCAGGCGCTGCCGGTGAAGCTTTACCACCAGCTCCTCGTGTGGGACATCATGAAGAAGCCGCTGGCCACCCGGGTCGCCGAACAGGCTCTCAACCCCCTCATCGGCAAGAGCTTCGTCGCCTACGCGGCCAAGCCGCACACCGCCAAGCCCCTCGCCCCCGAGGCGGAGGCCGAGGCAGAGTGACCGCGTTCAGCCGCGGGCCCGACCGCACCGAGCACCTCATCCTGCCCGGCGTGCTCACCGCCGAACAGGCGGACCGGACCGTTGCCGCGATCGCCGCCATCCAGCGCCCTGACGGCGCCATACCCTGGTTCGACGGCGGACACCTCGACCCCTGGGACCACGTCGAGGCCGCCATGGCGCTCGACGCCGGGGACGAGCACGAGCGCGCCGAGGCCGCCTACCGCTGGCTCGCCGACCACCAGAACCCGGACGGCTCCTGGTACGCCGCCTACTCGTACGCCGAAGGCCACGACGGCGAGCCCACCAACCGCGCCCGCGAGACCAACTTCTGCGCCTACATCGCCGTAGGCATCTGGCACCACTACCTCGCCACCGGCGATGACACCTTCCTCGAACACATGTGGCCGGTGATCCACTCCGCCGTCGAGTTCGTCCTGGAACTCCGGCTCCCCGGCGGCGAGATCGCCTGGAAGCGCGACGACGACGGAACGTATCCCCCCGAGGCCCTCCTCACCGGCTCCTCCTCCATCTACCAGGCGCTGCGCTGCGCCCTCGCCATCGCCGAACACCGCGAGGACCCCCAGCCGGACTGGGAACTCGCCACCGGTTCCCTCGGCCACGCCGTCCAGTACCACCCCGAGCGGTTCCTCGACAAGGACCGCTATTCCATGGACTGGTACTACCCGGTGCTGGGGGGCGCCCTCCGTGGCCCGGCGGCCAAGCAACGCATAGAGGCGTCCTGGGACCGCTTCGTCGTCCCCGGCCTCGGTGTGCGCTGCGTACTGCCCAACCCCTGGGTCACCGGTGGCGAGAGCGCCGAACTCGCCCTGGCCCTGTGGGCCATGGGCGAGTCGGACCGTGCCGTCCAGATCCTCGCCGACATCCAGCATCTGCGTTCCGACGAGGACGGCATGTACTGGACCGGCTACGTCTTCGACGACGACGCCGTCTGGCCCCGGGAGCGCACCTCCTGGACCGCCGCCGCGCTGTTGCTTGCGGTGGCCGCCCTCGGGGGGGACGAGGCGACCACCGCCGTCTTCGGCGGCGAACGGCTGCCGGTCGGGCTGGCGCCCGACGCCGCGGGGTGCTGTCAGGCGTGACAGCAGTCGCCGGCGCGGTCGCCGGGCGGGTGTGGTGTCTGTGTTGTCGCGCTGGGAGCGGGTATTAGGCGCGGTTGACGCGGCCGGCCAGCACATGGCCGATGAACAGGTAAACCACCGCGGGCAGGCCGTAGTTGAGGACGGTGCGCAGCCAGGCCTCATTCGGTGTGAACAGGCCACGGGACCATCCCGAGAGCCAGTTGGCGGCGCGATGGATGAAGTTGACCAGCTCGTTGGCCTGGTTGGCGTCGAGGAGATACATCACGATCCACACACCCAGGATGAGCGCCGCGGCGTCGGCGATGATCGCGATGGTGGTTGCTGCATGGTTCCCGCCGTATCGTCTGGACATGCCTGGCGTCTTGCCTCGATAAAGTGTTTGAAACTCTGCCCGCGCATAGCTGATAGCTGCCGCTGCGGCTGTCCAGCCGTGCGGTCAGTACGCGACTGCGACCGCCTGCCCGAGCGTCGCCGGATCGTCCAGCGCGGCGAGCATCGCATGGGCCGTATCGGCGCGCGAGATCGAGTAGTCGCGCGGCACATTCCCGCCGACGACGCTCCGGTATCCGCCGGCACTGCGTGGTGCTGCGCCGGATCTCGTCCTCCATCGCGGCCAGGTCCGCGTACGCGTCCCGCAGCAGGGCACTGAAGACGGCAGCACAATGCGGCGGTTTGCAAAGCTCTCGCCCTCCGGCACCGGGCCGACTGGCACCACCGCGCTCACCGCCACGAAGCGGCGTACGCCGGTGGCTGCCGATACGCGGCTCAGCTGTTGAGTTCGGCGAGCACGCGCATTGTGTGCCGGTCGGGCGCGGTCACCAGGAGGTCGGTGACCGGCCCCGCCCGCCACGCCGCCAGCCGCTCGGCGATCCGCTCACGCGGCCCGACCAGGGAGATCTCGTCCGCGAAAGCGTCCGGGACGGCCAGCACCGCCTCTTCCTTGCGGCCGTCCAGGAAGAGTGCCTGAATGTGCCGCGCTTCCTCCTCGTACCCCATCCGGGCCATCAGGTCGGCGTGGAAGTTGCGGCCCCGCGTCCCCATTCCGCCGATGTAGAAGCCCAGCATCGCCTTCACCGCCAGCAGCCCCTCCGCCGGGTCGTCGCAGACCTTCGCCCGCACCATGGGCGCGATGACGAAGTCCTTCGGCGTGTCGGCGAGCGACGCCTCGTACACGCCGGTGCGCAGCGGCGACCAGTACAGCGGCATCCAGCCGTCCGCGATGCGGGTGGTCTGCGCGATGTTCCTGGGGCCCTCCGCGCCCAGCAGTATGGGCAGGTCGGCGCGGAGCGGGTGGGTGATCGATCTCAGTGGCTTGCCGAGGCCGGTACCGTCGGGCCCCTCGTACGGGCGGCTGCGCTCGCGGCGCAGCACCTGCCGGATGTCCGCCACGTACTCGCGGGTCGCGGTGAGCGGGCTCTTGGGGAACGGGCGGCCGTACCAGCCCTCGACCACCTGCGGTCCGGACAGGCCGAGTCCGAGCATCACCCGGCCGCCGGAGAGGTGGTCCAGGGTCAGCGCGTGCATCGCGGTGGCGGCAGGGGTGCGGGCGGCCATCTGCGCGATGCCGGTGCCGAGCTTGATACGGCTGGTGTGCGCCGCGAGCCAGGTCAGCGGCGTAAAGGCGTCCGAGCCCCAGGCCTCGGCGGTCCATACGGAGTCGTAGCCGAGCCGTTCGGCTTCCCGCGCGAGTGCGACGTGATCCGGGTCGGGCCCGCGGCCCCAGTATCCGAGTGCCAGTCCGAGCCGCATGGAGTCCTCCCGCCTGGCTGACGAACCATCAGCCAGGCGGGACTGTACGACAACAGCCCCTCGCCCGGAAGAGGAGGCGGCTTGTGCCGGCCGCGCTAGGGCCTGTCCGGCCGATCTCCGTGGGAGAAGGAGGGGGGTCTGGCGCCTGTGATCGCAAGGCGGAGGAGGGAGGCGACGCGATGGGGGTCCCCCCTGCTCGAGCGGAGCCGAGAGCTTGGGGGAGTCGTCGACTGACGACAACGCCGCGAGCGCTGGTGCCAGACCCCGCGACGCCGCGGAGATCGGCCGGACAGGCCCTAGCCGCGCTGGATGCCGCTGGTGTCCTGGAGGACGCCGCGGCGGCCGTCCTGGGTCTGGGCGATGAGGGAGGGGCCGCGCTGGTCGACGGCGAGGTACCAGGTGCCGGGGGCGAGTTCGGCGATGGGGGAGGGCGAACCATCCTCCGGAAAGAGCGGGCGGGCGACCGGGACGGCGAACCAGAAGGCCGTGAAGTCCGCGGCGGCGGGCTGGGGTTGCTGCTGTTGCTGCGGCGGGGCCTGGGGGGCCGGGGCACCGTACGGGGCGGACTGGGGCTGGCCGCCGTAGGACATGGCGGGGGAGGGGGCGCCCGGGTAGCCGTAGCCGCCGGGCTGCGGGGCGCCGGGGTAGGGCTGCTGGCCGTACGGGGCGGCCTGCGGCTGCCGCGGGCGGGGAGCGGGCAGGAGCGGGGGCTTGAACGCGGCGAGGGTCGTGGACAGGACCGCGACCACCGCGAGGGCGAGGCCGAAGATCACGGTGAGCCAGGCGCCGGCGCCGAGGCTGACCCGGTTGCCGTCACCGCCTGCGGGGAGGAGGTTGGAGAAGGACGACCAGAGGGCCGACCAGCCGACGAAGACGGCGAGCGCGATGCCCCACTGGGAGAGGGTGAGCCCCACGACCTTGCGGCCCTCGGGCAGCATGCGGGCGGCCACAAAGAGCCCCGCGGCGATCAGGGCGGCGAGGTGCACGGTGGGCAGCAATGGGAACAGCGCCGCGTCCCACGCGTTGACCGACTCGTCCTGCCCTGTGGTGATGGGGTAGGTGAAGAACGGCAGGAATGAGGCGATCAGCAGCAGCACCGCTGCGACGATCACCGCGCCGTCTCCTCTTGTGAGGGAGCGGATGTTCACGTTGTGGAGGTCCTTTGTCAGTCGTCTCGGTGACGGGGGCGCGGACGGTCCACCATCGTACGGGTGTAACCAGGGACTGCTACGGCGGGTGCGCAGTCTGGTGCACGATCGGGACCGACTCCCCGCACGGGGCGCTTCTGCCCGGCTCGGGGCCTGCCTCAGCCGCGGCCTTCCAGGAAGGCCGTGATGCCGTCGGCGATGCCCTGCGCCGCGCGCTGACGCCACTTGGGGTCCGTGAGGTGCGCGGCGTCCTGCGGGTCGCGCATGTTACCGCACTCGATGAAGACCTTGGGGACGGTGGAGAGGTTGAGCCCGCCGAGATCGTCGCGGACCTTCAGACCCGTGCCGCCCCCGATGTAGTTGGAGGGCGCGGATTTGGTCGCGGCGGCAAAATGCGCCTTCAGGGCGGTGCCGAGACGGCGCGAGGGGATGACGATCGCGCGGGTGTCCGCGATG
Source organism: Actinacidiphila oryziradicis (assembly GCF_005047355.1). GTDB lineage: Bacteria > Actinomycetota > Actinomycetes > Streptomycetales > Streptomycetaceae > Actinacidiphila > Actinacidiphila oryziradicis. The sequence goes on from NZ_SUMC01000003.1 coordinate 178,989, forward strand.
CCCTGGTGGACGGCTGCGGGCAGGATGACATGGAAGCCGCGGTTGCCGGTCGCCGAGCCGTCGGCGTGGATTGAGACGGCGGCGTCGGCGTGGGCGGCATTGCCGATCCCGGCCCGTTCGTTGATGCACGGGCCGAAAGCGCGATCACCGTTCTGAGTGAGTTTGACGGTCGCACCGCGCTTAATGAGGAGGGCTCGCGCCCGGCGCGACACGTCGAGAGTGTAGGCCGCCTCCGAATAGCCGCTGTTGGTGGCGGTGCCCGTGGTGTCGCAGGCCTTGCGGGCGGTCCCCATGTCGACCAGCTTCGCGATCTCGGCGGTGTGGTTGTGGTTGTTCGCATTGTGGCCGGGGTCGAGAACGACGACCTTGCCCGTCAGCGGGAGGGCGGCCTTGCTGTCGCCACTGTCCAGCTGCGATGCTGCCGCCGCCGCCGACGGCAGTGCCAGGGCCCGCTGAGGCGTTCCCCCGCCCCCGGGGTCGCGCAGCGAATCCCATACGAGCCAGCCCGCGAAGGCCGTCGCGATCAGCGCGGCGGCGGCGATCAACAGCACGCCGCCCCGTCGGCCCGACATTGGCGTCTCACCTGCACTGGTGCTGAACACGTCAGCGATGCTATCCGCCCCGCCTCAGATCCCTGACCCGGTACGCCTCAGGACATGCAGCGAGCGCGTCGCCGCGATCTCGGCGAAGGCCCCGGAGTCCAGCGCCCGCCGGTACACGCGGTACGGGGCCTGGCCGCCGTCCGCCGGGTCGGCGAACACATCGTGGATCACCAGGAGGCCGTCCGGCGCGAGGTGCGGGGCCCAGCCCTCGTAGTCCTTCGTGGCGTGCTCATCGGTGTGGCCGCCGTCGATGAAGATCAGCGCGAGCGGCTTGCCCCACAACGCGGCCACCTGCGGTGAGCGGCCGACGACCGCGACGGTGTGCCCCTCCAGCCCCGCGGCGTGCAGCGTCCGCCGGAACGCCGGAAGCGTGTCCATCAGCCCGACCTCCGGGTCGACCAGCCCCGTGTCGTGATACTCCCAGCCCGGCTGCTGCTCCTCGCTCCCGCGATGGTGGTCGACGGTGACCGCCACCGTCTTCGCCTCCCGCGCCGCCGCCGCCAGCAGGATCGTGGACCGGCCGCAATACGTGCCCACCTCCAGCACCGGCAGACCCAGCCGCCCGGCCGCGTCGGTGGCAGCCGCGTACAGGGCGAGGCCCTCGTCCAGCGGCATGAAGCCCTTGGCGGCCTCGAAGGCCGCGAGTATCGCGTCGGTGGGCCGTGGCTCTGTCATGGGCTCCATGGTGCCGTACCGCCTGCGGCGGGCTGCTGCCCACCCACGGTGGTTGGGGCGGGGGTTGCCTGCACCGGGGGCGCCGGGTGTGCGTTCGCCCTGGCCGGGCGGGGGTGCCGATCCTCCCCCAGCTACCTCCCCCAGCCTTCGGCCGGGAGGTGCCCCCCCAGGAGGTGCCCCTACAAGCGCCGGACGGGCGCACCTCTTGTTTGCCGCCCTCGCGCCGCTTCGCGGGCTTCGGACGGCTGCGCCGGACTCCGTCCGTCGGGGCGGAGCGCCCGGCGGGCGGGCGCAGAGATTCTCGATCTCCTCGCCGAAGTCCGTGGTTTTGGCCTAGGCCCCGCTTGCCATGTCGGTCGTCCCTTCCCCCGTGTCCGTCGCTCATCATGCATGACGGTACGGAGTGGTCCTCAGGCTGCGGCAGAGGCGAATGTACGGGCTTGGGCAGGACAATTGTCACGGTCGCGGTGTCTGACTGTGCGTCAGCTCTTCCGGGGGTCGGAGTGATGCGTTATACAGGAGGCCACCGCTAGAACACGTTCTAGCCGTACGTGATCGACCCCGGCGCGGCCGACGGTGCGGCCGGTCGGGCCGGGGTTGCCGGCGCCGAAATCCGAAGTCCCGAGGAGCTACATGCCCATCGACGTCACCAAGGCCACCACCGCCGAGCCTCGCGTCGCCGACCTGGCCTGGGGCCACAAGGACGTCCAGCTCTACCACCTCGGCATCGGCGCCACCGAGCTGCGCTACGCCCTGGAGACCCAGCTGCGCGTCCTGCCCACCTTCGCCACCGTCGCGGGCGGCGCGATCGAGGCGGTCGGTGGGCTGTCCATGCCCGGAATCGATGTCGACCTCGCCGCCGTCCTGCACGGCGGGCAGCGGATCGGGCTGCACCGGCCGATCCCCGTCGAGGGGAAGGCTGTCCAGAGCGCGCGGATCGCCGCCGTTCATGACAAGGGCAAGGCGGCGGTGATCGTGCTCCGTAGCGAGGTGGCCGACCACGACGGCCCGCTGTGGACCTCCGACACCGAGATCTTCGTACGCGGCGAAGGCGGTTTCGGTGGCGAACGGGGGCCTTCGGCGCGTACGGAGGCGCCGGCCGGCGAGCCGGACCGTACGGTCCTGCGAACCACCCGCGACGACCAGGCGTTGCTCTACCGGCTGTCCGGCGACTGGAACCCGCTGCACGCGGATCCCGAGTTCGCCGAGCTGGCCGGCTTCGACCGGCCGATCCTGCACGGCCTGTGCACCTACGGGATCGTCCTCAAGGCCGTCGTCGACACGCTTCTCGAGGGCGACGAGACGCGGGTGCGCGCCTACTCCGCACGCTTCGCCGGGATCTTTTTCCCCGGCGAGACCCTGCGCATCCGGATGTGGGCCGCCGCCGGCCGTATCCGGGTCGCTGTGACGGCCGTCGAACGGGACGACGCGGCCGTCCTCGCGGACACGACCGTCGAGTACGAGTGAGTACGAATACGAGTCAGTACGGATGAGAAGGGGAGCCCGCCATGCGCGCAGCCGTACAGCACCAGATTGGCCAGGACAAACTCGAAGTGTTCGACGATGTCGAGGCGGTGGGCTTCGGCCCCGGCAAGGTGCGCGTCCGCATCCGTGCCACCGGGCTCTGCCACTCCGACCTGTCCGCGATGAGCGGCGTCCTGCCGCAGCCCGCGCCCTTCATCCCCGGGCACGAGGGCGCCGGTGAGATCGCCGAGGTCGGCGAGGGCGTCGACGGCCTCGCGGTCGGCGACCGGGTACTCGTCTGCTGGCTGCCCGCCTGCGGGGCCTGTCCCGCCTGCAAGCGCGGCCAGTCGCACCTGTGCCTCGCCGGGTTCCTCAACGCCGGCACCGCCAACTACCGCCGGCCGGGCGGGGACATCTTCGGCTTCGCCGGCACCGGCACCTTCGCCGAGGAAGTCGTCCTCTCCGCGCCCTGCGCCGTCCCGATCCCGGATGACATTCCGTTCGAGATCGCCGCTCTCATCGGCTGCGGCGTCACCACCGGGATCGGTGCCGCGCTCAACACCGCCAAGGTCGAGGCCGGTTCGTCGGTCGCCGTCATCGGCTGCGGCGGCGTCGGCATCAGCGCCATCCAGGGCGCACGGGCGGCCGGCGCCGCCGAGATCGTCGCCGTCGACCCGGTGCAGTCGCGGCGCGATGCCGCCCTGCGACTCGGGGCGACCGATGCCGTCGCACCGGAGGAGCTCGCCGATGTGAAGGGGCGGCTCACCGGCGGCGAGGGCTTCGACTACGTCTTCGAGGTCGTCGGGAGGTCCAGCACCGCCCGTACGGCGTACGAAGCCACCCGGCGCGGCGGCACGCTGTGCGTCGTCGGGGCGGGCGCGATGGACGACAACCTCCAGATCAGCATGTTCGAGCTGTTCTTCGACGAGAAGCGGATCCTGCCTTCCCTGTACGGGGGAGGGGATGTGCTCAGGTCCTACGACCGGGTCATCCGGCTCTGGCGCGCCGGGCGGATCGACCTGGAAGGGCTGATCACACACCGGGTGCGGCTGGAGGAGATCAACGACGCGGTCGACCAGATGCGGAGCGGCGAGGCGCTGCGCACCTGCGTGACCGTCTGAGGACGCGGCCCGGGAGGGAAGGGGACATGGGGATGGACGTGCTGGCGGGCCGGACGGCCATCGTCACCGGCGCCGGAAGGGGCCTGGGGCGGGCGGAGGCACTGGAGCTGGCCCGGCTGGGAGCGGCGGTCGTGGTCAACGACTACGGGCAGCCGGGCAGGGACGGCTCGGGGGAGGCGTCCGCGACTCCGGCGGAAGAGGTGGCCGCGGAGATCGTGGCGGCCGGCGGCCGGGCCGTGGCACACCACGGAGACGTGGCTGACTTCAAGCAGGCCCAGGAGCTGGCCGGGCTCGCCCTGGAGACGTTCGGATCGCTGGACATCCTGGTCAACAACGCGGGCATCCTCCGGGACCGCATGGTCTTCTCGATGACGGAAGAGGAGTGGGACGCGGTGATCCGCGTCCATCTGAAAGGCCACTTCAATATGACCCGCTTCGCCGCCGCGCACTGGCGCGACCGCGCCAAGGCGGACAACGGCCGTCCGGTGTTCGGGCGGATCGTCAACACCTCGTCCGAGGCGTTCCTCGCCGGTTCGGCGGGGCAGCCCAACTACGCCGCCGCCAAGGGCGGCATAGTTGGGCTCACGACCTCCACGGCAGCGGCGCTGGCCAAGTACGGGGTGCGGTCCAACGTGATCTGCCCCCGCGCCCGGACCCGTATGACGGACGACGTGTTCGGGCCCGCCGGCCCCGCCGTGGACCGGAGTCCGGATCCGCTCGCGCCGGAGCATGTGGCGCCGCTCGTCGGCTATCTGGCGTCGCCCGCCGCCGAGCGGGTCAACGGCCAGGTCTTCGTGGTGCACGGCGGGATGGTCGCATTGGTGGACCGGCCACGGGTGACCGCGAAGTTCGACACGGCCAAGGACGCCTTCACGTACGGCGAGCTGGACGAACTGCTCACCGGCTACTTCGCGGGCCGCGATCCGGCGGAGAGTTTCGCGGCGACGGAGGTGCTCGGCCTCAAGCGGAGCCGGCCGTACTGACCCCGACGGGCGCGGTCAGTCGCGGCTGCGGGGCATTTGGTAGCCCTCCCGGCGGTGACGGCCATGGGCCGGGGTCTCGTGCTCGTCCGGCATGGCCGGACCACGGTGGCGTCCTTCGGCCGCGCCCGCGGCGGCATCGGCTTGGAGGCGTGCCTCGGCAGTGTCGTTCCGGGCTTCGGACATGGTGGGATCTCTCTGTCGTTCGCGTACAGGCTTGCGGGGGCGGAGCGGGCGGAGTGGCCCAACGCGCCGTGCACGTACGCCAATACATCCCCGACGGTGCCCCGGCACACGGCAGCACAGCCCCCGGCAGGAGTCTAGCCAAGGGCGAGATCTTGGTGAAAGCGCCCCTGGGGCGGCGGCGTGTTCAGACCCCGCCCAGCGGCGCCTGTTGCAGCGGAAGGACGCGATTGTGGGGCGGCTCCTGCGCGGGAGCCTCCTGGGCGGGGGCTCCCTGAGTGGGCGGCTCCTGGGCGGGAGCCGCCGGTTCGGTGGGCGGTACGGCCGCCTCGTAGGAGACGACGCCGCAGGGGCAGTGTGGGCACGCGTAGGGCAGCCGCAGCACCCCGCGTGCCGTCCACATGCCGGTGCCGGGGAGCCAGCCGTCCGGGCCGGTGAGCCAGAGGGCGCGCCGGCCGCCGGGCCGCCAGACAGCGATGCAGGTGCCCTGTGGGCCGTCGGCGCGCAGGGCGACCGCGCAGGCGTCCGGCGCGAGCATCTGGCCGGGCTGGGCGGCGAAGGGGGTGAGGACGGCGTCCGGCACCCGTAGGGCCTCGGGGAAGCGCACGGGGAGCCGGCTGCCGAGGATGCCCCAGCCGAGCCGGTCCTCGCCGGGGGCGTCGCTGCGCAGGACGAGCAGACCGCTGTCGGGGTCGGCGAGGAGGAGGCGGTCGTTGCTGTCATCGGTGATCTGGAGGAGCGGGCTGACGTCGCCGTGCTCCAGGTCGACGGCGACGGCCTTCGTCCGCCCGTCCGCCTCGCGGTCGAGGGCCAGCATCCGGCCCGTATCGTCCAGCCAGACGCCGCCGGTGCAGCGGCCGCTCACCATGGCGAGCCGGCGGAGCTGGCTGCCGCCGTGGACGAGCCATACGGCGGTGACGTCGGCCTGGGCGTCGTAGGAGCGCGCGAGGGCGTCCCCGGAGGCGGAGGGCGGCAGCAGCCTGACGTCGTCGATGCCCCCGTCGAGCGACCCGAGCCACACCTCGCCGGTGCCGGGGCCGGTGGGGTAGAGGAGGGAGAGGTCGTGCCGGTAGGCGACGCGTCGGCGGATGAGGACCCGGCCGTCGGGTAGCGGGAGCACTTCGGAGCTGGGCTCCTCGGGCTGGTTGCCGGGGAGGGGGACGGTGTACGGCTCGGTGCTGTCGAGGGTCCAGCGCTCGGGGAACCAGTTGCCTCCGCCGGAGGCCTGGGCGAGGCAGGCGGCGTACGAGCCGTCCGCCGCGATAGTGAACCCGGCCCGCCGCACAGTGCTGCCAGTGGCGTCTGCGGTGGGCTCGGTGGCGCAGGCTGTCATGGTGTGTGAGTCACCTCCGGCAGCAGACGCTAGTTTTCGCAACTGCGACCGATCGCCACGAGTGGATGTGATTCACCTGTAAGGGTGGCTCTTGTCCCCTTCTGGGGGAGGCGGACGAGCCGGTGTGCTCCGCCCGAGTGATTCCGTAAGCCCCAGTCCAGCGGGGTAATCTCGACCCGTGCCCAAACTGTCCGCTGTCATTGCCGCGCTCGAAGCCCTCTGGCCCCCGGAGCGGGCCGAGGAGTGGGATGCCGTCGGCCTGGTGTGCGGCGATCCGGACGCCGAGGTGTCGCGGGTGCTCTTCGCCGTGGATCCGGTGCACGAGGTCGCGGAGGAGGCGGTACGGACGGGAGCCGATCTGCTGGTCACCCACCACCCCCTCTATCTGCGCGGCACGACGACGGTCGCGGCCACCGGCTTCAAGGGCCGGGTCGTGCACTCCCTGATCAAGAACAATGTCGCGCTGCATGTCGCCCACACCAACGCCGACCGGGCTGATCCGGGGGTTTCCGACGCCCTCGCGGCAGCCGTGGGGCTGCGCGTGACCGGCCCGCTGGTGCCCGACCGGACCGACCCGGCGGGGCGCAGGGGCCTGGGCCGGATCGGTGAACTGGACGCCCCGCTCACCCTCGCGGAGTTCGCACAGCGGGCGGCGAAGGGCCTGCCGCACACCGCCACCGGGCTGCGGGTCGCGGGCGACCCGGAGCAGGCGGTCCGTACCGTCGCCGTGTGCGGCGGCTCCGGCGACAGTCTCTTCGGCGACGTAAGGCGGGCGGGTGTGGACGTCTACCTCACCGCCGACCTGCGGCACCACCCCGCCTCCGAGGCCCAGCAAGCGGGACTGTTCGACGAGGGCAGGCCGTCCCTCGTCGACGCCGCGCACTGGGCCACCGAATGGCCCTGGTGCGAGCAGGCCGCGAGCCAGCTCGACGAGATCTCCGACCGGCACGGCTGGGCCCTCCGCACATACGTGTCGCGCACGGTCACCGATCCCTGGACGGCGCACGCCGTCTCCACCGAATTCACGAACTCAAACCCAGGAGCCCCCCGCTGAACGCCGAGCCCGCCGACCAGATCCGTCTTCTCGAAGTCCAGGCCCTCGACTCTCGCATCGGGCAGCTGGACCACAAGCGCAGGAATCTCCCCGAGCACGCCGAGCTCGAGCGCCTCAACGCCGATGTCACCCAGCTGCGTGACCTGCTGGTCGCCGCCCAGACGGAGGAGAGCGACACCGCCCGCGAGCAGACCAAGGCCGAGCAGGACGTCGACCTGGTCCGCCAGCGCGCCGTCCGCGACCAGCAGCGGCTCGACTCCGGCGCCGTCACCTCGCCGAAGGACCTGGAGAACCTCCAGCACGAGATCGTCTCCCTCGCCAAGCGGCAGAGCGACCTGGAGGACGTCGTACTGGAGGTCATGGAGCGCCGCGAGTCCATGCAGGAGCGGGTGGGCGAGCTGAGCGGCCGCCTCGGATCCGTGGAGGCCAAGGCCGCCGACGCCGAGATCCGCAAGGCCAAGGCCGTCCAGGAACTCGACGCCGGGAGTTTCACCGCCGCCAAGGAGCGCGAGATCGTCGCCGGCGCCGTCCCCGCCGATCTGCTCAAGCTCTACGACAAGCTGCGCGCCCAGTCCGGCGGCATCGGTGCCGCCCGGCTCTACCAGAAGCGCTGCGAGGGCTGCCGTCTGGAGCTCAACATCACCGAGCTCAACGAGGTCCGGACCGCCCCCGCGAACTCGGTCGTCCGGTGCGAGAACTGCCGGCGCATCCTGGTCCGCACGCCGGAGTCCGGTCTGTAATGGCGGCTCGTACGTTTGTCGTCGAGGCGGACGGCGGCTCCCGGGGCAACCCGGGGCCCGCCGGTTACGGCGCTGTCGTCCTTGACCCGGCGTCGGGGGAGCCGCTGGCCGAGGCCGCCGAGTACATCGGCACCGCGACCAACAACGTCGCCGAGTACCGGGGGCTCATCGCCGGGCTGCGTGCGGCCCACGCGCTGGACCCGGACGCGCGGATCCGGGTGCGGATGGACTCCAAGCTCGTCGTCGAGCAGATGTCGGGCCGCTGGAAGATCAAGCACCCGGACATGCGTCCGCTCGCTGCCGAGGCCAAGACCGTCTTCCCGGCGGACCAGGTGACCTACGAATGGATCCCGCGCGAGAGGAACAAACACGCCGACCGGCTCGCCAACGAGGCCATGGACGCCGGCAAGAAGGGCAAGAAGTGGGAGCCCAGCCGCTCCACCGCCGCTCTCGCCAGCGCGACCGCTGCCGCCACCGTTCCTGATCCTGAGCTCCTCGACGAGCCGAAGGAGACCGCCGCCGCCGGGTGGGGCGGCGACATGGGGCCGCCCACCACCTTCGTACTGCTCCGGCACGGCGAGACCCTCCTCACGCCCGAGAAACGGTTCTCCGGCAGCGGTGGCACCGATCCCGAGCTGTCGGAGAAGGGCCGCTGGCAGGCGGAGCGCGTCGCCGAGTCGCTTGCTGCCCGTGGCACGATCCAGGCGGTCGTCAGCTCGCCGCTGAAGCGCTGCCGGGAGACCGCCGAGACGGTGGGCCGGCGGCTCGGACTCGACGTCCGCATCGACGAAGGCGTGCGCGAGACCGACTTCGGCGCCTGGGAAGGGCTCACCTTCGCCGAGGTGAAGGAGCGCTACCCGGCCGAGCTGGACGCGTGGTTGGGCTCCCCCAAGGTCGCTCCGCCCGGCGGCGAGAGCTTCGCGGCGGTCGCCCGCCGGGTCGCCCTCTCCCGCGACAAGCTGCTAGCCCGGTACGCCGGGAAGACCGTGCTGGTGGTCAGCCATGTCACCCCGGTCAAGCTGCTGGTCCGGCTCGCGCTGGGCGCGCCCCCGGAGTCGCTGTACCGGATGGAGCTGTCGGCGGCGGCGCTGTCGGCGGTGGCCTACTACGCGGACGGGAACGCGTCGTTGAGACTGTTCAACGACACGAGCCACCTCCGCTGAGGTCCGCAAGGGCTGTCCGGGCCCGCCTCCGTCCGTCCGACCGGGCGGAAGCGGCCCCGGACAGGACGTGCACTACGGGGGAATGTGCCGTTGGCCTGTCGCGTGCCGAGGCCGGCGACCTTGGCCGGGGCGGATGTCGTGGGCTTGGCGGCCGGGTCGGTGGCGGACGCCGAGCACCCGGCGAGGGCGGCGGCCACGGCGAGGGCGGAGACCAGACGGAAGATGGGACGCACAAGCATTCCAGGGGAAGGTAGGTAAGGCTTGCCTTACCTACCCCGGTCGAGGAGCTCAATGCACCTCCGTCACCAGCACATCCAGCTTCCCCGGCGACTGTTCCTCCACCACAAACCCCAGGTCGCGCAGCGCCTCCGCCAACTCCACCGGATCCTGCGGCCGCGCCCCGTCCTCCAGCAGCGCCCGCACCAGCCGTCCCTTCGTGGCCTTGTTGAAGTGGCTCACCACCTTCCGGGTCTCCGCCTGCAGCACCCGGACCGTCGCCGTACGCCGCGCCACCGCCCCCTTCGGCCGCCACGCGCTCCCGTACGCCGCCGACCGCAGGTCCAGCACCAGGCCTTCCCCGGCCGCCTCCGGCAGCACCTCCGCCATCGGCCCCCGCCAGTACCCGCCCAGGCCGCCGAGCCCCGGCAGCCGCACCCCCATCGAGCACCGGTACGACGGGATCGCGTCCCTCACCCGCACCGCCCCCCACAGCCCCGAGAACACCAGCAGCGACTCCTCCGCCCGCATCCTCGCCGCCGCCCCCAGCGTCGCCAGCCCCAGCGCGTCGTACAGCACCCCCGTATAAATCTCCCCCACAGGCCGGGTCGGAGCCTCCCGCAGCCCCGCGTTCTTCGCCACTTCCCCCCGCAGCCCCGCGCTCAGCCCCAGCACCCCCGCCGCCTTCTCCTCGTCCCCCGCGCACAGCCCGACCAGCTCCTCCAGCACCGCCTCCCGCGCCCCCCTCAGCCCCGGCAGCGACAGTGCCCCGAGGTCCACAGCCGGGCCCTCACCCCCGGTGGCCTTGCCCTCGGACGGCGGAAGCAGGACGAGCACGGCGGTTCTCCTTCGTATGTACGGCGGGGCGAGCGGCCCGGGACAGCCTACGGCGACCGGTTCTGTGCCACGATCGAGTGAGGAACCTCCGGTCCGGCCGGTACTGACCCCCTTGATCCATATGCTCGCGACCAGACAAGGAAGGGGCGTGAGATGAGCGCCATGGCACACGAGCCGCTCTCGCAGGAAGAAACGCTGCTGGAGGGCTTCTTGGCCCTGGAAACCCCCCAGGGGTTCAGGGCCGAGTTGATCGAGGGGGAAATCGTCGTGACACCGCCGCCGTCTGGGAGGCACGAGCGCTGGCTCAGCCGGATTGCCCTGCAAGTGGCCCGCAAGTCCGAAGTGGTCATGGACGCCTCCGGCAATCGGGGCCTGGAGGTGCCGCGCGGAGGGCTGTGCCCCAAGAACCACGTGATCCCGGACGTCGTCTTTGCCCGGCTTGAGCTGGACCTCTTCGACGACGATGAGTCATGGATGCCCTGCGACGGCGTAGCCATGGTTGTCGAAGTGACATCGGGCCAGCCGGAACGGGACCGCACGGCCAAGCGCCACTGCTACGCGCGGGGCGGCATCCCGCTGTATCTGCTCATTGACCGCGAGAACGAGACCGTGACTCTCTTCGCCGAACCGGAGGGCGACGACTACCAGGCGGACTGCCGACGGCCGTTCGGCAAGCCGATCGAGCTCCCCGCCCCCTTCTCGTTCACGCTCGAAACGGGCGACTTCGCCTGACCACGGCCGCAGCGGCGGGCTCCCTACTCCCCAAACAAACTGTACAACCGAACTATACAATCAAATTGTACAACTCAACTGTGGATATGCGGGTACGATAGGAGCCGTGGACGACAGCGAACTCGCCGAAGAGCTCCGCCTGACCGTGGGACATCTGGTCCGCGCGGTTCGCGCGGCCGACACCATGCCCGCAGGTGAAGCAGCCGTGCTGGGCTACTTGGACCGCGACGGCCCGCAGACCACCGCAGACGTTGCGGGACAGCGGGGCGTAAGCCACCAGTCGGCGGCGAAATCCGTCAAGGAACTCCTTGCGCAGGGCCTGTTGTGGACCGAACCACATCCCAGCGATGGCCGTAAGGCCCTGCTGCACCTCACCTCTGCCGGACAGCTCCGGCTGCAGCAAGAGCGTCAACGACGGGCGGACTGGCTGGGCTCGGCGATCGCAGCGGTACTCACACCGGAAGAGCGGGACACGCTGGAAGCCTGCGTTCCGCTGCTCGCACGCCTGTCGGTGCACCTGGAGAGCCGGCAATCGCGCCCCGAAGACCGACGAGGTGGGGGCTTAAGAGAGCATTTGGTTTAGGTAGATCGCCCTGTATGCCCTAGTAGGTTCCTCGCCAGGTGGGTGTGGTCTCGTCTGTTATGTGCTTGGCGAGGTTGTCGATGGAGGCGCTGTGGATCATGGCTTCGGAACTGGCGGGGAAGGTCTCGTAGTCGCGGGCCAGGCGTCGGGTGATGCATCAGAGGGGTCGGGAAGGCATGGCCGGTGGGCTGGGCGTCGTCGCCTGCTCCGTACGCGGCTGCCCGCCGGACGCCGGGCCGACCGGGGCGCGGCGGGCGCGCAGGGCCGCACCGGCGAGCACGGCCAGCGTGGCGGTGCCGTACGACAGTGACTGCAGGTCGACGCCCTTCCCCCACAGTGCACCGCCGAGGTAGAGGGCCGCACCGGCGGCCGGGACGGAAAGCCATTCCCAGCGGCCGTCCAGGGCGACAAGGGCGGCGACGAGGAGGGCATACCAGGAGTAGGCGGGCGAGGTGATCAGCAGGGCGGTACCGGTGACGAGGAGGGCTCCGCTCCAGGGCCGGGCCGGGTCGCCGCGGCGCAGCACGCACAGGACCGCGAGGAGCAGCAGGGCGATGGCGGCGGGGCCGGCGGCCGGGTCGGGCAGGATGAGGCGCAGCAGGGCGAAGCGGTGGACGCTGCCGGATTCGTAGCCCTCTTCGTGGAGGTAGCCGGGCAGGTAGCCGAGTACTCCGGCTCCCGAGGCCGAGACGTACGGCAGGTAGCCGAGCGCGATGACCGCGACTGCGGGCAGCAGCACCCGTGCGGCCCGGCGGGGCCGGAGCCCGGACAGGGCGCCCGGTAGCGCGAGCACCGGGTACAACTTCACGGCGATGGCGGCACCGAGCAGTGCCCCGCGCCGGGTGCCGGCGGTGGCCGTGCCGAGGGCGAGGACGGTCAGGAGCACGCCGAGGGTGTCGATGTGGGCGTTGTTGACGGCCTCGACGGGGACGGCCGGGCACCAGGCCCACAGCGCGGCCGTGCGCGGGTCGCGGCCGCGCCGCCGCAGCACGGTGAGCAGCGCGACGGTGGTGCCCATGGACAGCAGGGCGCCGCCGGTCTGGATGGCCTTGTGGCGGCTGCCGCCCGGGGACAGTTCGTGCACGGTGAGGAACCAGCCTTCGGCGACCGGCGGGTAGATGGTGTGCACGGTGGGGCGGTTGATCCGGGTGCAGACGTCGCCCGCGGCGTGCAGTTCCCGTTTCCGGACCAGGGTGGGGTCCTGGCAGGTGGCCTCCGGCGGGAAGAGCCAGTTCTCGCGCAGCGGCGCCAGTTCCGGTGCGACAGGCGCATACGTGTACGGGGAGACCCCGGCGGCCTGCACCTTCCCGTCCCAGGCGTAGCGGTACATGTCGCTGCTGGTGCTCGGCGGCGCGGTCAGCGCGGCGACGGCCAGAGCCGCGGCACCGGCCAGAACCAGCGTGGTGGCGGCGCGCACCGGCACCTTGCGCACTGCCCAGGCGGCGGCCGCGAACAGGGCCCAGGCGACGCCGTACCAGAGGAGGATGCGGCCCGGGTCGGCGAGCACGCCGCCGGTATGGACGGCGGCCACCACGGACGTGGTGAGCGCGGTGAGCAGAGCGGTGGTGACGGCGGTGCGCAGACGGATTCCCACGCCGCCACGGTGACATCCCAGTGGCCTGGGCGGGATCATGCGCGGCCGCTTCGTCCGCATTCCGTAAGGAGTTCAAGGCCCTGTTCAGCGGGGGTGGCGGGGTGTGATGGAAGGTATGAGAAGAAGCCTTCCGCGCCCGCCGCTTCCCGTGTTCAGGGGGCGGCTGCACGACGCCCGTACGGCCACGGTGATCGGCCGGCTGCTCGGCGTGGCCATCGTCGTGGCCTTCGTGACCGGTCTGGTCAGCCACTGCCTTCAGCAGCCGCCCGGGTGGGCGGTGAATCTGCTGCCGAGCCGGCCGTCGTGGGGCTACCGGGTCACCCAAGGTGTGCATGTGGCGAGCGGTATCGCGGCGATCCCGCTGCTGTTCGCGAAGCTGTGGACGGTCTACCCCCGGCTGTTCGAGTGGCCGCCGGTCCGCTCGGTGGTGCACGCGCTGGAGCGGGCCTCGATCGGGGTGCTGGTGGGCAGCGTGCTGCTGCAGTTGGTCACCGGCCTGCTGAACACCGTGCAGTGGTATCCGTGGCCGTGGGACTTCAAGCAGGCCCACTGGGCACTGGCCTGGGTGGCGGTGGGGGCACTGCTGCTGCACCTCGCGGTCAAGGCGCCGCAGATCGCCGCGCACTGGCGGCGCCCCGCGCCGGACGCCGACGGGCCGGACCGGCGGGCGTTCTTCACGGCGGTGGGCGCGGCGGTCGGGGCCGTGACGCTGACGACGGTCGGGCAGTCCTTCACCCCGCTGAAGGACCTCGACCTGTTCGCGCCCCGCCACCCCGACCACGGACCCCAGGGCCTGCCGGTCAACCGCACCGCGGTCGCCGCCGGAATCACCGCCGAACGCCTGGCGGGCTGGCGGCTGCGGGTGGACGGGCCCCGACCGTACGAGTTGACGCTGGAGGAACTGCGGGCGATGCGGCAGCACTCGGCTGTGCTGCCGATCGCGTGTGTCGAGGGCTGGAGCAAGAGCGCGCACTGGACGGGCGTACGGATCACGGATCTTCTGGACCGGGCTGGCGCTCCGCGTGCCGCACGGGTGCGGGTGACCTCACTGCAGCGGCACGGTGCATACGCGGTCACGGAGATGGGCAGTTCGTACGCCCGCGATCCGCTCACCCTGCTCGCCCTTCGGCTGAACGGCGAGCCGCTCTCGGCCGACCACGGATTCCCGGCCCGCGTCATCGCCCCGAACCGGCCGGGCGTCCTGCAGACCAAGTGGGTCGCCCGGCTGGAGGTGCTGTGATGAAGACGCTGCGCTTCGCGGCGGGTGCGGCGGGGGTCGCGGCGATGGCGCTGGGCGCCGTGTTCCTGACGGCGCCGCAGGTGGGCAAGCCGCTCGACGTGCTGTGGTGGCTCGGCGGCGCAGTGCTCCTGCACGACGGCGTACTGGTGCCCGTCACCCTCGCGGCCGGTGCCCTCCTGCCGCCCCGGCTGCGGCGTTCCGCCCGTGGCGCACTCGTCACCGCCGCCTGCCTCACAGCAGTGGCCCTCCCCGTACTGCTACGCCCAGGGCCCCGGGCCAACGCCTCCGTCCTGCCCCTGGACTACGGACGGAACCTGCTGATCGCCCTCGGCGCCGTCACCGCCCTCACCGTGGCCTGGCACGCCCTGAGGCGGCTCCTGCGGGCCTGCCGCGGCGCCCTCGCCGGGCGCGACGGACCAGGATGATCCGGCATCAGCCTGCAACTCGATGAATGTGCGTCCGTCGACGGTCCATTGGTCGGCCGGGGTCCAGCCGGTGACGGCGCCGGTACGCACCAGGGCGGCAGGCCCGAGGCGGGCCCAAGGGAACTCGCGGCCGTGACGTCCCCGGGCGTCCTGGACCCGGACGGTGAGGCGTTCGTCGACGTCGTGCGCGGCCGCCTCGGCGAGCAGGCGTCCGCCGGGGGCGACCAGTGCCCGGACCCGGGTCAGCAGGGCGTGCGGGTCGCCGCCGATCCCTATGTTGCCGTCGACGAGCAGTGCGGTGCCCCAGCGTCCCTCGGCCGGTAGCCGGTCGAAGACCGAGCGCCTCAGCGCCGGTCCGCCCGCATCCCGGGTACGGGCGACGGCGGCCGGGCTGACGTCCACGCCGAGGGCGCTCAGTCCGTGCCTGGGGAGGGCGACGACCAGTCGGCCCGGACCGCAGCCGATGTCCAGCACGGGGCCCCGGCAGCGGTCGAGCAAGGCGGTGTCGGCCGCGTCCGGTTCGGCGCACCACCGCTCCACGTCCAGCGGCAGCAGCCATCCGTCGGATCGCCGCAGGAACAGCGGTCCGCGCCCGGTGCGCAGCGCCCGCCCGTACGGGTCGTCGACCCATGGCTCAGCGGGCTCGTCCCGCAGCTCGGTCGGCTCGGCCAGTTCGGCACTGCTCATCGCGCGGCGTCCGTCAGCCCGGCACTGCCCGCGAACCGGGCCAGGGCCGCCGCGAAGTGTGAGTCCGGTGCGGCCGACGCGACTTCGGCGGCGTCGGCCGCGGTGTCGACGTCCCGTAGTGTCTGCAGGTCACGTACCCGCAGGCCCGCGTCTGTCAGGCGGCGCCGCTGGATCTCACCCGTGCGGTCGGTGGACATCGGTACGCCCCTGATGAGCCCGGGGGCCAGCGTCGGGCCGGCCAGGCCCAGTGCCCAGAATCCGCCGTCGGCCGCGGGGCCGATCCACGCGTCGCAGTCGTCCCATCCGCCGGGCGCCAGTGCGGGGGCAAGGAGTTCCGGGGTGACCTGCGGAGTGTCCATGCCGATCAGCAGCGCGGGCCCGTCGTGACAGCCGGCGAAGGCGGCCGCGAGCCGTTCGTCGAGTCTCCCCGCCACTTGCGGTACGACCTCGAAGCCGGGTGGCAGCCAGCGCCCGGGCGCGCCGTCCAGCACCAGCACCCTGCGCCGGGCCGGGGTCCGCAGCACCGCGTCCAGGGTGTCGGCCAGGGCCGCTTCGGCGAGGGCGGCGGCCTGCCAGGGGGCGTACGGGGGCGTGAGCCGGGTTTTGACCCGGCCGGGAACCGGCTCCTTGGCGATGACCAGCAGGGTGACTCCGCTCGTCGCGCCGTCGGGACCGGCAGCGCGGTGGCCGATGGCGTGCTCCCCGCCAGTCGGGTCACCCGCGGCCGCGCCTTGGGCCGGCGGCGGACGTCCGGCGGAGGCGAAAGCCGAAGGGGCCGACGGCCCGGCGTGCGGGGGCGTCGCGCGGCCGACGCCGTCCGGCCTCGGGGCGGGGCGCCGGTGCGGCCGGTTCATTGTGCCGCTCCGGCCGCGTCGGCGGATTGCGCCGTCGGCTGCGGCTGTTGTCCCCGCACCGGCTCGGCGAGCACTGCCCGCATGTCGCGTACCGCGTGCCAGGTGCCGCGCCAGGTGCCGGTGACCTTGGAACGGCCCATGCGTGGCGTGTAAGGCACGTCCAGCTCACGTACCCGCCAGCCCGCGTCGGCGGCCCGTACCAGCATCTGCAGCGGGTAACCGGAGCGCCGGTCCGTCAGCCCAAGGCCGAGCAGGGCCTCGCGCCGGGCGACGCGCATGGGACCGAGGTCGTGCAGCCGCAGGCCGGTACGGCGGCGGATCATGCGGGCCAGCTCCCAGTTGGCCAGCCGCGCGTGCGCCGGCCACGCCCCACGCACGGTCGGCCGCCGGCGTCCCAGCACGAGGTCGGCGCTGCCGTCCAGCACCGCCCGTGCGACGGACGGCAGCAGGCCCGGGTCCAGCGAGGCGTCGCAGTCGCAGAAGCACACCACGTTCGCCGTTGCGGCGGTCAACCCCGCGTGGCAGGCGGCGCCGAAACCCCGGCGCGGCTCGTGGACGACGTACGCGCCGAGCGATGCGGCCACCTCCGCAGAGCCGTCGGTGGAGCCGTTGTCGACCACGATGGCGCGCCAGCCGCGAGGGACGCGTTCCAGCACCCAGGGCAGGGCCGCGGCCTCGTCCAGGCACGGCAGCACGACATCGACAGGAAGATCGGGAAAGCCGACGGGAACGTCGGCCGGAGGTGAGGAAGGCTCGATCACCCTTGACACCTTACGAACGCGAACCGGGCATTTCGGATAGCGGACTCTTACGAAACGCGGACATTCGCAAACGCCCGTCGGTCCTGCCGCGACCCCGGTGCGAGACTCGACGCCGTGAGCACCACGACAGGAGAGCCCAAGGCCCGCGTCCTTGTGGTGGACGACGACCCGACCGTTTCGGAGGTCGTCGCCACCTACCTGGACCGTGCCGGTTTCACAGTGGACCGGGCCGCCGACGGCCCCTTTGCCGTGGCCCAGGCCGCCGCGATCCGGCCTGACCTGGTCGTGCTGGATCTGATGCTGCCCGGTTTGGACGGGTTCGAGGTGTGCCGCCGCATCCGGCAGGAACAGGGCGTTCCGGTGGTCCGACGGCTGCGGCGGCATCCCGCCGGAGGAACTGCCCCGGGTCTTCGATACCGGCTGGCGCGGCCCTCCCCGTCGCGGTGTGAGGGCCGGTGCCGGCCTGCGGTGCGGTCAGCCCCGCAGCGCCGCCGACGCGAACTCCGCCACCCCGTCCACGAACCGGACCTCCGGTTTCCAGCCCAGATCGTCCCGGAGCCGCCGCGATGACGCCGTGATGTGCCGGACGTCCCCCAACCGGTACTCCCCGGTCGTCACCGGTGCGTGGCCCCCGCAGGCACGCGCCAGCGCGGCGGCCAGTTCGCCGACCGTGTGAGGCTCGCCGCTCCCCACGTTGTACGCGCGCAAGCAACCCTCGGAGACCTCGCCCGCACCCGACAGCGCCAGGACGTTCGCGGCGGCGACGTCCGTCACATGCACGAAGTCCCGCCGCTGCCCGCCGTCCTCGAACACCCGCGGTGCCTCTCCCCGCGCCAACGCCGAACGGAACAGAGACGCGACCCCCGAGTACGGGGTATCCCTGGGCATTCCGGGCCCGTAGACATTGTGATACCGCAACGACACCGCGTGCCCGCCCACCGCACGCGCCCAGGCGGCGGCCAGGTGCTCCTGGGCGAGTTTGGTGGCCGCGTACACATTGCGTGGATCGGCAGGCGCGTCCTCGTCCACCAGCCCCGGCGCCAACGGCTCGCCGCACCGCGGGCACGGCGGCTCGAAGCGGCCGGCGTCCAGTTCGGCCCCCCGGCGCGGCCCCGGCCGCACGATGCCGTGCCGCGCGCACTCGTACCGCCCCTCGCCGTACACCACCATCGAACCGGCGAGCACCAACCGCCGCACTCCCGCCCGCGCCATGCCCGCCAGAAGCACCGCCGTACCGAGGTCATTGCACCCCACATAGTCGGGCGCATCGGCGAAGTCCTTGCCCAGCCCAACCATGGCGGCCTGATGGCAGACCGCGTCCACATCCCTCAGGGCCTCCTCGACCGCCGCCCGGTCACGGACATCGGCCTGCCGCCATTCCATCCCCTCCGGAACGGGCGGCGCCGTACGGTGCGCAGCGGGCAGCAGCGCGTCCAGGATCCGAACGCCGTGCCCCGCCGCGGTGAGAGCGGTGACGACCTGCGAGCCGATGAAGCCCGCCCCTCCAGTGACAAGTACCAGCATGAGGCCGACATTACGGACCCGCGCCGCCTCGCAGAGTGTTCCGTGCCCGGTCGTCAGCGGTCCGTAAGGAATTCAGGCGGCACTCGGCGTATCCGCGCTCGCCGCCCGGGCCGGCAGGCCAAAGACGACAGCGTAGCCCAACATGGTGAACACGCGTCACACGCCGCTGACGCCGCCGAGCGATCCACGACCGTCCTTGCCGGACCGGACGCCGGTACCGGCATGGCGATCACCGACCCCGCGGCCGCCGGGATGCGCCCGGACGAGTGCAATCTGTGCGGTACGCAGTGCGATCGCCGGTGGTGCTGAGAGCTCCGACCGGCACCCCGGTCTATGAATAGCAGGGTGATCGCGGCCGCCTGAATCCCGCTCAGGGCGCGGCTCTGTGCGGAGGAGACGGTTGGTGGGAAGCGGCGGACGGCCTTCGGCCTCCGGTTCAGCGGGGACACCGAAGCCCCCGAAAGACGGCGAGACGCCTTCACGGCGGCGATTCCAGCAGATCGCCGCAGCCGCGGCAGCACGGATGAAGACGACGGTGGGGCGGATCAGCGAGACGCCCCCGCCCCCGGGGCCCTTTCGGCGCGGGTTCTGGCGCAGTCCGATCCGCGGTCCGTGGCTGACGTCGGTGTTCGGCCTGGTGTTGCTGGTCGGCATCCCGGTGCTCTTCGTGACCGGCGCGCTGTCCTACGCCGCCTACAACCCCGATCTGGGCCCGCTCAACGACCAGACCCCCGACAAGGGCCTGCTGGGCTTCTACCTGTTCGACTGGCCCACCCACCCGTATTGGCTCTACCGGCTGACCCAGGGCGTTCATGTAACGCTGGGCGCGGTGCTCGTACCCGTACTGCTGGCCAAGCTGTGGTCGGTCATCCCGAAACTCTTCGAGTGGCTGCCGGTGCGGTCGATCGCGCACGGACTTGAGCGGCTCTCCCTCCTGCTGCTCGTGGGCGGGGCCATCTTCGAGTTCGTGACCGGGATCTTCAACATCCAGCTCTTCTACATTTTCCCCGGCTCCTTCTACACCTTGCACTTCTACGGCGCCTGGGTGTTCATCGCCGCGTTCGCCGTCCATGTGAGCCTCAAGCTCGGCCGGATGACCCGAGCGCTGCGCTCCCGCAACCTGCTCGCGGAGCTGCGCACTGACCTCGCCCACACCCGGCCCGAGCCGCCCGACCCCGACGGTCTGGTCCCGGCCTCACCGGCGGCACCGACCATGTCACGGCGCGGCGCCGTGGGCCTGGTGGGGGCGGGATCGCTGGCCCTGCTCGTGGTCACCGTCGGCCAGAGCATCGGCGGCCGCCTGCGGAGCACCGCTCTGCTCGCCCCGCACAATCGCAATCCGGGCAGCGGGCCGAACGGATTCCAGATCAACAAGACCGCCGCTTCCGTCGGCGTCACCCCGGCCCTCGTGGGCCCCGTCTGGCGGCTGGAAGTGCACGGCCGAGGACCGGCCCTGGTCTTCACCCGCGGGCAGCTGCTGGCGATGCCCCGGCACGCGGCCGCGCTGCCGATCGCCTGCGTGGAAGGCTGGTCCACCGAGGACCAGCTCTGGAGCGGCCTGCGCCTCGCCGACCTCGCCGCCCTGGCCGGCCTTCCGGACGGCGGAAGCGTCCTGGTGGAGTCGGTGCAACAGCCGGGCCCCTACAGCTCGGTCATGCTGCGGGGCAACCAGATCCACGACCCGCGGTCCCTGCTCGCCCTCCAAGTCAACGGGGCTGACCTGTCGCTCGACCATGGCTTCCCGGCGCGCATCATGGTCCCGGCCAACCCCGGTGTGAACAACACCAAGTGGGTGCACCGGCTCACCTTCAGGACGTGACCATGGCCCGCCTCGCCCGCTGGTACGGCTCGAATCCCCTGCACCTGCTGGTCCTTGTCTGCTCGTTCGCGGTCACCGCGTACGCCGGCGTGCGGCTGTTCGCCACGCGGCCCCTCGAAGTGGCGATCTGGTTCGTGGGGGCGGCGATCCTCCACGACCTGATCCTGCTGCCCCTCTACTCCCTCGCCGACCTCTCGGCGCGTTCCGTCCTGCGACATCGTGGTGACGCCGTGCCGGCCGTTCCGTTGATCAACTACCTGCGCGTGCCGGCGTTCCTTTCCGGCGTGCTGCTGCTGGTGTGGTTCCCCCTCGCCTTCCGGCTGCCGAGCCCCTACCCGGGCGCCACCGGACTCTCCTACGACATCTATCTCGGCCGCTGGCTGATCATTACCGCTGTCCTATTCGGCGCCTTCGCGCTGGCCCTCGCGCTGAAGCTGCGCCGCATCCACCGGGCGGCCCGCGCCAACGAGGAGAAGTCCCCGCCCGGCAACGGCGGCAAGCCATGATCGTCGACGACCACACCCCGCAGAGGGCAGACTCCTACGCTGAGGCCCTGCACATCGGTCGTGGACCGCTTTGTCAGCTGGCGTGGGGGTCTCCTGCCGGGGATCGGTTGTGCGGGGCGTGGGGGATTCGGCCGTGGTTCCTCCTGCGGTCCGAGGTGGTGCTTCCCGGCGTCCGTGGTGCCGGGACCGAGTTCATGGAACCGCGCTGCCCGCCTTCGTGGCGAGGGCGCACCGACGGCGCACTCGGGCGGGCGGCGTCACAAGGAAGCGCTGATGCCGGCCGGAACTGGTCGCGTCGGGCCTCAGGGCAGAGACGGCGACCCGCGCCGTTAGGTTGACGGAGGAGACGCGGGCCGCCTGTCGAAGCTGGTCGGCTGCTTGATCACTTCGACTGGGAAACTCCGGCTGGTTTCGGTTTTTTCGGTGCGAGCACGCTCCCGCGAGCGGTCGGCTCCGATTGGGGCGGAGTTCCGGGTTTGAGGGTGACGGAGGTGTAGTGGTTGGCGAAGAAGTACGAGTAGGACAGGCCTTCGTCGATGTTGCCGAACTCGTTGGTCTTCATGGTCATCAGCGCGGTCGTGCGGGTGCCGTCGCTGGCGTAGGCGGTGACCTGCTGGTTGGGCGTCAACCCGTCGGCACCGATGGTGACTTCGTCGATGCCCGGGAGCGCCCGGATCAGGGCCGTGCCCCGGCCCGAGCTACCGAGGATGCGCAGGGCGAAGTGCTGCGTGCGCATGTCCAGACCTTGCCGGCTAAGGTTGGATGTGCTGGTGGCCGGAGTGCTGCGCGCCACGTACACCAGCGCCATCGGCGATTGGCCGATGTGAAGGGTCTTGATCACCGAGTTCGTGTGCGTGTCGATGACGTCGACCGCGTCGGAGTTCTGCAGGGCGACGTAGATCCTGGTGTTGTCGGGGCTCGGCCAGATGCCGTGGGGACCATAGCCGTTGTTGTGGATGGTCTTCACCAGCGTGGGCGGCGTCCCGTTGTGCGACCGGCGGTACACCAGGGTCTCGTTGAGGCCGCCCACGGTCTGGTAGGCGTAGTCGACGCCGCCGACCGTGACGAAGTTGGGGTGGTTGGTGCGCGGCCCGGTGGACAGCACCGCTTCCACGCGGCTGGTGTTTGTGTTGACGACAGCGGTGGTCCGGCCGTTCTCGGGCATGCCGAGCCAGACATCCCGGCCGTCGGGTGAGATGGCCTCGTCGGAGGACCCGCCAGCCTCGGCGGGGATCGGCACGCGCCTGATGATGCGGCGGGAGGCCACATCGATCACGTCGAGCACCTGGGTGCGCAGGTGGTTGACGTAGGCGAGTTTGCCGTCGGGGCTGAAGACCACCTTCGACGGCGCGTCCTCGGTGTGGATCCGGTCGACCTCCTTGCCGGCCCGCCAGTCGATCACCGAGACGTAGTCCTGGCCGCGCACCGCCACCCAAATCCGGGTGCCGTCGGGCGAGAAGAATCCCTCGTGCGGCGCCCGGCCGACGTAGACGGTACGGACCACCTTGTTGGTTGCGGTGTCGATGACGTGGACGGCGTTGGTGGTCACGTCGATCACGTTGAGCCACTTTCCGTCCCGGGAGAAGCCTAGGCCGTGTACGTCGATCTGCCCGTCGTACATCGCCCCCAGCACGTCCGCGCTGGGACTCAGCCGCGGCTTGCCGAAGGGTATGGTGCCCAGCACCGTGTTCGTCGCCGGATTGATGACACTCACCGTGTTGGAGGCCTGGTCGGCGGTGTACACCCGGTCGTTCCCCGATATCGGCTGCGCCCCCGGCAGCGCCGGGGCTGGGATCAGCGTGCCATGCGGTGAGGAGCTGGCGTTCAACCCCACCGCGGCTCTCGGCACCGGACCCGGGTGGGAGGTCATGGATTCGTGCGTCCCGGTCGTCGCGCACCCCGCGATCGACGCGTACACGACCGCCGCCACGAACGCGCCGGCTGAGCTGGACTTTGCATGCATGCTCGCTCCTTGTGGTCACGTCGCGGCCGCAGACGACCGCGTCGAGAGCTGCCTCCTGCGCTTGGCGGCTACGCCGCGCGGCGTAAGAGGTTGCGACAGGGACAAGGCGCTGCGTTTATCAAAGGCCGCTGGCGAGAGCAGCGCCTGTCCTTCGCGGTGCTGAGGCCACCTCCTGCGACTGCAGGCACGCATTCTTGAAGGCGTGATCGATGACGCCTGGCGTCGGTCGCCTGAGTCATCGTCGAACATTAAGGAATCTAACGGACACTTTCGGCATGTTCACCTTGGCCGGAGGGTTTCACTCGGATGGCCGTCTGTCGGCGAACGGCGGGACAAGGAGTAAGCCTGGATCCAACGCGTGACGGTTGGTTGGGAGGGCACCCGGACGCGGAGAGGCGTTGTCAAGTTGGCTGGGGTGTGGCTGGTTGAGGGTGTGTCGGGGGGTGGTGGGGTCGGTGTCGGTCTTGGGTCAGGCCGCCGTGGGCAGGGCGGTAGTGCCGGTGATTCGGTCCCAGATCGCGAAGCGGATGAGCATCTCGGTGCGGTAGTCGGTGGCGGTAAGCAGGTGGCGTCGGGGTCGGAAGTGTGGCGAGATCTGACTGAGCGCCGACAGGAACTGTTGGGCTGCCCGGGGTGAGCGGAAGCCCTTCATGGCGCGTTCTCGCTGGCGGGTGGGTTGCTGGGAGTTCTCGGCGCGGTTGTTCAAGCCCTTGTGGGAGCGGTGCTCCACCGAGGGCATCAGCGCGCGGTGGGCGGTGCCATAGCTCTTGAGCTTGTCGGTGACCATCACCCGGGGCACTCGGCGTTGCCTCTTCATCAGCTTGGCCATGAACCGTCTGGCGGCCTTGGCGTTGCGCCTGCTCTGGACGAGGATGTCCAGGACATTGCCGTCCTGGTCGACGGCGCGTCACAGGTACTGCCGCACGCCGTTGATCTTCAGGTAGACCTCGTCGAGGTGCCACTTGTCGCCGGCCTGGGGCTTGAGGCGGCGCAGTCCGGCCGCGTACTGGGGGCCGAACCTGGCGCACCACTGCCGGATCGTCTCATGGGAGACGATGATCCCTCGGGCGAGCAGCAGCTCCTCGACCTCACGGAAGCTCATCGGGAAGCCTGGCGCCCCGCGCCTTGGAAGGCATCGGCCAGTCGCCCACGACCGACCCGCCCTCTAGCGAGACGCCTCCACAGAGCTGGGACGACATCGCCGAGCGCTGCGGCACGACGGGCACCGCCGCCGCGCGCAAAGCCCGGCATGTGGCCGAGCGGGCGAGGTATCGGGAGGCCCTGGAGAGGAGGGCCGAGCACCGCAGCAAGGCCGTGGTCGTCGTCCGCGACGGCCACCAGGTACTGGTACCCGCACCCCGCGCCGACGAGATCCCGTCCGGGTGGCACATAGCAGGTGGACAGGTCCTCGACCCGGCCACTGGGCAGGCCGACCCGCAATGGCGGGTCGCCACCGACGGCCGCCTGATCCTCATCACCCCCAGCGACCAGCGCACCTACGACGAACTGGCCGCCGCCCAGGTGGGCTTCCATGCGGTGGAGGTTGATCGCGGCGGCGCTGAGCACGTGGGCGAGGCCGGTCTTGGCCTGCGCGGTAGCGGCTGTGCCGGATGTTGGTGGTGTGGACGGCTTGGAAGAATGTTCCCTCGACGCCAGCGCACTTGCGGTTCCTCATGGGGGTGCAGGGTCAGCCGCCGGGTGAAGGCGGTGGGGCAGGAGAGGCGGACTAGGCAGATGCGGCAGCCGTACTCGGGGAAGATGACCACGACGCGCGGGTGCCCGTTCATACGTGTGATGCCCCAGTAACGCGGACAGGTTGCCGACTTCGCGTCCCAGTCGGTGGCGAAGTCGGTGAGCGCGAAGCCCCTGGTCTCGCGGGTCCGCCGATCGCTTGCAGGTGGGAGCGGGCCGACCAGGTCAATGCCCTGCGCGCGGGCGGCCTGGATGATGGCGGCGGAGGTGTAGCCGCCCGGTGGCACCGGGCCCGGTCCACCCGTGTGGGCCTCCTCGTCCGGGACGAGGGCCGGTCGGCCCCTGGTGAAGCTGTGGACCGACGAGGCGCGTTATGGCGAGGGCTGGAATGCGTTGTTCTGTCGCCGACAACGGCCTGACGTACGGGCCCGGCTTTCACGGAGCGCAGCCGGGCCGGCTGCCTGGGGATGCGATCAGTCCATGCTGATTCGCATGCGCGGGATCCGTACGAGAACCCGGGGGGTGGTCGGCGGGTCGTCCGGGACCAATCCGGCGCGGGCGGCGGTACTGCGCGCGGTCGCCACGGCGGGCCGCCTGGATGGTGCTCAGGCGGCCCGCCCTGCGGACGGATCGGCGCTGTCAGCCGGTGAAGGCGCTGACGCCGTTCGGGGTGCCGAGTCCGGAGGGGCCGTCGTAGCCGCTGGTGGCGGTGCAGAGGTAGGTGACCGAGCAGGTGCCGTTGGAGCCGCTGGCCACGTCGTTGAGCGCGGAGGTGTGCGCGTACGGGAAGGACGCCGGGGTCGAGCCGGAGGAGGGGGTGCCGGCCAGGGCGTAGACCGAGGCGATCAGGGGGGAGGAGACGCTGGTGCCGCCGAAGACCATCCAGCCGCTGCCGGCCGCGTACGTGTCGTAGACCGCGACGCCGGTGTTGGGGTCGGCGACAGCGGAGACGTCGGCGACGGTGCGCTTGGCGCAGCCGCTGTCGGTCTGCCAGGTGGGCTTGGCGTCGTAGGAGGAGCAGCCGGAGCCGGCGCCGCTCCAGACGGTCTCGGTCCAGCCGCGGGTGTTGGAGGCCTTGGTGAGGGAGGTGCCGCCGACGGCGGTGACGTACTTGGAGGCGGCCGGGTACTCCACGCCGTAGCCGTTGTCACCGGAGCTGACGGTGATCGCCACGCCGGGGTGGTTGAAGTAGCTGCTGTCGTAGGTGGAGTCGGAGGTGGACTCCGAGCCGCCGTAGCTGTTGGAGACGTACTTAGCGCCGAGCGAGACGGCGGTGTTCACGGCGGTGCCGAGGTTGGTCATGGTCGCCGAGGTGGCCTCGACCAGCAGGATGTGGCACTGGGGGCAGGCCGCGCTGACCATGTCCAGGTCGAGGGATATCTCCTCGGCCCAGCCGGAGTTGCCGCGCGGCAGGGAGGTGGTGCTGCCGGTTTGTCCGACCTTCTTGAAGCAGCCGTTGGCGGTGGTGCACGCTGTGAGGCCGTACTGCGAGCGGTATACCGCGAGGTCCGACTCGGCGCTCGGGTCGTCGTAGGCGTCGACGATCGCCACGGTGCGGCCGGATCCCGCGGTGGACGACGGCAGGGCGTAGGCGCTCTGCAGATCGCTCGGGCCCAGTCCGGAGGGTGTGGCGGCGGGGGTTACGGGCTTGCCGGCGGTCTTGGTCGTGTTCGCTGCAACCGTAGGGCCGCTGGTGACCTGTAGGGCGCTACACGCCATGACGTTCCGCTGGGTCGGCAGGGCGCAGGCACGGGCGGTGCTCACGTGGTGGGCGGTCGCGGGTGCGGAGTGCGCGCTGGCGGGGGTGGCGACTGCGAAACCGGAGAGCGCCAGTGCGGCCGCGGCGGCGAAGGAGAGGACGGATCTGCGCAACGTACTGCCTCCAGAAGTGGGTGGTTCAGAAGCCGTGCGGGGGCGCGGCCGGTGCGGGCCGGGGTGACTTCCGTACCGGGTAGGCGGATTGGGTGGGAGAAGGGGATTCGCCGAGAACCTAGAGGTGACGGGCTCACGCCAACAAGACTGGCGGCGGAACCTTTGCCTACGGCCCAGATTCTGGGTCAAAAACTTGCGCGTTGATGACG
The DNA here is from genome assembly GCF_005047355.1 of Actinacidiphila oryziradicis. GTDB lineage: Bacteria > Actinomycetota > Actinomycetes > Streptomycetales > Streptomycetaceae > Actinacidiphila > Actinacidiphila oryziradicis. Next base: position 205,818 of record NZ_SUMC01000003.1, read on the forward strand.
CTGTACCAGGTATGAACTCAGGGCGTGGTGATCTGTGTGCTTTCTGTGCGGTGGCTGTCAGAGCCCGGGGAACGCCTGCTTGGCGGCGTCGACCGCACGGGGCACGTCCCTCGGCTGCCGCGGCCGCAGGCTCTCGGTCTGGGCCGTGGTGAGGCGGGCCTCATAGGCCCACTGCTTGGGCTACTTGCCGGTGGTCGTTGGTGGGGCCGCCTAGTAGTTGGGTGCGGCGGATGGGCAGGCGGGGGCGACCCCGCCTGCCCGGTACGGCTTCAGTGCTTCCTAGCCGAGACCGTTGCTGAGGGCGGTCACGAGTTCGCCGTTGCTCGTATCGCCGCTGAACTCCCAGAAGAACGCGCCCCTGAGGCCCTGGTTCTTGGCGTAGGTCATCTTGCCGGCGATGGTGGACGGAGTGTCATAGCTCCACCAGTCGCTGCCGCAATGGGCGTATGCGGTGCCGGCGACGGTGCCGGTGGCTGGGCACTTGGTCTTGAGGACCTTGTAGTCCTCGATGCCCTGTTCATAGGTGCCGGCCGCGGGTCCGGTCGCGGTGCCGCCCGGCGCGTCCTGGGTGACGCCTGTCCAGCCTCTGCCGTAGAAGCCGATGCCCAGGTTCATCTTGCTTCCCGGGACGCCCTTGGACTTGAGCTTCTGGATGGCGGCGTCGGAGTAGAAGCCCGCGGTCGGGATGCCGCTGTAGGAGTACAGCGGGGAGTGCGGGGCCGTCGGTCCCTGTGCGGCCCAGGCGCCGAAGTAGTCGTACGACATGACGTTGTACCAGTCGACGTACTGGGCGGCGCCCCCGTAGTCGGCGGCGTCCAGCTTGCCGCCGGAGGAGCCGTCGGCGGTGATGGCAGAGGTGACCAGGTCACTGCCGAACTTGCCGCGGAGCGCGGACATCAGGTTCGTGTACGCCGCCGGGCCGCTGGTGTCACAGGACAGGCCACAGGAGTTCGGGTACTCCCAGTCGATGTCGATGCCGTCGAAGACATCCGCCCAGCGCGGGTCCTCGACCAGGTTGTAGCAGGAGGTGGCGAAGGCGCCCGGGTTCGCCGCGGCCTGTGCGAAGCCGCCGGACCATGACCAGCCGCCGAAGGACCAGATGATCTTGAGGCCCGGGTGCAGCTTCTTCAGTTCGCGGAGCTGGTTGATCGCGCCGGCCACCGGCTGGTCCCAGGTGTCGGCGGTGCCGTCGACGCTGTTCGCGGCGGTGTACGTCATCTGGTAGTCGGCGTAGGCGTCGCCGATGGCGCACTGGCCGTTGGTGACGTTGCCGAAGGCGTAGTTGATCGTGGTGAGCTTCGACGCGCTGCCGGAGGTCTCGATGTTCTTGGGGAAGTACTGGCGGCCGTAGACGCCCCAGTCGGCGAAGTAGCCCATTTTCACGGTGCTGCCACCGCCGCCACTGCTGGTTCCGCTGGTGGTCACGGTCAGGACGCCGCTGGAGGGGCCGACCTGGTTGGCGGTGTCACGGGCTTTGACGCTGTAGGTGTAGGTGGTGGCGGCGGTCAGTCCGGTGTCGTTGTAGGTGGTGCCGGTGACCGTGGCGATCTTGGTGGTGCCGCGGTAGACGTCGTAGTTCTGGACGCCGTGGTCGTCGGTGGCGGCAGTCCAGTTCAGGGTCAGCGAGGTACTGGTGACATTGCTCGCGCTGGGTGTGCCGGGCGCCGAGGGCGGGCTGTCCGTGCCGCTGCCTGCGGTGGTCACGGTCAGGACGCCGCTGGAGGGGCCGACCTGGTTGGCGGTGTCACGGGCTTTGACGCTGTAGGTGTAGGTGGTGGCGGCGGTCAGTCCGGTGTCGTTGTAGGTGGTGCCGGTGACCGTGGCGATCTTGGTGGTGCCGCGGTAGACGTCGTAGTTCTGGACGCCGTGGTCGTCGGTGGCGGCAGTCCAGTTCAGGGTCAGCGAGGTACTGGTGACGTTGCTCGCGCTGGGTGTGCCGGGCGCCGATGGCGGGCTGTCCGTCGTGCCGCCGCCCGATGGGCCGACGAGGGAGAAGTCGTCGGCGTAGTACGCCCCCTGGGAATACCAGCCGTGGACCCAGATCGTGACCGAGGTCGTGCTCGCGCCCGTGGTGAAGCTGGTGCTGAGCAGCTGGTACGAGGTGGTCGTGACCCAGTTCGACGGGTCGGTGCCGCCGGTGCCGGTGGCTCCGATGTAGACGTAGGCGCCCTGGACGTAGCCGCTCAGGGTGTACGCGGAGCCGGGCTGGACGGCCACCGTCTGCGAGCACTGGGCATTGTCGGAATCGGTCGGCACCGCCTTGAGGGCGGACGACCCGCCGTGCACGGGGCTGGACACGGTGCTGCCGCTGCCCGCCGTGCAGGTCCATCCGGTAAGGCCGGACTCGAAACCGGGGTTGGTGAGGATGTTCGTGTCCGCGGCGTGCGCCTGGGCCGTGAGCCCGACGGCGGCGAGTGCGCCGATCGCGCAGACGGCGACGAGGCGCCGAAGAAGGGTCAGCCGATGCCGTGATCTGTGACTGTCAGGTTTCAAGGGAATTCCTCACGTCGGGTCCGGCCGGGATGGGGGCAGAAGAAGACCTGGGCATGACACGGTCACCGTGTGTCAGGGATCGTAATTGGTATGGACCAATGGGTCAATGGGTCCGGGCGCCGTGGGGCGTTCCCGGACCGGTTCGCCTGAGATCGCGGCCTCCAGCCCTGGGCCTCTTTCCTGCTCGGCCAGGCCCACGCGATCCTGGCCTGTGTCTTTGCCGCCGCGGCCCTGAATGGCGCGACTGTGTATCTTTCGCCGTCATCGAGCCCGCCAACCATCCGGTCCGCGTCCTGGGGGCGGCCGGGCCGGAAGGGGTTCCGGCCCGGCCGCAATTCAGCCGGGCGTTAGAAGGCCCCGGTGCCGTTGGGGGTGCCGAGGCCGGTGGGGCCGTCCCAGCCGGTGCCTGTTGGAGGCGGTGGTGAGGTGGGTGCTGCCAGCCGGTCGGGCGTCGCCGGGTTCGCGTCGTCGTCCCACCGCGCGATCAGGGCCCCACCTCGGTCCGCTCGGGCGCGGGCGTGGCGTTGTACCAGTTGATCGCGAATGCCGGATATACAGAGGCCATGACAACCCCTAGTCCGAGGACAAGGGCGGCCGCACCGACGCCCGCGCCCTTCGACGACGATCCCGCGTTCCAGAACGACACGGTCAACTTCCTCGGCCGGGCCGCCGGAGCTTGGCGGCATCACAGAGACCACACGTACCGAACCCGCTGGCCTCGACCGGCAACTGCCGTCCATCCGATGAGAATTCGCCCTTCGGATGAACGGCTGCTGCAGTGTGATGACCCGAGGGCTTGAACGCAACCAGCCCCACAAAGCAGGGCATATAGTCCAGGTGCGTCCCAGTCGACCGCTGCGATGCACACCACCGGTGCAGCCTGCTGCCCGCATGGGCACTGTCGGCAGAGCGGTTCTCCCCTAAGTCGCGTGTGGTGGGCGAAATCGGCACTCCGGCGGCCTCCGCGGCCTGGTGCGCCGACGGCACGAGCAGGACCCGGACGCACTCCGGGCTCTCCTGCCGGTGTGACGCCCGCGCCGGCCAAGTGCGCGGCGGCGGGCCTGATCAGCGGCGCGCTGGAGTGACCGCTACGGCGCCTGGCCGGAGTTCGGCGCACATCTCATCGCAGCCGATGGCCTCGGTGCACCTGCCGAGGCCGTTCCGGCTGTTGCGCGTCCGGCCACCGGAACGCCCTGTCCGCTTCCCGGGATCGTGAGTTGCCAGAAATCCTCGCCTTCTCACATGGAATCTTGCAGAAAACCATTCGCTTTTAACAGAGATGCGTCTAGATATTGCGGGCCCAAGTCGTACGGGTTACGTTGCCTTCCGCTGATGTCCCCTGAACTCCCCATGTCGCGAAGCGCAGTTCCCCACCCCCTCACCTGATCCCCCACCCAACGAGCCCCACCGCACGGCCATACCGCGGACACCTGTCGCGCCGCCCCAGGCGTCGTCGCCTGCCCGCACACCCGCCGGTGGGAGGTTTCGCGTGCCCGGCGTCACCACGCCACCGCGCACCGAACCGCAGTTGTGCGCCGCGTCACTCCTCACCCTCATCAACCGTGGGGCGCCGGAAACGCAGATCCGGCATCCCGTGCCGAAGGGAGCAAGAAGTGTTCCAACCCATGAGAAGGCTGAGGCGAGCGGTCGCCGTGGGAGGTGCCAGTGCGTTGCTGGCCTCCGCCGGCGTACTCGCCCTGACGGCAACGCCCGCTGCCGCCGCCTCCACCGCCACCGGCGGCAGCGGCGCGAGCCTGCCGTACGCCGAGGTGCAGGCGGAGAACTCCGCCACCAACGGCGCCGCCATCGGCCCGAGTTACACCCAGGGCCAGCTCGCCGACGAGGCGTCGCGCCGCCAGGCGGTGACTCTGCAGGGCACCGGCAAGTACGTCACTTTCACCACGCCGGTGGCGACGAACTCGATCGACTTCCGGTACAGCATCCCGGACACCGCGGACGGCTCGGTCTACAGCGCCCCGCTGTCGCTGTACGTCAACGGCACCAAGCAGACGAACTTCAGCCTCACCAACGCTTACAGCTGGTACTACGGCAGCTACCCGTTTACCAACTCCCCGGGCAGCAACCCGCACCACTTCTACGACGAGGTGCACCGGCTGTTCAGCACGACCTATCCGGCCGGCACCACCTTCAAGCTGCAGGTCGACTCCGAGGACACCGCGTCCTCCTACACCATCGACTTCGCGGACTTCGAGAACGTCGGCGCGGCGCTGCCGCAGCCCTCGGGTTCGGTGTCGGTGACCAGCAAGGGCGCGGACCCCAGCGGTGTGGCCGACTCGACCAGCGCTTTCAACGCGGCGATCAGTGCGGCCGGCCCCGGCGGCACGGTGTGGATCCCGCCGGGCTCGTTCAACATCCCCGGCCACATCGCCGTCAACAATGTGACGGTGGCAGGCGCCGGCATGTGGTACTCGACGGTCACCGGTACGGCACCGGGCTTCTACGGCAACTCCGCGCCGTCGCCGAGCACAGGCGTGCACCTGCAGAACTTCGCGATCTCCGGCAACGTCCAGGAACGCAACGACGGCGCGCAGGTCAACGGCATCGGCGGCGCGATGAGCAACTCCAGCGTCTCGAGCGTCTGGATCGAGCACATGAAGGTCGGCGCCTGGATGGACGGGCCGATGGACAAACTGACCTTCAGCGGCGTGCGCATCCGGGACACCACCGCGGACGGCATCAACTTCCACGGCGGCGTCACCAATTCCACCGTCACCAACAGCGATCTCCGCAACACCGGTGACGACGGCATCGCGACCTGGGCGGACTCCAGCCTCGGCGCAGACGCCTTCGACACGATCTCCAACAACACCGTGCAACTGCAGATACTGGCCAACGGCATCGCGATCTACGGCGGCCACGACAACACCGTCAGCGGCAACCTGGTACGGGACACCGGTATCGCCCAGGGCGGCGGCATCCACGTCGGGCAGCGCTTCAACTCCACCCCGGTCGGCACCACGAACATCACTGGCAACACGCTGATCCGCAACGGCAGCCTCGACCCGAACTGGCAGTTCGGCGTGGGCTCGCTGTGGTTCGACGCCAGCCAGGGCGCGATCACCGGCCCGATCAACGTGACCAACATGGTGATCCAGCAGAGCCCGTACGAGGCCGTGCAGTGGGTCGAGGGTACGATCAGCGGCGTCAACCTCAGCAACGTCACCATCTCCGGCACCGGCACCTTCGCCCTGCAGGAGCAGACCGGCGGCGCGGCGACGTTCAACAACGTCACGGCGACCGGCGTCGCCACATCCTCGGAGTCGGCGACGTCGTCGTCCGCGGCCTACAACTGCGAAGGATCGAACTTCGTGGTGACCGATGGCGGCGGCAACTCCGGCCTCACCGGCTCGTTCTGCGGCCCGTGGCCGGCCCCGATCTACCCGCCCTACCAGGACTCGGTCAACGTCAGCCCCTCCGCACTGGACTTCGGTGCCGTCGCCACGGGTGCGACCAGCGCCGCGCAGAACGTGCTGGTCAACAACCCGACCGGCTCGGCCGTACCCGTCTCCTCCATCACCGTCAGCGGTGACTACGCCCAGACCAGCAACTGCGGATCGTCCATCCCGGCTAACGGCTCCTGCACGGTCAGTGTCACCTTCACTCCGACCGCGAGCGGTACCCGTACCGGCACCCTGACCGTCAACGCGGGCGGATCGAACAACCCCGTCAGCCTCACCGGCACCGGCACGGCGCCCGGTCCGGTACTGAACGCCAACCCGGCGAGCCTGTCCTTCGCCGGTACGGTCGTCGGCTCGTCGGCCGCCGCGCAGGCGGTGACCATCAGCAACACCGGCACCACCTCGGCGACCGTCTCGGGCGTCTCGGTGACCGGTGACTTCAGCCAGACCAACAACTGCTCCACCATCGCGGTGGGCGCGTCCTGCACGGTCAACGTCACCTTCACCCCGACCTCGGGCGGGACCCGTACCGGCTCCCTGAGCGTTGCCAGCAACGCCAACAACGGCCCCACCACCGTTGCCCTCACCGGCGCGGGCATCGACAGCACCACCAACCTCGCGGCCGGCACGCCGACGTCGGCGAGCTCCAGCAACGGCACGTACGTGCCCGCGAACCTCACCGACGCGGACGCCTCGACGTACTGGGAGAGCGCGACCGGCTTCCCGCAGTGGGCGCAGGTCGACCTCGGCAAGAGCTACAGCGTGGGCAAGGTCGTCCTCAGGCTCCCGCCGTCGACGTCCTGGTCGGCCCGTACCGAGACCCTGTCCCTGCTGGGTTCCACGGACGGCACCAACTTCAGCACCATAGTGGGCTCGGCCGGGTACACCTTCGACCCGGCCGCCAACAACAACACCGTCACCATCACCTTCAACGCGACCGGCGCGCGGTACGTCCGGGCCAACATCACCGCCAACTCAGGTTGGAACGCGGGCCAGTTGTCGGACTTCGCGGTGTACCCCGCCGCTAGCGGCGGCACGTCGTCGGCGACCCTGTCGACCAGCCCGAGCTCGCTGACCTTCGCCAGCCAGACGGTCAACACCAAGAGCACCGCGCAGACCATCACGGTGAGCAACACCGGCACGGCGTCCGCGTCGGTCTCCGGTGTCGCCACCACGGGTGACTTCGCGCAGTCCAACAACTGCGGGACGTCGATCGCGGCGGGCTCCTCCTGCGCCGTCAACGTCACCTTCACCCCGACCGCGTCCGGCACCCGGACCGGCAACCTCACCATCACCAGCAACGCGTCGAACAGCCCGACCACGGTCGCGCTGACCGGCACCGGCGCCCCGACGAACACCAACCTGGCGGCGGGCAAGGCCACCAGCGCGTCCAGCTACACCCAGACGTACGTCTCGTCGAACGTGACGGACGGCAACCAGAGTACCTACTGGGAGAGCGCCAACAACGCCCTTCCGCAGTGGGTGCAGGTGGACCTCGGCTCCTCGAACAGCGTCAGCCGGATCGTCCTGCAGCTCCCCGCCGGCTGGGGCGCTCGCAGCCAGACGCTGTCCGTCCTGGGCAGCACCGACAACAGCACCTTCACCACCCTCGTGGCGTCGGCGAGCTACACCTTCGACCCGACCACCAACAACACCGTCACCATCACCTTCCCGGCGACCACCCGGCGCTACTTGCGGGTGAACGTCACCGCCAACTCGGGCTGGCCGGCCGGCCAGCTCTCGGAGTTCCAGGTCTGGAACTCCTGATCTGACCTCGTACGATCACCGACGGTGCCGCCGGGCGCGCAATATGCACCCGGCGGCACCGCCGCGTCCGCGCCGGCCACCGGGACCGACGCATGCGGCTGTCGTCCCGGGTGCGACTGCTGTGGCTGAACCCTGGAGGTAGCTCACTTGTTGTCAGCCAGGCGGTGGGCAGTTCGGCCAAAGGACTGTCGGTATGGGGCTCAGGCCCATCGAGGCGGGTGGGTCATCCGCAGCGTTTGTCCGTCGGCGAGGTGGTGGGCGGGGGCGGGTGGTCTGGTCAGGTCGTGTTGTCGGTGTGCGTGGTGTGCCTGACGTGCGTGCAGTCGGGGCAGGTGCCGGTGAGTTCGACGGTGTGCTGGACGTCGGCGTAGCCGGATGCCTCGGTGATCTGGGCGGCCCATGACTCGATGAGGGTGGCGTCGACGGGCTGCCCGAGGCCGCAGGTGCGGCACAGCAGGTAGTGCTGGTGTTGTTCGCTGGGGCGGTAGCGGAAGAGCCGTTCGCCGCTGGGGTCGCGGACCATGTCGGCGCGGCCTGCCTCGGCGAGTGCGGTGAGGGTGCGGTAGACGGTGCTCAGCCCGACTCGTTTGCCGGCGGCCACCAGCCGGGCGTGCAGGGATTGGGCGCTGGCGAAGTCGTCGCTGTGGATCAGGGCGGTCAGTACGGTGGCGCGCTGTTGGGTCCGGCGTCCGATCAGGTCCGCGGCGGTGCGGTCGTCGTTCATGTCAGACCGCCGGGGCAGGGGTACGCCTGCGGAGGCCGGTGGCGAAGGTCGCGGCGTATACGGCGGTGGCGGCGGCCAGGATGCCGAAGCTGGGCGGCATGCTGGGTACCGCGTAGCTGATGCCGAGTCCGGTCCACATCTCGGCCACCGCGAGGGCGGCGGACAGGGCCAGGGCCCGGTAGGGGCGGTCGGTGAGGCGCCCGGCGGCTCCGGCGGGGGCGGCGAGCAGGCCGAGGATCAGCAGGGAGCCGACGGCCTGGGTGGCCTCGGCCGCGCAGGCGCCGACCAGGGCCAGGAAGCCGAAGCCGAGGATCCGTACGGGCACGCCCCGGGCGGCGGCGACGGCCTCGTCGACGGAGGCGAACAGCAGCGGCCGGGCGATGGCCAGTATCGCCACGCAGATTCCGGCCGCCACCAGTGCGGCGGTCAGGGCCTGGGCGGCGGACAGGCCGAAGATCGATCCGAAGAGTACGTTGACGCCGGCGCTGCCGTTGGCCGCGCTGCGGGAGGTGGTGTAGAGGGTGAGGAAGAACGCTCCCAGGCCAAGGATCCAGGAGAAGACGCTGCCGATGGCCACGTCGTCGGTCCGGCCCCGGCTGCCGAGGGTACCGAGCAGCAGGGCGATGACGATGGTGGCGGCGAACAGGCCGACGCGCAGGTCGTAGCCGAGGGCGAGGGCGGCCAGGGCGCCGGTGAAGGCGACATGGCTGAGCGCGTCGCCGGTGAAGACCTGGGCGCGCAGCACCAGGAAGTAGCCGGTCAGGCCTGCCGCCGCGGCGATGGCGGTACCGGCGAGCAGTGCGTGCTGGAAGAAGGGGTGCCCGAACGCGGCGGCCCACCCGGGGGCGGCGGCCAGCACGGTCGTCGTCATGCCGGAGCTCATGCCGGGGCTCGTGCCGGGGCTCATGCTTGGCCTCCTGCGGGCACTGGTGACGGTACGAGGCGGGGGCGCCGCCGGGCGGCCAGCCGGCCGAGCCGGGCCAGGACGTAGGCGGCGAATGCGAAGGTGGTCACGTAGAACCCGATGGGATAGGGCGAGTAGTAGGCGGTGATCAGGCCGAGCCAGGTCACGGCGAGGGCGATCAGCACCGACAGTGCGAGGCTCACGGCGGGGCGGGCGGTGAGGGTCTGGGCGGTGGCGGCGGGTATCACCAGCAGGGCGAAGACCAGCAGGGTGCCGGTGATCTGGCTGGCCTCGGCGGCCGCCGCTCCCAGCAGGACCAGGAACGCCGTGGACAGCAGGCGCACCGGCACTCCGCGCGCGGCGGCGACATCGGGGTCGACGGAGGCGAACAGCAGCGGGCGCCCGATCGCGGCGAGCACGGCCAGGACGGCGGCCGCCACGGCGAGCAGTATCCAGACCTGGGTGGTGGTGATGCCCAGGAAGCTGCCGAACAGCAGTGAGGTGACGCCGCCCAGCAGCCCCTTGTACAGGGCGGCGAACAGGAAGCCGCAGGCGAGCAGGAACGCCTGGACGGTGCCGGTGAGCGCCGACTCGTGCCCTTCGGCGTCCCGTCCGGCGCGCGGGATCGCGGCGATGACCAGGGCCGCGGTGACGCAGAAGGCGAAGTAGCCGTAGGTGGCGCTGACGCCGAGCAGCGTCGCGCCGGCGGCGCCGGGGAAACCGACGGTGGCCAGGGTGTGCCCGGCGAAGCTCTGCCGCCGCAGCACCATGAACCAGCCCATGACGCCGGCCGCGACGGCGACAACCGTGCCGGCCCGGAAGGCGTTGACCATGAAGGGGTACGCCCACATCTGCTGCAGGTCGGTCACCGGGTTCCAGGACCAGGCAGGGTAGGCGTCAGCGAGATTCGCCAGGTCAGCCGGCAGCACTGCGGCCTCCCTGCCCCGGCACGGCGTGCCGGTCGGTGTGCAGGGCGGGGGCCTCGGGCTGTCCTACGACCACGAGGCGGCCGTCGGAGGTACGCAGTACCTCGATGGGTGTGCCGTAGAGCCGGGACAGCGTCTCGGAGGTGATGACCTGCTCGGGGTGGCCGGCGACGGCCCCGCCCTCGGCGAGGTACACCACCCGGTCCAGGCGGGCCAGGATCGGGTTGACATCGTGCGCGACCATGATCACGGTCACTCCTTCCTCCCGGCATATCCGGCCGACGAGCGCGGCCACGGCGGCCTGGTTGGGCAGGTCGAGGCTGTCCAGCGGCTCGTCGAGCAGCAGCAGTTCCGGGCGGCGTACGAGGGCCTGGGCGATGAGCAGCCGCTGCTGTTCGCCGCCGGAGCACTGTCCGATCGGCCGGTTCGCGTACGCGGACGCCCCGACCAGCTCGATCACCTCGGCGATCCGCTCCCCTGCGGCCTTGCGGCGGGCGCCGGACCGCCCCGGTAGCGGCACGCCCCAGCGGTCGCCGTCCCAGCCGAGCCGCACTATGTCGGTGCCGCGCATGCGCAGGGAGGCGTCGAAGCTGCGGCGCTGCGGGAGGTATCCGACCCGCTGCCCGGCCTGGCCGGGCCGCTCGCCCAGTACTCGCACCTCGCCGTCGGCCGGTGCCAGCACCCCGAGCAGGACCTTCACCAGGGTGGATTTGCCGACTCCGTTGGGGCCGAGTACGGCGACGAACTCCCCGGCGCCGACGTCCAGATCGACCCCGGACCACAGGGTGCGGCCGCCGACCCGCACCGCCGCGCCGCGCAGCGCCACCACCGTGTTGGCGGCGGGCTGCGCGGGGGCGGGCGCCGGGGACCGCGGGGCCGGGTGGTGGAGGGCGGCCTCGCGGGCCCGCGCTATCGGGTTCATGGTCACTTCCCGGTGGCCTTGGCCAGGGCCTGCTGGATGCCCTGGAGCTGGCGGACCTGCCAGGCCTGGAAGCTGGCGCCGGCCGGGGTGAGGGTCTCGGTGACGGTGGCCACCGCGATGCCCTTCGCCTGGGCGGCCTTCACCTGGGCCTGCACGTCCGGGGTGGCGTTCTGGCTGTTGTAGACGTAGACCTTGATCTTCTTGTTGGCGATCTGCTGGTCGATGGCCGCCTTGTCCTTGGCGGTGGGGTCGGTGCCCTCGCTGATCGCGGTGAGGAAGGTGTCCGGGGTGAGCATCTTCAGCCCCAGCCCGGCGGCGAGCGGCGACACGATCGATTCGGAGGCGCCGATCGGGGTGCCCGCGTACTTGGCCTTGATGCCGGATATCAGCTGGTTGTACGGGGCGAGGGTGGTGGTCTCGTAGGTGTTCTTCAGCTTGTCGAAGTCGGCGGCGTCGGCCGGGTCGATCTTCTTGTAGTCGGCGGTGATCTTCTCGATGACCTGGTGGACATTGTCCGGGGAGTACCAGCGGTGCGGGTTGCCGCCGGGCTTGATGCCGACCAGGTCGCCGACGTTGAGGTCGTTGCGGCCGCTGACGGGGTTCGCGGCCAGCAGCTTGTCGGCCCAGGTGTCGTAGCCGATGCCGTTGACGATCGTGTACTGGGCCCCGGCCACGGTGCGGGCGTCGGACGCGGTCGGCTCGTAGCTGTGCGGGTCCGCGTCGGGGTTGTTGATGATGCTGGTGACCTTCACATGGCTGCCGCCCAGCTGGGAGGCGATGCTGCCCCAGAAGTTCTCCGCCGCCACCACCTGGATCGTCTTCCCGCCTCCGGAGCCGGCGGACGAGGCAGTGGAAGAGGCACTGCCCGAGGAGGACGAGGTGGAGCAGGCGGTGGCCGCTATCGCGGTTATGGCCGCGACACCACCGAGGGCGAACCGGGACGACCGGCGAACAGCGGGACGGGACGGGGCAGCGCTCATGAAGCGGGATCTCCTCAACCAAGCCGGGCCGCGACAGCGATACCGGCACTTCGGGACACCTCCCACGGTAGATGGCAATGACTTTCAAAACCATAGATCAGTTGGTAGATATGAAAATCGTTGCCGTTTTTTGACCACCTACCCGAAAGTGCTTCGAGGGCTACGCGGTGGCAATACATGCAGGAATCGCTATATGCTAATGTCGCCATGAATTGACCGACCGCCAGTTCTCCTGGCGGTGCGAGTGAGGAGTTAAGTGATGTCCACTGCCGTTGACCACTGCCCCCATGCCGGCCATGAGCACGTCCACGGTGACGGCTGCGGCCACGTCGCGATCCCGCACGACGACCACACCGACTACGCGCACGACGGCCACATCCACCGCGCGCACGCCGACCACGTCGACGAATGTGCCGGGTCGGAGCACTCGGTGCACGACCGGCACGCCCATGAGCACGGCCCGCAGTGCGGGCACGTCGCCGTGCCGCACGACGACCACACGGATTACGTGCACGACGGGCACCGCCACGCGTCCCACGAGGGTCACTGGGACGACCACTGACCACCTCAACCCTAAGTGAAATTCGTTGTCACATGCTAACGTGCGCATGTGACGATGATTTCATCCCCGGACGAACCCATACAGGCCCTGCATGCCGCCAGTGAACTGCTGCGGGCCCTGGCCTCGCCCGTTCGGCTGGGCATAGTCCGCGAGCTGTCCGGGGGCGGTAAGCATGTCCATGAACTCGTCACCGCCCTCGGCGTGAGCCAGCCCCTGGTCTCCCAGCACCTGCGCGTGCTGCGCGCCTCGCGGATCGTCACCGCCCGCCGCCAGGCGCGCGAGATCGAGTACTCCCTCACCGACGACCACGTCGCCCACATCGTCCTCGACGCGATCCGGCACGCCCAGGAGTAGCGGGGCGCCTCCGGCTGGATCAGGGCGTCGTAATTCTCGCGAGGTCCTTGTAGGGGTCGCCGGGCTCGGCGATGCGCTCGACGGTGGCGGTGTCCAGGGCCGGGCGGGCGGAGTCCGTGCCGATCTTGCCGGTGGGGCGCCAGGTGCCGGTGACCGTCACCCAGGCGTCGGAGGGCAGCGCGGTGGCGCCGTGCATCTCGACCTTGAGAGCGGTGGCGTCGGCGGCGCAGCAGGTGACGATCAGCCGGGTGAGGTACCAGGTGCCGTGTGAGCCGGGGGTGACGAAGCCGGTGAGCCGTACAGTGCGGCCGCGAAGCGACGTGCCGGTATCCCAGTCGGCACGGGAGCTGAACTCGCTCACCGACAGGGCAAGGGGGTCCTCGGCCGACAGGGCGGGGAAGGTCCCGGCGCCGGAGGTGGTCGCGGTGTCGTCGCGGGAGGCGGTGTACGAGCCGAGAGCGGGAGGGGCGAAGAGCAGCAGCAGGAGGGCGGGCACGTAGAGCAGCCACGCGATACGCGGGCCCTTGGTGTGGTCGTGCCCGTGGTCGTCGTGGTCGGGGTGCGCGCCGTGTCCGGGCTCGTCGCGGCTGAAGGGGAAACCGTCACGGGCGGCGGCGATCACGCCGAGCACGACCAACAGCACGCCGGAGGCGATGAGCAGAGGCCGCACGCCGGCCTTGACGTAGCGCAGATAGAGGTCGCTGAACAGGGCGATGTGCAGCAGCCCGGCGCCGGTGAGGAGGAGCCAGCAGCACCTGGAAGTTGCGTTTCACAGCAACCACCACCCCACCAGCACGCTGCATCCCACGGCCATGAACCAGGTGGCCGTCGAGAAGCGCAGCGCGAAACCCCGCCCGAAGGTGCCGGACTGCAGGGCGATGAGCTTGAGGTCGATCATCGGCCCGACCACCATGAAGGCGAGCCGGGCGGTGGGCGAGAACCCGGTGAGCGAAGCGGCGACGAAGGCATCGGCCTCGGAACAGATCGCGAGGATCACCGCGAGCCCGGCCAGTGCCGGCACGGCCAGCCACGGCGAGTCGGTGAACGTCCGCAGCGCCGAGTGGGGCACCGTGACATTGAAGGTCGCCGCTGCTGCCGCCCCGACGGCGAGGAAGCCCCCGGCATGCAGGAAGTCGTGCTGCAACGAAGTCCGGAACTCCTCCAGTCGCCCGGCACGCGGGGCGTGCCCGGCAGGCCCCTTGGGCAGCCGCAGCCACTCCTCGCGGCCCCAATGGAAATGGATTCCGTTTTCATATACTCTGGGATTCCCCGAACCGAGGAGGCCCCGAGGCCATGGCTGTACCCAAGCGGAAGATGTCCCGCAGCAACACCCGGCACCGCCGCGCGCAGTGGAAGGCCAGCCCGCCCGCCCTGGTCCCCATCGCCGTCGACGGCTCGGTGTACCAGGTGCCGCGCAGACTCGTGAAGGCCTATCAGCGTGGCCTGTTGGCCCCGGAGGGCTGACTGCGCCATGGTCGACCGTCTGCCCGTCACCGTTCTGTCCGGCTTCCTGGGCTCGGGCAAGACCAACCTGCTCAACGATCTCCTCAGCAACCGCGAGGGCCTGCGTGTCGCGGTCATCGCCAACGACTTGAGCGCGGTCAATACCGATCCAGCGCTCGTGCGCAGGGGCGCCGGAGCCCTGTCGCCCACCGAGGAGCGCCTGGTGCAGATGACCAACCGGTACATCTACTACGGCATCGACGACACCTGCGAGCACGAACATCACCTGTCCGAACACAGTCCGCGCCCAGCAGCCGCCGCGCTGCAGCCCTGAGCCGCCCCCAAGGAGGCGCAACTGATGAGCCGTCCCTTCACGCTGATCGTCTGCCGCGCCGGATGCGACGGACCGGCCGCCTCGGCCGTCATGGAAACCCTCAGGGACGCACTGCGGACCACTCCCCACGGTGTCCTGGTCATCACCTCGTGCCTCCACGGTGTCCTGCGCTGCGACGCCTTCGGCCCGTACGGGCGCGGGGCCCGCGGACTCTTCGCCGTGGCGCAGCCCTGCGACACCGATCGCCGCCCCCATGGAATGCCCACCCGGCTGGGCCCCATCACCGGCCCCGCCGACGCCGCGGCGGTCGGGGCCTGGCTGCGCGCGGGCCTGCCGGACGACGGCACCCTGCCCGAGCGACTGCGGGCCGCCCCGCCGCCCCGAGCAGTCGCTCGCCTCAACTGACGCCGGTAGCTGCAGCCGGAAGAAGCCGGCAAGGTGCCAGGTACCAGGTACCAGGCCGTCTTTGGCGAGCAGCGCGGCCGGGCCGGCGTTGGCCACCACCGGCCCGGTTCGGCGGGTCACCGTCGTTGAACTCCTGGACGACGGCGACCCGGACGGTCGAAGCCCGCGTTGGGGCCCTGGCTGTGTCGCCTTCCTGTTCCCGGGGAGCCATGGTCCGAGTGCCACCTCCTGCCGGGTGGTAATCGGACGCTCACTTCGCGGAGGAGTAGGGCAGCAGTGCCATCTCGCGGGCGTTTTTGATAGCGCGGGCCAGTTGCCGCTGCTGCTGGGCGGTGACGCGGCTCACCCGTCGGCTGCGGATCTTGCCGCGATCGGAGATGAACTTCCTGAGCAGGTCAATGTCCTTGTAGTCGATATAGGTGATCCTCGCCGCGTCGAGCGGGTTGGGCCTGGTGGCACGGGGCTTGACGGAACGGTTGCCGTGTTGGGCCATGGGGTCCTTGCCTTTACGAGAGCCTTTACGGGACTGGGTCGAGGAGGGAGTCGAAGGCGGGCGGCAGGTGCTGCCATGCCGTGCGTCCTCCGGCGTACTCGGCGTCGGTCAGGAGGCACGAGTCGAGGAGCTCGGCCAGGCCCTGGCGGTCGAGTCCGGGGGAAGTGAAGACGAGGTGCTGGCAGCAGTCCCCGTGCTCGGGATGCCAGTCCAGTGCCGCTGCCGCCCGGCGCAGGGGCGGGACCATCTCCCAGGCCGCGTCCGGGAGTGAGGCCAGCCACGGGCCGGCGCTTTCCACGCACAGCGCCCCGCCCGCAGCCTCCCAGGACAGCAGGGTGTCCGGGCGGTCGGCCAGCCAGAAGCGGCCCCGGCTGCGGGCGGCGGCGCAGGCCAGATCCTCCAGCGCCGCATAGAGACGTTCCGGGTGGAAGGGCCTGCGCCGCCGCCAGACGAATGTGCTGACCCCGCAATCGTCCGCCTCCTGCGGCAGGAGAGCGCACGCCGGATCCTGCCGGCCGGCGGCGGCTTGGACATCGAATCCGGCGAAGGCGGCCTCCGCCAGTGCGCCCGAGCCGACGGCCACGTGACGGGCCGTCGGATGCAGCTGCGCCAGCAGCGCGGTGTCCGCCTGGTCCGCCTCCTCACCGGCCACGAGGGCCAGGACGGGGGCGTACTCCAACTGCCGTGCCCAGGTGTCGGCGACGGTCCGCCGGTCGATGCGGGCAGTGGCGAGCCCGACCTCCGCCAGGTCGTCGCCGTTGCCGAGGTAGGGCAGGAGCAGTGCGGGGTCGACGGCCGTCATCACACAGGTGAGGTCCAGTGCGTCACCGCCGTGGGCGGTGATGACCTCGGCCATTGTCTGGGGCTCGACGGAGTCCCACAGCTCGACGACGGCGAGCCTGGCAAAGCCGTCGGCGGCAAGCCGCTCCAGCTCCGGGACCAGGTCCTCGCGCAGCGCGCAGCAGGCGCAGTCGTTGACGAGTTCGGTCTCACCGACGCTCAGCTCGCCCGAGGCGTCGCGCACGGTGCGCCGCACTGTGCCCTCGGCCGCCGTGGACAGGTCGTGGTGCAGGGCCATGCTGCCGGGGACGCTCCGCAGGAGCCGCTCTACGACCTCCCCGCGGGCCTCGGAATGCAGGCCGCCGACGATGACGACGGGCAGTTTCCCGGTCGCCTCCATCAGCGGGCCTCGCGCCGGCCGTAGCGCCGTTCGAAGCGCTCAACGCGTCCGGCGGTGTCCAGGACCCGTGCCGTGCCGGTGTAGAAGGGGTGGCTCGCCGAGGAGATCTCGACATCGATGACCGGATAGGTGTTGCCGTCCTCCCAGTCGATCGTCTTGTCGCCCGTGGCGGTGGACCGGGTCAGGAAGGCGTAGTCGGCGGCCTTGTCGCGGAAGACGACAGGTCCGTACGCGGGGTGGATTCCGGGCTTCATTCAGGGGCCTCCTCAGCGCTCTTCGCGGAAGTCGACGTGCCGGCGGGCCACCGGGTCGTACTTGCGCAGGGTCAGGCGGTCAGGGTCGTTGCGGCGGTTCTTGCGGGTGACGTACGTGTAGCCGGTCCCCGCCGTGGACCGGAGCTTGATGATCGGGCGCAGTTCGTTGCGAGCCATGATGGCACTATATTGGAAATGACATCCGTTTCCAATACGATCCCTGACAGCGAAGGCAGGTCACCCGTGTCCGCCCACTGCCAACTGACCGGCACCAAGCCCGGCTTCGGCAACGCCATCTCCCACTCCCACCGGCGCACCCCCCGCCGCTTCGACCCCAACATCCAGCGCAGGCGCTACTGGGTACCCAGTGAGGGCCGCTACGTACGGCTGACTCTCAGCGCGAAGGCGATCAAGACCATCGACAGCATCGGGATCGAGGCCGCCGTGGCCCGGATCCGAGCGCGCGGAGGGAAGGTCTGATGGCGAAGAAGAGCAAGATCGCACAGAACGAGAAGCGCAAGGCGACCGTCGAGCGGTACGCGGCACGCCGCGCGGAACTGAAGAAGATCATCCGCAGCGCCGCCACCCCCGAGGCCGAACGCCTGGCCGCTCTCCAGGAGCTACGCCGCCAGCCGCGCAACGCCAGTGCCACCCGGGTACGCAACCGCGACAGCGCCGACGGCCGGCCCCGCGGTCATCTGCGCAAGTTCGGACGGTCCAGGGTGCGCATGCGCGAGCAGGCCCACGCGGGATTCCTCCCAGGAGTGACCAAGTCCTCGTGGTGATACCGCAGCTGGATCACGATAAACGCTCACCGGCTTCGCCGGTGAGCGTTTATCGTCCTGCTTGAGCTATCGGAGCGCGACCAGGACGTAGCTGTTGCCGAACTGCCAGACCGGAACGGCGTGTTCGAATCCCGCCTGGCGCAGCAGCTCGGTGTGATGGGACAGGGTCAGTCCATTGCCGTTGCCGGGCCCGGGCGTCGGCTGCCGGTGCCGGCGTTCGGCGAGCAGATCGGCCAGTTCGGGGTCGTCCGCCACGGCGGTCCACCAGGACTCCCAGTCGTCGTGGGTGAGTGCCTGCTGCCGCTCGGCCCGGCGGTGTCCGATGTGGGCGGCGATCCGGGAGGGCTTGGCACCGTCCTGGAGGAGGTGGTCGCCGTTGACGAGGACTCCCCCGGGTCGCAGCAGCGTCGCGAGCTGTGCGTAGGTCCGCCGCAGAGTGTCCTGGGGGAGGTAGTGCAGCGCGGTGGTGGAGACGGCCGCATCAAGGGGGCGGTCCAGCGCCAGGGCCTCGGTCCAGGCGTCCTCGCCGATCACCGTGTCGACGTAGCGGGCGGCGTCCGCGTGGCCCGCGTGCCTGACGGGCCCAGATGGCCCCGGAGCCGGGCAGTGCCAAGGCCTTGTGCCCGGAGAAGACCACGAAGTCGATATCAAGGCCGGCCATCGACACCGGCAGGTGGCCGATGCTCTGGGCGGCGTCCAGGCAGACCGGCACATCCGGGCCCACCGCCCCGCGGATGCGCTGGACGTTCATGTTCTGGCCGTAGACGTGGTGCACATGGGTGGCCGCGACGAAGCGGGTCCGGGGGCCTACCGACTCCGCCAGCGCCACCCGGGTCGTAGTCGCCGGACGACCTCTGGTACGGCATCTTCCGCACCCGGACCCGCACTCCCTGCCGGCTCAGCAGCTGCTGTGCCTCCAGCCACGGGGACAGGTTGGCCTGGTGGTCGGCGAACGGGACGACGATCTCGTCGCCGTCTGCCAGAAGTGCGGGGAGCCAGTCGCGGGCGATGGTGCGCAGTCCCTCGGTGGTGCCGCTGGTGAAGTGGACGCTGGAGTGCTCCGGGTCCGGGTCGCCGAGGAAGTCCTTGATCCGGTCTCGGGTCCGTTCCACCAGCGCGGTCGAGGCGTTGGCCCATGGGTAGGTGCCTCGGCCGGCGTTGGCGTTGGCCGAGGTCAGGTGGGTCTGGACGGCGTCGAGTACGGCCTGCGGCTTCTGGGCCGTGGCCGCGCTGTCCAGGTAGGCCAGTTCCGCGTGACCGGTGATGATCGGGAACTGGGCGCGCAGGGAGCACTGCCACCGGGTCAAGTCCTCGGGGAGGGCCGCGTCGCGTCCGTAGGCCGTCATGGCGGTCATGCCGTCAGTCCCGGACCAGCGGTGCGCCCGCGTCGCGCCACGCGATGATGCCACCGGCGAGGCTGCGGACATCGAAATGCCCCATGCGGGTCAGCAGCGCGGCGGCGTACCGGGCGGATTTCTCGCCGACGGGACATGCCAGCAGAACAGGCTGCTTCTTGCTGAAGGGCAGCCCGCCTTGTACGAGCTCGTCGAACAGCTCGTCGACGATGTTCATGGACCCCTCGATGCAGCGCGGCGTACGCGAACGGGCTCCGCAGGTCGACCACCAGGGGCCGCTCCCGACCGATCCACTGCTGGGCCTCCTGGGCGTCGATGACCGTGGCCGCGCGTATCTCGGCATCGGACAGATCCGCCACCGAGTTCTTGCGGGGCGGCCGGTGAAACAGGTCGGGCGGCGCTGCTTGACGTAGCCGAGGTAGCTCTCGATGCGGTCGCAGACAATGGAGACTGCTGACGCGCGCTCGGTCAGCGCGGCGTCGGCCTCGCGCAGGTGGCGCACGGTCCCGAAGTAGGCTGCGCCGCCGGTGGGGCCGGCCAGGATGCCGCTGCGGCGGGCGAGCGTCAGCATGCCGGCGATGGCCTCGTCGGAGGTCACCGACTCCATCGTGTCGTAGGTGGCCGGGTCGAAGAGTCCGACCTCGTGGACCTCGTCGATGGTGCGGATCCCGGGGATGAAGTCGGACTTGTGCGCGACCAGTCCGACGACTTTCACTTCCGGGTCGTGCTCGCGCAGCACCCTGGCCACGCCGGTGGAGGAGCCGGCGGTGCCCACGCAGGCGGCGAACCAGTGCGGTGCCCGGCCGTCCAGGTCCTTGATGATCTCCGGGCCGGTGCCGGCGGCGTGCGCGTCGGTGTTGCGGGGGTTGTAGTACTGGTCGGTGTGCAGGTAGGTGCTGCCGGGTTCGGACAGCGCCTGGTGGAAGAGGGTCAGCGGGTCGTCGGTGTTGGTCGGGTCGAGGCATTCGCTCTGCCCGGGCAGCTCTTCGATCTCTGCGCCCAGCAGCAGGAGCAGGTCCTTGATCTCCGGAACCCGCATCCGGTTGGTGACGCTCTTGAACGGCAGTCCGTGCATCAGAAGGTCGTAGTGATCGACGAGCGGACGGTGATGCTCGGCAGCCTCAACGCGCTCTCGCAGAGCTGGACCCGGGAGGTGATGCTGACCATGCACGGCGCGTACTTCGCTCGCAAACTATTGGCCCACCTCAACGCCGAGGTCTTCGCGCGGCCTCTAAATGCGCCAGGTGCGGAGGCACGAGCATCGAGATCCGGCGCCGCACGAACGGCAACTGGTTCTGGCGCTGCTACGACACCATCCGCAAGACGACTCCCACCGGCAGGAGCGACGCCTGGAACCGTGACATCCGACTGAGGGGGACCGGCTGAGAGTTTTCGCCGCCTAACGCAGCAAGTCCCCGAAGGAACGGGAAGGGCCCCCGACCGAGGTCAGAGGCCCTTAGCAGGGGAAACCCCTGGCCCGGCAGAACGAGTCAAGCTGTACGCCGGATTTTGTTGACCGGTCGGCCTCGCGGCCGGCCGGCTGACGGCCATCCATCTAGGACCGGCGTTGCCGCCGGCCTCTTGCGGTCTACCCGCGGACTCGGGCGGGCAGCCCTCGAACGTCCGCGCAGGGCCGCCTGACGGTGGCCCCTTCTTGACCTTGCTCCGGGTGGGGTTTACCTAGCTGCCCAGGTCACCCTGGGCACTGGTGGTCTCTTACACCACCGTTTCACCCTTACCGGGTGCCTTTCGGCCCCGGCGGTTTACTTTCTGTGGCACTGTCCCGCGGGTCACCCCGGGTGGCCGTTAGCCACCACCCTGCCCTATGGAGTCCGGACGTTCCTCGGCAGGACCGGGGTCCTAACGCGGCCGTCCGCTCGGCTCGTCTGCCGTGCTGACCATGGTAGCCGACCAGGCAGAGATCTTGATCTCGCTGCCGTGTCACCGTTCCGCCGGGCTGACGCCCACCCACTGCTCTGCCGACCGGTCGATGCTTGCCCAGGCTGCCGCCCGTGCTGGGAGGCCGATCTGGACGATATGAAAATATCGTCCTCTGTGTCCATCGTCGCGGGAGTTTACGCAGGTCACGGTCCTGTCGCTGAGCGGTGACGCCACCACGCAGGCGGCCTGACCAGTCCAAGGGTGAATTCGACACCGATTCGACCCGGGCTCACCTCGAACATGCTCTGACCTGCGAATATGCCAATTCTTGATGATATCCGGCGTACAGGCCGACCCGTCCGCCGCCACCAGCATGTTTGCCTGAAGAAGGGCCTCTGACCTGTGTCGGAGGCCCTTTCTGATCTTTCAGAGCCTTGCCACGTTAGCTGCCAAAAAGTCCCTCGAAAGTCCTTCGGGCAGAGCTGATTCGCCTGGGGTGACCCACGCATCATGCACACGGCCTTCGCCTGGCGCGACGGCCGCCGGATCGAGATCGCCACCTGGGACTACCCCCTGGACGCCAAGCTCTTCCGTTCGCTGGCCGAGATCGACACCCCGTTGGCGAACTCCGAACCGCAGCGGCCGGGAACCTGACCGGCCACGGGCGGAGCCGACGGCACCGGCCTCGATCTTCTGGATCTTGGCGTCGACTGCGGCGATCTGCATCTGCAGGTAGAGGCGGATCACCCGGGGGCGTTCTGGATCCGGCGGAATCTCGTACACGTTTTCGAGGCTAGCTGGTTGACGAGTCCTGACCTGGACGAGACCGGATGTCCTGGTCAGGACTCACAGCGCTCCGCGCGGGACGAGGCCGTTGTGGGCTGCTCGCTGCCAAGGACAGTTGCCCACAAAAGTGAAATACTTGTCTGGTGAGACCAGGGTGAGCGCCACGCTTGCTGCCCACTGGAATCGGTACCTTCGAGTTTGGCTCCGTAGGCACGGCGTGCACGCGCGTCCCTGGGACCGAGCGGAGGAGGGAATCAGTCGTGAGCGAGAAGATCGCAGGCATCGAAATCCCCGATACGCGGCTGGCGGCCGAGGCCACGGCACTGGTCCGCGAAGCTGAGCCGCCGCTGCTGTTCGACCACTCGCGCAGGGTCTACCTCTTCGGGATGCTGCAAGGGCTACGGCGCGGGCTGAAGCCCGACCCGGAACTGCTCTACGTCGGAGCGATGTTCCACGACCTTGGTCTGACTCAGACATACCGGACCACTCATCAGCGCTTCGAGATCGACGGTGCGAACGAGGCGCGTCGGTTCCTTACCGAGCACGGGGTCGGCGCTGACGATGTCCGCCGGGTTTGGACGGCGATCGCCCTACACACAACGCCCGGTGTTCCGGAGTTCATGGAGCCCGAGATCGCGTTGGTCACCGCGGGTGTGGAGACTGATGTGCTCGGGATCGGCCGTGACGACCTGGATCCCGCGGCGCTCGAAGCCGTCACCGACGCGCACCCGCGACCCGACTTCAAGCGCCGGATTCTGGAGGCCTTCACGGACGGCTTCAAGGACCGGCCAGACACAACCTTTGGCACCGTGAACGCCGATGTGCTGGCCCACTTCGTGCCCGGCTTCCAGCGCATCGACTTCGTCGAGGTCATCCTGAACAGTTCCTGGCCCGAGTAGCTGGCTCGCGGAGACTACTGCATGTGTCAGTCGACGCGTGTAAACGCCAGGTCTACCTCGACCAGAGAGGAGAAAGAGATGAGCAATCAACCACTAACCACCACGGATGCCGGTTGTCCCGTTGCCAGCGACGAGTACTCGCTCACGGTCGCGGCCGGCGGCCCCGTCCTGCTGCAGGATGCCTACCTGATCGAGAAGCTGGCCCACTTCGTCCGCGAGCGCGTTCCCGATCGCGTGTACCACGTCAAGGGCGGCGGCGCCTTCGGCTATTTCGAGGTCACTGCCGATGTCACCGAGTGGACCAAGGCCGCCTTCCTCAATGAGGTTGGCAAGCGCACGCCGATGCTGGTCCGCTGCTCGTCGGTGGCCGGCGAAGAGGGCTACCCGGACACGGACCGCGACGTACGCGGCTTCGCTCTGAAGTTCTACACCGAGGAGGGCAACTACGACCTCGTCGGCAACAACACGCCGGTTTTCTTCGTGCGTGACCCCATGAAGTTCCCCGACTTCATCCACTCACAGGAGCGCATGCCCGACAGCGGCCTGCGCAGCAACAACATGCAGTGGGACTTCTGGACGCTCTCACCGGAGTCGGCCCACCAGGTGACGATCCTGATGAGCGACCGCGGCACGCCGCGTAACTGGCGCCACATGAACGGCTACAGCAGCGACACGTACATGTGGGAGAACGCCGCGGGTAAGAAGTTCTGGGTCAAATACCATTTCAAGACCGAGCAGGGCATCCAGAACTTCACCGACGCCGAGGCCAGGGCCATGCGCGCCGAGGACCTCGACTACCACCGGCGCGACCTGCGGGACGCGATCGCTCGCAGCGACTACCCGTCCTGGCGCCTCGAGATGCAGATCATGCCCTACGAGGACGCGGCCAACTACCGCTTCAACCCCTTCGACGTGACCAAGGTCTGGCCGCACGAGGACTACCCGCCGATCACCGTCGGGCGCTTCGTACTCGACCGCAATCCCGAGAACTTCTTCGCCCAGATTGTGCAGGCCTCGTTCGACGTGGCGAACTTTGTCCCCGGCATCGGGCCCAGCCCGGACCGAATGGTGCTGGGGCGGATGTTCGCCTACGCCGACTCGAGCCGCTATCGCACCGGCCCGAACTATGAGCAGCTGCCGGTCAACCGCCCACTCGACGAGGTGCACAACTACAATAAAGACGGCCCGATGCGCTACGACCACAATGGGAACCAGCCGGTCTACGCGCCCAACAGCTACGGCGGGCCCAAGGCCGATCCGCAGCGCTACCGCGATCCGAGCTGGTTTGTTGAGGCCGCCGAGATCATGCGCACGGCCTACGAGGCGCACAAGGACGACAACGACTTCATCCAGCCCGGCACGCTCTACCGCCAGGTGATGACGCCGACCGACCGCGACCACCTGGTCGACAACATCGTCTGGCACCTGAGCCAGGGAGTGGAGCCCTTCATCCAGGAGCGCGCGGTCACCAACTACTGGACGAAAGTGGATCCCGACCTCGGCGCGCGCGTCGCCCAAGGCCTGGGCCTGAGGACTCTGCAACCAAGCAGGTAGTAGCAGAGGCAATCCGCGTGACGTAGACACCGACACTCGTTCCCATACCTGCTCGCTCGGGACAGCACGGCACCCGTCTGAGAAGGAAGCGTCATGGCGGACAAGATCAACATTGTCTTGGTGCATGGTGCGTTTGCTGACGGCTCGCACTGGCGGCACGTCATCCCCGGCTTGCACCGAGCCGGGTACCGAGTGGTCGCGGCGCAGAACCCGCTGACGTCGCTGGTTGACGACGTCGCACGTACCCGCAAGCTGGCCGAGGTACTCCAACTGATCACCGACGCCGCCGACGCACTGGAGCCCTAATTCGGAAGATCTCGTACGCGCATGGCAGCTGACCTGGGAAGTCCCTGACCTGGGCCGGAGCGCGACTGGCACTGCGGTTCCCCGTGAGTCCCCGGAAGATCCCGCCGGACCGGGCACGCAGCGGGCTCCGGCGCCCAGCTCAGTCACCTCGGTGCCACGCCGTACGTAGTGCGCGCACCAGGCGACCAAGGTCAGCGAAACACATCGAGGTGATGCTGCGGCCCTTTCGCCGCCGCATCGAACTCCTCGTGAACGGTCCCCGGCGTCGAGGTCCGCGCGGCGCCGGACACCTGGCTCGGGCGGTGTAAAAGATCCGCTCAGCGCTTCCTGGCCACGCCCACGTAAAGGGAAACCTCGGCGTCCGTGACGTCGGTCAGGAGCTGGTCGGCGTCGGGCTTCCAGCGGTGCGGCACCTCCACGCCCGGCTCGAGGAGTTCCAAACCATCGAAGAACCGTGCGATTTCGCCTGCGGAGCGCACCTGCGCAAATATGCCGCCGCTGCGGTAGACGTCGATGACCTTCTCCCACGTCTCGGGGGCGAAATCCGGAGTGCAGTGCGAGATGACGAGGTAACTGCCCGAGGGCAGGGCGTCAACCAGAGCTGCGACGAGGTCGTACGGCTTGAACTCGTCCGGGACGAAGTGCAGCAGAGCATTGAGAGAGAGCGCCACCGGCCGGCTCATGTCGAGCGTGGCGTGCAACTCGGCGGCGGTCAGGATCGACTCGGGCTCCCGCACATCGGCATGGATGTAAGCCGTGCGGCCCTCGGCGGTGCTGCGCAGCAGCGCCCGGGCGTGGGTGAGGACGATCGGGTCGTTATCGGCATAGACGATCTTGGCATCCGGGGCGACGCCCTGAGCGATCTGATGGAGGTTCGGCTCGGTCGGGATACCGGTGCCGATGTCGAGGAACTGACGGATGCCCGCCTCTGCGGCCAGCCAGCGGGTCGCGCGGTGCATGAACAGCCGATTGACCTGCGCGCAGGTCTTGATGCCGGGGAAGACGGACACGACATGGGAGGCGGCCGCCCGGTCGATCTCGTAATGGTCCTTGCCACCAAGGTAGAAGTCATACATTCGGGCCGGGTGCGGCTTGCTGGTGTCGATCTCGGCGGCGGGGAAGCCCTGGTCGCTCACGCGGTCCTCCGGTGGTCTTTCGTGGGTGGGTAGTTCAGTTCGCCGGGCGCATGCCGTCGAGGATGGCCTCGGTGCTGTCGGGCGGCGCGGCCTGCGCGCACATCCGGTCCAGTGCTTCCAGGAACGTGGAGACATCGTTGATCTGGTCGAAGTAGGCGGCGCCGACCAGGTTCTCGGCGCAGACGATGTCCGGCAGTTCGCGGATGTGGAACCGGAGGACGTGGAACGGTCCGTACATCGCGGGATGCGGTCCTGCGGAGAACGGGACGATCTGGAGCAGGACGTTCGGCATCGCAGCGCACTCGATCATGCGGCCGATCTGCGCGCGCATGACGTCGGGGCCACCGATCGGACGGCGCACCACCGCCTCGTCCATCACTGCCCACAGCAGAGGCGGGTCTGGCCGGGTGAGCAGTGACTGACGCTCCATCCGCAGTCCCACCCTGCGCTCGATGTCCGCGTCCGGCGCGTGCGGAAGGCCGGCTCGCAGCACCGCGCGGGCGTAGTCCTCGGTCTGCAGCAGCCCGGGGACGTAGTGGGGCTCGTAGGCCCGAATGGAGCTGGCTTCGCCCTCCAGGCTGACATACACGCTGAACCAGTCCGGCAGAACATCGCGGTAACGGTGCCACCAACCGGGTCGGTTCGCCTGCCGGGCCAACGCCAGGAAATCGCTGATCTCGTCTGCGGAGATCCCGTACATGCCGAGCAGCTTCTCGACGTACGGGATCTTCAGGCCGACCTCGGCCTTCTCCATCCTGCGGACGGTGGCATGCGTGACATCGAGCGAGTGTGCGACCTGCTCGTAGGACAGTCCGGCCTTTTCCCGCAGGTCCTGGAGCCGCCTTCCGAGCACCATGCGCAAAGCGGTGGGGGCACCGCCCGACCGCGCGTCACTCACCGCGAGCCGCCTCTGCGATCTTCATGTCGCAAGTCTGCCACGGAGGTTGACGGAGAGGGGTCGCTCATCGATCGATACTCCCGAGTTCACTGATCGACCGCTGCTGTCCAAGCCCGGTAACAGACGCTGATCGGCCCCTTCATAGCC
Source organism: Actinacidiphila oryziradicis (assembly GCF_005047355.1). Taxonomy (GTDB): domain Bacteria; phylum Actinomycetota; class Actinomycetes; order Streptomycetales; family Streptomycetaceae; genus Actinacidiphila; species Actinacidiphila oryziradicis. Next base: position 232,725 of record NZ_SUMC01000003.1, read on the forward strand.
ACCCAACCGTTCGGCAAACCCCGTCGCGCCGAGCCCACCGGCCGGATGCTCATTCCGGCTCCTGCCAAGACGCTCGGCCCACACCTCAGCGGTGAGCCAGCCCCTGCTCTCCCAGGCCATGCAGGGCCCGCTGCCGCCCCTCGCCATGCCGGCGAGGGGCGGCAGCACGCCGGATCAGTGGCCGCGCGGCGCGTACATGATGACGGCCATCCCGGCGAGGCAGACCACGGCGCCGACGATGTCGAAACGGTCGGGACGGTAGCCGTCGGCGACCCAGCCCCAGACCAGTGACCCGGCGACGAAGATCCCGCCGTACGCGGCCAGGATGCGCCCGAAATCGGCATCGGGCTGGAGGGTGGCCACGAAGCCGTAGATGGCCAGTGCGATGACCCCGGCACCGATCCAGATCCAGCCCCGGTGTTCACGGACGCCCTGCCAGACCAGCCAGGCCCCACCGATCTCGAAGAGGTCGGCGACGACGAACAGCGCGACGGAGCGGGCGACGACCACGGGAAAGGATCTTTCTGTCGAAGAAGGAGAAAAAGGTGGTGACGGCGGCGGGATGGCCAACATCACTACCTGCGCGGTCGATCGGCGCGCCGCCCAGGGCGCGCCGCTCGACGGCGGTCAGCTCCAGCGGTTCCAGTCCGGTATCGCCCATGTCCCCAGGACAACGCGGCTGTCTGACTCATCGCTACCAGCTGCCCGAACGCGATGCAGGACTCGACTCACGAAGCAACCACCCAACTGCAGACCAGGACACTATTAGCCGTCGGCAAACCGCTTGAACGCGGCCCGGGTCCCCGATCCGGCGATTCCGTCGATCTTGCCGGTGTAGCCCCAGTTGGCCTTCAGCTGGCGTTGCAACGCCTTCACCGTGCCGCTTCCGACGATTCCGTCGATCTTGCCGGTGTAGCCGTAGGCCCTCTTGAGTTCGCGCTGGAACGCCTTCCAGCTATTGGTGCCCAGCTTCCCGTCGATCGCGCCGGTGTAGCCCCAGTACTTCTTCAGCCAGCGCTGGACCTTCTTGGCTTGCGCAGAACTCAGGCCGAGGTTGTTCACCGCGAGCGGGACGACAGCCTCGGAGCTCGCCGCCGACTTCGAGGCCGGCGCGGACGCCGCGAAGCTGGCGCCCGCACCCGCCAGACTCCCGGCGGCAATCCCGACGACGGCAGTGACACTGACGAGTGTCCTCGTCAAAACATTCGGTCGCATTCGTTCCTCTTTCGGGTCGTAGGGCGCACCTGACGCGACCACCCTGCCTGTCACGTCCAGGGCAGATGGCGCTCACCGATGACTCTCCCGCACGTGGTACCGCCCGCGGAGCTGTTGCTCGGCGGGGTGAAGTGCTGCGAAGCGGCGGGTGCGGGCGCGGGGTGTCTCGGTGAGGTAGGCGTCTATGCGGGCGAGATCGGGGTGCTCGCGGAGGACGAGCGGCATATGGCCGATGGCGCGCGGACCGCTATTTACCACAGCATCACGGCCGGGCCAAACCCATGATTCTCCGGATCTGATCCTCCCGCCGGAAGTGGTCAGAATTTCCCGCTGAGTGATCGGCGGGAGATACGCCTGCCTGCCAAAGTGACGACGTTCTCACCCCGGAGATTCGCGATACGCAACCAGACACAACCCACTGTTGAGACAGCGTTTCTGAGTGTGCAGAACGCGGCGAAGTACCTGGGGATTTCGGCGAACACCCTAGCCCGCTCATCGATCCGCTCGAGGGTCGCGGCGCCACCCTGGCCCCGTCGCGATCGGTGCCCTCCGCCCCGAGCCGTCCATCCAGCGGGCCGTGAGGTGTCCCCGGGGTAATGGACGACACGAGCACCACGTGCTTCGCACCTGTTCGCCGGCACTCGACCGGGTGCCGATCACTCGTTGCGCTCAATCGGCAACCGTTCTGGTGGGCTGCCCGCTCATCGGCCCGGGTCCGGTCACGTCTCCGCGTGATCAGCGGCGTTGCTGCCTGCTAGCTGCCTCGGCGGTGCCTACCCGGCGGACACGGCTGAAGACATACAGCCGGAACCCGGTGTTGCGATGCACGCTCTGTGGTTACATGCCCATGGTGGGGAGCGTAATGAGGGGGAAGCTAGTTATTTGTCTTATTTGTCCCTGCGGTAGTACCAGAGGTGAGACGTGGCGGGTGTGCGCGCATGGCCCCGGCGAAGGCGGTCGCAACCGTTGCCCTACGGGTTGTTGCTCCCGGTGGCGCGCGTCGCTACCCCGGCCGCCGCGCGGGAGGTCCGCGAGTTCCTCGATGTCGTGGGGATCCGGTCAACGACGGCTCCCTGCCTGGATGGGCAGCGCACGGCGGCCCGGCCGCAGTGGCGCTTTCTGGTGCTGGTCTTCGCCAAGGACGTCACCCGGGCCAGACGTCTCGTGGACCAGTGGACGCTGCCGGCCGGGACGCCCTGACTCTGCGGCATCCTGCGCCCTCGAAGTAGCGCCTCGCCGCTCTGCCCGCGTCTGCGGTTACGCGCACGGGACAAGGGCGGGCCCGCGTCGAGCGGTGCTCGGCGCGGACCCTGACGCTGCCGTCGTTGTCAGCGGTTCCAGCGGCGATCAGTGGTGGCCGTGGCCGCTGGTGGCCTCCTTGTACTCCTCGACTGTCGGTTTGACGATCTGATTGTTCTCGCCGAAGTAGTCTTCGGAGAGCTTGGCACGAGCCCTGGCGAGCAGGCCGGGCCTGCGTACCACTCCGTTCTCGTCAACCGCGGGGGGCAGCTGGGCCGGCTGGTACTGCTGGTACGCGGTGAGCGTGTACCGCTCGGCAGGCGACAGCGGCTCGTGTGCCTCGACGTACTCGCCGTGTGGGAGCCGCTTGATGATGCCGGTCTCACGGCCGTGCAGCAGCTTGTCCCTGTCCCGGCGCTGCAGGCCGAGGCACATGCGTTTGGTCATCACGAAGACCAGCACGGGAACCGCGAAGAAGCCGATCCGGACGGCCCAGGTGACCGCCTCGAGTGACAGGTGGAACCGGGTGGCGAACAGGTCGTTGGCGCCACCGATCAGCAGGACCATGTACAGCGAGATCCAGGCCGCACCGAAGGCAGTGCGGACCGGGACGTTTCGGGGGCGGTCCAGGATGTGGTGTTCGCGCCGGTCGCCAGTGATCCAGGCCTCGACGAAGGGGTAGGACCACAGCACCGCCAGGACCAGAGGGAAGACCACCAACGGGATGAAGATGCCCAGCACCAGAGTGTGGCCCCAGGCGTTGATCTCCCAGCCCGGCATGATCCGGATCAGACCCTCGGAGTAGCCCATGTACCAGTCCGGCTGGGCGTCGGTGGACACCTGGTCGGGGCGGTACGGGCCGTACAACCAGATCGGGTTGACCTGGGCCACCGCGGCCAAGACCGAAAGTGCCCCGAACACCAGGAAGAAGAACCCGCCGGCCTTCGCCATGTAGACGGGCATAAGCGGCGACCCCACCACGTTCCTCTCGGTCCGGCCGGGGCCCGGCCACTGGGTGTGCTTGTGGAAGAAGACCAGCATCAGGTGTGCCACCAACAGTCCTGCCATGATGCCCGGGATGAGCAGCACATGGAGGGTGAACAGCCGCGGGATGATGGCCGTACCGGGGTATTCCCCGTCGAAGAGGAACATCGAAAGGTAGGTGCCCACCACCGGGACGGACAGAATCGCCCCCTCCATGAAACGGACACCGGTGCCGGAGAGCAGATCGTCCGGCAGCGAGTAACCCATGAACCCGTCGAACATCCCGGAGATCAGCAGTAGGGCTCCGAAGACCCAGTTGAGCTCCCGGGGCTTGCGGAACGCGCCCGTGAAAAAGACCCGCATCATGTGCACGAGCATGGCGGCCACGAAGACGATCGCCGCCCAGTGATGGATTTGCCGGATGAGCAAGCCGCCGCGGATGTTGAAGCTAATGTTCATCGTGGAGGCATAGGCCTCCGTCATCCGGACGCCGTTCAGCGGGGCGTAGGAGCCGTGGTAGACGACTTCCCCCATGCTCGGGGTGAAGAACAGGGTGAGGTACACACCCGTCAGGATGATGATGACGAACGAGTAGAGGGCGATCTCACCGAGCAGGAAGGACCAGTGGTCCGGGAAAATCTTGCGCAGGTTCGCCTTGGCGATGCCGAAGAGGCCAAGCCGGCCGTCGGCCCAGACGGCCACCGCTTCCCCCCGGCTGGCGGGCGTGGCCCGGGAACCGCTGGGCCCGTCGGCGGGGGAGGGGTTCGCGGCACTCATGCGAACTCCCCGCGGCCGGAAGGAGCGCCGACATGGCGAGTGGCGGCGCCGGCGCTCTCAAGCGGGAGGGGCGCCCCGAGGCCCGAACAGAGACCGGCCCGGTCCGGGCGACGGCCGCAGGCGGATGTGGTCATCAAAGCCCTCTCAGTGGGGATGGGCAGCGGACGGAAGGCACGGCCCGGCAAGCAGCGACAGACCATGCTATCGCGGAGTGTAATCAATCAACTACCTATAGTGCCTCTCCGCTCCGCCGGGCGGAGGCCGACGCCTATATATCGAGAGCTGCCGCCAATGGGGTAACGCCAGCCCTGCCTGCGGCGCAGACGCGGCGCTGCCACTGCGGCTTCGGCTGGAGAAGCGCTCCGGCGTCATGCTCCACCAGGTAGAAGTCATCGCCACACTGGACCGGGCCCACTCCGCAATCCTTGCTACTGCGCCGGGGGACGCGATGAGGGGGGCGCAGCGAAGTCCCCTGGCTCAAGCCGCCGCTCTCCTAGGGAGAACAGCCTTTCTGTCCTCCCTGCGGGGCCCTGTGGGGATGTCTGCGACTTTGCCGGCTCTGGCTCGCTCACAACGGGGCCGGCGAGGAGGCGCCCGGGATCAGCAGGTGGGGGGTGCCGGTGCCGTCGGCGGGGACGCTCCACAGGTCGCTGCTGCCGACCTTGCCGTTGGTGGGCAGGGCGTACGCGAGGGTGCGGTTGTCGAGCCAGGTGGCCTGGTCGTCGACGCTGTGGTGTTCGGCCAGCGGGGTCTCGTGGAGGGTACGGAGATCGAGTACGGACTCGTGCCACAGGGCCGCGCCGGTCATGACGCGCTTCTTGAAGGCGATGCGGGTGCCGTCGGGGGACAGGGAGGGGCATTCGACGTTCTGGACCAGGGTGGTGACGGTGCGTCGGGAGAGGGACCCCCGGACGAGGTACGTGCGGTTGGCGGTGCCGAGGGTCGCGTAGAAGGTGTCGTCGTCAGCCGCGAAGGTGACGCCCCAGAAGTTGATGTCGGCGGCGTGGTAGTGCTTGCCGTTCAGGAGGATCGCGTATGTCTCCAGGCTCGGCGTGAGCCGCCAGGTGCGGGTGTCCACGATCGAGGTGCGGGTGGAGAAGAAGGCGGAGGCGTAGGACTCGCCACCGACGAAGACGGTCCAGGCGGCCAGATGGCCGCTGGGCGAGACCCGGGCGCGGCTGGGGGTGCCCGCGAGGGCGAAGCTGCGCAGGGTGTGCAGGTTGGCGTCCAGGACCAGGGCGCGGTTGTTCTGGTTGAGCACGCCGGGGCTGGACTGGAGGCACACGCCGGTGCCCGCGGCGGCGTAGAAACGCTGGCACTTGAGCCCGGACGCGGTCCGCCCGGCCGCCGGGTCGGCGGCCGGGACCGCGGCGACCTCGGTGCGGTGCGGGCCCGAGGCCGCATTGACGAAGGCCAGGCGCTTGGCCGGGGCCAGCGTCACCTTGCCCGCGCTGACCGCCGGCCCGCCCGCCTGCGCCTGGTTCTTCTGCGCCGCGCGCGAGGCGGCGTGCAGGATGAACCCGGTGCCCAGGCCCGCGAGGACCAGGACCGCCGTGGCGAGTACGAGCAGGCGGCGCAGCGGCGTCATCGGGGTCCTCGTGGGCGTCGGGACGGGAGCGGGCTCAAGGGGCGCGGCGCAGGTCATCGGGGTCCGCCCGTCGGACGCAGGACGACGCCGGCGACGGCAGCGCAGCACAGCAGGCCGGCGGCGGAGGCGGCCAGGGCGGGAGCGTCGCCCCAGGCGGTCCAGGCGGCGCCGAAGGCGAGGGAGCACAGGAAGCGGGCCAGCGCCTGACCGGTGCCGACGAGGGCGAGGCCGCTGGCGCGCAGTCGCTCGGGCACGAGGTCGGCGACCGCGGCCGGCAGCACGCCGTCGGTGGCCGCGTAGAACGTGCCGTGCAGCGCGAGCACGAGGTAGGGCAGGGCCGGCGTGGCGGGCGCCCACAGCAGCAGTGCGTAGCCGGTGAGCAGGCCGACATGGCCGGCGAGGAACACGCCGCGCCGCCCGACCCGGTCGGCCAGGCCGCCGAGGGGGACGGCCAGCAGCAGGAACACGGCGGCGGTGCCGAGCGGCAGCAGCGGGAACCACTGGTCGGCGAGGCCGGCCCGGCGTTGGAGCAGCAGGTAGACGAAGGCGTCGCTGACGGTGGTGAGGCCGAGCAGCACGGCGCACACGGTCAGCGCGCGCAGCCGCGGCAGGCGCAGCAGGGCCAGCGCGTCCCGCATGCCGACGGGCCGCTTGGCCGGGGTCCCGGTCTCCGGCGAATCGAGGTCCCGCCGTCCGCGCGGCTTCCCCGGCACGAACAGCACCAGCACCAGTACACCGAGGACGGCGACGCAGGTGCTGACGCCGAACACGGCGTCGTAGCCGTCCGCCGCGGCGCGCAGGATCAGGAAGGCGGCGAGCGGGCCGAGCATCGCACCGGTGGTGTCCATCGCCCGGTGTACGCCGAACGCCCGCCCCTGGGACTCCGGTGGCGTGGACAGGGATATCAGCGCATCGCGCGGCGCGGTGCGCAGGCCCTTGCCGGTACGTTCCAGCGCCAGCACCACGCCCAGCGGGCCGAGGCTGTGGGCAAGCAGCAGCAGCGGCTTGCACAGGGCGGACAGGCCGTAGCCGAGCCCGGCGATCAGCTTGTGGTCGCGCAGCCGGTCGGCGAGCTGACCGCCGGCGAGCTGGACGAGTGCGCTGACGCCGTTGTAGATGCCGTCGAGCGTGCCGAAGCCCAGCGGGCTGAGCCCGAGCCCCGCGACGAGGTAGAGCGGCAGGACGGCGGTGACCATCTCCGAGGAGATGTCGGTGATCAGGCTGACCGCGCCCAGCGCGACCACGACCGGGGCGACCCTCGGTATCAGGCCACGCATGCGGCCCGGCGCGGTGTCCGCCCCGGCGGGGGCCGAGCGGTCGGCGAGATACATGATCAGCGGCTCCAGTTGCCGGTCGTACGCGTACTCGAACGTGCGGCGCGGGTCACTGCAGTGGGCACTTTGTTCCGGGATCAGTCCTGTCGGCTGCTCTCGTCCCGCAGCCAGGTGCCGAAGTCCTGTGCCCGGATGGCCTTCCTGGCCCCCGAACGGGCGACGACGGCGGCCGCGAGGAAGACCACGACGCCGGCGAACAGCCTCGGCTCCTTGCGGAGCACCGCCCTGAGATCCGCCTTGCTCGTCCGGGGCGTGCGTTCGGCCATGGACGCCTCGAACTTTTCCTGGTGGTGCTCCAGTTGGGCCGTGGACGTGGCCGCCCGGATCCGCCGCCGGATCAGGTCGGACCAGGTACGCGGCGGGTGGACGACCACATGTGCCGTCTCGACCACCATCCGCTCGTCCGGCGCGAAGGCGAGCGACGCGGCCAGATCGTCGGCCATCAGCGGCGGTAGCGCGGCGATGCGCGCGTGCCCCGCCTGGGAGACCGCGATGACACCCCGGCCGAACAGCCCCTCGCGCACGGCCGGGAGCCGCTGCCACACCTGGTAGTACGCGCGGACCCGCCAACCGCACGCGGCCAGCGGGAGTTTGCGTTCGGGAGCCGCGGCGAGGATCTTCGGCGAGCCGGTCAAGGCCCGGGTCAGCGCCCGGACGTCCGCGCTCGCGATCACCACGTCCGCGTCCACGTACAGTCGGGGGAAGCCGCGCGCGTGCTCGTCGCCGACCCGAAGTGCCTCGTGTTTGGAGGGAGTCGGGATCTCGACCACCCGGACCGGGGTGCCCCGCTCGCCCGCGACCCGCGCGGTGTCGTCCGTGCAGCCGTTGCACACGACCACGATGTCGATCTCGTCCTCGGAGGTGTCCGCCAGCAACGAGTCAAGAAGCCGGCCGATGACTCGTCCCTCGTTGTGAGCCGGGATCACGATGCTCGTCACTGATGCAGTATGGCGCCAGAAATCCGGTTGCGCTGCGTGTTTCGCCGAACTGTTCCCGTAACCGCGCCCAATGGTCTAGATTGAGCGTCGCCGGACCGGTTTGGGCAGGGGAACCACCCCTGAATTGACCGTTTCGGTGGGATGCCTGAGGCGGTTGGGAACCGCTGGGGCTCCAGTCCGGCGCTGCTGCAGGGGGGTTTCACTTGCGGCTGGTCGACCGGACCGTTCGGTCAGGGGATCAGACCAACTACTCACGTCCGTGCCACCGGTGTCCTCAGCGCTCTCGTGCCTCATGGGGTTGGCACGTAACGGCCAGGGACCGCCGAGGGCTGGGGCGGGGTGAGCCGAGCACGTGGTGGGGGGGGCATGACCATTGAGCAGGTCACGCATGAGCTGCAGCTTGTGGAACGCAGGAGTCCGGAAGCACGCCGAAGACGGTGGGAGCGCAAGTACCGAATAGTCCTGCCGGCCGCCGACGGCCTCGCGGCCGCAGTCGCCGCATTCGTGATCCACGGGGCCTACGGCCGCTGGGGCGTGGCGCTGGGGCTGCCCCCGACGTGGATCATCGCCATGTGCGCCCACCGGGCGTACGACCGCAGCGCCCTCGGCCTCGGAACTGAGGAGTACCGGCGGGTGCTGCGCGGAGCCCTCGCGCTGCCGGCCCTGGCCGCGTGCGGCTACTGGTTCTTCGCACGCGACTCCGGGCTCCTGCACGACATGATGATGGCGGCGGCACCCGCTGCCGCGATCGCCCTGCTGAGCAGGTATGTGCTCCGCCGCCGGCTGCACAGGCGCTGGGCGCAGGGCCGTGACCAGCGCACCACGCTCCTGGTCGGGCCGTCACTCGGTGTCGCGGAACTGATCGCGGTGCTGCGGCGCAGCGGAGTACAGGAGCTGCGGGTCGCCGGGGTGTGCCTGACCGACCCGGAGAACGCGCAGGCGATCAAGAAGCTGGGGCTGTCGGTCCACGGCGGTGTCAGCGATCTGTCCGGGGTTATCCGTGCCACGGGCAGCAACGCCCTGGTGGTCCTGCCGGCTCCTGAGTTCGACGCCACCGTGGTGCGCCGGATGTCCTGGACGGCGGCCGCCCAGGGGGCCGACTTCCTGCTGGTGCCCACGCTGGCCGATGTGGCCGCCTCCCGGCTGGCGACTCGGACCACCAACGGGGTGCCGCTGACCTACGTACAGGCGCCGACGCTGTCGCGGGCCTCCCGGCTGCCCAAGGAGTTGCTGGACCGGGCGCTGGCCACGGCACTGCTGCTGGTGCTGGCGCCGTTGATGATCGCGATCGCGCTGGTGGTCCGCCTCGACAGTTCGGGGCCCGCGCTGTTCAGGCAGCGGCGGGTGGGTCTGTACGGCGACCACTTCACGATGCTGAAGTTCCGCACGATGCGGCAGGACGCGGAGCAGCGCCGGGCGGATTTGGCGCACCTCAACGAGAACAGCGACGGCCTGCTGTTCAAGATGAAGCGGGATCCGCGGATCACCCGGGTGGGTTCGGCGCTGCGCCGCTACTCGCTCGACGAACTGCCGCAGCTGATGAATGTGTTCAGCGGCCACATGTCGCTGGTCGGCCCGCGTCCACCGCTGCCCGAGGAGGTGGACGCGTACACCCCGGAGGTCAAACGCCGGCTGCTGGTGAAGCCCGGCCTCACCGGCCTGTGGCAGGTGAGCGGCCGCTCGGACCTGCCGTGGGACGAGGCGGTCCGCCTCGACCTCGGCTACGTCGACAACTGGTCGCTCGGACTGGACCTGTTGATCCTCATCCGTACGGGTTCGGCAGTGATCCGGGGAACGGGGGCGTACTGACATGCGGGACAACAGGATTCAGGACGAAGGGAAGTCGAACGCCGTGACGGACACCAGCGCTCCCGGTCGGGAGCCGGACCCGGCAGCACCGTTGGGTGTCGCCGTCGTCGGCGCCGGCTACTGGGGCCCCAATCTCGTCCGCAACTTCCAGTCCAGCCCCCGGTTCCGGCTGCGGTGGCTGTGCGACCTGGACGTGGCGCGGGCGCAGCGGGTGCTCGGCGGCTACTCCACGGTCCGGGCGACCTCGGACTACGCGGCGGTGCTCGCCGACCCGTCCGTGGACGCCGTCGCCGTGGCCACGCCCGCCGGGACGCACCTCGACATCGCGCTGGCCGCCCTGCGCGCGGGCAAGCACGTGCTGGTGGAGAAGCCGCTGGCGGCGACCTACGCGGACGGGGCACGCCTGGTGGCGGAGGCCGAGGAGCGCGGGCTCACCCTGATGTGCGACCACACCTACTGCTACACCCCGGCTGTGGGCCGCATCCGGGAACTGGTCCGCTCCGGGGAGCTCGGCGAGATCCACTTCGTCGACTCGATCCGGATCAACCTCGGGCTGGTCCAGAAGGACATCGACGTCATGTGGGACCTGGCTCCGCACGACCTGTCGATCCTCGACTTCATCCTGCCCGACAACGTCGAGCCCGTTGCCGTCGCAGCGCACGGCGCCGACCCGATCGGCGCCGGGCAGGCCTGCGTCGCGTATCTCACGCTCCAGCTCAACACGGGGGCCATCGCCCACGTACACGTCAACTGGCTGTCACCGGTCAAGGTGCGAACCACCATGGTGGGCGGCGCCAAGCGCACCCTGATCTGGGACGACCTCAACCCCGCGCAGCGCGTCGCGATCTTCGACCGCGGGGTGGACCTGGCCGCTCCCCAGGAGATCGGCGCCGACGAACGCCGGGACATGCTGATCTCCTACCGGTCCGGCGACATGATCGCGCCCGCGATCGGCGAGAAGGAAGCGCTGCGCAGCATGGTCGACGAGTTCGCCGACGCGATCCGGGAGCGCAGGGCGCCGCTGACCGACGGCCGGGCGGGTCTGCGCGTGCTGGACATTCTGGAAGCGGCGTCCCGGAGCCTTGAGTTCCGCGGCGCCGTCGTCGGCCTGCGGGCCGGCCGTTGACGATTCGGGGCGACACCATCACAGATTCAGTGGGGGACTTCAGTTGAGCAGCGTACGAGGCAAGAAGATCCTGGTCACCGGTGGGGCGGGCACCATCGGCTCCAACCTGGTCGACCTCCTGGCCGGCAACGGCGCACGCGAGATCGTGGTGCTCGACAACTTCGTGCGCGGGCGGATGGCCAACCTCGCCCAGGCGCTGGGCAGCGGAGTCGTGGAGGTCGTCGAGGGCGACATCCGCGACGCCGCCACCGTACGGAAGGCCACCGAGGGCGCCGACCTGGTGTTCCACCTCGCCGCGATCCGCATCACCCAGTGCGCGGAGGAACCCCGGCTGGCCAACGAGGTCATGGTCGACGGCACGTTCAATGTGCTGGAGGCGGCGGCCGACGCCGGAGTGGGCAAGGTGATCGCCTCGTCCTCGGCGTCCGTCTACGGCCTGGCCGAGACCTTCCCGACGACCGAGCGCCACCACCCGTACAACAACGACACGTTCTACGGTGCCGCGAAGGCCTTCAACGAGGGCATGCTGCGCAGCTTCCACGCCATGTACGGCCTGGACTACGTGGCGCTGCGCTACTTCAACGTGTACGGGCCCCGGATGGACATCCACGGCCTGTACACCGAGGTGCTGATCCGCTGGATGGAGCGGATCGAGGCGGGAGAGCCGCCGCTGATCCTCGGCGACGGCACGCAGACCATGGACTTCGTCGACGTCAGGGACATCGCCAGGGCCAATCTGCTGGCCGCCGAATCGGATCTGACCGACGAGGTGTTCAACGTCGCGAGCGGTACCGAGACCAGCCTGCGCGATCTCGCCCTCGGCCTGCTCGACGCGATGGGCGCCGACCCGGAGCCGCTGCACGGGCCCGCCCGCGCGGTGAACGGGGTGACCCGGCGGCTCGCGGACACCTCGCAGGCCGCCGAACGCCTGGGCTTCCGGGCGGAGATCGACCTGCGTACGGGGCTGCGGGACCTGGTCGGCTGGTGGCGCGCCGAACGCGCCGTCGACGCGGTCCCGCAGGCCGAGCAGGCCGAGCAGGCCGAGCAGGCCGAGCAGGTCACGCGATGAGCGCCGCGGCGGAGCCCTCGCTCTCCCGGGTCCCGGTGATGATGCCGTGGCTGGGTGAGGAGGAGGCCAGGGCGGCGGCCGACGCGGTGCTGTCCGGCTGGGTCGCCCAGGGACCGCGGGTCGCCGCGTTCGAGCGCGCCTTCGCGGAGCGGGTCGGCGCCGAGCACGGCATCGCGGTGAGTTCCTGCACCGCCGCCCTGCACCTGGCGCTGGTCGCCCTCGGCCTGGGACCGGGCGACGAGGTCGTCGTCCCGTCGCTGTCGTTCATCGCCACCGCCAACGCCGTACGGTATGTCGGCGCCCGACCCGTGTTCGCCGACGTCGAGGGCGCCACCGGCAATCTGACGACGGCCACCGTGGACGCGGTGCGGACCCCCCGGACCAAGGCGGTCCTCGTCGTCCACCAGGGCGGAGTGCCGGCCGATGTGGACGCCCTGCGGGCCGCCTGCGCCGACTGGGACGTCCCGCTGGTCGAGGACGCGGCCTGTGCGATCGGCTCGACCGTGGGCGGCAAGTCCGTCGGGCACGGCGCGCTGATCGCGGCGTGGTCCTTCCACCCCCGCAAGGTCATCACCACGGGCGAGGGCGGCATGGTGACCACGGACGACGCGCGGTGGGCGGAGCGGCTGCGCCGGTTGCGCGAGCACGGGATGAACGCGTCCGCCGCGCAGCGGCACGCGAGCAGCAAGCCGATCCTGGAGAGCTACCTGGAGGTCGGCTACAACTACCGGATGACCGACATCCAGGCCGCGGTCGGCCTGGTCCAGCTCGGGAAACTGGACGAGATGGTGGCCCGCCGCCGCGCCCTGGCGGCCCGTTACGAGGCCCTGCTGCACAACGTCCCCGGTCTCACCCCGGTCCGCGACCCGGCCCACGGGCAGGGCAACTTCCAGTCGTACTGGGTGCTGCCGGCCGAGGACTTCCCCGTGAGCCGGGACGGGCTGCTGGCCGCGCTCGCCGCCGCCGGGATCTCCGCCCGGCGCGGGATCATGGCCTCGCACCTCGAACCCGCCTACGAGGGGCATCCCTCGGCGCCGCTGCCGGTCACCGAGCGGATCAGCCGTGACTCGCTGATCCTGCCCCTGTTCCACACGATGACCGAGGCCCAGCAGGACCGGGTGGTGGCCGTGCTCCGCGAACAGGCGCGACGATGAGCGGGCTGCTCATCGTCGGCGCGGGCGGCTTCGCGCGGGAGACCGCACAGGCCGTCCGTGCCGCCGGCGCCGGAGGTCCGCGGCTGCTCGGGCATCTGGACGACGACCCCGCGCTGCACGGCACCGAGGTGGACGGCGTGCCCGTGCTCGGCGGCTGCGACCTGGTGCACGAACTGCCCGGGGCGCAGGTCGTGGTCTGCGTCGGCAACCCCCGGGACTACGCCTCCCGGGCACGCCTGGTGCGGCGGCTGGGGCTGCCCGAGCACCGCTACGCCACGGTGGTGCACCCCAGCGCGGCGGTTTCGGCGAGCTCGGCCGTCGGTCCGGGCTCGGTTCTCCTCGCGCACAGTGTCCTGACTGCCGCCGTGCGGGTGGGCGCGCATGTGGCCGTGATGCCGCATGTGGTCCTCACCCATGACGACGTGGTCGGGGACTTCGCCACCCTCGCCTCCGGTGTCCGGCTCGGCGGGGGCGCACGGCTGGAGCGCGGGGCCTATGTGGGCGCGGGCTCCCTGGTCCGCGAGTACACGGTGGTCGGCGCGTGGTCGCTGATCGGAATGGGGAGCACCGTGCTCCGCGATGTGCCGCCGGGTGAGGTCTGGATCGGCAGCCCCGCCCACCGGCTGCGCGAGGCGGACGTACCGGCGCTGGACGAGATACGCGCCGATGGTGTCGACGTCGGCCCGCGGCCGGCCGAACGGATGGAGAGCCCAGTCATATGAACCAGATTCCGCTGGTGGACCTCAAGGCGGCGCACGCCGAGGTCGCCGACTACGTACGGGCGGGTTTCGAACGCGTCCTGGCCGCGACCGCGTTCATCGGCGGCGAGGAGGTCCGGGAGTTCGAGCGCGAGTACGCGGGCTTCGCCGGGGTCGCGCACTGTGTGGGCGTCGCCAACGGCACCGACGCCCTCGAACTGGCCCTGCGCGCGAGCGGCGTCGAGGTCGGCGACGAGGTGGTGCTGCCCGCCAACACCTTCATCGCCACGGCGGGCGCGGTGGCCAGGATCGGCGCCAGGCCGGTGCTGGTGGACTGCCTGCCCGACACCCAGCTGATGGATCACCAGGCCGCCCTGGACGCCACCGGACCGGCCACCCGCGCGGTGGTGCCGGTCCACCTGTACGGGCAGTGCGCCGCCACCGCGGAGCTGGCCGCCCGACTGCCCGGCCATGTCCGGCTCGTCGAGGACGCGGCGCAGAGTCAGGGCGCGACCCGCGACGGCCGCTCTCCCGGCAGCGGCGGCATCGCGGCCACCAGCTTCTACCCGGGGAAGAATCTCGGCGCCTACGGTGACGCGGGCGCGGTGCTGACCGACGACGAGGAGCTGGCCGGACTGGTGCGGTCGCTCGCGAACCACGGCGGCACCGCCAAGTACCGTCATGACGTGGCCGGCTTCAACAGCCGCCTCGACGGGCTGCAGGCGGTCGTCCTGCGGGCGAAGCTGGCCCGGCTGGCCGCCGGCAACGCGGCCCGCCGGGCCGCCGCGGCCCGGTACGACGCGCTGCTGGCCGACCTGGCGGCGGCCGGCCGCGTGGTGCTGCCGACGACCGACGCGGGCAATGTGCACGTGTGGCACCTGTACGTCGTGCGCGTCACCGGAGCCGGCCCAGGCCGCGACGAGGTAGCGGGCAAGCTCAACGCGGAGGGCATCGGCGCGGGTGTGCACTATCCGGTCCCGGTCCACCTCACCCCGGCGTTCAGCCATCTCGGCCACCGCCGCGGCGACTTCCCGCATGCCGAGCAGGCCGCCGACCGGATCCTTTCACTTCCGCTCTACCCGCAGATCACCGCCGATCAGCAGCAACAGGTCGTGAACACGCTCGCCGACGCCCTTCGCTGAGGGCGTCCGCCGACGCGTGTCCCCACATGTGATCAGACCGCGCTTCTCGCCACACCCCCGCCTCACCAAGGCGGGTTCCTGCACCGCCGCTGAGAGGTACAGATGGACAGAAGAGGGAGACAACTCCGGGGCGGATTCTTCGCCTTGGTCGCTGCTTTGATATCGACCGTGTTGCCGCAGGCCGTGACCGCCCACGCGGCGTCCGATCCATGCGGGTCGGGAATGAACCCCATCGTCTGTGAGAATTCCAAAACGGGCACACCCATGTCCGACTGGTTCTCTCCCAACGCCTACGGGAACGTCCAGGGATTCTCCGCCGAGCAGAGCCTCCAGCCCGGCGAGACCATCCACTTCAAGGTCCAGTCCCCGGTCTCGTACCACGTCGAGATCTACCGTCTGGGCTACTACGGCGGCGACGGCGGGCGCCAGATGTCGACCGCCGCCCAGGCGTCCGCGACCTATGCCGCCAACTTCACCAAGAACGGCACGGCCGGCAGCCCGATCGACACCACCGTGACCGACGGGGTGGCCGACGGAAAGCCGCTCAACTGCAACTCCGACTCCGCCTCGGGCCTTGTCGACTGCGGCAACTGGCCGGTCACCGCGACCTGGACGGTGCCGAGCGACGCCGTGTCCGGCGTGTACATCGCGAACTTCGACCAGACGGACGGCAATGGCGTGATGCCGTATCCGTTCGTCGTGAAGAGCGAGTCCAGCCACTCCGACATCGTCGTGCAGACCGATGACGAGACCTGGCAGGCCTACAACATGTGGGGCGGCCAGAACCTCTACCAGGGCACCGGGCCCGCGCTCGACGGACGCGCCTACCAGGTCAGCTACAACCGGCCTCTGGACGTCGGCGGTGACAACGGCGTCTTCGGCTCCGAGTTCGAGATGATCTCCTGGCTGGAACAGAACGGCTACGACGTCAGTTATCTGTCCGGCGTTGATGTGTCGACCAAGGGATCACTGCTCCTCAACCACAAGATGTACATGTCCTCGGGCCATGACGAGTACTGGACACAGGACCAGTACGACAACGTCCTGGCGGCCCGCAAGGCCGGGGTCAACGAGTCCTTCTTCAGCGGCAACGAGGCGTTCTGGAAAACCCGCTTCGCACCGAGCATCGACGGCACGAGCACGGCCAACCGGACGCTGGCCGGCTACAAGATGACCAAGATGGAGTTCTCGACACCGGACGGCATAGCCGACCCCAGCGGAAAATGGACCGGCACCTTCATGGACCCGGCCAGAACCAACTACGGCGACACCTATGCGCCCGAGAACATCCTCACCGGCTCCATGTTCCAGGTGAACGGCTATCGCAGCGACGCGATCACGGTGCCCGGCTCGTACGCCAAGCTGCGGCTGTGGCGCAACACCACGGTCGCGAGCCTGTCCGCGAGCCAGACCGCCACCTTCCCGACCGGGACGCTCGGCTACGAGTGGGACAGCGACCTGGCCAACAGCACCAGACCGGCCGGTGAGATCGACCTGTCGTCCACCACGGTGGACATCACCGACGGCAAGTTCCGCCAGGACTGGGGCAACGTCTACGGCAACGGAACCGCGACGCACAATCTCGTCGAATTCCGCGACCAGGACTCCCACGCCCTGGTGTTCGGGGCGGGAACCGTGCAGTGGTCGTGGGGTCTGACCAACGTCCCGACCAGCAACCCCGCCGACACCGTGGTCACCGCTGACAAGCGGATGCAGCAGGCGACGGTGAACATCATCGCCGACATGGGCATCCAGCCGCAGACCCTGCAGAGCACCCTCGTCCAGGCGACGGCCTCCACGGACACCACCGGCCCGGCGGTCACCGTGACCAGCCCCGCCTCGGGCATCACCGCCCCGGCGCTCAAGCCGATCAGCATCACCGGCACCGCCACCGACTCCGGCGGCCAGGTGGCCCGCGTCGAGGTGTCCACCGACGGCGGTACGACCTGGAACGCCGCCACGGGCACCACGTCCTGGAGCTACAACTGGACCCCGGCGACACCCGGCCCGGCGTCGGTCAAGGTGCGCGCGGTGGACGACAGCATCAACATCGGGGCCGTCACCACCGTCCCGATGGCCGTCGGCCCGCAGGCCTGCCCCTGCACCGTCTGGCCGGCCTCGGCCGTGCCCGGCACCGTCAACAGCGGCGACGGCAGCGCGGTGGAGCTCGGTGTGAAGATCCGCACCTCGGTGACCGGGTCGATCACCGGTGTCCGCTTCTACAAGTCCCCCAACAACACCGGCACGCACACCGGAAGCCTGTGGAGCGCCTCCGGCCAGCGGCTGGCCACCGGCACCTTCTCCAACGAGACGGCGTCCGGCTGGCAGCAGATGAACTTCTCCTCGCCGGTGCCGGTGAAGGCCAACACCACCTACGTCGCCTCCTACTTCGCCCCGGGCGGCGGATACTCCTACGACGGCGGCTACTTCACCGGTCAGGCCGCGGGCCTGGCCCCGCTCACCGCGCTGCAGTCCGGCACCGACGGCGGCAACGGCGTGTACCACTACGGCGCGTCGGGCGGCTTCCCGTCCTCGCAGTCGGCCGGCAGCAACTACTGGGTGGACGCGGTGCTGGACACCTCGTCGGCCAGCACGACGCCGCCCGCGGTCACCACGACCACGCCGCAGTCCGCGGCGACCGGCGTGTCGATCACCAGCCCGGTGTCGGCCGTCTTCAACGAGGGCATCGACTCCACCACACTGCAGTTCACCGTGAAGGACGCCGCCGGCACCACCGTGCCGGGGAACACCACGGCCGGCTCCGCGAACAGCGTGACCTTCACGCCGTCCACGGAACTGGCGCTGAACACCACGTACACCGCTTCCGTGCAGGTCGCCGACCTGTGGGGGAACGCGATGGCGGATTCGCACACGTGGACATTCACCACCAGCGCCACACCACCCGCCGTCACCTGCCCCTGCAGCCTGTGGAACTCCAGCACGGTGCCGGCCACGACCGACGCGACCGGCGACTCCAACTCCCTGGAGCTGGGCACCCGCTTCAAGTCGGCGGTGGGCGGCTGGGTCACCGGCGTCTCCTTCTACAAGGGCACGGGCAACACCGGCACGCACACCGGCAGCCTGTGGTCCGCCGACGGGACGCTGCTGGCCACCGGCACCTTCACCAGTGAGACGGCCTCCGGCTGGCAGCAGCTGACCTTCGCCTCCCCGGTGGCCATCGCCGCGGGCACCCCGTACGTGGTCTCGTACCACGCCCCGAACGGGAACTACGCGGTCGACGGCGGCTACTTCTCCGGAGCGCACCAGTCCTACCCGCTGACGGCTCCCGCCGACACCAGCGGCAGCCCCAACGGGCTGTACCACTACGGCACCGACTCGGCCTTCCCGGGCGGCTCCTACGGCTCCGCGAACTACTGGGTCGGCCCGGTCTTCACCGCGACCGATCCGGCTTCCGCGCTGTCCGCGAGCACCTCGGAGGTCACCGTGTCCGCCACGGCGGCCGTCCAGACCGCCGACGCCGCCCACCCGCTGGTCACCACGCTCGCGGCGGGAACGAAGGTGTCGAGCGTGCAGGCGACCGTCACCGTGCTGTCGGGCACGAAGGCGGCCAGGAAGATGCACGTCACCGGCGTCGTCTCGTACAACCGGGCCACCCGCGAGGTGTCCGTACATCTGTCGAGTCCGCTGCCGGACGGCACGCGGTTCCTGGTCACGCTCACGGCCAAGGACGCGCACCGCCACACGGTGAAGACCCGCAGCTGGACCCTGACCAGTACGACCACCCGCAAGAGCAGGAAGCACTCCGGCTAGGAGTGTGCTGAAGGCCTGGGCCGGACACCGGGAGCCCGGCACAGGTCTTCAGCGCGCTCCCGGGCGTATCCACCCGTACCCACCGGTGCGGACCGGGGGAGGCGGCCTGGCAGGACCGGGCCGCCTCCCCCGGGGCCACCGGGGATTGGCATCTCACTGATGAGCACCGTCAGCGTCGTGATTCCCTGCTACAAGTACGGCCATTTCCTGACCGATTGCGTGCGCAGCGTCCTGGACGAGCAGGAGGGCCCGGACGTCCGGGTTCTGATCATCGACGACGCTTCGCCCGACGACTCGGCGGAGACCGCGCACAAGCTGGCGGCCTCCGACCCGCGGATCGAAGTCCGCGTCCACGAGCGGAACAAGGGCCATATCGCCACCTACAACGAGGGCCTGCTGGAATGGGCCGACGGTGACTACGTCACCCTGCTGTCCGCGGACGACCGGCTGGTCCCGGGCGCGCTGGTACGTGCCGCCGCTCTGCTGGACGCCCATCCGGAGGCCGGGTTCGCCTACGGCCGGCCGCTGCGCTTCCAGCACGGCGGGCCGCTGCCGAAGGCCCGTACCCGCGGCACGGGCTCGGTCGTCTACCCCGGGCAGTGGTGGCTGGAGCGACGATTCCGTGAGGCCACCGGATGCATCACCTCGCCCGAGGTCGTGGTGCGGACCAGTCTGCAGCGGGAGGTGGGCGGCTACGACCCCGCGCTGCCCCACGCCGGCGACATCGAGATGTGGATGCGGCTGGCGTCCCATGCCGACGTCGGCTACGTGAAAGGCGCGGACCAGGCCTTCTACCGCGTCCACGGCGGCAACATGTCCACCGTGGACTTCGGCGGGCAGCTCGACGACCTGCGGCAGCGCCTGATCGCCTACGAGTCCGTACTCGACAAGTGCGCCGGCCGGATCCCGGACGCCGAGCGGCTGTCGGCCGCGGTGCACACCCGGCTCGCCCGCTTCGCGCTGCGCCGGGCCTACCGCGCCTACGACCGCGGGCGCACGGACGCGGTCCCGGTCGACGAGCTCGTCGCGTTCGCCCGGGAGTGCCTGCCAGGCTTCGCGGCGCTTCCCGAGTACCGGGCGCTGAGGCTGCGGCAGCGCGTCGGAGCGAAGGCGATGCCGTACCTTCAGCCGCTGGTGCTGTCCGCGGTGGCCGAGCGAGGACGCGAGTGGCTGTGGTGGGAGTCCTGGAAGCGGCGCGGTATCTGATGCGCCGTCCACTGCCCTCAGCGGGAGACCGGAACCGGGAGCCGCTCCGGCGCGTGCCGTCGGCGGGGGCCCTGGGCGTTCCGCCGCCGGTACAGCATCAGCCGGTCGGTCCACAGGGCGGCCAGCAGTCCGCCGAGGCCGCCCAGCAGCGCCACACCGGCCAGCGCGCGGCTCTTCACACCCTGCACCAGGGCGGCGCTCGGCGGCACCAGGACGGTCGCGGTGATCCGCGACGCGGCCGGGATCTTCTGCGCCGCCTGCACATCGTTCACGTTCTGGGTGTAGGCCGCGACGACCCGCCGGACCATCGTGTCGGCCAGGGTTGGGTCGGACTGCTGCGCCTGGATCTGCAACGAGGGGATCAGGTAGCGCGGGGTCGCGCTGGTGCCGCTGTTGCGCGGGATCAGCTGGTAGGTGCCGCGGACACCCGCGGCCTCCAACTCCCGGTGCCCGTCCGGCGACTGAAGCTGCTGGATGACTCCGTAGGACACCACGGCCAGCGGCGGTTGCAGATTGGCCAGCTGGTTCGGCTGGTTCCCGGTCGCCGGCGGCTTGAGCACCACCACCGCCGAGCTCAGGTACTGCGGGGTCGGGCGCACCACGTGATAGCCCCCGGCGGCAGTCAGAAGCATCGCCAGCACGAGCACATACCAGCGGCGCAGCAATGCGTCGGCGACCTCACCAGGCGACACGCGGATTCCTTCCGTCTACACCGATACTCGCAGGACGTGGGGCAAGCCGCCACCGAATCCTCACACGCCCTATGCTTTCCCGGGGCACGGAGCGCTCGGTCGCACATGCCGGCCCGGGGGGAGGGTTCGTGAGCCTCAATGAGATCTTGGGCATATTGCGCAGGCGTTGGTACTTCATGGTGCCGATCACCCTGCTCAGTCTCCTGGCGGGCGGGTATCTGTACGAGACGATCCCGGTGTCGTACCAGTCGCAGAGTTCCATCGCACTGCTCGACTCCACGGCCGTCGCCCGGCTGGCCCCGACCTTCGGCAACCCCATCTCGAACGCGGGCGGTTCACTGATCGTCACGGCCGACGTGCTGATCAGGGCGCTGGTGTCGAACGAGGCGGCCCAGGACCTGCAGTCGCGCGGGGTCACCGACCGGTACACGGCCGGGTTCGCGAACGACTCGTCGAGCCCACTGCTGGCCCTGTCCGTCACCGGGACCGACCGGGCGAAGGTGCACCGGGAGACCAACACCCTCACCGCCTTCGCCGGCGAGCAGTTGAAGGCGCTCCAGGCCGCCTCCAAGGTCCCGTCGACGTACTTCGTCCAGACCGCGCAGGTGGTCCTGCCGCAGACGCCGGTTTCGCAGTCCAAGAGCCGTTATCAGGACATCGCGGCCGTCCTCATCTCCGGGATGGTCGGCGCGTTCATGCTGTCGATCCTGGCCGAGGGCGTGAACGTCGTCCGGCGCCGGAGCCGTGCCCTCAGGACCGGTGAACCGCTGCCGCTGCCCGCCCCCCTGGAGACCGGGGGTTTTCTGCGGCGGAGAGTGGACGCCACCAGCATCCTCACCGTCTACCTGGCGCTGGCCTTCTTCATCCCCTCCAACCTCGCCCTGCCCGCGCTCGGCGGCGTCGGCACACCGGCCAACGTCTTCGCGCTGCTGGGGCTGCTCTGGTACCTGGCGACGTGGCTCGGTGGCCGGATC
This sequence comes from Actinacidiphila oryziradicis, assembly GCF_005047355.1. GTDB lineage: Bacteria > Actinomycetota > Actinomycetes > Streptomycetales > Streptomycetaceae > Actinacidiphila > Actinacidiphila oryziradicis. The sequence goes on from NZ_SUMC01000003.1 coordinate 254,441, forward strand.
CGCCCGGCTCCGGGGACCAGGCTGCCACGGGTGGCGATGTGCCTGCTCGCCACGGCGGTGCTGCTGTCGTACATCGCGGACGCGACCCGGATGAGTTCGCACGAGGAGGTCCTCGGCGCCGACCGGGGGCTCATCGGGCTGGTCGTGTGGGTGTCGCTGGTGGTCCTGACCTCGGCGGCGATCCAGGAGCGCAGCCGGCTGGACGTCCTGATGCGCCGGGTCATCGTGATGGGGACCATCGTGGCCGCCATCGGCTACTACGACTTCTTCTTCGCGACCAACATCGCCGACTCCATCCACATCCCCGGCCTCCAGACGAGCGTCGCCCAGGTCACGGCCATGGACCGCGGCTCCTTCACCCGGCCGCGTTCCACCACGGCCCAGCCGCTGGAGTTCGGCGGCATGCTGGCGATCCTGGTGCCGTTCGCCATTCAGCAGGCGCTCGACCCGGTACGCCGGCACCTTCGCGTGCACCGCCGCTGGGGGCCCGTCGTGATCATGGCCGGCGCTCTGCCGCTGACCGTGTCGCGGACCTCCGTCATCGGCATCCTCATCATCGCCCTGATCATGGTGCCCCGCTGGAAGCCGCAGCGGCGCTGGACCGCGATCGGCCTGATGGTGACGGCCGTGGGCGGCTTCAAGGTGATCATCCCCGGCCTGATCGGGACCATCACCACGCTGTTCGCCACTTTCCTGTCCAACTCCGACAGCAGCACCCAGGCCCGTACCGTGAAGTACAGCGAGATCATCCCCTATCTGTCCGAACACCCCCTGTTCGGGCAGGGGTTCGGGACCTTCACGCCCGACCTGTACTTCTTCACGGACAACCAGTACATGCTGACGCTGGCCGAGATGGGCGTCCTGGGGCTCATCGCGCTGCTCACCCTCTACGTCACCGGGATCCACACCGGCGGTGCCATCCGCCGGCTGGCCCGTACCGACTCCGACCGTGAGCTGGGGCAGGCGTTCTTCGCCTCGTCGCTGGTGGCGCTCGTCATCAGCGCCACTTTCGACGCCCTCAGCTTCCCCATGTTCGCGGGGATGTTCTTCCTGACGCTGGGCGCCGGGGGCAGCTATCTCGGCTTCGTCCGACGCGATTCGCAGGAGACCGCCGCCGCGGCGACGACCGTCGCCGTGCCCGTGCGGCGAGTGGCCGAACCCCAACCCGTGGAGTCCTGATGCCCCGCCACACCGAGGCCGCGCACACCGGCCCCGTCGCCGTCCTCGTCGTCACCTGGAACAGTGCCGCTGTGCTTCCGGGGCTCCTCGCCTCGCTCACGGAGGGCATGGCCGGGCTCGACTGGCGTCTCGTCGTCGCCGACAACGACTCGGCCGACGGCACCCCCGAGTTGGTGCGCTCTCTCGCCCCCGATGCCACACTCGTACCGACCGGCCGCAACGCCGGGTACGCCGCCGGTGTCAACGCGGCCCTGCGCGCCGCCGCGCGGTGGAACGGCGGCTACCGGGCGGCCCTGGTGTGCAACCCCGACATCCGGATGCGGCCGGGATGCGCCGGGATCCTTGTGGCCGCGCTCGGCACCGCCGCACCCGACGGCACCCGCGTGGGGATCAGCGTTCCCCTTCTGTACGAGGAGGACCAGCGCACCCTCGTCCACTCGCTGCGCCGCGAGTCGAGTGTGACCCGGGCGCTCGGCGAGGCGGTCCTGGGCAACCGCAGGGCCGGCCGGTTCCCGCGCTGGAGCGAACTGGTCACCGACCCGGCCGCGTACGCGCAGCGCACCTGCGCGGACTGGGCGACCGGGGCCCTGATGGCGCTGTCGGGGGACTGCCTGGATGCCTGCGGTCCGTGGGACGAGTCGTTCTTCCTGTACTCGGAGGAGACCGAATACTGCCTGCGTGCCCGGGACCACGGCTACGTCACCCGGCTGGCGCCCGAGACCGCAGCCGTCCATCTCGGCGGCGACTCCAAGGTCTCGCCCCGCCTGTGGACCCTGCTGACCCTCAACCGGGTCCGGCTCTACCGGCGCAGGCACTCGGCCGTGGCGACCGCCGCGTTCCGGGCGGCCGTTCTGCTGCGGGAGACCTCGCGGGCCGCGCTGGGCAGGGCGGCGAGCCGGGCGGCGGCGGCCGCTCTGCTCAGGCCTTCCGCTCTGCGGGCGACGCCGGGTCCGTGAGCTGCCACTCGGTGTAGAAGCTCGCCGGGTTCACCAGGTAGCGGACGGTGGGCCACGGCACATGCCGTACTTCGTGCCGCCGGCTGTAGCGGCGGATCAGCTCCCAGTCCTCGCGGGGCAGGACGTCGGGGGTGCGGTGCAGCCGGCTGAAGTGCAGGGCGCGATCGCGGCGCGCCACGAAGGCGTTGGTGTCCAGGAAGGCCTCGTGGGCGGACCTGCGGCGGTCGAACGGCACCGACAGGATGTCCAGCTCGCCCCCGCCGGGCAGCACCCGGCGCAGGGCCGTATAGACGCCCTCGGGGCCCCCGGGCGCCTCCAGCACCGCCAGCGCCCGCTCGAGATGGCCGGGCTCCCACAGATTGTCGTCGTCCAGGAAGGCCACATAGCGCGACCGGGTCAGCCGGATCCCCACATTGCGCACGACGCCCGCGGTGCCCGTGTTCCGTGCCAGCGACACGGCGAACAGCCGCGGGTCCTGCGGCAGTACGGGCAGGCCCGCGCCGTCGTCGACGACGATGACGACCTGGTCCCGTACGGTCTGCTCCAGGGCGGAGCGCACGGCCGCGCGCAGGGCGTCGGGGCGCCGGTGCGTGGCGATCACCGTGGCGACCAGGGCGGCGGGGATCTGCTCGCGTACGGCGGCGAGCCGCTTCGTCTCGGCGTTCTCGAAGCGGCGCAGCCGCAGGGCGGAGCCCGCCAGCACGACCTTGTTCCTGGCCTCGAAGAGCACGAGCCAGCCGAAGGTCCGCTTGAGCAGTTCCCAGGGGGCTCGCGCGATACGTCGCATGGTGTCCTCTCTTGGTCTTGGCCGGGCGTGGTCTCAGGACGCCTGGGGCGTGACCGTCCTGCCGTCCGACATCCGGTTGTCGCTCCATACGTTTCCGGCACCCGCGGCGCTCCAGGCCGCGACGGCGCCGTACACGCCGCAATTGCGGTGGTACTGGGTGGAGAAGACGTTGCCGGTGACCTGGATCCCGGTGGCCCCAGCGCCGCCGCCGTACAGGCAATAGGCGCCGCCGGCCAGCCAGTTGCCGTCGACGGTGGTGTTGGCGACGTTGCCGGTGTCGGCGAACAGGCCGACGCTGGCGGAGGCGCCCTGGGTCACGCCCGTCGCGTTCAGCAGGGTGTTGTGGCGGATGATCAGATGCCCCTTGCTGCCGCCGCCGCTGATCACCGCGTCAGTGTGCTGCCAGCCGCCGCTCGCGTTCATGAATGCGGCGATGTCGTGCACATAGTTGTCGTGCAGATTGCCCTGCCCCATGGAAAGGGCGTTGCCGAACACCGAGATGTCGCTCCAGCCGACCTCGACCGAGCTCTCCCCCATGTTGGAGACCGCGTAGTCCTCGCCGCCGTTGTCGGGCCCCTTGCCGGGGACCGCGGTGACGGTGGAATGGATGATCCGCAGGCCGCCGTATCCGGCGCGCAAGTTGATGCCCCACCAGTTCGTCGAGCTGATCCTGGTGTCGACGACGGTGACGTCGTTCGCGTAGATGTCGAGTGAACCGGTGATGTCCCAGCCCCTGATGACCTGGCCGTTGGTCCTGACGCTCATGGCCCCGGTCCTGTGCGGAGTGAGGGGGATGCGCGGGCCGGTGCTCCGGGCGCCGGGGAAGCCGCAGTCGCTCGGGGACGCGCAGACGCCCGCCGCCCGGGTCGACTTGGCGCCGGGCGGCCCGGTGGACGAGGGACGCGGCGTCGCCCTGGCGCCGGAGCGCGCGGAACCGCCCTGGCTCCGTCCGGCGGCGGAGGCGGATCCGGCGGTGCCGGTCGCGGAGGCGCCGGCCGTCGCGGTGACGCCGGCCGGACACGTCATCGCGGTGTCGGGGCACGACGGAAGCGCGGAGTCGTTGCCCCCGGAGCAGGATGCGACCACGCCCAGCGCCACAGCGGCCACAAGCAGGAGCGCCGCGAGCAGTCCGCGCCCCTTCCTTCTGTTCGCGATCGTTCCGTGCCCGCCGGTCATGTGGTCTCCTGCCGTAGCGGCCGGGTCCCGCGCAGGAAGCCGCGGCTGGGCAGTACGCACACCACGTAGCAGGCCAGAGCGGCCGTGCCGGTGGCCAGCAGGGCGAGCCGGCTGTCGCCGACGTGCCGGCCGAGGCCGAAGGTGATCGCGGCCATCACGGCTCCCCCGAGGAAGGGCCACGCGCAGGCCCGGGCGATGGAAGCGGCGCTGATCCCACCCCGGTTCAGGGCGAAGAGGAAGGCCGGCACCACGATGCAGCAGGCGACCAGGACATGGCCGGCCGAGACTCCGACGATGCCGTGGGTACGGGCAGCGACGACGAGTACGGGGACGAGCGCGGCCAGCCACAGGCCCTGCACCAGGAAGAGCGACCGGCGCTTCCCGATCGCGACCAGGCAGTCGTAGGCGAGTTCACCGCCGATGCGCACCAGGCCGAGGGCCATCAGCCAGGGCAGCGCCTTGGCGGCAGGAAGCCACCGGCTGCCGTAGACGATCTCGACGACCGGGCCGGCGAAGGAGGCCAGCAGCACGCACAGCGGGACCGTGCCGGTGACCAGGACACCCAGGGCGCGGCTGAACCCCTGGGCGAGCGCCTGCGGTGAGCCGGCCAGCCGGGAGAAGCCGGCGAAGGAGACCCGGCGTGCCGCCTCGGAGATGATCCGCACGGGCCAGCCGGACATGTTGAACGCGAGCACATAGAAGCCCAGCGACACCTTGCCCAGGGTCGAACCGACCACCATGGTGTCCACGTTGACCACCGCGAGGGCCAGCAGGCTCGCCCCCGCCAGGGGAAGCCCGAATTTGAGCAGTTCCCGGGCCTGTTGCGGGTCCCAGCCGAACCGCAGGGTGCCCGGCGCCGCCAGCGCGCAGCCGATCAGGGCCGCCACGTTGCCCGCCACGGCTCCCCAGGCGAAGCTCATCGCGCCCCAGCCCGCGAAGGCCAGCAGGAGGGTCACCGCGGTGCTGAGCACGAAGTTGAGCGCGTCGATGATCATCCGCTTGCCCTGGGCGAACTCGCGGGTGAGGAAGCCCGCTGGCACCTGCGCCATTCCGTCGAGCACCAAGCACAGGCACATCACCCGCAGGACGCCCGCCGCGTCCGGCGAGCCGAGCAGCCCGGCCACCGTGGGTGCCGCCGCGAACAGCGCGACGTAGAGCAGGCCGCTGGAGAGCGTGCCGAGGGTGAGCACGGTGGGCGCGAACCGCCGTGCGTCGCCGTCCCAGCGCACGATGGCCAGCCCGACGCCCAGTTCGTTCGCGGACAGCAGGACCAGCAGCACGGTCTGGGCGATGCCGTACACGCCCCAGGCCGCCGGGCCGAGAGCGAAGCGCGCCAGGACGATCCCGGTCGCGAAGTTGCCCAGCCGCATGACCATGGTGTTGATCAGACTCCACCGGGCAGCGATGCGGACCTTGCCGCCCAGCGACGCGGGCCCGGTGGGCTCGGCTCCGTCGCCGGTCTCGGTGTCCGGTGCGCGCACGCCGTCCATGGGACGACTCCTTGTCGGGCGGCTCGTAGGGTGCGACGGTCACACGGACCGGTGCGCTGGGGACTCCGCCGCGGCGGGCTCGGCGTCGGCGGACCTCGACCACCGGGGGGCCTGCCGAAGGGCGACCGTCTGCTCCTCGACCAGTTCCTCCAGTTCACCGGCGGTGCGCCGGCCGGTGGCGGGCTGCGCCTCGGGCTCGGCGGGCCGCGCGTCGGGCGCGTCGGGCTGCGGGCGGCTTCGCGGCCGCTTGCGGGCCTCGGCGAAGAAGGTGGCCACCATGCTCAGCGCGAAGCCCAGCAGGCAGGCCATAATGAGGTATTCGAGCCTGGTCTTGGTCTGGGCCACCGCGTTCTGCGGGGGCACGATCGTCATCATGCGGATCATGGCCCTCGGCGAGACCGACTGCTGCGTCTGGAACTGCTTCAGCCGCGTCGCCGCGTAGGCCGTCAGGATCCGGTCCGACTTCCGTACGGCGGCCTTGTCCGTGCCGGTGACGGTGAGCCACATCAGCGGCCCCTGGGCGTTGTCGGCGAGCTTGGCCTGGTACGTCCCCGTGAGGCCCTGCGCCTTGACGTCCTTGATCGAGGCATCGGAGTCCAGGTTCCGGGCGAGGCTGTCGGCCATGCCGGTGAGCGAGGTCTGCGTGCTCAGGAAGGGGTTGCCGTCGTAAGCGGCCGTGGCCTTCTGGGAGTTGAGGAGTACCACCGTGCTCTGCGACTGGTATTTGACGGGGACCAGCAGGAGGACGGCCGCGCCCAGAGCCGCGGTGAGCAGCAGTCCGGGCAGCAGTACATACCAGCGCCTGCGCATGACCCGGAAGATCTCTGCGAGATCCATGGTGTTCTTCCCCTCGCGACCCATGACGTGAGCGGCGCGCCGCCGATGCCGTGGTTTGCCGTTGATTGAGCGTATGTTGCGTCCGGATCAGCCAAAGGCCGTTTGGTCGGTGGGTCTCGGCCGGCTGTCCGCGGTGCCTCCCTCCAGCAGGACCGTGGCGATACGGTCGCTGGCATGGCCGTCCCACAGTTCCGGGCGGCGCGGCGCGGGCGGGCCGTCCAGCATCCGGGTCACCGTGGACACGATGCGGGCCGGATCGCGGCCCGCGAGCACATTGGTGCCCTGCTCGACGGTGATGGGGCGCTCGGTGTTGTCCCGCAGCGTCACGCACGGCACTCCGAGCGCGGTGGTCTCCTCCTGTACGCCGCCGGAGTCGGTCAGCACGACCCGGGCGGCGTCCTGCAGGGCGATGAAGTCGAGGTATCCGGCGGGCGGTACGAGCCGGATACCGCCGGGCACGCCGATGTCGGCCAGCCGCCCGGCGGCCCGCGGGTGCACCGGCAGCAGGAGCGGGCAGCGGCCGGCGATCTCGCCCAGCGCCTTGAGCAGCCCGGTGAGGACCACGGGGTCGTCCACGTTGGCCGGCCGGTGGAGCGTGACCAGGCCGTACTCGCCCCGGCTGAGCCCGTACCGGCTCAGCACGTCGGACTCCCTGGCGCGGTCCAGGTTGGCGAACAGCGTGTCGATCATGACGTTGCCGACGACGTGGATCTGGTCGTCCCGGTATCCCTCCGCGCGCAGGTTGTCGGCCGCGTCGGGGGAGGGGGCCAGCAGGTAGTCGCTGACCCGGTCGGTGGCGACCCGGTTGACCTCCTCCGGCATGGTCCAGTCGCGGCTGCGCAGGCCGGCCTCCACATGGGCCAGCAGCGGTCCGGCCTTCGCGGTGACCAGGGCGCAGGCCAGGGTGGAGTTGATGTCGCCGACCACGACCACCACGTCCGGGGCCACTTCGTCCAGCAGCGGCTCGAACGCCGTCATCACGCGTCCGGTCTGTTCGGCGTGGGTGCCCGAGCCGACCCCGAGGAAGCGGTCGGGCGGGCGGATGCCGAGGTCCTGGAAGAACACGTCGTTCATGGACGGGTCGTAGTGCTGCCCGGTGTGGACGAGGACCACCTCGGCGCCGCCCCGCTCCAGGGCGTCCATCACCGGCTTGATCTTCATGTAGTTGGGTCGCGCGCCCGCGACGCAGATGACTCGCAGCACGGTTCAGAGCACCTCGATCGTCGGTCCGGACAGTCTCCGACGGCAGTCGAGGACGAAGGGCGCGTGCTCGGTGACGAGTTCGTAGTCGAAGGCGTCGTGGTCGGTGAGCAGCACGACCACATCGGCGGCGGCCAGCTCCTCCTGCGTCGGTTCGACCCGCACCAGCCGGGCGTCCATCGGCAGGCTCTCCACCACATGCGGATCCGCCGCCCTGACCTGGGCCCCCATGTCGAGCAGAAGCTGCGAGATCCGCAGCGCCGGCGATTCGCGGGCGTCGCCGGTGTTCTTCTTGTATGCCAGGCCGAGCAGCAGCACGCGTGAGCCGTTGACGGAACGGCGCCTGGCGTTGAACGCGTCCATGACGCGGCGCGTCACGTACTCCGGCATGTGGCTGTTTATGTCGTTGGCCAGCTCCACGAAGCGGAAGCTCTGGCCGAGTTCGCGCTGCACCCGCCAGGACAGGTACGACGGGTCGATCGGCAGGCAGTGGCCGCCGACACCCGGGCCGGGCGTGAACCTCATGAAGCCGAACGGTTTGCTGGACGCGGCGTCGATGGCCTGCCACACGTCGATGCCGAGGTGGTGCGCGAACATCGCCATCTCGTTGATCAGCGCGATGTTGACGTGCCGGAAGGTGTTCTCCAGCAGCTTGGCGAGTTCGGCCTCCTTCGGCGAGCTCACCGGCACCGTGGTGTCGACGAGTTCGTCGTAGAAGGCCCTGACGGCCTTCAAGGACTCCGTGTCGACGCCGGACACGACCTTCGGCGTCTCCTTGAACCCCCATACGGCGTTCCCGGGGTCGATGCGTTCCGGGCTGTAGCCGAGGTGGAAGTCCGCCCCCGCGGTCAGTCCCGAACCGTCCTCCAGAATCGGCGCGAACAGCTCCTGGGTGGTGCCGGGATACGTGGTCGACTCCAGGACGACCGTCGCTCCGGGGCGCAGGTAGCGGGCCAGCGTGCGGGCCGATTCCTCGATGTAGCGCAGGTCGGGCACGCCCTCGTGCAGCGGGGTCGGTACGGTCACCACGGCGACGTCGAAACCGCCGCAGTCCCGGGCCGATTCGCTCGGGCGGTACGCCCCGCGGTCCATGGCCTCGCGGATCCGTGCGGAGGAGACGTCCTCGACGAAGGACTCCCCGGCGGCGAGGCTCTTGACCCGCCGCGCGTCCACGTCGTAGCCGATCACCTCGTGCCCGACCTCCGCGGCGCGAATGGCCAGCGGCAGTCCGACGTATCCCTGTCCTACCACGACGACGCGCATCAGTGTCTCCTGTTCGCCGGGCCGGTCGACGGTGTGAGGCGGATGAGCTCGCGCGCTGTCATCAGGAGGAAAGCGGCGTTGGTGGTGAGATAGCGCCGGCCCAGGCGGCGCGGTTCCTGCACTGCGCGGTAGAGCCATTCGGCTCCCAGACGCTGCCAGGACTCGGGCGCCCGCCGGGTGATTCCGGCCAGGATGTCGAAGGAGCCGCCGACGCCGTGCACGACCTTGGCGCCCGTGCGCTCCCCGTAACCGGCCGTGAAGATCTCTTTCTTGGGCGATGTCATGCCGAGGAACAGCATCTGTGCACCGCTGTCGGCGATCGCGCCGGCGACGGCCTGCTGCTCGGAGTCGTCGAAGTAGCCGTTGCGGCTGCCGGCCACGTTCAGATTCGGGAAACGCAGGGCGACCTGGTCCAGCATCAGCTCCAGCACCTCCTCCTTGGCGCCGAGGAAGTAGACGGACATGGCGGCCGATTCGGCCGCGGCGAGCAGGCGCATGAACAGGTCGATACCCGCCACCCGTTCCGGCAGGGGCGCGCGCAGCACTCGGCCCGCCCACACCACCGCCTGCCCGTCGGCGAGGACGAGGTCGCATCCTGCGACCGCCTGCGCGAGCCTGGGGTCCCGCCGCATGTTCACCAGCTTCGCGGCGTTCACCACCCCGATCTCCAACTGCTCCCCGTTCCGCACCGCGTCGAGGCAGCGCCGCACGGTCTCGTCCAGGGTCAGCGGGTCCAGCTCGACACCGAAGAGGACTTGACGTCGCGTCATATTCGACCCCCGAGCCAGGCGAACAGCATCCAGCCGAACTCGTACGGCCGGCACTCGCGGTCCAGCGAGGCGGGGCGGAACAGCCGGTCGAGGGGCCCGAGCCGCAGTCCGGGCGCGACCCGGGTGCCGATCCCGCGGGCGGCGCGGACCGCTTTCTTCGGGTCGCCGCGATAGACCTTGCGCCAGGTCACCCCCGGCTCGTCGAGGATCATCGACTCCGGAGCCGCCGCGAGTTCCGGTACGTCCGCCATCCAGCGCAGCCCGCTGCGGATCGACGCGCCGAAATCGGTGCCGCCGGCTTCAGCGAGGTCGAACAGGGCGGTCGGGGCCATCGCGTGCTGGTGGACGCTGTAGACCGGATAGCCCTCCACGACACCCCCCGTGCGGGCGTCGTAGTGCCACCACCACTGCCCGCCGTCACCTTGGAGGGCGCAGATGCGCGCCGCGCAGGCCTCGGACGCGGCCAGAGCCTCGGGGTCGCCGCCGCTCGCGTGCGCGCGGGCCAGCGCCTGGAGCGGATAGGTCTGGTCGGCGAAGCAGCTCACATGCGCCCGGTACCAGGGCACCAGCCCGGGCCCGGTGGCGTGGGGGAACAGCGGGCCGTCCCCGATCCGGGCCCGCAGCAGGCGGTCGCGGGCTGAGCTGAAACGATCCTCCACATCCACCGCGCCACGGGCCGCCGCCAGCGCGGACAGCACCCAGGCCGCCTCCACCGTGTACCGGGGCCCGCCGTCCTCGTCGAGGGCCGCGACCCGGGCGAGCGCGTCGGAGAGCTTCGGGTGTTCGGTCTCGGCGGCGGCCCAGGCGATGAGCGCCGCGTCACCGAGATTCGTCACCGCGGGCAGCCGCTCGATCAGCAGGCCGGTGAAGTCCTCGGCGGTGTGACCGCCGAGCACGGCCCGCTGCCTGTCCTCGGGAAGGAAGCGGGCGCCCAGCGCGGTGATGGCCGCATAACGGGTGCTGGTCCCGCGCTGCTCCAGGCTCCAGGAGCCGTCGGGCGCGGCTTTCGCCGTCCGCGTGAAGACGAACGTGTCAGCGCCGGCACGGTACATCGCGGGCAGTCCCGCTTCGGCCACCGCAAGCAGCCGTGTCGCGAGAGCGTGCAGTAACGGTTCGTCATGGGCGAGAGCCGTCAGACGTGTGATGGTCATCGTTTTGGCACACCAACCCCCCTGGGTCGTTCCTGGTCAGACTTGCGGTCGTCGCGGCACGGAAGACCGTGCCGAGTACCCATCCGATGACGCGCGACCCGCGATCCCCCCTACGGCGCGTCGGCCGCAGGCACAGGTGTCCCCACCCCTGTAACCCCCAACCCCCACTGTGCACTACTGCTCTGTCTGCTCAGTCTGCACGTTTCGCACACACGATATGCCTTTGAATGTTCGAAGATTGGCGTTTTGAGGAAACGTCAGCCGCGCTCGACGAGTTCGCCGTCCTTCTCCTCGTACAGCGCGCCGGTCCCCGGGCACTCCCACACCCCCGGCTCGCCGTCGCGCTCCACCAGCCGTACCCCGGCCCGCCCGACCCAGCCGATCCACCGCGCCGGCACACCCGCCACCAGAGCGAAGTCCGGCACGTCCCGCGTCACCACGGCACCCGCCGCGACCAGCGCCCAGCGGCCCACGCGCACCGGCGCGACACACACCGAACGGGCCCCCAGCGACGCACCCTCGGCAACGCTTACGGCGACGGCCTCCCAGTCGTCGCCGCCCTTGCGCCGGCCGTCCGGAGTGACCGCACGCGGGTGGTGATCATTCGTCAGCACCACGGCCGGTCCGACGAACACGCCGTCGGCCAGTTCCGCGGGTTCGTACACCAGTGCGTAATTCTGCAGCTTCACATTGTCGCCGATCCGCACGCCCGGGCCGACATAGGCGCCCCGGCCGATGTTGCAGCCGCGGCCGAGCCGGGCTCCCTCGCGGATCTGCGCCAGCTCCCAGACCGAGGTCCCCTCGCCCACTTCGGCGGTCTCGTCGACCTGGGCCGTGGGTTGAATCCTGACACTCACAGGCGGACCTTTCCGGAGAAGTGCACGTGCTGTGAAGGCAGAGCATAGGGGGTCGTTGCGGACATCGGACCCAACCGTGCGACAACGACCGGCCGAACACCCCGGCGACGCCCGGCCGGAACCGGATTGACCTGTGTATTCGGGCGGGAAGACAGTAGATCCGAGTGGCCGAAACAGATCGCCATCGTGACGGGCACCCAGCTCGGCACCTTCTTCATGGCGTTCCACTCGGCCCGGGGCCCGCGGCTGGGGTAGAACGAGCCGTTCTCGTTCAACGCCATCGACATGTCGTGATGCGCATGAGCCATCGCTGATGGCGGCCGTCCCCGGCCCCGCCGCGGGGGCCGGGGACCGGGGACGGCCGTACTCGGTACCGCGATCAGTGAGCGATGCGGGCGAGGAGCAGATTCGGGTCGTTATGGGTGAAATACGCCCCGTTCGTCACGTACACGGTCTTTCCGCGCACCGCGACAGAAGTCGGGTTGGACAGCCCGTCCTGCGCGGTGAGCACCGTCTGGTGCGTGCCGTCGGGGTTCACCAGGGCGACGGAGTTCGCGAAGTTCTGCGCTGCCAGGACCGTGTCGCCCTGCCCGACGAAGGTGAAGTCGTCGATGCTCGTCAGGCCCTCGGCCTGCGTCGTGACGGCACCCGCGGTGCCGTCCGCGCCGATCGGGATACGCAGCAGGGTGCCCTTGTCGGTGTTGCTCACCCAGACCGCACCGTCGTGCACCTTGATGCCGTTCGCCCCGAACCCGGAAGAATGCGTGGCGGACGGCTGAAGGGCCTCGCCGCCGGCCCACAGGGACGTCGCGCCGCTCCTCAGCGACACCTTCCACACCGTGCCGGTGGTGGAGTCGGTCGCGTAAAGGGTGTCATGGCGCCTGTCGAGCGCGAGGCCGTTGACGACCTTCACGTCGGGGAGAGCGGCGACCTGCTCGGGGGTGCCGCCCGGGGGGATGCGCCAGACGCCGGACAGGCTGCCGGCGTTGTAGTTGACGTAGAGAGTGCCGTCGGCGGCTCGCACGATGCCCGACACCGTCGCGGTGCCCGAGGCGGGGGCGGGCAGCGTCGCCAGTATCGACGTCTTCCCGTCCGGGGTGACCCGGGCTATCTGCCTTGCCCCCTTGAACGTGACGTCGGCCGCCCCGTTGGGCTCCAGGGTGATGTTCTCCGGCTGCTGCAGGGTGGTGATGTCGAAGTGAGCGACCTCCTGCGCCTGGGACAGCGGGGCGGTGGACGCGAAGGCAGGGGCGATCGCTTGCGTGGTCGCGAGTCCGGCGACCGCGATGGCGCCCAGCAGCGTCGTGCGACGGTGGCGAAACATGTACTTCTCCAAGGATCAGTTCGGAAGGAGCCGGGAGAACGCCGGACGGGGAGAGATCCGAAGCGGTCGCAGGGTGACGGCGGAGCGGACGTGCCCCGCGCTGTCCGGTGGCGCCGCTCCGGGGGCGCCGGTCCGGAAAGACTGACCGTCTGCTCGTCGCACCTGCGCCCTTCGTTCTCACGCGGGTACCGGGCCGTTCCTTCAGGCCGACCGCATGCTCGCACGCGTACCTGTGCGCTTCCTGGCACGCCCGGCCGCCGGCGGGGCGTACCGCTGCTTGACGGGCCACTGGACGTCCATCACGAGAAGACGTCCATCAGGAGGAGGGCGCTTTGCGCCATTCCGGCTGTCCCTTCCCCGGGTCCCCTGAGCTTCCCGGGCCATCCGTCCTGCCCGATGCGGCCTTGTGGTGGCGGCCGCGCAGCACCGAGGCGAGCGCGGCGACCAGGGCCATCGCCGTGGCCACGCTGAAGACGGTGACGAGCCCGTGGTGGAACGGCCCGGAGACCAGTTCGGGGAAGAACCGCGTCCCGGTCAGGGTGCTGACGTTGTGGCCGGGCAGTGTGCGCAGCACCCCGCTGGGTGCGAGCAGATGGCTGATCGGGTTGTTGCCGAGGAAGGTGGCGAACAGCGTGCTCACCGGCGGCAGCGCCGCCACCTCCCCGGCTGTCCCGGCGGGCACCCCTTGTCCTTGCAGGCCGCTGCTCAGCGCATGCGGCAGCGAGCCGGCAAGGCCGGAGATCATCAGCGAGAACGACAGCCCGATCGACAGGGCGGTACCCGAGTTCTGGAACGTCGAGCGCATGCCCGACGCCACCCCGCGCTGTTCCGGCGGCACGCTGCCCATGATCGCTGAAGTGTTCGGGGCGGAGAACATCCCCTGACCGAGCCCGCTGAGCAGCAGCAGAGCCGCGAACTGGGGGTAGGAGAAGTCCACCGGCAGAGCGAGCAGGCCGACGAACGCGACGGCCACCAGGATCAGTCCGCTGGTGGAGAACAGCCGCGCGCCGAAGCGGTCCGACAGATAGCCGGACACCGGGCCCGCGACGAGGAACCCGACGGTCAGCGGCAGCATGAAGACGCCGGCCCACAGCGGGGTGCGCTCGAAGTCGTAGCCGTGCAGCGGCAGCCAGATGCCCTGCAGCCAGATGATCAGCATGAACTGCAGTCCGCCACGGGCGATCGCGGTGAGCAGCGCTGCCAGATTGCCGGCGGCGAAGGCGCGGATACGGAACAGACCGAGGCGGAACATCGGCTCGGCGATCCGGGTCTCGGCGAAACAGAACACGGCGAGCAGCAGCACACCCGCGCCAAGTCCGCCCAGCACCCAGGGGTTGGTCCAGCCGGTCGGATGGCCGCCGTAGGGCTGGATGCCGTAAGTGATGGCGGCCAGGAGCGCGCCGGCACCGCCGGTGAAGGTGATGTTGCCGGCCCAGTCGATGCGGCCCGGCTTGCGGGACCCGGTCTCGCGCAGACTGCGGTACGACCAGATGGTGCCGACCACGCCGATCGGGACGCTGACCCAGAACACCGCGCGCCAGTCGATGGTGGCCAGCAGACCGCCGGCGAGCAGCCCGAGGAACTGGCCGGCCAGCGCGGTGATCTGGTTGATGCCGAGGGCCATGCCGCGTTGCCGGGCCGGGAAGGCATCGGTGAGGATGGCCGCCGAGTTCGCGGTCAGCATGGACCCGCCGACGGCCTGCACGATCCGGAAGCCGATCAGCCACAACGCGCCGCCGCCGCCCTTCAGCGGATCGAGCGAGAGGGCCAGCGAGGCGCAGGCGAAGATCGCGAAGCCCATGTTGTACATCCGGACCCGGCCGAACATGTCGCCGATGCGGCCGAGCGAGACCACGAGGACGGCGGAGATCAGCAGATAGCCCAGGATCATCCAGAGCAGGTAGCCGATGTTGCCGGGGGCGAGCGGGTCGAGACCGATACCGCGGAAGATCGCCGGCAGGGAGATGATCACGATCGAGCTGTCGATGGTCGCGATCAGCACGCCGAGTGTGGTGTTGGAGAGCGCGACCCACTTGTAGCGGTCGCCGACCGCGCCTTTCTCCTGTCCGGCCATCACAGCCGCTCCGCGAGCCGGTCGAGCAGCGGCAGGACCGCGAGCAGCTTGCGCCGCTCGGCGGGGGTGAAGTCCTCGTCGAGGACCACGGTGAGGCGCTGGACGGACTCCGAGCGCCGGTCGATCAGCACCTTGCGGCCGGCGTCCGTGACCGTCATCACCGCGCGGCGGCCGTCGGCGGCGTCCTGCCGGCGGCGTACCAGAGCGCGCTCCTCGAGCGTGGCGAGGGTGGACGCCATGGCCTGGGGGCGTACCCGCTCCAGTTCGGCGAGCGATCCCGGGGAATCCGCGCCGTCGCGACTCAGGCGGGCCAGGACGGACACCTCGGAGAGGGTCACGTCACCCACGGCGTGGGTCTGTCGCAGCCTGCGGGCGATACGGGCCACTGCCAGCCGGAGCGCTGCTGCGGTCCGGCTGGCGTCGTCTGCTGATGTTCCGGTCTCATCCACAAGTACTAAGTATAGGCTTATCAATCCACCGTAACTAAATCGGACCGTCGGATGGCGGCCGCACCCCGGCGGGCCCGCTCGGCTCGGGAGGCCTCGGACCCGAGGGACGCAGCCGGCAGGCCAGGCGGCTCGGCCGTAGCGGTGATGGCCGGCCGGGTCGGGCGACCGTACGGTGCCGGACTGCGCCGATGTCGGGATTCACGCGGTATACCCAGTGTTATGGCGACCGGCTGTCCTGAATCCCATGTTTATTACTGAGGAGAAACTGATGTCCCGTGAGTGGCCGATTCTGGTAACCGGTGCCGCAGGGAGCGTTGGAGCGGTCGGCCGGATGGTGGTCGAAATCCTGCGCCAACGCGACCTGCCCGTTCGTGCGCTTGTCCATCGCGAGGACGAGCGGGCCGAGGCGCTGCGTGCTGTGGGTGCCGAGGTCGTGGTCGCCGATCTCACTCGCGGCGCTGATGTCGTCCGCGCGATGGACGGCTGCCGGCGCATGTACTTCGGCATGAGCGTGTCCGCATCGTATGTGGCGGCAACAGTCACCGCAGCGGCCGCCGCTCGCGCGCAGGGGAACATGGAAGTACTCGTCAACATGTCACAGATGACCGTGTCGCAGATGAGCCTGACAAGTACGACGGAATCAGCGCAACAGCGGCTGCACTGGCTCGCCGAACAGGTCCTTGACTGGTCCGGCCTGCCCATCGTGCAGATCCGGCCGACTGTTTTCCAGGAGAATCCACTTTTCACGGCTTTCGCTGCCTCATCGATCGCGAAGGAGGGCACGATTCGGCTGCCCTTCGGCTCCGGCCGTACCTCACCGGTCGCGGCCCGTGACGTCTCCGAAGTGGTCGCGACTATTCTCGCGAACCCTTCTTCGCATATCGGGAAGGTCTACGAACTGACCGGGCCGCGATCCCAGAACCTGACCGCGATGGCGGCGGAGTATTCCGAAGCGCTGGGTCGCCCCGTCACATACGTCGACGTCCCCTACCAGCAGTGGCTTGACCAGGAGTTGAGCGCCCTCGGGCTGCCCGACCATGTCTTCGAGCACATCGCCACCATGGCGCGCCTGCACTCGGAAGGACGCTATGACCGCGTGACGCATGACGTCGAGCAGATCATTGGAAGGCCGGCGTCAAGCGTGCGCGATTTCGTCGCGGACAACCCAGCTCTCTTCCAAAGCTGAATAATTACTCGGCCATTTAATCAGCCATTTACTCAGCGCTATGCGGTCGCCCTGCCGCCGAACAGCCGGGGCACCCCCAGCGGGGAGGTGGCGATCGTAGTCACCGGCCTGCCCAGAGCGGCCTGGCGACATCCCAGAGCCTGTTCCGGGCCGCCCGATCAGAGGTCACCCGACAGGGTCTGAACCGGACCCGGCCCTGCACGGCCGTACGGCCCTGCACCGGCCGGCCGGCGCGCGACGCGATCCTGCCCCCGCGCGCCCCCGTTCGGAACGGACATCGCGGCAGCTCTTGACAGAAGCCGGAAGGGACTAAAGCCTATGGCAACGTTGTCAGGTGAGGTATGCAGGCCCGCCTGTTCTGCTGGGCTCAGCTGGATTGGATCAGTTGCACATGTGGAATCAGTCGCCTCGCCCCTCCCGTAGGTCTGTTGTCTCCGCCGCCTCAACCCTGCTCGCGGGCTTCGGCCTGGGAGTCACGCTTCCCTCGAGCAGCTACGCCGCCGGGCCCCCGGCGGCGGGAGGCGCGGCCTGGCAGGGCGAGCTCGCCGCCTACCGCCCGATCGCGGTGTCGTCCACGGACTACGCCCCCACGCCGGGCGAGTTCGTGGTGGACAAGCTCAGCTCCGTCGGTGTGCGGGGCACCGGATGGCGTGCCGCCGACGGAGATCCGCAGTGGATCTCCGTCGATCTCCAGGCCGACTGCGAGGTCGAGTCCGTCCGTCTGACGTTCGAGGCCACGGCGAGCGACCCGGCCTTCGTCCCTTCCTCCGGCGGCAACCCGCGCGACAGCACGACGGGCCAGGAGATCCTGTCCAGCTGCGCGGTGGACTTCGTCATCGAGACGTCCCGGGACCACCACTCGTGGACCACCGTGCACCGGACCACCGCCGGCACCGGTGGCGTCGTGGAGATCACGTTGGCCACGTCGGTCACCGCGCGCTGGGTGCGGATGACCGTAAGCAAACGCTCCAACGCCAACCCACTGGGCCTGAACGGTTTCGAGGTGTACGGCACGGCCAGCGGCCTCCGGCCGGCGGCCACGGGCTGGACCGACTGGGGGACCCACGACCACCAGCCGCCCGAGCTCGAGGTCGCCGCCGACGGCACGGTGCCGCTGGAGTCGGGCTGGACCCTGACCATGGACGACTGGGCAGGCGGAGAGGGTGCGGAACTGTCCCGGCCGGCGGTGGACACCAGCCGCTGGCTGCCCGCCACCGTCCCCGGCACGGTCCTGGCCTCGCTGGTGGACCAGGGCCACCTGCCGGACCCGGTGACCGGCCTCAACAACCTCCACATACCCGAGGCCCTGTCGCGCCATTCGTGGTGGTACCGGCGCGGCTTCCGCCTGCCGCGCGGCCTGCGCACCGGCTCCGGCCGCCACATCTGGCTGGAGTTCGACGGCGTCAACCACAAAGCGGACATCTGGCTCAACGGCCGGCAAGCGGGGGGTCTGACGTTCCCCTTCGCCCGCTCCGCCCACGATGTGACGAATCTGCTGGCCGCCGGCGGCGAGCAGGCCCTGGCCGTGAAAATAACGCCGATGCCCTTCCCCGGCAGCCCCGGTGACAAGGGGCCGGCCGGCCTGTCCTGGGTGGACGCCGGCGCCCCCATGATGAACCGCAACTCACCGACCTACCTGGCCTCCTCCGGCTGGGACTGGATGCCGGCCGTGCGCGACCGCGTCTCCGGCATCTGGAACCATGTGCGACTGCGCTCGACCGGCCATGCGGTCATCGGCGACCCCCGGGTGGACACCAAGCTCCCCGACCTGCCCGACACAGGCAGCGCCGAACTGACGATCGTGGTCCCGGTGCGCAACGCCGACTCCTCCAGCAGACAAGTGACCGTCTCCGCCTCGTTCGACGACGTGCGGGTCTCCCAGTCCGTCACGGTGGCGGCCGGCGAGACGGTCGATGTCACCTTCGCCCCCGCCGCCTTTGGGCAGCTGCGGCTGCGGAACCCGAAACTGTGGTGGCCCAACGGCTACGGCAATCCCGACCTGCACGAGCTGACCCTGGTCGCCGCTGTCGACGGCGGGGAGAGCGACCGGCGCACCACCCGCTTCGGTATCCGCCAGTTCGGCTACGAGTACGAGGTGCCGCTGCCCTTCGGCGCGAGCACCGACGCGTACACCCAGTCGGTGTCCCTGGGAGCGCAGAAGGCCCAGTACGTGCGGGTCAGGTGCCTGACCCGCGCCACGAACTGGGGTTCGTCGCTGTGGAGCCTGTCGGTCCTCGACAGCGCCTCGCCGGGCACCGACCTGGCGCTGCACAAGGCGGCCACCGCCTCGTCCGTGGACGATCCGTCGAACCAGGCCGCCAACGCCACCGACGGCGACCCGAACACCCGTTGGTCCTCGGCTTTCGAGGACGACCAGTGGATCCAGGTCGACCTGGGCTCGTCCGTATCCTTCGACCGGATCGACCTGACTTGGGAGCAGGCGTACGCCAAGACGTATGTGGTGCAGGTGTCGGGGGACGGCTCGACCTGGACGGACGCGAAGTCCGTGGACAACTCCGCGGTGCCGCTGCCGTTCAACGGCGGCGACGCCAGCCTGCAGACCGAGGACTTCACCGCCCGGACCGCCCGCTACGTACGGATCAGCGGCGGCGCCCGGGCGACCAGTTGGGGCAACTCACTGTGGACCCTGTCGGTGATCGACAGCAGCAAGCCGGGCACCGACCTGGCCCTGCGCAAGACAGCCACCGCCTCGACCGAGGATTCGTCGAACCCGGCCGTCAACGCCACCGACGGCAACCCCAACTCCCGCTGGTCGTCGGAGTATCTGGACAACCAGTGGATCCAGGTGGACCTGGGCTCGTCGCAGTCCTTCGACCGGGTCGTCGTCGTGTGGGAGGCGGCGTACCCGAAGACGTACGTGATCCAGGCGTCCGAGGACGGCGCGACGTGGACGGACGTGAAGTCCGTGGACAACACGCCGGACCCGTTGAAGATCAGTGTGAACGGCGTCCGCGTCTTCTGCCGCGGCGGCAACTGGGGCTGGGACGAGCTGCTGCGCAGGATGCCCGCCGCCCGGATGGACGCGGCGGTGCGGATGCACCGCGACATGAACTTCACCATGATCCGCAACTGGGTCGCATCCAGCAACCGGGAGGAGTTCTTCGCCAGTTGCGACGAGCACGGCCTGCTGGTGTGGAACGACTTCCCCAACGCCTGGGCCATGGACCCGCCGGACCACCAGGCCTACAACGACCTGGCCAAGGACACGGTACTGCGGTACCGCATCCACCCGAGCGTCGTCGTCTGGTGCGGCGCCAACGAGGGCAACCCGCCCTCGGCGATCGACACCGGCATGCGGGACGCGGTGCAGTCGCAGGTACCCGGGGTGCTGTACCAGAGCAACTCGGCGGGCGGCTTCATCAGCGGCGGCGGCCCCTACGGCTGGATCGAGCCGGAGCGCTACTACTCCCCGTCCACCTACGGCAGCGGAAGCTTCGGCTTCCACACCGAGATCGGCATGCCGGTGGTGTCCACGGCCGAGAGCATGCGCAGCCTCGTCGGCGACGAGCCGGAGTGGCCGATCGCCGGAGCCTGGTACTACCACGACTGGAGCACCAGGGGGAACCAGGCCCCGCAGAACTACCAGGCGGCCATCGAGACCCGCCTGGACACCGCTACCGGGCTGGACGACTTCGCCCGCAAGGCGCAGTTGGTGAACTACGAGAACACCCGCGCGATGTTCGAGGCGTGGAACGCCAACCTGTGGAAGGACGCCAGCGGCCTCATGCTGTGGATGTCCCATCCGGCGTGGCACAGCACGGTGTGGCAGACGTACGACTACGACTTCGACGTCAACGGCACCTACTACGGGGCCCGCAAGGCGTGCGAGCCCGTCCACGTCCAGGCGGACGCGGTGAACTGGCAGGTCATCGCGGTCAACCACACCCCGCAGGCACTCACGGGGGTCACCGTCACGGCCCGGGTCCTCGACCTGGCCGGGCGGCAGCTCGCAGCCACCCGGAGCGCCACGGTGGACGTCGCCTCGTCCGCCACCACACAGGCCTTCACCGCCGGCTGGACGAAGGACCTGCCGGACTTGCACCTCCTTCGGCTGAGCATGGCGGACGGCCGGGGGAACGTCCTGTCGGAGAACACCTACTGGCGCTACCGCGAAGCGGCCGACATGAAGGCGCTCAACAACGCCAAGTCGGTGAAGGTCTCCGCCGACATCGGCCAGGTGACCCGCTCGGGGGCCCGCCGCGCACTGACCGCCACGGTCCACAACCGCGGCTCGGCGGTCGCGGCGATGGTCCGACTGTCGCTCCTGGACGACAGAGGCGGCAAGCGGGTGCTGCCGACGCTGTACAGCGACAACTACCTGTGGCTGCTGCCCGGTGAGTCACGGACCGTCACGCTCTCCTGGCCCGCCGAGGCGCTGCCCTCGGGCCGGCCGGCCCTGCGGGTGGAGGGTTACAACGTCCCACGGACAGTGGCACGGGCGTAGGGCCTGTCCGGAGGCCGCGCGGCGGTCAGAATCGGTTGACGCGGTCGGACGACCGCGTCGACCGGTTGTCCTGCTCCGGCTCCGGCTGTTGTCCGTGCGGTACGGCGCCCCGGCCGCGCTGCTGCCACACCGTGCGGGCGATCAGCGCGGCGAGCACGGCCGCGAGCACGAGGGACGAGCCGATCGTGCCGTATCCCAGGCCGCCCTTGGTGGTCGGCTTGCTGAAGAAGTCACCTACGGTCGCCCCCAGCGGGCGGGTGAGGACGAACGCCAGCCAGAACAGCAGAGTGTTCGGGATCGCAGTGGCGTACTTGGCGACGAGCGTCAGCAGCAGCACTCCGCCGATCAGCAGCGCTCCGCCGGAGTAGCCGAGCCCGGAGTCGTCGGCCAGGAAGTCGCCCAGCGAGGTGCCCAGCGTGTTCGAGAACAGGATCGCCGTCCAGTACAGCAGCTCGCCGCCGAAGGTGCTGATCCGCACGACGTCAAAGGAGTGCCCGCTGAGTTTCCAGACCGCGAACACCGCGCTCAGCCCGGTGATGAGAACCAGCGCCCCCTTGGCGTAGCCGAGTCCGGCGGTGCGGTTCATGAAGTCCGAGATGGTGGTGCCGGCTGTGCTGGTGGAGAGGATCACCGTCCAGTACAACGCCGGGTGGAACGCCCGGGCCCGCAGCTGGATCACCAGACTGACCAGGAAGGCCCCGATCAGGATCAGTGAGCTGACCAGGTATCCGACGTTCATGGTCTGGGCGAGCAGATCGCCACCCGTCTCGCCCAGGGTGGTGGCCGCGATCTTCATGATCCAGAACGTCAGGGTGATCTCAGGGAGTTTCTTGGTCGTCACGCCGAGGAGCGTAGATCACCCAACGTGAAAACTATCTGACTTTCTGTTGCCAATCGCTGGCGCGCCGATCCAAGCCCGATCCGGTGCGGAGCAAGCGGCCCGTGCCTTGGCGCCTGCATGAGGTGACGCGGGAGGCGTCTACCGGGTGCCCGGGCAACGGGTGTGGTCAGGTGGTCGGTGCCGGGACTTCGAGGTCCACCAGGGGGCGTACTGCTGGCCGCCGTAGCTGTCGCAGTCGGCGAGGTCGCCTTGGCGGACCGGGCGCGGCATGGAGACCTTGATGGCCTGGGCTCGGTCGTGGTGAACGATCAGGATGCGGTCGGGGTCGGCTCCGTAGAGAGCCCGGATCGAAGCTCTGATCGCCGAGATCGCCCCGGCGCCCTGATGCGGATCCGGCGCCCGCTCCATGCCGCTGTCCGGGCCTCGCCGTTGATCGCCTGTCACCGACGGGCTGTGTCCGGCGGGCTCATTGCTCCTTGAGCTCGTCGATCAGGACCGGGCTGTTGGTGGTGATCGACTGGACGGCGGCCAGGGCGATGGACAGGGCGGCGCGGGCGTCTTCGCCGGTGACGGCGGGGGTGGTTCCGGTGCGGACGCGGGTGGTGAAGTCGGCGAGTTCGGCGACGTAGGCGTCGTGGAAGAGGTCCTGGTCGTAGGTGACGCACTCGGCGGCGATGCCGTCCGGGCCGTAGGAGGTCAGGTGGGTGCGGCGTACGTCGCCCATGGTGAGCATGCCGGCGGAGCCGAAGACCTCACCGCGTACGTCGTAGCCGTAGACGGCCTGGAAGTTGGCCTCGGCGGTGGCGATGGCGCCGTTGTCGAAGCGGACGGTCACCACGGCGGTGTCGAGCAGGCCGCGGTCCTTGAAGTCGGGGCGGACCAGGGCGTCCGCCATGGCGAAGACCTCGACCGGCTCGGCGCCGGGGTTGAGGTAGCGCAGGGTGTCGAAGTCGTGGATGAGGGTCTCCAGGAAGATCGTCCACGGCCGGATGGGGGCCGGGTCGGCCAGCTTCGGGTCGCGGGTGAGCGAGCGCAACAGCTGCGGAGTGCCGATGGCGCCGGAGGCGACCTTCTCGTGAGCGGCCCGGAAGCCGGCGTCGTAGCGCCGGTTGAAGCCCACCTGGAGCGCGACGCCCGCCTGGTGGGCGGCGGTGATGGCGCGATCGGCGTCGGCGAGGGTGACGGCCATGGGCTTCTCGCAGTAGACCGCCTTGCCCGCCCGCGCAGCCGCCTCGACGAGATCGGCGTGGGTGCGGGCCGGGGTGGCGATGACCACCGCGTCGATCTGCGGGTCGGCGAGCAGTTCGCCGATGTCCGTCAGCGCGTTGGGGCAGCCCAGCCGGTCCGCGAGGCGCTGCGCGGCACCCGGGGCCGGGTCGGCGACGGCGGCGAGCCGGGCCCCGGGGATGCGGTGGGCGAGGCTTTCGGCGTGGAAGGAGCCCATCCGTCCGGCGCCGACAAGACCGACGGCGAGAGGCTGGCCGGGGGTCCCGGCGGGAAGGGTGGTCATGAGCGTTCTCCGTACGTCGTTGTCAGGGGCAGACGGTGCGTGGTCAGACGGTGCGTGGTCAGAGGTGGTCAGATTGATCAGTGATCAGAGTGATCAGAGGGGGTGAAAGCGGAACGGAAGCGCTCCAGCGCCAGGTCGTCGGCACCGGAGGACCATGCCTCCATCGCGACCGTTCCGTCGTAGCCGAGGTCCGCGAGGGTGCGGGCGACTGACGGGTAGCTGATCTCCCCGGTGCCCGGCTCGTGGCGGCCGGGCACGTCCGCGACCTGGATCTCACCGATCAGGCCCAGGCCGTGCGCCCGGCGGACCAGTTCGATGAGATTCCCCTCGCCGATCTGCGCGTGGTACAGGTCCAGATTCATCCGCAGGCCCGGCCGGTCCACGGCCGCGACCAGGGCCAGGGTGTCGGCGGCCCTGGCGAACGGCACCCCGGGGTGGTCGACGGCGGTGTTGAGGTTCTCCAGGGTGAAGACGACCCCGGCGCTCTCGCCCAGCTCAGCGATCCGGGTGAGCGTGCGATGGGCGGCGATCCACATCGGACCGGTGGCCTCGCCGGCCACCGGTACCCACGGCAGGCCCTTGTCGTCCAAGCCGGTGCCGTGCAGGTTCAGCCGGGGGCAGCCCAGCCGCTCGGCCGCCTTGACCGACTCCTCGGCGGTGCGCAGCAGCTCCGCCGCCCCCTCCTTGTCCGTCAGGCTGCCCCGGATGTAACCGGTCATCGAGGAGAACACCGCCCCGGTGTGCTCCAGCGCGGCCAGGTCGTGCCGGGTCCAGTCCCAGATCTCCACCTGGAAGCCCGCCTCGTGGATACGCCGCGCCCGTTCCTGGATCGGCTGGTCCAGGAAGACCATCTCGGCGCAGACCGCCAACGTGTACATCGCCACACTCGCTCTCTCCGACTAGAACGTTCTAGTCAACCGAGTCAGTAGTACGCCATGCCCTCACTGGTCTGTCAAGAGTCCGGGCCCCAGTGACTAGAACGTTGCAGTGCCCTGGAGCAGCCGCTGCGCGTTTGGTCTACGCTTTCCGACCAGAAGGAGCCCCCACCAGAAGGAGCCCCGAGCAGAAAGGCCACCGGTGCCACCGACCCCTGCGGGCCCGGACGGAAAGCGGCCCACGCTCGCCGACGTCGCGGCGCGGGCGGGCGTGTCCACGGCGCTGGTCTCCATCGTGATGCGCGGCGCCAAGGGCGCGGGCGCCACCACCCGCGAACGGGTCCTGGAGACCGCACGGGAGATCGGCTACCGGCCCGACGCCCGGGCCCGCCTGCTGCGCAGCCGCCACTCGCGCCTGCTCGGCGTACAGTTCGGCCTCCAGCATCCGTTCCACACCGACCTGGTGGAGGGCCTCTATGCGGCGGCCGAACCTGTCGGCTACCAGATCGCCCTGAGCGCCGTCGCCCCCAGCCGCAGCGAACAGCGCGCCGTGGAAACCCTGCTCGCCGACCGCTGCGAGGCCCTGATCCTGCTCGGCCCGCAGGCCCCCGCCGCGCGACTGGCGGAGTTGGCCGGCCAGCTGCCGGTCGTTTCGATCGCCCGGCGGCTGCGACCGTCCTCCGGCCGGGTGGACGTCGTGCGCACCGCCGACGACGAAGGCGCCCGCCAGGCCGTCGACCACCTCGTCGCCCTCGGCCACCGTGACATCGCCCACATCGACGGCGGCAAGGCCCCGGGTGCCGCCGACCGCCGTCGTGGCTACCGCATCGCCATGACCCGTCACGGCCTGGCCGGCCACATCCGCGTCCTGCCCGGCGGACTGACCGAGGACGACGGCGCCGCAGCCGCCCGCACCCTGCTCGGCGCCCGCCCCCGCTCCACCGCCGTACTCGCCTTCAACGACCGCTGTGCCACCGGCGCCCTCGACACCTTCCTCCGCTCCGGAGTCCACGTCCCCGCCGAGATCTCCGTCGTCGGCTTCGACGACAGCCGCCTGGCCCGCCTCGCCCACATCGACCTCACCACAGTCGGCCAGAACATCCCGCGCCTCGCCGAGTTGGCAGTGGGCCGGGCCATCGCCCGGCTGGAGGGCGAACCGGCACCCGAGGGGGAGATCGTCATCGCCCCGCACCTGGTCATCCGCGGCACCACAGCCACAGCTGCCTGACGGTGTCGCTCCCCTGTTCGCGAGGACCCCGCTCGCTGGGTGGCCCGCGGATCGACGGCCTCAGCCTTCGCTCCCCTGAATGCCCTTGCACCGGGGCACACGCTGGTTATCCCGACAGTCCACTACCCACTACAGGTACCTCTTCGACTGGAACTGACCGCATGCGGGATGTGCGTCGCCGCCCAGGACGCGAAGGCGTCGATCAGCGGCTTCCGGCCTCGGGGGATGACCAGTGCGTCCAAGACCGTTCGGGGCCGGGCCGGGCCGTGCGCAAGCGCGCGGCGCGCCGGCCGCCCGCACCGGCCGGGACCGGGCGTGCCTTGCCGATGCGGGCCTGGGCCCGGCGGATCGTAGCGCCGAAGTACGGCAGTTGCCCGGTGTACGGACTGTCCCGTCAGGTGTGGGCCAGCGTGATGGCCGTCATCAGCACCCCGTCGGTGGCCAGCCATTGGCCGGTGAATCCGGGCGGAATGCCTGGCGCGCTGGTCAGCAGGCGAGCGGTGAAGGTGCCGTCCGTCCGCAGCGTGATGTCCGCCTCCTCGAAGCCGAGCCAGCGGTGGGTGAGCGGGAACCACGTCTTGTAGACGCTCTCCTTCGCGCTGAACAGCAGCCGGTCCCAGCAGACTCCGGGAGAGGTGCGGCGCAGTTCGGC
The DNA here is from genome assembly GCF_005047355.1 of Actinacidiphila oryziradicis. Classification (GTDB taxonomy): domain Bacteria; phylum Actinomycetota; class Actinomycetes; order Streptomycetales; family Streptomycetaceae; genus Actinacidiphila; species Actinacidiphila oryziradicis. The sequence continues at coordinate 280,711 of NZ_SUMC01000003.1, forward strand.
GTCGCGGCTCAGCTCGGTGTCCAGGGCGATGGAGCGGTGCACACCGTCCGGCAGCGGCTGGTTGGGTTCGGCGTCGATGCCGATGCCCCGTAGCGCGGCGCGGTTCGCCACGGCAGCGGCGCGGTAACCGTCGCAGTGGGTCATGCTGCCGACAATGTGGGCCGGCCACTGGGGGGCGCCGCCTTCGCCGGGAAGGATCGGCGCGGGCGGCACCCCGAGTTCGGCCAGTGCCCGGCGGGCACACCAGCGTACGGTCGCGAACTCCCGTCGTCGCTTGTCGACAGCCCGGTGGATTATCGCTTCCTCGGCGGGGAAGAGCCCGGCGTCCGGCGGGTCGTCGAACGACTGGACCGAGGTGACCTGTGCCGGAAGAATTTTCTCGATCATCCGTCCTCGCCCGGGAGTACGCGGCGCAGCCCTCGCGGACCACCGTACTTGCGCCACTCACGCGGATAGCCGAGTGAGACCTCCACGAACGGCACCCCGTCGAGCGACATGGTCCGGGGGATGTGGAGGTGGCCGTAGACGACCACGGCGGCGGCGTATTTGAGGTGCCAGTCAGCGGTCCGCTCGGTGCCGCACCACATCGCGAACTCGGGATAGCGCAGCACCCGGGTGGGCTCCCGGACCAGGGGGAAGTGGTTGACCAGCACGGTGGGCAGGCTGGTGTCCAGGGCGGCCAGCCGTTGTTCGGTGAGCTCCAGCCTGGCCCGGCACCAGTCGTCGCGGGTGGGGTACGGGTCCGGGTGCAGCAGCATCTCGTCGGTGCAGACCACGCCGGTCTCGTACGCCTGGGCCAGGCCCGCCGTCTTGGTCCGCGTGCCGGCCGGGAGGAAGGTGTAGTCGTACAGCAGGAAGAGCGGGACGATGGTGACCGGGCCGCCGGCCCCCCGCCAGACCGGGTAGGGGTCTTCCGGTGTCACCACGCCCAGCCCGCGGCACAGTTCGACCAGATGCTGGTAGCGATGCGCGCCGCGGAGCTGCACCGGGTCGTCCTTCGGGGTCCACAGCTCATGGTTTCCGGGCACCCAGACGACCTTCTCGAAGCGGCGGCTCAGGGTGCCCAGCGCCCATTCCACGTCTTCGGCCTTCTCGCCCACGTCTCCGGCCACCAGCAGCCAGTCCGAGTCCGACAGCGGGCGCATCTTCTCCACCAGGGCCCTGTTGTCGGGATACGCGACGTGCAGATCGCTGATCGCCAGCAGTGAGCCGGCGCTCGTGCCGAGAGCCATTTCTCCCCTTCCGAGCCTGCCGTCCGGTGATGCGGGAGCACCCCCTGGCGGGAGCGGTCCCGTCCGAAACCGAGCCGGCCCGACCTCACGCGTTCGCCGGCCCGGGCGAGACGGATCACGCGGCGGGGCAGGCTTCCAGAACTTGGTCGTCGGCCAGCAGGATAGCCCGATGGAGGTCATGTAGGGCAGGGCAGGGTAGGGCAGGGCACGGCTCGAGCCCCGGTTCGTCGACGAGTGTCGTCCGCACCGAGTGACAGACCTTCAGAGCATCGGCCCCGGCGCCCGGCGCCCGCCATCGCGTGGCCGCCACGATCACCGAATGGCACGCAGCAGCGTGTCCGGACGCAGAGGCAGGTCGCGGACGCGGACGCCGGTGGCGTGGTGGACGGCGTTGGCGATGGCGGCGGCGGTGCCGACGATGCCGATCTCGCCGAGGCCCTTGACGCCGAGCGGCCCCAGGTGGGGGTCGTCCTCGTCGATCCAGTGGGCCTCGATGCCGCGGACGTCGGCGCAGGCGGCGAAGTGGTAGGAGGCGAGATCGCGCTCGGCGAAGTCGCCGAAGGCGGGATCGAGGTGGCTGTCTTCGAGGAGGGCCATGGACAGGCCCATGGCCATGGCGCCGACGAGTTGGGAGCGGGCGGTACGGGGATTGAGGACCCGGCCGACGGCGAAGACCCCGAGCAGACGCCTGACACGGGCCTCGCCGGTTTCGGTATCGACCTGGACCTCGGCGAACTGCGCGCCGAAGGCCTGCTGGGCGTACTTGCCCTCGGCGGCGTTGATGTCGTCGGTCGTGTCCGCGGTCGCGGAGGTCCCGCCCCGGGGGATGGCGTCGAGCAGCGCCCGGCAGGCCTTGACCACGGCCCAGGACCAGGAGGCGGTGCCGTGGGAACCGCCGGCGAGCGGGGCGGCGGGGAGGTCGCTGCGGCCGATCTGGATGCGTACGCAGTCCATGGCTACGCCGAGAGTGTCGGCGGCGGCCTGGGCGAGCACGGTACGGGCGCCGGTGCCGATGTCGCTGGCGTTGATCCGTACGGTGTAGGTGCTGCCGTCGGGCTCGACGCGGGCCTCGGCCGTGGAGGGGACGGCTCTGGCGGGGTAGGTGGCGGCGGCGACGCCGGTGCCGGTCAGGAGCGGGCCCTGGCGGCGTACCGCGGGTCGCGGGTCGCGGTCGTGCCAGCCGAAGCGGAGGGCGCCTTCGCGGAGGCATTCGGCGAGGTGCCGGCTGCTGAAGGGGAGTCCGGAGTCGGGGTCGGTGGCGGTGTCGTTGCGCAGCCGCAGTTCGACGGGGTCCAGGCCGGCGGCGAGCGCGAGTTCGTCCATCGCGGATTCCAGGGCGAACATCCCGGGGCACTCGCCCGGCGCGCGCATCCAGGAGTTGACGGGGACGTCGAGGAGCGTGACGCGGTGGGTGGTGCGGCTCGCGGGGTGCGCGTACAGGACGCGGGTGGAGATCGCCGCCGCCTCGACGAATTCGGACACGGTCGAGCTGTGGGTGACCACCTCGTGGCAGACCGAGGTGAGCCGGCCGTCCCGGTCCGCGCCGAGCCGGACCCGCTGGATGGTGGGCGCCCGGTGGCCGGTGATCGCGGGGAGGCACTGACGGGGCAGTACGAGCTTGACCGTACGGCCGGTGTGCCGGGCGGCCATCGCGGCGAGGACCACGTGCTGGCGGGGGGTGCCCTTCGACCCGAAGCCGCCGCCGATGTGCTCGGAGATGACGGTGATCTGCTCGGGCGGGATGCCGAAGAGCCCGGCGAGGGTCTGCTGGACGCGGGTGGAGCCCTGGTTGGAGTCGTGCACGGTGAGCCGGTCGCCTTCCCAGACGGCGACGGAGGCATGCGGTTCCATCGGGTGGTTGTGCAGCGGCGGGATACGGTACGTGGCCTCGATCCGGACGGGTGCGGCGGCCCAGGCGGCTTCGGCGTCCCCGCGTACCCGGTCGGGTGGATCGCCGACTCCGATCTGCTCCGGTGTGTGGAGGCCCGGGTGGTCTTCGGTCAGCGTGACGTCGTGCGGCTGCCGGGCGTACTCCATCTCCACCGCGGCCGCCATCGCGCGGGCCGTCTCCAGGGTGTCCGCTATGGCCAGCGCCACGATCTGGCCGCGGTAGGAGACCTGCGGCGACTGCAGGACGGCGAGGTCGGGTTCCGCGTCGGGGGAGAGGCGGGGCGCGTCGGCGTGGGTGAGGACGGCCAGCGCGCCGGGGAGCGAGAGGGCGGCGGCGGTGCGGACCGCGGTGATCTCCCCCTTGGCGACGGTGGCCGGGACGGGCCAGGCGTAGCGCGTCCCCGGCGGGGTGTGGTCGGCGGCGTAGCGGGCGGCGCCGGTGACCTTCTCGCGGCTTTCGATGCGGGCTGCCGGGGCGCCGAGGGCGGGGCGGGAGGTGGTGGTCATCGCGGCGCTCCTTGGGCGTGGGCGACGGAGCCGACGGGGCCAGTGAGATCGGTCAGCAGTCGTACGGTCAGATTCCGCGCCAGTGTGACCTTGTAGCCGTTGTCGCGCAGCGGCCGGGCGGCGGCGAGCTCCGTGTCGGCCGCCAGCGCGAAGTTCTCCTCCGTCGCGGGGGCGCCGAGCAGGAACTCCTCGGCGGCGCGGGCCCGCCACGGCTTGGCGGCCAGCGAGCCGTAGGCGATCCGTACGTCCCGTACGACACCGCCGCGGACCTCGATCGCGACGGCGGCCGAGGTCAGCGCGAAGGCGTACGAGCTGCGGTCGCGGACCTTGCGGTAGACGGAACGGGCGGCGATGGGCAGGGCGGGCAGCTCGACCGCGGTGATGAGCTCGCCGTGCTTCAGGACCGTGTCGCGCTGCGGCTCGTTGCCCGGCAGCCGGTGGAATCCGGTGAGCGGGACCTTACGTTCTCCGGCCGGGCCCAGCAGGTGCACCTCGGCGTCGAAGGCGGCCAACGCGACCACCATGTCGCCCGGTTGGGTGGCGACGCAGTGCCGGGAGGTGCCGAGGACCGCGAGGTCGCGGTGGATCCCCTCGATGGCGGGGCAGCCGGACCCGGGCCGGCGTTTGTTGCACGGCTTGCTGGTGTCCTGGAAGTACAGGCACCGGGTGCGCTGCAACAGATTGCCGCCCACCGTGGCGGCATTGCGGAGCTGTCCGGAGGCCCCGGCGAGCACCGCTTGCGACAGTGCCGGGTAGCGCTCGCGGACCAGGGGGTGGGCGGCGAGGTCGCTGTTGCTCACGAAGGCGCCGATGCGCAGGCCGCCACGACCGGTCTCCTCGATCCCGCCGAAGGACACCCCGGAGATGTCGACCAGGACGTCGGGGGTCTCGACCCCCAGCTTCATCAGGTCGACCAGATTGGTGCCCCCGGCGAGATAGCGGGCCTGCGGGGACGCGGACACGGCGGCGACGGCGGCTTGCGGGTCGGTGACCCGCTCGTACCGGAAGGGCTTCATCCCGCCACCTCCCGCACTGCCCCCACGATGTTGGGGTACGCCGCGCAGCGGCACAGATTACCGCTCATCCGCTCCCGTACCTCGGCGTCGGACAGCGACGGGGCCTCGCCGGGCGGGGTGGCGTGGCTGGGCCAGCCGTCGGCGGCCTCGGCCAGTGCGCCGATGGCCGAGCAGAGCTGGCCCGAGGTGCAGAAGCCGCACTGGAAGGCGTCGTGGTCGATGAACGCCTGCTGGAGCGGATGCAGCTCGTCCCCGTCGGCCAGGCCCTCGACGGTGGTGACCTCCGCGCCGCCCAGGGTGACGGCCAGCAGCAGGCAGGCGTTCATCCGGCGGCCGTCGACCAGGACCGTGCAGGCGCCGCACTGGCCGTGATCGCAGCCCTTCTTGGGGCCGGTCAGGCCAAGGCGCTCACGCAGGGCGTCCAGCAGGGTCGTGCGGTTGTCGAGCAGCAGGGTGCCTGGCACTCCGTTGATACGCAGGGCCACCGCTGTCGCGGGGATGTCCGGATCCACAGCGTCACTTCCTCTCGGCGGGCCTGCCGGTCGGTCGGTCGCCTGTCGGGCGGTTCCCCCTCCTGAACACGGTAACGAGATGTGGCGGAACCGGCCCGCCGAAATCCCGCTTCTGCCCGCTGGGGCCGATTTCATTGCACGTTAGGCAAGCGGCAAACAGGGAAGACGGACGAGAGGTCGGAACATGCCGACGGACACAGCAGAGGAGAGACCACGATGAGCACCGTGCGGGAATCCATCAACGTCGACGTCCCGGTCACCACGGCCTACAACCAGTGGACTCAGTTCGAGGAATTCCCGACGTTCATGGAAGGCGTCGAAGAGATCACCCAGGTCGACGACAAGCGCAGCCACTGGAAGACGCGTATCGCGGGCGTCAAGCGCGAGTTCGACACCGAGATCATCGACCAGTTCCCCGATGACCGCATCGTCTGGCGCACCACCGACGGCGAGACCAGCCAGCGTGGCGTCGTCACCTTCCAGCCCCTCGACGAGGCGCACACCCGCGTCAACCTCGCGGTCGAGTTCGAGCCCGAAGGTATGGCGGAGAAGGCTGCGGACGCCCTCAACATTGTCGACCGGCGGGTCAAGGGCGACCTGCGCCGCTTCAAGAACTACATCGAGGAGCGCGGCGGTGAGACGGGCGCCTGGCGAGGCCGGATCAGCCCCAGCTGAGGCTGCGGCGGAGCGCGCTTCCGACGGCCGGCGCAATCCTCGAGAAGAGGATTGCGCCGGCCGTCGTGGAAAGTCGTGGAAATCCGGGGAAACAGATATCCGGCCGGCTGTTAATCATTTCAGCGAAATCCCCGCATCAGCAAATGCGGGGCAGCTGCTCGCCGAGGGGCAGATCCACGACCCGGGTGCCGCCGAACCGGGTCCTGGCGACGACCATGCCGGGGTGTTCGGTGACGCACTCGCCGATGACCGCCGCCTGGGCACCGAGGGGGTGGGCGCGCATGGCGGCGAGGACGGCGTCGGCGTGGGAGCGGGGTACGAAGGCGAGGAGTCTGCCCTCGTTGGCGACGTAGAGGGGATCGAGGCCGAGGAAGCCGCAGGCGCCGGCGACGGGTTCGGGAACGGGAACGGCGTGCTCGTGCAGGAGGACGCCGGTGCCGGAAGCGGCGGCGATCTCGTTGAGGGCGGTGGCGACGCCGCCCCGGGTGGGGTCGCGGAGGGTGTGCAGGTCGGGCGTGACATCGAGCATGGCGTCGACGAGGCCGCCCAGCGGAGCGGTGTCGCTGGTCACCTCGACGCCGAATTCCAGGCCTTCGCGGACGCTCATGATGGCTACGCCGTGCATGCCGATGGGGCCGCTGACGATGACGAGGTCGCCCGGGGTGGCCCGCTGGGGGCGGATGTCGACGCCGTGGGGGATCAGGCCGATGCCGGAGGTGTTGATGAAGACACCGTCGCCGTGACCGGCGTCGACCACCTTGGTGTCGCCGGTGGCGATGGACACTCCGGCGGCCACTGCCGCGGCCCCTACCGCCTGCGCGATCCGGCCCACGACGGAGAGATCTGTGCCCTCCTCCAGGATGAAGGCGCAGGAGAGGTAGGCGGCACGGGCACCACTCATCGCCAGGTCGTTGACGGTGCCGTTGACCGCCAGGTCGCCGATGCTGCCGCCGGGGAAGAACAGCGGGCGGACGACGTAGGAGTCGGTGGAGAAGGCCAGGCGCGTACCGGCGAGGGTGAGAGCCGTGGAGTCGGCGAGGCCGGCGAGGAGGTCGTTGCCGTAGGCGGGAGCGAAGAGGTGCTCGACCAGCTCGGCGGAGAGAGCGCCGCCGCCGCCGTGGCCCATGACGACGACGGGCTGGTCGCGCAGGGGGAGCGGGCAGGACCAGCCGGACAGGTCCGGTGCGGTCACCGGGCCGGGGACGGTCACCGGGCCGGGCGTGGTCGCGAAGGTGGTGGGATCAGCCAACAGGGGTCGCCTCCTTGGGCGGTGCCGGCGGTGCGGTGTCCAGGCGGCGGTAGAGGTAGTAGGCGGCGCAGGCACCTTCGCTGGAGACCATGGTGGCGCCGAGCGGGTTGCGCGGGGTGCAGATGGTGCCGAAGGCGGCGCATTCGTTGGGCTTGATGAGCCCTTGGAGGACATCGCCGCTGCGGCAGTCGCCGGATTCCTGTGTGCGCACGCCGGTGACCCGGAAGCGGTGCTCGGCGTCGTAGGCACGGAAGGCGGGGGACAGCCGCCAGCCGCTCCCGGGAATCGTGCCGATACCCCGCCAGGCACGGTCGGTGACCTCGAAGACCTCGGCGAGCATGCTGATCGCCGCCGGGTTTCCCTGCTCCTGGACCGCGCGCGGGTAGGCGTTGTCGACCCGGTGCTCGCCGCGTTCGAGCTGGTGGACGGCGCGCCGGACCCCTTCGAGGATGTCCAGCGGCTCGAAGCCGGTGACGACGACGGGCACCTTGTACCGCTCGGCGAGCTCCGGGTATTCGCCGGTGCCCATCACGCTGCAGACATGGCCGGCGGCCAGGAACGCCTGCACGCGGCAGTCCGGCGACTGCATGATCGCCTCGATCGCGGGAGGCACCCGTACATGCGACACCAGCATGCTGAAATTGCCGATGCCAAGGCTCCGGGCCTGGTGCACGGCCATCGCGTTCGCCGGTGCGGTGGTCTCGAAGCCGATGCCGAAGAAGACGACCTCGCGTCCGGGGTTCTGGCGTGCGATCTCCAGCGCGTCCAGGGGCGAGTACACCACCCGTACGTCCCCGCCGGCGCTCTTGACCCGGAACAGGTCCCGGTCGGTGCCGGGCACGCGGAGCATGTCGCCGAAGGAGCAGAAGATGACGTCGGGCAGTGAGGCGATGGCCAGCGCCTTGTCGATCATCTCCAGCGGAGTGACGCACACCGGACAGCCGGGGCCGTGGATGAGCTCGATGCTGTCCGGCAGGAGCTGGTCGATGCCGTGCCGGATGATCGAGTGGGTCTGGCCGCCGCAGACTTCCATCATGGCCCAGGGGCGGGTGGTGGTGGCGTGGATGTCGTCCAGCAGGCGCCGGGCGAGATCCGGGTCGTTGAACTCGTCGATGTACTTCATGGCAGATCTTTAATCCTTTCCGGCGGAACGGGAGCCCCGGCTTCCGCCGCCGCCCGTCCCCATGCGTCACCGAACTCCTCCTCCAGCGCGCCGATCTGGGCGAAGAGTTCGAGGGTGGCCAGCGCGGACGCCTCGTCCAGCCGTTGCAGGGCGAATCCGACGTGGACGATGGCGTAGTCGCCCACCTCGATCTCCGGCAGATAGGACAGGCACACGTCCTTCACCGCCCCGCCGAAGTCGACTCGCGCCATGCGGATCCCGTTCCGTTCTTCGATACCGATCACCTTGCCGGGCACGGCCAGGCACATGGGGACTCCATTCCTTCACTGGTTGGTGTGCTGGTCGGTGCGCGATGCGCCGCTACGACGATCTGCCCGAGGGCCAGGCCTCCGTCGCCGCACGGGACGTTCCGGTGGCGCAGTACGGTGAAGCTGGCCGCCAGCAGCCGCTGGGTGCAGGCCTCTTCGAGCAGGACGTTCCCGAACACCCCGCCCGACAGCGCCACCGAGCCGATCCCGGTCCTCCGGGCGGCGCTGCGGCACACCGCGAGCGCGGCGTCGGCGACCGCGTGGTGGAAGCGCGCCGCGATCACCGCCGTGGGCGCAGCGGCCCTGAGGTCGGCGACGACGGCCTCCAGGACAGGGGCGGGGTCGAGCAGCTCGCAGCTGGAGCCCTGGGGCGCGGGCGTGAGACGGAAGGCGTAGGCCGGTCCGCAGCCAGTCATGGCGGGGGCGGCGGCGGCTTCCAGCTCGATCGCCGCCTGGGCCTCGTAGCTGATCCGGTGACAGATTCCGGCCAGCGACGAGACCGCGTCGAAGAGCCGCCCCATGCTGGAAGTGGGCACGCAGGCCAGTCCGCGTTCGAGCTGCCGCTCCACCAGGCGCCGTTCGCCGTCCGGGCAGGTGGCGACGGGCGGCAGGCCCGGGTCCCGGTCGATGCCGGCGGCCCGCAGATGCGACAGCGCCATGCGGTACGGGTTGCGGACGGCGGCATCGCCGCCGGGCAGCGGGACGTAGGCCAGATGGGCCAGCCGACGATAGCCGCTGTAGTCGGCGAGCAGCACCTCGCCGCCCCACACCGCGCCGTCGTCCCCGTAGCCGGTGCCGTCGAAGGCGAGGCCGATGACGGGTTCGGTGCCGTCCAGGCCGTTGTCCGCCATCGCGGACGCGATATGGGCGTGGTGGTGCTGCACCATGTGCACCGGCCGCCCCTCGGCGTGCCGGTGCGCCCACCGTGTCGACCGGTACGCCGGATGCCGGTCGGCGGCCAGCACGCCGGGGCGCACCGAGGTGAGGGACGCGAGATGCCGCGCCGCTGTTCCGGCGGCTTCCAGCGTCGCCACGCTGTCCATGTCACCGATGTGCGCGGACAGCCATGCGGTACGCCCTTCGGCGACGCAGATGGTGTTCTTGAGGTCCCCGCCGACCGCCAGGGACGGGGGCGCGGTGACCGGAAGGCTCAGCGGCAGCGGCAGCGGCAGCGGCGCGTAGCCGCGTGACCGGCGCAGCGGCACGCTGGTGCCGTCGGCCCGTACCCGTACGACGGAGTCGTCGCACGGCACCTGGATCGGGCGGTCGTGCCAGAGCCAGGCGTCGGCCAGGCCGGGCAGGACGGCGTGCGCCCGTTCGTCGTCGGTGAGGATGGGTTCCCCGGACACATTGGCGCTGGTCATGACGAGGACGCGGGGGCCGGGGGGATCCCCGGGGAGCCCGAACAGCAGCTGATGCAGGGGTGCGTACGGCAGCATGACGCCGATGTCCGGGCTGCCGGGGCAGACACCGTCCGCGAGCAGGGCGGGCGGCGGGTGCGCTTGCGGCTGTGCTGTTTTGGGTTGCGCAGTTTTCGGCTGTGCTGTTTTCGGCTGTGCCGCGCGGCGCAGGAGCACGATGGGGCGGCACGGGCCGGTGAGCAGCTCCGCCTCCGCCGGGCTCACGGGGGCCAGCTGTTCCGCCGTGCCGAGGTCGGCCGCCATCACCGCGAAGGGCCTGCGGCCGCGCTGCTTGCGTTCCCGGAGGGCGGCGACGGCTCGGGCATTGGCCGCGTCGCACGCCAGGTGGTAGCCGCCGATGCCCTTGACCGCCAGGATCGCGCCCGCTGTCAGCAGGCGGCGCGCTTCGGCGATCGCTGCGGCGCCGGTCGTGCCGGTCGCGCCGATCGTGCCGGTTGCGCCGATCGTGGCGGTTGTGCTGGTCGTGCTGGTCGCGTCGGTCGCGTCGGTCGCGTCGGTCGCGTCGGACGTGGCGGTCGCGTCTGCCGTGCTGGTCGTGCCGGTTGTGCCTGCCGTGCCTGCCGTGGCTGCCGTGTCGGTCGCGTCTGCCGTGCCGGTTGGTTTCGGGGGGCCGGACAGGTACAGGGTGGGGCCGCAGTCGTGGCAGGCCAGGGGCTGCGCGTGGAAGCGCCGGTCGGCTGGGTCGGCGTACTCCCGGGCGCAGGCGGCGCACAGCGGAAAGCCCGCCATGGTGGTGGTCGCCCGGTCGTACGGCAGAGCCGTGACGATGGTGAAGCGGGGCCCGCAGTGCGAGCAGGTGATGAACGGGTGCCGGTAGCGGCGGTCCGCCGGATCGGCCAGTTCGGCCGAACACGCGGCGCACATGGCGGTGTCCGGGGGCAGCAGGGTGCGTCCGCCGGGTCCGCCGCCGTTCTCGGAGGGCCGGATCGCGAAGCCGGCCGTACCGAGGGCGGGCACCTCCTCGTACGTCACCGAGGCGACCGCCGCCGGCGGAGGAGCGTGCGTGGCCACGCGGGCGCAGAAGGCCTCCACACTGTCCCGGGCGCCCTCGATCTCCGCGACGACGCCTCCGGCGCAGTTGGTCACATGCCCCGACAGACACAGCTCGCCGGCCAGGGCATGCACAAATGGCCGGAAGCCCACGCCCTGGACCACTCCGGCGACCGTGATCCGGCGCCGCGCAACGTCCCCCTCCGGGGGGGGGACAGGGTGCCGCCGCCCCAGCTGCGGGGTTTGCTGTGGTTGGCACGCCTACCGGACCGTGAGGTGGTCCTGCTGATGCACGTGCGTGTGCGCCGGTCCGTGCTCATGCGCGTGATCGCGCAGATGCTGTCCGGCGAGCAGCGGCTGATGCGGCGGCGCTCCGTCGCACATGGCCAGGACGTGGTCCACGACCGCCGCGACGCCGCGCCCGGTGGGCGCGCAGGTGCGCAGGACGGGGACACCCGGGTTGACGCGTTCGACGTTCGCGGTGAACTCGTCCTCGTCGAAACCGGCCGCTTCGGTGAGATCCATCTTGGTGAGGACCACCAGATTCGCCAGGCCGAACGCCGTCGGGTACTTCAGCGGCTTGTCCTCGCCCTCCGTCACCGACATGAGCGTCACCCGCAGGGTCTCGCCCAGATCGTACGAGGCCGGGCAGACGAGGTTCCCGACGTTCTCGACGAACAGCGCCCGGGTGCCGCTGGGCAGCCAATCCTCCAGGTGGACCCGCATCTGATCGGCCTCCAGATGGCACAGCCCGCCGGTCAGCACCTGCTTGACCGGCGCCCCGGAGCGGGCCAGCCGCAGGGCGTCGTTCTCGGTGGCGAGGTCGGCGGTGAGGGCCGCCACGGGGAGGCCGCGTGACATGGCCTCGGCCAGGGTGCGTTCCAGCAGCGCGGTCTTCCCGCTTCCCGGGCTGGACAGGAGGTTCACGACACGGGTGCCCCGCGCGGCCAGCTCTTCGCGCAGCGTGGCCGCCAGGCTGTCGTTCTTGGCCAGCACGGCCTGCCGTACGTCGACGACGCGGCACATCATCCGGTCAGCTCCTTTTCTGGGGGTCCGTCATGCGGCGCGGCCGCCTCGTCGGGGGAAGTCAGTTCCACTCCGGCCAGTTCCAGTTCCCGTCCGGACAGCAGCGCCGTAATGGGCCGGTCACAGTCGGGGCACCACAGCTGTGGCGGTGATCCCACGGCGAACTCCATGCCGCAGGGTGCGCACTCTGCCCTCGCCGGTACCAGCGAGACCTCCATGCGCGCTTCACACAGCAGGGTGCCTTCGCGGGCCACCTCGAAGGAGAAGGACAGCGCGTCCGGCACGACTCCGGCCAGTTCGCCGACGCGCAGGCGTACGGATTCGACGGCCGACGCGCCGTGCTCGCGCGCCACTTCTTCGGCGCGCTCGATGATCGCGATCGCGATGGACAGTTCGTGCACGGCGTCGGCCCCCCGCTTCCCTGCGTCATGGGTCTGGTGGTATTTCATCCGACTTCATGCGAAATATAGGCCGCCGAAGGTGGCTGGGCCGGGCGTGGCGGGCGCGGCTTGCGCATCTTCGTCCGGACGGCGCATTGCGGGCGCGCCCGGCGCTGCTTTGTTGTCCGGCGCCGGGCTCATCGGTTCCGTCCTCAAACGCCGGACGGGCTTGATCGGTGCGTTCTCGCCGGGACATCCGGATCCCTTTGCAGCATCTCTTGACGAACACAAGAGTTGATTGAATCAAGCTATGAAGGCGGGCGTAGATGGCGGGAGACAGCCGCGAGAGACTCCTGAGGACGGGTTCTTCCTTGCTGGCCACAACGTTCGGAAATCTGCGGCAGGCGTTCGCGCTGCATGTGGGGATCAGCAGGCCTCGGCTCCAGGTGCTGATGCGTCTGTGGAGGGCCGGCGAGACCAGCCACAGCGATCTGCGGCACCTCTTGTCGCTCGACGGGGCAAGCGTGACGCGCCTCATCAAGGAGTTCGAGGCTGAGGGGCTGATCACCCGGCGCATCGACCCCGGGGACAATCGCTACACCCTGGCCCGCCTGACACCCGCCGGTGAGCAAGCCGCCGCCGAACCGCGCGGGTCCACCAGACCTACCAGGAGCGACTGCTCGACGGCGTCGCAGCGCACGAGCGGGAGGCCGTACTGCGGATCCTCCGGCGCCTGGATACCAATATCAGCGGCATTGCGTCCCGATCGCGCTGGTCCGGGTCGCCGCCCACCGGTACTGGAACAACGGCATCTGACCCAACGGCGAAGGCTGCCCCACACCGAGCCGACCGGTCACCACCGTGTCGCTCACCACCACCACGCCCGCCGCGCCGACACCTCACGGCTCCTCGCTCCGCCTGCACTGACCCACGAGACACGGTCCGCGCAGGTCGGCACCGGCCCCGCCTCCACCTAACGTTCCCCACTCCCCGCCTCCCTTGTGATCCGGTCGATCTCGTCCTTCACGCACCGCTGCACCGGCCGTGGCCCGCCACGCCTCGCAGCCGTCGCCACCCACCGCTCCCATCGGCTGGTCGCGCGATCACCTGCCCACTTACCCCTGCCGCGCCGCCCCCTGACGAACCGCACGCCCGAGGACCGAGAGGACCTGCCTTTGCCCACGACACCGCCAGCGACCTCGCCGCCGCACCACCCGCCGCAGTCACCCACCCAAGCCGGGGCCGCGACCAGCGTGTCAGGAGCGGGACAACCCAACACTCCCAACGCCGCTGTTTCCACACGATCGGCATGCGTTCGGCTCTGGTCCGACGCGGACGGGCAGGGTGCGGTCCGATGACGGTTGCCTTCGTGCTCCAAGGCGGAGCAGGCCTTGCGGCGGTCCAGGTCGGGATGCTGCAGGCCCTGACCGATGCCGGCATCCGCCCCGACCTCGTCGTCGGCTCCTCAGCCGGTGCGCTCAACGCCGTCGCTTTCGCCCAGGACCCGACAGCCGATGGGCTTGATCACCTGCAGCGCCTGTGGACCGGCGCCCGGCGTAGCGACGTGTTCCCCGTGCGCCTGGGCTCCCTGGTCACGGCGGATGGGGGCCTCGATCTCCACGCCCGCCCGGTCCAGGTCCCCCGTCCACACCGACCCGGCGTCGATGGAACGGTAATCGAACCAAGAGGTGCCGCGCTTCAGCCATAGCCACGCATGCGCCAGCAGTCCCTGCGGCAAGGAGAAGGTGACCGGCCCGGCAGCGCTGAGCCGACGGACACCGCGCTCCGAGACTCCGTACAACTCCAGGTCAACTGGTGCACCTCATCGAAGTGCTCACGGGCCGCGGGTTCACCCCGCGAGACGTCCCCCAGAGCCCGATTGGAGTCCGCGGCCGCTTTCTGGACGGCTTCAGCCGCTTCAACAATGGGCGTGGGTCCTTCCAGAACGACGACCCGGACACAGCGCATGAGCGGATCGAACGCGTCACGCAGGGCGGTGCGGAGCTCCTGGATGCCCGCCAACTCCTCCTGCGGGTCGGCCAGCTGGGCGTAGACGTCGCCGACTCTCCAGTAGAGCTCGCCTGTGACGTGAGCCTGCTCGATGAGTTCCAGGTACGGTGCGGCGTACCTCCCGGATGCGGCTGTGATGCTGGGCCTGCGCTGAGGCTTCCGCCTGGACCCTTGCAGCCCGGGGGTTGCCCTGGGTGGTCACCCAGCTCGCCAGCACCGCCATCCCGCCGGTGAAGACCGCGACCCACACCGTACTGTCCGCCACACGCCCCAGTGTCGTCGAGCAGCCTTCCTGCTGTCGAGAAGACCTCCGGCTGCCGAAGCCCGCCCCGATACCTGTCAGTCGAGCACTCCGCCGTGGGCAGATGACAGGAAGCCGCCCTGCCGCAGGCCCTCGGTCCCATGCCGCGGAGGCCCTCAGACCCGCGGGCAAGCACCTGAGATCGGGTATTGACGGCCTCATACTCCATGCCGCGTGCCCGGCCGGCTTCCTCGGGCGCGCCCAAGCTGAGCGATGAGGGCGACCAGATTGTCTTGCGTGGCCAATTGCACCTGACCGAAGACGCCCTACGGCCGGTTCGAGCTCGACATGACCTCCCACCTCGATCTCGCCGCCGCGGCGGCCATCGTGCCTGGCCTTCGTACGGCGCCTGATCCTGTTCGTGCCTCGGTCACCTCCCGTGGCGGAGAGGGCTGAATGGGCAGATGGGCGCGGCGCATCCCCCGTAAGAGCTACAGGAGCTGTCCATCCGCGGGTGATTCGCGGACGTCAGCGGGTTCCTAGCGTGGTCGTCAGGTCGCCGCCGGTGCGACCACTGCTACAGGGGAGGTCACGATGGGCACAATTGCCACCGCTCAGCACGACGCAGGCTCCGGCCTGGAGAAAAATCATGACGGCCGGGGCGGCCGTTTCCGCCGGATGGTCCGTTCTCCGCTGGGCTGGATGGTGACGGGCATCGTCGGTGTCGGCCTGGTCTCGGATCTGACGGCGACGGCCCCCGGTCCGGTGCCGGTGCTGGGAGCGGCCGTCGCGTTGGCTTTTTACTGGATGGTCATGCGCCGAGTCGCGCGACGCTCCACGTCGGAGATCGCCCGGCGGGGGGCTGGCCGGGAGGCGCTGCTCGGGGCGGGGGCCGGCTTGGGCTTCATCCTGGTCTCCGCCCTCTTGATCACCACGTTCGGGGGGTACTCGTTCTCTTGGGCAGGCAACGGTTTCCTTTCGGTCGTATGGTCCGCGGTCATGGTGCAGATGGGCGCTGCGGTCACCGAGGAGTTGATGTTCCGTGGTCTGGCCCTGCAGGCATTGGAACAGCGGTGGGGCAGTCGGGTCTCCCTCGTGGCCACCGGGTTGTTCTTCGGCGTTGCTCACCTGGCCGCTCCGGGAGCCAGTGTGTGGAGTGCGCTGGCGATCGCTCTTGAGGCCGGCATCATGCTGGGGGCCGCGTTCCTGTGGCGGCGTAGCATCTGGTTCGTCGTGGGTCTGCACTTCGCCTGGAACCTCGCTGAGCAGCTGCTTGGCATCCCGGTCTCCGGGCACGCCCTTGGGGGTCTGTTCACCGTTGACGTCCATGGCCCGGCCCTGCTGACCGGTGGCGGCTTCGGCTTGGAGACGTCGATCGTGCCCGTCGTCATCGGTGTGCTGCTCGCCGTCCGGATGTTCGTGCTCGCCCGGCGGAGCGGTGGTCTGCTGCCCCGGCGGCGTGCCCGGCACTGAGACAGGCCGACTGGAGGAAAACGGAAGTGATGTCTCGTCAGGCGCCCTGGTGCTCTCCGCAGCTCCGGGCACCGCTCGACTGGTGGGGGGAGCAGGATGCCTCCCTCAAGGACGGCGTCCTGGCCGTGGTGCTCACCCTGCTGGCCTTCGTGCCGACCCTGTCGCCTATCGGGGCACAGATCGGTGATCTGCCCGGGCGGTCGGCGGACGCGTTGAGTATCGGGCTGGCTTTGGCCCAGACCCTGCCGCTGGTGGCCCGCCGTCGGCGGCCCGCAGGGTGTCTGGCTGTCGTGGGGTGCGCGTTCGCCGTGGATCAGGCGCTGGGCTTCGCGACGACGTTCGCGAGCATGGGGCTGTATCTGGCGCTGTATTCGGCCGGGGCCCATCAGGTCCGCTTCCGCTATGGTGCGGCGGCCGTGGGGAGTGCGGGCTATGCCGTCCTGGCCGTCGTCCTGCACCACCTCGGCTCACCGCAGGGGATCCCGGACTATCTCGCGTTCTATCTGGCTCTGGCCGCCGTCTGGCTGGTGGGGAGTATCGTGCGCATGCGGCGGGTGGAAGAGGCGGAGCGGCGGAGGCTGGCCTCCGAGGTGGCCACGGCCGCCGAGCGGGCACGGATTGCCCGCGAGTTGCACGACGTGGTCACCCACCACGTGACGGCCATGGTGGTCCAGGCGGACGCGGCACAGGTCCTACTCACGTCCGGGCCGGAACGGGCCGGCGAGGGACTGGCGGCCGTCAGCGACACCGGCCGACGAGCGCTGACGGAGCTGCGATATCTGCTCGGCGTGCTAGAGGCGACCGGCGAGTCCGCGGCCGCCGACCCGGCGCGCGCGGACCGGGCACCCACCCTGGGACGCGTGGGAGACCTCGTCGAGCAGGCCCGCAGGTCAGGCCAGCCGGTCGAGTTTAGCGAGCAGGGTGAGCGGCGCCCGCAGTCCGTGGACGTGGAGCTGGCCGCGTACCGCGTGGTCCAGGAAGCGCTCACCAACGCGATGAAGCACGCGGCCGGGCAGCAGACACGGGTCCTTCTCCGGCACGGCGAGCAGCGCATCGAGATCTCGGTGACCACCGACGGGCCCATGGCCTCCACCCAGGCCGCACCCCTCGCGCGAAAGTCGGGCCCGGAGGGCGGACGAGGACTGGCAGGGCTGCGTGCACGGGTGCGGATGCTCGATGGTGAACTGGAGGCCAGTCCCCGGGCCGACGGCGGGTTCGAGGTCCGCGCCACGATTCCATCCAAGCCCGTTCAGGAGTGACCCCGTGAGTGATGCGCCGCAACCGATCCGTGTGCTCGTCTGCGACGACCAGGCACTGGTGCGGACGGGCTACGTCACCATCTTCTCCGCGCAGCCCGACATAGAGGTCGTCGGCGAGGCCGAGAACGGGCACGCGGCGGTTCAGGCCGCGCGGCGGCTGTGCCCCCACGTCGTCGTGATGGACATCCGGATGCCCCTGCTCGACGGTATCCAGGCGACCCGGCAACTGGCCGGTCCCGATGCCGAGGCACCGCCGAAGGTGCTGGTCGTCACCACGTTCAACGTCGACGCCTACGTGTATGACGCACTGCGGGCCGGAGCCAGCGGCTTCCTCCTCAAGGACGCGCCTCCGGCGGAACTGGTGAACGGCATCCGGACGGTCGCCCGGGGCGAGGCACTACTGGCACCCGCAGTCACCCGCCACCTCATCGGCCACTTCGCCGAACACCTGCGGCCGGCCGAGACCTCCCGGCCGGCCAAGGAGGACGTGGCGCACGCGCTGACACCCCGCGAACTGGAGGTGCTCCGGCAGATCGCCGAGGGGCTGTCGAATGCGGAGATCGCCGCAGAGCTGTTCATCACCCCCGAGACGGTCAAGACCTATGTGTCGCGGATCCTGGCGAAACTCGGCCTGCGCGACCGGGTCCAAGCGGTCGTCCTCGCGTACCGGGTGGGGCTCGTGTCCGGCACGTTGTGAATCATCGCCGCACGCGCGAACACTCTCACAACGACCGGTTGTGACAGTCGCCGTGGCCGGTCGGTTCCTCCAGCGTTCTCCCAGGTCGGTGCTCGCGAAAGTCCTCTCACAACCTTCGGGTTTTGAGAAGCGGTTGGGAGAGGACCTCGGATGTTCCGGAAACTTCGGGGCACCTCATGTCTTCGGGCGGGACCATTGCCGCATGGTTGTCCGCGTTCGCCGCGCCTGGACAAGTGCTGGCCGCGGTCTACGAGGACGCGGTGACCAGGCCGCTGGCGACGTCGACCTTCACGGTACTCACCGACCCAGCAGTGCTGCCGATGCTGGTCGGCTTGGCCAAAGCGCGCCTGGGCGGGGCGGATGTTCCTCGCGGTCCCGCTGTTCGTCGCCTCGGCGACCAAGCCCTGAGCCGCTTGCGGGCCGTCAGTGCGCGAAGGCCGGCCCCTGGTCAGGATCCGATCGCGGGCCTCGGCCGGGGCGGTCGCGGTTGGTGCCGGTGAGCCCTTGGTCGAGGTAGATGCGGTCCTCGGCCACGCCCAGAGCGAGCAGGATCTCACGCCGCCCTTACAGACGCCTGCCGGGAACTTCCGATGTCGTGGCTGGGTCGGGTTCGCGCTGGCTGCGGGGTTCGGTCAGATCTTCGGGTGGGTCCCTCGCGTAGTGGCCGTGTCCTTCCACCGGCGCGTTCATGTGGTGTGGGGTCGCTCGTTGCGGAACAGGGGAACGGCGAACGCGGCGGCCAGCACGGCGGCCGAGCCGAAGACGCTGAGTGCGGTGGGGAACCCGGCGGGCAGCAGGACCGCGAAGAGGAGGCTGCCCAGCCCCAGGCCGGCGAACAGGGTGAACACGTTGAGGCCCATCGCTTGGCCGCGGTGGCCGGGCAGGTCGGTGACGATGCCGCCGAGCGGTGGTTGGGTCATGTCGTAACCCAGGGAGAGGGCGACGATGGCGGCTTGCACGGCGGGCCGGGGCAGCGGTGTGGCCAGCAGGAGAGCGCAGGCCGCAGTGATGGCGACGCCGGCGGGGATGATGCGGGCGCGGCCGTAGCGGTCGGCGAGGTGGCCGATGACCGGGCCGAGCAGGAAGCCGGGGATGCCGTAGCCGAGCAGCGCCAGCCCGATGCTGTGCTCGCCGAGCCCGAACCGCTGGGTCAGGTAGAGCCCCAGCCAGGTGTAGATCCCGGACTGCAGCACCGCGTTGATCAGCACGTAGCTGTAGGTGCGTCGCCCGCGCGCGTTGCGCAGCAGCGACGCGTACCCCGTGGCCACGGCGCGCAGGGGGGGCACCGCGGCGGGCCGTGGTGTCTTGGGAATCAGCCGGGTTGCGGCGGCGAGGACGAGCAGTGCCAGTCCGCCCGCGCTGGCGGCCAGGAAGGGCCCGGGCCAGCCGATGAGGGGTTCGAGCAGCGCCCCGCCGGCGGCGCCTGCCGCGATTCCTCCGGCCATTCCGCCGAACAGCCAGCCCAAGGCTCGGCCTCGCTTGTGGAACGGGAACGCGTCGCCGATCAGGGTCAGCGAGATCGGCACTACACCGCTGGCCCCGATGGCGGTGACCAGCCGCATTCCGACGAAGGTGCCCGTGTTGCCGGTGAACGCGGTGGCCGCGGTGAGTACGGTGAACGCCACGAGGGATGCGATGATCAGCGGTCGGCGCCCGAGCCGGTCGGACAGCGGGCCCCATACCAGGGTCATCGCCCCGTAGGGGATCAGGTAGGCCGGTACCGCCAGGCCGACCACGCCGGGCGTGGTGTGGAAGACCTTCGCCAGCTGCGGCAGGATCGGCGCGATCATGAATGCCTGCGCGAAGATCACGAACGCGGTTGCGGTCAGGAGCGGCAGCAGCCCTCGCCGGGCAGCGGGTGGGGCCGGTTGGTCGGACATGTGTTCCTCTTCCTCTTCCTCGCTCTTGCTCCCGCCGCCGTGCCGGGGGCGGCGGGCGTGCCGGTATCCCTCGGTCAGGGCTGCGGGGGGCGATGGGCTGCCGGGACGTTGATCGCAGGCCGCGCGGCAGGCCCGCCGTCAGGGCTGCTCCGGCCGCCCAGGCCGCCAATGGAGACGGCGCGGCCGGAGAAGTAAGCAGTTCCTCGTTTTCGTTAGAGCTAGCCACAGGCATCACGCCGGTGGATCAAGGCGTAGACGGCGGCGATGCCCGCGGCATCCGCCAGCAGCCCGCCAGTGGTCAGGGAGATCAGGCGACCGAGCCGCCGATATCAGGTGCTTCCTCCGTGATTTTCATCACGCGGATCATGGTTGTCATACACGTCGATCAAGCTCACAACCCGGCTGCTCCGGGCGGAAATTGAAGCTTCCATGGGGCCGGTGGGCGACTCGTATGACAACGCCCTTGCCGGGAACCTGTGGATGCTGATCAAGACCGAGTGCGTCCGGGGCCGCACCTTCGCCACCCAGGGCGAAGCGAACCTGGCGCTGTTCGAGTACTTCGACGGCTTCTACAACAGCCGGCGCATCCAGAAGCAGCTCGGCTTCCTTAAGCCCCATCGAGTTCGAGGAGAAGTACTACGCTGACCAGGCGATGGCCGAACAAGCGAACTTCAACCACCGTCAACCCCTTCTGACCAGCTGTTCAGCACCTCCCGCACAACGGGGGAACCTCACCTCCCGAACGGCCGTCCCGGTCAGGAGGGCCTGGTCGAGGCGCGAGCCGCGCGGCACGGCGGTCAGCTGCCTCCGTACCAGGTGTGCAGCCAGCCGGTCATCTGGGTGATCTCGCCGGTCTGGCTGGCGACGATCTGCCGAGCCAGAGCGGTCAGCTGCGGGTGGTCGGCACGGCCGGCCACGGTACGTGCCTCGATGACGGCCATCTTGTGGTGCGCGATCATCCCGGTCAGGAACGCCTGGTCGAAGCGGGAGCCGCGCGGCACGGTGGCCAGCTGCTTGGTCATGGTGTTCATCTCGGTGCCCATGGTGGCGCTCAGCCGCCTCACACCGGCGGGGGCGCGGTGCTGGGCCTGGGCGGGTGTCACTCCGTACCAGGTGTGCAGCCAGCCGGTCATCTGGGTGATCTCGCCGGTCTGGCTGGCGATGATCTGCCGAGCCAATGCTTGATCAGTTGCCCCGGTGAGCAGAGCGGATCTGCGACGGCTGGTCAGTCGCGCCGAACTCGTCCGCGACCACTGGAAGATCGAGGCCCTGCACCATGTCCGCGACATTACCTTCGCCGAGGACGCCTCCCAGCTGCGGACCGGCAACGCGCCCCGCGCGATGGCCACCTGGCGCAACCTCGCCATCGGAGCCCTCCGCACGGCCGGAGTGAAGAACATCGCGGCCGGCCTCCGCCGCAACGCCCGCGACCCTCGCCGCCCCCTCGCACTCCTCGGCCTCGGATGATCACGAACCGGACGTCATGCGACTACGCCGAAGCCCCGCCCCAGGGGCCGGCTCGTTGAGTCAGGCCGGGAGGATGGGTGATCGACGTGGAGGGCTGCGTGATTATGGATTCGCCTTCTGGCCTTCTGCGCGGAGTGCCGGTTGCTGCAGGGGGGAAGGCATCGGTGCCTCGGGGGAACGGCGGCCCGGAGTCCACAATCCGGCGATTGCCGCAGCGAGTGACAGGCTGACAGCGACCCAGACTGCGGGAGCGAAGCCGTCGTTGAAGGCCTGCGGGGATGCGTAGCTCCCGGAACCTGCGAACACGGCCGCAAGGATCGCGATCCCGAAGGCGCCGCCGAGTCGACGAAACGTGTTGAAGACACCGGCGGCCGCGCCGACAGCCGACCGGGGAACGGCGCCGATGACGGAGTTCTGGGCGGCGGGCATCGCGAGTGAGACGCCGCAGCCAGCCACGAGCAGTGGCGCGATCATCGCGGGATAGTCGAGGTCGGGACTGGCGATCAACGCGATCCACCCGTATCCGACCGCCTGCAGGACCGTTCCACCGACGATGAGAGGGCGTTCCCCGATCCGGTTGACCACGGCGCCCGCGAACCACGAGACGACGAACACGGCCGCCGTCCATGGGGCCAGGCGAATACCTGCGCCCAAGGGGCCGCAGTGGAGCGTGGTCTGCAGAAACTGGGCAAAGAAGAACGCGGCGCCGAACGTGGCCGCGTACAGCAGGAAGCCGGCGGTGTTTCCGGCCGAGAAGGCGCCGGACCGAAAGAAGCGCATCGGCAGCACCGGCTCAGGTGCCCGCAGCTCCCAGGCGACGAACACGATCGTCAGAACCGCGTCTTCGGCTGTGCTGTTTTCGGCTGTGCCGCGCGGCGCAGGAGCACGATGGGGCGGCCCGGGCCGGTGAGCAGCTCCGCCTCCGCCGGGCTCACGGGGGCCAGCTGTTCCGCCGTGCCGAGGTCGGCCGCCATCACCGCGAAGGGCCTGCGGCCGCGCTGCTTGCGTTCCCGGAGGGCGGCGACGGCTCGGGCATTGGCCGCGTCGCACGCCAGGTGGTAGCCGCCGATGCCCTTGACCGCCAGGATCGCGCCCGCTGTCAGCAGGCGGCGCGCTTCGGCGATCGCTGCGGCGCCGGTCGTGCCGGTCGCGCCGATCGTGCCGGTTGCGCCGATCGTGGCGGTTGTGCTGGTCGTGCTGGTCGCGTCGGTCGCGTCGGTCGCGTCGGTCGCGTCGGACGTGGCGGTCGCGTCTGCCGTGCTGGTCGTGCCGGTTGTGCCTGCCGTGCCTGCCGTGGCTGCCGTGTCGGTCGCGTCTGCCGTGCCGGTTGGTTTCGGGGGGCCGGACAGGTACAGGGTGGGGCCGCAGTCGTGGCAGGCCAGGGGCTGCGCGTGGAAGCGCCGGTCGGCTGGGTCGGCGTACTCCCGGGCGCAGGCGGCGCACAGCGGAAAGCCCGCCATGGTGGTGGTCGCCCGGTCGTACGGCAGAGCCGTGACGATGGTGAAGCGGGGCCCGCAGTGCGAGCAGGTGATGAACGGGTGCCGGTAGCGGCGGTCCGCCGGATCGGCCAGTTCGGCCGAACACGCGGCGCACATGGCGGTGTCCGGGGGCAGCAGGGTGCGTCCGCCGGGTCCGCCGCCGTTCTCGGAGGGCCGGATCGCGAAGCCGGCCGTACCGAGGGCGGGCACCTCCTCGTACGTCACCGAGGCGACCGCCGCCGGCGGAGGAGCGTGCGTGGCCACGCGGGCGCAGAAGGCCTCCACACTGTCCCGGGCGCCCTCGATCTCCGCGACGACGCCTCCGGCGCAGTTGGTCACATGCCCCGACAGACACAGCTCGCCGGCCAGGGCATGCACAAATGGCCGGAAGCCCACGCCCTGGACCACTCCGGCGACCGTGATCCGGCGCCGCGCAACGTCCCCCTCCGGGGGGGGGACAGGGTGCCGCCGCCCCAGCTGCGGGGTTTGCTGTGGTTGGCACGCCTACCGGACCGTGAGGTGGTCCTGCTGATGCACGTGCGTGTGCGCCGGTCCGTGCTCATGCGCGTGATCGCGCAGATGCTGTCCGG
This sequence comes from Actinacidiphila oryziradicis, assembly GCF_005047355.1. Lineage (GTDB taxonomy): Bacteria > Actinomycetota > Actinomycetes > Streptomycetales > Streptomycetaceae > Actinacidiphila > Actinacidiphila oryziradicis. Next base: position 304,135 of record NZ_SUMC01000003.1, read on the forward strand.
CGAGCAGCGGCTGATGCGGCGGCGCTCCGTCGCACATGGCCAGGACGTGGTCCACGACCGCCGCGACGCCGCGCCCGGTGGGCGCGCAGGTGCGCAGGACGGGGACACCCGGGTTGACGCGTTCGACGTTCGCGGTGAACTCGTCCTCGTCGAAACCGGCCGCTTCGGTGAGATCCATCTTGGTGAGGACCACCAGATTCGCCAGGCCGAACGCCGTCGGGTACTTCAGCGGCTTGTCCTCGCCCTCCGTCACCGACATGAGCGTCACCCGCAGGGTCTCGCCCAGATCGTACGAGGCCGGGCAGACGAGGTTCCCGACGTTCTCGACGAACAGCGCCCGGGTGCCGCTGGGCAGCCAATCCTCCAGGTGGACCCGCATCTGATCGGCCTCCAGATGGCACAGCCCGCCGGTCAGCACCTGCTTGACCGGCGCCCCGGAGCGGGCCAGCCGCAGGGCGTCGTTCTCGGTGGCGAGGTCGGCGGTGAGGGCCGCCACGGGGAGGCCGCGTGACATGGCCTCGGCCAGGGTGCGTTCCAGCAGCGCGGTCTTCCCGACTGGATTTGCGGCGAGGCCGCGTGCACGGGCGTGACCCCCGGGCGGGGGCCATCCCATGGCTGGTGGCTCGTTCGTCAGGATCGGCCGTCGGGCGGCAGGCCCACACCGCCCAGGACGGTGAGGTCCGTGCGGTGCGGTGGGCCCGACAGGAGGGCGAGGACGTCGGCGGGGGTGGGGCCGTCGGCGGGCGGCGGAGAGGCGAGGGCGGCTTGTGCGCTGGCGTCGTCCTGCCAGACCTCGGTGACGTGCACCGTGTCCGGGTCGGCTCTGTCCTGGCTGATCAGATAGATCTCGCAGCCCGGGAAGCCGCGCAGCCGCTCCGCGACGCTCAGCAGGACGGCGGCGAGTTCGCCGCCCCTGCCTGGGCGCGCGCTCATGGTCATCAGTCGGCCGATCACGCTCAGGCCAGGGTGGTGATGCAGAAGGGGTGGCCTGCGGGGTCCAGCAGGACCCGCCAACGGTCGGGCTGCGGCTGGGCCGGGGGTTCGACGGCGCCCAGGGCCATCAGCCGGGTCTGGGCGGCGTCCAGGTCGTCGACGCCGAGTTCGAGGTGGGCCTGCTTCTCGTAGGAAGGGTCCGGCCAGGTGGGCCGCTGGTAGCCGGCCAGCCGGTTGAAGCCCATTCCGGGCGAGCCCTCCTGGCCGAGGAGGATGAAGTCGTCGCTGGAGTAGGTGACGGGCAGGCCGAGGGCGTCGCTGTAGAAGCGGGCCAGCTCGGCGGGGTCCGGGCAGTCGAACGTGACGGCCGAGAAGCGGATCGCGGGTGTCGATGTGGTTCCGGTGTGCGTGCTCATGGGATGACGTTATGACGGGACCAGGACAGTTTCGGTCCTGGTCATGCGGGACACTTCGGGATGTGATCAGCACATCCGCCCGCCTGCTCCGACTGGTCTCACTGCTGTCCGCACGGCCGTCGTGGACCTGCGGCGAGCTGGCCGAGCGGATGTCGGTCACCGAGCGCACCGTCCGGCGGGACGTCGCCAGGCTGCGCGAGCTCGGCTACGGCGTCGAGTCCGACCCAGGTCCGTGGGGAGGCTACCGACTCGGCGGCGGGACCCGGGTGCCGCCGCTGATCCTTGACGACGAGGAGGCTCTCGCCGTGGCCGTCGCACTGCGCGAGGCCGCACTCAGCGGCGTCCTCGGCAGCGATCAGGCCGCGCTGTCGGCGCTGCTGAAACTGCGGCAGGTCCTGCCGACGCCAGTCGCGGCGCGGCTCAGGGAGATGGACGCCGCGTTCGTGCAGACGCCCAGGCCGGACGAGCAGCAGATCGCCCCCGGCATGCTGCTGGCACTCGCCACCGCCTGCCGCCGGGGCGAGCGCATCCACCTGTCGTACCGCGACCGGGAAGGGAAGGCCACCCTCCGGGACGTCGACCCGTACCGCCTCGTGCACACGGGGCGCCGCTGGTACTTCGTCGCCCGGGATGTGGCGCGGGGCGAGTGGCGGACGTTCCGGGCGGACCGGGTCGCGCAGATACGGTCGACCGGGCGCAGGGTGAAGCTCCTGGACCCGCCCGACCCGGCGCTGCTCGTCTCCCGCTCCATCGCGAGCGGCACGTACCCGCTCCACGTGACGGTCCGCCTCCCGCTGCCCTTGGCCCAGGCGCTGCGGCTGGTCCCACCGACGGTCGGCACCCACCGCCCGGACGGCCCCGACGCCACCGTCGTCGACATCGGCGGCCCCGACGCGGACGGGCTCGCCAAGTACCTGCTCGGCCTGGGCACCCCGCTCCGGGTGCTGTCCCCGGACGACGTACGGGAGGCGCTGCTCCGCCGCACCCGGGAACTGTTCGAGGACAACCGGGGCGGGGATGCCCCGTAGGCGGCGTCCCTCAGCATGCGCAGGTAATAGAGCCGACCGGCGAGGTCAGCGGGTCCGCCCGGTGCTGCTCGATGCCGTCCACCGTCTCGATCGCGAAGCCCTCCCGGATCCAGTACTCGAAGCCGCCGATCATCTCCTTGACGCGGTAGCCCAGCCGGGCAAGGGCGAGCGCCGCGCGGGTCGCTCCGTCGCAGCCCGGCCCCCAGCAGTAGGTGATGACCGGGACCGCCGGGTCCAGCAGGTCCGCCGCGCGGGCAGGGATATCGGCGGTAGGCAGGTGCAGCGCCCCCGGCACATGCCCTTGTTGCCAGCCCGCGACCCCGCGCGAGTCGACCAGGACGAAGCCCGGGTTACCACGGTCGAGGGACGCACGCACATCGGAGACGTCCGCCTGGAAGGTCAGTCGTCCGGTGAAGAAGGCAACGGCATCGGCCGGGGCTGCGGGCGGCACACGCAGCGCCGCGCTGGTGTCAGTGATCGTCATGCCCGCAACGCTATGACGCGAAGTCCCACGGCGGAACCGACGATCGCCGACGATCGGCTTGATCTACCGGTGATTCCCCGGTATTTATCTGCCATGACCCCTTATTCCACGGATGACATCGACATGCGCATCCTGGAAGCCCTACAACGCGAGGGACGTGCCACCTACGCCGAGCTGGCACGCACCGTCTCCATGTCCGCCAGCGCAGTCACCGAACGCGTCCGACGACTGGAGGAGAGCGGGGTGATCGCCGGCTACTCAGCTGTCGTCGACCCCGAACGCCTCGGACTCGACATCCTGGCCTTCGTACGGCTCCGCTATCCGACCAGCAACTACAAGCCCTTCCATGACCTGGTCGCCACGACCCCGGAGATCATCGAGGCTCACCATGTGACCGGCGAAGACTGCTTCGTCCTGAAGGTCGTCGCCCGCTCGATGCGTCACTTGGAGCAGACCACCGGCCGCATCGCCGGGCTCGGCTCCGTGACTACCACCGTGGTCTACTCCAGTACGCTCAAGAACCGCGCGATCACCGCTGCCGCCCTGAAGGACTGAGTGCTTGGCGCTCACCCGGTCTTCTCCAAGCGCGACGTGGAGGCCGTCCCAGCACAGAAGGTAATTTCGTTTTTCCGCTCAGGATCCGGACACAGGCGCAGGCTAGGCTCCGGCTGAGGCGGCAAGGGCTTTGAACTGATCCCACTGCACCCGGGGTCGTGCCGGCTCGCGCCGCTCCATGTACCTCCTGGTGGCTTTGCGGGCGTTGCGCAGGGTACGGAGACGCCGCCCAGTCCGCCTGCCCCGGCGGGCTCGATGACGTGACTGAGGGGGTCTTCGAAGCTGGGCGGTGCGTCGTTTCGGACAGGATGATCAGCTGTCACACCGCATGAGGGTCAGGGATGTTGCTGATGCCCCGGGAGTAGGAGGCCCGTGGCCATGGGCCTGTTCGCTACGCAGAACGATCACCCAGAGAATGGCAGCTACCACGCACCGAATCTGCCAAAGGCGACGAACAGGCAGGCCAGCAGAATGACCGCGTTGACGCCGAAGACCTGCTTGTACTCGCGCAAGGTCCAGTGCGAAGCTGCCGCGCCGACCATGACCACTGCGAGACCGATCGCGGCCCACGGAGTGAGGGTCGGTGCGATGCCGGTCAGCCACGGCACTATGAGCCCTATCGCCGCCAGGGCTTCCAGCGCCGCGACGACTCGGATCACCGGAAGCGGAAACGGCGCGACGCCGGTCTGGCCCGTGTCAATCATCCGTTCCTTCGTCTGCCTCGACTTCGCAGTCCCGGAGGACAGGAAGATTGCGGCCAGCAGGACTTGCCCGATCCAAAGCGCGATGTTCATGTGGTGTCTCCGATGAGAGAGGGCTGCGGTGTGATGGTCGACTAGGGTCCGGTGCCGATCTGCCGATCTGCCGATCTGCCGGTCGGTGGAGGCGTCCGGGCCATTCCCATTGAAGAGGCCTTCCGCGAGATTTGCGAAGGCGGCGATGTAACGGTCCTCATCAATGCCACCGGGCTGGGTGCCGAATACGTCGCGCAGGAGCCAGAAGAGCGCGATGGCTCCGGTGAGTACGACAGCGAGGGCTGTCCAGTCCCGGTCCTCGGGTCGGCCTTGGGCCCGTAGCCACTGCGCCGTCGAATCTTGGATGCGTCGCATCTCGGCCGCTCGCACAGCGGGAGCGTGGCCAGCGTGATCAACCCCCGAAGGGCTTTCGGAGTCCACCACTTAGGCGGCGTAACAGCTGATCAGCCGGTCGGAAACTACGCACCGCTCAACTTCGAAGACCCGTGTTTGCGGGGGCCCGACGGCCCCCGGGAGAGTGCCCGGGCATCAGATCCAGTCCGTCCGGGCGCTAAAGCACCGCTACAGATTGTCGAAGTCGCCAGCCGCCATGCCCTGCTTGAACGCCGACCACTCTCCCGGTGTGAAGCACAGGTGCGGTCCGGCTGGGTTCTTCGAATCCCGGACGGCGACGCCCCCGCCGGGGAGGGGGGCCAGTTCGAAGCACTCGCCGTTGTTGCCCGTGAAACTGGACTTCTGCCAGGTCAGGGTGGTCGGGTCGATGGCGTACAAGTCAGCTTTTATGGGATGCATCAGATTCCCTCGGTCATGATTTTCGCGATGAGGTCACGGGTCTTGTCCGGGCCGAGGGCTGCCGCCGTCAGGTTCTTGTGGAGCCTGTGCAGGCGTCGGAGGTCTCGCGGGTCGTCAAGGACGATGCTGCCCGCTACGGACTCGCCGAACGCTACATCGGGCATGTCCCCGCCTGGGAACTGGAGGATCCTGTAGGCACCGGTCTGTGTGCCCTCCTCTCCCTTCTCGTACGGGATTACTCTCAGGTCGATCATGTCCCGCTCTGACAGCTCCAAAAGGCGATGGAGTTGGTCACGGTGAGCCTGTTGCCCTCCCACCTGATACTGCAACACGCCTTGCGTGATGACGTACTGGCAGACCATCGGACGCGAACCATCAAGCCTGTGCCGCTGCCGCAGCGTCCTCACCTCCACAAGCCCATCGATCTGATCCGGGCCGAGGGACGCGAAGCCGACGCCAATGACGGCACGCGCATACTCCTCAGTTTGCAGCAGACCCGGGACGATGCCTACCTGGTATTCGAGGACGCGTTCGGCCGCGTCCTCGAACGAAATCAACCGCTCATAGCTCGCGCTGATGAACTCCCGGTACGTGGCCCACCAGGGCAGCCTGCGGTCGCGGGAGTCGGCGAGGAGCGTGCTCAGCTCGTCGCGTTCGCCCTCGGGTACCTCGAATAGGTCCATCAGTTCGGCGAAGAGCTTCTGTGAACAAGTGCGCTTACCGGTCTCGATCCGGCTGAGCAAAGAGTCAGTGACCCCGAGGTGTCCCGCGACCTTGGCCAGCGTCATGCCTTTGATCTCGTCCCGATGGCGCCGCAGAGCCGCTCCGAGGCTCATGCGAGCCATCAACTGTGTGCTGGTGCCCATATGTTCCCCAGTGTCCAAGTGCCACGAGGTTACCGCAGGCTGCTCGCGTCACCGTCTTGGTAGCTGTTTGGCAATTACCAAGCAACGTACTTGACGTTAACCAGGCAGGTGCTTCACGCTCGACCTGTGCACTTTCGGTGTCCGCTCGAATGCGGAGCGCTACTGCTGTGTACGTTCGGAAGCAACAGACCCCGGCGACCGCTGCAACCGGTCCCGGGGCATGGCAAACGCCAAACGAAGGAGCGTTCGCATGCAGAACCCTATCCGCCGCTGCCTCGCCTGGGGCAAGGCGCTCAGATCACCCGGCCGCCGACGGCGTGCCCCCGCGCAACTGGTCGCCGCATGGATGAAGGCCACGCAGCCCGCAAGGGCATGGCAGCCGCCGCGTCAGCTGCAGGAGTTGCCGCACGAGGGCATGGCAGACGTCATCACGGCGATCGTGAGGCCCTACGTCCTGACGCACGATGAGTGGCAGCAGGTCTGGCCGGGGCGCCGGGCGCTTGCCGGGATGCGGGGAATGGGCGATGAGTGAGGCCCGCGAAGAACTCGCGCGATGGGCGGCCGGCCGGGACGGCATCGTACGGGCGGAGAAGGAGCCCGGCGAGAGCGAGCCGGAGCCGGAGATGCCCGAGTTGGAGCCTGCCGAGCACCCGGAGCTGATCGCCAAGCTGCGGGAGATCAACCACCGCAGCCGCTCCGACGGGAGGCTGAAGTGATGGCGAAGGCGCAGTCCATCCCGCTCGGTACGGTCGTACGGGACCTGGCCACCGACCGGGTCGGCGTGCTGGCGGACGTACTTGACTACTCCGACCCGTACCAAGTGGGCGCGGTCCAACCGCCCGTCCGGCTGGCGTTCCTACGCCCCCTCGGCGGCGGATGCGAGTGGACCACGTGCCCGGATCAGGTGGTATCCGCGCCCGGGGGGTGACCGCCGATCGCACGCGGGCCCAGCGGTGCCGAGCATCGCCGGGCCCGCGTGGCGCACGGCGACGGCTGGTTTGCACCACCCCATTTGCGCTCCGGGCGGAGACTCGAAAAACCGCATGCTCGTGATTGGAGCGACCTGTACGTTAAGAGCATGGACTCGGTGCAGTTGAGGCTGTTGCGGGAGGATGACCTCCAGTCCGCGGAACGTGCGTCAGCGGTGACGTTTCTCGAGGCGAATCGGCGGAGTAGAAGAGTCAGCGAACCGGAGATAGAACCACGCTCGGCGTCTGTCTCGAAACAGTGGATTGACCGGATACGCTTTTTCCTTGCGGTGGATCCGGGAGGCTGTTGGGTCGCGGCGGACGGCGACGACGTTATTGGTTTCGCGATTTCGCAGAATCGTGGCCGTGTTTGGTTCCTGGCGACCTACGGTGTGCTGCCCGGGCATCAGGGAATGGGAATCGGGAAGCGACTGATGGACGCCGTCCTGGCGCACTCCGCCGGCCGTCAGGGCATGTTCATCTCCAGCGTGCACCCCGGAGCGACCCGCCGATACCGGTTGGCGGGTTTCTCGTTGTACCCGCTGATGTGGATGGTAGGCACCGTCGACCGGTCCACCCTCCCGGTGGTCGCCGGGATCCGGGAGGGGCAGGTCAGTGACCTCGAATGGATGGACCGGCTGGACCAGGACCTCCGCGGGGCCGGGCACGGACCGGATCACGGCTACATGCTGGACACCCCGCGGCTGGTCGTGTCCCGGGCGAAGGGCAGGCCAGGATATGTGTACATCGACGACCAGGGGCGGGGGGTACTTCTTGCTGCCGCGCGTCCGGAAACAGCACAGAACTTGTTGTGGGAGGCCTTGGCCTCGTCGCGGGGAGATACCGCCGTCAACTCCATCACGACCGCCAACGAGTGGGCGGTCGACGTCGGTCTGGCGGCCCGTCTCGACATTGGCCAGGAGGGGTATCTCGCGGTCCGCGGTATGAAGGCCCCGGCACCGTATCTGGCCAGCGGACACTTCCTTTGATCAGTCGTTCGTTCGTTCGACCTCACTGGGCGGCAGGAGCGAGGGTTAATGAGTTTCAGGCTTGCGGGGCCGGTCCTTGAAGGCGAGTTCGTGCGCCTGGAGCCACTGGACCATCGTCATGCGCCGGACCTGGCTGTGGCGGCGGAAGAGGACCGGAGTTCATTTGGGTACACGTGGGTGCCTACGGCAGCCGAGGTCGGACCGTACATTGAAGCGCAGCTCGCTCGTGCCGCGACGGGGAGGCTCGCTCCGTATGCGCAAGTGGCGAAGTCATCGGGGCGGGCAGTCGGGGCCACGGCCTACTGGGAGCCACGGTTGTGGCCGGTGAAAGGGCATTTGTGCGCGATAGAGGTCGGGTTCACTTGGCTTGCCACGTCAGCCCAAGGCACTGGACTGAATACTGAGTCCAAGTTGCTGCTGTTCCGCAACGCGTTTGAAAACTGGGGCGCGGCCCGAGTCGATCTGAAAACGGACGCACGGAACAGCCGCTCTCGTGCCGCGATCGAGGGGTGGGCGCGCGGTTTGAAGGTGTTCTAAGAAATTGGTCCCAGTCATGGGCACCAGGCGAAGATGGCCGCCTCCGCGACTCTGCGATGTACTCAATTATCGCAACGGAATGGCCGGACTGTCGGGCGCGGCTGGAAGAGCGGTTGGGCAGGTACCACCTCGAAACGCTATCCGCAGACAACGTGGTGCCTGACGCCTCACGGTCGCGGCGGGTGTGAGTGGACCACGTGGGCGGGGCTCGCGCCGCCTCCGCCGAGCTGTCTTCGTCCGATCCCGGGGGCGTTTGGGGTGCCATGGCGTCCGCTGCTCCTTTGTGCGTGTGCCGGGTCCGTCCGGACGCGGCCTGACATATTCTGGCCGATTCTCAGCCGAGGTCGATGACGAGACCGCTGTCAGCGATCGCGGTTTCGCCGTTGTACGACCGTCGGGCTTCATCCAGGGAGGCCTGTGGGGCCGATCCGGGCCGTAGGTGGGTGAGCAGGAGGCGATCCACGCCGGCTTGAGCGGCGTACTGGCCGGCCTGCCGCGCGCTGGAAAGGTACTGGGCGGAGTGCGCGGGCACCTCCTCGGCGTGGCCCGGCCGCCGGCAGGCGATGTTCGATCAGCTGGTGGTCGGGAGAGGGTTGCGGAGCTTCGTCCGGACGGCGCAATTCCGGGGGGGCTGCGGCCTGGCTTCCGTGGGCGCGGGCGCGGCTGCGCGACCATTGGCGGACGCCGCGGCGCCCGCGGCGGGCCTTTTCCCCACCCCGCCCCTTCCCGACTCCGCCCGATATGCGGCTGGCGCCGCGTGGGGGGCTCCGCCCCAGACCCCAGTCCTCAAACGCCGGACGGGCTGGATGGTCACCGGGTTGTGGGCAGGCGTGCCGGAGGGTGGCACTGGTGGGCACAACCCGGCCACCGGCCTCGCACGCAAAGGGCCCGGCCCGCCGCAGGCGTCCGGTACCGCTCCGCACGGCTCAGGACCCCCACCGGAGGTGCCATGCGCATCCTGCTCGTCGCCAGTGCGTTCAACAGTCTGACCCAGCGCATCCAAGCCGATCTGTCCGATCGGGGTCATACCCCGGCCCTGGCGCTGGCGACGGAGGACGAGGTGGTGCGTGCGGCGGTGCGCCGCTACGCGCCGGAGCTGATCGTCGCGCCGATGCTGAGGACGGCACTCCCTGAGGACGTGTGGTCCGCCCACACCTGTCTGATCGTCCATCCGGGGCCGCCGGGCGACCGTGGGCCGTCCTCGCTGGACTGGGCGATCCACACCGGCGCCGAGCGCTGGGCGGTGACCGTCCTGCAGGCCGACGCGGAGATGGACGCGGGGGACATCTGGGCGACGGTCCCCTTCGAGGTGCCGGCGGTGGGCAAGAGCGACCTGTACCGGGGGGAGGCGGGCGACGCGGCGGTGGCCGCCGTCGCGCTGGCGGTGGAGCGGTTCGCGTCGGGCCGGCACAAGCCGCAGCCGCAGCACGGCCCGGAGGTCGAGGCGGTGTGCCGTCCGTACTTCCGCCAGGAGGCGCGCCGGATCGACTGGTCGGCGGACTCGTCGGAGACCGTGCTGCGCAAGCTGCGCGGCGCCGACTCCCAGCCGGGCGTGCTGGACGAGCTGCTGGGTGCGCAGTGGTATCTGCACGGTGGCCACCCGGAGGACGAGCTGCGGGGCATTCCGGGGGCGATCGTGGCCACCCGCGCCGGCGCGATCTGCCGGGCGACCCGGGACGGCGCCGTGTGGATCCCGGAACTGAGGCGGCGGCGTACGCCGGGCGGGCCGGTGACCTTCAAGCGGCCCGCGGTGGACGCCCTCGCCGGTTGTCTGCCCCCGGTGCCGGAGGTGCCGGCGCCGCTGGAGCTGCCGGGCCACCGGCGCACCTGGACGGACATCGGTTACAGGGAGGACGGGGAGGTGGGCCGGCTGCGGTTCTCTTTCCCCGGCGGGGCGATGAGCACGGCCCACTGCCGGCGGCTGCTCGCGGCGTACCGGTTCGCCCTGTCCCGCCCGACCTCGGTCCTGGTGCTGGGTGGCGCGCGGGACTTCTTCTCCAACGGCATCCACCTGAACGTCATCGAGGCCGCCGCGGACCCTGCCGAGGAGTCCTGGGCCAATATCAACGCCATGGACGACCTGGTCGAGGCGGTCCTGCGCACCACGGACCGGCTGGTGGTGGCGGCGCTGGGCGGGAACGCGGCGGCCGGCGGGGTGATGCTGGCGCTCGCGGCGGACGAGGTGTGGTGCAGGGCCGGTGCCGTGCTGAACCCGCACTACCGGCTGATGGGTCTCTACGGCTCCGAGTACTGGACCTATACGCTGCCCCGCCGCGTCGGCGGCGACCGCGCCGAGCGGCTGATGCGGGAGGCGGCCCCGGTGAGCGCTGCCGCCGCCGTCGCCCTGGGGCTGGCGGACCGGCTGGTGACCGCCTCACCGGAGGGCTTCCCGGATGAGGCCGCCAGGATGGCGGAACAGATGGCCGGTTACCGGGCGCTCGCGCGGCGGATCGCGGACAAGGGCGCTGTCCGGGTGAGGGACGAGGCGGCCAAGCCACTGGCGGCCTACCGCCATGAAGAGCTGAACCGGATGCACCGCACCTTCTTCCGGGCCGACGACCCGTACCACGCACTGCGACGGGCCTTTGTCCGCAAGGAGGCCGGCGGGGCAGACCGGGCAGGGCCGGTAGCCACTTAGAATGCACTCGGCTTGTGGCAAATGTTCAGCTATGTCACGGTTGGTTCGGAAGTCACCTGGGGGGACTGCTTATCACTGTCAGTAACGGAGAAGGGAGGCGGTCGTGGGTACTGAGCCGATGACGCCCGGCTTCGAGGAGGTCCACATCCTGTGGACCTCCGAGGGCATGAGCTGTGACGGCGACACGGTCTCCATCACGGCCGCGTCCCTGCCGAGCCTGGAAGACGTGGTCCTCGGAGCCATCCCCGGTCTGCCGAAGGTCCACCTGCACAACAAGGTACTGGCCTACGAGACCGGCGACGACTTCATGGCGGCGTTCCACCAGGCCGCACGCGGTGACCTGGAGCCGTTCATCTTCGTGGTCGAAGGGTCGATCCCGAACGAGAAGATCAACGGTGACGGCTACTGGACCTCCATGGGCAACGACCCCGCGACCGGCGAGCCGATCACCGTCAACGAGTGGATCGACCGCCTGGCGCACAAGGCGTGGGCGGTCGTGGCGATCGGCACCTGTGCCACGTACGGCGGTATCCACGCGATGGCCGGGAACCCGACCGGCAGCATGGGACTGGCCGACTATCTCGGCTGGGACTTCCGGTCGGCCGGCGGCCTGCCGATCGTGAACGTCCCGGGCTGTCCGGTCCAGCCCGACAACTTCATGGAGACCCTGCTGTGGGTCCTGCACCAGGCCGCCGGGCTCGCGCCGACCATCCCCCTCGACGAGCAACTGCGGCCCACCTGGCTGTTCGGCAAGACCGTCCACGAGGGCTGCGACCGCGCCGCGTACTACGAGCAGGGCGACTTCGCCAAGGACTACAACTCGCCGAAGTGCATCGTCAAGATCGGCTGCTGGGGGCCGGTGGTCAACTGCAACGTCACCAAGCGCGGCTGGATGGACGGCGTCGGCGGCTGCCCCAACGTCGGCGGCATCTGCATCGGGTGCACCATGCCCGGCTTCCCCGACAAGTTCATGCCCTTCATGGACGAGCCCCCCGGCGGCACTCTGTCGTCCGGCGTGATGAGCGTCTACGGACCGTTCATCCGCACTTTGCGCTCGATCACCAATGTGACCGGCAACAAGGAACCCAAGTGGCGTCACAACCGTGCCGAGCTGACCAGCGGCTACGACCCCCGCTGGTCCGGCCGTAAGTAGAACCTTAGCCGTAAGCAATTGTGCGAGAGGAACGACTGTGGCGACCCGTCAAGACACCGGTCCCGGACAACGCGACCTCACCGAGGTGGTGTTCGACCCCATCACCCGGATCATCGGGAACCTCGGCATCTATACGAAGATCGACTTTCCCAAGCGTGAGGTCGTGGAGTGCCGGAGTACCTCTTCGATCTTCCGTGGCTACAGCGTTTTCATGAAGGGCAAGGACCCCAGGGACTCGCACTTCATCACCAGCCGGATCTGCGGCATCTGCGGCGACAACCACGCCACCTGCTCGATCTACGCACAGAACATGGCCTACGGCGTGAAGCCGCCGCCGCTCGCCGACTGGATCATCAACCTGGGCGAAGCCGCAGAGTTCATGTTCGACCACACGATCTTCCAGGACAACATGGTCTTCGTCGACTTCTGCGAACGCATGGTCAAGGAGACCAACCCCAGCCTGCTGGACAAGGCCGAGCGGACAGCCGCGCCACGCGGCGAGGTGCACGGATACAAGACCGTTGCCGACATCATGCGCTCGTACAACCCCTTCGAGGGCGACACGTACAAGACGGCGCTGCTGATGAGCCGTCTCACCCGTGAGATGTGCTGCCTGATGGAAGGACGGCACGTCCACCCGTCCACCCTCTACCCCGGCGGGGTCGGCACCGTCGCGACGCCGCAGGTCTTCACCGACTACCTCGTACGGCTCATGCGGTTCGTGGACTTCGCCAAGCGGGCCGTGGCGATGAACGACGACGTGTTCGACTTCTTCCTGGAGGCCATGCCCGGCTACGAGGAGGTCGGCCGGCGGCGGACCCTGCTCGCCTGCTGGGGGTGCTTCCAGGACCCCGACGTCGTGGACTACGACTACCGGCACATGAACCAGTGGGGCAACTCCATGTTCGTGACCCCCGGGATCGTCATCGACAACGAACTGGTCACCACCAACCTGGTCGACATCAATCTGCAGATGCGCATCCTGCTCGGCAGCTCGTACTACAACGACTGGACGAACGAGGAGCTGTACGTAGACAAGGACCCGCTGGGCAACCCGATCGACCGGCGCCACCCCTGGAACCAGACCACCCTTCCCGTTCCGCAGAAGCGCGACCTGGAAGGCGGCAAGTACAGCTGGGTCGTCAGCCCCCGCTGGCTGGACAAGCGAACGGGCGACCACCTCGCGCTCGACACCGGCGGCGGGCCGCTGGCCCGGCTTTGGGCCACCTCCCTCGCGAACAAGGTCCGGACCCCGTATGTGCGCTCCACCGGGCACAGCGTGGAGATCGACCTGCCGAAGACTCCGGCGATGCCCGAGATGCGGCTGGAATGGAAGCCCCCGCCCTTCCCCAACACGATCGAACGCAACCGCGCCCGGATGTACTTCGTCGCCTACGCGGCCGGGATGGCGCTGTACTTCGTCGAGCGGGCGCTCGCGGAGGTGCGGGCCGGGCGCACCCAGACCTTCCAGGACTTCAAGGTGCCCAAGGAGGCGATCGGCGTCGGCTTCCACGAAGCCGTCCGCGGCGTCCTCTCGCACCACCTGGTGATCCGCGACGGCAAGATCGCCAACTACCAGCCCTACCCGCCCACCCCCTGGAACGCCAGCCCCCGCGACTCCTACGGCACGCCCGGCCCGTACGAGGACGCCGTGCAGGGCATGCCGATCTTCGAGGAGAACACCCCGGAGAACTTCAAGGGCATCGACATCATGCGCACCGTGCGCAGCTTCGACCCCTGTCTGCCCTGCGGCGTCCACATGTACCTGGGCGGCGGGCGCACCCTGCGGCAGCAGCACTCGCCCACCTTCGGCGCGCTGGCATAGGGAAGGCCGACATGCCCTGGGAAGACCACGACGCTCGCGAGCACGTCGCCCGGACCGAGCAGAAGCTGTCCCGGCTGGAGACACTGCCGGACAACGCGGCCCGCGCACACGCCACGGAAGCCCTGCAAGCCCTCGTAGAGCTCTACGGAGAGTGCCTGGACCGCGTCATGAGCCACGCTGTGTCCGCGTCGGCATCCGGGTCCGAGCTGCTGACGGCCCTGCTGTCCGACGAACTCGTCAGCCACCTGCTGCTGGTACACGACCTGCACCCGGACTCCGTCGAGGCCCGGGTGCAGCGGGCCCTGGAGGACGTACGCCCCTACCTGAAATCGCACGGGGGCGACGTGGAACTGCTGGCCGTGGAAGGGACGGTGGCCCGGGTCCGCCTGCACGGGTCGTGCAACGGCTGCAAGTCGTCGGCGGCGACCCTGGAACTGGCCGTCCGGGAGGCGGTGACCCGCGCGGCGCCGGAGATCGTCCAGGTGACGACGGCGGAGGCCGAGCCGTCGCCGCAGACCCTGATCCCCGTCGCCGACCTCTTCCGCGGCCAGCCGACGGCGACCCGGTGAGCACCATGCCCGCTCCCGCGTCCGACTCCCGGCTGCGCGGCCTCGCCCGGGCGGCGCGCACCACCGGCGCCTCGTCCCGGGGAGTCGGCGACGGGCGGGAGCGCTGCGACCTGTGCGCCGAACCGCTGGCCCCGGAGCACCGCCATCTCCTCGACGTACCCGCGGACGCGATCAACTGCGCCTGCCGCGCCTGCGCGCTGCTCTTCGACCGGCAGTCCGCAGGGGGCCGGCACTACCGGCTCATCCCGACGGGGGCCCGCCGCCTGGATGACTGCGGCATCGACGACCTGCTGTGGGTGTCCCTGGGCGTCCCCGTCGATCTGGCCTTCTTCGTGCGCCACGCCGACGGGCCGGTCACAGCCGGGTATCCGAGCCCGCTGGGCGCACTGCGCTCCACGGTGGACCCCCAGGCCTGGCAGGAGATGACCCGGACGGCCCCGGCGATCGCGGAGCTGGAGGAGGACGTGCAGGCCCTGCTGGTCAACCGCTCCCGTGGAGCGCAGGAGCACTGGCTCGTCCCCCTGGACGACTGCTACCGGCTGGTGGCACTGGTGCGTACCCACTGGAAGGGCCTGGGCGGTGGGTCCGAGGTCTGGGACCAGGTCGAACGATTCTTCGCGGAACTGTCCGCGAGGGACTGAAGAACCGAAGAGTCGAAGAACCGCAGGAAGCGACCGAGGAGGCGGCATGGCCGAGATCAAGGTCGGGAAACCCGACATCAGGACCGACGGTACGGCACACATCCCTGGCGTCCGCCAGGGCAACCACCGGGGCTTGTGCAAACGCAACCCCGGCCATCTGCCGGGCGGACTGTCCGACGCCCGGCGGTCCACCGGCATCAACCCCGAACCGAAGAACGCCATCCTGCCCGTGATGCCCAACCTCTCACCCGCATGACCGTATCCGAGCAGCAGGCGGCACCCCGACCGGGCGACAGCGGCGGCGCGGCGGCGCAGGCCAGCCCCGACCTCGGCTTCACCGTTGCGCTCGCCGAGCCCGTGCCCTTCGCGGCCGTGCCCACGCTGATGTTCCGCGTCGCCATCACCCGCAGCGGCGGCGGCCCTGTCCGGTCCGTCAACCTGACCACCGGCATCCGGATCGCCGCCACCCGCCGCCGGTACGACACCGTCCCCCACAGCGCCATGGCGGAGTTGTTCGGTGCCCCCGAAAAGTGGGGCACCAACCTGCGGCCGCTGGCATGGACACAGATCACCACTGTCGTTCCGCCCTTCGACGGCTCCATCACCGTCGATCTCCCCGTGCCGTGCAGCACCGACGCGGAACTCGCCATCACCAAGTACTTCCACGCCGTCCGCGACGGCGACGTACCCCTGGACTTCTTGTTCAGCGGGACGATCTTCCACACGGCACCCGACGGCGCCCTGCGCACCGCCCAGATCTCCTGGGCCAAGGACACCACCTACCAGCTGTCCGCCCAGCTCTGGCACGGCCTGATCGACCGCTACTACGGAGGCAGCACCTGGCTGCGGCTGTCCAAGGACGCCCACGACCGGCTCAGCGCCTACCGGGCACGGCAGGTCCTGCCCGGCTGGGACGAGACCGTCCACAGTCTCCTGGACCGGGCCCAGCCGCCGATTCCCCACGACACGGCAGGAGCGCCATGGACGCCGTAGACCCCGTGGAGAAGATCGCCCGCACCTGCCTGTACGAGGGCTATCTGCTCTGGCCCTACCGGAAGTCGGCCCTGAAGAACACCCGGCGCTGGACGTTCGGCGGAGTCTTCCCGCAGTCCTGCGCCGATGAGCTCGGCGAACCCGCCGGCATGCGGACCCAGGTACTGATCGAGGCCGGCCCGGCGACGACCGTCGGCGTACGGATCCGGTTCCTGCACCTCGTCGACCGCCGAGTCCTGCGGGAAGGACCGCACGGCCCCGAGCCGGTGGAGGAACTCACCGTCGGTGACCGCCGGTACGTCAGCTGGCAGGAGGCAACCGAGCGCGAGATCGTCCTGCCGCCCCGGACACCCGCCGCCCCCGCCCTTGCCTGCCGTACCGCCATCGACGTACCCGAAGGCCAGGCGGAGGAACCCCTCACCGACCCGGCAGGCCACCGGGCGGGCACAGTGCTGCGCAGCTGGAAGCGGCTCACGGGCACCATCGAGACCGAGGCCGTACCGGTGGCGGACGGCGCCTTCAGGCTGACCGTCCGGATCCTCAACACCACCCCGTGCCCGCCGCTGCCCGCCGCGGCCCTCGGGGCCCGGGACGAGACGGCCGCGTACGCCTTCCTGTCCACCCACACCGTGCTGGACGCCGACGGCGGCCACTTCGTCTCGCTCACCGACCCGCCTGACCACCTGCGGCAGGCTGCCGCCGACTGCGACAACGCCGGCACCTGGCCCGTCCTCGTGGCCGCCGGCGAACCGGCCCCCGGCAGCAGCCGGCAACGCGCGAGCACAGTGCTCTCCTCGCCGGTGACGCTGTACGACTTCCC
This sequence comes from Actinacidiphila oryziradicis, assembly GCF_005047355.1. Taxonomy (GTDB): domain Bacteria; phylum Actinomycetota; class Actinomycetes; order Streptomycetales; family Streptomycetaceae; genus Actinacidiphila; species Actinacidiphila oryziradicis. Next base: position 321,097 of record NZ_SUMC01000003.1, read on the forward strand.
GGCCGTCGCACCGGAGAGCCCGGGCGATCTCTTCGACGGCCTGGAGATCGACCAGCTCCTCATCCTCAGCGTCCTCAGCATGTCCGACGAGGAAAGGGAGGACGCCCGCGCCTGCGACCCCAGGGCCCGGGAAATCCTGGACCGCTGCGCCGCTCTCGGCCCCGACGAACTCATGGCCCTGCACGGAAGGACACGGGCCGGCCGCCCGCTGGAGGACGCATGAGGGACGACACGGTACGGACCGTCGTGGTGGACGGCGTCACGCTGGGCCGGGGCAGCCGCGTGCGGCTGCGTCCCGGGCGCCGGGGCGACATCTTCGACCTGGCGCTGGCCGGGCGGACGGCGGAGATCGACAGCGTCGAGGAGGACATGGAGGGGCGGATCCATGTCACCGTTCTCCTGGACGGCGACATGGGCCGCGACTTCACCACCAGCCTGGGCCACCGCTTCTTCTTCTCCCCGCAGGAGCTGGAACCGGCCGCCGAGGACGCCGGCCTCTGCGAAGTCCCGGCGCGGGCACGCCTGCTGGTCGCCGGCATCGGGAACATCTTCCTGGCGGACGACGCGTTCGGCCCGGAAGTCATCACCGCGGTCCGCCGCGAGCCGCTGCCCGAGGGCGTGCATGTCGCCGACTTCGGCATCCGCGGCATGGACCTGGCCTACCGGCTGCTGGACGGCTACGACACCGCCGTACTCGTGGACGCCGCACCCCGCGGCGACCGCCCCGGCGCCCTGTGCGTCATCGAACCCGGACCCGGGAACGACGAGGACCGCGCGGTGGCCCCCGAGGCCCATGCCATGGATCCGGTCAAGGTGCTGGCCCTGGCGGGACAACTCGGTGACGGCACCCTTCCCCGCATCCTCGTCCTCGGCTGTGAGCCGCAGACGCGGATGGACGGGGCTGAGGCCGACGTGACCGTCGGCCTCAGCCCGCCGGTGCGCGAGGCGATCGGCCCCGCCGTGGAGCTGCTGCGGCACATGGTCCGGGCGCTGCTCCGGGACCCCCTCACACCCCTCGACGACCTTGTCGTTCCGGAGGCCCTGAAGGAGGTGACACACCCATGAAGAACGGCATCTGCATCCCCGCCGGCGTCGTCCGCGCCGCCGTATTCGTCATGACGGCCGCCGCCGTCACGGCGATCGCCTTCAACGCGTCGGACATCGTGCGCTACATCAAGATCGAACGGATGTGAAGTTCTAGGCGGGTGACGGTTCCGGCGTCGGTCCCGGCGCCGGTCCGGGCTCCGGCACAGGCAGCGGTGGCCCGGGTGCGGGGCGCGGCTCGGGCTCCGGAACCGGGGGCATGGGGTCGGGCCCCGGCTTGTCGGGAAACGGCGGCACCGGATCGGGGCCCGGAGTGGGAATGGGCCGCGGCTCGGGCGGTCGGGGCTGGGTCATCGGAACTCCCGCATCAGGCATGGGCCCGCACGCGTCGGCATCGTCGTCCTTGTCGGGCCCTGCTGGCTGTCTCGCCGACGCACCCGTCGGCTACCCGGGTGATCGTGACGTATGCGGAGCCGGCCGGGGCCCGGCCCGGGCTCCGGGCAGGACTCAGGGGCGGTTTCGGTCGCGGTCGCGGATATCGGGCCGGCTTCCTGAGGGATTTCGATCCCGGTCGCCGTCCCGGCCTCGGTGCCGGCCCAGGGATCGGTGGGCGCGGTATGGGGCACGTGCGGGGTGTGGTCCTGATGTGCATGGCCCCACGTAATCGTACGGAGTCGGGCGTATCGGCCGTTCTTCGTACCTGTCATCCAAGAGAACGAAAAGCGGTCAGTTCCGGGTGTGAATGCGACGGTAAACGTTCGGCATCGTTGCCGCGCCCGACATCAGGCTTCGCCGGGATAGCGGACGCCGATGCGATCCCGAATGGCGTCGAGGGTGCGCATGACGGCGAGGGAGGAGTCGAGCGGAGCGAAGGGGGACTCCAGCTCGCCGGCGCGGAGGCAGCGCATGACTTCGGCGGCCTCGTAGCGGAGGCCGTGGGAGGGGACGGCCGGATCGGTGAAGGATTCGGGGTCGCGGTCGGGCCGGTGCAGCACGAAGCGGTCGGTGTTGAAGAAGCCGCGGGGGAATTCGATGCGCCCGGTGGAGCCGGTGATCGAGGCGGTCTGGGCGGTGTCGGCGCTGAGTGAGGAGCTGAGCAGGGCGAGGGCGCCGGTGTCGTAGCCGAGGAGGACGCCGGTGTTGTCGTCGACGCCTTCGGGGGTGAGATGAGCCCATGCGCGTACCTCGTCCGGCTCGCCGAGGAGCAGATGGGCGAAGGAGACCGGATAGACGCCGAGGTCGAGCAGCGCACCGCCGGCCTGCGCGGGATCGCGGAGCCGGTGTTCGGGCGGGAAGGGGCCGCCGAGGCCGAAGTCCGCGTGGACGGTGCGGATTTCGCCGATGGCGCCGTCCCGGACGAGCTCGGTCATACGTTGGATGACGGGGTTGAAGTACATCCACATGGCCTCCATGAGGAAGAGCCCCTGGTGCCGCGCGAGGTCGACGAGTTCGCGCGCCTCGAAGGCGTTCACCGTGAACGCCTTCTCGCACAGCACGGCCCGCCCGGCCTGCAGGCACAGGCCCGCGGCGGGGCGGTGCGCGGAGTGCGGGCCGGCGACGTAGACGATGTCGATGCCTTCGTCGTCCGCGAGTTCGGTCCAGCTGCCGTAGGCGCGCGGGATGCCGAAGCGGTCCGCGAAGGTCTTCGCGGAGGCGAGGCTGCGCGAGCCGACCGCGACGACCTCGGCGTCGGGCATCTTCAGGAGGTCGGCGGTGAAGGACGCGGCGATCCCACCGGTCGCCAGAACGCCCCACCGGATCTTTGCTGTCACGGCCCTGCCCCCAACAAATGGTCCGACCTCTCAGGAAATCCCTGAGAGCATAGAGGACGACCCAACCCATCATGGAGAACCGCATGCCGGAAGCCGGGCCGACCCCGCCCGACCATATATCCACACCGGACCCGTCAATGTCGGCAGGACGCGCCGAGCACGCCGGGACCGCCGCCGAGCCGACCGCACAGCGCCGCACCAGCCTGCTGGTGACCTTCGTACTCGGCGGGCTCACCGCGCTGCCGCCGCTGTCCATGGACATGTATCTGCCGGCCCTGCCGGAGGTCACCAAGTCTTTGCACAGCCCGGCCGCGACGGTCCAGCTCACGCTCACCGCGTGCCTGGCCGGGATGGCGCTCGGCCAGCTGGTCGTCGGGCCGATGAGTGACAGGTGGGGGCGCCGCAGGCCGCTGCTCATCGGCATGGTGATCTACGTCCTCGCCACCGCCGTGTGCGTGTTCGCGCCGACCACCGAGTTGCTGATCGTCTTCCGGCTGCTCCAGGGGCTGGCCGGCGCCGCCGGGATCGTCATCGCCCGCGCGATCGTCCGCGATCTCCACGACGGCTTCGCGATGGCCAGGTTCTTCTCCACCCTGATGCTGATCTCCGGCGTCGCGCCGATCATCGCGCCCGTCATCGGCGGCCAGATACTCCGCGTCACCGACTGGCGGGGCGTTTTCGCCGTCCTGACCGTGATCGGCATCGCGCTCACCCTGGTCGTCTGGCGCTGGCTGCACGAGACCCTGCCACCCGGCCGCCGGCATGAAGGCGGCCTCGGCGAGACCCTCGGTACGATGCGCGGGCTGCTCGCCGACAAGCCCTTCGCCGGGTATCTGCTCACCGGCAGTTTCACCTTCGCGGCGCTCTTCGCGTATGTCTCCGCCTCCGCCTTCGTCGTCCAGGAGATCTACGGGGCCTCCCCGCAGACGTACAGCCTGCTCTTCGGGCTGAACTCCATCGGCCTGGTCGTGGTCGGCCAGTTCAACGGCAAGGTGCTGGTCGGGCGGGTCAGCCTGGACCTGGTGCTGGGCATCGGCCTGGGGATCATCGTGCTCGCGGCGGTGGCGCTGCTGGTGATGACGACCGGGGTCCTCGGCAAGGCAGGTCTGGTCCCGGTGGCGGCCGGGCTCTTCGTCCTGATGACGGCCATGAGCCTGGTACTCCCCAATACCAGCGCCCTCGCGCTGATGCGCACCCCGAACGCCGCCGGTTCCGCCTCCGCGCTGCTCGGGACCTCGTCCTTCCTCATCGGCGCGATCGCCTCGCCGCTGGTCGGCGTCACCGGCGAGCACACGGCGGTGCCGATGGCGGTGGTACAGCTGGTCAGCGCGCTGGCGGCCGCAGCCTGCTTCGCCGGGCTCTGCCGCCCCCGGCGACGTACTGTGGATGCACGGTAGGACGGCCCTCTGGAGGCAGCGATGTCAGAGCCGAGCGACGAGAGCAAGTGGGCCTTCAAGACGGCGGACAGCTGTCTTCACACGGGATCCGAACATATGGTCGATCCGGAGGATCTGGTCATGGCCTCCGGCCGCGAACTCACCCCGGCGCGAATCGAGAAGGCCCGCAAAGCCCTGGAGGAGCATGGCGCCGCAGCTGTCGAAAGGTACCTGCCCTGAGGCGGGGCTGCGCGCCGACGAGCTGCGCGCGCTCGTCGCGGAGCTGAAGGCATACCTGGGTGCGTGCCCGCCGCCCGCGCACCCCTGGTGCGCGGGCGCGGTCGTGCTCGCCGGGCGCGGGCCCGTCGTCGCGCTGCACGAGGCGGTCGGCTGGGCGGTGCGTTACGCCTCGTACGACGAGAGCGCCGACCGGGGCGTCGAGCTGCCGCCCGAGCGGTGGGTGCCGATGCGGACCGACACGGTCTTCGACCTGGCGTCGCTCAGCAAGCTGTTCACAGCGGTACTGGCGGTACGCCACCTGAGGCTCGACACGCAGGTCCACGCGTACCTGCCGGAGTTCCGGCCCGGGATCACGGTGCGGCATCTCCTCGGCCACACCTCCGGCTTCCGGCCGGAGCTGCCGTTCTACGAGGCGCCGGACCGCCGGGCACGGCTGCAGATGCTCTACGACGAGCAGCCGCTGCACGCCCCCGGCACGGTGCGCGTCTACTCCGACCTGAACTTCATCGCCCTGCAAGTGGCGCTGGAGCGGGTCACCGGCGAGCCGTTGGACACCCTCGTACGGGACGGGATCACGGTGCCGCTCGGCATGGCCGACACCCGCTACAACCCGCCGCCGTCCTGGCGGCCCCGGATCGCGGCCACCGAGGACCAGCGCCGGCCCTGGGGGCGGCTGGACCGCGGCATGGTGCACGGCACCGTCCACGACGAGAACGCCTACGCGATGGGAGGAGTCGCCGGACACGCCGGGCTCTTCTCCACTGCCTGGGACCTGGCGCTCCTCTGCCGCGCCCTGCTGGACGCGGGCGGCCCCTACACCGGGTTCGAGCTGGACCAGCCGTGGTTCATGGGCGAGCTGGCCGGCCCGCGTACCGCCGGGCACACCGGCTTCACCGGGACGAGCATGGTCCTGGACCCGGACACCGACACCTTCCTCGTGCTGCTCGCCAACTCCGTCCACCCCTGCCGTTCCTGGCGCGACGGCAGCGCCCCGCGCGCGGCGGCGGCGACCCGGCTCGCGCGGGCCGCCTCCGGCGGGGGGCGCTAGGGCCTGTCCGGTCGATCTCCGCGGCGTCGCGTGCCCTGGCACCAGCGCTCGCGGCGTTGTCGTCGGTCGACGACGCTCCGCGTCGCCTCCCTCCTCCGCCTTGCGATCACAGGCGCCAGATCCCGCTCCTTCCTCCACGGAGATCGACCGGACAGGCCCTAGGGCCTGTCCGGCGGATCATGGGCGCCCGCCGCGTTGGGGGCGCCTGCCAGCGGTAGCTGGGGGCCGCGGCGGGCACGCGGCGGCGAAGGGGCCCTTCATGACCCGCCGGACAGGGCCCAGTCGCGTGCCGGGGGCGTCTCCCTCACCGGAAGATCCCCGTGTGGCCCAGCGAATAGCGGCCCGGCTGGGGGTATACGGCCAGGCCGTGCGGGCCCCGGCCGACCGGGATCTTGGCGAGAGTGCGGCCGGTGCCTGTGTCGATGGCGTACACCTCGGAGTTGTACCGCCCGGACAGCCACAGCACCTTGCCGTCGGCCGACACCCCGCCCATGTCGGGGCTGCCGCCGCCCTGGATCCGCCACTTCTTGACGAGCTTCCCGGTGGCGAAGTCGAGTACGGAGATCGAGCCCTCGCCACGGTTGGAGATGTACAGGTACTTCGAGTCGCGGCTGACATAGAGGCCGTGGGTGCCCTTCCCGGTGCGCAGCAGGGTCGGCCGGGCGAAGGTGTCGCCGTTCAGCACCCACAGGCCGTTGGCCACCATGTCGGCGACGTACCAGGTCCGCCCGTCGGGGGAGATCTTCACGTCCTGCGGCATCGCGCCGTGGATCGGCAGCTTCTGCTGGGCGATCACCGTCATCCGCTCGGTGTCGACCTTCAGCAGCTCGCCGGAGAACTCGCAGGAGACTATGAAGTACCGGCCGTCCGGCGAGAAATCCGCGTGGTTGACGCCCTCGCAGGTCACGGGGACGGTCTTCACCGTCCGCATGGTGTGCGCGTCGCGGAAGACGAGTTGCTTGTCCATGGAGGCCATGACCACCGCGTACTTGCCGTTCGGCGTGAAGTAGAGGTTGTACGGGTCGTGCACCGGCACCGGCTTGCCCGCCTTGCCGGTGGCGGGGTCGATGGGGGTGAGCGTGTTGCCGAGATCGTTATTGACCCAGAGCGTCTTCAGGTCCCAGGAAGGGACGACGTGCTGCGGCTCGCGGCCGACCCGGATCGTCTTGATCACCTTGTAGGTCGCCGGGTCTATCACCGACACCGTGTCGGACTGGGTGTTCGGGACGTACACCCGGGACGGGAAGTTCTTCACCACGGGCGAGAGCTGGTTGGGACGGTCCGCCGCGTAGAGGTCCTTCGGGTCCAGCAGCGGCGGCATACCCGGCAGTCCGGCCGCTGCTGCCGCTGCCGCCGTCGGCCGGACCGACGGTGTCGCTCTCGCCGAGGCCGAGGCCCGGCCGGTGGCCGCCTTGGGCTCCGAACCCAGAAGCCCGCAGCCACTGGTGAGGGCGCAGGTGATGGCGAGGGCCACAGCGGGCAGGGGGCGCACCCGGGGCCGTATCGGTATCCGCGTCATGTCAGCAGCTCCGTCGTCGTCACAGCGCTGAGCCCGCGTTGGTGCAGGCCGTCGAGGATGGCGGGCAGCGCGGTGATCGTGCCGGCGTGCCCGAGGTGCAGGCTCACCACGGAGCCGGGGCGGACCTGCCGCAGCACGTTCTTGCGTACCGCGTCCGCCCCCGGATCGGTGTAGTCCAGGGAGTCCACGTCGTACGAGAGGGTGTGCGCGTATCCGGCGCGGCGGGCCGCCCGCTCCACCAGCGCGTTCGCCAACCGGGTCTGCGACGGCCGGAACCAATGGCCCTCCGAGCCGGTCAGCCGCCGCAGCCGCTGCGCGCAGCCGGCTATCTCGGCGTACGCCGCCGCCTCGCCCATCGCATCGATGTCCCGGTGGCTCTGGGTGTGATTGCCCAGCTCATGCCCCCCGTCCAGAATCCGGTGCGCCAGACTCGGATTGGCGTCGAGCCACTGGCCCACCGCCATCACCGTCAGCCGCGCCCCGGCCCGCTCCGCCTCGGCGAGGAGCGCGGTGGCCATCGCCGGTTCGCCCTGCCCGTGGAAGGTGAGCGCCACGCGCGGGCGGTCGCGCGGCCCATGGGTGATCTGCGCGGGCAGCACCGGGGCGGCGGACGCGCTGGACGGCGACGCGGCCGGGGAGGTCGGGGTGGCGCTGCTCGCCCTCGCGGAGGACGGCCGCCCGTTCGGCGCGCAGCCGGACGTGAGGGCTCCGGCGGTGGCTGCGTATGCGGCGCCCCGCAGGACTCCGCGTCGATTTATGGTCATCTCTGCCTACTCTATTGATTCACCTGTGGAATGACCATGAAGGTTGGGGCACTCGGGTGACGCCTGCCCCGGCCCGGCGCTGACATGGTGTGCCCTGGACAACAGGTCACTACGTGGAGGGCACGTGGCGGAATCACCCGGCATGAACCGTACGGGGTGGCGGTGGACCGCGCCGGGACCCTGATCTGGCGTCATTTGGCCCAGTGGGTCCCTTCCCCGACGCATCGCTGTGCCACCCGATGGACCGCCAGTGGCTGCACTACGCGTTCCTCTCACGCCAGGTCGGCCAGGCGGTGATCGCCAACTTGTCGGTGCTCGGCCCATCGCGGGGCGCGGGCGCGGGGAGCCCCGGCGGCCTGCAGGCCCGGCACCGCCGCCGGCCAACAGGTTCTCCGCCGGATCTTCGGCAGCCTCGATCAACAGCAACAGTCCGATCTCGCTGAACTGCTCAACTCCATCGAAGCCACCATCGAGTCAACAGACCTGCCGGACAGGCCCTAAGGCTCGCGGTCGCCGGAATAGGGTGAGTCCCATGATCCACACCCGCCTGAAGGCGGCGCTGCTCAGCGCCCTGGCCGCCCTGGCCGGGCTGGCCGCCTGTACGGGGACGGGGACGGGCACCGACGCCGCCCCGGCGGCGCGCCGTTGGCAGCCGCAGCCCCGTACCGCCTGGCAGTGGCAGCTCAGCGGCAAGGTCAGCCTCGCGGCGGACGTTCCCGTATACGACATCGACGGCTTCGACAACACCGCCGCTACCGTCGCCGCACTCCACCGGCGCGGCCGCAAGGCCATCTGCTACATCAGCGTCGGCGCCTGGGAGGACTTCCGCTCCGACGCAGCCGCCTTCCCCAAGAAGGTCCTGGGCCGGTCCAACGGCTGGGACGGCGAGCGCTGGCTGGACATCCGCCGTACCGCCATCCTCCGCCCGCTGATGGCCAAGCGGTTCGACATTTGCCGGACGAAAGGCTTCGATGCCGTCGAGCCCGACAACACCGACGGCTACCGCAATCGCACCGGCTTCAAGCTCACCGCCGCCGACCAGCTGACCTTCAATCGTATGATCGCGAAGCTGGCCCATGACCGGGGCATGGCGGTCGGCCTCAAGAACGATCTCGACCAGATCCCGCAGCTCCTCGGCGACTTCGACTTCGCCGTCAACGAGCAGTGCGCGGAGTTCGACGAATGCGCCCGGCTCAAGCCGTTCATCGCCGCCGGCAAGGCCGTCTTCCACGTTGAGTACAACCTGCCTCCAAGCCGCTTCTGCGCCCAATCGGGCCGGCTCGGCCTCAGCTCCATGGAGAAACGTCTCGAACTCGGCGCCTGGCGCGCCCCCTGCCCCACAGCCGTCGCACAGAACTCCTGACTCGCGCATGTAACGGCAGTCCCACGACAGCTCCGACCTGCCGCTGACCTGCCACAGGCCGGTCGCGCTGATCCCCGGGGCCCAGCCGTTTTCCGCCGGACGCGGCGCTGGATACGCGCTGTATCCCCGCGTCCCACGCTGGGGGCCCGGCCTCTAAGTGCGTTGTGGCAAAGGGAGTCCCTGTTCGATGAGCAGGGGCTTCTTCGTGTGCGGGGCATGATCGCGGAGAGGTAGGGGCAGGCAGCGGACGGCTTGTTGTTGACCGAGGAGGTTGAGATGCCGT
>NZ_SUMC01000030.1 GCF_005047355.1 Actinacidiphila oryziradicis
GGCGCAGCGCCCGGGGGCGTGGCCGGGTGCCGGCGCTGCTGCGGCGCCGGTCGCGCAGCCCGCGCCGGCGGTGGCCGCGCCAACAGCGGCCGCACCGGCCGCGTCGGCCGTGGCCGGGGATGCGTCGCGGGTGCGGCAGATGTGGCCGGACATTTTGGAGGCGGTGAAGAACCGCCGCAGGTTCACATGGATATTGCTGAGCCAGAATGCGCAGGTCGTCGGCTTCGACGGGACGACGCTGCAAGTGGGCTTCTCGAACCCCGGCGCACGGGACAGCTTTGTGAACGGCGGCAGCGAGGACGTACTGAAGCAGGCGCTCAGCGATGCGCTGGGCGTGCAGTGGCGGGTCGAGTCGATTGTCGACCCGTCCGGCAACGGCAACGGCAACGGCAATGGCGGCGCCGGCAGCGGGGGAGCACCCGCTCCGCGCCAGGCCGCCCCCGTCGCCAGGGTCCAGGAGGCGCCGCCCCCGCCGCCTTCGCCCGCGCCTGCCGCCGCTGCCGCGCGCGCGGCGGTTCGGGTCGCGCCGCAGCAGGACGTCCCGCCGCCCCAGCCGGAGGCGGACGCGCCGCCGCCGATCGAGGACGACATTCCGGAGGAGGATGATCCGGATCTCGATGACACGGCGTTGACCGGTCATGACCTCATTGTGCGCGAGTTGGGTGCGACGGTGATCGAGGAAACGGCTAACGAGTAGCGAGCACAGGAACGGGTAGCGCACGTCGCCCGTTTACTGCGTATGGCGTAGGGCGCGCGACCGCTTGAGCACGTAGGCTCGCCCTACTCGAACCACGTAGTCGTACGGCAGGAGTGACGCAGTGATTCCCGGTGGCCAGCCCAACATGCAGCAGCTGCTCCAGCAGGCCCAGAAGATGCAGCAGGACCTGGCAGCGGCGCAGGAGGAACTGGCCGAGTCCGAGGTCGAGGGCAGTGCGGGCGGCGGCTTGGTGACGGCGACGGTGAGCGGGGCCGGCGAGCTCCGAGGGCTGGTAATCGACCCGAAAGCGGTCGATCCTGATGACACCGAGACACTCGCCGATCTGGTGGTCGCCGCGGTGCACAACGCGAACGCGGCAGCACAGGAGTTGCAGAAGCAGAAGCTCGGCCCGCTGACCCAGGGGCTGGGCGGCATGCCTGGCCTGCCGTTCTAAATTCGCCCGTCCCGGATATGCCTGTTCCGGGCTCTATCTAAGGAAGTCGCTCCGTGTACGAAGGCGTGGTTCAGGACCTCATCGACGAACTGGGCAGGTTGCCCGGCGTGGGGCCCAAGAGCGCGCAGCGGATCGCCTTCCACATCCTGCAGGCCGATCCCGCCGACGTACGCCGGCTGGCGCACACCCTCGCCGAGGTGAAGGCAAGGGTCCGCTTCTGCACCGTGTGCGGCAATGTCGCCGAGGGAGAGCAGTGCCGGGTCTGCCGGGACCCGCGCCGCGACCCCGCGGTGATCTGCGTGGTCGAGGAGTCGAAGGACGTCGTCGCGATCGAGCGCACCCGTGAGTTCCGCGGCAAGTACCACGTGCTGGGTGGCGCGATCAGCCCGATCGAGGGAGTGGGCCCGGACGATCTGCGGATACGGGAGCTGCTCACGCGCCTCGCGGACGGCACCGTCACCGAGCTGATTATTGCCACGGACCCGAATCTCGAGGGCGAGGCCACCGCCACGTATCTCGCGCGCATGATCAAACCCATGGGCCTGAAGGTCACCCGACTCGCCAGCGGTCTGCCGGTGGGGGGCGACTTGGAATACGCCGACGAGGTCACACTCGGCCGTGCCTTTGAGGGAAGGCGGCTCCTTGATGTCTGACAACGCACTGACCCCGGACGACTTCGCCGTGCAGATCGCGGACCAGATCGAGAGCTTCATCCTCTCGGTGCGGGAGGTCGCCAAGGGCGACGACCCGGACAGCGCGGTCCCGTACCTGCTGCTGGAGGTCTCCCAGCTGCTGCTGGCCGGCGGCCGGCTCGGCGCGCACGAGGACATTGTCCCGGACGAGCGCTACGAGCCGGATATCGGCCCGGAGCCGGACGCGGACGAACTGCGGCAGCGGCTGGCGGCGCTGCTGGAGCCGATCGATGTCTATTCCGAGGTCTTCGACCCGTACGTGCCGCGCAGCACGCCGGTCGCGTGCCGGATCTCGGACGACCTGGCCGATGTGGTGACGGATCTGGCTCACGGGCTGGCGCATTTCCGCGAGGGGCGGGTGAGCGAGGCGCTGTGGTGGTGGCAGTTCTCCTATCTGTCGAACTGGGGCTCCACGGCGTCCGCCAGTCTGCGCGCGCTGCAGTCGCTGGTCGCCCACGTGCGGCTGGACAGCCCGCTGGACGCGCTGGACGGGCTGGACACGGACGATTCGGCCGGTGACGAGGAGCAGCTGGCGAAGGAGGCGGGCCGGGTGATGGCCGCCGAGATCGCCGGCCCGCTCGGTCTGCGCCAGGGCCAGGGTCAGAGCCGCCGGGGGTAGGGCCCCCGGCGAGCGCCCCCAGCGCACCCGCCGGAATTCCGGGGCGGGGCCCGATCCTGTGACCCGGCGCTGACAGGCGGCGCCGGGCGTGACAAAGTTGAGCGATGCAGTCCGGACGCCCCTCGCACTCGCAAGAGCCGGCGATGACCGCTTCCGAAGTGACGGATCTGCTGGCGGTCCTGTGGGGCAAGGCCCGGGCGAAGGCTCCGGCCGGGCCGATCTCGCCGTCGCAGCTGCGCGCGCTCCTCGCGATTGAGCGCAGGCAGGGCAGCAATCTGCGGGCATTGGGCGAGGCGCTCGAATCGAGCCCCCCCGCCACGAGCCGGTTGTGTGATCGGCTGGAGGCGGCGGGCCTGGTTGAGCGCTCCACGAGTCCGGCGAGCCGCCGCGAGGTGGAACTGCATCTGAGCAGGCAGGGACAGGAACTGCTCGACGAGGTACGTGACCACCAGGTGCGTGAGATCCGTAAGGTGCTCGAGATCATGCCTCCCGACGCCCTTGCACATCTCACCAAGGGGCTGGTCGCCTTCCGCGACGCGGCCGCGGCGGTGGATGACACGGCGGACGCTGACACAAGCGGGATACGAGCAGAGCGATCTGCTTGAGGCCCGGACGGTATGGGCGACGGGGTGGCCGGGCAGCCTGCCCGTATCCGACGGTGAAGCGTTACGCTGTTCGATTCCGTACAAACTGACAAAGAAGGTGCGACCCACAGTGAAGAACTTCCTGGCCGTGGAGCGCGCCGTGCGCACCGCCCCGCCACATGACCTCAGCGGCACAGCACGTGCCGCGCTGATCGAGCATTACGAGGCCACCGGCATGGAGCTGCTGATGGCCGACTACAGCCTCTCGGTCCTCGTCCCGGTCACCGCTCCGCCCGACGCCGCGGAGCCGTTGTCCATGCACACCAGTCCGGAGGGCCGCGCTTTCGGCAGCCAGGAGCCGTACGGACGGCATGCGACCCGCGACGGCACCGTTGACCTGCATCTGCCGGTGACCGTCCGCGGAGACAGGCTCGGGATCCTCACTGTGCGACTGCCCGAGCACAGGTGCACCCCGCAGTCCATCGAGGAACTCACCGAACTCGCGGAACTCATCGGACACGCGATCATCGTCGCCGAGCGTGACACCGATGTCTTCCTCCAGGCCTGCCGCGCCAGCCGCCTCACGCTCGCGGCCGAAATGCAGTGGCAGCTGCTGCCCGGCCGGGCATGCTCCCGCCCGGAGTACGCCATCGGAGGACAGCTGGAGCCCGCCTACGCCATTTACGGCGACAACTTCGACTGGGCCACCACCGGCGACTCCCTCACCCTCACCATCACCAACGGAATGGGCGAGGGAATCCAGGCCTCCCTCCTCACCAACCTCGCGGTGAACGCGCTGCGCAACGCCCGCCGCGCCGGGATCGGGATCACCGACCAGGCGGCCTTGGCCGACCAGGCCCTCTACGGGCAGTACAAGGGCGCGCAGTACGTCTCGACCCTGCTGCTCTCCTTCGAGCTGGCCACCGGGCACGTCCAACTGGTGGATGCCGGGTCCCCCCAGCTGTGGCGGCAACGCGACAGGACCATTGAGCGCGTCGCCTTCGAGGAGCAACTGCCGCTCGGCATGTTCGACGAATCCTCCTACACCGCCGAGGAGTTCCGTGCTCTCCCCGGTGACCGGTTGATCTTCGTCAGTGACGGCGTCTACGCCGCGGTCTCCGAGGCCGGAGAGGCGTACGGCGATCGGGCACTGGGCCGTGCCATCCAGGCCACCCGTCTGTTGCCCGCTGCCTCGGTCCCTCGCGCCGTCCTCCAGGAACTCGCCCTTCACCGCAACGCCGAGCCCGCCGACGACGCCGCGGTCGTCTGCCTGGACTGGTTCGGCCGCAGCGACGACCGAGCGGACTGACCTGGCCGGCAGGGTCTGCCGGGGAATGGGCGGGAAGTGGCACATCTGTTTCATTCAGTGGTCTTGATGTCTCACTATGTGGTAATGAGGCGACGTCTCAGAGTCGCTCGTTAGACTGAGTCGATCGCAGTACCGCAGTACACATCTTGAGGAGCGCACGTGGGCCTTGTCGTGCAGAAGTACGGCGGCTCCTCCGTCGCCGATGCCGATGGCATCAAGCGTGTCGCCAAGCGGATCGTCGATGCCAAGAAGACCGGCCACCAGGTCGTTGTCGTGGTGTCGGCGATGGGCGACACGACGGACGAGCTGATCGATCTCGCCCAGCAGGTATCGCCGATCCCCGCCGGGCGGGAGTTCGACATGCTGCTGACCGCCGGTGAGCGGATCGCCATGGCGCTGCTCGCGATGGCGATCAAAAACCTCGGCCATGAAGCGCAGTCGTTCACCGGCAGCCAGGCCGGGGTCATCACCGACTCGGTCCACAACAAGGCCCGCATCATCGATGTCACGCCGGGCCGGATCCGTACCGCCCTCGACCAGGGCAACATCGCGATCGTGGCCGGCTTCCAGGGCGTGTCCCAGGACAGCAAGGACATCACCACCCTCGGCCGTGGCGGCTCCGACACCACGGCCGTGGCGCTGGCGGCGGCCCTGGACGCCGGGGTCTGCGAGATCTACACCGATGTGGACGGCGTGTTCACCGCCGACCCACGAGTGGTGAAGAAGGCCCGGAAGATCGACTGGATCTCTTCCGAGGACATGCTGGAGCTGGCCAGCTCCGGCTCCAAAGTGCTGCTGCACCGCTGCGTCGAATACGCACGCCGCTACAACATCCCGATCCACGTCCGGTCGTCGTTCTCCGGCCTCCAGGGCACCTGGGTCAGCAACGCGCCGCGAAAGGACCAGACGGTGGAGCACGCGATCATCTCCGGAGTCGCCCACGACACGTCCGAGGCGAAGGTCACGGTCGTCGGCGTGCCGGACAAGCCGGGCGAGGCCGCCGTGATCTTCCGGACGATCGCGGATGCCCAGGTCAACATCGACATGGTGGTGCAGAATGTGTCGGCCGCCGCCACTGGCCTCACGGACATTTCGTTCACCCTGCCCAAGGACGAGGGCCGCAAGGCGATCGACGCCCTGGAGCGCAACCGCAGCGCCATCGGCTTCCAGTCGCTGCGCTACGACGACCAGATCGCGAAGATCTCGCTGGTCGGCGCCGGCATGAAGACCAACCCGGGGGTTACCGCCCAGTTCTTCGAGGCGCTGTCGAACGCCGGGGTCAACATCGAGCTCATCTCGACCTCCGAGATCCGCATCTCCGTCGTCACGCGGGCCGATGACGTCAAGGAGGCCGTGCAGGCGGTCCATTCGGCCTTCGGCCTGGACAGCGCGGGCGACGAAGCCGTCGTCTACGGCGGAACCGGTCGTTGAACAGCGAATATGTGACGTAATCCGTGGTCTGGACCACTTGATCAGATGTCCGGGTCCGTCAGACAATTTTGCTCCCTGCCTACCGCAACCGGCGGTAGGCAGGGAGCGTCTTTGTGTCAGCGCACTGTCCTAATGTGCTGCGCACGGGGGCGCGGGCGTTCAGGTGTACACACGCACAACAACGCCGGCGAAATTAGGGCATTGGGAAAGAGTTGGTACGCATGGGGATATTGGCTACACCGCCAAAAGCGGTGCCTTCCGCGTACAACCCTGACGGGGGGACGCGTGTCCAACAGGCGTGGCAGAGGCACTTGGTATCGAAGCGGCGTTCGGGCGGAGCAGCGCCCCGGCACGGCCGTACGGTCGCCGGCCGGCCCGCAATACCGGCGGTATGCCGGTGATCGCCCCCTGGCCGGTCGTGCGAGCGCCCTCCGACCGCGGGGACGCTGACGCCACGATGTCTGTGGGAACCACAGTCGACCACCTCACCGAGACCTACCGGGCCCACTACCGCTCCCTGCTCGGCCTCGCCGCACTGCTTCTCGACGACACCGCTTCCTGCGAGGACGTCGTCCAGGAAGCCTTCATCCGGGTGCACTCCGCCCGGAACAGAGTCCGGGACCCGGAGAAGACCCTCGCCTACCTCCGGCAGACCGTCGTCAACCTCTCCCGCTCCGCCCTCCGCCGCCGCATACTCGGGCTGCGGCTGCTCTCCAAGCCGATGCCCGACATGGCCAGCGCGGAAGAGGGCGCGTACGAGATTCTCGAACGCGACGAGCTCAAAACCGCCATGCGGAAGCTCCAGCGGCGCCAGCGCGAGGTCCTTGTGCTGCGCTACTTCGCCGACATGACCGAGGCTCAGGTGGCGGAGACACTCGGTGTCTCCATAGGGTCGGTCAAGGCGTACGGCTCCCGCGGCCTGGCGGCGCTCCGCGTCGCCATGGAGGCCACGGCATGAACACCCCAGACTTCCCTCACGGCATGGATCCACAGAACCCAGAACGCGACGACGACAGCACCATCCGCATGGGGACGAGCAGTTCCGAGGAGAACCTCAGTCCCGACGAGCAGGCCCTGCGCCGGCTTATGAAGGCCGCCGTCCAGGGCATCGAGCCCACCCCCGACGCCCTTCACCACCTGCGCCGCGCGGTCCCGGCCCGCCGGGCTCACCGCCGCCAGCTCATGGCCGGTGCCGTGGCGGCCGGACTGCTGGCGATCGCCGCCGTACCGGCCGCACTGCACGCCGCGAACACGTCGGGCTCGGCCAACAGCGACACGGCCAACGCCTCCAGCTCCCACAGCAACGGCGGCGGGGGCGGTGCCAAGGGCGATAACGGCAAGGCCGATTCCGGCAGGCCCGCCGGCTCCGTCAGCGATGGCGGCAAGCAGAGCGGCGGCAGGAAGACCAGCACCGCCTTGCCCTCCGCAGCCACCGTCACAAAGGGCGGCGCGGGCGGCCCCAGCCCGACGAGCACGATCGGCGCCGTCGCCGTCCATGCCTGCACCAGCGGCGACTTCGGCAAGCCCCTCAGTTACGCCGGCAGCGCCGCCTCCGACGGCACCGTCTACGGCTGGTTCAAGCTCTCCAACATCTCCAGCACCGCCTGCACCATCGCCGGCGCCGGCTCCGTCACCGCCGTAGCGCAAGGGAGCGCGGATCCCACCCGCATCTCGGTCGTCGACCACACCGCGGGCGACCCGGCCACCGGGCTTCCCAACGGCTCCGTCAAATCCCTGGTCCTCGCGTCCGGCCAGGCCTACGAGGTGCAGTTCGCCTGGATCCCGGCCTCCGGCGGCGGCACCACCGGCTGTCAACCCACCACGACGCCGACGCCCACCGACACGCCCACCGACGGCACGTCGACGACCTCCGGCTCCACGGCCGGCAGCACCGCCACCGCCACCACCGCGCCCGCCAGCATCGTCCTCACCGACACCTCGGCGCCCGCCACCGCCGCCGCCTCCGTCACCCTCGCCGACGCCTGCGCCGGCACCGTCTACAAGACGGGCGTCCTCAACGCGACGTAACCGGACGGGGGCGGGTCCGGACTCCGCGCGCGCCCCCCGTACCGTTGAGGGGTGTACCGGTTCCTGCTGACCCCGCGCTGGCTGGCCGGCCATCTCTTCGTAGTGGCCGCCGTCCTCTTCTGCACCTTCATGGGCAGCTGGCAGCTCAGCCGCTTCGAGGCCCGCGTCAACAGCCAGCACCAGGCCGAATCGGTGACCTCCAAGGCCGCCACAGCCAAGCCGGTGCCCCTCGCCTCCGTCCTGCCGGGCGTGCAGTCGGCCGTCACCACCGTCTCCTCCGGCCGCACCATCACCGCCACCGGCCACTACGACACCGCCGCCGCCCACCAGCTCCTCGTCCCCGACCGCGCCATGGGCAACCGGACCGGCTTCTACGTCCTGACCCTCCTCCGCGTAGACGGCGGCGCGGCCCTCCCCGTCGTACGCGGCTGGCTCCCCGGCAACCCCTCATCCGCCTCCGCGTCCGCCGTGCCGGCCGCCCCTTCCGGCCCCGTCACCGTCACCGGCGCCCTCCAGGCCCCGGAAAGCGTCGGCACCACCGGCGTCAACGCCAGCGGCGGCCTCCCCGCCGGCCAGCTCGGCATGATCAGCGCAGCCTCGCTGATCAACCTCGTACCGTACGACGTCTACAGCGCCTGGATCACCCAGACGACCGGCATCGCCGCCCCCATGAAAGCCGTCCCGCCCGCCGCCCCCGCCAACACCGGCCTCGACCTCAAGGCCTTCCAGAACCTCGGCTACACCGGTGAGTGGTTCGTCTTCGCGGGCTTCCCCGTCTTCATGTGGTTCCGCCTTGCGCGCCGCGAGGCAGAGGACCAACGTGACGCTGCGTTGGGCCTTGCCCCGGTTGACGCCGCGCCGCAGCCGGCGACTGCCGCCCCCCGCTGACCCCGTGCCGGGCGCCTCCGGCGCGGGTTGCGTTTGCCCTGCCGGGTGCCTCCGGCGCGGTTCCATCCCGCCGCGGTGTCCTCAAGCGCCGGACGGGCTGGGTTTGTCCGGCCGGACCGGCGTGGCTGGATTGCCCCGGCTGCTGGTGTGCGGGTTCCGCCCGCTCTGCCGGTGCGACGGTTCCTCCCCCAGCGGTAGCTGGGGGAGGCTCGGCAACCCCGGTGCCGGGCAACGCGACGCAGCCGGGACCGGCCCGCGGAGCGGTGCGAGGGCGGCACCCGGCGCCGGGGGCACCCGGCGCCCCCTGGACGCGCGGCGTCAGCCGCCCAGGTGTCGCTCCACGAAAGCCAGCTCCAAGCGCAACTGCTTGATCCGCTCGTCCACGACCAGTGACCCATGCCCGGCGTCGTACCGGTACACCTCGTGCACTTTGCCGAGTTCTTCCAGCTGCCCGGCGTAATTGTCGATCTGCCGGATCGGGCAGCGCGGGTCGTTCAGCCCGGCGCTGATGTACACCGGAGCCCGTACCTTCCCCACGTACGTGATCGGCGACGACGCCTCGAACCGCTCCGGCACCTCCTGCGGCGACCCGCCGAACAGCGTGCGGTCCAGCGCCTTGAGCGCCTCCATTTCGTCCTCGTACGCGGCGACATAGTCCGCGACAGGCACCGCGGCGAGCCCCACCGCCCACGCCTCCGGCTGGGTGCCCATTCCCAGCAGCGTCAGGAATCCGCCCCACGAGCCGCCGGCCAGTACCAGCTTCGCCGGATCGGCGAGCCCGGAGTCGATGGCCCACTCCCTGACCGCCGCGATGTCCTCCAGCTCGATCAGCCCGACCCGGTGCTTCAGCGCGTCCGTCCAATCGCGCCCGTACCCGGTGGAGCCGCGGTAGTTGACCCGTACGACCGCGAACCCGTGGTCCACCCAGGCCGCCGGACCGGCCGCGAACGCGTCGGAGTCGTGCCAGGCCGGGCCGCCGTGGATTTCGAAGACCGTCGGGAACGGCCCGGTCCCCTCGGGCTTCTGCACGAGCGCGTGCACCGTGCCGCCCGGCCCCTTGACCCACGCGTCCTCCACCGGCACGGAATCCGGCGCCGCGAGCCCCGGCGCCTCAAGCACCGTCTCGCCCGTGGTGGACCGCACCACCTGCGGCAGCGCCGCGGACGACCACAGGAACTCCACCGTCCCGTCCGGCCGCGCCGTCGCACCGCTGACCGACCCGGCGGGCGTGTCGAGCTGGGTCAGCTCACGGCTGCCGAGCTCGTACCGGAAGAGCTCGCTCCTGGCCCGGTACGAGTGCGCCACCAGCAGCGCCGAGCCGTCCGGGTACCACTCCGCGCCGACATCCCCCGGCAGATCGATCCCGAGCGCGGTCTCCTCGCCGGTCGCCACATCCCATATGAACGGCTCCCAGCGCCCGCGCCGCTGGTGCGCCGCCAGCAGCCGCGTATCTCCCGCCACAGGAGCAAACCCGAGGCACTCCAGACCCAACTCCACGGTGCCGCCCCGGCTGTCGTCCAGCTCGGTCACCGTAGAGCCGTCCAGCAGCACCACTCGCAGGGAGGAGTGCATCGCATCCCCGTGCTCGGTGTGCTCGATGACGATGAGCGTCCCGTCCTCCGACAGGTCGCCGACCCCGCCCGACTCGGCGTGCCGGTAGATCTCCACCGGCTCGCTCCCGGGGCGCGCCACATGGATCGTCGTCCCGTCCTCGTCCGTGGACCGCCCCACCACCGCTGTCCCGTCGCGCCCCAGCGCCAGCCCCGCCGGATAGGACGCGGGCAGCCCCGGCACCGCGACCTCGTCAGGTCCGCCGCCGAACGGCTGCCGCTGCCATACCCCGAACTCGTCCCCGTCGGTGTCGGCGAACCACCACACCCACTCCCCGTCCGGTGTCAGCGTCCCGTCCGACGTGCCTTTCGGCCGGTCCGTGACCTGCCGCTGTTCACCGGTCGTCCGGTCCCACGCATACAGCTCGAAGGTCCCCGTCGCGTTGGACACGAAGAGGCTGCGCTCCGGGGCGTCCTGCGCCCACTCGGGGAGTCCGACGCGCGGCGCCCGGAATCGCTTCTCCCAGTCAGGAATTGAAATGCTCATCCACCTATCGTCCCGTACCGCCCCGGCCGATGGACGGTCACCCGGAACACCGGCACATCCGCGGCGGCTTCGGCTCGCTACAGCTTGTGTGCCAGCTCCTCGGACAGGGTCCGCGTCCACCTGGCGAGTTCCTCGCGGTGGTGGACCTGTCCCTCGCAGAGCGCGCTCACCTGCGAATCCGTGATCTTGTTGGGACCCCGCATGCCGAGCAGGTCCGACATCTCCTTGAGTACCCACGCGAGCCGCTCCGCATCCGCGTGGCCGAGCGTAACCGATCCGGCCATGGGCAACCTCCTCACCTGCCCTTTTAACCGTACGCCGGTGAGTGCGCGGTTGCAGGCGGACCGCGCCCCGGCCGGGGGTCGCCCCGGCTCCGCCGGGTACGTGGAGATTCTTACGAGACTCTGACGCCACCGCCGATCACCTCCCTTCCCGTCGCCCCACTGACCACTGTGGTGCCATCCGCAGACAAGCACGGAGGCACTCGTGAGCAGCAAGCACAAGTCGAGGACCAAGCGCCACTTCACCCTGGCCGGGGCCGGCATCCTGGCGGCGGTGGCAGCGGTGGCCACGGTCACCGTGGCATCGGCCAGCCAGGAGAAGCCCGGCCAGGAGAGGCTCAGCCAGGAGAGGCTCAGCCAGGCGGAGCCGCGCATGGCGCAGGCGGGGAACGCCGTCTTCGTCCAGGGAAACGAGCTGGGCGGCAACACCGTCCACGCCTTCAAACGTGCCGCCGACGGCGCTCTCGCCGAAGCCGGCACCTATTCCACCGGCGGGCTCGGCGGCAGCCAGATCAACGCCCCCACCGACTCGCTCGCCTCCCAGGGCTCCCTCGTCCACGACCGGCGCTCCGGCCTGCTCCTGGCTGTCAACGCGGGCAGCAACACGGTCACGGCCTTCCACGCCGCAGGTGTCAAGCTCACCGCACGCCAAGTCATCGCATCCGGCGGTGACTTCCCCTCCAGCATCACGGTCTCCGGCAAGCTCGCCTACGTACTCGACGCGGGCGGCACCGGCACCATCCAGGGCTACCGCATCACCAAGGACGGCCTGACCCCCCTCACCGGATCCAGCCGTTCCCTCGGCCTGGCCAACAAGGCGGTCCCGCTCTTCTCCAGCTCCCCGGGCCAGATCGCCTTCACCCCGGACGGCCACGACCTCGTCGTCACGACCAAGTCCGCGAACATCGTCGAGGTTTTTCCGCTGGCCAACGACGGCACCCCCGCCACCGCCAAGCCCGTCTCCACCCCCTCCGCCGGTGCTGTCCCCTTCGCCATCACCTTCGACCGCCGCGACCACCTCCTGATCGGGGAGGCCGGGAAATCAACCGTCACCACCTATCAGGTGCGCCGCGACGGCAGCCTCAAGGTCCTCCAGGCCCCGCTCACCAACGGCCAGCAGGTCCTCTGCTGGCTGGAGCGCGCCGGAAAATTCTTCTACGGCGGCAATACCGGAAACTCCACCGTCTCCGGCTACGTCCAGGACAAGCACGGCAAACTCGCCCTCAGCAACGAGGCCGGTATCGCCGCCGCCCCCTCTCCGCAGTCCCAGGGGGTCATCGACCTCGCCGTCACCCCCGACGCCAAGTTCCTCTATGTCCAGAACGCCACCTCCGGCACCATCGACGGCTTCCGCGTCGGCCGCACCGGCGCTCTCACCAAGGTCGCCACCACGACGGGCCTCCCGGCCTTCGGCAAGTCCGGCATGGAGGGCATCGTCGCGGACTGACCGCCGGCCGGGGAAGCAGGAATCCCGCCCGTCGGGGGAGACAGGCGGGATGCCGGCGCGCGCAGGGGCTGGTCGTCAGCGGTGCGGGTCACTGGACCAGGTGGGCCCCGGCAGGCATGCGGGCGGGCTCGATCTCGGTCGCGGTTTCGGTGATCGCGACACGACCGCCCAGGCGGGGTACGACGAGAGGGCCGGGGTCGCCGTGGAGAATGAGGCGGACGGCTGCCCAGTAGAGGTTGACGCCGGTGAAGGCGGTCTGGAAGAGCCCGGCGGAGGGCCGGGGGTTGGCTTCGAGGAGAACCGGCCGGCCGTGCCAATGGCGCAACTGGACGTTGGAGAGATAGGCGAGCTCGAAGTGGCTGACGAGGCGGTGTGCGATGGCGGTGAGTGCGGGATCGTCCAGCAGGAAGCGATAGCGGCCGTGCTTGGAGCGGGCGATGCTGGCGACCATTGCGCCGCCGGGGGCGGAGAGGCAGTCGATGCTGATTTCCGGGCCGTCGAGATAGGGCATCACGATGAATTCGGGAACGGTGCCATCCTCATCGATGGCGTGCTGCATCGCGTTGGCCACTGCGTCAACGGTGGCCACCGGTCGGGGGGCTGCGAGCAGATCCTTCACCCGCAGCGGACGGTCGTCGAGGATACGGAAGCCGAAGGCGGAGAACTCCCCGGCAGGTTTGATGCAAACGGTCTCGCTGACCTGCGAGATCTCCTTCACCGCTGAGCGCAGCCCGTCGGCATCGGAGACGATCCGCCAGTCGGGCACCGGGATGCCGGCCGCGCGGGCGGCCTCGTAGGTGCGTCCTTTGCTGGTCAGTACGGACACGACGGGAGCCGGCGAGCTCATGAGTTTGGTGCCGGCCTCCGCGAAGGCGTCGGTGTGGGGGGCGAGGGCGTCAAGGCGGCGGGGCGGGATGAGTACGTCAATGGCATGCCGACGGCAGAAGTCCAGGGCGAATTCTGCGTAGGCCTCGTTGCTGACCAGGCGGGGCTCGGTAGCGCTCACGTCGAAGGCCGTGAGGGCCGGGGCATCCGGGTCGACGTTGGTGCCGTAGACGCGGACCGGGGTGCCATCGGGATTGTCCCTCAGCATCCGGATGACCTGGGTCGTGGCGACCCCCGCGCTGCTGAGCCAGATGCGAATGGCTATAGCGGGCTCCTTTCGGGCCGAGTTTGTGTGTGAAGCGGATCATAGCCCCGACATGTTGCCTGGCCTGTTCGGCTACGTCTCATTCAGCCCCCGTCCCATCCCACTCAAGTCCGCGCGGATGCCAAAACCCGCGCAAAGCCAGTAGTTGGCGCATTACGGATCGGAAGCGCCCATACGGGCGGCTGGGGGGTTATCTCTTGACGCACTTCAAGATGGACATGAGCACGAGCATGTACATGTGAATTAGAGGCCGCGCGAATAGGTGGGGCGGGTGAAGGAGCGGGGCGAGGGGCAAGTCTGGCAAGGCGGAGGTGGGGGCACCTCCTGGGGGCACCTCCCGGCCGAAGGCTGGGGGAGGTAGCTGGGGGTGGGGGCACCTCCCGGCCGAAGGCTGGGGGCGAGGCGACGCGATGGGGGTGCCCCCTGCTCGAGCGGAGCCGAGAGCTTGGTGGGGGCACCTCCCGGACGGAGTCTGGGGGAGAGTCGTCGACCGACACCGACGGCAACACTTCCAGGCGCCCCCGCCGACGGAGTCGGCTGATGTCACAGCTCGGCACGCGACGCCGCCCCACCTATTCGCGCGGCCTCTAAATGGCCGAGCACCCCCTGGCCCGAACCGGCGGGCCCTCACCTGGTCGTCGAATGGTCTTCGGCGAGCGGCTGCTCACACCAGATCGTCTTGCCCTCGCGGCTGTGCCGGGTGCCCCAGCGCCGGGTCAGCTGGGCCACGAGAAGCAGACCGCGTCCGCCTTCGTCGAAGACACGGGTACGGCGCATGTGCGGAGCGGTGCTGCTGGCGTCGGAAACCTCGCAGATCAAGGCGGTGTCCTTGATCAGGCGCAGCTGGATGGGCGTAGCCCCGTAGCGGATGGCGTTGGTGACCAGTTCGCTCACCACCAGCTCGGTGACGAAGCCCATACCTTCCAGCCCCCAGGTCTCCAGCCGGCGGGAGGCCCAGGAGCGGGTGTCGGCGACGACAGCTGGATCGGCCGGCACGTCCATGATGGCGACCCGGTCCTCGTGCAGGGCATGGGTGCGGGCGATCAGCAGGGCTACGTCATCGCTGGGGTGCTCCGGCAGCAGCGCGTCGAGTACGGCGTCGCAGCGTTCCGCCAGTGAGGTGGCGGGCCTGGCAAGGGCACGGCCGAGCTGCTCGAGACCCTCATCGATGTCCCCGCCGCGAGAGCTGATCAGGCCATCGGTGTACAGGACGATCTCGCTCCCGTCCGGCAGTTCCAGCTCGGAGGTCTCGAAGGGCAGACCGCCCAGGCCCAGCGGAGGACCGGGAGCCACATGGGGGAAGACGATGGTGCCGTCCGGGGTGAGGACAACCGGCGGGGGATGGCCGGCGCAGGCGAAGGAGCAGTTGCGGGTGATGGGGTTGTACACCGCATACATGCAGGTCGCCGTGGTGTCCGAGGTGCGCGCCTCTCCAGGGTCGGTGACCTCTACGGCGTCGTGGTGGGTGACCAGGTCGTCCAGATGAGTGAGCAGCTCGTCGGGGGGCAGGTCCACATCGGCGAGAGTGCGTACTGCGGTGCGCAGGCCGCACATGGTGGCGGCGGCGTGGATGCCGTGGCCGACCACGTCGCCGACCACCAGGGCGAGCCGGGCGCCCGACAGAGCGATCACATCGAACCAATCGCCACCGACGCCGAACTCGGAGCTTGCCGGCAGATACCGGAAGGCGGCCTCCAATGAGGGCCGCCAGGGAAGCTGCTTGGGGAGCAGGCTGCGCTGGAGTGCGAGGGCAGCGGTGTGCTCCCGGGTGAAGCGACGGGCATTGTCCAGACAGACCGCGGCCCGGGTCACCAGTTCCTCGGCGAGGACAAGATCCTCCTGTTCGAACGGCTCGTTCGGCCACGATCGGCAGAATACCGTCACACCCAGGGTCACCCCTCGTGCGCATACCGGTACAAACAGCCACGAGTGGAAGCCGTACCGTTCGGACGTCTCGGCGCGGGCCGGATCGTTCGCGAACCACTGGACGACGTTTGAGTCCATGGCCCGGAGCAGCAAAGGGCGGCCCGAGGCCAGGCAGCGGGCCGGGGGTGTCTGCCCCGGGTAGACGTCAACCTCCCCCACTTCGGCCAAGGCCTCGGGGGCACCTTCGTTGACAGACCGATGAGCCATGCGGCGCAGCCTGGCACCAGCGGTGACCGGGCCGGGCTCGTCGCCGTGGAGCAGGGGCTCGAGCAGGTCGACGCTGATGAAGTCGGCGAGCCGGGGGACGGCGACGTCGGCCAGTTCCTGCGCGGTCCCCCTCAGGTCCAGAGTGCTCCCGATGTGCATGCTGGCCTCGTTCAAGATGGCGAGCCGCTCCCTGTAGCGGTGCTGCTTGGTGACATCGTGAGCGGTGGCGCACACGCCGAGCGACTGTCCGGCCCGGCCGCGCAGCGGGGATGCGGTGGCCGAAAAGATGTGGTCATGGTCCGGGTCGGCCGGGGTGCGCCCGCGGATGGTGAAGGCGGCCGTCGCGAAGCCGGTGTCCATCGCCTCGCGCAGGTGCCTTTCCAAATGGTCGACGTCCGGGCCGGTCAGGACATCCTGCGGCTGTCGTACCCGGCGCTCCTGCTGCGACGTGCCGATCATGCGATTCATCGCGGTGTTCTGCCATACCCACCGCATATGTGTGTCGTAGACGGCGAGAGCGATCGGTGAGCCGCTGAACAGCCAGTCCAGCATGGCCTGCCCGTTCTGGGACGCGAAGGATTCCTCCGGCTCGGTCACCATCAGCAGCCACTGGCGGTCGCCGCGGTGGGAAAGGGCGTACGCCTGTGCGGGCAGTGTCAGGAGACGATGGTCCGCGTGCCGCACTGTCAGCTCGCCGCTCCACCCGTCCCGGACTGCTGAGAGCGCCCTGTCGCCAGAGGCGAGGATGCGGGCCACCGGCTGTCCCACGACCTGTCCGGCGAGATAGCCCAGCAGCAGGTGAGCGCCGGGGCTCCAGCCTGTCACCGTGCCCGCTTCATCGACTGTGATCATGGCGGCTCGCGGAGTGCCGACGGGGGTCGCCGGAAGCTGATCGCGTTCACTCCGGAAGGCATCGAAGCCGCTCATCGCTGTTTGCCTCGCTTCGGCGGGACCCTTCATTCGTTCTCCGCGAGCCACGTCCTAGTCCAAGAATGGTCCCCCGCGAAGACACAAGCAAATGTCCGGTTTCGCCTCCTCCGGCCGGCCCCGGACGTGCACCTCAGCTGGCTGCCAAGATAGCTCCGGGGCTGGTCACCAGGGGGACCTCATCTCTGTCATGATCGACGTCCGAAGGGCCCCAGTCCCTGTACTCGCCGGCGGCAGGGACGGCTTCGCGCCTGAGCTTGCGGAGAGCGGTGGTCCAGGCGCGCGACTCGCCGGTGCAGGTGGCGTCAGAAGGGTGAACGGATGAGCGCGCGTTTCGAGGAGATCGATTGGCGCCCGACGTCGATGGGCGACATCAGCCTGCGGCGTCGACGGGACCCGGCGTCGGGCGATGACGTGTACGAGGTGAAGCTCGGCGACGAGTTCTTGATGTCCAGCCTCTTCACAGCGGGCGAGATCGCGCTCACCCGGCTGGGCCTGGCGAAGCTGCCGAGCGCCGAACTGGATGTGGCCGTGGGCGGCCTCGGTCTCGGTTACACCGCTCAGGCGGCGTTGGACGACCCACGTGTGCGCTCGCTGATCGTGGTCGAGGCGCTCGGCGAAGTGATCGAGTGGCACAAGCGCGGGCTGGTACCGCTGGGCGCTCGGTTGGCGTCGGATTCCCGCTGCCGACTGGTCCAAGGCGATTTCTTCGCGATGGTCGGCGATCGCTGTGGTCTGGATCCCCGGACACCGGACCGTCGTTTCCACGCCATCCTGCTGGACGTCGACCATTCGCCGCGCCATGTGCTGCACCCACGTCACGCGGCGCTCTACCAGCCTGCGGGCCTGCGTGCTCTCGCCGATCGTCTCCACCCTGACGGTGTCTTCGCTCTGTGGTCGAACGACCCGCCGGACGAGCAGTTCAACTCCGCACTCGCGGAGGTCTTCGCGGAATCAGAAGCCCACGTCGTCGACTTCGACAACCCGCTGCAGGGGGGAACCGCGACCAACACCGTCTATGTGGGGAGGAAGCGAGCGGGCACGGACCCGAGGTAGAGGTGGAAGGGACCAGCGCGCTCCCCCGGTCGCCACGAGGGCGGCCGGTGTGACGCCGGGGCTCACCGCCGGCGTCACACCGGCATTGGTCACTTCACGTCGACGTAGTCACCGGCGGCGGACACGGCCGGGGTGGTGGAGGTGCCGGCGAAGGAGTAGCGCCAGTAGCCGTCGACCGAGGCCTTGTAGGTGGTCTTCAGGCTGCCGGAGCTGCTGGTGGTGACCGTCTTGAGGGTGGTGTAGGTGCTGCTGCCCTTCTTACGGAACTGCAGCTTGACCGGCTGGGTGCTGTAGCCGGCGTACTTCGAGGTGTCCCAGTTCGCACGGGTGAGGGACCCGACGATGGTGACGGTCTTGCCCTTGACGACCGGCTCGGGTGATGCGTTCACCGTGAGCCTGGATGCGCGCTGCAGGGCGGGAGCGGCGAGGCCGGTCTGCTGCGCCACGCCGACCTTGCTCATGTCCGGGTTGCTCACGCTCCCCTGCCCGTTGAGGGCCACTGCCCAGGCCACTGTGTGCCACTTCGCGCCGGCGTCGACGGTGGCCAACTCATCCTGCGGATAGATGTCCACCGTGCCCTTGCAGGTCTCGGTGGTGATAACGCTGGTGGAGGAGGAGGTGGAGGAAGTGATGGAGCAAGTGGCCGGGTTGTCGCCGTACAGGTCGTTGGCCGGGGTGGTGGCGGAACCGCGGTAGAGGTCGACGCCGGTGAGGAAGTCGGCGGCGGTGACGTCGGTGTCCGTAGCGGTGAGGGTGAAGCTGTAGGGCACGTGGACCGTGGCGGTGGTGCCCACGGGCACGGCGGCCTTGCCACTGTTGACCTTCACAGCCGAGAAGGTCACGGCGAGCGGGTACGGCGTGGCTGTCACGGAAGGGGCGGCGAAGGCCTTGGCGGCCGCCGGGTGCGCGGCCTTGACCTGCTGGGCCAGCAGCCAATCCTGGTGGGCCGGGTCCCTCGGCGAACGCGAAGGAGCACCTCGGGGACGGGCCGCCAAGCGGGAAACCGCCGGTCCGGACCTCCCGGGCTGCCGAGCCGGACGGTCCGGCCGTGGCTGGTGGGTTCGGTCCGGCCCGAGGCCCGGTGGCGACGTCCACGAGAGGGAACCCGCGAGGTCGCCAGTCAACAGCCCCCTTTCATGGCCCGGTGTGGACATAGGCGGCCCACCACAGTGGGTCGCCGTCCCGCTCCCGCAACCGCTGCACGGCGCTGTGCAGGGCGGCCGCGGCGCGGCTCGGATCGAGGCCGTCGAGGTGGCCGGGAGACCGCGGCGACATCAGGCCGGTATGGAAAGAAGTCCATTCCCGAGCAGCGCGGCTGAGCGGCGGAGGTCGCCGCCGGCCGTGACGCGGGCTCTGGAGGTGTCGCTGCGGTTGGAGTTGGTCTACTCGGACACCTTCCGGGCCGTGGTCCCACTGCGCAGCCTGGCCGACCCGACGGTGCTGGCCGACGCGCCGGACCTGTGGTCGGGGAGGTCCACCGCCCCCGAACTGTTCGGCCCGCGCGGGCAGTGATGACGTACGCGGGCACGACGCCGGAGCCCGGTTTCCCGGAGGCCCGGTGGGCCCTACCCCGTATCGCGCAATCCGCGGGACATCTCGGCCGTGGCCGAAGGCGTTTGGGCGGCGGTCATACCTGAGGACCGGCTGATCTAAAGTGCTGGTGTCAGTACCCCGTCATCTGGTGACCTGAGAAGGACCAACGGATTATGCCGACCGAGACGTTCGAGTTCCAGGTGGAAGCGCGCCAGCTTCTGCAGATGGTGATTCACTCGATCTACTCCAACAAGGACGTGTTTCTGCGCGAGCTCGTCTCCAATGCCTCCGACGCCCTCGACAAGCTGCGGCTCGAAGCGCTCCGCGACGACTCACTCGGCGCGGACGTGTCCGACCTCCACGTCGCCCTTGAGGCCGACCCGCAGGCCCGTACGCTGACCGTGCGGGACAACGGGATCGGCATGTCCCGCGACGAGGTGGTCCGGCTCATCGGGACGATCGCCAACTCGGGTACGGCGACGTACCTGCGGGAACTCAAGGAGGCCGGGGACACCGCGGCGACCGAGGGGCTGATCGGCCAGTTCGGCGTCGGGTTCTACTCCAGCTTCATGGTGGCCGACGAGGTGACGCTGCTGACCCGGCGTGCGGGCGAGAGCCAGGGCACCCGCTGGATGTCGAGCGGCGAGGGGACGTACACCGTGGAGACCGTCGACGACGCGCCGCAGGGCACCGCGATCACCCTTGGGCTCAAGCCGGAGGACACCGAGGACCGGCTCCACGACTACACGTCGCCGTGGAAGCTCCGGGAGATCGTCAAGCGATATTCGGACTTCATAACCTGGCCCATCCGGATGGCCACGCAGCCCGCGCCCCAAGCCGACGCCGACGCGGGGGAGGGGGCCGACACCGCGCCCGGCGAGCCCGAGACGCTCAACTCCATGAAGGCCCTGTGGGCCCGCTCGCGCGAGGAGGTCACCGACGACGAGTACCACGAGCTGTACAAGCACATCAGCCACGACTGGACCGACCCCCTGGAGACCATCCGCCTGCAGGCGGAAGGCACCTTCGAGTACCAGGCGCTGCTGTTCATCCCGGCCCACGCTCCCCAGGACCTCTTCCTTCAGGGCTACAAGCGCGGTGTCCAGCTCTATGTGAAACGCGTGTTCATCATGGACGACTGCGAAGCGCTGATGCCGTCGTACCTGCGCTTCGTCAAGGGTGTCGTGGACGCGCAGGACCTGTCGCTCAACGTGTCCCGCGAGATCCTCCAGCAGGACCGTCAGATCCAGTTGATGCACCGCCGGCTGGCCAAGAAGGTGCTGTCGACCATTAAGGACATGATGTCCGCGGCCCCGGATCGGTATGCCACGTTCTGGAGGGAGTTCGGCCGCGTCCTGAAGGAGGGACTGCTGGGCGACGTCGAGAACGGTGACGCCATCCTCGGCGTGTCCTCCTTCGCTACGACCCACGACAAGGACGAGCCGACCACTTTGGCGCAGTACGTGGAGCGGATGAAGGACGGCCAAGACCACATTTTCTACCTCACCGGTGAGTCCCGGCAGGCCATGGAGAGCTCGCCGCACATGGAGGCGTTCCAGGCCCGAGGAATCGAGGTGCTGCTGCTGACCGACCCAGTCGACGAGGTGTGGGTCGACACGGCCCCCGAATTCGACGGCAAGAAGTTCCGCTCCGTCGCCAAGGGAGAGGTCGACCTCGGCACTGAGGAGGAGAAGCAGGAGGCCGGCACCGAGCGCGAGAAGCAGCAGGAGGAGTACGCGGGCCTGCTGACCTGGATGACGGACCGGCTGAGCGACGACGTCAAGGAGGTACGGCTCTCCTCCCGTCTTACCGTCTCGCCCGCCTGCGTCGTCTCGGACACGCACGACGTGACCCCGGCGCTGGAGAACATCTACCGGGCCATGGGCCAGGAGATCCCCCACTCCAAGCGCATCCTCGAACTCAACCCCAAGCACCCCCTGGTCATCGGCCTCAACCGGACCCACACCGAACGCCCGGGCGACACCGGCCTCAATGAGACGGCCGAACTCGTCCACGCCTTGGCTCTGCTGGCTGAAGGCGGCGAACCGCCCCACCCCGCCCGCTTCGTCAAACTGATGGCCGACCGCCTCGAACGCACCTTGTGAGCCCGCACGCCCCTCCACGTCAACGGGGTGGGGGCTGTGCCCTGGCCCGCGGGTTGTGACACCGCGGGCAGGACTTGACTCGTGAGCGTCCTCAGTCGAAACCGTCGACGCCTTGCCTCGGAGCCCTCGGTCTCTACGACCCGCCATGCGACCTGTCGGAGCCGGGCGGCAAGTCGCCACCGCGGGTCGGCGACACCGTCTTTCCTTAGGAGCGGCGGGCCGCCTCCGTCGCCTCGCAATGCGGGCGAAGCGATTTACCGCTTGGCCTCTTCGTCCCGAATCACGGGCACAGCGGTCGCTGAGGTCATCTACGCACGTCAGAGGCAGTGCAGGGGTTGTTGACGGTCACTGCGGGCTGGGGCGGTTGCTGTACTTCGCTGCTGTACATCCCGCTTGCGGATCATGGGGGACTGCGTCATGCAGGAGACAAGCCGCCTGTTGCGCGTCGAGGGTTATCCTGTCGTTATGAGCGTCGGTTACAACCACTACCCCGAGCTCCACGCCCTGATCGAGCGGCTTCAGCCGGAGCAGGCCGACGAGCTTCGCCGCCATCCCGCCTGCTCACCGGCTGAGCTTCACCGGCATAGGGGTCAGCGCCAACCAGCACCTGGGCGCTGAGGCCAAACAGATCATCCGGCGAGACCTGCGCGGAGTCGACGAGTGATCCTGGTTGACACAGGTCCACTGGTCGCCGCGCTCGCTGCCACAGACGCTGATCACGCGCGCTGCGCATCGTTCTTCAACAGCTTTGTCGGGGAACTGCTCGTCACCCCGTATGTGGTGAATGAGGTCTGCTACCTCACCGAGCGTGACATGGGCAGCAAGGCAGAGGCCGCGTTCCTCCGGTCCCTCGCGCGCGGCGAGCTGCGGCAGATCGAGATTGAGTCAGGCGATTTGTTCCGTATGGCCGAGCTGGTCGAGACCTACGCCGACTTCCCACTCGGCATGGCCGACGCCGCGGTTATCGCGGTTGCCGAGCGCTTGGCCGCTCGCGATATCGCGACCCTGGACCAACGGCACTTCCGTGTCGTGCGCCCTCGGCACACGACGACCTTCAGGCTCCTGCCCGACTGACACCACAGGAGGCCGACCGGAACCGATGTTGATCAAGGTTCCGGAAAGTCGACCCGGTCAAGGACGTGCCCGATCCGGCTCCGGGCTCCAGGCAACCTACGGGCCAGAGGCAGAGTTCAGTGCTTGGCATGCCGGCTCAACCACTCGAAGGCGGTGGCGCTGGAGGCCCATGAGGGGTGTCACGGCCGTCATCTGATCCGTAGCTCTATGTGGATCGGTCATCGGATTGTCGCACAGGTTGCCGTTGGAGCGCTGACGGGTGATTCGGGTCGGCTGCGGTCGGGGAGGTTGCTGTACTTCGCTGCTGTACAACCACAACTGACCGACCCGGTCGGACCCGGCACCGCCCCGTAGTCGCAGGGGGTGCGGCGCCGGACGCGTCAGGCCTACGCCTCGGCCACCAGCTGGAAGGCCCCCATGCCGTCGATCGTCTCGGAGATGAAGTCCGCGTAGCCCGCGTGCCGACGCAGTGCTGTCTCAAGGGTAGAGCTTCCTCTCCTCGGCCAGCATCGCCACGTACGCCGGGCGCCCCCTGCTCCACTCCCAACCCGAGTAGTTATTTATCGGCAGCCCCCTGGGGTAACCACCGTGACGGGTGGCGAGATGTCGTCACCGACCCGCTCGCCGAATTCCGAACTTCACAGCCTTGTGGCAAAGTCACCCCCAGGCCCTTTACGAAGTCTTGGCCTAGGGGCGCACAACTGTGCGTGCGGCACAGGAGTCACACAGGTGCGTCACCACTCCTCTGTCCTCCCAAGGAACTCCTTCATGAGACTTCGTCGCACATTCGCCGCAGCCGCCGCGACCGCTGCCCTGGTGCCGGCCGCGCTGCTCTCGGCGACGGCCGCGCACGCGGACCCGAACGCGACTGCCACCGCCACGGTTAGCGCCCCCCCGACGGACACGGCCGGCGACACGGCCACGGCGACGGACACCGCAACGGCGACCGACACCCCGACAGCGACCGACACGCCGACGGCGACCGACACGCCCACTGCCACGGACATCCCAACGGCGACCGACACGCCGACCACGACGGCCACCCCGACCACGACGGCCACGCCGACCACGCCGTGCCCGACGGACGACGGCAGCGATACCTCTTCCGCGCTGACCCTCAGCGTCACCGGCCTGCCCAGCAAGATCGCTGCGGGCAGTGGCTGGCACACCTTCCAGATGTCTGCGTCCAACACCTCGGACAAGTCGCTGGGCACCGTCAACTGGCTCAGCGCCGTGGACAACGACAGCAACAGCGACAATCCGAAGGACTGGCTGGGCACCTACGCCCACCTGCAGTTCTTCGACCCGGCTTCCAAGACCTGGCAGAGCATGGAGGACCTGGTCGGCACCGGCGTCTTCTTCGGCGCGACCGACCTCGGCCCGCACGCCACAGTCGACATCAAGATGCGGCTGAGCCTGGATGCCAAGGCTCCGGTCGGCGACGGCTTCGCCATCGGCCTCGGCGGCTACACCGACGACGCCAAGTGCGACCACACGGCTTACAGCGAGTACGACTTCAAGGTGCTCGCGCCCGGCAAGAGCGCCGGCAACCCGGGTGACGCCACCGGCACCAGCGCCCCCGCCCCCGTCGGCAAGAAGCCCCAGGGCGGCATCACCGACCTGCCGGCGACCGGCAGCCTCGCCGAGACCGGCGCCTCCTCGTCGCTCCCGACGATCGCCCTTTCCGGCGGCGCGGCCGTGGTGCTCGGCGCGGGTGCGATGTTCATCGTCCGGCGCCGCAAGTCGGGCAGCGCCGCCTGATCTGAACCCCGAGCGGTACCGGCGGCACCGGAAGGATCGGCAGGCGCAGCGCGCCGAAGGCCGCTCCCGGACCGCCGGGAGCCGGGGGCTCACCGGGGGAGGCGCGCGTAGGCCTCCCCCGGGTGGACGGAGTCTCTGCTCGCCCAGTTGGTGGCAGTCCGGGATCAGTGGTGACCTGGCAGCGTGCCCAACCGACGCCGCGTCCGCGTATATGAACGTGGCAAAGATCGCTGAACTCAGACGGCTCGCCCCAGAACCTTCCCCTGCCCGAGCGCCGGCAGATCAAGAAGATCGCGAAGTCCAAGCCCACCGAGCACGCATCGGTGGATCAAGGCTTAGGTACAGGAGTGAGCCGCTGCGCGGACACTGTGGCGACGGTCGTGGGCGAGAAGGTCGAGTACCGCTGCGGTTGGTTCGGAATCGTCCGCCTGGGCTGCTGCCTGTGCGAGTGTTCGCCGTACTCGAAAGTCCTTGTCCGTGGCCAGTTGCATGGTGGTGCTTCGATAGCGGGTCGGGTGCCGCAGGCATAGCACTGCGCTGGCCTGTCGGACGCTGTTGTGGGGGTGGGCTGCGAGGAGGTTGGCGTCGACCGCGTCAGTTGCTTCCTGCGGCAGGTAGCTCAGCACCTGCGCGGCAGCATGCACGTCGGCGGCGTCCTCGCTGCGTAGCAGGATGATTGCTTGGTCGCGCGCCCAGGCGTGCTCCTCGGGGGTGGTGGCTGACGCTGCGGCCAGGAGCAACGCGGGTCCACGAAGCGAGGTCGATCCCATGGAGATCTTGAATGAGCTGAGTCGGTGGGGAGTCCCGGTCAGCTCGTCGTCGAGATGACTGCCTTTCCGCTCTCCGAGCATGAAGCTACTGGCGGTGTGGAACGCTTCCTGTCGGATGTCGTCTGGCAGGTCGATGATCAGGTTGCGGGCACCGGTGAGTGCGTCCTGCCGATTGATTGCCACCTCCCTCTCTGTCAGCCTGTGGTGCCGCATGGTCGAGGTGGGTTGCGAAGTCAACGACTGAAGCCGCGTCCTGCCAGCACCAGGACTCGTCATGGCGCTGGCGCTGATGGATTTCGGTGGGCACGGTGTCATCGAGGCGCGAGCCGAGATAAACCAGCAACGGCAGCCGAGCGAAGCCGAAGACGCTGAGGTGTCTGACGTTGTCGCGGGCGATACCCCGTTTCAACTGGTGCTCGATCACATCGTCGATCACTGCCGTGGCGTGCCGGTTGTAGGAACGACTCCGCTCCCCCGCATCCCACGGTGAGTCCGCCAGCCTGGCGGACTCACCGGGCAGGTGCCGCAGGTCAATCTCGATGCCGTGCCGGGAGTACGACTCCAGGAACAGCGGGTACCGCTTCGCGGCGACTTTCGGGCTTCGGCAAGGAGTTCGACGCACATGTAGCGGTCGGCCTCGCGGTCTCCGCCGCTGAGACAAGACCCGCTCCGTTCACCCAGGTTATCGGCTGGATTCAGGCCATTGGCCAAGAGACGGTCTACCCGGCGGCCACGTTGCTGTCCACACTCCTCGGCAGGGAGTCCACGGAGGGGGAAGCCATGGTCAAGAAGCGAGGGCGCCGATCAGCTGCCCGCAAGCGCGGCAGCGTGATCCTTCTTGGTGGGGGCGCGCTGCTGTTGCTCGTGACGGTGGCATTCTGGTCGGCCATCTGGCCGTACCTGCTTGGGGCCGGCGTACTCGGCGGCCTCGGTACCGGAAGCTGGTGGCTGTGGCGTACCGATAGGCGGGTGCGCGGCCGGGACCGGCAGTGGCGACAGCAGGACGCGATACAGGCCGGCCACCGGACCCTTACCGAGGTGGACAAGATGTCCGGCACCGAATTCGAGGAGCTGGTCGCCGCCCTGTGCCGCCGGGACGGCTGCACCGACATCCGCAGGGTGGGCGGAGCCGGGGACAACGGGGCTGACGTCACCGGACGCCTTCCCGACGGCCGCACGATGATCATCCAATGCAAGCGCTACACACCACGCAGCACCATCGCTCCCCGCGAGGTCCGCGACCTCCTCGGCTCCAAAGCCCACTTCGGAGCAGACCTGGCCGTTTTCGTCACCACCACCCGCTTCAGCCGCCAGTCCGAGGATCTCTGCGTACACAACGACATCCTCGCCATCCACCGCGACCACCTCGGCCTATGGAACAACGGAGCCTCGCTGCAATCCCTGATCAACATCAACGGCTCCGGCCAGGGCGACCAACAGCACCGAGCCCGCTGGAAGAAGACATATGGAACATCGCCCCGACCCACAGCCCGTCGTCGAGGCGCATAGCTCCATGAGGAGGGGAAGGGCCTGAGAGTCGTCACCAGGCCCCGAACTCCTCGTCGGAGAACCGCCCACAGCTTGCGGCTAGCGCTTCTTGGTCTTCTTCTGTGGCGGGGTCCACTCGCCCCGGTGCAACTGACAGCGGGAGTAACCGATCATCGCCGGATTCTGGCACCGCTTCCCGGTCTTGGTGTTGGTCGACCCGCACTTGACCTGTTTGCCCATTCGTCCTCCTCTGTCCGGTCGGAGGCGTGCCATGCCAGGCCCATCGTCACCGGCCAGAGCTGCGAACCGCTCTACCTGCGCGCGTATTCGACTGATTCCAGCTCTTTAAGGCCCGGATCATGACATTCTCGCCCAGGCTGATCAACATCAAGGCAACAGCATGCTCAGCGCTGGCGTTACGCCTGGCCGTACAGGGCTGCCAGATCGATCAGCCGGATGCCAGGGGTGGTGTCGGCGGTGATGCGGGCCTTGTCGTTGAAGCCTGCCCCGCTGAAGCAGATGAGCTGAGTGTGGGTGGTGTCGTAGCGTCCGGCCTGGGTGATGAGGTCGCGGATGTGCTGGAGGCGTTCGATGTGGGCGATGCCCATGGTGTCGTTCCACTTGGCTTCTCCGATGGCCAGCAGCGGCGGCTTGCCGCCGTCCGTGATGCCGAGGAGTTCGCCTGCGCGCATGGCGTGTGGTCCCAAAGTGGTCCCAGGGCACACGGCTCCGAAGGCCGCTTGGCATCGTGCCAGGCCGCGGGCTTGTGTTCGGCGCGGGCGTGTTCGGCGGCCAGTTCGGCGATGTTAGGCAGGTCGCGGATGCCGCACGGTGGGGGCGTTCATCGCACGCTTCCCTCCAGAGCGTCTGCGCCCCATGCGGCCAGCCGATCCGGGACCGGCCCGGTGCCGTCCAAAACGTGCCGGGAGAACGCGTCGCGCTCGTGGGCCAAGAGGGCGGCCTCCCACACGCAGGGGGCCAGACCGGTGCGGCCCGGCCGGAGTTGGTCGGGCCGCCCGGCCGGGCTGGTGAAGATCGCCAGGTCGGACATGTGCCCCTCAATCCAGGTGTGGACCAGGAGGTAGTCGCCGTCGCCACCCGCGTGCAGGATCAGCACGGCGAGCCCGAGCGACCCGCGGACGCGTCCGAGCTCCAGATAGGCGGCAGCAATCTGCAGCGCCGTTTCTGTGTCCTGATCGGTCAGCGTGCGCCCCGGTGCCTGCAGGCCGTACACCTTCACCAGGTGGCCGCTGGCCTCGTGGATGCCCAATGCCCGTGCGTTCCGGTCGTGGTGACCCTCAGCCAAGGTGAGCAGTGCATGGGTGTCGACCGCCGCCGGCGGTTCCTCGCGGTCATTCATGCGGCCATCGTGCCGGGCGCAGGCCCGCCCGCCTTCGGCGGGGCGGCTCCCGTGCCGTCCTGCGGCCGCCCGACCTGCGACTGCGCCGACGGCGGTTGTCGTCGTTTGTTCATCGCTTAGCACCCACGCACGGCCCACAGACGGCCCGAGCGGGGGTGTTGCCAATCCTCACGCCTCACTTCGCTTCTCTGAAACACTCGCTTGAAGGCTGCGATTCGGGGCCTTGCCTGCCTACTCTCCGGTGACTCCGTCGATGCGCTCGCGGAGAAGGTCGGCATGGCCGTTATGCCGCGCGTACTCCTCGATCATGTGGGTGAGGACGTAGCGGAGTGAGAACTTCTCATCGCCGTAGTGCCCGACAACGTCGAGGGATTCGGCAGCATCCGCGATGTCGCGGGATCGGGCGCATGCCTCGTGCCAGACGTTGAACGCCTGACCCGGGTCGGCCTCATCGACGTCGAATTCGGCGAACGCCCCGTCGGACATCCGCCCCCAGTAGCTCCGGATGTGCTCACCGTTGATCACGTTCTGGAACCAAGACCGCTCGACATCCGCGAGGTGACGAACCAGCCCGAGCAGGGACATGGCGGAAGGCGGAACGGCCTTCTCCCTGAGCTGTTCGGCGGTCAGTCCCGAGCACTTCATGGCCAGCGTCTGGCGCTGGTAGTCCAGGAAGCGGGTCAGCGATATGCGCTCGTCAGCCACCC
Source organism: Actinacidiphila oryziradicis (assembly GCF_005047355.1). Taxonomy (GTDB): domain Bacteria; phylum Actinomycetota; class Actinomycetes; order Streptomycetales; family Streptomycetaceae; genus Actinacidiphila; species Actinacidiphila oryziradicis. The sequence goes on from NZ_SUMC01000030.1 coordinate 28,592, forward strand.
GTGGAGGTTCGGATCTGTTGTATTCACCCATCAGATGATCATCCCAAACGAGCTCGAGCAGGGGAACTGGATTCCGGAGACAGACGGGTCGGCCTGGCTGTAGCTCTCCCTTCCGGGGCGCTGTGCGCGCGGCCGGCGGAGTCTCAATGGGCGAGTCAAGGCCCGTCTTCTTGCCCTGGTTCTTCACGGTCGGGTTTCCCACCTGCGACCCCGCGGCACACCCGACTTCTGACCTGGGCCGATGTCTGCGGTATCTGTCATCGCTGGTCAGCCTCGGTTCGCCTCGGACGGCCCAGAGACGGCCCGGGACTTGACCGCCCGGATCGTTCTTAGTCGATCAAGGACTCAAACACAGCTGTGAGAGGACCCGCGGCGTCACCCGTGTTGACCACTCCACGAGGCTCGATGAGCAGGGCACTGACCTCTTCATCTGCCTTGGGACAGTGCTCGACTCCGCGCGGGACAGTGAACATCTCACGGGGTCCGAGCACGACGTCTCGGTCTCGAAGTTGAATGGTGAGCTTACCGCCCAAGACGATGAAGACCTCGTCGGTGTCCTCGTGGGTGTGCCAAACGAACTCACCGAGGATCTTGACGACCTTGATCTCGTAGTCGTTCAGCCTTCCGACAACCTTCGGCGACCAGTGCTCGGAGAAGGCGCTGAGCTTCTCATCGAAGTTGACCTTGTTGGCATAGCTCATGGGATCACCCTGTCGGACCCGGGGACCTACGCACAAGGCCGGTTTAGGGGCTTTGAGCGGTGTCCTCTCCGGTCTGGGCTCGAGCACGATCAGGGGGCTATACGCTTGTCCGCGAAATCGGGCAGCCACGGTCTGCCCGCTGATGCGCCCGATTGACCCGCGGGTCTGGGCCCCGACAGGAACCACAATTGTCCCACCTCAACAGACCAGCAGGAATTGACAATTACACGATGCAACAGCGCCGACGGCACTACGCTGCTGTGTCGTGCAGGAGACGCGCCTCGACACTGCTCGGATCCGGGCGGCCCGCCGGGTAATCGACCCGATTTTTCTCGACACTCCGCTGTACCGCTGCGAGGCGCTGGAGCGCGACCTCGGGTGCACGGTGAGCATCAAGCTCGAAACGGCGAACCCGGTCCGCAGCTTTAAGGCCCGCGGCACCGAGGTAGTCGCGAGCCTGCTCGCCGACAATGGCTCGCCAGCCGTGGTGTGCGCCAGCGCGGGCAACCTTGGCCAAGCCCTCGCTTGGTCCGGTCGCGGCCGGGGGCTCGACGTGACCGTCGTGGCATCCCGCTTTGCGACTGTGGCCAAGCTTGATCGCATCCGCGCGTTGGACGCCAGGTTGGAGCTGGTGGACGGCGACCACGAGATGGCTCGCGAGCGGGCGGCGGCCATCGCGCGGTACGACGGCATCCGGCTGGTCGAAGACAGCCTGGACATCGAGACCTGCGAGGGCGCGGCGACCATCGGCCTGGAACTGGTGGACACCGTGCCGTCGTTCGACGCCGTCCTGATTGCTCTCGGCGGCGGGGCGCTGGCCACCGGTGTGGGTCATGTGGTGAAGGCCTGGGCGCCCGAAGTCGAGGTGATCTGCGTCCAGCCGCTGGGCGCACCGGCGCTGACACACTCGTGGCGCCAACGGCGTGTCGTCACCACCGACTCGACCAACACCATCGCTGACGGCGTCGCCGGCCGGCGTCCCATCCAGGCCGTCCTGGACGACCTCCTCCTGGTCGCTGATGACGCCGTCCTGGTTCAGGAGGCGTCGATCACCGCCGGTATGAGGATGCTCCTCGACCGCGCTGGCCTCGTCGTCGAACCGTCGGCCGCGCTCGGCATCGCGGCGATCCTCGAAGACCGTGACCGCTTCGCCGGCCGACACGTAGTCATCATCGTGTGCGGCAGCAACGTCGACGTAGACGCTTATCACCGCTGGGTCGGTGCGGCTCCCATCCACAGGTCTTGACAATTGCCCGGAGCGCGGGCGTAGCGGGTGATCAAACTGATGAAGATGCACTCCGACCAACTGGGCTGGATCCGAGCTGCTTTGCCCCTTGCGGGGGGATCGGCATGCCGTATCAACCGGCATTCCGATCTGTGTGCGTCAGTTGTCCTTGCCCTCTTCCCCCGTTCCGCGCCCCACCTCGGCAGCGAGGGATGCAGCCGAGCCCGGCCGCGTCCCCGCAAGGATACAGAGACTGATCTGACACCCGCGGGCACCCGGCAGATGGTGAGTTCACCGTGACCGGGTGAGAACTTCGGCCAGCTCCCGCAGGTCGTGCGCAGTGTGAGTGGGTGCGGTCATCACCCGCGGGTAGGGGGGTGCGCCACGTTGCAGCCATGCTGCCTGCAGGCCTGCGCGGCGTGCTCCGTCGATGTCCCAGGGATGGACGGCAACCAGCAGGGTCTCGGCGGGGTCGGCGGTCAACTGGTCGGTGGCGTAGCGGTAGGCCGCTGCCGCCGGCTTCCACGCCCGTACGGTACTCACGTCCAGCAGAGCCTCGAAGTGTTCGAGGAGTCCGGCTCGGGCCAGCAGGCGCTCGGTGGTGGCGGTGGCGCCGTTGGTCAAGGTGGCCAGGCGCAGACCGGCGGCATGCAATTGCTCGACGCCGTGGGGGACGTCGGGGTGTACGTCCAGGTTGTTGAAGCCGTCCAGGATGCGGGTCACCGCGTGGTCGAGGTCGCCGTTCCAGCCGTCCAGGCCGGGCAGCAGGCCGCGCAGCCCGGCCTCGGCTACGTCCCGGAAGTCCGCGTAGGCGCCGGCTGCGGTCAGCGCCAGTCCGTCACGCAGCACACCGGCGAACCAGGTCGCCAGCAGGTGGCCGGGCGCGCCCACCGCCTCGAACCGGCCGCGCAACGGGGAGAGGTCGCTCAGGGTCTCGTTGACGTCGAAAACAATCAGGCGTACTGGCGCATGCATGGTCTCTAGCTCCTTGGTTGTTGCCGCTGGCAGAGTGGCTCGCGGCGGGATCAGGCTCTGCGTAGGTCGGTGAGAGCAGCTTTCACTGCCCGGTGGAAGGTCGGGTACGCGTAGATCATGTGCCGCTGCCGCTCGATGGGCACCTCGGCCTGGATCGCGACCGCGAGGCCGTAGAGGACCTCGCCGCCGACCGGCCCGATGGAGGTAGCGCCGACCAGCACGCCGCGGTCGGCTTCCTCGACCAGTTCGATCAGGCCCTCGTTGCCTGCCTTGTGGATCCAGCCGCAGGTGGAGGAGGGAAGCTGGGTAGTGCCGGTTTGTACGCGCAGACCCTGCTCCCGGGCGGCGTGCTCACTCAGGCCCACGGAACCGACTTCGGGGTCGGTGAAGGTCACCTGGGGCAGAGCGCGGTAGTGCGCGTCGGGTCCCGGCTCGCCGAGGATGGCGCGTACCGCAATCTCCGTCTGGTACAGGGCCACGTGGGTGAACAATCCCAGTCCGGGGCCACCGGAGATGTGCGCAAAGGTTGCGTTTACGGCTGCCCTCAGCGCTTGCGTCCGTCCGTCCTGACTCCGTCCGCGTCGAGTGGCAGCTGTACGAACTCGACTCCGGAGAGATGCTGCGCTGCCCTCCCAAGGACGACAGCTACCGCACGATCGACGCGCCGCCGTGGCTGTCGGACCTGGTCTCCGAGCACATCGCCCGCACCAAGACCAAACCCTGCCCATGCCACGGGAAGGCGTACGTCTTCCATGGCCAGGGCACGGTCCGAGGGGGAAACCCCGGTGCGAAGCTCGTGGACGTCGCACGGCGCGCGGGTGTCTCCGGGTACCGTGTCGAACGTCCTCAACCACCCGGAGCGGGTCACTGACGCCACGCGCGTCCGTGTCGAATCGGCTGTTGCGGAACTCGGGTTCGTACGCGGCCGGTTGACGCTGAAGCCGAACGCGCATTGGAGGCGCAACGGGTTCGCCACGTGGGTGTTCACGCCGGCCGCCTCCGGCTGGTACCCGAAGAAGGCCCCGCAAGAAGCTCGACCGGTGCCCCTGCTCGGGGAGCCGTGGCCCGGCGTTCCCGTCCGAGGCAGGAACTCGCAGGGGCGGGCGGATGCCTGTTGGCTCCCGATCGCGAAGGGCCTCACCCCACACGGACTGCGGCACTCCCACCGTACGCACACGGAGGAGCTGGGCACCGAGAAGGTCCTCATGGACGAGCGCATGGGCCACATCGACGGCTCGGTCTCAGCCCGCTACGCCCACGTCACCCCGGGCATGCGCAGGCGCCTCATGATCGGCCTGACCGAGCAGTGGGAAGCGGCGCTCGCGGCTCGCCACGCAATCCACCCGCGTTCCTCGGTCAGGGTCCTCGACGCCCTGCTCCGCGCCCGCCCGTAGAGACGAGAGGAATGCTCAACGGCGCCCGGTACACATTGCCGGGCGCCGACTTCATAGGGGGAACAGGTCCTCCTGGATGTACTCGACCACCTTGCGTTGCGGATAGAACAGCCCTAGCAGCATGAAGGTCTTGGGGTGTGCGGAGATGTTGCCGACGAAGCAGTGAACGGCCCGGTCGGGGGTGAACATCCGGTCGAACCAGCGTTCCCGCAGCTTGTCCTGGACGGCGCGCTCACCGTACTTGCGCAGGAACTTGCGGTACGACTCGCCCGCTTCCCAGTCCTTGAGCCCCATGGCGTGGCCAGGGCATTCCTTGTCCGCGCAGCGGAAGCTGTAGCGGAATTCGAGCGGTACCCACTCAAGACGGCTGAGATCCTGGTCGAACATATCCAGCTGGTCGGCCAGCGCGGCCTTGGATGTCGGCCAGGGCTCGGCCGACGCCAGCCGAAACCCGGTGACCTCGGCGGGGCGGAAGATGCCCAAGGAGGTCCCGTGCGCCTCCTGGTCCCTTTTGATGGGTCACAGTGATGGCGCGACGAGCGGCTCTATGTGCGCGTACCGCTGCTTCCACCCGTCGGAGGACGGTATCCGAGCGACGACGTGCAAGGTGTCGAGGTTCGGACGGACGCTTTCAGGCCGCCTGTCCCGGTTGTGCGGTTGGACGTCGACTTCGATGATCGAGTACTTCGCGAACTGGTTGGCCTCTTGCAGAAGCCGGAACGGAACCGGAAAGAGGCGTACGTGCCTTGGCGCCCCAAGGTCCAGGCGTATGCCGGCCACGCAGCTCGTCTCGTGGTACTTCGTCGACAGCTCTGGATACGTCTTGACGGTGATCATGATCCGTGCCCGTTGCCACGTTCCTGCCACATCGCCCCCTTTGCCGATCGCCCCTGATCAGATTGGAGGGGAGCATCGGGGTTCAGGCAAGAGGGCCTGCTGGTTCGGCGACGGAGTCAGGCCAGCGGCCTCACGGGCGCTGCGGTCCGCTTGTGGATCGTCTCCAGGACCACCTGCCGGTGGCAGCGCTCTTCGTCCTTTTCGAAGCACAGCACCGCGACCCGCGACTGCCTGGCGTGCTCGGCGAGACGGTCGAGGTCCGACTGGCCCTCATCGGAACGCAGCACGCTACGGAAGCGGGCTCGGCCTGCGACGAGGCGACCGTCCCAGAACGGAGCGCGATTATCTTTGGGATTCCCCAGCCCACGCAGGTGGGTGTACTCGATACCAACCTCGGCTAGGGCCAGCCCGAGCCGCGTCTTGCTGAAGCCTGGCTTCCGGCTGATCGGCGTGAGCCGTACATCGGCCACGACCTCGATCTGGCTATCCAGGAGCGAGGCGACGAACGAGTCGATGTCACGTCCCTCGTATCCGGCAGACCACAGGCCCGGGGTGGCCGGCTCGGACTGCCGGAACAGATCGTCGAGCGATACATCGAGAGCCTCGGCGAGCGCTCCAATGGTGAAGAAGCCTGGCTGGATAGCTCCCTCGCTCTCCACCCGCACGAGCGTTCTGGCATGAATGCCGGCTTCCTTCGCCAGCTGCGCACGCGTCCATCCCCGCGCCTCCCGCAGCGTGCGTACGCGCTGAGCCAGAACGCGCGCACGGGCGTGGTCACGAGAGCTCGTTGTGGGAAGACCAGCCATGTGCCGTGATCCTAACTTCCAGTCAGGTGGACATCCAGATGTTCGCCGCGGACGAGCACGGGAACCAGGGTCGTGTCCCACCGTATTCTTGCTGTCACGTGTCGCACGAGGATTCCGTTGCCGGGAACCGATCAGACATGACCGTCCTGGTACGCCCACCGTGTCGCTTTGGGGCACGCGCCCAGCGAGGGAGCTCGACCAAGATCTTCTCCCCGTTTTCTCCCAAGAGGCCTCGGGAAGCACTCAGGGCCCCGATCCAACAAGTGGATCAAGGCCCTGACCTGCACTTACGAAGTCGGGGTGGCGGGATTTGAACCCACGGCCTCTTCGTCCCGAATCACGGGCACGGCGGTTGCTGAGGTCATCTACGCGGGTGAGAGGCAGTGCGGGGGTTGTTGACGGTCGCTGCTGGCCGGGCTGGTTGCTGTACTTCGCTGCTGTACATCCAGCTTGCGGATCATGCGGAACTGCGTCATGCAGAAGACAAGCCGCCCGTTGCGCGTCGAGGGTTATCCTGTCGTTATGAGCGTCGGTTACGACCACTACCCCGAGCTGACGCCCTGATCGAGCGGCTTCAGCCGGAGCATGCCGATGAGCTTCGTCGGCATGCTCTGCGTTTGGTGGGAGCCGACGAGGTTCCGCCTGCTCACAGGCTGAGCTTCACCGGCATAGGGGTCAGCGCCAACCAGCACCTGGGCGCTGAGGCCAAACAGAGCCACTTGCATGGGGTGGTTGCAGCGCGGTCTGGTCACATCGCCACCGGGTCGGACCGGGGGACGAATCGGCCGGCCGCGACGCCGGGAACGAGCATGCCGTCGCGGACGATCAACTCGCCGCGCCGTAGGACGTGGACGACCCGGCCGGTCACCTTGTACCCTTCGTATGCACTGTAATCGACGTCCATATGGTGTCCGGCCTGCGTGATGGTCCACTGCGTCGCGGGGTCGAACACCACGAGGTCGGCGTCGGCGCCGACGTTGATCCGGCCCTTCTCGGCGAGGCCCATGAGGCGTGCGGGTCCAGTGGAGACGAGTGACACCCACTGGTTCAGCCCGAGTCGATGGCGCGCCACCCCCTCGCTGTAGAGCAACTCGATCCGGTGGCGGATACCGGGCACGCCGTTCGGGATCAGGGAGAAGTTGTCGATGCCGACGTCCTTTTGCCCGTGGAAGTCGAACGGGCAGTGATCGGTCGAGACCACCTGTAGCTGTCCGAGCCGGAGGGCGTGCCACAGTGCCGACACGTCGCTCGACTGGCGCAACGGCGGATTCATCACGTACTTGGCCGGCTCGAATCCGGGGAGTTCGTACCTCGTCCGATCGATCATGAGGTAATGGATGCAGGTCTCCCCGACTGCGACTTGTCCGCGCTCGCGCGCGCGCAGGATCTCGGTGAGCGAGTCTGCGGACGAAACGTGCACGAAGTAGACCGGCGCACCGGCTAGCCGGGCGAGGGCCAGGGAGCGGTACGTACCTTCGGTCTCGCTGATCGCGGGCCGGGTCAGTTCATGCTGGTTGGGGCCGGTTCGGCCGGCCGCGATCGCCCGATCGACCAGGACGTCGTTGACGACGCCGTTCTCGGCGTGAACGAGGCACAGGGCACCGAGGCGTCGGGAGAAGTCCAGAGCGCGGAACAGGGTCGCGTCGTCGGCCATCAGCCCGCGGCGAGGATAGGCCAAATAGATCTTGAACGTGCAGATGCCGTCGGCGACGACGTCCCGGAGTTCCTCGAGGTGGCTCTCGCTGATGTCGTTCAGGACGAGATGGAAGCCGAAATCGGTGAGGGCAGCACCCTCGGCGAGTGCTCGACGCGTCTGTACCGACTCGGCTAGGGACAGCTGCGGCTGCTGGTAGGCGAAGTCGATGACGGTGGTCGTGCCGCCCAGAGCCGCGGCCTCCGTGCCGGACCTGAAGTCATCGGCCGTCCGCTGGCCCTGGCTGCTCGCCTCGAGATGCACGTGCGGGTCGACACCGCCGGGGATTACGAGATGCCCGGCGGCGTCGATGCGGTGTCCTGCCGAGATGTTGGTGGCGTTGCCACCGTCGCCGATCCAGCAGATCCGGCCGTCGCGGACGCCGATGTCGGCGCAGTAGGTCGCGTCGGCGGTCACAATCGTCCCGCCTGCGACGAGCGTGTCGACGTTCATCATGTGTCCCTCTCCTGGCTACCGCGCAGCCTGCGGTCGACCGATGACGGTTTCGAAGAAGCGACGTGCGGCGGGGAAGATCTTTGTGACCTCGTGGGCTGCTCCCGGGACCAGGTCAACGCGGGCGTTGATGCCGTGGGCGGTGAAGTTCGCGGCGAGCGTGTTGGCTCGTTCGATCCGTGTCTTGCCTGCCGCGCCGGCGCCGTCGAGCCAGTTGGTGTCGTCGGGGTTGTTGATCTCCCAGGTTTCGGTGTCGTTTTCTCCGACGACGATCTGGACGGCGACGGAGCGGAGCTGGTCCAGGTTGAGTTGGATGCCGAACTTGTCCTGGATGTCGCTGGTGCCCAGCCACCAGGGTCGCGTGTCGTCGATCTGGGTGATGCGTCCGGGTGCCCCGACGGAGACGGCGGTGAGTCGGTCGGGGTGGAGGAGGAAGAAGCGATGCGCGAATTGGCCGCCTCCGGAGAACCCGAAGAGGAGGAAGCGGTCGGTGGTCACGTCGTAGGACTCGGCGACCTCGTCAATGATGGCCAGGAGGATCTCGTCGTAGCGGATGCCGTGGTATTCGATGAACTTGTAGTTGTGCAGGTCTCCGGGTTCGATGATGCCGCCAGGGAACAGCGGGGCCAGGATCAGGGAGTTGTTCTCCTCGGCGAACTCCGCGAACGCGTTGCAGTAGTCGGAGTTCGTGCGATCGGTCCCGTGGATGACGACGGTGAGGGACAGAGGCACATCGGGACGCCGGTTTTTGGGTGAGTACAGGGTGTAGGAGAACCGCTGGTCGACGCGGCTGGCGTAGACGGGGGTGGCTCCGAGCTTGTAGAACTCGGCGGTGTTGCGGGGGCGGTCGTTGAGGGTAACGGTCATGGTGTGTGGTTGTTTCCTAGCTGTGGTGTGTGGTTGATGCGGCCCACCGATGGCGGGACTGGTCCAGCCATCGGTCTGCTTGGTTGGTGTCGGTGGCCCACGCGGCGATCTCGGGGAGGGTGGCCAGCCAGGTCAGCTCCTCGGACCGGGCTAGCTCCAGGAGCTCTTCGAGCATGCTGATGCGGCCCGGTTTGCCGATGACGGAGGCTTCGAAGCGGGGCACGACGAGATTCCCCAGTCCGCGGTTGGCGACGAGCACGTCTTCCCAGTTGCGCAGCACGGTCTCGTACGGGGCGATGCGCGATCGGCCCGGCGGGTAGGTGGCCGGGGGCATGTTGAAGGCCAGGTAGGTGTAGTCCGTCAGCTCCCAGTTGTACGGGATGTCAAGCATCGGTATGGAGCCGGACGCGTCGGTCCAGAGCGAGGGTGCATTGCCGGCAGGGATCGTGGACGTCCACGTCACTCCCGCGCCGACCAGCAAGGGAACCCACGCGTCGGTGATCCGTGACCCGGCAATTCGGGCACCGGACGGCCGGCTGCCAGCGGCTTCTGCGACGGTGTCGAGCGCCTTATTGATCTGATCGACTGTGTTGCGCGTGGCAGCGTCGATGTCGATTCCGGTCAGCAGGACCGCGACTTGGTGTCCCTCGGCGGTGATGTCTTCAACGACGCTGCGGTAGCGGGATGCGACAGTCGGCGGCACGAACCAGGTGGCTCGGGTGCTGGTCTGTGCGAGTACCTCCAGGAGTCGGGGCACGCCGCGTAGAACGCCGTAATGGCCGATGGACAGGGTCTTGGGCAGTCGTACCGCTTCGGGGTAGCGATCGATCCAGAACCATTCGGCGTGCACGTCGATGGTCAAGGCGAACCCGCTGGTGTGTCCGGCGGGCCAGGTGAGCGTGGGCTCTGCTTCGGTCATGCGGTCACCTCGATCATGTTCTCGGCGCTCTGGCCGGAGGTGCGCCACCAGTTGGCGATTTGCGAGCCGGTGGCGAACCAGACATCAGGTTTGCTGCGCATGTAGGCCAGCAGCTCGCGCAGCGCTCTCAGGTTGGCGGGCCGCCCAGAGATCTCCGGGTGCAACATGAGTGTGTAGGTGAGCCCGTATCGGTAGTAGCCGTCGAACTCGCGACGCCAGTTGTCATGGGTGCCCCTGATGCTGGAGATGCGGTCCAGGCTCGGTGGCAGCTGCGGAGAATCCGCGTAGATGAACTGGTGGTAGTCGTCGAGCTCCCAGTGGGCGCAGATCTCGACGAGGTCTGTGGTGGCGCCGTCGATCAACCAGGTGGCGGGTCGGTCGTCGCCGCGCATGATGCTGGTGTACTCGAAGCCGGCCTCGAGTAGCAGCTTCGGGGTTTCGGGTGTCGGGTCGCCGCCAGGGCTGCGGAATGCCTTGGTGCGCACGCCGAGGTAGTGGTCGAAGATCTCGAATGAGCGGGCGAGGATCTCTTGCTGCCGGTCGACGCTCTCGGAGGAGAACAGTTCGTGGAGGTATCCGTGCTGACCGAGCTCGTGGCCGGCGTCGCGGACGGCTTCGAAGGCTGTCGGCCACTGTTCGACGTTCTTGGACGGGATAAAGAACGTGCTGGGCACCTCGAAGTCGGTCAGTGCCTGCAGGATCGCCGGAAGACCACGGTAGATGCCGTTGGCGGCGTCGTTGAACAGTGAGATGTCGTCCAGGACGCCGTGTTGTTTGTCGTCGGTGACTGCGGTCGGTCCGTCGACGTCAAAGCTCACCCAGACCGCGCATCGGGCACCGTCCGGCCAGCGCGGACGGGTGTCGTGCGTGATGGTGTGGCTCACAGGGGTGTTCCGTTCTGATCTAGCAGTTACGGCGCGCGGAGGATAGCCGGGGCGTCTGCGTGCGGGAGGACATCTGGGGCGTCCGCGTGCCGGCGGATGTTGATGACGACCGCGACGGCGGCGACGGCGGCGATCGCGCCGGGCAATGCGTACGCCACATATGCGGGGAACGTGCCGATATGCGCGTCCAGCACAACCCCGCCGATGTAGGGGGCGGCCATGGCGCCGATGCGTGCGATGCCCAAGCACCAGCCCAGACCGGCGCCCCGCACCGCCGTGGGATAGGCGCCTGCCGCGAAGGCGTTCTCGGTGACGGAGGCGTTGACGACGACGCCTCCGGCGATGAAGGCGAGCACCGCGACGGTGAATGATCCTGAGGCGAAGCCGAGGGCGAAGATCGCGGCCACAGACAGGACGTAGTTGGCCACGAACACTCGAGTCAGGCCCAACCGGGCGACGATCCAACCATTGAGGATGTTGACGACGAGGCCGCCCATGAGGAGGCAGACCGTCATCGTCAGGCTCGATGTCAACGACCTGCCTGAGGCCACAAGCAACGAAGGCAGCCAGGTCTGGACGCCGTAATAGGGAATGAGGCAGCACGCGAAGATCAGGCCGAGAAGAATCGTGCGCACCCGGAGGCTCTTGGTAAACACCTGCGCCAAAGGCGCCCTCGCGATGCCGGTCTCCGGGACGTAGAGCTCATCGGTGACCGGATCGATCGGGCCGAGCTCGCTCGGAATACGCTGCAGTGTACGCAGCGCCTTGCGATCCAGTCCCTTCCGGACCTGTATGTTCGGCGACTCCGGCAGCCAGAGCATGAGGAAGGGGATCAGGACCAGGAACAGGGCACTGGTGAACACGACCGGACGCCAGCCTGCCGTCTCAACGATCTGACGAGCCACCAGCACGGCAACCACCCCGCCCAGGTTCGCCCCGCACATAATCCAAATCGTGAACGACGAGGCCCACCTCCTGGGCGCGAGTTCCCGCGCCAGTGCGGCAGCGACCGCGAACAGACCCCCGATCCCCGCACCGGCCAGAACGCGGCACAAGGCGAACATGGCCGGCCCCGGAGAGAAGGCCGACGCGACCGTGGCCAGCGAGAACAGGCTCACACCCACGATCAGGCACGGCTTCCGTCCGATACGGTCCGAAACGGTTCCGGCAACCATCGCCCCGATGAGCATGCCAAAGAAGGTGGCCGAGCCTAGCAGCCCAGCCTCCGTATGGCTGATGTGCCAGGTCCGGGTCAGCACGGGCAACACTGCCCCGAACACGTTGAGGTCATAACCGTCAGCCACAAAACACAGGTTGATGAGGAGGATGACCCCGACGTGATACCTGCAGATTGAGCTTCGAGAGATGTACTCATCGACATTGATACGTGACATGAGGATTAGCCTGGACGCTGGCGCAGCGCAGTGACAATTATTTTCACAAAAACTTGCTAAAATATTGAAATAGCGATAGCTGTGTGCTATGTGCAGTGGGACTGTCTAGCCCTTCAGTTGTAGATCCTTGAGGGGGTTGTAGTTCCGGTCTGGCCGTGTGGCGGTGGTCGGATGGCCGCGTTATGGGCTCGGTGGCAGGCACGGGCGTGGGCTTTGTGGCGGCGGCGCCAGGCGGACCAGTGCAGGACGTGGGCGGTGCGCTCGTCGTGTGGCGGCTGGGGACGGAACGCGACGATCAGTCGGCCGATCTCGTAGGCGGTGAACCGGACAGGCGGGATGCTGGGGCGATGATCGATCGCCTCGTCCACCACGCCGAGGTCTACTCCCTCAAGGGCGAGTCCAACCGCATGCGAGCCGCGAAATCGGCCGCGTCCCCACGGCCACCGACAACGAGTGACACGAACGACCGAGGCCGCGGTGGCTCACAATTGAACCGTTCGAACCGGTCCCAAATTCAATTCAGCCGTTGCCGACAGGTTGTCGCACCGGGTGCGCGGGGTTCCACGGGCCCTGGTGGTTTCCTTTCGTGTCGTAGGATGGGTTTCCGCTGGTCAGCCAGGTGCGAGGGCGTGCAGCCGGGTGATCGCTGCGGCGATGTGGGTGGCCCAGGGCCAGGTGGCTGCGAGGCGCAGCCGCAGATGATCGCCGTTGAGAAAACCTCAGTGAGAAGGAGGGCGAATGGTCGTCCGACTGCGCCTACCCGACGCGGGGCCGCCGTTTCGAGCCACAGTGTCTCCGCTTGCGGAGATGTGTGCCGGACTTCATGTCCTGGTCGCCCCCGGGCATCATCCGGGCAGCCGGCATTGGGTCGCGCTCGCTCACGAGAAGTCATACAGTTCACTGCTGGCGCAAACGCTCAATTGGGCACCGTTGTGGGACGCGTTCCGGGCACAGTTCTTGTATCCGCTGAACTGGAAATCCTCGCCAAGAGCGGGCATCACCAGGAACCTCGAAGCGCTCAGCCGACTGCCCATCGCCGAGTTCCAGGACATGGTCGCCGACGCACTTTATGTCGGTGCGCTCAAGGGCGGCAGGCGACCCGACGATCAGAGGCTCCTCGGCGAAATGTCCCTAATCTCTGCCCGCCACCACAACCTCGCTGCGCAAATGCTGCGCGACCCAGAACAGCTACTACAGGAAATCGTCATGTTTCTCGACGACTTCTACCACCGACTCTTCGAGCGCGAATGGGTCACCATCCACGGGATCGTCACCCGCGAAGCAAGCGCAATGACAGGAGCGCTTCGCAACGATCCGCTCGCAGCCGTGCAAGCACTACCACTCGTGATCGTCGGCCCGGGCAAGAACGTGATCCGAATCGACAAGCTCTACACAGAAGCCAGTGCCCCCACCACGGGGCCGATCCTTCTGATTCCAACCGTGCTCGGCCACCCGCACCTCGTCGTCAAACACGGACCAGGACGTCCCTCACTCATCCACTACCCAGCCCGCGACCGAAGCGCTGAGACTCTCAGCACCGTCGAAGACGTCTCCGCACGGCTGGCATCCCTCAACAACATCACCCGACTGACGATCTGCCGACTACTGCTACGCCAGCCCGCTTCCACCAACGCCATCGCCCGATACCTCGACCGCACACCCTCCGAAGTCTCACGCCAACTCAGCCAGCTCCGGGCCGCCGGCCTCGTGGCAACCGTCCGCACACGTAATGGAGTACTCCATCACCTCAACACAGCCGTCCTGGAGTCCCTCGGCGAAGACATCCTCGCCTCCATCCAAGGATGAGGATCCCCTCGTATCGTGAAGGGAGGGACTTAAGGGGAGTCAGTTGCCTGAAAAGCGGCGGCAGTATGATGCGGAGTTCCGCGCGGGGGCGGTGAGGATCGTCCAGGAGACGGGCAAACCGATGGCCCAGGTGGCCCGTGACCTGGGCGTGAACGAGGGCACATTGGTCAATTGGGTGACGCGGGCACGGCGGGCGGCCGATGTGACCGCCACCGTGCGCCGACTGCGGGAAGAGAATGCCCGGTTGCGCAAGGACAACGCCGAGCTCGAGGTGCGGCGGCAGCACCGCGTAGCCGATCCGTAGCGCGGGGAAGAGCGTCTTGCTGAAGCTGCCCACGTAGACGACGGTGTCCCGGTGTCGCTCGGCGGCCAGCGCGGGAAGCCGATCGGCGGTGAAGGTGAACTCGTTGTGGTAGTCGTCCTCCAGGACCGTCGCCCCGTGCGCGTAGGCCCACTCAAGGAGTCCACGCCGCTGCCTCTCGGACATGATGAACCCGGTCGGGAACTGGTGCGACGGCGTCACGTACACCAGCTTCACCTGCCCCGGATTGTGCCCCTGGGCCCGCACACAGGCGTCGATGTCGGCCACCCGCAGCCCCTCCTCGTCCACGGGGACAGTCACCACGGCCGCCTGCGAGCAGCCGAAGACCTGTCGCAGCACGGTGTGGCTGGGGTCCTCGATCACCACCACGTCACCCGGCCTGACCAGCATCCGGACGAGGATGTCCAGGGCCTGGGTGGCACCGCCGGTGACCATGATGTGGTCGGGGGACGCGTCAAGGGCCCGACTCTGCCGGACCAGGGCGGCGATCTCCGTACGCAGGGTCGGGGAGCCCTCGGCCGGGCCGTAGCCGAGCGCTGCGAAGTCGGCGCGGCCGTAGGCGTCATGCATGGACTGCCGCCAGCGAGCGACGGGGAACTCCGCGAGCGCCGGGGTGCCGTGCCGGAAGTCGAGCGCGGCGCCCGGGTGGTGGGTGGGCGGTGGTTCCCATGGCTGCCACAACGCGTTGCCGCCGTCGGTGGCCCTGGGCGGCTACGGGGCGAGCGTGGCGGACGCCGCGCGGGAGGCGCGCGGCGTGGCGGTGGGGTCGCCCCGCCGCCCCGCGACCTTGGTGCTGGAGCCGCGCCGGGCGGCGAGGATGCCGTGGGCGCGCAGTAGTTCGTAGGCGCGGGTGATGACGGTCCTCGACACATCGAGCTGCTGGGCGAGTTCGCGAGACGCCGGCACAGTGTCGCCCGGCCGCAGCTGACTGGACCGCACCAGGGCAGTGACCTGGTCGCACACCTGCTGTTGCAGCGGTGTACCGCCGTCCCGGTCCAGAACGATGAGCAACTCCGGTGATCCCACGTCACTTTCCTCCATTTCTCATGCCCCGGCCGAGTCTGCCACGGGGGCTCACTTCGGTGGCGCTCCGGCGATCACGGGGTGTTCGGCGGCGCGCGGGTGTCGCGTCCTGGAACCCGACGGCGCTGCCGACCCTGGTCCACGACACCGCACCGAGACCGGACGTCCTCATGGTCCGGGCCGGCCTGTTGGTCGGAATCGGGACACTCGACGCCGCCGACGCCCTGCGCGAGGCGTGGGACCTCGGCGAAGACGGGGTATGGGGCATGAGCCCCTTCGGCGGCAGCGCCTTCGATCCGGTCTGGGACCGGATCGATCCACGCACCCTCCTCCCAGACGCACGCGGGGTCTCCCGGGTACAGGCCGCCTTCCGTGCCGCCTACCACCTTCCGGGCCTCGCCACCGTCGCGGTGGGCACGGATGACCTCTCCCACCTGCGCGAACTCGTTGACGCCGTGGCTACCGACACCGACGGGCGGACGCTCGCTGACAACAGCGATGGCCGCGGCCCGGATCGATGACCGGGCCATGGTGGAAGAGTTCCTCGCAGAGGCCGAACAGACGGCCCAGCGTCTCGAACATGACGCCAACCACATCTGGACGGCGTTCGGCCCAAACCATGTCGCTATCCACCGCATCTCAACTGCCATGGAACTCGGTGACGTTCAGATCGCCGTCGACCAGGGGCCACGCGTGGACACCTCCACCCTGCCCTTGGAGCGCCGTGTCCGGCACACCCTCGAGCTGGCCCGTGCGTACAGTGCTCAGAACCACACGGACGAAGCCCTCGCCCTCGTCCTGGACGCGGAGGAACTGGCGCCCGAGCAGGTCCGCTACCACTTCATCTCCCGCCACCTGGTGACCGCCTGGGGCCGGCAGCAGCGCGGCAAGCCGAGCCACCTGCTGGCCGGCGTGGCTCAGCGAATGCGCGTCATCGGGTGATCCTCCCGCGACGACTACAGTCGTTGCCATGAGCGACTCCGAAGCCCACGAGCGGTAGCCCAGCCCCGCACCGCCGCCGGCGCGCTGTTCTTCGACGAGACAGGGCGCGTGCTCCTGGTCAAGCCCACGTACAAACAGGGATGGGAGATCCCCGGCGGCTACCTGCACCCAGGCGAGACCCCAAGCGAAGGCGCTGCACGGGAGGTCAAAGAGGAGATCGGCGTCACCCCGCCGATCGGCCTCCTCCTCGTCGCGGACTGGGCACCCCACCCGACCGAGGGCGACAAGTTGCTGTTCATCCTCGACGGAGGCATCCTCCCAGCTGGCGAGCGAGCTCAGATCATCTGGACGGGGTGGAGATCGACCAGTTCACGTTCCATCAGGCCGATCAGATCGATGGAGTGCTCATCCCTCGGCTGGCCCGTCGAGTCCACGCGGCAATCGGGGCCCGTGCGCGATCAGAAACCGCTTACCTTGAGAGCGGGGCAGACCACGGCGTCGAGGGCTAATGCACCGGTCCGATTGAGCAGCCGGCCGGGGGATCAGCTGATCAGCGCCATTTGCAGCGAATGCAAGCGGACAATGACCTGGTGGCGAACGTTGAGGAGGAGCCAGTCACGGCAAGCCCGGCACCGCAGGCAAGTGATCCAGAGGCCCCTGGCGTTCAGCTCGTCGGGTTGGAGATGACGCGTATGACCGGGCGGGTGCGGTCGGTCTTGACGGGGTCCGTCACAGGAGACCTTTTCTGTCGGTGACGGTGGCACGACGACAAGGCTCCGGTGGTCGGGAACGTTCCCGGGCACCGGAGATGACATCAAACCGACATCGCCGGCTGGGTTGCAGGCGCTCGCGCTCGCCGGGCGTGAACCTCAAGGGGCCGACGCGCGCGGTGCGCTTGGCACCGGTGAAGCGGCGGATCGCCGGCTGGACGCTCTGAACGGCAGGCTCGCTGGCCGCATCGTCGACTGTGGCTGGTGCGGCGTTTTCGCTGGGGCGGACGGCGGCGAGCGTGTCGCGTTGGACGGCATGGAGCTTGTCCGGGTCGGGGACGACCTCGGCCCCGACCTTCTGGCCCGGCGCGCCCTCGCGCCGGGACCCCTCCGCCACCCCTGGGGCGGAGAACCCCCCAGTCCGGCCGCGAGTCGGACTGGGGGGACTACTGGCTCCGCCAGGAGCCCCCTTACCGAACGCCCGACGCCAAAGAACCTTCAGGTCAACGGACTTCGACGGCTGCTCCGTGCCTTCGGCGTTGCTGTCGTCGAGGTGGGGCCTCTTCCTCATGGCATTGTCTCCTGTCAAGGCTGGACTGTCCGGGGCGCACGGGTGGCATGGTCCGGGCGATCAGCGGTTTGGTGAGGCCGGGAACGCGGTGTAGTGGGGCTGCTGACCGTGGCGGCGGATGTCGGCTGATGTCCGGTGGGGGATTTCCGCCGATGGATGTCTGTGGCGGAAGACCGTCCGCCCGCGACGGCTGGGCCTGCGGGCGGACGACGGTGATCCGGATAGGGCGGGCTGTCAGTCCACGGCGGGGTGGGCGCGAGTGTCGTCGGGCCGCTGTCCGGTTTGTTCGTCGCGCAAGTGGTTCATGAGCTGGGTGAACCGGTAGGCAGCCATCGGCAGGTGCGCGGCGCGGACGGCCTGCTCGACCACGGCGCGGGTCAGGCCCCGATCGGCGACGGCGGGTCGGGCGACGGCCAGGAGCTGGTCCATGGTCGCGCCCGGAGGGCGGCCGGTCGGTTTGGCGCGGACCGCGGTGACCGGCCGTATGCCGTTGGCAGGGGCGCCGGTTGCCGCCGCTTGCTCCGGGAAGGGTATGGGCTCGTTGTTCGCGTGTGAGGTGTTCGCCGCTGACAGCCGGGGTTCTGCCTCACCGTGCGTGGCGATCTGGGTCGGAGGCTCGACGGTGTCGGCGGAAGGAAAGTGGTCCGTGGCGGTCGGGCGGCTGGCTGTGCTGGACGGCCGGCTGTCGGTGTGGCGGGTGATGAGGATGCCCAGGTGGACGGCTCCGGCGAGGGCGAGCGGGGCGAGCATGGCCAGGGTGCCGACGGCGGTGTCGCCGAGCCGAAGGCTGGTGCTGGCGGGAGTCTGCTCGTTGAGTCGGACGGCGTGCAGGACGTTGGCCCAGACGCTGGCGGCGGTGGAGATGGAGAACAGGGCCCATACGTAGGCGCGGGCGGACCAGGGGGCGTCGTGCAGGACGAGGAGGGCGCGTACGCCATAGGCGATGAACCCGTCGATGATCAGGGGGTAGACGAAGGTCAGCGATTCCCGGACGTGGATCGCGTCGGCAGTCTGGCGCAGCGCGTCGTACGAGAGCGCGAACCCGGCCACGCCGAGGGCGATGATGGCGGCGCGGTCCCAGCGGGTGACTCGGCCAACGGGCGTCGCGGAGGGGGGTGCGGTGGTGGGCATGGCGATGTGGTCCTTGGTGGTGTTTGGGGATGTCCGCGTGGGTGGTATTTGCCGTCTCGGCCGTTGAATTCGCTGGTCAGGGCGGTCACGGCAGCGGCGGGCGCGGAGCGGCTGTGCCGTCTGGCCGGGACTTGTGCCGTCTGGAGGCGGGCGCTGCGACCTGCTGTCCTACGGCAGGGACGATCAAGACGGCACGAGACGGATGTGGTTGCCGTCTGGCTGGGGCCTGGCCGCCGGGCGCGGTGGGTGCGCTCGGCGGCCAGCGCGTGGGCGGTGGTGGCTGGTTCCGTCTTGGTCCTGGTTGCCGTCTCGTCCGTAGGTGGTCTGGCCTGCGGGTTCACGGCACGTACGGCAGGTACGGCAACCGGGGACGGGACCGGCGGCTGTCAGTCGGTGATGGTGTCTGGGCCACCGAGCGGGTGGACGGCGGGGCAGTACCGGCGCCAGGCGTCGGCGAACTTGTTGCGGGTGTAGCCCTTGAGCTGGCCGCCGGGGACGCGCACGTTGCCCGAGGTGATGCCGTAGTCGCTCAGCATCGCCCCGAGGCCGCGCGGGGACAGGCCGTCGCGGCCCCACTCGCCCCACGGGGCTTCGGGGTCGGCGTTCAGGGTGAGGCGGATGTACTCGGTGGTGAGGCTGTCGGGGTCGCCGTTGTTGGCGAAGATCCGGCGGATGTCGGCGAGGATGCGCGCTCCGCTGGGGTTGTCCTCCTCGGTCTGTACCTCGGAGGCGACCATGCGCGCGCACGCCTGGCGGGCCAGGCGGGGCCAGGGGCCGCCCGCGAGGTCGGCGACGATCACCAGGGGCTCCCAGGTGTCGGCCGCGCGGTCCTCGACCGGCATGGGCGGCTCCAGTCGGAGGGCCTCGTCAGCAAGGGGCGCGGTCCAGGCGGCGAGCTTGTTGCGGATCTCGTGCAGTTCGGGGGTGTCGCGCTTGGAGCGGAAGGGTTGGACGCTCTCTCCGTCGGCGCGGCGGCGCATGCGGATGACGACCGACCTGTCCATGATCGTGTCGGGGAGATCGCCGATGCCCGCGATGGCCGCCATGGCGAAGGTGTGGAACCGGTGGGGCGTGTGGTCGTTGCCGACGACGCGCAGCACATAGCGTCCGCGCTGGTGCCCGGCGTTGAGCAGACCGCGCATCTCCTCGTTCTTCTCGGCCATTTTCGGGGTGCCGAAGATGGTGTCGGCCTCGTCGACCAGGAGAGTGGGCGGCTCGGCGGTGATCGAGCGGAAGACCGCCGCCGGGGTGGAGTTGACCGTGAGCACCGGCTGGTGGACGGTCTCGGTCAGCACGTCGAGCAGGCGGGACTTGCCGCACCGCTTGGCGGGGCCGACCACCGCCAGGCGTGGGGCGTGCTGCCACGCGGGCTGGAGGTGGGTCGCCACGACCCACAAGGTGGCCGCGTTCAGTGCCTGCTCGGACGGCAGGATCACGAACTTCGCGATCGCCGTCCGCAGGGCCGACAACAGCTCGGCGCCCTCACCCGCTGGGGCGTCGGGCAGCGCGTCGACACCGGACAGCCCACTGGGCGCCGCCTCAGCGTCCTGGTCGCCGGGTCCACAGGCTGTGGACGGAGCGGGGTTCTGGGCAGGGCGTGGCTGACCGGGGATGGCGACGGCGGGCCAGACTGCGGCGGGCCGGGAGGCTGCGCCGCTGGGGTCGGTGGGCTTATGTTGGGACATGGAAATTCCTCACTCGGCGGCTCCGGGGGACTACCCGGATTCGCCGTTATTGACTGTCCTGGGATGGGCGGTGGCAGGGTTTCCGATCGGCCCTCGGTGTTCGTAGCACCGGGGGCCTCACGTTTCTCGGGTACGTGTCAGGCGGTTGGGCCTGCGTCTCCTTCCTGTTGGTGGCTCCTTGTGCGGGCGCCTGGGTTCGACTTGCTATCACGTAAATCCGGCCGCGCCGCACCGCGCTCTGTCGTCTATTGTGTTCGCGTTCCCACATCTCCAACCTCTCTACGGTTGACTTTTTCAGTCGCGTGAGGTCTAGTTAAGCCGGAAGATCGTCCCGTGTCAACCGAGAGGAGGTTGAAAAAGTGAATCCCATGGAGACTCCTAGTGGGCGGCTCAGCGGTGAAGCCCTGGTGGCCCACAACCTGCGCGTCCTACGGAAGGCCGCCCGGCTCTCTCAGGACGATGTCGCCGAGCGCATGAACCGGCTCGGCTTCAAGTTCCACCAGACGCAGGTCGCCAAGATCGAACGGAACGCCCGGCCCGTGCGCTACGACGAGGTCATCGGTCTCGCCAAGGCGCTCGGCGTCCCGCTGTTCCCCTTCATGACCGAGGCCGTCGCCAGCGAGGGCGAGCCCGAGTACGAGCTCCAGGAGGCCGCGTTCCGCGTCGAGGCAGCCGACCAGGAATGGAGAAACTCCCACGACCTCGAACAGGCGGCGAAGGCCCGCCTGACAGAGGCGGAGCGCGAGTACGCGGAGATCGCCGAGCGTCTGGGCATAGAGGCCCCTGATTTCCAGCCCGACTTCGAGTTCTACCCCGCGCCCAACTCCCCCGACGACCCGCTCAGAGAGGACGCCGACGAGCAGGCCCCCGACCAGTAACGGAGGCTCCGCCCGCTCATCGCAGACCCCGCCGCAAGACCCCCGGCGCTACGAACGCCCAGGGCCGCCGAGCGGCATCGCACCAGCCCACCGCCCATCCCCGCCAGTCAACACCGCGGCGCGCAGCTCACTGCGCCGCCGGAAGGAACACCCATGTCCACCACTGCCACCGCCATCGAGCGGAAGTGGTTCACCACCGCTGAAGTCGCCGTGATGCTCGGCTTCGGCCTGTCCAAGACGAAGGCGCTTGTCCACTCGGGCGAGATCCGCTCCGTCAAGATCGGGCGCAGCCGCCGCATCCTGCCGGCCTGGGTCGATGAGTACGTTGCCCAGGCCGTCGCCACCGACATGGAGCTGGCGGCATGAGCGGCAAGCGCGGTAACGGCGAGGGATCCATCTACCCCTACCGCAACGGCTTCGCGGCGTACGCCTGGGTGACCACACCCATGGGCAAGCCCAGCCGCAAGTACGTCTACGGCAAGACCCGGCCCGAGGTCCACGACAAGTGGCTCAAGCTCCACACGGCGGCCAAGGCCGGCCCCGTGGCCACCAGCACGCCGACCCTGGAGCACTTCCTCGCCCACTGGCTGAAGGAGGAGGTGGACGTGAATCTCAAGCCGCTCACCGCAGCGACCTACGAGACTGTGGTCCGCCTCTACATAACCCCCTTCCTCGGTGCCAAGCGGATCGACAAGCTCAACGTCCGCGACGTCCGCGAGTGGCTCAACAAGCTCGCCGCCGCCTGCCAGTGCTGCGCGCAGGGCAAGGACGAGGCACGGCCCGAGGAGCGGCGGCGCTGCTGCGCGATCGGCAAGTGCTGCGGCAAGACGCTGGCCAAGCGGTCGGTTGGCGACGCTCGGACCGTGCTGCGCAGCGCGCTCACCTACGCGATGAGCGAGGAGATGATCTACCGGAACGTCGCACAGCTCGTCAAGATGGCCAAGCCCCGAAGCCACAAGGTCATCCCGTGGTCGGTCGAGGAGGCCAGCCGTTTCCTCGAATCCGCCCGCACCGCCCGCGACCCGCTGTACGGGGCGTACGTGATGATCCTGGTCCTGGGCCTACGGAAGGGGGAGGTGCTCGGGCTGGAGTGGTCGAACGTCCTGCTGGACCGCAACGAGGTCCTCATCCAGAAGCAGCTCCAGCGGGTGCGCCGCAGGCTGCTGCACTCGGAGACCAAGACCGACGCGTCGGAGGCGCTGCTCCCGCTGCCGGACATCTGCCGGGCCGCGCTGTTGCTCCGTCAGAAGAGCCGCGACGCGCACAAGCTGGCCGCCCGCGACCTGTGGACCGAGTCCGACCTCGTCTTCACGACCCGCTACGGGACACCGGTCGAGCCCCGGAACTTCAACCGGCGCTTCGCCTTCCGCTGCGCAGAGGCGGGGGTCCGGCTGATCCGCGTCCACGACACCCGCCACACCTGCGGCTCGCTGCTGGCGGCCCTGGACGTCCACCCGCGCATCGCGATGCAGATCCTCCGGCACACGCAGATCTCGGTGACCATGGAGGTCTACACCCACGTGCCGTCGGAGCAGACCCGCAACGCGCTCCGCAAGCTAGGCGCGACCCTCGACGGTGGCCGATCCGCCGAGGCACCGGGCGAGGAACAAGGGCCACTGCCTTCCGCCTCCGATGGGGGCCGGGGAAAGCTGGCATAACTGCTCCGTCCGTAGCTGATCAACTGCGCAGGGGTCCGGCCAGAACGATCTGGCTGGACCCCTGCCGTTGGGCGAGGAGGCCGAGGACGTGGATCTCCACGGCCGCCATCGCTGCGGTCGGGCTGGCTTGCCGGGGACGGCTCGTCAGCCGCCGACGCCGTGGCGAGCGTACTGCGCGAGCCGCTCACGCAGACCGTTGCCGTCAGCCGCATCCGCCTTGCCGATGTAGAGGATCTCTTCCAAGGCCAGATGGTCTGTGATCGGGATGGTCGACGGTGGTAGGTCGCCCGCAGAGGTGACCCGCAGTAGCACGAGCCCGCATCTCAGTCTCGATGAGGCCGATGGGCTGGCTGCGCACCCGAATATTGGGCCCGATCTCTGATGATGCGGAGAGTGCCGGTTCTAATCTGATGGTTCACCTATGTCGGGGGTGGGTTTTGGCGCGTGTGTATCGGATTCGAGCTCGGTGGGTGGTCGCGCCGGTGGTGATTCTGGCTGCGGTGGCTGCGGTAGCTGCGCTGCTGGTGTTGGAGGAGCCACCGCCGTGGCTGGCGTGGTGTCCTGCATGGTTGGGAGCTGTGATTGTCGCCGTGTTGGGGGTGGCCGGGACCTGGTGGCTGGAGCCGTGGACGGCGCGTCGGCAAGGTGCGGCGGACGAGGATCAGCAGGCGGTGGACCGCCTGCGCCGGTACCTCGGCCGTCAACAAGGCTTGCCGCGGATTGGCGAGCGGGGTGCTGGTGGACTGCTGCTGCGGGTCCATGAGGCCATCCCTCTAGACCTGCCTCCCGAACCG
This sequence comes from Actinacidiphila oryziradicis, assembly GCF_005047355.1. Lineage (GTDB taxonomy): Bacteria > Actinomycetota > Actinomycetes > Streptomycetales > Streptomycetaceae > Actinacidiphila > Actinacidiphila oryziradicis. The sequence continues at coordinate 52,260 of NZ_SUMC01000030.1, forward strand.
GCAGCGGGAGCAAAGGTGTTGCGTCGGGCAGGTTGGTTGCGCCGTTGGAGCGGGCCGGTCCGGCTATCTGGAGAAGGGCCGGATCCTGACCTGCCCGCGTTCGTCGAGCGGGACATCGGCAAGCAGGTGTGCGCGTGGATGCGCGCCGCCAGTCGTGAGGGCGGCTTCCTGGTGCTCGTGGGCAACTCCTCAGTTGGCAAGACCCGTCTGCTGTATGAGTCGGCCCGCAGTGAGTTGGCCGGCTTTGTCGTTCTCGCACCGGATCTCGGCGACGGAGCACTGGTCAACGTCATCGCCGACGCCACCTTTCCACTGCCAAAGCTGATCGTGTGGCTGGATGAACTGCAGCGCTTCCTTCCCGGCCCATATTTCGTCACCGACGACCAGGACAGCCATACCGCGATTACCGCTGCCACCGTCCGCAAACTGCTCACTGCGGACACGCCCGTGGTCATCGTGGGCACCCTGTGGCCGCAATACGCCACGGAACTGCGCACAGTCCAACCCGACCCGGCCAGCGTTGGTCAATCCCGCTACCCGGCAGCCATCGACATCCTCACCACCTGACCGATATTCCGGTGGACACCTTCTCCCGCACCGAGCGGGCCCTGGCCGCGACCCGGGCCGCGCGGGACCCGCGTCTCGCCCAGGCGGTAGCCGATCGCGACTACAACGTCACCGAGGTCCTCGCCGGCGCGCCACAGATGATGCGCCGCTACCAGCAGGCCACCGACCTTCATAAAACCGTCGTCCACGCGGCCGTCGATGCCCGCCGTCTCGGTATTCAAGGCCCCCTCACCATTGACCTACTGCGCGCCTCAGCTCGCGGCTACCTCACCACCGTCCAACCCGACGACACGTGGTTCGACCAGGCGCTGATCGAGCTCACCAGCAGCACACGCCGTGATGACCGCGCCACCGCCCTCCTTATATCCCTGCCGACCGCCGACCACCGCGGCGTGCTCGGCTACACCGTCGCTGACTACCTCCTGCAACAACTGGCTCGACGACGCCGCAGCTGCCAGCTCACCTCTTTGACCTGGCATGCCTTTGTCGACCACATCACCGACCACGACGACCGAATGCGCGTCGCCGACAGCGCCCAACGCCGACTGCGGTACCGGACCGCGGAGGCCCTCTACAGAACCCTCACCCCCGGCAGCGCTCGCGCCGCCCACACGCTGGCGGGTCTGTTGGTCACGCAGGAGAAGGCCGATGAAGCCTTCCAGGTGCTGCGAACCGCCGCCGATGCCGGCGACTTCTTCGCCGCTCATCGGCTGGCCGAGCTGCTGGTCGGTCAGGAGGATACCGATGAAGCCATCCGGGTACTGCGCCCTGCCGCCGACGCTGGCGACCTCCTAGCCGCGAATAAGCTGGCCGAGCTGCTGTTCGGACAGAGACACGCCGATGAAGCCAACCGAGTGCTGCAGTCCGCCGCCAGCAACTCTCACGCTGCCTCCAGCCACCCTCGCACTGTCTGCAGGCTGGCCGAGCTGCTGGCCGGGCAGGGGTACACCGACGAGGCCATCCAGGTGCTGCGGCCCGCCGCTGACGCCCGCCATGTCGAGGCCGCACGCGCGCTGGCCGGGTTGCTGGCCAAGCAAGGGAATGCTGACGCACTCTGGGCTCGTGCTGACGCCGGCGACTTCTCCGCCGCCGGCGAGCTGGTCCGGCTGCTGGCCCGGCAGGGGAACACCGAAGCGCTGCGGGCTCGTGCTGACGCCGGCGACTCCTCCGCCGCATGGTTGCTGGCCGGACTACTGGTCGAGCAGGGGAAGGCCGATGAAGCCTTCCAGGTGCTGCGGCCTGCCGCCGACGCCGGCGACCTCTCCGCCGCCGTCGGGTTGATTGAGTTGATGGTTAGGCAGGGGAAGGCCGATGAAGCCTTCCAGGTGCTGCGGCCTGCCGCCGACACCGACGACCAATTCACCATCGGCGAGCTGACAGAGCAGAGAAACATCGACACGCTGCGGGCCGCTGCTGACGCTGGCGACCTCTACGCCGCTCGCAGACTGGCCGGACTGCTGGTCGGACAGGGAAAGACCGATGAGGCCATCCGAGCGCTGCGGAGCCTTGCCGACGCAGGCGACCTCTCCGCCGTCATCGAACTGACCATGCTATTGGCCCAGCAGGGGGACGCTGCCACGCTAAGAACCCTTGAGGAGACCGGCGAGTACTCAGCCGCCGAGGCGCGTGCTAGCCGACTGGCCGGACAGGGAAACATCGATGCGCTGCGGGCCCTTGCCGACGCCGGTGACTCCTACGCCGCCTACACGCTGACCGATTTGCTGGCCATGGGGGCGGATACCTACCAGTTGCACGAGGAAGTACACGCTGGCACGTACGGCGCTGTTGATCACCTGATCGCGTTCCTCGCCCAGAACATCGGGTACGAGAGGGCGGAACAGTTGCGCACCCAAGGCTTCGACACGGACGGGCCTCATTGACTACCGTCATCGACGCCGCAGGCTCTGCCCTGGCTTTGGCGGTGCACTATATATTCCACCGCCAAAGCCAGGGCCCTGACGCAGCGCGTGAACTGAGTAGATTCTATCTATATAAATCTCAAGTAAAGCACCTAGGGTGCTCGTGTCATGGCGGAGATGGTGGCCGCCACCGCCCGGACCTGGGCTGGTCGACAGGGTGGGCGCTGGCTGCTGTCACGCTCGGCGGTAGTGCGCGAAGACTGATCCCGCTCCGTCTCCCACGACCACTCGGGGTCGGTGCCACGCTGAAAGGGATAGGTCTTGGCGAGTTCGAAGAACTGCCCTGAGGGCTTCAGCTGCCGCTTGTTGACCACAATGGCCGACAGCATCACCGGGGAGCCGTCGTGGTGCTCCCGACGGCACGCGTATTCGAGGAGAAAGCTCATCGCGGTCGAGTGGTGATAGACCCGGTGTCCCTCAACCGCCAGGTCGCTGCTCAGCTCGCTGTAGCAGTCGACACGGCCTTCAGCGGCCCAGTGCTTGAGCACCTCGACCATGGCATCCAAGGCCGCGTTGTAAGGCGGAGAGTGGCGCCGGAGCCGGGGGCGCTTGGTTTCGGGCTGCTTGTCGTCATGGTTCTCCATGGCGGAATGTCAGCACAGCCGGCCAGCCTCCGGCCAGGGATTCACCACAAGAGCCGGCCACCTGATCAGTAGGCGCGGAAGATGAGGCGACGCTTGGTGTCGTCCGCCGGTCCCTGTGATCGTGATGGCGGACCCTGACCCTCGCCGGTCGCGGGCGTGAGCTGGGATCCGTTTGACACTCGGCTGTGGGTGGTCCGACAGGTTTCAGCGGCGAGCGTCTCGTGTCGGCTGGCCCGGCTGCTGGTGGTCACTGAGGGACGCGGTGGTTGCTGTACTTTTCTGCTGGCAGACGCGTCAGAGGCCCTACCGGATCTCTCCGATAGGGCCTCTGACCTGGGTCGGGGTGGCGGGATTTGAACCCACGGCCTCTTCGTCCCGAACGAAGCGCGCTACCAAGCTGCGCCACACCCCGGTTCAACGAGGATTACTCTAGCGGACTCGCCGCCGGAGACGAAATCCGGTTTTCGCTGGGTGTGAGGGTGAGCAGGGTCGCCTCGGGGGGGCAGGCGAAGCGGAGCGGGGTGTACCGATTGGTGCCGCAGCCTGCGGAGACGTGGAGATATGAGCGGTGGCCGGCGGCCTCGTGCGTCGAGAGACCCTTGACACGGTCGGTGTCGATGTCGCAGTTAGTGATGAGGGCGCCGTAGAAGGGGATGCAGAGCTGGCCGCCGTGGGTGTGCCCGGCGAGGATCAGGGGGTAGTTGTCGGCGGTGAAGGCGTCGAGGACCCGGAGATAGGGGGCGTGGACGATGCCGAGGGCAAGATCGGCGTCGGGGTCGGGGCCGCCGGCGACCCGGGGGTAGCGGTCGCGCTTGATGTGCGGGTCGTCCAGGCCGGTGAGGGCGATCTGGATGCCGTCGTCGAGCTTGAGCCGGCCACGGGTGTTGGACAGGCCGACCCAGCCAGCCGCGTCGAAGGCGTCGCGTAGGCCCTCCCAGGGGTTGCGGAGGACGCCGGTGGCGTGGCTGGGCTTCTTGCCGTTGAGACCGTGCTGGCCCTTTGACTTCTCGACGAGATAGCGGGCGGGGTTACGGAACTTGGGGCCGTAGTAGTCGTTGGAGCCGAAGACATAGGTGCCGGGGAACTGGAGCAGCGGCCCGAGAGCGTCGAGGACTTCGGGGACGGCCTCGGGGTCGGAGAGGTTGTCGCCGGTGTTCACCACGAAGTCCGGACGGAGCCCGGCAAGGCTCTGCAGCCAGCGGCGCTTCTTGTTCTGGCCGGAAACCATGTGGATGTCGGAGACCTGGAGGACCCGGATCGGCCGCATGCCGGCGGGAAGGACCGGCACCTCCACCCGGCGCAGCCGGAAGGACCGCGCCTCGATCCCGGCGGCGTACGCCACGCAGGCCGCGCCGACTGCCGTGATGCCAAGGGGAACTCCGTATCGCGCGCGCATGGGTCCATGGTGTCAGACGGGCCGTTGGACCGTGTCAGGGCGGTGTCAGGTCCATATCCGCGGGCGTCCGGGGGCGTGCGCGTGCGAGACTCGACGGCATGACCACCACGCTCAAGCAGCGCCTTCGCGAGGATCTCACCGCGGCCATCAAGGACCGCGACGAGCTGCGCTCCGCCACCCTGCGGCTCACGCTCACCGCCATCACCAAGGAGGAGGTCGCGGGGAAGACCGCCCGCGAGCTCTCGGACGACGAGGTGCTGAAGGTGATCACCCGGGAGGCGAAGAAGCGGCGTGAGGCGGCCGAGGCCTTCGCCCAGGGCGGCCGTAAGGATTCCGCGGAGCGGGAGCTGGCGGAGGGGGAGCTGCTGGCAGCGTATCTGCCGAAGCAGCTCGGCGACGGCGAGCTGGCGGAGATCGTTTCCAGCGCGATCAAGGAGGCCGGGGCCGAGGGGCCGAGGGCGATGGGTGCGGTCATGAAGATCGTGAACCCGAAGGTCGCCGGACTGGCCGAGGGCGGCCGGGTGGCGGCCGAGGTACGGAAGCAGCTCGCGGGCTGAGGCAGCCGGTACGCCGATAGGTCGGCACGCTGGAAGGGGCGCGCCCGGGATTCCGGGCGCGCCCCTTATATGTGCGTCGTATATGCGCGGTCAGCCGTGCTCAGCCGTGGCCCCCGCCGTTCCCATTACCGCCGTTCCCGTTCCCGCCGATGATGTTCGGGAAGGAGAAGGTGGGGTTGGGATTGGCGCTGGCGCCGCCAGTGGTGGGGGTGCCGGTGGTGCCGCCGTTGTTGTTGCCGTTGCCCTTGTTGTTCTGGCTGGGGTTGGCGATGGGGACCGTCGGGAGGTTGGCGGAGGACTGGCCGGCGAGGGCACCGGTCATGGCCGCCTTCCAGATCGGGCCGGGCGTGTCGGCGCCGAAGACCTTGGCGTGGTAGACGCCGCCGATGGTGATGTCGGTCATCATCCGCTTGTGCGCCGGGTCGCCGACCCAGACCGCGCCGGCCATGTTGGAGGTGTAGCCGACGAACCAGGCGGCGTAGCGGGAGTCGGTGGTGCCGGTCTTGCCCGCGCTGTCGCGGTCGGAGAGGCCGGCCTGCTGGCCGGTGCCGTCCTCGACGACCCCCTTGAGGAGGGTGTTGAGGGTGGAGGCGGTGGTCTCCGACATGGCGCGCGTGCAGGTGCTCTGCGGGACGGCGAGTTGCTTGCCATTGGTGGTGTCGGTGATCGACTCGATGGCGACCGGGGAGCAGTAGACACCCTTGTTGGCGAAGGTGGCGTAGGCGTTCGCCATGGTCAGCGGGGTGACCTCCTGGGTGCCCAGGGTTATCGAGGGGACCTGTTGGATCTTCTTGCCGTCGGAGCGCTGGATGCCCATCTTGGCGGCCATCCGCGTCACGGGGCAGACGCCGATGTCGCTGATGAGCTGGACGTAGTAGGTGTTGACCGACTTGGCGGTCGCCTCCTTCATCCCCATCGGGCCGACTTCGCTCTGGCTCTCGTTGGAGACCATCGCGGGGCTGGTGGTGCTGTTGTGCCAGGTGCCGTTGCAGGTGGAGACCGGGCTCGGGTAGGCCATCTGGTACGGGGCCGGGTAGACGGTCGAGGCGCTGGTGCCCTGCTCGATGGCGGCGGCCGCGGTGATGGCCTTGAACGTCGAGCCGGGCTGGTAGCCGATGCCACCGCCGCGGTTCTCGTTGACCGAGAGATTGATCTGGGTCTGGTTCTTCCCGAAGCCGTACGGGCGGGACTGGCCCATGCCGAGGATCTTGCCGGTGCCGGGCTGGACGAGGGTCACCGCGGTGGCGACGGAGTCGCTGGAGTAGACGTGCGAGGCTATGGCGCTCTGGACGGAGGCCTGGGCGGTCGGGTCGAGCGTGGTGCGGATGGTGAGGCCGCCCTGGTTCCAGCGCTGGGCGCGGATCGCCTGGGTCTTGCCGAAGGTGCTGTCGTTGAGGAAGACCTCGCGGACGTAGTCACAGAAGAAGCCCGCGCCGTTGACGGCGGTGATGCAGCCGCTCTTCGGAGCGGTGATCTTCAGGCCGAGCGGCGTCTTCCCGGCGGCGTCGGCCTGCGCCTGTGTGATGTCCTTCACGTCGGCCATCCGCTGGAGCACCGTGTTGCGGCGCTTGAGGGCTTCCCGCGGGTCGTTGACCGGGTCGTAGACGGTCGGCGACTGGACGAGCCCGGCGAGCATGGCGGCCTGGGGGAGCGTGAGGTTCTTGGCGGAGGTGCTGAAGTAGCGCTTGGCGGCGGCCTCGACACCGTAGGCCTGCTCGCCGAAAAAGGTGATGTTGAGGTAGTTCTCCAGGATCGTCTTCTTGCCCAGCTCCTTCTCGAGCTGGATCGCGTACTTCATCTCTTTGATCTTGCGGCCGAGCGTCTGCTGGGTGGCCTGGGCGACCTTGGTCGGGTCGTCACCGGCCTCCTCGACGAAGACGTTCTTGACGTACTGCTGGGTGAGGGTGGACGCGCCCTGGGAGACCCCGCCGTTCTGGGCGTTGGTGTTGAGCGCGCGCAGGATGCCCTTGACGTCGATCGCGCCGTGCTGCCAGTAGCGCGAGTCCTCGATGGCGACGATCGCCTTCTGCATGGTCGGATTGACGTTGTTGAGCGACACGATCTGCCGGTCGCGGGAGTACACCGTCGCGATCAGGCCACCCTTGGCGTCCAGGATCTGGGTGCGCTGGCTCAGTGCCGGGCGCTTCAGTTCGCCCGGCAGTGAATCGAATTCGGCCGCTGTGCCCTTCGCCGACAGCCCGAGGGCGCCGGTCGCCGGCAAGGCGATGCCGGCCAGCACTACTCCGGCCAGCACACTGACTCCGAGGAACTTGACGGCCTGCTGGGCTGTGGTGAGCCCTCCGCCCGATCGCTTGTGACCCATGGGGAGCAGCCTACGTTGCCAATCGCCGGACGTACGCCCGTCTGTTCGCCTACTCTGTTACAGACAGGCGCGACCGTACATCTTGTGCCTGCCTCTCCTCCTCACTCTTGTGAGTGATGAGACTTGTCGCAATTATCGGCATATGCCATAGGTGCCGGGCAGTAGAACCAGTGAATTGACCGATTTGCCCGGTAAGTCAGTTATGGGATCACCTCACTCCGTTGGGTGATCTGTCACGTCTGCATAGTCCGTTCGGGCCATTCAACATTGGGCCTGAAAGGGCTGTTGCGCGGTGCCCACCTTCCGTAACGTCCTCAACTGGCGACGGCGAATATGCTGTTCGCCGCCGTGGGGGAGCCTCGATTCGGGAGAGGACGGCGCCAGCATGAGCGGCTGGGTAACCGACTGGAGCACGCAGGCAGCGTGCCGCACGACAGATCCAGATGAGCTTTTCGTCCAGGGAGCGGCCCAGAACAGGGCCAAGGCGGTGTGCACCGGCTGCCCGGTGCGGACCGAGTGCCTGGCGGACGCCCTCGACAATCACGTCGAGTTCGGAGTTTGGGGTGGGATGACCGAGCGGGAGCGCAGGGCGCTGCTGCGCCGGCGGCCCACCGTCACCTCGTGGCGCAGGCTGCTGGAGACGGCGCGGACGGAGTACGAGCGCGGCAGCGGCATCCTGTCGCTGGACGATGACGAGTACGGCGACTACGCGGCCGTCGGCTGAGCTTGGGCGAGGCGTTCACCGATCTCGCGCAGGCCCGCGAGGTCGTGCACGTCGCCGGGCAGCGCGGCCACGTCCACCATCGGCACCTCCGGGTGCACGGAGACGAACCGGTCGCGGGTGCGGCGCTCGCGTACGACCAACTGCATGCGCTCCGCGTGCAGGCGGAGAAGGCCGGCCGCGAGCTGGTCGGCGCTGTAGACATGGGTGCCGGGTTCGGGAGAGGCAGCACCGTCGGCGTCATCGGCGCTACGGAGTCCAGCCTTCCCGTCCGGGTGATCCACAATGCCGACGCTGTGAAGATTTTTTACCGGTGCCGCAGGCTCCGGGGGTTCCGCGGAACCCCCGGGTTCGTCCAACTCCCCGCTGGGGAGGGGAGTTGATGCCTCGGCCAGATCGTCCAGTGCCTCGGCCGCCGCCAGTGCCCGTTCAGCGGTGAGCTGGGCGGCCCCGCTGCTGTGCACCCGGTTCAGCACCAGCCCGGCCAGTGGCATGTCCTCCGCCGCCAGCCGCTCCACGAAGTACGCCGCCTCACGCAGCGCGTCCCGCTCCGGGGCCGCCACCACGAGGAACGCCGTGCCGTTCGCCTGCAGCAGCTTGTACGTGGCGTCAGCCCGCTTGCGGAAGCCGCCGAACATCGAGTCCATGGCGGCCACGAAGGTCTGCACATCGCGCAGCAGATGAGCGCCCATCACCTTGCTGAGCGCGCCCGTCATCATCGACATCCCCGCATTGAGGAACGCCATCCCGGCCCGGCCGCCGACCTTCGCGGGCGCCATCAGCAGCTTGATGAACCTGCCGTCCAGGAAAGAGCCGAGCCGCTTCGGCGCGTCCAGGAAGTCCAGCGCGGACCGGCTCGGCGGGGTGTCCACGATGATCAGATCCCACTGGTCCAGCGCTCTCAGCTGGCCCAGCTTCTCCATCGCCATGTACTCCTGCGTGCCCGCGAAGCCCGCCGACAGCGACTGGTAGAAGGGGTTCTCCAGGATCGCCCGGGCCCGGTCCGGGTCGCTGTGCTGGAGTACGACCTCGTCGAAGGTCCGCTTCATGTCCAGCATCATCGCGTGCAGCTCGCCGCCGGCCGACTCATCGATGCCCGCCACCTTGCGCGGGGTGTTGTCCAGCTCTGTAAGGCCCATGGACTGCGCCAGACGGCGCGCCGGGTCGATCGTGAGCACCACGGCCTTCCGGCCGCGCTCCGCGGCCCGTACGCCCAGCGCGGCGGCCGTCGTCGTCTTGCCGACGCCTCCGGATCCACAGCACACCACGATCCGGGTCTTCGGATCATCGAGGAGCGGATCGATCTCCAGTACCGGACTCTCTAGGGTCATGCGACCCCCACCCCCTGCTTACGCATGTTTTCAGCCAATCGGTAAAGCCCACCGAGGTCTACTCCGTCGCCACCCATCAGCTCCAGCTCGTACGTCGGCAGGCCCAGCTCCTCGATCTCCGCCCGCTCGCGCCGCTCCAGAGCGACCCGCTCCGCGTGCTCGTGCGCCTGCGCCAGCAGCGGGTCCACCAGACGCTCCGCCCGGCCGCCCCGCTGGGCCCCGCCCAGCCCCGCCTGCGACAGGGCCTTGGCCACGGCCGTACGGCGGCTGTTGGCGGCGTCCCGCACCGCGCCGTCGTCGAGCAGCACCGGCCGCAGCATGTTGACCACCACACCGCCCACCGGCAACCCCGCGGCCCGTAGTTCGGCGACCCCGTCCACGGTCTCCTGGACCGGCATCTCCTCGAGCAGCGTCACGATGTGCACCTGCGTCTCCGGTGATTTCAGCACCCGCATCACGGCCTGCGCCTGGTTGTATATGGGCCCGATGCGCGCCAGGCCCGCCACCTCGTCGTTCACATTGAGGAAGCGGGTGATCCGCCCGGTCGGCGGGGCGTCCATCACCACCGCGTCATATATGCGCCACCCGGCCTTGTCCTTGCGCCGCACCGCCTCACACACTTTCCCGGTCAGCAGCACATCACGCAGGCCCGGCGCGATCGTCGTCGCGAAGTCGATCGCGCCGAGCTTTTTCAGCGCCCGGCCGGCCCGGCCCAGCTTGTAGAACATGTCCAGGTAGTCCAGCAGCGCCAGCTCCGGGTCGATGGCCAGGGCATGCACATCCCCGCCGCCCGGCGCCGCGGCGATCTTCCGCTCCTCATAGGGCAGCGCATCGGTCTCGAAGAGCTGGGCGATGCCCTGCCGCCCCTCGACCTCGACCAGCAGTGTCCTGCGGCCCTCCGAAGCCAGGGCGAGGGCCAGCGCGGCGGCGACGGTGGTCTTTCCGGTGCCGCCCTTGCCCGTGACGATATGGAGCCTGGTGGCATTCGGCTCTTCGGCGCCTCGAGCGTTTCGAGGATTCTGCGGATTTCGAGGGCTCACATTGCGAGCCTAACCAGTGACCGGACAGGCTAAGCAGGAGGCTGTCGGTGGGAGGCATTACAGTCCCTCCCATGGCTAAGTGGGAATACGCGACCGTGCCGCTGCTTGTGCACGCGACGAAGCAGATTCTGGACACCTGGGGCGAGGACGGCTGGGAGCTCGTCCAGGTCATCCCCGGACCGAACAACCCCGAACAGCTCGTCGCGTACTTCAAGCGGGAGAAGCAGGCATGAGCGCTGTCGAGGACAAGCTCGCCGACCTCGGCCTGACCCTCCCCGGCGTCGCCGCGCCGCTGGCCGCCTATGTCCCGGCCGTCCGCACCGGCGCTTACGTCTACACCAGCGGCCAGCTGCCGCTGGTCGACGGCAAGCTGCCCCTCACCGGCAAGGTCGGCGCCGAGGTCACCCCCGACGAGGCCAAGGACCTGGCCCGTACGTCCGCGCTGAACGCCCTGGCGGCCGTCAAGTCCGTCATCGGTGATCTGGACCGGATCGCCCGCGTCGTCAAGGTCGTGGGCTTCGTCGCCTCCGCCCCCGACTTCACCGGCCAGCCCGGCGTCATCAACGGTGCCAGCGAGCTGCTCGGCGCCGCCCTGGGCGACAAGGGCATCCACGCACGCAGCGCCGTCGGCGTTGCCGTACTGCCGCTGGACGCGCCGGTCGAGGTCGAGATCCAGGTCGAGGTGGCGGACTAGCCCGCCACCGCCCCCGGGGCCTTTCCCTGGGGCCCTATCGAACATCGTCCCGGAAGCGCATAGCATCCGGGCCATGACCACCACTAACGGTCAGTGGTTCCCACCGTCCTGGCCGGACCGGATCAGGGCGCTGGCCGCCGGCACACTGGAGCCCGTCACGCCCCGGCGGGCCGCGACCGTGATGCTGCTGCGGGACACCCCCGCCGGGCCGGCCGTCCATCTGCTGCGCAGACGCGCCTCCATGGCCTTCGCCGGAGGCGCGTACGCGTACCCCGGCGGCGGGGTCGACCCCCGCGACGAACGCAACGTCGGCTGGGCCGGCCCCTCACCCGCACACTGGGCGGCCCGGCTGGGCGTCGACCCGGCCCCCGCGCAGGCGATCGTCTGCGCCGCGGTACGGGAGACCTTCGAGGAGTCAGGCGTGCTGCTCGCGGACGTCGCCGACACCACCGGCGACGACTGGGAGGCCGGCCGCTGCGCCCTGGTCAGCCACGAGCTGTCCCTCGCCGACTTCCTCACCCGCCGCGACCTGACCCTCCGCTCCGACCTCCTCGCGCCCTGGGCCCGCTGGATCACCCCGGAGTTCGAGGAGCGACGCTACGACACCTGGTTCTTCGTCGCCGCCCTCCCGCCGGGCCAGCGCGCCCGCGACGTCTCCGGCGAAGCCGACCACACCGTGTGGCTGCGCCCCGCGGAGGCCGCCGCCCGCTACGACCGCGGCGAGGTCCGCATGCTGCCGCCGACCATCGCCACACTCCGCCAGCTCGCCTCGTACGCCACCGTCGCCGATGTCCTCGCCGCCGCCCCGGGCCGCGACCTCAGCCCCGTACTGGCGCACGCGGCCCTCGACGGCGGCCAGATCGTCCTTACCTGGCCCGGCCACGAAGAATTCACCAAACGGATCGGAGCCGCCGAATGACCGCCGCCATCCTCCCCGGCGCTCCCCGCCCCACGGTCGGCGGCCGTGCCACCCCGCGTGCCCTCTGCGTACTCGCGCCGAACCCCTCGGCCATGACCCTCGACGGCACCAACACCTGGATCCTCGCCGAGCCCGATTCGAAGCTCGCGGTCGTCATCGACCCCGGGCCGTTCGACGAGGACCATCTGCGGAACGTCATCGCCACCGCCGAGTCCCTCGGCAAGCGCATCGCGCTCACCCTGCTCACCCACGGCCACCCCGACCACGCCGACGGCGCCGCCCGCTTCGCCGAACTCACCCGCACTTCCGTACGAGCCCTTGACCCCGCCCTCCGTCTCGGCAGCGAAGGCCTCGTCGCCGGCGACGTCATCACCACCGGCGGCCTTGAACTCCGAGTCGTTCCCACCCCCGGCCACACCGCCGACTCGCTCACCTTCCACCTCCCCGCCGACCAGGCCGTCCTCACCGGCGACACCGTCCTCGGCCGCGGCACCACAGTCGTCGCCCACCCCGAGGGCCGTCTCGGCGACTACCTGGACTCCCTCCGCCGGCTCCAGACCCTCACCATGTCCAGCTCCGTCGACACGGTGCTCCCCGGCCACGGGCCCGTACTCACGGACGCACGCGGAGCCGTCGAGTTCTACCTCGCGCACCGCGCGCATCGGCTGGCGCAGGTCGAGACCGCCGTCGAGGAGGGGTACACCGCCCCTGCGGAGGTCGTCGCGCAGGTGTACGCGGACGTTGACCGGGCGCTGTGGCCCGCTGCCGAGCTGTCCGTACGGGCGCAGCTCGAGTACTTGCGTGAGCACGGGCTGATCTGAAACTTTTCTGCCGCCCTCGCGCCGCTCGGCCCTGGCGGCCCTCCCGGGCGTGGGGACGGCCGCGCCGGACTCCGCCCGGCGGGCCCCGGCGCCCCCGTCCCGACCATGCAGGGCGAAGTGGTGCCGTCACGCTACGGCGGACAGTGGGGGTCCCCCCGCCGGAGGCTGGGGGAGGGCGGGCAAACACCCCAGGCGCGCGTCAGCGCGAACGCTTGGCCAGCCGCTCGACGTCCAGCAGGATGACCGCACGGGCCTCAAGCCGCAGCCAGCCACGCCCCGCGAAGTCCGCCAGCGCCTTGTTCACGGTCTCGCGGGAAGCTCCCACAAGCTGGGCGAGCTCTTCCTGCGTGAGGTCGTGGACGACATGGATGCCCTCCTCGGACTGCACGCCGAAGCGTCGCGAGAGATCGAGCAGCGCCTTGGCGACACGCCCCGGAACGTCCGAGAAAACCAGGTCGGACATGACGTCGTTGGTCCGGCGCAGCCGGCGCGCGACGGCCCGCAGCAGCGCGGTGGAGACCTCGGGCCGGACATTGAGCCAGGGCTGGAGGTCGCCATGGCCCAGACCGAGAAGCTTCAGCTCGGTCAGAGCGGTGGCGGTCGCGGTCCGCGGACCCGGGTCGAAGAGCGAAAGCTCGCCGATCAGCTCGCCGGGGCCGACGACGGCGAGCATGTTCTCACGACCGTCCGGCGAGGTCCGGTGGAGCTTCACCTTGCCCTCGGTGACGACGTAGAGCCGGTCCCCGGGGTCGCCCTCGTGGAAAAGCGAGTCGCCACGCGCGAGCGTGACTTCCTGCATGGAGGCGCGCAGTTCAGCGGCCTGCTCATCGTCGAGCGCCGCAAAAAGCGGTGCGCGCCGCAGAACGTCGTCCACGAGCTCTCTCCTTGTCTACATCGCTGGGTCGGTCCCCATCATGCCTGACAGCAAAACAGTGCGATCAATCACAAGTCTGTCTTATGCGTGCGCGACACCGTGCCCCGGGGGTCCGTTTGGGGTGCGGATCGCTGAGCGCCGGGGCGGATGTCAGTGCCGAGCCTTAGGCTGGCCGGGTGTCTGATACGCCGACTGCGCAGAGGAAACAACCGGACAAGAGGGCCGAGCGGGTGACGCGAACCGCAGATTCCGCTCTGAGCGAACAGAGTCGTGAGCCCGACGACCACAGTGTCGACGAGGGCGCCGAAAAGAGCGGCGAAAAAAGCGCCGACAAGGCAGACAAGGGCGTCGGCAGGCCGGCCGAGTCGCGCCTCGCGTTGGTGCGGCGCGCCCGCCGCATCAACCGCGAGCTCGCCGATCTCTACCCGTATGCCCACCCGGAGCTGGACTTCGAGAACCCGTACCAGCTCCTGGTCGCCACCGTCCTGTCGGCCCAGACCACCGACCTGAGGGTCAACCAAACCACCCCCGCGCTCTTCGCGAAGTACCCGACCCCCGAGGATCTGGCCGCCGCCGACCCGGAGGAGCTGGAGCAGCTCATCCGGCCGACCGGGTTCTTCCGGGCCAAGGCCAAGTCCCTGCTCGGCCTGTCCGCCGCGATCCGCGACCGCTACGACGGTGAGGTCCCGGGCCGCCTCGAAGATCTGGTGACCCTCCCCGGCGTCGGCCGGAAGACCGCCAATGTCGTCCTCGGCAATGCGTTCGGCGTCCCTGGAATCACTGTGGACACCCACTTCGGGCGGCTGGCCCGACGATTCGGCTGGACCACCTCCGACGATCCGGAGAAGATCGAGCAGGAGGTCGGCGCGCTGTTCCCCAAGTCCGAGTGGACAATGCTCTCGCACCGGCTGATCTTCCACGGCCGTCGGATCTGCCACTCCCGCAGGCCGGCCTGCGGCGCGTGCCCGATAGCGCCGCTCTGCCCCTCCTACGGCGAGGGCGAGACGGACCCGGAGAAGGCGAAGAAGCTGCTGAAGTACGAGATGGGCGGCGCCCCGGGCCAGCGGCTGCGACCGCCCGCCGGATACCCGGGCCGCCCGGCGCCCGCGCAGACACCGCGCCCCGCGACAGACGACAGACAGGAGAACGGATGACGACAGCGCACAACGGAGGAGCCGTCGGCGGAGCCACTGACGCGATCGGCGTGAGCTCCGAAGGGCTTCCGGACTGGCTGGGTCCGGTGGCCGACGCGGTCGCCGGGATCCGGCCCGAGCAGCTCAGCCGGTTCCAGCCACCGGAGACGGGGGGCAGGCCGTCCGCCGTGCTGATCCTCTTCGGCGAGGGGGAGCACGGCCCCGAGCTGTTGCTCATGGAGCGCGCCAGCAGTCTCCGCACGCACGCCGGGCAGGCATCCTTCCCCGGCGGTGCGCTGGACCCCCACGACGGGGATCCGGAGCGGGAGGGCCCGCTGCGGGCCGCACTGCGCGAGGCGCAGGAGGAGACGGGCCTGGACCCGTCGGGGGTCCAGCTGTTCGGAGTGCTCCCGCGTCTATACATCCCGGTGAGCGGCTTTGTCGTGACCCCCGTGCTCGGATGGTGGCGCGCCCCCACCCCGGTCGGGGCCGTCGATCCCGCGGAGACGGCACGGGTGTTCACCGTCCCCGTATCGCAGCTGACGGACCCGGCCAACCGCGCGACAGTGGCGCACCCGAGCGGCTTCCTGGGCCCCGCGTTCCTCGTCTCGGAAGCTCTGGTTTGGGGCTTCACGGCGGGATTGATCGACCGTCTTCTGTACTACGCAGGCTGGGAGCTGTCTTGGGATCGGGCAAAGACGGTCCCACTTGGTTGATCTGCCGTGAGACGGTGTCCGAGTGAACGTGCTGGACATCGTGTTGCTGCTCGCTGCCGTGTGGTTCGCGGTAGTCGGTTACCGTCAGGGCTTCGTCGTCGGCGTCATGTCGGTGATCGGCTTCCTCGGCGGCGGATTGGCTGCGGTCTATCTGCTGCCTCTCATCTGGGGCGGGGTGACCGCCAACGCCACCCCAGGCACAGTGGCGGTCATCGCCGCCGTGGTGCTCGTCATCATCTGCGCGTCGGTCGGCCAGGCATTCACCACACACCTGGGCAACAAGCTCCGTACGCACATCACCTGGTCACCGGCGCGCGCGGTCGACGCGACCGGCGGTGCGCTGGTGAACGTACTGGCCATGCTGACCGTGGCCTGGCTGATCGGCTCGGCCCTCGCCACGACCACTTTGCCGACGCTCAGCCGCGAGGTGCGGGAGTCCAGGGTGCTGCTCGGCGTCGCACGGGTGGTACCGCCACAGGCCGACAGCTGGTTCGTCAACTTCAGCTCCACACTGGCCCAGGGCGGCCTCCCGCAGGTCTTCACGCCCTTCGCGAACGAGCCGATCACCGATGTGGCCCCGCCGGACCCCGCGCTCGCCACCAGCGCGACCGTCAGCAACGCCGAGCAGAGCATCGTCAAGGTCGTCGGCACCGCGCCGAGCTGCGGCAAGGTGCTTGAGGGCAGCGGCTTCGTCTTCGCGCCGCACCGCGTGATGACCAACGCGCATGTCGTCGGCGGCGTCGACCAGCCCACGGTCCAGATCGGCGGCCAGGGCAAGCTCTACGACGCCAAGATCGTGCTCTACGACTGGCAGCGCGACATCGCCGTCCTCGACGTCCCGACCCTCAACGCCCCCGCGCTCAGCCTTACCACCACCGCAGCCAAGTCCCGCGACGGCGCGATCGTGGCCGGCTTCCCCGAGAACGGCAACTTCGACGTCCGCGCCGCCCGCATCCGGGCCCGTATCCAGGCCAACGGCCCCGACATCTACCACCGCTCCACCGTCCACCGTGACGTCTACTCCCTCTTCACCCTCGTCCGCCAGGGCAACTCCGGCGGCCCACTCCTCACTCCCAGCGGCCAGGTGTACGGGGTCGTCTTCGCCAAGTCCCTCGATGACGCCAACACCGGCTACGCCCTCACCGCCGGTGAGGTCATGGAAGATGCCACCGCAGGCGCGGCCGCCACGCAGCAAGTCGACAGCCAGGGGTGCGCGCTCTAGGACAGGCCTAAGAGGAAGGACAGGCCTAAGAGGAAGGACAGGCCCTAGAGGAAGGACGGGCCCGAGAGGAACAGGAGGCCGCGCTAATTGGCGGGCGGCCTCTTGGGCGTCCCGGCAGCGGCGGCTCCAGGTCCTGGGCGACAGGCGGGTTGCGGCGGAAATCCCGCGCCACCAGCATCAGTCGCTGCGCGCGTGGCGCAACCGCGCGCCCATCCAGCGCGCGCGGCGGCGCAGGATGCGTGGGATGCCCAACAGGGTGGGGTCTGCCCGGTGCCCCCCCGGGGGCAGCTCCTGTGCGATGCTCCGTGCGGCAATGCCGCGCTTGCGTGATACGTCACGGTAGTCGTGCGTCCAGCCCATACGGAGCTGTTTGCCCGGGGGTCAAGGTCGATAATCGCCGATGGGTCGCCCATTTGGCTTATGCACCCGGCATTTGGCGGGCGGTCACATGACGGGAACGGTCACCGATCCGGTTCCGGGTCCTTGAGCCAGTTGATGAGCTCCGCCGAGAACGCCGCCGGATCCTCCTCGTGCGGAAAATGCCCGAGTCCGTCGAACAGCCGCCAGCGATACGGGGCCTCCACGTACGCCCCGCTGCCGGCGGCGCTCCGGGCCCGCATCACGGGGTCGAGGGAGCCGTGCAGATGGAGGGTCGGGACTCGTACCGGCCGCTTCATACGGCGGTTGAACTGGAAACCGTCCAGCCGTGCCAGCGACCGCACCATCCAGCGGTACGGCTCGATCGCGCAGTGCGCGGTGGACGGGATCATCATCGCCCGCTGGTAAACCTCGACCGCTTCGTCGTCCGGCAGCCCGGGACCCGCCCAGTCCCGGATCAGCCGGCCGACGAGCGCGGCATTGTCCGAGACCAGTTGACGCTCCGGAAGCCACGGCGTCTGGAAGCCCCAGACATATGATCCGGCCGCGGTCTGCTTGTAGTCCGACAACATCGCGGCCCGCCAGCGCCGCGGGTGCGGCATCGAGCACACCGCCAGCCGGCGCACCAGCTTCGGCCGCATCGCGGCCGCCGTCCAGGCCAGATAGCCGCCGAGGTCGTGCCCGACCAGTGCCGCGTCCGGCTCGCCGAGCGAGCGGATCACCCCGGTGACGTCGAGCGCGAGGTTCGCCGGGTCGTAGCCACGGGGCGTACGGTCGCTGCCGCCCACCCCGCGCAGGTCCATCGCCACCGCGCGGTAGCCGGCGTCGGCGAGCGCGGTCAGCTGGTGCCGCCAGGTCCACCAGAACTGGGGGAAACCATGCAGAAGCAGCACCAACGGGCCATCGCCGAGCTCGGCGATGTGGAAGCGGGCGCCGTTCGCGGCGACGTCCCGGTGGATCCAGGGCCCGTCGGGGCGTACCACCGAGGAGTTCTCAGTCACCGTCATGCCAAGAGCGTGTCATAGAAATCTAGCCCGTCGGCCGGCTTGGGGCAAGCAGCCGGGCCGGTGATCAGCCCGCATCAGCCCGGCTCCCGGGCGGCAGCGGACCGGGCCGCGGATGCGGCTTGACGCTGTGGAGCACGGACGCCGTCTCCTTCGCCGAGGCGATGCTCTTCTCCGGCTTACTGATCTTCTTGAACTTCGCCACCGCGAGGAGTCCGAGGAGCCCGGCGAGCACCAGAAAAGCGCCGCCCACGATGAGGAACGACCAGGACAGCCCAAGCCCGAAGTTGTGGATCCCGTACGCCGCCGCGAAACTCAGCACCGGCAGCGCGAAGAGCGCAAGGACCCCCGCCGCCGCGATCGCGAGGCCGCCGAAGCCGGCCCGCTTGACGTCCTGGCGGAGCTCGGCCTTGGCGAGGGCGATCTCGTCGTGCACCAGGGCGGACAGCTCGGCCGTGGCCGAGGCCACCAATTGGCCGAGACTACGGCCCCCGTCCTCGTCCGCTGCGCTCATAGAATCCTCCGTCGTCCTGATCGGGTATCGGCTACCCCCGATCATGCCTGACCCGGCCGTGTCGCCGCCCCCGGTGCGAATCGTTTCGGGGGAGCCGCCCGGGTCAACGGCGCTCCCCGTCGCCCTCCCCGTCGCCCTCCCCCTCCCCGTCACCGCTACCGGCGCGGGCTGCTTCCGCGAGCCGCCGGTGCTCGGCGGCCTTCGCCTCGTGGATCGTGGCCATCCTCAGGTGGTACGCCGGGTTGCCCTGCTCGTAGACGTCCGGGATGCCGTCGAGATCCTCGTCCCGCTCCTCCTCCGCGCACATCGCCCGGTATCTGTTGTTGCGCAGCTTCAGCAGTACGGAGGCGAGCACAGCCGACAGCAGTGAGCCGACGAGCACCGCGGCTTTCACCTCCTCGGTCAGCGCGGGGTCCCCGGCGAAGGCCAGTTCCCCGATCAGCAGCGACACGGTGAAGCCGATACCCGCCAGTGAGGCGACGGCGAGGACATCGGCCCAGGCCAGCTCTGGGTTGAGCTCCGCCCGGGTGAAGCGGGCGGTCAGCCAGGTGCCGCCGAATACGCCGACCGCCTTGCCGACGAGCAGCCCCAGGACGACCCCGAGCGTCTCCGGCCTGGCGAAGACATCGGCGAGCACGCCGCCGGAGACCGCGACGCCGGCGGAGAAGAGCGCGAACAGCGGCACGGCCAGGCCTGCGGAGACAGGCCGTACCAGGTGTTCGACGCGCTCGCCGGGGGAGTGCTCCTCGCCCTCGCGCCTGACGCAGCGCAGCATCAGGCCCATCGCGACGCCCGCGATGGTGGCGTGCACTCCGCTGGCATGCACCAGGGCCCAGTTGACGACGGCGAGCGGGACGTAGACGTACCAGCCCCTCACTCCCGCGCGGAGCAGCGCCCAGAAGACCGCCAGCCCGACGGCGGCGAGGCCGAGCGCGGCCAAGTCGATGTCCGAGGTGAAGAAGACCGCGATGATCAGGATCGCGAGGAGGTCGTCCACGACGGCGAGGGTGAGCAGGAAGGCGCGCAGCGAGGACGGCAGTGAGGTGCCGATGACCGCGAGAACGGCGAGCGCGAAGGCGATGTCGGTGGCGGTCGGCACCGCCCAGCCGCCCATCGCGCCGCCACCGGAGGCGTTCACGACGGCGTAGACGGCGGCGGGCACCGCCATGCCACAGACGGCGGCGACGACCGGCAGCGCGGCGGCCTCGGGGGAGCGCAGCTCGCCCGCGACGAGCTCGCGCTTGAGCTCGATGCCGGCGACGAAGAAGAAGATGGCGAGCAGGCCGTCGGCGGCCCAGTCGCTGAGCGACAGATCCAGGTGGAGGGCCGCGGGGCCGAAACGATGGCCGACGACGGAGCCGTAGGAGTCGCGCAACGGGCTGTTCGCCCAGATCAGTGCGGTGACGGCGGCGGCGAGGAGCAGCACACCGCCGGTGGTCTCGGTGCGCAGCGCGTCAGCGACGAAATTCCGCTCCGGAAGCGGCATGCGTCCGAGGAAGACGGAACGGCGGCTGGGCGCGGTCATCGGGGCTGGCCTCCGGTCGGCGGACATGAATGATCATGTTGCCGACCAGACTTCCCGGCGCACCTGACCTCCTGACGCGATCGTAGTGCCGTTACGCCGGACGGCCTGATTTTCGGGCCGCCCGGCGTTCGAGCGCCATGACTGGGGGTGCGTCCAGGGGCGGGGGCCTGGGGGCGAGCTTCTAGTCCTCGCTGCCGGCCGTCGGGAGCTGGTTCTGGATCAGATCCATCACCGTCGAATCCGTCAGGGTCGTGACATCGCCCAGCTCCCGGTTCTCGGCGACATCGCGGAGCAGCCGGCGCATGATCTTGCCGGAACGGGTCTTGGGCAGCTCGGCCACCATCAGGATCCGCTTCGGCTTGGCGATCGGGCCGAGGACCTTGGTGACGTGTGCGCGCAGCTCCTCCGCGAGGGTGTCGCTGTCGGCGGCGCTGCCGCGGAGGATGACGAAGGCGACGATGGCCTGGCCGGTGGTGGCGTCGGCGGCGCCGACGACCGCTGATTCGGCGACCTTCGGGTGGGATACGAGGGCCGACTCGACCTCCGTCGTCGAGATGTTGTGGCCGGAGACGAGCATGACGTCATCGACCCGGCCGAGCAGCCAGATGTCGCCGTCCTCGTCCTTCTTGGCGCCGTCACCGGCGAAGTAGCGGCCCTCGAAGCGGGACCAGTAGGTGTCGATGTAGCGCTGGTCGTCGCCCCAGATGGTGCGGAGCATGGACGGCCAGGGCTCGGTGAGGACGAGGTAGCCGCCGGAGCCGTTGGGCACCTCGTTGGCCTCGTCGTCGACGACGGTGGCGGCGATGCCGGGCAGGGCGCGCTGCGCGGAGCCGGGCTTGGTCTCGGTGACGCCGGGCAGCGGGCTGATCATCATCGCGCCCGTCTCGGTCTGCCACCAGGTGTCGACGATGGGGGTGCGGCCGGCGCCGATGTGCTCCCGGTACCAGATCCAGGCCTCGGGGTTGATCGGCTCGCCGACCGAGCCCAGGATCCGCAGCGACGACAGGTCGAACTTCGCGGGGATGTCATCGCCCCACTTCATGAAGGTGCGGATGGCGGTGGGAGCGGTGTAGAGGAGGCTGACGCCGTATTTCTGGATGATCTCCCAGAAGCGGCCCTGGTGCGGGGTGTCGGGGGTGCCCTCGTACATCACCTGCGTCGCGCCATTGGAGAGCGGGCCGTAGACGATGTAGGAGTGGCCGGTGACCCAGCCGATGTCGGCGGTGCACCAGTAGACGTCGGACTCGGGCTTGAGGTCGAAGACGGCGTGGTGGGTGTAGCTCGCCTGGGTGAGGTAGCCGCCGGAGGTGTGCAGGATGCCCTTGGGCTTACCCGTGGTGCCGGAGGTATAGAGGATGAACAGCGGGTGCTCTGCCTCGAAGGCCTCGGGGGTGTGCTCGGCGGACTGGCGGCCGACCACGTCGTGCCACCACACGTCGCGGCCCTCGTCGAAGGCGGTCTCCTGGCCCGTACGGCGCACGACGAGGACATGCTCGACCTGCGGGCACTTGGCGACGGCCTCGTCGATGGCAGGCTTGAGGGCGGCGGGCTTGCCGCGCCGGTAGCCGCCGTCGGAGGTGATGACAAGCTTGGCGTCGGCGTCCTGGATACGGGAGGCGACGGCCTCGGCCGAGAAGCCGCCGAAGACCACCGAGTGGGCCGCGCCGATACGGGCGCAGGCCAGCATCGCCACCGCCGCCTCGGGGATCATCGGCAGATAGATCGCGACCCGGTCGCCGACGCCGACGCCCAGTTCGATGAGGGCGTTGGCGGCGCGCGAGACCTCGTCCTTGAGCTCGGCGTAGGTGATCGCGCGGCTGTCGCCGGGCTCGCCCTCGAAATGGATGGCGACCCGGTCGCCATGGCCGGCCTCGACATGACGATCGACGCAGTTGTACGCCACATTCAGCCGGCCGTCGGCGAACCACTTGGCGAACGGCGGGTTCGACCAGTCCAGCGTCTCGGTCGGCTCCACCGCCCAGCTCAGTCGGCGGGCCTGGGCGGCCCAGAAGCCCAGCCGGTCCGTCTTCGCCTGCTCATACGCTTCCGCCGTCACATTGGCGGCTGCCGCCAGCTCGGCCGGCGGAGCGAACCTGCGCTCCTCCTTCAACAGGTTGGCCAGGCTCTCGTTGCTCACGCCGTGCTCCTTCGCCGATGTACCGATGTGTCCCGGACCCAAGGGCCCTGCCCTAGCTCACCAGTCCCGGGACTGGCTGACAAGGGGCATCCAGCGACAATGGTTTAGACCTGCGAAGGAGCACGGCACCAGCCGGTCGTTCACACCGGGTCGAGCACCTCCTGAATCTCCGGCCGCACCGCAGCAAATGTGCTGGCGGCCCGGTTGAGGACGTACGCCTGAGCCTCGGCGACATGGAAGTACATGCCGTGCAGCTGCAGCGAGCCCTCGGCGACACGCCGGGCGACGCAGACGTGCGCCATCAGGTGATCAAGCTGCTGCATGACATTGACGAGGGAGAGTCGCTCCAGGTCGTCGGCGACCGGCCGGTCGGCGAGGGCGACTTCGCCACGCCCGAGCCGTCCGATGCGCTGCATCCTGGCGAGCGAGGGGCGGCCGTGCCTCAGCCAGCGGGCCAGCGGGGTCTGTGCGCCCGGCTCGTGGGTCGCGCCGAGCAGCGCCTGCATCGCGCCGCAGCCGGAGTGGCCGCAGACGGTGATGGAGCTGACCTCCAGCACCTCCACCGCGTACTCGATGGCGGCGGCGACCGAGTCGCAGGAGGCGTCGTTGCCGGGGGGCGGCATCAGGTTGCCTACATTGCGGACGGTGAAGAGGTCGCCCGGACCGCTGGAGGTGATCATGCTGGTGACCAGCCGGGAGTCGGCGCAGGTGAGGAAGAGCTGGCTGGGACGCTGGCCCTCGCGGGCGAGCCTGGCCAGCTCGGCCCGCACCAGGGGGGCGGTATTGCGCTGGAAGGCGCTCAGACCGCCGACGAGCTGTCCCGCGGCCCTGCCGGTGGCGGTACTCGCCGTGTTGCTCGGCTTGGTGCAGTGATGATTGCGCCAGGGTGTCCAGGGGCGGCAGGCATGGGCACTGGCGGGCTCCGAGACGGTCCCGCCGGAGCGGTCGCCGAGGGTGGCCCAGCCGCCGCGCGCCCGGTGGCCGTCGCACCAGGACTGCAGTGCCTCGTACGCCGCGTGGTCGATGAAGGAGCCGTCAAGCTCCACCACCGCACTGGTCCCTTCTGGCACCTGGGCGAATGCCCGGGCGAGTCTCGGCACGGCCAGGAAGGTCAACTGCCCCCGCACATGCACTCGGTGGACGCCCGCATCCTCGGTGACGGTGATACGGGTATGGGTGAGCCGGCGCAGCGAGAGGTAGACCGAGACGGCGATGCCGGCCGCCACCCCCTGCAGCACCCCGAAGACGACGACCGTGCCGAGAGTGGCCGCGTACACGGGGAATTCGCGGTGTCGCTGGACATGCTTGATGTGCGCGAAGCTCACCATCTTCACCCCGACGACCATTACCAGGGCGGCGAGCGCGGCCAGCGGGACCAGGTTGAGGACTTCGGCGAGCAATCCGGCGCACAGCACCACCCACACCCCGTGCAGCACCGCGGCGCGACGGGTCGCCGCCCCGGCTCTGACATTCGCCGAGCCGCGGATCGCCCCCCCGGCCACAGGCAGCCCGCCGAGCAGCCCGGAGACCACATTGGAGGCACCCTGGCCCAGCAACTCCCGGTTCAGCCCGGCCCGGGCTGTGTTGTCGCCGGGGCCGCCGCGCTGGGCCCGCAGCTTGTCGACCGCGACGGCCGACAGCAGCGACTCCATGCTCGCGACGAGGGTGACGGTGAGAACGGCGGCGATGGTGCCGAGCACCGGGCCGTCCGGAATCCCGGGCAGTACCAGGGAGTTCCAGGCCGGGAGGTCGACGCGGGGAAGGGTGATGGCAGCGCCCGCCGCGGTGGCGGCGGCCACGGCGGCCAGCGGTGCCGGGAGCGTGCGCAGTGCTTTTCCGGTCCGTCCGGGCAGCTGCGGCCACCCCGCCAGTACGGCGACAGTGATCGCGCCGACCATCATCGTGGCCGGGTTGAAGGAGCCCAGCTGGGCAGGCAGGGCAGCGATGTTGGCGAGCGCCGAGCTGTCCGGGCTGCCGCCGAGGACGACATGCAGCTGGGCGATGGCGATGGTGACCCCGACACCGGCGAGCATGCCGTGCACTATCGCCGGGCCGAGGGCGAGCGCGGCCCGGGCCACCTGCATGGTGCCGAGGATGAGTTGGGCGATCCCGGCGAGCACGGTGATGGCGCAGGTGGCCTGCCATCCATAGCGCTGCACCAGGGCCGCGGTGACGACGACAAGGCTGGTCGCCGCCCCGCTGACCTGTAGTGGGGCGCCGCCGAGCAGTCCGGCGACGATGCCGCCGACGGCTGCGGCGACGAGCCCGGCCTGTAGCGGTGCGCCGGTGGCGAGCGCGATGCCGAGCGACAGTGGGACGGCGATCAGGAACACAGTGATCGAGGCGGACAGATCTCGGCGCCAGTGGGCGCTGTCGGTCCTGGTCAGAGTGGTGTGCATAGGTCCCGTCTCCTCCGGGGCGGCGCGGCTGCGGGCGGCGCGGGTGCGCGTGCGCGGTCGTGGTCACGGCTGTGCGGCGGGGTTTGCCACCAAGACCTCGAGAGATGACGGTGTGTGATTGCATCGTCACTCTCAAGGCTCGGTAAATGGAGAGTAATGCACAGGTGTGGAGGAGCGGGAGGTCGAAGGCCCGTACGAGCCTCAAATTAGCCCGATCGAGTGATCGCTTCAGTCCTGCGAATGCTTCACCCGCAGGTGCTGTGCCGGGCGGCTGCTTTACCGGGTGAGTGTCTCGGCTGTCCGTTCTTCCCGGTCTTCGGCGAGGGTGAAGGAGGGGTCGACCTGCGAGGCGAGGTCGGCGCCGGTCCGCTCGTTGCCCCAGCTCTCCGCGTTCTTCAGGTGGAAGTGCACCATCTGGCGGGTGTAGCGCTCCCAGTCGCGGCGCTCGTACGACGCGTCGGCGGCCACGTGCATCGTCCGCAGCGCACGCAGGTTCGACTCCTCCAACCGCTCGAAGCGCGGCGGCCGGCCCTTCTCCATCGCCCGCACCCAGTCCGAGTGGCCCACCGTGACCAGCAGGTCGTCGCCGACCTCGGCGCGGAGGAAGTCCAGATCGTCCGGGCCCTGCACCTTGTTGCCGACCACCTTGAGGGCGACCCCGAAGTCGCGGGCGTACTCCTTGTACTGGCGGTAGACGGCGATTCCCTTGCGGGTCGGCTCGGCGACCAGGAAGGTCATGTCGAAACGGGTGAACATCCCAGAAGCGAAGGAGTCGCTCCCGGCCGTCATGTCGACCACTACGTATTCGCCGCGACCGTCGACCAGGTGGTTCAGGCAGAGCTCGACGGCGCCGACCTTTGAGTGGTAGCAGGCCACCCCCAGGTCGGTCTCACTGAACGGTCCCGTCACCATCAGCCGCGCCGTGCCCTCGTCGAGCGGAACGGCGCGGGCGCAGGCGGTGTAGACCGGGTTCTCCTCGACGACCCGCAGCAGGCGCGAGCCGTGGCCGGGCGGGGTGGTCTTGATCATCGTCTCGGCGGAGGAGATCCGCGGGTTGGCGCCGCGGAGGTACTCCTTGATCTCCGGGAGGTGCGCGCCCATGGCGGGGAGCGTGGCGGCCTCTTCCTCGTCGAGGCCGAGGGCGGGGCCGAGGTGCTGGTTGATATCGGCGTCGACCGCGACAACGGGGACGCGAGCTGCGGCGAGGTGGCGGATGAAGAGAGAAGACAGCGTCGTTTTGCCGCTGCCACCCTTCCCGACGAAAGCGATCTTCATGTTCAGTAAGGGTAGCGGCTCCTCGGCGCGAGACCGACGAGATGGCTCCGGATTCACCCGTCAGGGGGCGGTGCCGTCCGCCTGTGACCCGCCGGACAGGACCTGGCCGGCCGGGCGGCCGGGCCGTATGCGTAGGGTCGCACTCATGAGTACGCCAGCTGCTGATCCGCTCGCTGTCCTCGGCTCGCTCCCGGGCGTCGCCGAGTCGGTGGACTCCGTACGGCAGGCCGTGGACCGGGTCTACGGGCACCGGGTGATGCGTCGCCGCTCCGACGAGGTGGCGTCCGAGGCGGCGCTGCGCGGGGCGCGCGCCTCCGCGGCGCTCTCCGGGGCCGACTGGCCGTTGGAGGAGGTGCGTCGCCGCAGTGACTTCTCGGCGACCACGTCCACCGATGGCTCGGCCCTTCAGGTCGGCGCGGCACTGCGGCTGACCGCCGAGGCCGGCCAGCTGCTCGGCGTCTGGCGTCAGTCGCCGGTACAGGCGCTGGCCCGGCTGCACCTGGTCGCGGCCGGCGGGGCGGTGCCGGACGAGATGGTGGGCCGGCCGAGGCTGGTCGGCGAGAAGGTCGACGAACCCCTCGTGGGGCTCGCGGAGCTGTCGCTGCCGGAACCCGGGGAGGTCATGGCGCGGCTCGACGGGCTGGCCGGGCTGCTGCTCGCGGGCAGTGAGGCACCGGCGCTGGTGGTGGGCGCGGTGGTGCACGGCGAACTGCTGGCGCTGCGGCCCTTCGGCTCGTTCAACGGGGCGGTGGCGCGCGCGGCCCAGCGGATCGTCCTGGTCGGCAGCGGCCTCGACCCGAAGTCGATCTGCCCCGCGGAGGTCGGGCACGCCGAACTGGGGCGGGCCGGATATCTCAAGGCGCTCGAGGGCTATGTGTCCGGGACGCCGGAGGGTATGGCCGGGTGGATCGCGCACTGCGGCGAGGCGCTCGGGCTCGGGGTGCGCGAGAGCGTGGCGGTCTGCGAGGCGCTCCAGCGCGGGGCCGCGTAAGCCGGCCGCTTGACCTGTCCGGACAGAGTTGCGGCGGCACCTTGGGGTGCCGCCGCTGACATGTCCGCAGGGTTACCAGTGCGTGCACGATATTTGCCCAACAGGTCGGGAACTTCGCCCGTCACCTGATGCGGCTGGCCCGGTCAGCGGGTCTGCGTCGCGTGGGTGCCCGACTTTCATGCTCGGTCCGTGGGGCCTTGATTCGACGGGGTTCCTCTCGGATGTCCGTGGTCTCGCGGGCCGCTAATTCATTTCTACAGCGATGACGACGTGATCGGAAGCCTTCGTTGCATTTCTTTTCCTTTTGCCATCAGTCAGGACAATACGGGCCTGCGGCGCCGCGCCGCGTACCAGACCAATCCGGCGGTGGCCGCCGCCGCGCCGACCGCGGCCATCGCGAGCACCGGACGCGGCGGCATCGACAGTGATCCGATCCGCTGGTGCAGCCGTACGGGGCGGTTGAAGGTGAGTACCGGCCACTCGCGGGCCACCGCCTCGCGCCGCAGTGCGCGGTCCGGGTTGACGGCATACGGGTGACCCACCGCCTCGAGCATCGGGATGTCCGTCACCGAGTCGCTGTACGCGAAGCAACGCTCCAGGTCGTACCCCTCGGACTCGGCGAGGGAGGCGATCGCCTCGGCCTTGGCCGGCCCGTAGACGTAGTGCTCGATCTCACCGGTGTACTGGCCGTCCTTGGCGATCATCCGGGTCGCGATCACATGGTCGGCGCCGAGCATCTCGCCGATGGGTTCGACGACCTCGGCGCCGGACGCGCTCACGATGACCACGTCGCGGCCGGCCAGGTGGTGCTCCTCGATGAGCGAGGCGGCCTCGTCGTAGATGATCGGGTCGATGAGGTCGTGCAGCGTCTCCGCCACGATCTCGCGCACCTGCTGCACATTCCAGCCACGGCAGAGCTCGGAGAGGTACTTGCGCATTCCCTCCATCTGGTCGTGGTCCGCCCCGCCGACGAGGTATACGAACTGGGCGTATGCCGTACGCAGCACGGCCCGTCGGTTGATCAGGCCGACCTGGTAGAACGACCTGCTGAAGGCGAGGGTGCTCGACTTGGCGATCACTGTCTTGTCGAGATCGAAGAAGGCTGCGGTCCGCGGGAAGAGGTGGTTTTCCACGAGGACGAGCATAGGGACCCACCATTCGGCGTAAGCTGCTGCGCGTGGGTTTGCCTGAGAAGGCCTTCGGGTACACCATGGAAGTCACGGATCGTTCGCGACCGTGCTAACCCGGTCTGGCTCCTCCCCCCCCGAGTCGGACTGTGGGGACGACCCCCGCTCTCCCCCCCGGCGGGGGTCGTCGCATGTCCAGATGCGTTTTCGCGGCGGCATCAGGGGTGGGCCATTCCACTTCCCTCCGTTTCCCCGTTGCTCCCCGCCTCTGGCAGTGAGTACGACGCGTGACGGTGCGTAATCGTTGCGTTGTTTTTCCGGATTAGCCCATACGGGTGATGGAGTTATCCACAACAGCGAGGTTATCCACAGTTTCAGACCAAGATCATCCAGAATCGCCCACTCGGTCCATCCTGTCCACAGGCGGTGCACAAGCGGTGCCACCGCCGCACACGGGACGAACGAGGGGGATGGGACCGTGGCTGAATCCATCACGCCCGGCCGGAGGCCGACCGCCGCAGACGGGCCGGGCCGGACACTGATCATCACCGAGGACGACGCGCTCCTCGACGATCTGCTGCGACTTTGCGCCGCGGCCGGCGCCGAACCGGAGGTGGCGTTCACGGCGCCACCGAGAGCGGGCAGCTGGGAAACCGCACCGCTGGTGCTGGTCGGAGCCGAAGCCACCCGACGAGTCAGCGGCGAAGCCCGGCGTGGCGGCGTACTGCTCATCGGGCGCGATCTCGACGACCCCGACGTATGGCGCCGGGCCGTCGCGATCGGCGCCGACCATGTGCTTTTCCTGCCCGACGCCGAAGCCTGGCTCGCCGACCGGATCGCCGACGCCGCGGAGGCCGTCGGCGAACCTGCCGTGACGGTCGGCGTCATCGGCGGCCGTGGCGGCGCCGGCGCCAGCACCCTCGCCTGCGCACTCGCCGTCACCGCCGCGCGCGGCGGCTGCCGCACGATGCTCGTCGACGGCGACCCCCTCGGCGGCGGCCTCGACATCCTGCTCGGCGCCGAACAGACGGGCGGCCTGCGCTGGCCCGACCTCGCGGACTCCCGGGGCCGGGTCAACAGCGGAGCCCTGGAGGAGTCCCTGCCCCGCACCCACGCGCTCTCCGTCCTCAGCTGGGACCGCAGCGACGCCGTCGTCATCCCTCCGCAGACGATGCGCTCCGTCCTGGGCGCCGCCCGACGGCGCGGTGGGATCGTCGTGGTCGACCTGCCCCGCCGGATGGACGAGGCCGTCACCGAGGCACTGGCCCAGGTCGACGTGGGGCTACTCGTCGTGCCCGCCGAGCTGCGGGCGGTCGCCGCAGCCGGGCGGGTCGCCTCCCGGATGAGCATGGTTCTGCGGGACCTGCGGGTCGTCGCCCGGGGACCGTTCGGCTCCGGCCTCGACGACGAGGAGATCGCCAGGCTCGTAGGGCTGCGGCTGGCAGGCGAGCTGCCGCCCGAACCCGGCCTTCTGGAGGCCCAGGACAGTGGCGAACCCCCCGGCTCCAGCCCTCGCGGACCCCTGGCCCGCTTCTGCTCCGCCTTCCTGGCCGAGGCCCTGCCCAGCGGCGGGAGCGTGGCCGCGTGAGCACCGCCGACACCGCGCCCCGGCGCCGGGAGCTGCGCGAGCGTGACGCCGAGGAGCATGCCGCGCTGCTGGATGCCGTACGGCTGCGGCTCGCAGCCGCGGGTGACGATGCCACCCCGGGTGGGGTCGCCGCCGCACTGCGGGCGCAAGGACGGCTGCTGGGGGACACCGAGATCCTCGGGGTCGTCACCGCCCTGCGGTCGGAGATGGTGGGGGCCGGCCCCCTGGAGCCGCTGCTTGCCGCACCGGACGTCACCGACGTGTTGGTGAACGGGCCGCAGGAGGTGTGGGTCGACCGCGGCTCGGGGCTGGAGCGCGCGGATGTCGGCTTCGCCGACGCCGCTGCCGTGCGGCGACTCGCCCAACGGCTGGCCACGGCTGCCGGGCGGCGGCTGGACGATGCCCGCCCCTGGGTGGACGCCCGGCTCCCCGACGGGACACGGCTCCACGCGGTGCTGCCACCGGTCGTCGTAGGCGGGCCGTGCCTGTCGCTGCGAGTCGTACGCACCCGGGCGTTCACCCTGGAGGAGCTCATTGCGGCGGGCAGCATGGACGCCGGCACCGCCCGGCTGCTGCGGGCCGTGCTCGACGCCAGGCTGTCGTTCCTCGTGAGCGGCGGCACCGGGTCCGGCAAGACCACTCTGCTGAGCTGCCTGCTCGGTCTCGTCGAGCCGGACGAACGGATCGTCCTCGCCGAGGACTCGGCGGAGCTGCGGCCCCGCCACCCGCATGTGGTCCGACTGGAGACCCGCCCTGCCAACCAGGAGGGCATCGGTCAGGTCACCCTCCGGGATCTGGTCCGGCAGGCCCTGCGGATGCGCCCCGACCGGCTGGTGGTGGGTGAAGTGCGCGGGCCCGAGGTGCTTGACCTGCTGGCGGCGCTGAACACCGGGCACGAAGGCGGCTGCGGCACCGTGCACGCCAATGCCGCGTCCGACGTCCCGGCCCGGCTGGAAGCGCTCGGCTCCACCGCCGGGCTCGACCGGGCCGCGCTGCACAGCCAGTTGGCCGCCGCGCTCTCCGTGGTCGTACACCTCGTCCGCGATCGCTCCGGGCGGCGTCGCGTCGCCGAGATCCACGTCCTGGAGCGTGGCAGGGACGGCCTTGTGACGACCCTCCCCGCCCTCGCGGGCACCGAACGCGGCCCGGGATGGGCACGATTGGCCGCCCTGTGCGAACGGGGCCGGGCGGCCCAGGCTGTCCAGGCGGTTTCCCCGGCCGGCACCGCTGCCGGGAGGCCGCGGTGAACGGGCACCCCGGCCTGGGGGCGGTGCCGGTGTGGGCCGCGACCCTGTGCGCCGGAGCGGCCGCCTGGGCCATGTGCGGGCGTGACGAAGCACTGCGCCGCGCACGGCTGCTTCTCGGGGACGGCGGGGGCCCTGGCGGCCCCCTGTCCAGGGGGCCCGCGCTGGGGGCGCTGGGGGCGTTCTGGGGATCGCTACGGGCCCGGTTCGGGTGGCGGCTGGGGCGCGAAAGCCTTTGCGTACCCGTGGGCCTGGTCATCGCGGTGCCGGCGCACTCGGTGCTGCCGGCCCTGGGCGGGGCGGCTGCGGTGCCGCTGGTCGGGAGCTGGCTGCGCGGTCGGGAGCAGCAGGCGGCCGTGGAGCGGCGGGCGGCGTCGGTGGGCGATCTCTGCGGCTCCCTGGCCGGCGAGCTGCGGGCCGGGCGCCCGCCCCACGCCGCACTGGCCGGGGCCGTCGAGCGCGCCGGCTGGCCCGACTGCCCCGATCTGGCGGAGTCCGCGACCTTGCTGCTGGCCGCGGCCCGCTTCGGCGGTGACATCCCGGCCGCGCTGCGGGAGGCTGCCCGGTCGCCGGGCGCGGAAGGGCTCGCCGGAGCAGCCGCTTGCTGGCAGGTCGCTGTCGACGGCGGGGCCGGTCTCGCCGACGGGCTGGACCGGATCGCGGCGGCGCTGCGCGCCGAGCACGACCAACGGGAGGATCTGCGGGCCCAGTTGGCCGGCCCACGCTCCACCGCGGTGATGCTGGCGCTGCTCCCGGTGTTCGGTGTGGTGCTCGGCACCGGAATGGGGGCCGATCCACTGCGGGTGCTGCTGGGCACCCCGGCAGGGGTGGGGTGTCTGGTGGCCGGCGGCCTGCTGGAGTGGGCCGGGCTCGCCTGGACGGCACGGATCGTGCGCTCGGCGGAAGAGGGCGCGTCATGAACGGCGAGTTTGTCCACAGCCTGGGGATGGCCGTCGGGGCCGGCGCGCTGGCGGTCTGTGTCGTCGGCGCCGTGGTGGCCGTGCGGCGCGAACGGTCCGCCCGGCGGCGGCTGCGGGCACTGTTCGGCGTCGTGCGCGGGCCGTCGAGGGCGAGCGCGCTCCGGGACCGTTTCGGGGCGGTCCGTGGCTGGGTGCCGGTCGCCGGTGTCGCGCTGGGTGTCGCTGTGCTGGTTGGCGGCGTCGCCGGGTGTCTGACCGGGGCGGCTGCCGCGTACGGCATATGGCGCCGCCGGCTCCTGCCCCGGCCCGGCCCGGACCCGCTGCGCGAAGCCGCCCGGCAACTCCCGCTCGCCGCGGACCTCATGGCCGCGTGCCTCGCCTCTGGCGCCGGGCCGCGCGAGGCGGCGGACGCGGTCGGGCGTTCGCTGAGCGGACCGCTCGGCGAGGCGCTCACCCGCATCGCCGCGGAGCTGCGGCTGGGCGGCGACCCCGCGCGGTGCTGGGGCCGGTTCGGCCCGTACGACCTGGGGCGCTGCATGGAGCGCGCCTGCACGACCGGTGTACCGCCGGTCGATGAAGTGTCGCGGCTCGCCGCCTCGTACCGGACGGAACGGGGGCGCGTGGCTCTCGCCCGGGCGCGGCGGGCCGGGGTGCTGGCCACCGCCCCGCTGGGGCTGTGCTTCCTGCCGGCCTTCCTGCTGGTCGGGGTGGCGCCGGTGGTGATGGGGCTGGCGGGGACGATCCTCGCCGGCGGATCGAACTGAGGGGGATTCTCGTGATGCGGAAAATGATCAAGCGACTGCGTTCGCTGCGTGCGCTGAGCGCAGGGCGTGACGCCGGTATGACCACGGCTGAATACGCGGTCGGCACTCTGGCGGCATGCGGGTTCGCCGCGGTGCTCTACAAGATCGTGACGAGCGGCGCGGTGAACTCGAAACTCACCGGGCTGATCGGGAGGGCGCTCGATGTGGCGTTCTGAGAAGGGCTACGTCACCGCTGAGGCGGCGGTTGTGATCCCATCACTGGCGCTCTTCGCGGTCATGCTTCTTTGGGGGCTGATGGCGGCCGCCGCGCAAATCCGGTGCGTCGACGCCGCCCGCGCCGGGGCCAGAGCCGCTGCCCGCTCCGAGTCCGACGCGGCCGTCCTGGCCGCAGCCCGGTCGGCCGCCCCGCCTGGAGCGGTGGTCGCGCTGGAACGCGCCGGGGACATCGTGCGGGTACGCGTCACAGCGCGGCCCCCAGGCCCCCTGGCGGTCACCCTCCGCGCGGACGCGGCGGCGCTGGCCGAGGACTCCGTCGCCGGCGCGGCGCCATGACCTCCGACCGTGGGTCCGCCACCGTTTGGACGGCGCTGGTAGGCGTGGTGCTGTGCGTCGTCGTGGGTGCCCTCCTCGCCATGGGCCACGCCATCGCGGCCCGCCACCGCGCCGGCGGCGCCGCCGATCTGGCCGCCCTCGCTGCCGCCGACCACGCGCTGCTCGGGCAGTCCCAGGCCTGCTCGTTGGCCGCGCGCGTCGCCGCCGCCCAGGGCGCCCGGCTCCTGCGCTGCTCCGTCCTCGGTGAAATCGCGGACGTCACCGCCGCCGTCGGCCCCGCCCACGCCCGCTCCCGGGCCGGGCCGCCTCAGGGCCTGTCGGGTGACTTCTGATCGGGCGGCCACGCCCTGGCACGCACGCTTCCCGCGTTGCCGAAATGCCCTAGTAGCTCCTCCCCCAAGCTCTCGGCTTCGCTCGAGCAGGGGGGACCCCATCGAGGACATGCCGGCGCCTTGGAATCGCACGCACCAGACCGCGTCCGCTTTCCGATCGAAGGTCACCCGACAGGCTCTCAGGTCGACCCACCGCCGGGCGAGCTCTCCCCCCCATCCCGCTTCGCCCGCCCATGAGGCGGGACCGCACCGCCATCGGGAGGAGCTGACGCCGGCAGACCGGTTCCGCCGCAGGCGGGGCGGGCCGGTGCCTGCCGGACGATGGCGCCACCGCCCAGCCCCGTCGGCCCGGCGCAGGGCAGGGCTGGCAGGCACGGGAGGTTCAGCCGTCGCTGGGGGCGAGAAGGGAGTCGAGGAGGCGGACGGCGGCGGCTTTGTCCAGGGGGTCGTTGCCATTGCCGCATTTGGGGGACTGGACGCAGGAGGGGCACCCGAAATCGCATTCGCAGGAGGCGATTGCCTCGCGGGTCGCGGTGAGCCAGGTGCGGGCGGTGTGGAAGGCGCGCTCCGCGAATCCGGCGCCGCCGGGGTGGCCGTCGTAGACGAAGACGGTGGGGAGGCCGGTGTCGGGGTGGAGTGGGATGGAGACCCCGCCGATGTCCCAGCGGTCGCAGGTGGCGAAGAGCGGGAGGAGGCCGATGGAGGCGTGCTCGGCGGCGTGGAGAGCGCCGGGGAGCTCCTCGGGATGGACGGCGGCGGCGTCGAGCTGGGCGCTGGTGACGGTCCACCAGACGGCGCGGGTGCGCAAGGTGCGTGGGGGGAGGGTGAGTTTGGTCTCACCGAGGACCTCGCCGGTGATGAGTTTCCGGCGGAGGAAGGAGACGACCTGGTGGGTGACCTCGACGGAGCCGAAGTGGAGGCGGGAGTCGCCCCAGGGCTCTTCGAGGTCGGTGTCGAGGACGGAGATCGTCGTGGTGTCGCGGGCCATCGTGGAGTAGGGCGGGTCGGCCTGCTCCACGAGCGCGACGGAGTCGTCCAGGTCGAGGCTGCGGACGAGATAGGTGTGGCCCTGGTGGAGGTGGACCGCGCCGTCGTGGACGGTGGTGTGGGCGGCGGAGGCGTCGACGGTGCCCAGGAGGCGCCCGGTGGCGGCCTCGACGATCTGGACGGGGGTGCCGCCTTCGCCGCGGATGTCGGTGAGGTCGGCGGCGCGTTCGCGACGGGTCCAGTACCAGCCGGTGGCGCGGCGGCGGAGCAGGCCACGGCCTTCCAACTGGGGGAGGAGATCGGCTGCGGCGGGGCCGAAGAGCTTGATGTCGGCGTCGGTCAGGGGGAGCTCGGCGGCGGCCGCGCAGAGGTGCGGGGCGAGGACGTAGGGGTTGTCGGGGTCGAGGACGGTGGATTCGACGGGGCGTTGGAAGAGGGCTTCCGGGTGGTGGACGAGATAGGTGTCGAGGGGGTCGTCACGGGCTATGAGGACGGCCAGTGCGCCCTGCCCCGCCCGCCCGGCCCGGCCCGCCTGCTGCCAGAGGGAGGCGCGGGTGCCGGGATAGCCGGCCAGCAGGACGGCGTCGAGGCCGGAGACGTCGACACCGAGCTCCAGGGCGGTGGTGGAGGCGAGGCCGAGGAGGCGCCCGGAGTGCAGATCGCGCTCGATGGCGCGGCGCTCCTCGGGCAGGTAGCCGCCGCGATAGGCGGCGACACGCCGGGGGAGGTCCCGTGACACGCCGGCAAGGCGTTCCTGGGCGATGAGGGCGATCAGTTCAGCGGCGCGGCGGGAGCGTACGAAGGCGACGGTACGGGTGCCCTGGATCACCAGGTCGGTGAGGAGGTCGGCGGTTTCCGCGGTGGCGGTACGGCGGACGGGGGCGCCGTGCTCGCCGCTGAGTTCGGTGAGCGGGGGCTCCCAGAGGGCGAAGACGACTTCGCCGCGGGGTGAGGTGTCTTCGGTCACTTCGGTGACGGGGACGCCGGTGAGGCGGGTGGCCGCCTCGGCGGGCTCGGCGGCGGTCGCGGAGGCGAGGAGGAAGACGGGGTCGGCGCCGTAGCGGGCGCAGATCCTGCGCAGCCTGCGCAGGACCTGCGCGACGTGCGAGCCGAAGACGCCGCGGTAGGTGTGGCACTCGTCGATCACGACATAGCGCAGTTGGCGCAGGAAGGAGCCCCAGCGGGGGTGGGCGGGGAGGATGCCCCGGTGCAGCATGTCGGGGTTGGTGAGGACGTAGGTGGCGTGCTGGCGGACCCATTCGCGCTCCTCGACGGGCGTGTCGCCGTCGTAGACCGCGGGGCGGATCGCGGTTCTTCCCAGCGACGGAGCCGCGGCGAGCGCGGCCACGGCACGGCGCTGATCGGCTGCGAGGGCCTTTGTGGGGGCCAGGTAGAGCGCGGTGGCCCCACGGCCGTTGGGCGCCTCGGAGCCGTCCAGGAGGGCGCTCAGGACCGGGACGAGATATGCCAGCGACTTGCCGGACGCGGTGCCGGTGGCGACCACGACGGAGGTACCCGCGATAGCGTGTGACGCGACGCGCGCCTGGTGCTGCCAGGGGCGCTCGATGCCGGCTGCCCGGACCGCTTCGATCACCTCGGGGCGGATCTGATCAGGCCAATCGGCATGGTGACCGGCTTGTGCGGGCAAGTGCTCCGTATGGGTAATGCGCGCGGCTCTGCCTGCCCCCGTGGCGAGCCGCTCGAGAAGGACGCGGGGGGATTGGCGGCCGTGCGCCGACTGCGGAAGGTGATCGTGGGCCATCGGCACTCAGTGTGTCACTGGCCCGACGGACAATCGTCGTAAGGCGTCGTACTCAGCCGCCTGTAGGTGATTGAATGCCAACGCGGCTGCCGATCCATGGGGGGCGACCGCTCGATGCAAGGTGCTGGAGGATCCGTGGACCTGTCCCTGTCGACCCGAACCGTTGGTGACCGTACGGTCGTCGAGGTCGGTGGTGAGATTGATGTGTATACCGCGCCCAAGCTGCGAGAGCAGCTGGTCGAACTCGTGAACGACGGCAGCTACCACCTGGTCGTGGATATGGAAGGCGTGGACTTCCTCGACTCCACCGGGCTGGGAGTGCTCGTCGGCGGGCTCAAGCGGGTGCGTGCGCATGAAGGCTCGCTGCGCCTGGTGTGCAACCAGGAGCGCATTCTGAAGATTTTCCGGATCACCGGACTGACCAAGGTGTTTCCGATTCACCAGACGGTCGATGAGGCCGTCGCGGCGACGGACTGACGGTCGCCTTTGCAAGACGCGGGGCACCGGGCTCGTATGCGGCCCGGGTCCCGGTGACGCCCGCCCACAGGCACGAGGGGGAGGCCATGCCCACCGTAGAACTGCTCTTCAGCGCACTGCCGGAGCACGTCCGCACTGCACGTCTGGTGGCGGCTGCGGTAGCTCGCAGAGCAGGGGTGGACGAGGCCGTCCTCGATGAGGTCCGGCTCGCTGTGGGCGAGGCGTGCAGCCGGGCTGTCGGTCTGCACCGGGCCGGCGGTCTTGACCGGCCCGTGCGGGTGGTGCTGACCGACGAGGAGAAGAAGTTCTCCATCGAGGTCGGCGACGAGATCCCCGGCCGCGCCGCGCCCGGCGACGCCGATGGAGTGCCGGCGCGCGCGGATGAGCCCGCGTCCCACCCCGAGCCTTCTTCCGCGCAGCTCTCCGAGGATTCCGAGGAGGAGAGCGAGATGGGTCTGGCTGTGATCAGCGGCCTGGTGGACGACCTCGAGGTCATCGCGAACGAGAACGGCGGCCTCATCCGGATGAGCTGGCCGCTCGCTCCGGCTGTCGTTTCGTAGCCCGCCCTCGCCCTCGCTTCGCCCCGCCTCGCGGCCTCTTCCGTAGCGCCTTCAGCGCCTTCTGTAGCGCTTTTTGCGGCGCCATCCGTGGCGGGTGGTCCTTCACCCGTTTCAGCCACCTCGCACCCCCGGTCACCCGATCGTGCGTCCACTCGCGGGTCGGCGCCTCACCTATTACGGTGAATTCTGTCGGTGCGGGTGCCTTTGTATTCCCGGCCTCAGGCGAATTTACGCTCCTGCGCCCTGTTTTGATCTAGTTGGGCTCCCTACAATCCGTCCAT
Source organism: Actinacidiphila oryziradicis (assembly GCF_005047355.1). GTDB lineage: Bacteria > Actinomycetota > Actinomycetes > Streptomycetales > Streptomycetaceae > Actinacidiphila > Actinacidiphila oryziradicis. The sequence continues at coordinate 89,894 of NZ_SUMC01000030.1, forward strand.
CTTTGCTCAGCTCGCCTGAGTGTCGCGGCTCTCAAAGTCGCAAGAGCCGCGCGCCCATGCGCCAAACGTCAAGGAGGACGAATGGCGGGGCCACTTACCCCTCACACGCACGACTTCGCCCGGAACCTGGCTGCCTCACCGGTGCTGACCGACGGCAACCGCAATCTGGTACTGGTCATCGCGGTCGTCGCGTTGGCTGCACTGGCGCTCGCAGCGGTGCTGGTACGACAAGTGCTCGCCGCCGACGAGGGCACCGACAAGATGAAGGAGATCGCGAGTGCCGTCCAGGAAGGAGCGAACGCCTACTTGGCGCGGCAGTTCCGCACACTGGGCGTTTTCGCCGTCGCCGCTTTCTTCCTGCTCATGCTGCTGCCCGCAGACAACACCTCGCAGCGCATCGGACGCAGTGTGTTCTTCCTGGTCGGCGCCGGGTTCTCGGCCGTCACCGGTTACATCGGCATGTGGCTCGCGGTGCGCAGCAACGTACGCGTCGCCGCCGCCGCACGGGCGGCGACGCCGGCGCCCGGGGAGCCGAAGGCCGACCTGACGGCTGTCTCGCACCGCGCCATGAAGATCGCCTTCCGTACCGGCGGTGTGGTCGGCATGTTCACGGTCGGCCTGGGATTGCTGGGCGCCTCCGTCGTCGTCCTCGTCTACAAGGCGGACGCCCCCAAGGTGCTGGAGGGCTTCGGATTCGGCGCGGCGCTGCTGGCGATGTTCATGAGGGTCGGCGGCGGTATCTTCACCAAGGCCGCCGACGTGGGCGCCGACCTCGTCGGCAAGGTGGAGCAGGGCATCCCGGAGGACGACCCGCGCAACGCCGCGACCATCGCCGACAACGTCGGCGACAACGTCGGCGACTGCGCGGGCATGGCCGCCGACCTCTTCGAGTCGTACGCCGTCATGCTGGTCGCCGCGCTGATCCTCGGCAAGGTGGCCTTCGGCGACTCCGGGCTGGCGTTCCCGCTGCTCATCCCGGCGATCGGGGTGCTCACCGCGATGGTCGGCATCTTCGCGGTCGCGCCACGCCGCGCCGACCGTAGCGGCATGACCGCCATCAACCGCGGCTTCTTCATCTCCGCCGTCATCTCGCTGGTCCTGGTCGCGGTGGCGGTCTACGTCTACCTGCCGTCCAGCTACGCGGACCTCAAGGGCGTCTCCAGCGACATCTCGGGCCACCCCGGTGACCCGAGGGTCCTGGCGCTGGTCGCGGTCGCCATCGGCATCGTGCTGGCCGCGCTGATCCAACAGCTCACCGGCTATTTCACCGAGACCACCAGGCGTCCCGTCCAGGACATCGGCAAGACCTCGCTCACCGGGCCGGCCACCGTCGTGCTGTCCGGCATCGCCCTCGGCCTGGAGTCGGCGGTCTACTCGGCCGTGCTGATCGGGCTCTCGGTCTACGGCGCCTTCCTGCTCGGCGGTACGTCGGTGTGGCTGGCGCTCTTCGCGGTCGCGCTGGCCGGCACTGGTCTGCTCACCACGGTCGGCGTGATCGTCGCCATGGACACCTTCGGACCGGTCTCCGACAACGCCCAGGGCATCGCCGAGATGTCCGGCGACGTCCACGGCGAGGGCGCCCAGGTCCTCACCGACCTGGACGCGGTCGGCAACACCACCAAGGCGATCACCAAGGGCATCGCCATCGCGACAGCGGTGCTCGCCGCGACCGCGCTCTTCGGCTCCTTCAAGGAGGCGATCGATACAGCCGTCGCCAAGGCCCACCCCGCCGCGTCCGACGCACGATGGCTCAACCTCGACATCTCCCAGCCGAACAACCTGGTCGGGCTGCTGCTCGGCGCGGCCGTCGTCTTCCTCTTCTCGGGGCTCGCCATCAACGCCGTATCGCGGTCGGCGGGCGCGGTGGTCTTCGAGGTGCGGCGGCAGTTCCGCGAGCACCCCGGGATCATGGACTACACCGAGAAGCCGGAGTACGGCCGGGTCGTCGACATCTGCACCAAGGACGCGCTGCGCGAGCTCGCCACGCCCGGCCTGCTGGCGGTTCTCGCACCTATTGCGGTCGGTTTCTCGCTCGGCGTCGGCTCGCTCGCCTCCTACCTGGCGGGCGCGATCGGAGCGGGCACGCTCATGGCCGTCTTCCTCGCCAACTCCGGCGGCGCCTGGGACAACGCCAAGAAGCTCGTCGAGGACGGCCACTACGGCGGCAAGGGCAGCGAGGCGCACGCCGCGACCGTCATCGGCGACACGGTCGGCGACCCGTTCAAGGACACCGCAGGTCCGGCGATCAACCCGCTGCTGAAGGTGATGAACCTGGTGGCGCTGCTGATCGCCCCCGCGGTGGTCAAGTTCAGCTACGGCCAGGACGCGAACCTGGGCGTCCGGATCGGTGTCGCCGCCGTCTCGATCGTCACCATCGTCGGCGCGGTCTACGTCTCCAAACGGCGCGGCATCGCCGTCGGGGACGAGGGCGACGAGGGTGGCTCCGAGCCGACCCGGCGATCAACCGACCCGGCGGTGGTCTCCTAGGCAGTGGCTTAGCGGAGACGCCGTCAATTACGGCGTCAGTATCGTGGCGGGCGTCACCCCTTTGGGGTGGCGCCCGCCACGATGTTGTACGAGCGTCGCGTACGTCACGGGTTACCTGGTGCAAATGGCTTTAAATAGTTATGAATGGTGCGACCGAATGGTGGTCCGCACCCCGAGGGCGTGTAGGTTCCGGGGCCGTAGAGCCACGGAAGGAACAGACATAGTGAAGATGAAACTCGCGGCAGCGCTGTCCGGTGCGGCTCTGGTGATGGCCCTCGCGGGATGCGGCGACAACTCCAACAGCAAGCTGAACGCCTGGGCGAAGACTGTCTGCGATCAGGCCTCCACACAGGTCAAGAAGATCAACGACGCCAACACGGCGATCACCAAGGTCGACAGCGCCGGCAAGCCCGCCGATGTGAAGAACGCGGACTCCGCCGCCTTCCAGCAGATCTCGGACGCCTACAAGTCCCTGGCCGGCATCGTCAGCAAGGCGGGCGACCCGCCGGTCAAGAACGGGACCAAGCTCAAGACGCAAGCGGTCAACGACCTCAACCAGCTCTCCACTTCCTACTCCAACCTCAAGAAGCAGGTCGACGGGCTCAACACCGCAGACCAGGCGAAGTTCGCCGACGGCCTGAAGGCTGTGTCGGACAGCCTCGGCAAGGTGAGCAAGACCGGCGGGCAGGCGCTTGACAGTCTCCGGCAGGGAGATGTCGGGGCCGCGATGGCCAAGCAGCCCGGCTGCCGGAGCGCCAGCGCTTCGCCGAGCGCGTCCTGAGCGCACCCGCGACCGAAGCGGCGCACGCCGGCCCTGGCCGTCCGGGAGAATGGACCCTGTGAACACCATGCACCTTCCCGCTGCGGACCCGGACCGCATCTCCCGGTTGCGCGACGCGCTGCGTACCGCCGCGTTCACCCCCGACGGCTGCCTGGAAGTGCTGGGCGCGACCGCGTTCGCCGCGCTCTCCCGGGCGGAGACCGTGCCCTCGCTGCGCGCCACGCGCGGGGACACGCCGATCGAGACACTGGTGCGGCTGTTCCTGCTGCAGCAAACCGTCCCATATACGCGGGCCCGCGAGGCGCTGCCCGTGGAGGAGTGCCTCGCTGACGGCTGGCTCGTACGCGACCGGGACGCCGACGGCGGGGACGCGGTGCGCGCGACGGTTGACGTACGGCCCTACGGGGGCGAGGCGGGCGAGGACTGGTGGATCGTCTCGGACCTCGGGTGCGCGGTCGGTGGGGCGGCCGGGATCGGGGCGGTGCCCGGCGTCGCCCGGGAGGACGTGGTCTTGGGCGTGGGCGGCGCGTCCACCACGCTCGCCGGGATCACGGTGCGTACGCCGGTGGGCAGCGCACTCGACCTCGGCACCGGCTCCGGGGTGCAGGCGCTGCACGCGTCCCGGCACGCCACGCGGGTCACGGCGACCGATCTGAACCCACGCGCCCTGCACTTCGCGCGGCTGACGCTGGCGCTGTCCGGCGCGCGGGAACCGGCCCTGAGACAGGGGAGCCTCTTCGAGCCGGTCGGTGAGGAGCGGTTCGACCTGATCGTGTCCAACCCGCCGTTCGTGATCTCACCGGGCAGTCGCTTCACGTACCGGGACGGCGGTATGGCGGGCGACGACCTGTGCCGCACGATCGTCCAGCAGTCAGCCGAGCATCTGAACGACGGCGGCTACTGCCAGCTGCTCGCCAACTGGCAGCACGTGGCGGGAGAGGACTGGCGCGACCGGATCAGTGGCTGGGTCCCGCAGGGCTGCGACGCGTGGATCGTGCAGCGGGAGGTCCAGGACCCCGCACAGTACGCCGAACTGTGGCTGCGCGACGGGGGCGACCATCAGACGGACCCGGCTTCCTATGCCGCCCGGTACGACGCCTGGCTGGAGGAGTTCGACCAACGCAAGGTCAAGGGCGTCGGCTTCGGCTGGATCACGATCCACAAGTCCGGCGCCGACCGCCCCGACGTGATCGCCGAGGAGTGGCCGCACCCCGTCGAGCAGCCGCTCGGTACGCACATCGGCGCCTGGTTCGACCGCCGGAGCTTCCTGCGTACGCACGATGACGCCGCGCTCCTCGAAGCCAGGTTCCGGCTCGCCGACGAGGTCGTCCAGGAACAGGTCGGCCTTCCCGGCGCGGAGGACCCGGAACATGTGGTGCTGCGCGCCAACCGGGGCATGCGGCGCGCCTCCAAGGTCGACACCGTCGGGGCCGGCTTCGCCGGGGTCTGCGACGGCACCCTCCCGGCCGGCCGGATCCTGGATGCCATCGCCCAACTCCTCGGCGAGGACCCGGTGGTGCTCCGGGACCGTACGCCGGAGGCTATCCGGCTGCTGGTCGAGCAGGGCTTCATCGAGCCTGCCGAATGACGAGCACCGGGCACCGGGCACTGAGCAGTGAGTAGTGAGCACTGAGTGCGGCACGGCCAAGCACGTGTGACCGTGCCGCAGAGGGTGCCGACACCTGTCAGCTGCGCAGCGTGCGCCCCTGGGCGTCGGTGCGGTCGTTGCTGGTGAGGAAGATGATGCCGTCGATCAGCGACCAGACGCCACAGCCGCCGCACGTGAAGAGCTGGCCGAGCGCCATGCCGGTGTGGCCGGTGTAGAAGCGCCCGATGCCGAGCCCGCCGAGGAGGATCTGGAGGATGCCGGCGGTGACCTTGGACTTGTCCGAGAGCGGCCGCCCGGCGGCGTCGTAGCCGAACGGGGCGTCAGGGGTGGGCGTTGCCACGGAGGATGCTCCTTGCAGAAGGGACGAAACGGCAGGGGTGAGCACACACCTGCGCCTTGTCCCCCCGCCAGAAAAGCTGATTCTCACACTGGAAATCGGCCAATGTCTCGTGTGACCGCGTCACGTCACCCAACCGTGACCAACCCAACCGTGCCCAACGGGCCGCTACAGCGTGTTGCGCAACACGGCCCAGGCCACCGCCACGCCGAGCACGACGGCCTGCCCGTAAGGGCGCAGGACGGGCTGGTAGGACCTGCCGCGCAGCCCCTCGGCCAGCCAGCGCCCGTAGAGATAGAGGCCCGCAGGGCTGACGAGCAGTAGCAGGGCGTTGTCGTGGAACGCGGCCGCGAAGTGTCCGTGCATCAGGTCGTAGGCCATGCGGGTGCCGCCGCACGCGGGGCAGAGCAGACCGGTCGCCCAGTTGAACGGGCAGCGGGGCAAAAAGTGTCCTGGCTGGTGCGGATCGGTGCCCCAGAGGTATGCGGCCCCCGCGATACCGGTGACCACGGACCCGAGCGCGAGCGCGCGGTTGCGGCGTCGCACAGCGTCCGGTGCCGGTGTCGCAGCCAGGGCCGGCCCTGGTGCCGTCGTGTCAGCCACGGCAGTTATCTTGCCACGCGACTCACGCGGCTGTTTTCGGACAGTCGTTTGGGGCTTCATTCATCCGGGGTTTGCTGGGAGGCCGCCATGATGCCGTCCCGCTGTGGCAGCCTCCGGCGCACGACGGGCGCACGACGCACAAAGGGGCGACGAGGATGGAAAGCGCACCGGCGTTCTTCGCCATGGGATGGTCTTCGCGCTCTTCGGCGCCGGGCTGCTGCTGTGGTCGGCGAGGTGCGTGATGCGAAACGTGCCGGTGGCACAGCATGCCGGGCCGGTCGCCGCCGTCATTGTCACGGCCTGCGGAGCGATCTCCCTCCTCGTCGGCGTCTGGTGTTTCCTACGCGTCTGAGCGCACCGATGGCGTATCCCGGTACTGGCCCCGTCCCGTAGCCGGGCCTCTCGGAAGGCCCCGCTCCGGCCCGGCGCACGCGGGGCGGACCCAGGGCGGACGCAGCGCAGAAATCTACCGTCATGTGGGCCCGCGCGGCAGGGATGGCGGTTGTCGGGTTACCGTTCGAGTGGCGTTGTGGGGTTTTCCCGTTTGACACGGGACCGGGATGTACGGTCACACTCCGCAGCGGAAGTCCTTCGACCGGAGAGAAGAGCGAAGTTGTCCCCGACCCACGAGACCGCATCCGGCGGCCGCCGACTCGTTATTGTCGAGTCGCCCGCCAAGGCGAAGACGATCAAGGGCTATCTCGGCCCGGGTTACGTGGTCGAGGCCAGCGTCGGGCACATCCGCGACCTGCCCAACGGGGCCGCCGAAGTGCCGGCCGAGTTCAAGGGCCAGTCCTGGGCGCGCCTCGGCGTCAACGTCGACAGTGACTTCCAGCCGATCTATGTCATCAATGCCGACAAGAAGGCGCAGGTCAAGAAGCTAAAGGACCTGCTGAAGGACTCCGACGAGCTGTTCCTGGCAACAGATGAGGACCGGGAGGGCGAGGCCATCGCCTGGCACCTCCAGGAAGTCCTCAAGCCCAAGGTCCCGGTCCGCCGGATGGTCTTCCACGAGATCACCAAGGACGCCATCCAGGCCGCCGTCCGCAATCCCCGCGAGCTGAACCAGCGCCTGGTCGACGCGCAGGAGACCCGCCGGATCCTCGACCGCCTCTATGGCTACGAGGTCTCGCCGGTCCTGTGGAAGAAGGTCATGCCGCGCCTGTCGGCGGGCCGCGTACAGTCCGTCGCCACCCGTCTCGTCGTCGAGCGCGAACGCGAGCGCATCGCCTTCCGCTCCGCCGAATACTGGGACCTCACCGGCACCTTCGCCACCGGCCGCACCGGCGACGCCACCGACCCCGGCGTCTTCGCCGCCCGCCTCACCGGCGTCGACGGCCGCCGCATCGCCCAGGGCCGGGACTTCAGCTCCACCGGCCGGCTCAAGGAGAGCGCGACCGTCCTCCACCTGGACGAGGCCGCCGCCCGCACGCTGGCCGCCGCGCTCCAGGACAGCGACTTCTCCGTACGCAGCGTCGAGTCGAAGCCGTACCGGCGCTCGCCATATGCGCCGTTCCGCACGACCACCCTCCAGCAGGAGGCGGCGCGCAAGCTCGGCTTCGGTGCCAAGTCCACCATGCAGGTCGCCCAGAAGCTGTACGAGAACGGCTTCATCACCTATATGCGTACGGACTCCACCACGCTGTCGGAGACCGCCATCACCGCCGCCCGCGCCCAGGTCACCCAGCTGTACGGCGCCGCCTACCTCCCCGACAAGCCTCGCGTCTACACCGGCAAGGTCAAGAACGCCCAGGAGGCGCACGAGGCGATCCGCCCCTCCGGCGACCGCTTCCGCACCCCCGCCGAGACCGGCCTCACCGGCGACCAGTACCGGCTCTACGAGCTGATCTGGATGCGTACCGTCGCGTCCCAGATGAAGGACGCGGTCGGCCAGTCCGTCACCGTGAAGGTCGCCGGGCGCTCGGCTGACGGCCGGGACGCCGAGTTCTCCGCGTCCGGCAAGATCATCACCTTCCATGGCTTCATGAAGGCGTACGTCGAAGGCGCAGACGACCCCAACGCCGAGCTCGACGACCGTGAGCGCCGTCTGCCGGCCCTCTCCGAGGGCGACGCCCTGCGCGCCGAGGAGATCGCCGCCGACGGCCACGCCACCAAGCCCCCGGCCCGCTACACCGAGGCCTCGCTGGTCAAGGAGCTGGAAGAGCGCGAGATCGGCCGCCCCTCGACGTATGCGTCCATCATTGGCACCATCCTCGACCGCGGATATGTTTTCAAGAAGGGCACGGCCCTCGTGCCGTCCTTCTTGTCGTTCGCCGTCGTGGGTCTGCTGGAGAAGCACTTCGGGCGGCTCGTCGACTACGACTTCACCGCCAAGATGGAGGACGACCTCGACCGCATCGCCCGCGGCGAGGCCCAGTCAGTGCCGTGGCTGCGGCGCTTCTACTTCGGCTCCGGCCAGGAAGCGGACCGTCAGCCGCAGGGCCCCTCCGCCGCCGACGCCGGCAATGGCGACGGCGACCACCTCGGCGGGCTCAAGGAGCTCGTCACCGATCTGGGCGCGATCGACGCCCGCGAGGTGTCTTCCTTCCCCGTCGGCAACGGCATCGTGCTGAGGGTCGGACGGTACGGCCCGTACGTCGAGCGGCCGAGTGACATCGAGGGCGAGCCCGGCCAGCGCGCCGATGTACCGGACGACCTTCCGCCGGACGAGCTCACCGTGGAGCTGGCCGAGGAGTTCCTCGCCAAGCCCAGCGGCGACTTCGAACTCGGTACCGACCCCGCGACCGGCCGCCAGATCGTCGCCAAGGACGGCCGCTACGGGCCGTACGTCACCGAAATCCTTCCCGAGGACACCCCGAAGACCGGCAAGAACGCCGTCAAGCCGCGTACCGCGTCCCTCTTCAAGTCCATGTCACTCGATACGGTGACGCTCGAGGACGCCCTCAAGCTGATGTCCCTCCCGCGCGTCGTCGGCGTGGACCCCGAGTCCGGCGCCGAGATCACCGCGCAGAACGGCCGCTACGGGCCGTATCTGAAGAAGGGCACCGACTCACGGTCGATCGGCAGCGAGGAGCAGCTCTTCACGATCACCCTCGACGAGGCCCTGGCCATCTACGCGCAGCCCAAGCAGCGTGGCCGCGCCGCCGCCAAGCCCCCGCTGAAGGAACTGGGCACCGACCCGGTCAGCGGGCAGCCGGTCGTCGTCAAGGACGGCCGCTTCGGCCCGTATGTGACCGATGGCGAGACCAACGCCACGCTCCGGCAGGACGACAGCGTCGAGGCCATCACCCCGGAGCGCGGGTACGAGCTGCTGGCCGAGAAGCGGGCCAAGTCCCCGGCGAAGAAGACTGCCGCGAAGAAGGCCCCGGCGAAGAAGGCCCCGGCGAAGAAGGCCACAGCCAAGAAGGCGACAGCTGCCGCAAAGAAGACAACCGCGGCCAAAACCACGACCGCCCAGAAGGCGCCCAGCAAAAAGGCGCCCGCCAAGAAGACGGCCGCGGCGGCCAAGGCGGCCGACTAGCCCTGCTCCGACGGGCCGGCGCCGCCGGCCAGGCCGCCCGGTACCAGCTCCCGGCAGCGCCCGCACCCATGTCCGCAGCCCGCGTGTTCGGGCGGATAGTCATGGACCACCTTGCTCCGGATAGGCTGGCAGAATGACGCGATCCGAGCATCCAGCCGATCTCGCCGCCGACTCCCGCGAACGTGCGGTGGGCGCACTCCTCAGGATCCCGCCATTGCGGAAACTGTGGGGCGCCCAACTGACGGGGGCGGTCGCCGACCGACTCGGGCTGCTGGTGCTGCTCGGGCTCACCGTGCAGGCAGCGACCATGGCACAGACCTTCGGTGGCGGCTACCGCGGAGCGGCCTTCGCGGTAGCCGCGGTATTCGGCGTACGAGTGGTCGCCGCCCTGCTCTTCGGCGCCGTACTCCTCGGCCCCCTCAGTGCGCTCATCGCGCCCGGCGGCGTGCTCGACCGGCGCTGGACCATGATCGGCGCGGATGGCGTACGGCTCGCTTTGCTGCTTGTCGCGCCCCTGTGGATCGACTGGACCCCGGACTCGGCCGTCGCCTGGCTGCTGATAACGGTCTTCGTCGTGGGTGCCGCCGAGCGCCTGTGGAACATCGCCAAGGACGGCGCCGCGCCCGGGCTGCTCCCGAATCCGGCACCAGGTGACGGAATAGTCCGCCCGGCACCCGACACCCTCTCCACCCTGCACAAGCTCGACCTCCGAACCGCCTTTGTCGCGCTGCCCCTCGCCGCCGCCGTGCTCGTTGTCGTCAGTCTTGTGGGCAATCTGCTGGCCGTCGGCGTCGGCTGGTTCGGCGCCCACCAGGTCGCGCTCTCCTCCTACGTCGCGGCCGGGCTCTTCTCCGCCTCCGCCGCCGTCCTGTATCTCCTGGAGCTGCCGAACGCGCCCACCGCGCGCCCGCGCCCACGCTCCCCCCTGGAGGGCCTGCGTGTTCCCGACCGCGGCCGTACCGGCGCCATCCCCCTCTTCGTCCTGGCCACCGCCGCCACGGCCGGAGCGATCGCCGCCGCCGTCTCCGTCGCCGTACTCCATTCCGCCGGTCTCGGCGGCGGCCCCACCGGTTTCGGACTCCTCGTACTGGCGCTGACCGCCGGCACCGTCCTCGGCATCCGTGTCGCCCCACGCACGCTGCCCGCGCTGTCCCGGCGCCGCCTGTTCGCCATCGCCATCGCCGTCACCGGGCTCGCCCTGCTCCTCACCGGGCTGGTCCCCGACCCGACCACGGTGCTGCTGCTCGCACTGCTCGCGGGTACGTCCGCCGGTGTGACCGCCAACACCGGCCACACCCTCATCGACCAGGAGGCCGAGGAGCCGCGCCGCGCCCGCACCACGGAACATCTGCACGCCGTCGTACGCGTCCTCGCGGCCTTCGCCGCGGTCGTCGCCCCCCTGCTGGCCGGCGTGATCGGTCCGCGCCGCGTCACCAACGGTCACTTCACCTTCGATCACGGTGGCGCCGCCTACACCCTCATGCTCGTCGGTGCGCTGCTGCTGCCGGTCGCCGCGGTTGTGCTCGGCAAGACCGACGACCGCCAGGGCGTGCCGCTCCGGCGCGACCTGCGTGAGGCGCTCCGCGGCGGCGAACCCGCGCAGAGGCCGACCTCCAGCGGCTTCTTCCTCGCCATCGAGGGCGGCGACGGGGCCGGCAAGTCCACCCAGGTCGAGGCGCTCGCCGACTGGATCCGAGACAAGGGCCACGAAGTCGTTGTGACCCGGGAGCCGGGCGCGACCGCGGTCGGCAAGCGGCTGCGATCGATCCTGCTGGACGTGTCGAGCGCCGGGCTGTCCAACCGGGCAGAAGCCCTGCTGTACGCCGCCGATCGCGCCGAGCATGTCGATTCCGTCGTCCGGCCCGCCCTCGAGCGCGGCGCCATAGTCATCTCCGACCGCTACATCGACTCCTCCGTCGCCTACCAGGGCGCGGGGCGCGACCTCGCTCCGACCGAGATCGCGCGCATCTCGCGCTGGGCGACGGACGGCCTTGTGCCTCATCTCACGGTGCTGCTCGACGTCTCCCCCGAGACCGCCCGCGAGCGCTTCACCGAGGCCCCGGACCGGCTTGAGTCCGAGCCCGCCGAATTCCATCAGCGAGTACGCGCCGGTTTCCTCGCGCTCGCCGCCGCCGATCCGGCCCGCTATCTCGTCGTCGACGCCGGCCAGGAGCCAGAGGCTGTCACGACTGTCCTACGGCACCGGCTCGACCAGGCCCTTCCCCTCTCCGAGAAGGAGATCGAGGCCCGGGAAGAAGCGCGGCGCCTGGCGGAAGAGGCCGCCCGTAAGCGAGCAGAAGAAGAAGCCGCCCGCAAGGCGGAAGAAGAGCGGCTCAAGCGCGAGCGCGAGGCCCAGCTGGAAAGGCTTCGACAGGAAGAGGCGGAGCGGAAGCGGCTCGATGAGGAGGCCGCCCGCCGCGCTGCCGAGGAAGCCGCTGCCGCGGAGGCCGCGCGTCGCGCCGAAGAAGCGCGGCGGCTCGCCGAGGAGGAGCGCGTACGCCGCGAAGCGCAGGAGCGCGTCCAGCGCGAGGAAAAGGAGCGGCTGCGCCGCCAGGCCGAGGAGCAGGCCCGGCTGCGCGCAGAGGCGGAGGAACGGCGCCTGGACCGGCAGCGCAAGGCGGAGGAGGCGCTGCTGAGGGCGGAGGAGGCGCGAAGCGCTGCTGCGGCGGCTTCGGCGGCTGCGGCCGCCGCCGCGGCTGCCTCGGCGCCGGAGCCGATCCCGGAACCCGTCAACGAGGCCGCCGAGGCCGACGGAACTCACGAAGAGGACACGCGGACCATCGAGGTGCCGCGTCCGGCTGCGTCGGCTTCCTTCGACGCCGAGGAGACCGCCGTCCTGTCGCCGGTCGTGCCCGTCGAGATCGATGCCGAGCAGACCGCTGTCCTGCCGCCCGTGCGGCCCGTGCAGGCCGAACCCGCGACTCCCGCTGAGGAGCCTGTGGACCGAGTGCCGCCCGGCTTCTTCCGTTCCGAGGGCGACATGGGCGACGGGCCCACCCGCGAGTTTCCCGCCGTCGCGCCACCGGCCCAGCCTTCTCGCCGGTCCCGGCCGTCATGGGCCGAGGAGACGCCGCTGGATGACTTGCCGTCGCTTGCGGATGAGTTGCTCGGGCCCCATGAGGATGATCGCTGACGCGGTTCGCGGTTTTTGCCCACGCGGCGGCACCGGCCCGCCCGGCGCTGCGGCGTGCCCGTTCGGCGTGCCTGAGCCCTCGGCTATCTGATGGCCCCGGGCAATGGGCGGTAGACGCCGGAATGAGGTCGTGCGGTACCCCTGATCCTGGGCTCGACAGCGGCGCGCAGCGCACAAGGGACTGCCATCGCGTTGGGTGGCGGCCGCCTGTGTGCGCTGCTGCCCACGCCGGCGCTGCGGGCGCCCCACACGGCGTCCGTTGAGGCGCTGATCGAGGATGTGTGGGGGCGGAGCCGCCGCAGGATGCGCCGGGGGCGTTGCAGGCGTTGTCGGGGCGGCTGCGGAGGGCGCCGGGGAGGGAGGTCATCTCCTCGGGCCCGGGCGGATACCGGTTGCTTGCCGAGGTGCAGGACATCGATCTGCGCGCTTTCGAGCGGCTCGTACGTGAGGGCGGCGCGGCGCTCCCGCGGTGGCCGGCGCCGGCGGACCTGCCGGGCCGGAAGCCGGCCGGGGCGGGCCCGGAGGCGCTGCGGATGACGGCGCTGCACCGCGGGGTTGACGCGGATCTGGCGCTGGGCCATGCCGGGGAGGTGCTGCCGGAGTTGCGGGAACTGGTAGCGGACCACCCGTTGGACGAGCCGTTCCATGCGCAGCTCATCCGTGCGCTGCGCGCGATCGAGGGCTCGGCCGAGGCGCTGGTGGCGTACGAGGAGGCCCGGCGCGTGTTCGCCGACCACCTGGGCGCCGATCCTGGCCCCGAACTGGCGTCGCCGCACGTGGAGTCGCTCGTCGGCACGCGGCCCCGGCTCCAGCCGCGTGAAGAGACGGGAAAGCGGCAAGGCAATCTCCGCGCCCGCCGCCCGCCTGCACGGTGCCGCCGACGCCCCGCGTGGACCGCTGCCGCGCACGGTGCCGGACCAGGCGGACCCGCGTACGGTCGAGGGCGCCGCGCGTGCCGCGCTCGGCGACGCCGCGTACGACAGCGCCCGTGCCGAGGGCCGGCCCTTGGACCCGGACACGGCGCACGCGCTGCTCGCGGGAATGAAATCGGGAATGAAATGGGGCATGGATTCCGTTCCAGTGCCTCATGAAGGTGGAGATCTACAGTGACATCGCCTGCCCCTGGTGCTACGTCGGCAAGCGCCGCTTCGAGCGTGCCCTCGCCGCCTTCCCACAGGCCGACTCCGTAGAGGTGGTGTACCGCCCCTACCAGCTCGTCCCGGACAAGTCCGAACAGCCCGAGCCGCACCGGCAGTACCTCACCCAGCGGTTCGGTCCCCAGGCCGAAGCAATGGACGCGCGTCTCGTCGAGCTCGGGCGTGTCGAAGGGCTCCCCTTCGACCTCGACCGCGCCATCGAGAACAACACGCTGCTCGCACACCGGCTGCTCTGGCACGCCCTCACCGTCTATGGCCCCAAGGTCCAGGGTGCCCTCAAGGACCGCCTCCTCACCGCCCACTTCGCCGAAGGCGCCGACATCGGCGACCGTCACACCCTGGCGGACCTCGCCGCCCAAGCCGGCGTCGACCGCGACGGGGCGGCTGCCTTCCTCGCCTCCGACGACGGCCGGGAAGAAGTTCTCGCCGAGATTGACGAGGCCCGGCAGCTCGGCATCACAGCCGTCCCCACCTTTGTCTTCGAGGGCCAGTGGGCTGTCCAGGGCGGCCAGGAGTCCTCGACCTTCCTCAGCGTGCTCGAGCAGGTCGCGAAGGGGACGGGCGCCACGGTGTCGGCCGCCCCGGCGGGCGACACCTGTGCGGACGGTGCCTGCGAGGTCCCGGCCCCCTGAGGCCATGTGCGCAGGGACGCGTCACTGACCGCAGGTGATACGCGGCATGGCCCAGTCGGCGACATTCACCGGCTGCGACGGATTCGTCGCCTCGACGACGAGCCGGATCGTCTCCCGCCCGGAAACCGCCACATGGACGGGCACCGCCGGGTCACCGCCGTGCAGGACGCCGGACTGCCAGAGCCGGGCCCCGTCGCCGTAGACGGAGAAGCGGGCCGCGCCGAGCCCCAGAGCCAGGTCGTCGATGCCGGCCAGGGCGTCGTATGACGTACAGGCGCGATTGAGGTCGATGAGGACGGACGACGGGGTGCTGACGGTCAGCCCGTGACTGTAGCTCCTGCCGCCGGCCGAGAGCCCCCGGCGCTGCCAGACCCAGTTGCTGACGGTGGCCCGGATGGTGGGCGTGGTGCCGTTGCCGATGCCGGTGTGGCCGAATTGGCTGACCGGGTAGATCTGCGGCGCCGGAGTGGGGGTCGGGGTCGGGCTCGGGCTCGGTGTGGGTGTCGGTGTGAGTGTGGGCTTGGGAGAAGGAGTCGGCTTCGGCGTCGGCTCGGGCGTGCGGAACATCACCGGAGCCGGCCTGGAGCCGGCCGCCGGGGCCGTGGGGGAAGGCGGAGCCGAGGACGGGCTCGGTTTGGGGCGAGGCGAGGGCCGGGCCGGTACGACCGGCGCTGCCGAAGGCTTCTTCGCCGCCTGCACCGGCGCCTTGCCGCCGCCACCGGTCAGTACGACCGCGAGCGCCACCCCGGCAGCCGCGACGACCACACCCGCCGCGATGGCCGTCTTCACCGGCGCCCCCAGCCCCTCGGCCGCCGCCGCGCCACCCGAAGCCGTACCGCCCGCCGAAGAGCCGCCCGCGGCACCCGCAGCGGCGCCCGCGGCACCCGCAGCGGCGCCCGCGGCACCCGCAGCGGCGCCTGCGCCGGCCACGGCGGCACCGCCCGCCGCCACCCCGGCCGCCTTCGCCACGTACGCCGTGGCGAACCAACCGATGACCGCGACCGGCAGCAGTCCCTTGAGCGCCGCATTGACGTCGGCCAGTTCCGCCGCCGCCAGCCGGCATCTCGCGCACCTTGCGAGGTGCTTGCGCAGCTCCCTGTCGGCCCGTGTCCGCAGGCCCTCGCGCACATGAGCGCCCAGCCGGTCGGCGTACCGCGTACAGGAGGCCTCGGCGGTCGGCGTGGAGCTGACGTGGGCCCGCAGATACGCCTGACGCAGCCCCTCACGCGCCCGGTGCGCGAGCACGGCGGTCGCGTTGGCGGTCAGCCCGAACAATGGCGCGATCTCGCTCGGCGACTCCTCCTCCACAGCGGTGTGCCACAGCACGGTCCGCCAGCGCTCCGGCAGGGTCAGGAACGCCTGGTACGCCGGCGATTGCTCGGCCTCGCGCATGGCCAGTACGTCCGGGCCGGGATCCAGCCCGCTCCCGGAACCCGAGGCCTCGTTCGTGGACGACCCGGCCGCCGACACGGCGAACGCCGCGAAGTCCTCGACCAAATGCTCCCGCTTGGCGGTGGCGCCCCACACCGCGGCGACCCGCCGCACCGTCGTCAGCAGATAGGCCCTTACCGCTGAATCCGGCCCGCTGCCGCCCCGGATCGCCTGGAGCGTGCGCGCGAAGACCTCGCCGGTCAGATCCTCCGCCGTATACCCGTCCCGGCAGCAGCCGCGTGCGTAACGCCGTACGGAATCGGCGTGCCGTCGGTACAGATCCTGGTATGCGCTGTCGTCCCCGCCCCGCACCCGAGTGACGAGGTCGGCGTCCGACGGAGGCACGTGCGACAAGGAGTCCATTGGCTCGAACAATGAATCCGAGAAATCTGATCGATCCAAGCGATCCGAAAAACCCGAGAAACCGATAATGGCCGGATCTCGCTGTCCCGGCACCCGATGCGATGGCAGTTCTCCGCCGCGCCCCGAGCCCAAGTCCCCCGAGTTCGAGTCTCCCGAGCCCGAGTCCCCCGGCCCCGAAGCGGACGCCGACTCCCCGATTCCCTCATCCACGGCGCCAGACTGTCACATGCCGGAAGCCCCGCAAGCTGCCCGCCGCAGGAACCACTCGTCCGGGGAGTTTTCACTCCCGGACGAGTGGACGCCACCCGATCGGGGCAACTTTCTCGCGCCGTCGCCAGTGGTCACTCCTTTACGCCCGGCCGGGAGCGCAAGCCCTCCAGCAGGATGTCCAGCAGCCGGGCCGAGGCCGCCGCCTGTTGTACCGGATCCGGCAGCGAAGGAGCCGCCGTCGCGATCACCAGCAGCACGTCCGCGACGGCCACATCCCCGCGCAGCTCGCCGGATCTACGGGCCCGGTCGACCAACTGCCCGACCACATCCAGCAGCGCCGGCACCCCGGAGTCGTCGGCCGCCTCCGCGGCCACCGCCCGCACGCTTCGCTGCTGGGGCACCCGCGTCTCGTCCGGCAGGGCGGACTGCTGCACCTGGAGCACCTCGGGCGGCAACAGCCGCCCCGCACCCGAGGCCACCGACGTCCGCAGGAACCGCGAGAGCGCCGACCACCCCTCGTCCTCCAGGCCGAGCGCGGTCCGCGCCTGCTCGGTGAGCCGTTCCGTCTCCTCCTCGGCTATCCGCCGGACCAGGACGTCCTTGCTCGGGAACCGTCGGTACACCGTCCCGACACCGACTCGCGCCCGCCGCGCCACATCTTCCATCGGCGCCCCGTACCCGGACTCGCCGAAGACCTCACGCGCCGCCCGCAATACGTGTTCCAGATTGCGCTGGGCGTCCACCCGCAGCGGGGCCGACCGGCCCGCTTCGCTGTCGCCCTCGGCTGTAGCCATCGCGGTGGCCCACTGCTGATCCTGAATATGCATATGTCTTCCCCCGGAAATCACGTCTCCCCCCGGAGACATTCCCACCCCTATGACGGCCGGGACGCGGATCTCGCGCACACCGGCGGAGTACGAACATAGTTGAGGCCCGCGCAAGATTGAAGGGGGTCTGAGAGACGATCACCGTATGCCCTGTGGACAAACCCCCGTTCGCCCCCTGTGATGGAGCAATGGGAGCGACGAAGGAGTCCGCCGAGGAGCGCACGGTTCCGCGCATTCTCGTGGTCGGTGGCGGCTATGTCGGTATGTACACCGCCTTGCGCCTGCAACAGAAGCTCAAGCTCGAACCCGGGGGTCGGTCCAGGGCTCAGTCCAGGGTCAAGTCCTGGGCGAAGCCGCGGTCCAGGGCGCCGGAGGCGGAGATCGTAATCGTCACGGCGCAGCCGTACATGACGTACCAGCCCTTCCTTCCCGAAGCCGCGGCCGGCTCGATCTCGCCCCGGCATGTGGTCGTTCCGCTGCGGCGCGTCCTGGGCCGCTGCCGGATCGTCATCGGCGAGGCCCACCGCATCGACCACTCCAAGCGCGTGGCGACCGTCTCCACCCTCGCCACCGAGGAGGAAGGTTCCGCCGACATCGACATCCCGTACGACCAGCTGGTCATCGCCCCCGGCTCCGTCTCCCGCACCCTCCCGATCCCCGGCCTCGCCGAACACGGGATCGGCTTCAAAACCGTCGAAGAGGCCATCGGCCTGCGCAACCACGTGCTCGAACAGCTCGACATCGCCTCCTCGACCCGCGATGTCGAGGTCCGCGACGCAGCCCTCACCTTCGTGTTCGTCGGCGGCGGGTACGCGGGCGTCGAGGCGCTCGGCGAGCTGGAGGACATGGCCCGGTACGCCGCGCGGTACTACCACAACGTCACCGCCGACGACATGAAATGGGTCCTCGTCGAAGCCGCCGACCGGATCCTCCCCGAAGTCGGCGATGAGATGGGCCGCTACGCCATCCATGAACTGCGTGGCCGTAGCATCGACATCCGCCTCAACACGCGCCTGGAGTCCTGCGAGAACCGCGTCGCCGTCCTCGACGACGGCTCCCGCTTCCCCACCCGTACGGTGGTGTGGACCGCCGGAGTCAGAGCGCACCCGATGCTGGACCACACCGACCTGCCCCGCGACGACCGCGGCCGTGTCAAAGGCACCGCCACCCTCCGCGTCGAAGGCACCGACAACGCCTGGGTGGCCGGTGACGCGGGCGCCGTCCCGGATCTCAACGCCGGCCAGGAGCGGGACGCTGCGGGCGGAGTGTCGGGCAGGGTGCTCCTGGCCCCCAATGCCCAGCATGCCGTCCGCCAGGCCAGGGTCCTCGCGGACAACATCGTCGCCACACTGCGCGGCGAGCCCGTCAAGGAGTACCGGCACAAGGACGCCGGTTCCGTAGCCTCGCTCGGCCTGCACAAGGGCGTCGCGTACCTCTACGGTCGTAAAGTCAAGGGGTACCCCGCGTGGTTCATACACCGCGCCTACCATCTGAGCCGGATGCCCACTTTCAACCGCAAGGCCCGAGTACTGGCGGAGTGGACCTTGTCCGGGCTCTTCAAACGCGAGATCGTTTCCCTGGGATCGTTGGAGCATCCGCGCGCCGAGTTCGAACTGGCAGCCAATGACGGCCGGAAGCCGGACGCACCCTGACACACTGGGGCTGTGACCATGCGTGCGTCAGCACCTGCAAAGAGTGACAAATACGAGGAATCGGACGTTTGAACCTCACGCGTTGGAGCGCCCGGCTCCCCGGAACACAGCGACGCAACGCCGCGGTCCCCGCTGCACGGGGCGAGGGCGGCGACCCTCCCGAGACCCCGCCACCAGTCGGCACCGACGGCGCAGGCGTGAGCGGACTGTCCGTCCCGGACGTCCTCGGCCAGGTCCCGGCCCTCATCGCCGTCACCTACGGCCCTCACCACCGCCTCGGCTACGTCAACGACGCGTACGCCGATGTCTTCGGCCCCCGCAAGCCCGGCGAACCCGCCCGCGAGGCCCTCCCCGAACTCGACGAGCTCGGCCTCCTGCCCCTCATGGACCAGGTCTTCCGCAGCGGCAAGCCCCGCACCGTCAAGGCCCGCAAGGTCGCCCCGCCGACCGCCTCCCGCCAGGGCTACTTCACCTTCACCTGCACCCCTGTGCAGGCCGAGGGCGAGGGCGGCGTCCTTGTCTTCGCCGCCGACGTCACCGACCAGGTCCAGTCCGCCGACCGCCTGCGCGACAGCGAGCGCGAACTGCGCGAGACCGCCGTCACCCTCCAGCGCAGCCTCCTCCCCCAGGAGCTGGAACAGCCCGACGACCTCCGTGTCGCCGCCACCTACCAGCCAGGCGGCACCGAAGCCGCCGTCGGCGGCGACTGGTACGACGTCATCACCCTCGGCGCCGGCCGCACCGCCCTCGTCATCGGCGATGTCATGGGCCGCGGTGTCCGCGCCGCAGCCGTCATGGGTCAGCTCCGCACCGCCGTACGCGCCTACGCCCGGCTCGACCTCCCGCCGCACGAAGTCATCCAGCTTCTCGACGGCCTCGCCGCCGAGATCGACCCCACCCAGATCGCCACCTGCGTCTACGCCGTCCACGACCCCAGCGAGGGGCGGCTCTCCTACGCCAGCGCCGGGCACCTCCCCATCCTCGTACGGGACCCCGACGGCATCGTCCACCGTGCAGACGAACCCAACGGGCCGCCGCTGGGCACCGGCGGATGGATCCACACGTCCGGATGCATCTCCCTTCGCCCCGGCTCCACCGCCGTCCTCTACACCGACGGCCTGGTCGAACGCCGCGGTGAGGACCTCGACGAGGGCGTCGAGTCCCTCAGACGCGCCCTCGCCGGTGCCACCGGCACCCCGCACGTCATCTGCGACCGTCTGCTCCGGGCCCTTGGCGTCACCTCCGAACACGACGACGACGTGGCTGTGCTCGTGCTTCAGTACCCCGATCACGAGGGCGCTTCCGTCGAGCTCTTCCGCAACGCCTCCCTGGAACTGCTCGGCGGCATCGAAGCCGCCCCCCGCGCCCGTGCCTTCGCCCAGGGCGTCCTCGCCTCATGGCGCTTCCCCGTCGAGCTGCGCGACCTCGGCGTTCTCGCCGCCAGCGAAATGGTCGCCAATTCCTTGCAGCACGGCACCCCGCCCATGCGGCTCCGGCTACGCCGCACCAACCGCCGTCTGATCATCGAAGTCACCGACGGTGACGATCACCTGCCACGCCGACGCCGCGCCGAACCCGGCGACGAAGCCGGACGCGGCATCTCCATCATCGCCACGATCGCCTCCAACTGGGGATCGCGGCGTACGCCCGGCGGCGGCAAGGCCGTCTGGTGCGAATTCGCGCTGCCGCAGTCGCACTGACCGACGGTTTCCCCCACCCACCCGCCCCCTCCCGGGTCGGGTGGGTGGGACCCGCCCCGGCAACGGCTCAACGGCCTGCGGCCGCCGGTACCCGGGCCGGGCCGCGGGCCACAATGCTGCTCCGCCCGGCAGGGCAGTCCTGCGCCGGAGCGAGCAAGCGCCCCAGCCGGAGGCTGAGCCACGTAATGCCCAGCGAGCAGGCGACAAGCATCGTGATGTACGCCCCGTACAGCCCGGCACCGGCCAGCAGGCCGCCCACCGCCGGGCCGACCGCCAGGGCAAGCTGCTTCACCAGCGCGAACGCGGAGTTGTACTGCCCCACCAGCCGGGGCGGCGCCAAATCCGCCACCAGCGGCGCCACCGTCGGCGACAGCATCGCCTCGCCGAGCCCGAAAATCGCATACGTAGAGATCAACAGCGCGGTCGCCACGGCGTGAGCCGAATGCACCAGCCCCGACGCCCCGGCCCCCAGCCACGCGACTGCCCACAGCGCTCCTACCGCAGCGATGACGCGGCTGCGCCGCCGCCGCTCGACCGTGCGCAGGATCAGGAACTGCGCCGCCACGATCATTGCCGTGTTCGCCGCCAGGGCGATCCCCAGTGTCGACGGTGAGATCCGCGTGACCTGCGTCGCGAACGCCGCGAGTCCCGACTCGAACTGCCCGTAGCAGGCGAAGAACAGCACCGCGCCCAGCACACACAGGCGAACCATCGCCTTGTCGGCGAGGAGCGTCCGCCACCCGTTCGCGGGCTTCTCGGCGGTCGGCGCGGGCCCCGGACGCAGCGTTGCCCTCGGCAGCCGGACGGACGCCACCACGGCAGCCAGCACCAGGAACATCGTGGCCTCGACCGTGAACAGGACCGTGAAGGACCCCGGCCGTGACGTGTCCACCATCAGGCCGCCGATCAGGCCGCCAATGCCGAGTCCCAGGTTGTTGAGGAAGAACTGCGTCGCGAAGGCCCGGGAACGGGTCTTCGGCGTCGAGCACCATACGATCAGCGTCGCCAGCGCCGGCTGCATGATCGCGATCCCCGCTCCCATCACCACGGACGCCGCCACAGCCGCGACCGCGCTCGTCGCGAGCCCGAGCCCCATCGCCCCGAACGCCGCCGCCACGGACCCGGCCAGCAGAACAGGCAGCGGACCGCTCCGGTCGATGGCCCGGCCGGTGAACGGCAGCACCGCGAGCGCCGCAACGGCGAACGCGGACAGCACCACACCGGCGGTACCGGCCCCAAGGCCCCGCACCTGCGCTACGTAGACGAAGAGAAACGGAACCGTGAAGCCGTTGCCGAACGCGCTCAGCGCGTTCCCCAGCTGGATCCGGCGCAGCGCGGTGCCCATCTCGGTGGTCACACCCACCCCCTAGGTAGTTGTTCATTGAGCCCGAAAGACTTCAGAGCTAAAGTTCGAATCTAAACGGTACATCTCTGAAGTCTTCAACGCCAACGAGTTCAGTGCCATACTCATTCCATGACCGCAGCCGACCGGCCCCCCGGTCCTCCGCCGGAGCTGGACCTCGATGAGCAGATCGCGATCTACCAGCGCGAATATCCCGAGGTCGACCCCCAGGTCGAGAAGGCCGTCACCGCGCTGGGGCGCCTTACCCGGCGCATGAACGTCGCCTACGCCCGCCAGCTCTCCGCCGTCGGCATCAGCAACGCCGAGTGGGAGGTCCTCAAAGCTCTCCTCGTCGTCGGCAAGCCCTACCGCCTCGGCCCCGGCGACCTCGCCAAGCGGCTCGGTCTCACCCCGGCCGCCATGACCCACCGCATCGACCGCATGGTCGCCGAGGGTCTGGTCACCCGCGAGCGGGACGAGACCAACCGCGTAAGAGTCATCGTCGAGCTGACGGACGAGGGCCGCGGCAAATGGCTCGAGACGATGCGCATGGCCTCAGCCTTTGAACAGGACCTCCTGCAGGACCTGTCCCCCGACGAGCGCACGCAGCTGGGGGAAGTACTTGAACGGCTCCTCCGTCGTGTCGAGGCGACCCAGCCCGACGCCGGCGGTAGGCTCGAAGACCTCGGTTGACATCGGGCAGGCGGCTGGGTAATGTTCTTCGAGTTGCCCGCCGGTGAACGCCGACCACGGTCGGCCCCGAGGCAGCCATTCCGCAATCACACGAACGTCAAGTCGTCATGGCTTCGGCGTGCGTAATTGCGAAATGAGGAACCGAAAACGCTCGATTGGACCGAGCGGGCGAGGATCCGCTAAAGTTTCACTCGTCGGAACGGCCGAGAGGCCGGGAAGACAAAAGTAAGAATCCCGCCAGCGGGAATCGGGCCTGAAAGGGTCTGGTAAGCTGGGAAACACGAAGGGAAAGCCCGGAGGGGCCGGTGAGACGGTCTCGAAGGAAGCTTCCGTTCCTTGAGAACTCAACAGCGTGCCAAAAGTCAATGCCAGACTATAAAATACCCCGGGCAGGCCG
>NZ_SUMC01000300.1 GCF_005047355.1 Actinacidiphila oryziradicis
CTCGAACAGGTCGAACGCGCGGTAGCGCACCCCGGGATGGGTGTCGGCGATCACCTGGGGGTCGCGGATGTCGGCCTTGCCCATCTCAACGAACCGGCCGCCGCGCGGCAGCAGACCGAGGGAGGCGTCGACGAACTCGCCCGCCAGCGCGTCCAGGACCACGTCCACGCCCTCGCCGCCGGTCGCCCGGGCGAAGGTGTCCGCGAACTCCAAGTCCCGTGAGGACGCGATCCGTTCAGCCGGCACGCCCAGCGCCCGCACGGACTCCCACTTGGACGGGCTCGCGGTCGCGTAGACCTCCGCGCCCAGGCGCGTGGCGATCTGCACCGCGGCCATCCCGACGCCACCCGCCGCAGAGTGCACCAGCACGCGCTCCCCGGCCGACAGCCCGGCCAGGTGCAGCAGACCGTAGTACGCGGTGAGGTACACCACCGGCACCGCGGCCGCCTGCTCGAACGACCAGCCCGCGGGCATCGGCGCGACCATCCGCCGGTCCGCGACCGCCGCCGTACCGAACGACTCGAGGATGAGGCCCATCACCCGGTCGCCGGGCGCCAGGTCCGTGACCTCGGCACCGGTTTCCAGCACGACCCCCGCCGCCTCACTGCCCAGGGGCGCTTCCCCGGGGTACATGCCGAGCGTGATCAGAACGTCGCGGAAGTTCAGGCCCGCGGCCCGCACGGCGATCCGTACCTCGCCCACGCCCAGCGGGCGGTCCTTATCGGACGGTACGAGCGCCAGGCCCTCCAACGACCCCTTCGTGACCGCCTGCAGCAGCCACGGACCCTCGGTAGGAGCCGTCGAGGCAGTCGCCCGCGTCAGGCGGGGCGCCAGCACCTGCCCGCCGCGCACCGCGACCTGCGCCTCGGCCATGGCGGCGAGCGCGGCCCAGTCCCGACCCACGCCTCCGCCACCGGCAAGGTCACCATCCCAGCCGTTGCCGCCGGTTCCGCCGTCGCCGCCGGCCGGGTCCGCCTCCGGATCAAGGTCCACCAGGACGAAGCACCCCGGGTGCTCCGACTGCGCGCTGCGCACCAGACCCCACACCGGCGCGGCCACCACGTCCGGCGCCTCGCCGCTTGTCGAGATCGCGCCCCGGGTGACCAGCACCAGCCGCGCGCCCGACAGGGACTCCGCGGCCAGCCACTCCTGCACCAGCCCCAGCGTCTCCGCCGCCACCGCACGTACGGCGTCGGCTTCCTCACCGGCACCCGGTGCGGCCCCGACCGCGGCGACCACCACGTCCGGCGCCGCCGCACCCGCCGCCACCGCGCCGGTCAGCGCGGCGAGGTCCGCGTACCGCTCGCCGCGGCCGGCCAGATCGCCGAGCACCGCCGCCGGCACCAGGCCGGCGATGTCCGCGGCCCGGACCGGAACCCAGTCCACCGTGAACAGACTGTCCTGCCCGTTCCGCTGGGTGCGTTCGAGCTGCGCCTGGTCGACGGTACGGAAGGCGACGGCGTCCACCGCCGCGATCGCGGCCCCCGAGTCGTCGGCGAGGTCGAAGCGGTACGCGGAGTCGCCCGCCGGGGTGATCATGACCCGGGCCCGCGGCCCGGATGCCGGCCCAGTCGATATGCCCGACCACGAGAAGGGCAGGCCCACCTGGGAACCGGCCTGCGCGTCGAGCAGGCTGCCGTGGAGTGCGGCGTCCAGCAGCGCCGGGTGGATGCCGAACCCCTGGGCGGAGCCGGCGTCCTCCTCCGGCAGGACCACTTCGGCGTAGACCCGCTCGCCGTCGCGCCACACCGCCTGGAGCCCCTGGAACAGCGGGCCGTACTCGTAGCCCGCCTCCGCCAGCTTGTCGTACAGCCCCTCGACCGGGACCTGCACGGCGCCCGCCGGCGGCCAGGACGCGGGGAACGGCACAGGGGGCTCGACTTCCGAGCCGAGCTTGCCGCGGGCGTGGCAGGTGGGCTGGACGCTCTCCTGCCCGCTGCTCTCGCTCGGCGTGGTGTAGATCGCGATGTCACGGTGACCGTCCTCGTCGGGCGCGGCCACCGTGACCTGGAGGTCCAGCTCATCGCCCTCCGAAAGCAGCAGCGGGA
>NZ_SUMC01000301.1 GCF_005047355.1 Actinacidiphila oryziradicis
CGTATTCGCGCTGGCCGGAGGCCGTGCGGACGGGTGGGGGCAGTAACCCGCGCTGCTCGTAGAACCGTAGTGCCCTGGGCGTAGTACCGGCCGCTGCTGCCGCTTCGCCGATCCGCATCCTGCCCCGCTCCCCGTCCTCTGTCCGCCCGCGGCTGCCGAACGGGTGCTATGCCACCGCCACCGCTACAGCTCCACGACGACGGCCCCGAAGTGTCTGCCTTCGATCATTTCCTGCAACGCCTGCGGTGCGCGATCGATGCCCGCGATCCGTGCATGGGGGAAGCTGATCTCGCCGGAGCGCAGCCAGTCGCCGAAGCGACTGGTCCACTCCTTCTCCACATCGGGGTGGTCCGCGCCGCTGTATCCGCGCAGCGAGATGCCCTTGACGAGGAGGCGGAAGGCGTCGATCTCCACCGGTGCGCTGCCGCCGGCCCGTTGCGCCGACATCTGCCCGGACAGTGCTCCGACCAGGGCGAACCGCGCGCCCTGCCGCGCCGCGCCGAGTGCCGCGACCAGTTGCTCGCCGGCGACGGTGTCCACCAGGACATCGATGCCCTCGGGCGCCGCCTCCGCGAGCTGGGCTGCGATGGGCCCAGCTCCTCGCAGCACGATCGCGTCGTAGCCGAGTTCGGAGACCAGCCGCTCGGCCTTCTCCGGCGAGCCGGTGCTGCCGATCACGCTCGTGGCGCCCAGCAGCCGGGCGATCTGCCCGGTCAGGGAGCCCACCGCTCCCGCCGCTCCGGTGACGAAGACGATGTCCCCCGCGCGGACGTCGGCGAGGCGGGTCAGTGCTCCGTAGGCGGCCGATCCCGGGGAGAGGTACGCGACCGGATCGGGGAGCGGGTCGTCCAAAGGGGTGCACTCGGTGGCGGCCACCAGGGCGTACTCCCGCCAGCCGAGCATGTGGGCGACGGTATCGCCGGTGCGCAGCGGGCTGTCGGACGGCGCGGCCACGACCTCGCCGACTGCGGGACCGAACAGCACATCTCCGTTGCGCAGCGGCGGCAGCGGCAGGCCGTCAACCTCCCCGCCGATCAAGGTACGCAGGCCGGGGAAGACCAGGAAGTGCCGGTTCCTGACGAGAACTTGGCCTGTCCCGGGCTCGGGCAGCGGCGTCTTGACGACGGCGAAGTGTTCCCGCGCGGGCAGTCCCTCAGGGATGGCGGCGAGCCGGACTTCACGGGCGGTGCGAGGCAGGGCTGCGGTCATGTTCGGCCTCCTGGGCAGGTTCGGGGCAGCGGCACGGCGCGCGTCCGCCGCCGGGGTTGCGGTGACGCTAACTCCTGACCCGCACGTCAGGGTCAAGCCGCTCCTGGTCGGTGCTCCGGGGCGGGCTGATCCGGCGAGCGCAGTGTCCGCTCCTCGGAACTGGTGACAGAAAACCTGCAAAATGGCCGGTGATGACAAGCAGCGTGCCTCGTTGGTGACAACCAGCTTGCTTCAGGGGACCCAAGAGGGCAGCTCACCCCGTCCCGAAGGTGACACCTATCGTGCTTCGGCACATGTGACTGAGCGCTTCACTTGGCCATTCTGAGCGCTTTAGTTGGCCGGCAGTGTTGCGCCGGGTTGGAAGAGTCGGCTCGCGAGCCGGCCGTCAAGCTGAGGGGCGGTCTCGTTCCCGTGCGGTGGGCGGATGGCCCCCGTTCTTCAGTTTCCACGACGCTGCACCGTTCCGCCGTCGACCTTGAACACGCTGCGGATCCACCTGCGGCCACCTGCGGTCGAGCACGCCGTCAGCGGACCGAGCGCCTTCGGTTCTCGAGGAAGCCGCGCTCGGCGGCGTTGGTGGTCACGGCGAGCGCGGCGTCGTACGCCTCGGCGGCCTCTCGACTGCGATCGAGGCGGCAGAGCAGGTCGGCGCGGGTGGCATGGAACAGGTGGTACCTGTCGAGGTCGCCTTGCAGGCTGTCGA
>NZ_SUMC01000302.1 GCF_005047355.1 Actinacidiphila oryziradicis
GAAGGTGTTCTTCAACGGGGCCTTCTGGCTGGAATTCCTGCACATGCTGCTCGCCGCGTACATCGTCGCGGGCTTCACAGTCGCCGGGGTCTACGCCGCCGGAATGCTGAAGGGCCGACGCGACCGCTATCACCGGTTGGGATTTCTCATCCCCCTCACCGTAGCGAGCATCGCGATGCCGCTGCAGTTCATCGTCGGCGACACGATCGCCCGCCAGGTATTCGATAAGGAACCCGCCAAATTCGCCGCCATCGAGATCCTCCCCAAGACCGGTGACCATGTCCCCGAGACCCTCGGGGGCGTACTGATCGACGGCAAAGCGAGGTACGGCATCCAACTTCCGGACATCGCCTCCGTACTCGCGGGATTCACTCCCTCCACACGGATCAAGGGGATCGACGCGATCCCATCCGCCGTTCGGCCCGCCGACGCCGTCGTCAGCGTCGTCCACCTCGCCTTCGATGTCATGGTGGGCACCGCGTCCGCTCTGCTTTTGCTGGCTGTGTGGTTCGGTCTGCTCTGGTGGCGGCGGCGCGACATGCCGACCAATCGTTGGTTCCTGCGCGCATGCGCGGTCGCGGGCCTGGTGTCGATCGTGTCCCTGGAGAGCGGCTGGGTGACGACAGAGGTGGGACGCCAGCCCTGGACGGTGGTGGGACTGCTGCTCACCAGGGACGCCGTCACCACCACCGGAAACCTTTGGCCGTTCTTCGGGGCGGCGGTGGCGATCTACCTCGCCGTGGGCGTCACCGCCGTACTGGTACTGCGGTCCATGCGTCGACGCTGGGCCAAGGGCGACGACGCCGACGACGTACCGTACGGGCCGGAGCCGACGCCGCCCAACCAGCCGGTCGCCAGGAGCTGACGAGCATGAACGATGTCATCGCGGTTATCCTGTTCATCGGCGTCATCGCCTACGCCCTGTTCGGCGGGGCCGACTTCGGCGCCGGATTCTGGGACCTGACAGCGGGCGGCGCGGAGCGGGGACGCAAGCCGCGCGACCTGATCGACCACTCCTTGGGTCCGGTGTGGGAGGCCAACCACACCTGGCTGATCTTCTGCCTCGTCATGATCTGGAGTGGTTTCCCGCAGGCTTTCGCAGCGATCACCACGACCCTGTACATCCCCCTGGGATTGACGGTGCTCGGGATCGTACTGCGAGGGAGCGGCTTCGCCTTCCGTAAAGCCTTGGTCCGCACATCCGAGCAACGGGTCGCCGGGGCCGTGTTCGCCGCCTCCTCGGTGGTCACTCCCTTCTTCCTGGGGGCGGTGGCAGGCGGCATCGCCTCGGGCCGCGTTCCGACCAGCGGATACGGGGATGCGCTGTCCAGCTGGACCAACCCGACGTCCATGCTCGGCGGCATCCTGGCGGTCAGCGTCTGTGCCTACCTGGCGGCCGTGTTCCTCACCGGTCAGTCCGTGCGGCGCGGCGACACCGAGCTCGAGCAGGGATTCCGGCGGCGTGCGCTCGCCGCGGGCGTCGCCTCCGGACTGGTGGCCCTGGCGGGAGTATTCATCCTCCACGACGACTCACCCAGGCTCTTCCACCAACTGAGCAGAGTCGGACTGCCACTACTGATCATCTCGGCCGTCTGCGGAGTCGCCGCTCTGCTGCTGCTGCGCAGCGGCCGACCGCCCCTGGTACGGACGCTCGCTGCGGCGGCGATCGCCTGCGTGGTGGCAGGCTGGGGCGTCGCCCAGTACCCGTACCTGCTCGGCACCCATCTGACCATCGACCAGGCCGCCTCGCCGAGCGCCACCCAGTGGGTCCTGATCGCCGTCTCGTGCGTGGCAGCAGTGCTGATCGCCCCCTCACTGCTGCTGCTCTACACCCTCTCACTGCGCCGCAAGCTAGAATGAGCCGCCCCACCAGCCCTCAGGCGGCAGT
>NZ_SUMC01000303.1 GCF_005047355.1 Actinacidiphila oryziradicis
CGGGCCGGCAGGCAGTCGTAGAAGTCGGCACGGAATCGTGACAACACGGACAAGGACTCGACGCGGGTGGCGTCATCAACAACACTCATTGCAGCGGCCGTTCTTGTGACACCTTCGAGCTCGACACTCCGAAGGATCACGGACGGCCGCGCTTGCTGTCAGGGGAATGGGGAACCCCGACGAGAAATGATCTTGGCGAGCTTAAATCTCAAGCTTGGAACTGCTCTCCGAGAGCGCGGACTGAAGCATGCCGTGGACCCGGTCGTGGACGAGGCCTTCACCGGCCTGGAGAGCGAACTGGGCACCACGGCCGCCTGCCGGCTGACCGGCCGCTCGCGGGCGACGCACTACCGGCGGCTGAACCCGCCGCCCGCGGCACCACACGAGCCCAGGCCCAGCCCGCCGTCAGCCCTGTCGGCCGACGAACGGGCCCAGATTCTCGCGCTGTTGAACTCCCCGGAGTACCTCGACCTGCCACCCGCCCAGGTGTGGGCACGGGAACTGGACGAGGGCCGCTATTGGTGCTCGGAGCGCACGATGTACCGGATCCTGGCCACCGCAGGGCAGAACGGTGAACGCCGCAGACAGGCCACCCACCCGGCCAAAACCGTCCCACAACTCCTTGCCACCGCCCCCTGCCAAGTCCTGACCTGGGACATCACCAAGCTCCGCGGACCAAACAAAGGCGAGTGGTACCACCTCTACGCGATCATCGACATCTACAGCCGCTACATCTGCGGCTGGACCGTGGAAAGAGCCGAAACCGCCCAGCGAGCCGAGGAGTTGATCCGCGAGACCATCGAACGCAACGGCATCGTGCCCGAAACTGTGCACGCCGACCGCGGCACCTCGATGACCTCCAAGAAGGTCTCCCAGCTCCTGCTCGACCTCGGAGTCACCAGAAGCCACTCCCGCCCCAAAGTCAGCAACGACAATCCCTACAGTGAGAGCCAGTTCAAGACCATCAAGTACTCCGAAGACTTCCCCGAGAACTTCGCCTCGCTGGCGCATGCCCGCAAGTGGTGCGAGGGGTTTTTCCTCTACTACAACCACGAGCACCGGCATTCGGGCATCGGCCTCCACACACCCGCCAGCGTGCACTTCGGCACCGCCGACCTGGTCCGCGAACAACGTGCCGTCACACTCTCCGAGGCCTACCAGCGACACCCCGAACGCTTCGCCCGACGCCCCAGACCACCCCAGATACCCACCAACGTCTGGATCAACGAACCAAAACCCGAAACAGAACCAGTCCAACAGAACACATAGCACTAGACCGTCTCATTTGACTTGACAGCTTCCGGGTCACCGAGACGGACTACACCTACTTCCGGGGCATGGACGGCGACACCCTGCCCAACGGTGGCAGCCGGTCGGTGACGGTCAGCGACTCCCGGGGCGACACCGGCATAGCCGACCTGGACCAGTACGCGGGAGCGACCTACGAGACGATCGGGTACAACGGCTCGGGTACCGGCAAGGTCGCTCTCGGAGTCATCCAGAGGTGGTTTGTTGACGGCGGGTCAGGGCTGCGGTAGGCCGGTAGCAGAGGAACGTCGCCTCGCCGTCTGGGGGCTTGTGATGACCCTGTGGGACTCTGTCGCCCGATCCGCGGTGAGGGCCGATTCGATCAGCCTCATCAGCACGTTCACCGTTAGCCGCCGGTCGGTTTCGGCAGGCCGGCCGAATCGGGCGACAGAGGTACGTCCAGCAGCTCGGGCGTCCGTAGAGATCGAGGAGGTTGAAGGGTGTGGGCAGGGTCCCGGGCCCGATGGTTCACCCGTCGCGCCGAGGCGGTACCGGGGGGATGGCGGCCATGGTGGGGATCTCCGCGGGGTCGATCTTGAACGCCGCCGGATAGGTCGCCGGGTCGGTGGCGTAG
>NZ_SUMC01000304.1 GCF_005047355.1 Actinacidiphila oryziradicis
AGTGCCTTCGAGGCCATCCACCGCGCCTTCACCGGCAACCTCTGGATGCCCCCCATCGAGCAAGCCGCCTGACCAGCACACCTCACACACCGTCACCGGCCAACCACATTCCTTCTGAATGCTTACGGCGCAGGACGGCACTATCCGTACCCAGGAGCGAGCCCTCTCCGTGGCCGTCCGCCACATCACAGACCTGGAGGCCCTGCTCCGGGCGGCGGGCATTCTGGTTCCGGCCATCCCCTCCATGCTGGCCCCCTACCTCTCCGCCGTCCCCTGACCATCCCGAGATGGTGCCGGTCGAGCCTCCCGCCACTCCCGAGTACCACGACGAAACGCCCCGCTTCTCCCTCGTGGAGGAGCGGGGCGCTTTCGTGCGTCCGGGGTACTACTGGAGGCCGAGGAGGCGTGCCTTCTGCTGCACGAACTCGGCCTGGGTGAGGAGGCCCTGCTGTACCAACTGAGCGAGTTTGGTCAGCTCGTCGGCGGTGGACGGGGACTGCACCCCAGTGGGCAGCTGCGGTGCGTGGTGCTGGGCTATAGCGGCGTCGAGGACCTTGCGGAGTTCCTCGAACGCTGGCATCTGCTTCTTCGTGAACAGCACTGAGTTCTCGTCCCCCCTGGCCTGTTGGGTTTGGTTACCGGCCTTGGACCGTCTTTCGACGCCTCCGGGGATTCCGAATTGGATGAAGCCCTCGACGATAGCTCCGGCAGGTTTCCACTGGACGCTGGCGATCTGGCTGATGTGCAGACGCTTCTCACCCTTACCGACGATGGACCGGGCGAGGAAACCCTTGCGGGTGATAGTCACGTACTGGCCGTCGAACTGAATCTGTCCGCCCTTGCCCTGGACCTCGATCACGTGCAGTTCTCTTCTCAAGATGGTGCTGTTGGGGGGCCATCGTGGCAGCTCAAGCCCTCGATGAGGAGAGCATGTGGCCGACATGTGACCAAAATGCACCCGATGTGGTACCCAGCCGAACACACATGATCATCCCGGTTTCGTAACAAGGCACCACATCCGCCCCCATGCCACCTATCGTGGTCCACCTCGCGTAGCCATCTCAGCTACGCCGCTCCAGGGGGGACACCCGCACCATGCGCCACCGCATCACCGCAACCCTGCTCGCCGCAGCAGCAGCTTTCACGGGGCTGGCCACTGCCGCACCCGCCCAGGCCGCCGGATCCGTCCACCTGACGGAGATCTATTACAACTCGCCGGGGTCGGACAACCGCTCCAACAGCAGCCTGAATGCCGAATGGGTGCTGATAAAGAACTCGACGTCGAAGGGCGTCAGCCTGAAGGGCTGGACCCTCACCGACGCCAGCAGCCACAAGTACACCTTCGGCACCTACACCCTCGGCGCCGGGAAGTCCGTGAAGATCCACACAGGCAAGGGGACCAACACCACCAGCAACCGCTACCAGCAGCGCGGCGCGTACGTCTGGAACAACGACAAGGACAAGGCCACGCTGAAGCGGTCATCGGGCACGGTGCAGGACACCTGCTCGTACAACTCGACCAAGGTCTCCTACAAGATGTGCTGACCTGCCCGCATGAAAGCGCCCCGTTCTCCCTTCCGGGAGGGCGGGGCGCTTTCGTCATGCCCCGGAGACGCCCTTCTAGCGGTGCCGCAGCAGCTGTACGGTCGTGCAAGTTCGCGCACACTCCTGGAGATCGGGCATCTCCACGCGCAAGCTCGAACAAGGGAATCGTCCGCTCAGCTTGACGTTTAACCTCGCAGGTCACCCGACCTGCTGATCTGCGGTTCTTCCCGGGACAGAAGGGGCGGCCGTTCTCCACGCTTCGAGATGTCGAGTCACGAAGCACGAGAGAACGGCCGCTGTGT
>NZ_SUMC01000305.1 GCF_005047355.1 Actinacidiphila oryziradicis
CCTCCACGAACTCCAGGCCCAGAACCGCTCCGACCAGCAGGACCCGCAGTGGCAGCGGCTCTACGCCTCACGCTCCGGCATCGAGGGCACCATGAACGAGCTGGTCAACGGCCACCGGATGCGCCGCTGCCGCTACCACGGCGTCGCCAAGGCCCACGTCCAGCGCGTCCTGACCGCGATCGCCGTCAACATCGAACGCCTCAGCACCCAGGAACCGGCAGACTCCACCTACCGCCCCCGCTCACCGACGGCGTTCCAGCAGTACCACGAGAGCCGGTTCCACGCCCGTTTCGGCACCTTCCGTGCCGCGAGCAGGTCGGCCCGGATCGGCCCGACGCCGGTGGGCACAGCGCGCCGGGCCTGTTCCAGAGCGATGGCGGTCTTGGTGCGGAAGGTGAAGTCACGTCCCAGTCCGGCCTGTTGTTGAGCGACTCGGAGGATGAGCACGTCCCGACGCTCGTGGTGACGCTGAACGCGTCTTCCTGACGGAGGTTCATGTTCACACTGTCGTCCGTCGTGTGCGACGACAAGGCGAGCACGAACCCCGGACAGGGCCCGGGACCTGGCGCGTGCCACGCGCGGACATCTCCACGTTGTCGCCGCGGAGAGCCGGAGGTGCCATCCAGAGATTCCCTGGGTTCGCGTCTACTCAGGCAAGCGTTCCCCATTATGTGGAATCAGGTTTGTCAAGTTGTGCGATATCTCGGGCGCAGGCATTGCCGCCCTCGCGCCCTCCTGCCGGGAGTGCTGGGTTCATAGAAGCAGTGGGCCGCGTCCCACGCGTTACTCGCTGACGTGCACGAAGTCGAGCAGAGGGAGCAGGGCCACCTGGTCGGGGGGCCGGTGATCGCGCCCCCGGCGGCTTGTCGGCTTCGTGTTCCGGCGGCTACAGCCGGCGGAGCACAGAGCTCAGTGTTTCGATCTCCTGCGCGGAGAGCTTGTCGGTGAAGTGGCGGCGTACCGCGGCGTCCAGGCCGGGGCGCACGGTGGTGATGGCCTGGCGTCCGGTGTTGGTGAGGGTGACGGTGACACCGCCGGCGCGTTCGCGGGTGAGGAGTCCGCGCTTGCCCATGCGGGTGAGCTGGTGGGAGATGCGTGTGCGGTCCCAGCCAAGCGACGCGGCGAGCTCGCTCTGGCGTAGAGCGCCTCCCGCCTTGTTGAGGTTGACGAGGATCGTCAGGTCCGGCTCGGACAGGCCCGCTGCCTCGGCGGTGTCCGCGATCACGCGGGCTCGGACGATCTCGTGGGCGCGCTTGAAGGTGGACCAGAGGTCGACGGGCTCCGGTGCAGCGTCGCCCATGGGCTCGTCCGGCTCGGGAGCTCCGCCACCTGGTGTTGACATATCAACGCGCCTCTTCCTAGTGTTGAAATATCAACGCTAACAGGTGGCTGCTCCTTCGCCAGCCCCGTCGGCTACGCCCTCTCGCCCCACAGAAGGATCCATGCAAACCCGACCCCTTGGAACCGGCGGCCCGCAGGTCGCCCCTCTCGCGCTGGGCTGCGCCGGCATGTCCGACCACACCGCCCCCGCCGACGAGGCTGACGCCATCGCCACCATCCACACGGCCCTCGCCGCCGGCGTCACCCTCCTCGACACCGCCGACTTCTACGGCATGGGCCACAACGAGGACCTCATCCGCCGCGCCCTCCGCGCCGACGATCGCGAAAAGGTGCTCCTAAGCGCAATGCCGCTGACTTTGGGTTGATCTTGTTTGTAGTGTGTGCCTCGGGAGGGTTGCTGAGTGCCACGAGCTGGACAGGTCAAGCCGCCGGTTGAGGAGCGGTTGTCGGATCGCATCGCGTTGGGT
>NZ_SUMC01000306.1 GCF_005047355.1 Actinacidiphila oryziradicis
CTCAGCGTGTAGATGGCACCGCCGTCCGCCTGCAGCTTCATGATGTCGCTGATCTCGTTGTCGCTGACCACATTGTTCTGGCTGGTGGTCGGGGTGGTCCAGACCGGGACACCGGAGTTGCCCGGGTAGTTGGTGTCACCCCCCTGGTCGGTCAGACCCCAGCCCCAGCCCACGGAGATGCCGCTGTAGGGCAGGTCGTAGACCTTGTTGTGGGAGATGACGCTGTGATCGGTGTAACCGGCGAAGATACCCAGCGAGCCGGTGTACTGATCCGCCACATTGGTGACAACGTTATTGCTGACCGTGTTGTCCTTGGTGATCGACCGCGCATCGCTCGGATGGGCGTCGATCACATCGGTACCACCGACCTGGATGCCCGTCGCGGCTATCTCCTTGAAGACATTGCCGGTGATCGTGGTCCCCTGCGTGCCGGTATTGAGATTCAGCCCGACCGCACCGAGGTGCGTGAAGGTGTTGCCCTGGAACGACACACCGTGGCCGTAGCTCACATTGACCGCCCCGGGCGTCTTCACCCAGTTCAACCGCGTGGAGTCGAAGTCGGGGTTGTTGGAGCCGACGATACGGAAGCCCGCCTGGCCCTCGATCAGGCCATCGCTGGAGCTGGGCGCCAGCCACGTCGAGTAGGAGAAGGTGATGCCCTGGAAGGAGACGTCACTGACCGGGGCGGAGATGGTGCCGTTCAAGTCCACCAGGTCCTGCACCCGCGGCACGGTCACCGTCGCGGTCGCCAGGTTCTGGCCCGCCTTGGGCATGTAGTACAGATCGCCCGCGCTCTTGTCGAGGTACCACTCCCCGGGGGTGTCCAGCAGCTCACGGGCGTTCTCCAGCCACGTCGGGTTCTGGATCTCCTGCCCCGCGTGCAGATTCGCGTTGTGGAAACACGGCTGCTGCACCGTCATCGTGGTCCCCACGATCGACTGGACCGGGCAACGCATGAGCATCCAGCCCCAGCGGCTCACGACCTCAAGATCCGACTGGTTCTTCCAACTGTCCATACTGGTGTCGGTGATCGTGTAACCGGTCGAGGTCTTGGTGAACCCCGAGGGATTGTTCCCACCGCGAGCGCGCGTCTCCAGCTCACCGTTGACATACAGCTGCCGGGTATCGATGTTTCCGACGTGCGCCTTGTAAACGTTGTGCGCGGAATCGGCCAGCGTCCACCCCGTTCACGGCCGGGGGCGCTGAAGAGGCGGCTTGGCGGCCCAGGTCTGTGCGCGGGCGTCCGCTAGGAAGCGGACGTTTCCGGCGATGGCGGCTGCGACGCCGCCACGGACTTCGACGACCGCTCGGAGGCCGCCGACGGATTGCGGGGGCGGCCGGCCAGGTTGAAGAGCCGGTCACGGATCTTGCGCTCGAACTGCTCCTGGGTGGTGTCGATATGCGCGGTCATCAACTCCGCGGCGGTGTCCGCCTCACCCGCGGCGATGGCCTCGACGATGCCAAGGTGCTGGGCGCCCGCGACCTCCAACGAGCCGGGCACATCACCATGGAAGAGCAGCACGTCCGACTGGGACACCAGACGCCGGATGTTGGCGACACTCGACCGCAGGAACACATTGTGAGCGGCGATGCTGACCGAATCGTGGAACAACGCGTCCGCACGGGCGAACGCCTCGGCATCAACCGCCTTTCCGGCCGCGAGCGAGACCTCGGCACTCTCCCGCATCGCCCGGACCTCGATCGGAGTGGCGAGAGTCGCGGCACGCCGCGCCGTCTCCGACTCGATCAGACGACGGTAGTCCAGGAGCATCAGGACATGCT
>NZ_SUMC01000307.1 GCF_005047355.1 Actinacidiphila oryziradicis
CGGCGGCGAAGGCCATGTTCACGTCGATGCCCACCAGGTAGCGCTTGAGGCACTCCTCATCGGTGATCGGGCGCGACCAGTCGTACGCCTCCTCCAGCAGCACCTCGGCCGGGGTGCGCCGGTGGAACCTGGGCAAGTCGGCGAGCAGCGGGTGCCCGTCGGGGGCCTCGCACGGCGCGCAGTCGACCGGGTCCTTCCCCAGCGAGCCCGGGTTGTGCTCGCTGTGCCGCTTGCCGTTCTCGTCCGGTTCGCTGGCCCGTGTGGGCGGGTGCAGGGCGGTCAACAGCTCCAGGCCGGTCACGGCGGTGGAACCGCGCGGCGTCATCACCCGGGACGCGTACGTGCCCAGCAGCCGGGCGAGTTCCGCCGGCGGAAGCTGCCCGGCATCTGCCCAGTGCCGGGTGTCGAGCGCGTCCCAGCCCGGGATGCACAGCTGCACGCACATCCGGTCGGAGCCCTGGGCCGGGCGGTAGATCCGCGCCCACGGCCCGAACCCGCGCTTCGTCAGCTTCCAGTTGGCTCGCGCCAGCTGCTTGATGACCTTGTGGCCCTCCGGCAGCCGCCCCGACAGGCGCTCCTCCTCGGTGAGGTGGAGCGGCAGCCCGTACCGCTCGCACGCGGCCTCGGTGAGCACGATCAGCGGGTCGGCGTCCTTGCCCGGCCCGCTCAGCTTGGGCGCACCCAGCATCGCCTCCGACAGCGTCCAGTCGACCAGGGCCGGGATGGACTTGGCGGGCACGTCCAGGACCAGGCCGCCGACGCAGTACGCCGACACCTGCCCGTCTTCGACGTCGACGACCGCGAGCGGCCCGATGGCGAAGCGCGGGTCGACGGCGGCCGCGACGGGCTTCGCGGTGGCCTTCTTCGCCGCCGGACGCCGCGACGTCGACGACGGCCTGGTGGCGGCCGCCGTACGGGACGGAGCGGGGGCAGGGCGCTGCGAGGTGTTCTGTTCAGTAGTCATGGCCGCAGCATCCGGGGCCGGACCTGTGGACAGAGGTCGCGGTTCTCCGGGCTCGGCCTCGCGCGGCACGGGCGCGGAGGGGCCGGCGAACGTCTCGGGCACCGCCGTGTCCTGCGCGGGCACCGGGGTGTTGGCAGGGTAGAGCTCCGCGAGCTTGTCCAGCAGCCGGGCGTAGGCGTCGCGCTGCGGCGACCTGGGCTCGGTCTTGCCGCTCTCCCACGACACGACGGTCGGCCGGCGCACCTCCAGCGCCTGGGCGACCTGGTCCTGGGACAGACCGTGGGCCTTGCGCAGCCGCGCCCGTTCCGCAGGCGGGGGCAGCAGCGACTGCCCGGCGATCAGGGCGTCGACCGCGTCAAACAACTCGGACATGGAACACCTCCTGCCCCACAGTATAACGTGAAATAAACATTTCGCGTACTAAGGATCTAACATTTCGCGTACATTGCGCCGGGGGTGCGCAACGAACGGCCTGGCGGGGTCGGCGCGCCGGCTCGGCCAAGCTCAGCCCGGTGCGCAGCTTCAAGCGCCGCAGCTGCTCCCACCAGGACGCGCACCTCGGGGCCCAGCGATTCGGACAGCGGCTGCCAACAGCTCATATCCCATCCCCGTACCTAATCTGCCGATCCGGTGGGACATCCCCGCACTGTGCGGGCTGGGATGTCCCACTTCCTCCCAGAAGCGCCCTGACAAGTACCGAGAGGTGTCGGCGTGGCAAAGCTCGAGACCGAGGGATCACCCCCTCGATGTGAAAGGAGCGTTGGACACCATGCCGATCTTCAAGCGCCTGGCTGTCTTCGCCGCCGCGGTCGCCGCCG
>NZ_SUMC01000308.1 GCF_005047355.1 Actinacidiphila oryziradicis
CGGCACGAACGCGCACGTGATTTTGGAGGAGGCGCCGGCGGTCGTTGAGGAGTTGGAGTTGGAGCGGGGGAAGGGTCTTCCGGTGGTGCCGGTGGTGGTGTCGGCGCGGGATGAGGTGGGGTTGCGGGCGCAGGCGGGGCGGTTGCGGGAGCATTTGGTGGCGCGTGCGGATGTCGGGCTGGTGGATGTGGGGTATTCCGCGGCGACGACCCGGGCGCACTTGGAAGATCGCGCCGTTGTGTCCGCCACTGACCGTGAGGGTCTGCTCGCGGGCCTGTCGGCGTTGGCTTCCGGTGAGCCGGATGCGGGTGTTGTCCAGGGGCGTGTGGTGTCGGGGAAGACGGTGTTCGTGTTTCCCGGGCAGGGGGCTCAGTGGGCGGGTATGGCGGTGGAGTTGCTGGATTCTTCGGCGGTTTTTGCGGCGGAGGTGGCGGCGTGTGAGGGGGCGTTGGGGGAGTTTGTGGAGTGGCGGGTGGAGGAGGTGTTGCGGGGGGTTGAGGGTGCGCCGTCGTTGGAGCGGGTGGATGTGGTGCAGCCGGTGTTGTTCACGGTGATGGTGGCGTTGGCGGCGTTGTGGCGGTCGTGTGGGGTGGAGCCGGATGTAGTGGTGGGGCATTCGCAGGGGGAGATCGCGGCGGCGTATGTCGCGGGTGGTCTGTCGTTGCAGGACGCGGTGCGGGTGGTGGCGTTGCGGTCGCGGTTGGTTGGCGAGATGTTGGCCGGGCTCGGCGGGATGGTGTCGGTGGGTCTGCCCGCGGACGAGGTCGTCGGCGTGATCGAGCGGTACGAGGGCCGGGTGTCGGTGGCGGCGGTGAACAGTCCCCGGTCGGTGGTGGTCTCCGGTGAGGTGCAGCCGCTGGAGGAATTGCTGGAGGAGTGGGAGCGCGGCGGGGTTCGGGTGCGGCGGGTGCCGGTGGATTATGCGTCGCACTCGGCGCAGGTGGGGGTGATGGAGGAGGAGTTGCTGCGGGTGCTTGCTTCGCTCGCGCCGCGGGTGGGTCGGGTTCCGTTCTACTCCACGGCCGTGGGTGGTCTGGTTGGCACCGAGAGGCTGAACGGTGCGTACTGGTTTGCGAATTTGCGTGGCCGGGTCGGTTTTGAGGATGCGGTGCGGGAGTTGGTGGGGGAGGGTGTGGGTTCGTTCCTGGAGATGTCTCCGCATCCGGTGTTGGTGTCCGCGGTGTCGGAGACGGCCGGGGATGTGGAGGGTGGTGAACGGGTTCGGGTGATGGGGTCGTTGCGGCGTGGCGAGGGTGGTCTCGGCCGGTTCGCGATGTCGTTGGGTGAGGCCCATGTCGCCGGGGTGGAGGTGGACTGGGCGGGGTTCTTTGCGGGTTCGGGTGCCCGGCGGGTGGATCTGCCGGGGTATGCGTTCCAGCGGGCCCGGTACTGGCTGCCCGTTGCGGCTGCCGGTGGGGACCTGGCCGGTGCCGGGGTGGGGCGGCTGCGGCATCCGATGCTGTCGGCCGCGGTGCGGGTCGGCGACCGCGGGGAGTGGGTGTTCACCGGCCGGGTCTCGTTGGACTCGCAGGCGTGGATCCGTGACCACGCGGTGTTCGGGATGGTGATCGTGCCGGGAGCGGCGCTGGTGGAGTTGGCGTTGGCCGCGGGCGGCCAGGTGGACTGCCCGGTGGTCGACGAACTGGTCTTGCAGGTCCCGCTGCTGCTTTCGGAGGGCGATGAGCTGGACCTCCAGGTCACGGTGGCCGCGCCCGACGAGGACGGTCACCGTGACATCGCGATCTACACCACGCCGAGCGAGAGCAGCGGGCAG
>NZ_SUMC01000309.1 GCF_005047355.1 Actinacidiphila oryziradicis
CGCGGAAGAGGGCTGCGCTCGTCGTCGATCTGGGCCGGACGGTCAAACCGGTCACCACGCCCGACGAGCCGGCCCGGCTGGTGGCGGAGCTCGCCGCCCGCGGAGTCACGGTGTCGGGGAACAACCCGCCGGGATCTGCCGGAGGGTGGGAGTAGCCGGTCTTCGGCCGACCGCCCGGCCCGCGCCTGCGCACGGCACGTGACGCCGCACAGACGACGCCTCCACCCGCGTCAAAAAACATGCAAGCGGGCTTGCTTGTTTCGGTAGGCGCTGTGATGCTGGCACTTGTCGGTCCTACATCTCTGCGGGCGGAGCGCCCATGGCCGGATCCTGGCGGGATACTCGACGAGCTGCGCGCCGAGAGCGATGAGCTGGACGCCCTCGTCGCCGGCCTGGCGCCGAAGGAGTGGTCACGGCCCACGCCCGCGCCGCGCTGGAGCATCGCGCATCAGGTCGCGCACGTGGCGTGGACCGACGAATGGGCCGTGCGGGCCGCCACCGACCCCGACGGGTTCGTCCGGGAGGTGCGGCGAGCCGTCGCCTCGCCGCTCGAAGCCGTCGACGCGCAGGCGGACATCGGTGCGGCCGCGCCTGCGTGATCTTGGTGGTTAATTCGTAACTGTCATGCGGCTAGAGCGATTTGTGGCCGGGCGAGGTGGCTGTGGCTAGCGTGGTCGAGGGGGTGGCCGTTCCACCAGGCGTGCAGTCGTATGAGATTGAGTGCGGTAGCGCTGGTGGTGTGGTCGAGGTGGGTCTTGGTCAGGCCGCGGTAGCGGGCGCGGCGCAGGCCGGCGGTGTGCGTGACCTGGCGGATGGTGCCCTCGACGCCGGCGCGCAGGGCGTAGTCCTGGTTCCACTCGTCGGTCTGCTGCTGGGCGCGGGCGTGGCGGATCGCCTCGGTCAGCTCGTGGGGCTGGAGGCTGATTTGGCGGCGGTTGCTTCGGGCGCTGGTGCACTGCTCCTTGAAGGGGCAGGGGATGCAGTCCAGGGCGGCGAAGGAGATTACGGTCTTGGGGACTCCGTTTTGGACATTGGGGTTCCACGCGGCGCTGGTCTTCCCGGCGGGGCAGACGGCCTTCTCGCCTGCCCAGTCGATGGTGAAGTCGTGGGCGGCGAAGCCGTTCTTGGCCTTGGCCTGGCGGGAGGTGTCGAGCAGCACCGGGGTGACCAGGGCGACGCCGTAGGTCTTGGCTGAATCGACGATCAGTTCGGCGCTGGGGTAGCCGGAGTCGAGGTAGTGCCGTCGCGGCAGCAACTGGCGGCGATCCACGGCCTGGTGGACCGGTTCGAGGGCTTTGGTGTCGGGCAGGGTGGAGGCTGTGGTGGTCACGTTCGTGATGATGTTCGGGCTTTCGGGGCGATCACCTTCCTCCTGAGCATGACATTTCTCGCTGACATGGAGCTTGAAGCCGTTCCAGAACATGTCCCGCTTGGCGGACCAGCGGGTGTCGGTGTCGTAGGGGGACGCGAGGCGTATCGGCCCGGGCGGCAGGCCGTCGCCGCCGTCCTCCTCGCGCTCGCGGCGCTTGACGCGGATATGCCCGTTGCCAGCCGTGGTGCGGGTGTAGTTCTGGACCAGGACCTGGCGCAGGGTCTGCACCGCTGGCAGGGTCCGCAGCCAGGACGGGGAGGTCGGCGACGGCGCCCTTCGGCATGCTGTCCTTCAGCCCTGATACGCCCTCACGACCGGACGGCGGGGGCTACAACTACGACGACACCTCCACCACCGGCTTCAGCCTCACCCATATGTCGGGCCCGGGC
>NZ_SUMC01000031.1 GCF_005047355.1 Actinacidiphila oryziradicis
GCGGGATCCCGGTGCAGATACGATGGCTCAAGGCCGTGCGGGCCCCTCTTGACGTCACAATCATGATCGTCTCGCACGGCCGTTTGCATGCTCAGACCGGGGTCTCAGCTACCGCGCACGACGTCGTTAGAGGCTCGCCCCAAGGGACGGACCTTAAAGTCTCGGAGCCGACCGGCCCCCGTCGGGTCTGACCTCGTAGGCTCCGGGATCACCTGTGGGCGAGGTCGGCGGACGGCGGCGCGGAGCGGGCCGAAGGTAGGAGCGCAGCGCGGCTGGGAGCCGGACGCGCCCGGCGGAGCGGTAGCGCAGCCGGGTGCCTTGAACCCGTAGAGAAGGTTGTTACTCAGTCGGTGGTCCACGCCCACCTGGACCAGGACGCGATCAGGGTCTTCCACGGCCCCGATTTGATCACCACCGTCCCGCGCACCACACGCAAGGACCTGGTAGTGGGCAAGTCCTGCGAGAACCACCGACGCAAGGTCGTCTGATGCCCTTACACCGTTTCCGGGCCCGTCTGGGGCCAGTTGGCGAGGCGGGTCCGGGCTGCTTCGCCAATCACGACCCAGGGGTCGTCCACCAAACGGGCCACTGCACTGCGCGGGGAGTGTCGATGGGTGGCGACGGTGTTGCGGACCGCGTCGTGGGGATCGCCGACCAGTTCCGCCAGCAGTTCGGCGGGGCAGTCCCGGCGGCTCAACACCCTGCTGCGGACTCGCCAGTCGTCGTCCCTGATCAGCTCAGCAAGGATCTGCGGCGGGCAGCTGCGGTTGTGGGCGGCCCAGAACCGCATGTCCGGATGCTCCCGCAACAACTCCTTCCAGACCGGCAGCGGCATAGCCGCCCACGCCGAACGGTCCCTCTCCGCCGGGTCCTCACTCAGGCGCAGGCGTATGAACTCCTCGACGGAGGTGATCTCAGGAAAACGGTCCGGCATGGCAGGACCGTAACGCACGATGTCTAGGACGAGCGTCAAGCCTCACTTGACACCGAACCGTCAAGCATCAACTGAACCCGGACACGGGTGATGGGGAGGGCTGTTGCGTTCGGTTTGCGTCTCGTGGATGACGGTTTCGGCGCATCTGATGGCGAGTTGGAGTCTGTCGAGTACGTCGCGGCGGGCGCATGCGGCGAGGGCGGTGGGGTGGAGGTCGTGGCCGGATGCGCTCTTGGGGGCCCAGATGCCGCCGAGGCTGGTGTGGTCGCGGGCGATGTCGGTGCAGGCTCGGACGACTGCGTTCATGGCGGCAGTGATCTCGTAGCGGTGGGCCTGGTTGGTCTCGGCAGGGTCTACAGCCATGGCGTGTCCTCGCGGCGGGGTGGTGGGATGCGGAGTTCCGCGGTGACGGTGCGGCCGTGGTGGTCGCCGTGGACCTGGACGTGGGTGGCGAGGATGGCGACCATGCCGAGTCCTCGGCCGCGTGGGGTGTCGTCGTCGGGGTGCTCGACGCGTGGGGTGGTGTCGGCGCTTCCGGAGTCGGTGACGGAGATGGCTACGACGTGCTCGGAGAGGGCGAGCGTGATGTGGAAGGCGCCGGTGTCGTGCCCGCTGGTCGTATGGACGAGGGCATTGGTCCCGAGTTCGCTGACGATGAGGGCTGCGTCGTCGGCGCATGGG
The DNA here is from genome assembly GCF_005047355.1 of Actinacidiphila oryziradicis. GTDB lineage: Bacteria > Actinomycetota > Actinomycetes > Streptomycetales > Streptomycetaceae > Actinacidiphila > Actinacidiphila oryziradicis. The sequence goes on from NZ_SUMC01000031.1 coordinate 1,616, forward strand.
GAGTTGTTGAGGATGTCGCGGGTCCAGCGGCGGGCGCGGCTGACCTCTTCCAGGGAACCTGGGCAAGTGAGCCCCCAGACCCGCACGCTACTCATATACTCGTCCATACAAGTTCCTTTATGCTGGTAGGCCGCCATGGGTAGGGGTTTTCGGCTAGACGAGTCTCACGCCGTCGTGGGCGCGGACGGCCGGCGGAGATGCCGCGTCCAGTGCGTCCAGGACACGAATTGCGTAGGCCTCGTCGGCGAGCTCGGTGACTTCTTCACGGGTGGCCCAGCGCAGGGCGCGGGTTTCCTCACCGGTGGATGCGGATCCGTCGATCGCTTCACAGCGGAAGACGAGAGAAACGATCAAGCCGGTCATGTTCTTGTAGACGCCGGTGAGGGTGGCCGGGGTCGCGATCTTGATGCCGGTCTCTTCCAGGACCTCGCGCTCCAGGGCGTCCGGGATGGTCTCGCCGGGTTCCAGGACGCCGCCCGGGGGTTCCCACTGGCCGTTGTCACGGCGCTGGATGAGCAGAGCGCGGCCCCGGCCGTCGATGATGACTCCGGCGACGCTTACAGAGTGCGGGCGGTCAGTGCTCACGTTCCTCTGCCCTCTCGGCTGACTAGGCTCTCCACGGTAGCAACAAAACTCAGCCGCTCGTCTAGATACCTAAAGGAGTAACGGATATGGCCGCTCTTCCGTCCGGCGTTCTCGGGGCGCTCGACCCCACCAGTGATCGCGCGGTGTTCCGGCAGATCGCCGACCAGTTGCGCGAAGCGATCGACAAAGGGCAGTTCGGTGAGGGGGACAAGCTCCCTTCGGAGGCGGAATTGGTCGAGCACTTCGGCGTCTCCCGGATGACTGTGCGGAACTCGTTCTCCGTCCTCCAGGGCGAGGGTCTGGTGCTGGCCGAGCATGGCAAGGGTGTCTTCGTCCGGCCTCGACCACCGGTCCGCCGGCTGGCATCCGACCGGTTCGCGCGCCGCCATCGCGACCAGGGGAAGTCGGCGTTCATCGTGGAAGCGGACGCGGCGGGGAGCCGACCGGAGGTGGACAGCCTGGAGGTGAAGGAAGAGCGGCCCTCGCAGGACATCTCCGCCCGGCTGGGGTCGCCGCGCCGGGTGCTGGCTCGTCGGCGGCGGTATCTGCTGGACGGGCGGCCGGTGGAGTTCGCGGTCTCCTACCTCCCGCTGGACCTGGCCCGGAACACCCCGATCGCCCAGCCGAACCCGGGCCCCGGCGGGATCTACGCGCGGCTGGAGGAGCTGGGACACCGCCTGGACCACTTCGACGAGGAGATCCGGGCCCGGATGCCTTCGCCGCACGAGGTCAAGACGCTACAGCTGGCGTCGGGCGTGCCGGTGATCCATCTCATCCGTACGGCGTACGACACCGAGGGGCGGCCGGTGGAGGTCTGTGACACGGTCATGGCCGCTGACGCGTACGTCCTGGCCTACGAGCTTCCGGCGACCTGAGGGGCGTGCGAGATGGGACATGAGCGTGGCTTCGTGGACAGCATCTTGGGACTCGTACACGCCATCACGCATACTCGTATAGACGAGCGGGCAAGCTGTGTGGCAGAGTGGTTCCTGTTCCCGTCGCCGGACTGCTTCCAGGCAGCTTGTCTAGACGACTAGGTGCCTTAAGTTCGGTGTTACCTGAAGGAGAAGCACGTTGCGCACCATCCGAGTTGAGACCTCGTCGGCGACGATCCTGCTGACCGAAGCGCCTGAGCCGAAGGTCAAGGACCGGCAGACCGGCGAGATCGCCAAGGACGCCGTGAGCGGTGAGGCGCTGATGAAGATCGGCGTCGTCTACATCGACGGGGGAGAGTCCTCGATCATCCAGGTCACCGTTCCGGAGAGCGGCGTCACCGAGGGACTGACGCTGGGGGCTCCGGTCTCGCTGCCCGGGCTCGTGGCCCGGCCCTGGGACAGCGTGTTCAACGGCCAGCAGCGGCACGATACGCCGTCGCCGGAGCGATGCTCCCCCGCTACCGGCTCCTCGTGCTCCTGGCGGCCTTCACTACGCTCCGTTTCGGCGAGCTGGCCGCGCTTCGCCGCAGGGACATCGACCTGGCGGCCCGCGTGGTCATCGTGCAGCGCGCTCAAGCGGAGCTGCAGGACGGCCGGCTCCTCGACAAGGCACCGAAATCGGCTGCCGGAGTGCGCCCGATCGCCTTCCCGGACGAACTCCTCGACGCGGTCACCCACCACCTGGACCACTACGCCGCCCCCGGCCACGACGGTCACGTGTTCATCGGCCCCAAGGGAGGACGACTACGCCGCAGCAACTTCCGCGACGACTGGATCGCCGCCCGTACCGCAGCCGGGGTCACGTCCGAGCTGCACTTTCGTGACCTGTGTCACACCGGGAACACCCTCGCCTCCAGCGCGGGCGCCAGCACCCGGGCGCTGATGACCAGGATGGGCCACAGCAGCACCCGCGCCGCACTGGTCTACCAGCACATGACCAGCGACCGGGACCGTGCCATCGCCGACAAGCTCGGGACGATGATCCGCGAGAGTAGGAAGGAGGACTCGTGACGGGCTGGGTTCCGGCTGTCGGCTCACGGCCCGTGCTACCAGATGAGTACTCCGCCCCCGGCCTGCTGCGCTCGTCGACCTGCGTCAACGAAGTTGTCCAGACGGATTCCTACCTCATACATGTGGTGCTCGCGGGACCGCGCCGGATCCATGCGCAAGGCGATCAAAGCGAGCTTTTCGCGGACCAGGGCGCACTCCGTCAGGAAGTCCTGGACCTGGTCCGGGGCGACCTCGCAGTCACCGTCAGCAAGTCGGGGCAGGAACCGCGCGCCCAAAGAGCGAACAGCCTCCGATCCCCACACAACAGTGCGCCAGATTTCGAACCCTGCCATGTCGGAGGACTCAGGAGGCACATCCAGGAAGCGGGTCGCGCCGCTCTCCTCTATGACGAACACGTCAACCAGCAGGCTCATGGCCTCAGTGGAGCATGCACTTCACGGACAGGTCCAAGGCATTAGTGGCAGTGCGTAGACGCTCGCCCAGATGAGTCCAAGTGGCACGCGTGTGGCACGGCACCAGACAAACGAAAGGGCCAGCTCAAGGGATTAAGTCCCTGAGCTGGCCCTTCGCCATGAGCCCCCTGTCGGGTTCGAACCGACGACATCCGCTTTACAAGAGCGGTGCTCTGGCCAACTGAGCTAAGGAGGCGCAGGAGCAGTGTACCCAACCCGTCCGATGATCATGGTTGAAAATTGCTCACCCTTGGACTGCTGACAAGCGGCATACCTTGCGGGTAGCGTCACGGACAGTTCGCGTCTTGTGGACTAGACCTCATTCCTTTACTCGGATCGTCCGGCACGTTCCTGCCGGTGAAGGGAACGCATCAGCATGGCTACTGTCACGTTCGACAAGGCAACCCGGGTCTACCCCGGGCAGGAGAAGCCCGCTGTCGACTCCCTGCAGATCGAAGTGGGCGACGGCGAGTTCCTCGTCCTGGTCGGCCCCTCCGGCTGCGGAAAGTCCACCTCCCTGCGCATGCTCGCGGGCCTGGAGGACGTCAATGCGGGCGCGATCCGCATCGGTGACCGCGATGTCACCCACCTGCCGCCGAAGGACCGGGACATCGCGATGGTGTTCCAGAACTACGCGCTGTACCCGCACATGACGGTCGCGGACAACATGGGCTTCGCCCTGAAGATCGCGGGCGTGAACAAGGCGGACATCCGTAAGCGCGTCGAGGAGGCCGCGAAGATCCTCGACCTCACGGATTACCTGGCGCGTAAGCCGAAGGCGCTCTCGGGTGGTCAGCGGCAGCGTGTCGCGATGGGCCGGGCGATCGTGCGTGAGCCGCAGGTGTTCCTGATGGACGAGCCGCTGTCGAACCTCGACGCCAAGCTGCGCGCCTCGACGCGTACCCAGATCGCGACGCTGCAGCGGCGCCTGGGGACGACGACGGTGTACGTCACGCACGACCAGGTCGAGGCCATGACGATGGGCGACCGGGTGGCGGTGCTGAAGGACGGGCTGCTCCAGCAGCTGGACACGCCGCGCAATATGTATGACCGTCCGGCAAACCTGTTTGTCGCCGGCTTCATCGGCTCGCCCGCGATGAACCTCATCGAGGTGCCGATCGTGGACGGCGGCGTGAAGTTCGGGAACTCGATCGTGCCGGTGAACCGGGACTCCGTGGCGGAGGCGTCGGGCAAGGGCGACACGACGGTGACCGTCGGTGTGCGGCCTGAGCACTTCGACTTGGTCAACGGCGAGAGCGAGGGCCTGTCGAAGGATGACCCGGCCGGTGTCTCGGTGACCGTGAACGTCGTCGAGGAGCTGGGCTCCGAGAGCAACGTGTACGGATCCGCCAGTATCGGCGGCGAGGACAAGGACGTGGTCGTGCGGGTGCACGGGCGCAAGGTGCCGGAGAAGGGCGAGGTCATCCACGTGGTGCCGCGCGCCGGTGAGACCCACGTGTTCGCGACGTCCACGGGCGAGCGGCTCAGCGACTGACGGAGCTGCAGGCAGCTGTACGGAATGGAGGGGCCCGGTCGCGCATACGCGGCCGGGCTTTTCCGGCAAATGGTGGCAGAAACCGTATTTTCGATCCCGTTCGTCAACCCGCCCCTAACGAGTGAAGGGGTTTTCTTCACCCGTCAGAGTGGCTAAATGTCGCCAAATCATCACTCCTCGCTACGATCCTGGACGTGAACCAGGTTGCTAGCCGAATCGGCAAAACTCTCGCATTCGTCCTCCCGGTGGTCCTCGTGCTGTCCGGGACCCTCGCCGTCACCCGCGTCCCGTGGGCCACTCCGGCCTCCGAGGCTCAGGTCCTCACTGCCGCGCACGGCAAGAAGGTGTCCGTAGCGTCGGCCCCGCAGGAGGTCCTGCGCAGCCGGCTGCTCGCCGAACTCCAGGAGAAGAACCCCGGGGTGGCGCTGACCAATCTGCAGCGTGAAATCGCCGAACGGCCCTCGCTCGCCCAGCACTGCACGTCCATCGCCCGCTCGCTCGGCCGCGCCGCCGTCGCCAAGTACGGTCCGCAGCGCGCCCAGGCGTGGTCCCGCCCGGTCTGCGACACCTCGTTCGCCACCGGCATCGCCTCCGTCCGCTGACGGGAGCGGGAAGGTCCCGTAGGGTGCCGGGCATGACCACCGGCGCCCATTCCGTCACCCAAGCCGTCCTCCTCGCCGGAGGACAGGGCTCGCGACTGCGGCCCTATACCGACACCCGCCCCAAGCCGATGATCGAGATCCCGGGTACCGGGATACCGATCGTCGGCCACCAACTCGCCTGGCTGGCCGCCGAGGGCGTCACCGACGCCGTTATCTCGTGCGGCCACCTTGCTGAGGTCCTCCAGGACTGGCTGAACAATGCCGACCTCCCGCTGCGGGTCACCACCGTCATCGAGAAGGAGCCGCTGGGGCGCGGCGGCGGCCTCAAGTACGCGGCGGCGTCCCTGCCACGGCCCGACGAGGCCTGGTACGCCACCAACGGCGACATCTGGACCCGCTTCTCGCTGCGCGAGATGGCCGCGTTTCATTTCGAGCGGGCCGCTACGGCCACGCTGGCGCTGGCCCGGCCCCGCATTCCTTGGGGCGCCGTGGAGACGAACGAGTTCGGGCAGGTGCTCGACTTCATCGAGTCGCCGCCTTCTCCGTACCTGATCAACGCCGGGGTCTACGTCTTCTCCCCCGAATTCACCGAGCTGCTCCCCGAGCGGGGCGACCATGAGCGGACGACTTTCCCGCAGCTGGCGCGGGAGCGGCGGCTCGCCGGCTTCCCGCTGCCGCACGGGGCGTACTGGCGGGCCATCGACACGGCGAAGGATCTCACCGAAGCCGCCAAGGAACTCGCCGCTCAAGCCGGCTGACGGTCCGGCCTCACGAGATTCACGAGCCTGACGAATCCTTCGGCCTTAGAGGCCGCGCGAATAGGTGGGGCGGGTGAAGGAGCGGGGCGAGGGGCAAGTCTGGCAAGGCGGAGGTGGGGGCACCTCCCAGCGGTAGCTGGGGGAGGAGGCGACGCGATGGGGGTGCCCCCTGCTCGAGCGGAGCCGAGAGCTTGGTGGGGGCACCGGACGGAGTCTGGGGGAGAGTCGTTGACCGACACCGACGGCAACACTTCCAGGCGCCCCCGCCGACGGAGTCGGCTGATGTCACAGCTCGGCACGCGACGCCGCCCCACCTATTCGCGCGGCCTCTTACGGCGACGGCGCCCCGCATCGCACTACGCGGGGCGCCGTCGTGGGTTCTGGGCCGGTGGGCCGGGCTGGTGGTGTCAGGCGAGGCCGCTCTGGTGTTGCGCGGCGCCACCTTGGGCGCTGTGCATGCCCAGGAGGCCGGAGCCGAGGAGACCGCCGAGGGCGCCGCCGGAAGAGCCGCCGCCGGAGGACGAGCCCCCGGAGGGGGCGGGGGCGGAGGAGTGGTGGCTGGGGCGGGGTTGGGCGGGTTTCGGGGCCGTCTGCTGGTGGCTGGGGGCGGTGTAGCCGCCGGAACTGCCGCCCGCGGTGCCGGCGGTGTGCCGGGCGGTGGCGCCGGGGACGGGGGTGGTGGACGCGGAGGTGGACGGGGTGGCGGACGCCGAGGGGGCGGCGGACGGCCGGGACGAGGTGGAGGCCGCGCCGGCGGAGCGCTTGGCGCCGTTGGCGCCGCCGGCGACCTCCGGCAGGGGCGAGCCCTGGAGGTTGTTGGTCGGGACGTCGCTCGGCCCGGTCAGATCACCACGCGTGGTGGTGGACCGTACGGCCGCGCCGAGCGTGGAGCCGACGACCAGTGTCAGCCCGAGCAGCACAGTCGCGATCACCGTGCCGCGCCGCAGTACGCGCCGCCGCAAGTCCCAGATGGCCGCGCGGGGTCCGAGCCGCCGCCAGGCCTCGCTCGCGAGCCGCCCGTCGACCGAGTAGACGGGCGCACCGGCGATGACCAGCGGGCTCCACGCGGCGAGGTAGATGATGTCGGGCGCGTCGTACGCCGGTACGATCCGCCAGCTGACGGTCACCAGCAGGGCGGCGCTCAACAGGGCGCCGAAGGACGCCGCGACGCGCTGCCAGAGGCCCGCGACCGTCAGCACGCCGACGACCACTTGGAGGAAGGCGATGGTCAGCCCGGAACCGACCGGGTGGTTGAGGGCGACGTTGCGGAGCGGCTCGGCGGCTGCCCATGGGTGCAGCGAGGCGAGCCAGGTGACCATGGAGCCGCGCTCGCCGCCGTCGAAGTACACGGGGTCGCAGAGCTTGCCCATGCCGGCGTAGATCGAGATGAAGCCGAGGAACACGCGGAGCGGCAGCAGCACAATGCCGAGGTTCATCCGGCGGCCGGGGTACCAGGCGTGCTTGACCGGGTCGGCGGTGCGCTCCCGGTCCTCGCCGAAACCGGAGGCCGCGCCGGAGCGGGAACGGGGGCGTGCGCGGGTGCTGGTGCCGTTGTTGGGGCGGGTGCTGGGGCGGGAGGCTGAGCCGGGTGCGGACGGGTACTCGTCGTACCCGTACTCGTACTCGTACTCGTCGTCGAACGCGCCGCGCGCCGGCTGTACGCCGCCGAGCAGCTCACCCGGCGCCAGCCCGGAGGGCCGCCGTGGGCCGGCCACTGTCGCCCGCCGTGGCGCCTCGGCCTCGATCCGGGGGAGGACTTGCGTGGTGCTGCCGGCGCTTTCCGCGTCGGCGTTCCGCACCGCCTGCAGCAGTTGCGTCGCGGCCTCGTCGCCGGGGGTGCTACGCCCCGACCATACGACGGGCGCGGCCCGCCGGGCGGTGCCCGCAGCGACGGGGATGTATACGGTCCGCCCCAGCGCACGGGCGGCCGACGTCGCGCCGAGCTGAACGCGGAAGCTCGCGTGATTGACGATGACCTGGGCCGGGTCGGAGGCGACTTTCACCATGCTGAGCACGGGTTCGTCCGCCGGTGCCGACGACCGTCCCCCCGTATGAGTGCGGGGTGTTCTGGTGTCCACACTCATCTAACCGAGTGACGCCCGATAAAGACACGTTGCCTCGGGCCCGGCAGGGCTTGGCGTCGTGCCCGGCGCGGCACGGCTTCCCCCGGTCGGCGTACGGTTCAGTCCTCAAACGCCGGACGGGCTAAAAACACCGCCACCCGACAACACGCCCGAACGGGCCGGCCTTGCGCACCCGGCGCAGCACCACGACCCCCGACCCGGGCGCCGGTTCTTCCCCCGGACCCCCGTCCGGGAGGTGCCCCCGCAAACGTTGGACGGGCTGGAATACCGCCCCCGGCAACGCGCCGGACGGGCCAGCCCCGCGCTCCCCCGGCGCGGCACAGCTGCCCTTGGTCTGCGGACCGGTTCCTCCCCCGGACCCCCCGTCCGGGAGGTGCCCCCACAAACACCGGACGGGCTAAAAACACGCCACCCGGCAACGCGCCCGGGCGAGCCGGCCTTGCGCACCCGGCGCAGCACGGCCCCCCAGCACCGGGCACGGGGCCCGTGACGCCGGACGGGCCGTCCGCCGTCCCTTACGCCCGGCGGCGAGCCGCTTCGTAGAGCACGATGCCCGCCGCCACACCGGCGTTCAACGACTCGGCACCGCCCGGCATCGGGATCCGCACCCGGAGGTCGCAGGTCTCGCCGACGAGGCGGGAGAGGCCTTTGCCCTCGGATCCGGCGACGATGACGACGGGCCCGGCGAGGGCTTCGAGTTCGTGGAGTTCGACTTCGCCGTCCGCCGCGAGGCCGACGACGAGAAGGCCGGCCTTCTGGTAGGCCTCCAGGGTGCGGGTGAGGTTGGTCGCGCGGGCGACGCGGACCCGGGCGGCGGTGCCCGCGGAGGTCTTCCAGGCGCCGGCGGTCATGCCGGCGGCGCGGCGCTCCGGGACGACGACGCCGTGGCCGCCGAAGGCGGCGACGGAGCGGACGACGGCGCCGAGGTTGCGCGGGTCGGTGATGCCGTCGAGGGCCATGATGAGCGGGTCCTCGGAACGGCTGAAGGCGATCTCGGCCAGTTCCTCGGGATAGGCGTAATCGTAGGGCGGGATCTGGAGCACCAGGCCCTGGTGGTTCAGGCCGTTGGTGATCCGGTCGAGCTCGGGGCGCGCGGCTTCGAGGAGCGGGACGCCGCGGTCGGTGGCGAGCTTGATCGCCTCACGCACGCGGTCGTCACTGTCGATGTACTGCTGGACGTAGACCGCCGTGGCCGGGATGTCGGCGCGCAGCGCCTCCACGACCGGGTTACGCCCGGCGACCAGCTCGGAGGTGGACTTGGCACCGCGACCGGACGGCCGCCGGGACTGCCCGGACGCCGTCGCGCGCTTCACCTTGGCGTTCGCGGCACGCTGCTTGGCGTGCCCCTTGCGGGCCTCGGCGGGCGGGGTGGGGCCCCGGCCTTCCAGGGCCCTGCGCCGCTGCCCGCCGCTACCGACCGTCGCGCCCTTCTTGTTGGACGTGCGGCGGCCTCGCCGCTGGCTGTTCCCGGCCATGGGTCACACTCATCTCTTGCTGCGGGCATACGTACGTACATTGCATTATCCGGGCTCCCGGGGCGGCGCTTGCGCTCAGCGCGAGCCCAGCGACCACTTCGAACCATTCGGCGTGTCCGTGATCTCCAGACCCGACTGCTTCAGCTGGTCACGGATCGCGTCGGCGGTCGCGTAGTCCTTGCGCGCCCGTGCCGCCTGCCGCTGCTCCAGCACAAGGCGTACGAGGGAGTCCACGACCCCATGCAGATCCTCGTCGCGGTCCCCCGCCCCGCCGGCCCACTGCTCGTCCAGTGGATCCAGGCCCAGTACCCCGAGCATCGCACGAACTTCCGACAGGCGGGCGACCGCGGTCTCCTTGTCGTCCGCGCTCAGCGCGGAGTTGCCCTGCCGGACGGTGTCGTGGACGCGCGCGATCGCCTGCGGGACACCCAGGTCGTCGTCCATCGCCTCGGCGAAGGCCAGTGGCACCTCGGCTGCGGGCTCGACGGGGCCGGCCTTCTCGACCACCCGCTGTACGAAGCCCTCGATACGCGCGAACGCGGATTCCGCCTCGCGGAGCGAGTCCTCGCTGTACTCGATCATCGAGCGGTAGTGCGGGGAGCCCAGGTAATAGCGGAGCACGATCGGGCGCCAGCGCTTGGCCATCTCCGAGACCAGCACCGAATTGCCGAGCGACTTGCTCATCTTCTCGCCGGCCAGGGTGACCCACGCGTTGTGCACCCAGTACCGCGCGAAATCGTCGCCGAAGCCCTTCGCCTGGGCGATCTCGTTCTCATGGTGCGGGAAGATCAGGTCGATTCCGCCGCCGTGGATGTCGAATTCCTGGCCCAGGTACTTGTGCGCCATCGCCGAGCATTCCAGGTGCCAGCCGGGCCGGCCCCGGCCCCACGGCGTCTCCCAGGACGGCTCGCCGGGCTTGGCGGCCTTCCACATCGCGAAGTCGCGCGGGTCGCGCTTGCCGGTCTCGCCCTCGCCGGAGGGCTGGAGCAGATTGTCCAGCTCCTGGTTGGAGAGCTGCAGATACCCGGGGAAGGAGCGCACGTCGAAGTAGACGTTGCCCTCGGCGGCGTAGGCGTGGCCCCGCTCGATCAGGCCGCGCATCATCTCGATCATCTCGGGGACATGACCGGTGGCCCGCGGCTCGTAGGTGGGCGGCAGGCAGCCGAGCGTGTCGTAGCCGGCGCTGAACGCGCGCTCGTTCTCGTAGCCGATCGCCCACCATGGGCGCTTCTGCTCGGCGGACTTGGTCAGGATCTTGTCGTCGATGTCCGTGACATTGCGGATGAAGGTCACGTCATAGCCGCGATACGCGAACCAGCGGCGCATGATGTCGAAGTTGAGGCCCGACCGGATGTGCCCGATGTGCGGGGCCGCCTGCACGGTGGCGCCACACAGGTAGATCGAGACACAGCCCGGAACGAGCGGGGTGAAGTCACGGACCTGACGTGCGCTGGTGTCGTACAGGCGAATGGTCACGCAACAAGGGTAATGGGAAACAGCGGGTGCCCCGCGACCTTATGGCAGCGGGGACACGCAACGGTGACAATTATGTCCGGGTCGCGGCCCCCCGCGAACGCCGGTCAGTCCTGGCCGATGACCTTTGTCGGGGTGATCCGGACGACCACCCGGACGTCGTCCGGGCCGTCGTTCCCGTACTCCTTGCCCGTGTACTTGACCGAGAGTTCGTCGGTCAGCTCCCGGGCGCCATCGGTGGTGAGGGACGCGGTGCCGCGGAATTCGACATACGTGTACGGGGCCTCCGGCGGGATGATCAGCACGGTGACCCGGTCGTCCTTCACCAGGTTGAGGTGCTTGCGGCGGCCCTCGACGGTGGAGACGAGGATGTCGTCGCCGTCGCGCTTCAGCCAGACCACGGACAACTGCGGGCTGCCGTCGGGCTGGAGTGTCGCGAGGGTGGCGAAGCTCTTGCCGTCGAGCAGTTCCTTGGACTTGTCGGTGAGAGCGACTGCCATGTCTCCTCCGGAGCGGTGCGTGGGTCACTGATGCTGCCTCCGGTGAGCAACTCCCCGGCGGGGCCCCCGTATTCCGTCACCAGCGGTGCCGGGCGTCCGGCGGGGCCGTCCGGGCGGGGGGCTCAGACCTCGGCTGCCGGGGCGCCCGGGATCACCAGGGCCGTGGCGACGGCCGCCAGGCCTTCCTCGCGGCCGGTGAAGCCGAGGCCGTCGGTGGTGGCTCCGGAGAGGGAGACGCGCGCGCCGATCGCGGCGGAGAGAACCTTCTGGGCCTCGTCACGGCGTTTGCCGATCTTGGGTCGTACGCCGATGACCTGGACGGCGACATTGCCGATCTCGAAGCCCGCCGCACGGACGATCCGGGCGGCCTCGGTGAGGAGGGTGACACCGGACGCGCCGGACCACTCGGGGCGGCCGGTGCCGAAGTGTGCGCCCAGGTCGCCGAGACCGGCGGCGGAGAAGAGCGCGTTGCACGCGGCATGCGCGACGACGTCGGCGTCGGAGTGACCGGCCAGCCCGTACCCCTCGTCCTCCCACAGCAGACCGGCACACCACAGTTCGCGGCCCGCCTCGAAGGCATGGATGTCGGTGCCGACGCCGACGAGGGGGATCCCGGGAACGTCAGAAGACATCGCTGGCCCTCCTACGGGCGAGTACGGCCTCGGCGAGGATCAGGTCGAGAGGACGGGTCACCTTGAATGCCTCTTCGTGGCCGGGTACGACCAGGACCTGGATGCCGAGCTGCTCGACCATGCCGGCATCGTCGGTGACGTCCTGGGTGATGGTGGCGTGCGCCTTGGCGAGGGTCGCCCGGTCGAAGCCCTGCGGGGTCTGGACGGCGCGCAGGAGCGCCCGCTCGGGGGTGCCGGTGACGAGGTCGGTGCCGGGGTCGATCCGCTTGACGGTGTCGACGAGCGGCAGCCCGGGTACGACGGCGGGCGCGCCGTCGCGTACGGCGGCGGCGACGGCGTCCACCATCTCGACGGGGACGAGCGGGCGCGCGGCGTCGTGCACGAGGACGACATCGACGTCCTCCGGCAGGGCGGCGAGCCCGAGCCGCACCGACTCCTGGCGGGTGTCGCCGCCCGCGACTATCAGGATGTCCTTGGCCTCGGGGAGCCCGTGATTGCCGAGCAGTGACCGGACATCGGCGACTGCGTCGGCCGGAGCGACCACGACGACGAGCGAGACGGAGCGGGCGTGGATCATGGCTCGTACGGCGTGCACCAGCATCGGGACGCCGCCCAGAGCGCGCATCGCCTTGGGTGCCCCTGGGCCGAGCCGGACTCCTCGTCCGGCGGCGGGAATGACTGCCGCGACCGTTCGCTTCGCGGACAGGGGGGAAGAAGTCAGGTTTGCATCCTTGGCCGAAATGGGTATCGCCTCAACGTGCCGGGCACGACACCTTCGCGGGACCCCTTCCGTGAACCCCGCGACGGCGGCTGACCGAGCACCGCATGACCAACACCAGTATTCCCTACCGACCCGCGGGATACGGGATACCGGAAGCAGACATGCCGCAGCACCCGGTGTGGCACCGGGTACCGCGGCATCATTATCTCAGGACCTGCGAGATCGCCAGAATCACAGGGCCCGATCGAATCACATCGAATCGAATCGCACGGCCCGAGGGGCGCTCAGGAAGCGAGTACCTCGTCGAGCAGAGCCTCAGCCTTGTCCTCGTTGGTGTTCTCAGCGAGAGCGAGCTCGCTGACCAGGATCTGACGAGCCTTGGCGAGCATCCGCTTCTCGCCGGCCGACAGCCCGCGCTCGCGCTCACGACGCCACAGGTCACGAACGACTTCGGCGACCTTGATGACGTCGCCGGAAGCGAGCTTCTCCAGATTTGCCTTGTAGCGCCGGGACCAGTTGGTCGGCTCTTCGGTGTATGGCGCGCGGAGCACCTCGAAGACCCGGTCCAGTCCTTCCTGACCGACCACGTCGCGCACGCCTACGAACTCCGCATTGTCCGCGGGAACGCGCACCGTCAAGTCGCCTTGAGCGACCTTAAGCACCAGATAGGTCTTGTCCACGCCCTTGATCTGGCGGATTTCGATAGCCTCGATCAGCGCGGCCCCGTGATGGGGATAGACCACGGTGTCGCCAACCTTGAACGTCATGTACGGGTACCCCTTCCGTGGCTATCCAGGGTAACACGGGAACGGCCTCATCTGAATGGCGTTTTCGCAGGTCAGAGCATATCTCAGGGCTTGACAAGTGCGGCCGGAACGTGCTGGAGCCATTGGCGGGAGAACGGTATCCGCAGGTCGGAGCGGGTATGCGGGGAGGTTGAAACGCCCCCGTTACCGATTGCGACACCTTCCACGAAGGGGCGGAACATCCCTATTTGTCGCTCTCGTACGAGTGCATCTTCGCTACGCCGTTCGACCCAAGGACCAGCACGGGGGATGATTTTCGTACAACTTTAAATTGGGCGCCGCGCCGGGTCCGGTGAACACCAGGTAAATCGATCTTGCTGGCCCCGCCGGGAATCACACGGCACCGTTCGGAGCAATCCCGGAATGCATTGCGCGCCCTTGTGCGCCGTTGCACGCCCCCAGGTGGGTGAGGCTGTCCCGCCGAGGGGGTGGCCGGGTGCGGGGCGCCGACAGCGGCTCGGTAACCTGAGCCCGCTGTTAGTTGGTCCAACGTCACATACCGTGCCCCCACCCCTGCCCTCTAGGAGATGCCGCCGCCGTGAGCCGCAGCCTTCGACGCGGCGCCCTCGCCGCCGCCCTCGCGCTCTCTCTCGCCCCGCTCACCGCCTGCGCCGCCGGAAACTCGGCGCAGACGACGGAGGTCAGGCCGGACACCGCCGGGGCCGCCGTGGGCGTCATCCAGATCCTGAACGCCGTGGTCCTCACCCCGCCGCAGACCCAGGCCACCGGACCGGCCTCGGTCTCCGCCCGCGTCTACAACAACGGCAGCCAGAAGCAGACGATCGACTCCATCCAGGTCGGCTCCGCACAGGCCAAGCTCTCCGACAAGGACGGCGGCCAGACCATCACCGTCCCCGCCCAGGGATCGGTGCTGATCGGCGGCAAGGGCAACGCCGCCGCGACCCTCCCGAACCTCCCTGCGGCCACCAAGGACGGCGACTTCCAGCCCGTCGTCTTCGACCTCAGCCAAACCGGCGCGGTCAGCGTCACGACCCCCGTCCAGCCCGCCACGGGCTACTACGCCTCGTACGGCCCTAGCGTTACGCCTTCGCCGAGCGCCTCCGCATCGGCGTCCGCTTCGAAGTCCGCATCGGCCGGCGCTTCCGCCTCCAAGACCCCGGGCGCCAAAAAGAGCTGAGCCCCGCGGCTCTCCCCCGCCCACGCCCGCACCGTACGGCCGGCCTCCCCGGCCGACGGCGCAGGCCCGGCAAAACGCCATCGGACCCCCTCACGCCCATGGCGCGAAGCGGCCCGACCAGCCCCGAGGGGCCGTCCTGCGCGGAGCCCGGCTTACGGCTCGAACTTGTAACCCAGACCACGCACCGTAACCAGATAGCGCGGCGCACCCGGGTCGGGCTCGATCTTGGCGCGGAGGCGCTTGACGTGGACGTCAAGGGTCTTGGTGTCGCCGACGTAGTCCGCGCCCCAGACCCGGTCGATGAGCTGCATACGGGTGAGGACACGCCCGGCGTTGCGGAGCAGCATCTCCAGGAGGTCGAATTCCTTGAGCGGGAGGTCGACCTTGCCGCCGGAGACGGTGACGACATGCCGGTCGACGTCCATCCGGACCGGGCCGGCTTCCAGGGCGGCCGGGGAGATCTCCTCGGGTTCGCCGCGCCGGCGCAGCACCGCCCTGATCCGGGCCACCAGTTCCCGGGAGGAGAAGGGCTTGGTGACGTAGTCGTCGGCTCCTATTTCCAGGCCGACGACCTTGTCGATCTCACTGTCCTTGGCGGTCACCATGATGACCGGGACATTGGACTTCAGCCGCAGCTGACGGCAGACCTCCGTGCCGGGCAGGCCCGGCAGCATCAGGTCGAGCAGTACCAGGTCGGCACCATTGCGTTCGAACTCGTCCAGCGCGTCGGGCCCGGTGGCGGCAATGCCGACCTCGAAGCCCTCCTTGCGGAGCATGTACGACAGCGCGTCGCTGAAGGATTCTTCGTCCTCGACGACGAGTACACGGGTCACGGAAGGACCTCCGGGGCAGGGATGTGATCAGGGAACGTCTCGTAGAGCGAATCGGTATCGGGATCGGTATCGGTATCGGCGGAGTCGGAATCAGGGCCGGAATCGAGGCCGGAATCGTGGAAATCGGCGGCGCCGGCCGCCGCCAGTGCGCGGTCGCGGGCTATCCCGGCCTCCGGCAGCCGCAGCGTGAAGGTGGAGCCCTGGCCTTCGGCGCTCCAGACCGTGACCTCCCCGCCGTGCGAGGCGGCCACGTGCTTGACGATGGACAGGCCGAGCCCGGTGCCGCCCGTCTGGCGCGAACGCGCCGGGTCGACCCGGTAGAACCGCTCGAAGACGCGGTCCCGGTCCTTCTCGGAGAGCCCTATCCCCTGGTCGGTGACGGAGATTTCGATCAGATCGCCACCCGGTGCGGCGATCCTGCGGCCCGCGATCCCTACGCGGGTACGGACCGGGCTGTAGTTGACCGCGTTCTCGACCAGGTTGCCGAGGGCGGCCGCGAGCTGGCCCCGGTTGCCCCAGATGTGGAGGTCGGGGGCGCCGCCGGTGGCCATGGTGATCTGCTTGACGTTCGCCGGATGGCGGCAGCGGTCGACCGCCTCGGCGACCAGGTCGTCGACCTCGACCGGCTCGGCGTCGTCCAGCGGGTCGTCGTTCTGCACCCGGGAGAGATCGATGATCTCCTGGACGAGGCTGGTGAGCCTGGTTGCCTCGTGCTGCATCCGGCCCGCGAAACGGATGACCGCCTCGGGGTCGTCGCTGGCGTCCATCACCGCTTCGGAGAGCAGCGACAGCGCGCCGACCGGGGTCTTCAGCTCGTGGCTGACGTTCGCGACGAAGTCACGCCGTACCGCCTCGATGCGCCGCGCCTCGGTCAGGTCCTCCACCAGCAGGAGCACCAGTCGCGAGCCCAGCGGCGCGACTCTGGCCGAGACCGCGAGGCCCTCGCCCCGGCTGGCGCCTCTGCGTGGAAGGTCCAGCTCTATCTGGCGTATCTCGCCGTCCCGCCGGGTCTCGCGGGCCATCTGCAGCATCCGGTCGACGGCGAGGTGGCCGCCTCGTACCAGGCCGAGGGCGTACGCCGCCGAGCTGGCCTTGACCACCGCGTCGGTCTCGTCCAGGACGACCGCCGATGAGCTGAGTACGGAAAGCACCGTGTCCACCCCTGGCGGGAGCACGACAGCGTCGTCGGGCCGCATGGACGCGCGAGTGGGGCGGGCCTGCTCCCGCTCGCTCCAGCGGAACGCGAGCACAGCGATCACACCGGTGCAGAGACCGGCGATCGCACTGGCTGCGGCGACGGCCGCGTTCACGTTCATGCCTTCAGGTTAGGCGGACGTTTGCGCAGACCCACAGCCATGAGAGCGTCTTCTCGAACAGGCGTTGCCAAGAGTTCACCGTGGTGTCAGTAGTGGTTCACTCCGGATGTCCGGAGGATACGCGTACGCCCGTAAGCGTGGCAGCGTAGGGGCAAACGTCTGTGGACGACGTGCATGAACGGATGGAAGGAACGCGATGCGGGACGCATACCACGAGGAACTCGACTCGATCGGCGAAGGGCTGGTCGAGATGGCCCGACTCGTGGGCTCTGCCATCGGGCGGGCCACCACCTCACTGCTCGACGCCGATCTGAAGATCGCGGAAAGCGTGATCGCGGCCGACGAGAAGGTGGACGACCTGCAGCGCGAGCTGGAGGCCCGGGCGATCAACCTGCTGGCCCGGCAGCAGCCGGTCGCCACCGACCTGCGCATTGTCGTGACCTCCCTCCGGATGAGCGCCGACCTGGAGCGCTCCGGCGACCTGGCCCGGCATGTGGCCAAGCTGGCCCGGCTGCGGTTCCCGCAGACCGCCGTGCCGGGTGATCTGCACGCCACGATCCTGGAAATGGGGCAGCTGGCGCAGCGGCTGATGGCGAAGGCGGCGGAGGTGATCGTCAGCAAGGACGTCGACGACGCGCTCCAGTTGGAGTCCGACGACGACCGTATGGACGAACTGCACCGCACGCTCTTCCAGCATCTGCTGGACGACCGCTGGCAGCACGGCATCGAGACCGCGGTCGACGTGACGCTGGTCGGCCGCTACTACGAGCGGTTCGCGGACCACGCGGTGTCCGTCGCCAAGCGCGTGGTGTACCTGGTGACCGGCGAGCACGCGGACGAGCTGACCCCGGCTCCGACGGTGATCCCCGAGGTGACGGAGGGCAAGTAGGCCCGGTCGCCCCCGCGCTCGCCCGCCCCGGCCCGCGCCGCGTTTGCTTCAATGCGCCGTTGATGCGCCTGCGCGGGACGGCGTTCACTGGGTAGTAGGCATGCAGGCAGCCATAATCGCCGCCCAGCCCAGGAGGGTAATGATGTCGGAAGCCCCCACGTCGACGAGCGCCCGAAACGAGAATTCACCTGACCGGGCCCCGCAGCCCATCGTCAGGATCAGCAAGCAAATGCCCCTACTCGGAGCGTGTGGCTGCGGATCGGGCTGCGGATGCGGCTGCCAGTCCGGCGGGTCATGCCAGTGCGCAGGCTGCTCCGGCTGAGTCGTGCGCGTATGGCAGAGGGCCCGTCCGGTGCGCCGGACGGGCCCTCTGGCTGCATCGTGTCGCCGATCCTGCTCAGTTCGCGGATGGCAGTTCCTGTTCGGCCCATAGTGTCCTCCTCGGTGAGGCGGATGACCAGGTCGTCGAGGTGGGCGAGCAGTTCGTCGGGGGGCAGGTCCATGTCGGCGAGGGTGTGCACGGCGGTGCGGAGCCTGCCCATGGTGGCCGCGGCGTTGATGCCGTGCCCGACCACGTCGCCGACGACCAGCGCCACCCGGGCCCCGGACAGCGGGATCACATCGAACCAGTCGCCGCCGGCGCCGTGGTGGATGTCGGCCGGCAGGTAGCGCGAGGCCACCTCGACCGCGGACCCGCCCGTCAGATGCTGGGGCAGCAGGTTGCGCTGGAGGGCGAGGGCCGCGGTGCGTTCGCGGGTGTACCGGTTGGCGTTGTCCAAGGACAGCGCGGCCCGCGTGACGAGTTCCTCCGCCAGAAGCAGGTCGTCCTGCTCGAACGGCACCAGGTAATCCGTACGGGCGAAGACCGCCACGCCCAGAATCCTGCCGCGCGCGTGGATCGGCACATACATCCAGGAGTGCATTCTGTAGTCATGGATCTTCTCCACCCGTGCCGGGTCCTGGTCGAGCCAGGTGCCGGGGGAGGTGTCTATGACCGGTTCCAGGTGGGACTTCCCGGAGGACAGGACGCTGGTGTAGGGCGAGGTCGGCGGGACGAGGACCGCCTCCCCGGGTGGCCACAGGGCTTCCGGGGCGCCCTGGTGGATCGATGCCAGGCCCGCGCGGCGGAAGACGGGGGTGTGCCGGCCCATCGGCCCCAGCCGGGCCAGGGGCTCCTCGCCGAGCAGCGCGCGCTCAGAGATCATCGTTCCGAAGAAAGCATTATGCGCATATATATTAGATTATGAGTAAATCGCGCACGACTCGGGATGATATGCACGATTCTGAACCAACCTCGACACGGCCCCCAGAGCCGAAAGGGCCCCCTACCAGCGAGAAAACCGCTGGTAGGGGGCCCTTTTGGCGTAACTACTTCTTCTTGCCCTGGTTCTTCACGGCCTCGATGGCGGCCGCGGCGGCGTCCGGGTCCAGGTAGGTGCCGCCCTTCAGCACCGGGCGGAAGTCCGCGTCCAGCTCGTACGAGAGCGGGATGCCGGTGGGGATGTTCAGGCCTGCGATGTCGGCGTCCGAGATGCCGTCGAGGTGCTTGACCAGCGCGCGCAGGCTGTTGCCGTGGGCCGCGACGAGCACGGTGCGGCCCGCCAGCAGGTCCGGGACGATGTCGTCGTACCAGTACGGGAGCATGCGGACGACGACGTCCTTGAGGCACTCGGTGCGCGGCCGCAGCTCCGGCGGGATGGTGGCGTAGCGCGGGTCGTTGGCCTGCGAGAACTCGCTGTCGTCCTCGATCGGCGGCGGCGGGGTGTCGTAGGAGCGGCGCCAGAGCATGAACTGCTCCTCGCCGAATTCGGCGAGGGTCTGCGCCTTGTCCTTGCCCTGCAGCGCGCCGTAGTGCCGCTCGTTCAGCCGCCAACTGCGGTGGACCGGGATCCAGTGGCGGTCGGCGGCTTCCAGCGAGAGCTGCGCGGTGCGGATGGCGCGCTTCTGGAGGGAGGTGTGGACGACGTCCGGAAGCAGGCCTGCGTCCTTGATGAGCTCTCCGCCGCGGACTGCCTCCTTCTCGCCCTTTTCATTGAGGTTGACGTCCACCCAGCCGGTGAACAGGTTCTTCGCGTTCCACTCGCTCTCGCCGTGGCGGAGCAGGATGAGCTTGTACGGTGCGTCGGCCATGGCGTCGAGCCTAATCGAAAACCGATGGCCCCTCGCGGGGCACCCATGCCATCTGCGCTAGCCGCTAGTGGCCATTACATGGCTATTACATGTCGGGAGTCGCCGTACCTGATCTCCGCCGTGCCTTACGCGAAACCGTGTCCGGGCTGCCGACCGGTTTCTGGTGGCTGTGGCTTTCGACCCCGGTCAACCGGGGCGCGCGGTTAGTCCGCCTCCTACGCGGGCCTCTTCGCTTCGCTCTTCGGGCTGCGTGGCCGCTACCAGGGGATCGCGGGGCTGTCCTGGTCGGCCGGTCGCGAACTTCGCCGAGCCGCTGGCCGGTGGCTTCGTCATCGACCGCACGGGCGTGAGCACCGCCGGGTGCGCGGTGGTCGGCACGGTCCCCATGCCGGATTCTGGCTGTTGATGCGGGCGTTCCCGGAACGGGCCGCCTCGGAGGTCAGGATTCCGAAGCCGGTCACTTCCTCTGCCGCGCAGTCCGAACCTGGGCACGCCCTCTGAACGCTGGACTCTGGACATGCGTGCCATCCTCGTACAGCCTTCTCGTCCATGACCGTGTCCGTGTGTTCCCAATTGCCCGAGGCCATCGCCACCGTGGCCGACCGCATAGCGGCGCTCCTGCGAGCCTGCCCGGACCCTGCCGTGCCCATCCCCGGCGCCGAGTGGACCGTAGGGGAGGCCGCGGCGCACCTCCTCCTGGCCAATGAACTGATGGCCGATGTGGCTGCCGGCCATGCGCGGGCGTACGGGGACGGCACCCCCGGGAAGTCTGGCCGCGGCCAACACCGCGTCGCTGGAGGCATTTCCCGAACGTACGCCGGGCGTGCTGGCCGAGGGGATCGTGCGGCACGCGCGAGCCTTTACGGCGGCGGCCGAGCAGCGTTCGCCGGGCGAAGGGGCGGTGACCCCCCTTGGCCCGATGGATCTGGCCACCCTCGGGTCGTATCTGCTCACTCATATGCTCGGCCACGGCTACGACATCGCCGTGGCCCTGCGTCGGCCCCACATGATCGAACGCGATTTCGCCGGTATGACACTGCCCTTCCTCCGGCTTGCGATGCCGCGCGTGCTGAGCGCCCGTGCCACGAGCCACAACGCTTGCTACGAACTGCGGTTGCGCGGCGCGGCGAGCGGTTCCTCCTTCGCGGTGACCTTTGCGGACGGCGCGGTCACGGTGACCTCCGAACTGCCACGCCGCCCCGACTGCACGATCGCGATGGAGCCGGTCACATTCCTCCTGGTCGCACTGGGGCGCCGTACCGCCGCCGGGGCCATGGTCCGGGGCAAGGTCCTGGCGTGGGGCCGCAAACCGTGGCTGGCGCCGGGCTTTCCGGAGCTCTTCACCGCGCCGTGACGGGTACCCTTGCGGCGGGCGCTCCCGGAGTGCGAGCGGCAGCCCGGCCCGTCAGTTGGCGGGCCGGTCGTCCCCGGTGAGGTGTGTGAACGCCTCCAGATTGCGGGTGGACTCCCCGCGCGAGACGCGCCATGCGTACTCCTTGCGGATGGAGGAGGCGAAACCCAGCTCCAGCAGGGTGTTGAAGCTGCCGTCCGCGTTCTCCAGGACGGCGCCGAGCAGCCGGTCCAGCTCCTGCGGGGTGACGGCGGCGAGCGGCAGCCGGCCGACCAGATAGACGTCCCCGAGGCGGTCGATGGCGTAAGCCACCCCATAGAGACGGGTGTTGCGCTCCAACAGCCAGCGGTGGACGGCGTCGTGATTCTCGTCGGGATGCCGGACGACGAAGGCGTTGACGGAGAGAGTGTGCCTGCCGACGATCAGCGAGCAGGTGGTGGACAGCTTGCGGGTGCCGGGGAGCGTGACGACGTATGTGCCGGGCTGGGGGGATTCCCACTCCAGCTCCGCGTCCTTCAGCGTGTCCTCGACGACCTTGCGTGCTTCGGCGGCGTCACCACCCGTGGAGTCACCCATGGGGCGATCGTAGGCGACGCCGGCGCTCCTGCGTGGCAGCGGTGTAGACCTCGGCGGTGGCGGCGGCCGCACCGGCCCAGCCGAAGTCCTGGGCATGGCGGGCCGCGGCGGCTCCGAATTCCTCGCCGAGCCGGGGTTCGTCGATGAAGCGGCGCAGGAGGCGGGCGTAGTCGGCCGGATCGTGGCCGGGTACGAGGAAGCCGGTCCGGTTGTCCAGGACGGCGACCGGCAGGCCGCCGACCGCGGCGGCGACGACCGGGGTGCCGCAGGCCTGAGCCTCGATGGCGACGAGCCCGAAGGACTCACTGTAGGAGGGCATGACCAGCACGGACGCCGCCCGGTACCAGTCGGCGAGCTCCTCCTGGCAGACCGGCGGCTGGAATCGTACGACATCGGCGACGCCGAGGCGGGCGGCGAGCTTCTGCAGCCGCTCCGGCTTGGCGAGGCCGCTGCCGCTGGGGCCGCCGACGACGGGGACGCAGATCCGCTCGCGCAGGGAGGGGTCCTCGTCGAGCAGCACGGCGACCGCGCGGAGCAGTATGTCCGGGGCCTTGAGCGGCTGGATGCGGCCCGCGAAGAGCGGGATCACGGCGTGCTGGGGCAGGCCGAGGCGGGCACGGGCGGCGGCCCGGCCGCCTTCGGCCGGGCAGAACCGGTCGAGGTTGACGCCGGGGTGGACAACGGCGGTCCTGGCCAGGTCGGCGTCGTAGTGACGCACAAGCTCGTCGGCCTCCTCGGCGGTGTTGGCGATGAGCCGGTCCGCGGCACCGACTATCTGCGTCTCGCCGATGACGCGGGCGGCGGGCTCCGAGGTGTCGCCCTCGGCGAGAGCGGCGTTCTTGACCTTGGCCATCGTGTGCATCGTGTGCACCAGCGGCACGCCCCAGCGTTCGGCGGCGAGCCAGCCGACCTGGCCGGAGAGCCAGTAGTGCGAGTGCACCAGGTCGTAGTGGCCCTGCCCGTGACTCGCCTCGGTCTGCACCACACCGTGGGTGAAGGCGCACAGCTGCGCGGGCAGGTCCTCCTTCGCGAGGCCCTCGTAAGGGCCCGCGTCCACATGCCGTACGAGGACGCCGGGGGCGAGCTCGACCGTGGGCGGGACGGCGCCGGTGGTGGCGCGGGTGAAGATCTCGACCTCGATGTTGATCTCGGCGAGACGTTTCGCCAGCTCGACGATGTATACGTTCATCCCGCCGGCGTCGCCGGTGCCCGGCTGATGCAGCGGTGAGGTGTGCACGCTCAGCATCGCGACTCTGCGCGGGCCGCGACCGCCCGTGGCGCCCCAGCGAAGTCGCTGGCCGAACCGGGCCTTGGCCTTGCCCTTGACCTTGGCATTGGCCGTGGCACCAGCCGTGGCCCCGGCCTTGTCGGCCGCCGGATGCTGGCTCACGTGGCGTGCCCTCCTTCGCCTTCGCGTTCCGTTCGGGTCCGGCTTCACCGTCGCACGAATGCCCTGAACGGGTACAACCGCTGGCACCCCGTTGCCATTTCCGCTTTACCAAAGCATGACCCTCGCGGAGCGGGCGGATCGCGCGGGGTGCGAAAATCGGCCCATGCCCCCGCCCCCGCGCCGTATTCCGGCAGCACGCCCGGTCGGCTCGGTGACCCGGGGCACCACCAACCCGAACCGGCTGCGCCGGATGGACCGCTGGATCGCCGCCACCCACGGCGCCGCGCTACGCCGCTGCGCGGACCCCGTCGCCGTCGACCTCGGATACGGCGCCGCGCCGTGGACGGCCGTGGAGCTGCTCACCCGGCTGCGGGCCGTACGCCCCGACACCGAGGTCGTCGGCATCGAGATCGACCCCTCCCGCGTGGCCGCCGCCGAGCCGTACGCCCGCCAAGGGCTCACGTTCGCGCACGGCGGCTTCGAGGTGCCGCTGCCCGCCGGCCGCCGGCCCGTGCTCATCCGCGCCGCAAACGTACTCCGGCAGTACGACGAGGACCAGGTCGGCGCCGTCTGGGACCGGCTCCGGTCCCGCCTGGCACCGGGCGGGCTCCTGGTCGAAGGCACCTGCGACGAGATCGGCCGCCGCCACGTCTGGGTCGCCCTCGGCCCAGACGGACCCCGCACCGTGACCTTCGCCGCCCGGCTCGCGACCCTCTCCCGGCCGTCCGACCTGGCCGAACGCCTCCCCAAGGCGCTCATCCACCGCAATGTCCCCGGGGAGCCCGTGCACTCCTTCCTGGCCGACTTCGACCGAGCCTGGGCCGCCGCCGCACCCTTCGCACCCCTCGGGGCCCGTCAGCGCTGGATCCGCGCCGTGCGCAGCCTTGCCGACAGCGGCTGGCCGGTGACCGACAACCCCACGCGCTGGCGCCAGGGCGAGGTGACCGTACGCTGGGCAGCCCTGGCGCCGGGGCGGCGCGGCTGAGGAAGGTGCGGGGCCGGCGCCTGCGGCGCTTTCCCCTCCCCGCCCCTTCCCGACACTGGGGCTCCGCCCCAGCCCCCGGTCCTCGAACGCCGGACGGGCTGAGATATCACCTGGTTGTGGGCAGGCGTGCCGCAGGGCGATGGGGGCACCTCCCATGCCCTTAAGGCTATGGGGGAGGGTGGCCACAACCGGCCACCGGCCCGCAGATGAAAACCGGGGCCCGGGGCAGAGCCCACCACTCGGCGCCAGCCCCATATGGGCCGCAGCCGGGAAGGGGCGGGACAGGGGAAAGGCCCAGCGCTACGCGTTCGCCACCGCCGCCGCAAACGCCCCGTAAGCCACCGCGTCAAAGAGCACGAACCGCACCTCCTCGGCCCCCACCCCGACCCCCGCCTCGCGGACCGTCCGCACCGCAATCCGCGCAACGTCCCCGACGGGGTACCCGTAGATCCCCGCCGAGATCGCCGGAAAGGCGACCGTGCGCGCCCCGAGCTCATCGGCCACGCGCAGCGCCTCGCGGTAGCAGGAAGCGAGAAGCTCCGACCGGTCCTCATCGGCCGACCACACCGGCCCGACGGTGTGGATGACCCAGGTCGCGGCCAACCGCCCCGCCGTCGTGGCGACGGCCTGCCCCGTCGGCAGCCCGCCCCCGTACCGCGAGGCGCGCAATTTGCGGCAATCATCCAGAATCGCGGGGCCGCCGCGCCGGTGAATGGCGCCATCGACACCACTTCCGCCCAAAAGCGAAGAATTCGCGGCGTTGACGATCGCATCCACGGCCTGCTCTGTGATATCGCCCTGGACGAGCGTGACGTTGGTCATGCCCGGATTCTCCCATCGGAACCGAAATCCCCAGCTAGCGTCCGCATATGACACCGGTGGTTTACCTGCGGGGCCTCCCGCTGGGTCGCGGGCTAGCGCTATGGTCGCCTCTCAGTGCCCGACGACCACCGGACCTCGGGGGGAGGGAAGGACACGCCCGATGCCCACAACCGAGCGGCACACCGAACAGCAACAAGCCATGCTGCCAAGCCAGCGCCAAGAGACCCTGCCCGGCGACGGCCGGCTGGGGCCTGCGGCCGCGCCTGCCCTGACGCTGCTCGTCATCGGCGAGGACCCGACGGGCGCCTTCACCGTCCCCGACCTGCTGGATGCCTCGGGGACCCGGGTGCGGATCCGCCGGGCCCGCAATCTCACCGAGGCTGAGCGGCTGCTGCGGGACGACGTGCACTGCATCCTTCTCGACCTGTCCGGTGAGGCGGAGCTGGAGGGCCTACGCCGGGTGCTGCGGCTGGCGCCGGCCACCGCCGTGCTCGTGACGACCAGCGAGGCCGACACCGAGCGCGCCGCCGAGGCCGTACGGGTCGGGGCCCAGGACTATCTGCACCGCGACGAACTCCGGGCCTCGCACCTCACCCGCGCCATCCGCTACGCGGTGGAGCGCAAGCGGGCCGACCTGGTCCAGCGCCGGCTGACCGAGGCCCGGCTGCTCGCCCAGGAGAACTCCCGCCTGGAGCGCGGCCTCCTCCCCCGGCCCCTCCTCGAGGGCGCCGACCTGCGCTTCGCCGCCCGCTACCGCCCCGGCCGCAGCCGCGCGCTGCTCGGCGGAGACTTCTACGACACCGTACGAACCCCCGACGGCACCGTGCACGCGATGATCGGCGACGTCTGCGGCCACGGCCCCGACGAGGCCGCCCTCGGCGTCGAGCTCCGCATCGCCTGGCGCGCGCTGACCCTCGCCGGCCTCAGCGGCGGCACGCTCCTCGCCACCCTGCAACAGGTCCTGGAGAACGAACGCCAGGACGACGAGATCTTCGCGACCCTCTGCGCCCTCGACATCGCGCCCGACGGCCGCACCGCCGACCTCTACCTCGCCGGCCACCCCTCCCCCCTGCTCGCCGGGCCCGGACGGGTGCCGCAACTGCTCCCGTACGAGCACGGCGGCCCGGCCCTCGGCCTGCTCCCGGAGACGGACTGGGCAGCGGAGCGGGTCGAACTCGGCGAGGTGTGGACCCTCATGCTCTACACGGACGGCCTGATAGAGGGCCGGATCGGCCAGGGCAACCAGCGGCTCGGTCAGGACGGCATGGTCCAGCTGATCAGCGCCCAGCTCGCGGCCGGGCTGCGCGGCGAGGACCTCCTCGACGCGGCGGTGACCGAAGTGCGCGAACTCAACGCCGGAGAACTGACGGACGACGTGGCCCTGGTGCTGCTGGACCGGGGCTGACTCGGGGCCGGCCTCCTGGCCCCGGCCAGTGGCTAGCGGTTGTACGGGCCGTACGGCCCGTCGGAGCTGCTGCCGCCGCCACCACCCCAGCGTCCGCCGCCGCTCCCACCGGAGACCTGCTTGAGGGCGGGCCGGACGTCCACCGTGTAGACGATCACGGCGATCAGTCCGAGGATCGGCAGGAACGAGATGATCGAGAAGAGCTTCATCACGACCGCCGCGATACCGAGGATGATCAGCCAGAAGACCTTGTTGTTCTTGTCCGCCGCCCGGTAGGCATCCTTGCGACGGATCGCGGCGTCGACGAACGCGAACAGCGCGAACACGAACAGCGCCCACGAGACCAGCCCCAGGATGCTGAAAAATCCCTGCACCAACACGCCATCCACCGCCTTCTCTCTCCGTGCCGCCAACCGTACCCGCACAACGGGCCGGACACGCGATGCGTGCCCGGCCCTTTACTGTCCTGCTACGCGGCTGCTACTCGCCGAGCTTGGGTCCCATCGGCTTCTTGGCGGCGGGCTTGCGCGCCGGCGGGGCCGGCATCTTCTTCTCGGCTGCGGGCACCGGCCTGGCCGGCGCCTCGGAGGCCGGCGCCCCGGAGGGCGACGGCTTCGGCTCCGAGTCCGGCTCGATCGCGATGGCGAGCTCCTCCACCTGGTCGGCGGTCTCGCCGCGCCAGGTGGAAACCGCGCCCTTGCCGCGCTCGGCCAACTCGTCGTACGTCTCCCGCGCCTTCACCGCGTACTCCGCCGCCCGGCCGACCTGCTGAAGCGCAAAGTCCTGCGCCGAGTCGCGGAGCTTCTTCAGATCGGTGTCGATCAGCCCGACCAGATCGGCCACCTTCGCCTGCGCCTTGGTCTGAGCATCCTTCGCCTGTGCCGTGACCTTCTCCTGCACGACCTTCGGATCGGCGGTCCGCACCTTCTCGAACCGCTCCGGAGCCTCGGCCCGGAGCTTGTCGATCAGCGGCGGCACCTCCCGCAGTTTCTCCGCCGCCAGATCGGCGCTGCCGGCCAGGAAATAGATCGGGGTCGGGTCCTTGAGGGTCTTCACGATGTCCTCGGCGATCGCCATGACAGTTCTCCGTATGAGGGTTGGTGGAGGTTTCGTCTACGTTTTACGAATCACGCTCTACTACTGCACGCCCTACTACTGCGCTTACGCGGTGGCGGCGTCCTCGCCGTCCCCGTCATGCTTCTCCGCCGCCGTCCTCGGCTTCAGTACGGCGACCGCCTTCTTCGCCGCCTTCTTCGCCGCCCGCTTGCGCGGCACCGCCGACTTGGCCGGCCCTTCTTCCGCCGAGCCGTTCTCCTTGCGGAACGACTCGTAGATCTGCAGCAGCACCTGCTTCTGCCGCTCGTTTATCGTCGGGTCGGTCAGGATGGCGTTGTGCACTTCCATGCCGTCCCGATCGCGCTCATCGAGAATCCCCGCCTGTATATAGAGACTCTCGGCGGAGATCCGCAGCGCTTTCGCCAGCTGCTGCAGGATGTCGGCGCTGGGTTTGCGCAGCCCGCGCTCGATCTGGCTGAGGTAGGGGTTCGACACCCCAGCGGCCTCCGCCAGCTGGCGCAAGGACAGCTGCGCGCTGCGCCGCTGCTCCCGCAGGTACTCGCCAAGATTGCCGACGTTGAGTGAAGCCATGCTTCGATAGTGCCTCACCACTGCTAACTTTTGCAAGCGCACCGCTTGCAAAAGTCTCGCTGCTGTTGTGTGACTGAGTGTGACTCGCAGCGATAACTGTCACTTCGCAGCGATATCTGTCACTAGTTGTACTGACCGGGGACGTTGATCAATCGCGTGAAGGGACGGTAGGCCAGGAAACCTGGAGCCGAGCGACAACCTCGCTGATAGGCCACCCGTCCTCGACAACGAGTCGTGCGACCTTCAGGCGGTGGCGCGGAGTCAGTGCGGCGTTGCGGTGCGACAGGGCAAGGCCCCTCCTGGGCCGTTCGGCCCCGGAGGGGCACTGGGATGTGTTCAGGGTTCGAGCAGGAGCCCGAGGACGTGGGCGAACTCTGCCGGCTCGGCGCTTGCGCCGAGGTGGTTGCCGGGCATGTCGATCAGAGGTAGCTCCAGAAGTTCAGCGAGTGCTTGGGTCGCCCGGCGCGCCATCTGGTGATGGCTCAGCGAGCCAGCGCACAGCGTCACCGAAACGCGACGGATGGCCTCGATGTCGGGGACGTAGAAGACCGTGGGGCCGGCCATCCGCCCCAGGAAGTAGCGGTTCTTGTCGAGTTCCTCGACCGGTAGCTCGGGTAGCGCCATATGGGCGGGAGGCGTCTGATCTGGTCCTGTGTGGTGGGCAGCGCCGCTGAGGTCAAAGAACTCTTGCACTGCCCGCTGAGGATCAGCCTCTGCAGCTTTGAACGCTGCTGCGGCTCGGCCAGCCAGGTCTGCGTCATCCAGGAGGGACACAAGGGGCGGCTCATGCAAGACGGCCCGGCCGACCACGTCAGGATGCTGCTTGCCCAGCTCCAGCAGCGTCACGGCACCACCACTGGTACCGACAAACAGGGCGGGCCCTCCGGTGAACCTGTCGACAAGTGCAGCAAGGTCCTCGGCAAGGACCTCGGGCGTGGGCGCAGCCATCCCTGGGACCGCACGGCTGGCACCGATACCACGCGGATCGTGGGTGACGACGGTAAACCGGCCTGCAAGCTCATGCGCCAGCGCTGCGAAACCGGCCCGCCCAGCCGGCGCGCCGACGAGGAACAGCGGTGGCCCCTCACCCTGGACACCGAAGGCAATCGTGCAGTCTGGTCGGTCGAGAAGGTCCACCGAACTCGTGATCCGATCACTGAAGTCCGCGATCTTCCGAGTGATCACATCGAGCGCACGGTCCAGCTCCTCGCGCCTATCGCGGACGCGACGGCGATGAGCCGTCAGCAACTCCACTCGGAGCCTGGCCGGATCAGCCACCTTGTCGTCGGCGCCTGTGAACTGCGCGATATCGGCCAGTGGCATCCCCGTCTCACGGAGATGAACCAGCATGCGGATCAGCTCGACGTCGGCCGTCGTGTATTGGCGACGCCCCGCACTGTCGCGCCGTGGAGACGGTACAACCCCCTGACGTTCGAAGTACCGCAACGTGTCGGGCTCCAGACCGATCCACGCCGAGACCTCCGCGATACCAAACAGCTCATCTGCCTCACTCATGCCTCAACCCTCGCCCCTGAACCTCGGTACAGGTCAAGCGATCGTCAGCCGACCGCGGCTTCGACAACTCAATCAACCTGTCCGGTCAGCACAACTAGTCGCCAAGCGGCGCAGGTCGCCACTCGCGGTCGCGTGCTGTCGCGTACTGGTGGATTCCCTCGATCGTGATGGGAGTCCTGTGGGTGAGGAGGAACCTCAGCGGCGGGGAGTTCCTCGGAGAGTTGCGCATTCTGTCGCCCGCGGGCCCTTGGACTTCCTGCAGGTGCGCATAGACCGGGGCGAGCGCGTCCGAGGTGACCGCACTTGGCGCAGTTGTGGCGGAGAAGGCAGCGGTAGACGGGGCAGGCGAAGACCGGCGGGAGCCGCCAGAGGCGTTTCCAGCTGCCTCCGTGAGCGCGCTCGATGCCGGAGTCGCCGGCCAGACAGTGGGGGCAGAACCGTGACCAGCGCCGGAACACGTCATGGTTGCCGTGGAGGATCGGTCCCCGGGGCCGGCGTATCAGCGTTGCATCGAGCGGTCCGAAGCGGGCGCCGAACGGGGCGAGAAAGAGGTTGGCGACCTCGTCCTCACCGAGTCGAGTGGTGCGTACGAACTCAGCCGACTGCTCAGGCGTTTGAAGATACTGCTGACTGATGGAGAGATGTTCGGTCAGCCCGGTCCAGTGGCTGCTCAGCCCGGTGTGACGGACGATCGTTCCGGGGCTGACGTTGTTGTGGTGGGCCAGGCGGAGAAGAAAGCCGACGAGGCTTTCATCCGGTAGCGGGGCGAGGCTGCGGGGCAGAGGCCGGAGCGGAGACATGGGACAGCCGTCACTTTCCCGCGGCCTTGTTGTCGAAGACGGTGTTGCGGGGTTTCTGGCGGCGCTTCGGAGCGGGCTTCGCAGGGACGGCGGGGACCTCGCCGGCCTGCGGGTCGCGGTCGAGAAGGTTGCCGAGGTTGATGGTGATCTCGTCGAGGAGCGGGATGGTCAGCTCCTCCTGGCCGGTCTCCATAGCTCGGGTGCAGCCGTCCTGGACGAGTCGCCGCAGCAGACCGACGATGCCTCCGGTGCGGCGGAAGAGGTATTCGGGCATGTCGCCGTCGGTGAGCATGCCGTCCCGGGCCCCGAGGAGGCGGAGTTGTTCCTCGGTGCCGGCCAGGTGCTCGATCCAGGCGTTGATCTCCTTGGGAGTGTCGTAGGCGAACGGGTCGAGGTCGACCAGGTCGAAGCGGCGTTCGGTCTGGGTGGCGGCCTGGTCGCTGCGGCCACGCCGGGCGCCGGGCAGAGTCCACTGGCCCGTGCGGGGGTCGGGCCGTCCTTCGCGCAGAAGGCCCGAGCCGGGGATGTCGACGCCGATGAGGATGACGGTGGCGTTGAACGACATCAGGTCGCGGATGAGGTGCAACCCGTTGAAATCCGAGCACGCAGGTCTGTCCGACACCGGCCTGGTCCGCGAAAGCAACCAGGACACGGCCTACGCCGGATCCCGCCTGCTCGCCGTCGCCGACGGCTTCGGAGGTAGCGGAGCCCCCGCCGGCGCAGCCGCCATCGATGTGCTCAAGCGCCTCGAAACCGACAGCATCCCGTCAGGCAACCTCCTCAACGCCCTCGAAGACGCCATCGAACAGGCCAATCAGGCCGTGCACGGCATCGCCGAATCCGACCCCTCGCCACAGGAAGTAGGCACCACGCTCACCGCGATGCTCTGGACCGGATCCCAGCTGGCCCTCGTCCACATCGGCGACTCACGCGCGTACCTCCTGCGCGACGGCGAACTCTTCTAGATCACCCACGACCACACTCTGGTGCAGTCCATGGTCGACGCAGGACGCATCAGCCCGGAAGAAGCCACCTCCCACCCCCAACGATCGCTACTGAAGCGAGCCCTGGCCGGAGGAACCGAGGTCACCCCCGACACGCGCCTGCACGACGCCCAGCCCGGAGACCGCTCCTGCTCTGCTCCGACGGCCTGTCCACCGTCGTGCCAGGCGAAGAGGTACACCAGGTGATCTCCACGATCACCGAACCCGAGCAGGCGGTGCGCGAACTCATCGCCCTGGCGAACCGCTCCGGCGGCCCCGACAACATCAGCTGCGTGGTCGCCGACGTGCTGGAGCTCCAGCAGTAGGAGCGAGCGGCATGCACATAGAGACGCACCGACTCCGCTCCCAGGAACTCATCCGCGAGGCCGACGAATACCGCCTCGCCTGCCAAGCCAGGAAGGCGAACCCGGTGGCCGACGTCATGGCAGCGGCCGCAGATGGGTGCGCTGTCCGTCGTGGTCGAAGATGCACAGGATCTCCGCCGGACCGCCGTGGGCCCCGAAGGCGTGGGGAATCATGGTGGAGAACTCCGCCGCCTCGCCGGCCTCGACCAGGATGGTCCGCTCTCCCAGCAGCAGCACAAGGGTTCCCGACAAGACGGTGACCCAGTCCTTGCCGGGATGGACTTTCAGCTCGTCGCTGCCGCGCCGGGGTTCCAGGTTGGTGACACGCATCTTGCACACGGTTACGCCGTGCGGCCCGGGCTCACGGCTCAGTATCCAGGAGGTCATCCCCCGCACCGCATCGTGCTGCGGCCTGATCACCACGTCGTCGTCGGCGACGGACTCCACCAGCTGGTCGAGGGTGGTCCTCAGGGCCCGGGCGATCGAGCTCAGCTGGTCGAGGCTGATCCGCCGGTGGCCCGTCTCGATACGGCTCAGGGTGGATGGACTCAGGTAGCAGCGGGCAGCCAGATCGTCGAGCGACCAGCCCAGGGCCACCCGCAGCCCCCTGATCCGCTTGCGGACCAGACCGTCGAGATCGCTGTCTTGCGTCATGCGCAAGATCCTATGCCAGCGGCGCAAGCAGCACGTAGCGTGGAGCCATGGGAAACAT
Organism: Actinacidiphila oryziradicis; assembly: GCF_005047355.1. Taxonomy (GTDB): domain Bacteria; phylum Actinomycetota; class Actinomycetes; order Streptomycetales; family Streptomycetaceae; genus Actinacidiphila; species Actinacidiphila oryziradicis. The sequence continues at coordinate 34,002 of NZ_SUMC01000031.1, forward strand.
TCACCACCATCACGGCCAGCACCAGCAGCACCACCCCGCAGCCGAGACCGACGAGGCGGCCATGGCCGAGCTCCTGGACCTCGACGCCGAGGTAATGCACTCGTACCTGTCAGAAGTGACCGCCTGGATCCAAGAGCTGGCTACCGATCCGCTCCCCCGCCGGATCCTCGACCTGGGTAGCGGAACCGGTACCGGCGCCTTCGCTCTGCTCGAGCGCTTCGAGCGGGCCGACGCGATCGCCCTGGACGTATCCGCGCAACTACTGGACCACCTCAGGGGCAAAGCCCGCGTTCTCGGCGTGGCCGACCGGGTCCGTACCGTCCAGGCGGACCTGGACGCGGCGTGGCCGGCCATCGACACCGTTGACCTGGTGTGGGCGTCCTTGTCCCTCCACCACATGGCAGATCCCGATCGCATCCTCACCGAGGTCTTCGCCGCGCTCCACCCCGGCGGGCTCCTGGTTGTGGTCGAGATGGACTCTTTCCCGCGCTTTCTGCCCGACGACCTCGGCATCGGCCGCCCCGGCCTCGAAGCGCGCTGCCATGCCGCCCTGGCCGAGGGACGGGCCGCCGACATACCGCATCTCGGCTCCGACTGGCGCTCAGGTCTGTCCCGGGCCGGCTTCACCATCGAGGCCGAGCGGCCCTTCGCCACCGATCTGACGCCGCCGCTTCCCGCCTCCACCGGCCGTTACGCTCAGGCATCTCTGCGACGCATCCGGTCCAACCTCGACGGCCGGATGAGCGCCGACGATCTGGCCACGCTCGACACCCTCATCGACAGCGACGGGCCCGACGGCATCCTGCGGCGCGACGACCTCACCGTCCGCACCGCGAGGACCGTATGGGTGGCCAGGCGGCCATGACACGCGAGGCCGTCGCGAGGTACCGGGTCAGCGCCCGGCGGGGTAAGAGGCCGCGCGAATAGGTGGGGCGGCCTCTAAGTGCGTTGGGGCTCATGCGGTTGCCCTCGGTTCGTCCCGGTCGAGCACCTGTCGGCTGAATTCCTGCAGGGCATGCCTGCGCTGGCTGTCCACCCGCTCGTCGCCGGAGACGCGCAACAACATCAGCACCGGGTGCTCGCCGAACTCCGGCCAGGCGCCGGCCGGCAATTGGTGGCTGAGTGCCTCGGCGAGGGCGGCGCGGTCTTGGGGGAACTCGCCTTCACCCCCCAGGAATCGGGGTGTGGACGCCAGCGCCGCGCCTGCGCGAGGCAATCGGCGCTGTCCGGCGGGCGGCCTTCCCGTGATCTACGTGGGCGTCGGGTTCCGCCCGGGGTACCCGGAGGTCAGCACCCGCAACAAGATGTTCGGTCCAATGCTCGGGCGCACCGCGGGAGCGGCCGGCAGCGGCGAAGCCACCCGGGTCCATCCGGACGTGGCACCCGAACCCCGCGACATCATCGTCACCAAGCGACGCGTCAGCGCCTTCGCCGGCAGCGACCTCGACATGGTTCTGCGGGCCGGCGACATCGATCACCTCGTCCTCACCGGCATCGCCACGAGCGGCGTCGTGTTGTCCACCTTGCGCCAAGCGGCCGACCTGGACTTCAGCCTCACCGTCCTGGCCGACGGATGCCTGGACGCCGACCCAGACCCCACCAGTCGGATGTCACGACCGTGGCCGACTGGGCAGCGGCGCGCTGACGGTGCCAGCGTTACGCGCGGCCGCATCCCGGCCCAGCTCGTGACGATGGGATTCCGGCGCGCGCGGACGCTCCGGCGCTCCTCACGCGCCGACGCCTCGCCGTCTGCCGCATCCGAAGCGGTTGCCGCCTGGAAGGTCCCGGCAATACGGCCCGGTGGCACTCAACCTCTGATGTTGCTCAAGCTCCGGTTGACGCCGAGCGGCCTGCGGAAAGATCCGCTGCATGGAAGACACGGGGATCGCGAGGACCGCACGGATCGTCGTCGCGGCCGCAGTAACCATCGGCCTTCTGGGCTGCGCCGCCGGGTGCTCCGGCGGCAGCTCCGGCCACAAGAGCCACAAAGAGAGCGCCACAGCCGCCGCATTGCGGGCGCCGACAGAAACGAAGGGTTCGACCACCGCCGAGAAGCAGCAGCTCAGCCTGGTCAAGGAGATGCTCGCCCAGGGCAGCGACCTCTTCGACCCGCCCGGCAAGGAACTCGGCCGCGTCTACGGCGTACTGAGTGACAACGGCACCTGGGGCGCTTCATACGCGGACACGGTCAAGACCGGCAAGGCCGTCGAGGTCGATGTCTCCTGCTCCGGGGCCGGGCCGGTTTCGCTGGTCATCGAGTCCGGCGCGCGCACGAAGCGCGAGCCCGCGGACTGCCGGCCCGACTCGGCCGGGCTCCAGCCGGTCATCTTCACCGTCGCGGACAGTAAGGACCTGAGGGTCTATCTGAGCGCGGGCGCGAAGACCAAGAGCTCGGCCGGCTTCGTCGTACGTACGGTGCAACTGCTCACCGGCGCCCAGGCGCAGGAGGCGCTGCCGCGCAAGGCGGCGGAGAAGGTGCTCCTGCCCAACGGCTGGGGCAACGGGTCCTATCTGCTGGCGTCCAGCGACGGGCTGTCCGAGCCGCGCTACGACGAGAACGACGGCAGCATCAAGCGCGGCCAGCACCTCGACGTCGAGGTCGCCTGCGCCGGATCGGGCACCCTCACCGTCAAGGTGTCGTCGGGCGCGGCGAAGGCGAAGCGGACCGTGCCGTGCGAGACGTCACCGAAGCAGTGGACCATCCCGCTGACCGCCGGGAGCGGCGGACTCTCCATCGACCTCACCCCCAGCGAAGGCGCGGCGGGCGGCTACGCGTACGCCGTACGAAACGCGGAAGGCAACGCGGACAGAAGCTGACCGCAAGGGCTCATATCGTCGAGGTATCGAGACCGGGCAGCACAGGCCCGCAAGCCGAGAGGTAGTCACCATGCCCACACTGGTACGAGCCGAGACCAACGAGCGCGACGCCCTCCTCACCTTCCTGGACGCCCAGCGCGGCGGCCTGCGGCGGGCCGTGCTCGGGCTCACCGACGAGCAGGCCACCTCCAGGCCGAGCGCCGGCGAACTCTCGCTCGCCGGGCTGCTCAAGCACGTCGCCCGGACCGAAGAGGTCTGGGTACAGTCCATCCTCATGGGCCGCCCCGAGTTCGCGGGGAGCGAGGCGGATTACGTCAGCGGCTTCCAGCTGCTCGACGGCGAGACGGTGGCGAGCACCCTGGACCGGTACGAGCAGGTCGCCCGGGCGACGGAGGAAGCCGTCAACGCACTGCCCGACCTCGAAGGAGTCGTGGCCCTGCCCGAGGCCCCGTGGTTCCCGCCGGGCATGAAGGTCAGCGCCCGGTGGATCCTCCTGCACATGATCGAGGAGACCGCCCGCCACGCCGGGCACGCCGACATTCTCCGCGAGTCGCTGGACGGCGCCACCGCCTTCGCCCTGGTCGCCGCCGCCCAAGTCGAGGCCTGACCGGCCTCACCGGATCGGGTTCCGGCTGCGGGCGTTGGCCACGGCGAGCCGCACGCTCAGCTCCTCCCGGGGTCTCAGCGCCCGCACGCCGTCCATGGCCGTCTCCCACTCCCGACCGCCCCCGAGCGGCCGGAGGAAGATCCGGTCACCCAGGATGGCCATCACCACCCCCACCTTGTCCCGGCCGATATCCCGCGCCAACGCCCCCACCCGCGGCCCGCGCGGGGTCTCCGCCGGAGTGCCCTCGCTGCCTTCGGTGCCTTTGGTGCCTTCGGTGCTCACCGGGCCGCCCATTCCCGTACGCGCTCGATCAGGCGGGCGGCCACCTCGGCGGGGATCGGCGCGATGTCCACGTACGCCCGGACGGAGATCGGGACGGCACCCCGGGCCTCCAGCCAGAACCCGGCCTCGGCGAAGGTGAGTTGTAGTTCCGCGGCCACGTGGTCGCCGATGCGGCGGGCGTCTGTCGCGTAGGGCATCGCAGGCTCTCCTTCGGATAGTTTTCACTCTGTGTATACCCATGGTCGCTGTGCGGAGCTACGGTGGCCAGAGGGAAAGCTGAGACGGAGCGCTTGTCAAGCCCTGGAGGACAACTGTGGCCGCAGAATTCGACCTTGAGCCGTTTTCCGACCCCAAGGCATCGACCCTCGCCTTCTTCGGCGCGGAACTGCGCCTCCGGCGCGAGGGAGCAGGATTGTCGCAGACGCAACTCGCGAAGCGCGTGCACTGCGCGCCGTCGCTGGTCAGCAAGATTGAATCGGCGGTGCGCGTGCCCAAGGAGGACCTGGCGGAGGCGTTCGACGGCGCGCTTGGCGCGGACGGCTTCTTCGCACGGCTGTGGCCGGTCGTGATCCGGAACGCGTTCCCGGCCTGGTTCCGACCGTTCGTGGATCTGGAACAACAGGCCGTCGCTATCAGGTCGTTCGAGTTGCAAATTGTGCCGGGGCTTCTCCAGACCGAGGAGTACGCGCGGGCTGTCCTGGGCGGCAATCGGCCAGACCGGCCCAAGCTTGAGGAACTGATCGCTGCGCGCATGCACAGGCAGCACATCCTCGACCGCGACGAGCCGCCCCGGCTCTGGGTGGTCCTGGACGAGACCGCGATCCGGCGGAACATCGGCGGCCCAGCCGTCATGCGGGCGCAGTTGGCCCGGTTGCTGGAAGCATCCGAGGTTCCCCGGAGCTTGGTTCAGGTGGTTCCCGCCGCTGTGCGGAGCCATCCGGCGCTCGCCGGAGCGTTCGCGACGCTGTCCTTCACTGAAGGACCGGATGTCATCTACGTGGAGGGCTACTACGAGGGCCAGTTGCGCGCCGAACCGGAGGTCGTATCGTCAGCTCATCGTGCCTATGATCTGCTCAGGGCCATCGCCCTGCCGCCGGAGGCGTCGGCCGATCTGATCGCCTCAGTCATGAAGGATCTCTGACCCCATGAGCATCGCAGCCAGCCTGGCCAGCGCGGCCTGGCGCAAGAGCAGCTACAGCGCCGAAAACGGCGGCAACTGCGTCGAGGTCGCCGACGGCATACCCGGCCTCGTCCCCGTACGCGACAGCAAGGCCGCCCCGCACGGGCCCGCACTCATCATCCCGGCACACTCCTGGACCCCCTTCATCAGCGCCCTGAAGGGCGACGGCTTCCGCGTCGCCTGAAATGACGGGGGCCTTATGACCATCTGAATCGTTTCAGAGTGGTCACAAGGGCCCCGTCATTTCGGCGATCAACGCCGGCCCAGCGCCTCGCGGAGGCGACTCAGGAACGGGCCCGGGGCGTAGGTGTCGGCCCAGGTGACGCGGAGCAGGGTCAGGCCGGGCACCAGGGTCACCAGGCGGTTCTGGCGGAAGCGGTCCCGGTGGAGGGCCTCGGGCTTGTCGTGCTCCTCGCGGCCGTCGGCCTCCAGGCCGACCAGTTGGGCGGGCCAGCCCAGGTCGATGCGCCAGTCGCTCCGCTGGTGCGGGTCGGGGATGCGCCACTGCAGGACGGGGCTGGGCAGGCCATCGTCCAGGCAGGCCAGCCGCACCCGGGTCTCCAGGGGTGACTCGGCCCGGGGGTCGGCCAGGTCGAGCCAGGAGCGGGCTTGCTCCGCATTGGGGCGATTCCACAGCTGGGCGGCCACTGCGGAGCGGTCGCCGGGGCCCAGCACCCCCTTGTGCAGGGCCGAGTCCAGCATGCTCACCGCGTGGGGCCGGTCCATGCGCCACAGCAGGTCGGCGCAGGTCCGTGCGGGGGTGGTCAACCGGATTCCGTTCACCACGTGGTACGCCTCGGGCGGGAGGTCGAGGCGGCTGATGGCCACGCCTGGACGGCCGCGCATGCTGTGACCCGTGAGGACGGCCAGCTGCAGGATGCCGTCGTCCTTGGGCAGGCCCTCGATGCCGTACAGCCGAGCAGCGGTCTCGTGGACGGCCACGACCCGTGATCCATACGACAGCATCACCGCGCGTACCCGCGTCCGGAGTGACGGCCCGTCAGGGGCCACGGTCACCCAGTAGCTGCCCCGCGCGAGCGGCACCCAGCGTCCTGCGCGCACTATCCGCCGCAAGTAGGCCGGTTCGGTTCCGGCTGTCTGCAACTGGGTCGATGTCACCACGCCGTCCTGGCAGGCGGCCTGGGCACGGATGGCCCGCAGTACTTCGCTCTCCCGTGTCATGCCCCACTGTGGCCGCCGGGCGTGGCCTTGGGTAGGGCTTGTGGATAAACCCTGTGGATAACTCCCTGTCGGCTGTGGGCGCGCGGCACTGATCCACTACAGTGCCGGTTTCGTACCGATATGTTGGGGGTACTCATCGCATGCCTTGGCCTTAGGAGCCGTTCGTGGACCTGTCCGGTAGCTTCCCGTTCCCGGGGCTGGCGCGGCGCCTGGTGGTCGCAGCGGCGTCGCCGGGGGATCTGTCGGCTGCCCGCCGCCCGCGCGGGCAACGCCGAACTGCTGGCGGGCTTCCGCCGCAGGGCGGTGGCCAGCGGACTGCTGAGCGGCCTCGTGGCACTCGCCGGCATCGCGGTTCTGCACCGGGACGCGCCGCTTCTCTTTCACGGCCTCACCCATCGCGCGCTTCCGCTGGTCATCCTCAGCGCCGTTGCGGGCCTGCTGGGGCTGGCGCTGATGGCAGGACGGCGTTACGTCATCGCGCGGGCGGCCGCAGCGCTCGCGGTGGCGGCGATCCTGTGGGCCTGGGGCCTCGCCAGTACCCGTACATGCTCGTGCCCGCCACCACAGTGGCCGAATCGGCCTCGTACGACAGCGTGCTGGCGGCCTGCCTGATCGCCCTGGGCGTGGGCTCGCTGGTCCTCGTCCCCTCGCTGTGGCTGCTGTACGCGACCTTCCAGCGCAATCCACCACCGACGGGCGCAGGCTCAGCGAGGGGAGCACAGGGAGCGTCCGATGAGCAATGACTTCCCGTCCCAGGACGACCGAGATGCCCTCCGCCATGACCTGGCCGCGCGAGCCGAACTGTGGCGGGAGCGGATCGCCGCCGCAGAGTCGTCAGCCGCGGACCTACGGGCCGAATGCGACCTCGATGCCGCCGACTCCGGCGCGAAAACCACGTCGCTCGAGGAGGAGCACGCCCGCACCGAGGAAGCGCGCTCCTTGCTGGAACAGACCCTTGCCGCGATCGGCCGTCTGGACAACGGCACCTTCGGGATCTGTACGTCCTGCGGCACACCGATCGGCAGGGAGCGGTTGATGGCGCTGCCCCACACCGAGCTGTGCGTCAATTGCCGACCCGGTCCGGCGCACGGAAGAACCTAGGCGGCCGACAGGACGACCTTGTTGCACTCGTCCTGCTTGTGCTTGAAGATCTCGTAGCCGTGTGGTGCCTCGTCGAGCCGCAGGTGGTGGGAGATGACGAAACTGGGGTCGATCTCCTTGTTCCTGATCCGTTCCAGGAGGGGCTGCAGATACCGCTGGACATGGCACTGACCGGTCTTGAGGGTCAGCGACCGGTTCATGAGTGATCCCATGGGGAACTTGTCGAGCAGTCCTGCGTAGACGCCGATGACGGATACGGTGCCGCCGTTGCGGCAGGCCAGGATCGACTCGCGCAGGGCGTGCGGCCGCTCGGTCTCCAGTCGGCTCGCCTGCTTGACGCGGTCGTAGGCGTGGATGGCCGGGGTGGGGTGATGGGCTTCCATGCCGACCGCGTCGATACACGCGTCCGGGCCACGTCCGGCGGTCATCTCCTTGAGGGTGTCCAGGACGTCCGTCTCCTCGTAGTCGATGGTCTCGGCCCCGGCTTTGTCCCGCGCTGTCCGCAGCCGGTAGGGGAAGCGGTCGATCGCGATCACACGATCGGCTCCCAGCAGGTAGGCGCTGGCGATCGCGAACTGGCCGACCGGCCCCGCGCCCCACACCGCGACGGTGTCGCCCGGCTCGATGTCGCACATCTCCGCCCCCATGTAGCCGGTGGGCAGGATGTCGGAGAGGAAGAGCACCTGGTCGTCCGGGAGGTCGTCCTCGATCTTGATGGGTCCGACGTCGGCGAACGGCACCCGCGCGTATTCCGCCTGACCGCCCGGATAGCCGCCGAGCATGTGGGAGTAACCGAAGATCCCCGCCGGTGAGTACCCCATCAACTTCTCCGCCAGGCCGGCGTTGGGGTTGGAGTTCTCGCAGACCGAGTACATCCGGTGCTCGCAGGCGGTGCAGTGACCGCAGGCGATCGGGAAGGGGACGACCACCCGGTCGCCGGTCCTGAGAGTCCTCACGTCGGGGCCGGTCTCGACGATCTCCCCCATGAACTCGTGGCCCAGGATGTCGCCCTCCACCATGGTCGGGATGTAGCCGTCGTACAGATGCAGGTCGGAGCCGCAGATGGCGGTCGACGTGATCTTGACGATGGCGTCATGGGCGTTGAGGATCTGGGGATCGGGCACCGTCTGCACTTCGACGGAGTTGCGGCCCATCCAGCAGTTGGCTTTCACGATGCTTCCTCTCCGGCGTTTCGGGTTCTCGGCGTGGCGTTTCGTGTGTTCTCCGTTCTCCGGGCCGCTGTCCGGGGCGTGTTAGACCTTCTTGCCGTACGGCTTCGCCGGGTGCTGCTTGGCCAGCCGCCATGCGTGCGGGCCCTCGGGGCTGCCCTCGGAGCGGACCACCTCGCCGACTTCCATGACCTGCTTGAAGCGGCGCAGATCGTCGCGTACCTGCTGCTGGGGGTGCTCGCCGAAGAGTTTGGCGACGGCCGCTCCGGCGTAGCCACCCGGCGGGCTGAAGTGGAGTTCCACCCACACTTCGGTGCCCCGGCCGCCCGGTGCGTCACGGAAGCGGACCGAGCCCGCGTTGCCCACATCCGCGCCCTTGAGCGAGGACCAGGCGATCAGCTCGCCCGGACGGTCCTCGACCACCTCGGCGTCCCACTCGACCTTCTTCTTCACCGGGGCTTTGGCGATCCAGTGCGAGTGCCCATCACCGTCCGTCCGCACAGCTTCCAGGTGCTGCATGAAGGCGGGCAGGTTTTCGAGGGAGCGCCAGTACCGGTAAACCTCGTTCCGCGGCCGTTTGACCGTGATGGACGCGGCGGCATGCATGCCGTCCCTCCCCCTCCCACCGCTCCGCGGGACCGACCGGACCGCCACGTAGAGGTCGACCGCGGTAATCCCGGCGACGGCAGCCGTGGCGGCCGTGACGCGGAGCTGCCTGAGGCCGGTGCGGTTACGGCGGGCGCGCACCAGCAGCGTCAGGTCGAGTGCGTCTCCGGCGACCCGGGTCCACGTCCACGGCCCGGGCCTGCGAGTGCCCAGCAGGAGCGCGGCGTGGCCCAGCTCGCGCACGCCGACAAGCGGCACCAGGGTCCGGGCCAGGGCGGAGTCATCGACTCCGCTGAACCCGCTGACGGCATGCGGCGCGGTGATCTGCGCCAGCCCGAGGGAGGCGCTGAACCATCCCAGGGCGCGGGCAAGACGATGCGACGAGTCCTTCTTGTGACGGGTCATGAGGGCCTCACCTCGGCTGTCGCGCGATGCGGCCGGGAGGCGCGGAAAGCGGCCCGGCTGCTCCAGGCCTTTCGCAGTACCCCTCGCGCAAGGGGTCACACACGTACGGTCCGGCCGACCGGCGTCAGCGCGAGAGTTCGACGGCGACCAGTTCGGCGATCTGGACGGCGTTCAGGGCCGCGCCCTTGCGGAGGTTGTCGTTGGAGAGGAAGAGGGCGAGGCCGTGCTCGACGGTCTCGTCCAGGCGGATGCGGCCGACATAGCTCGGGTCCTGGCCGGCGGCCTGCAGCGGGGTGGGGATCTCGGAGAGCTCGACGCCAGGGGCGTCCGCCAGCAGCTCGTAGGCGCGCTCGACGGTGATCGGCCGGGCGAAGCGGGCGTTGACCTGGAGGGAGTGGCCGGAGAAGACCGGGACGCGGACGCAGGTGCCGGAGACCTTGAGGCCGGGGATTTCGAGGATCTTCCGCGACTCGTTGCGGAGCTTCTGCTCCTCGTCGGTCTCGAAGCGGCCGTCGTCCACGATCTTGCCCGCGAGGGGGAGCACGTTGAAGGCGATCGGGCGGGCATAGACGGCCGGCTCGGGGAATTCCACGGCCGAGCCGTCGAAGGTCAGCTCGGCGGCGCGGTCGGCGACCTTGCGGACCTGGCCGTCGAGCTCGGCGACACCGGAGAGCCCGGAGCCGGAAACGGCCTGGTAGGTGGTGGCGACCAGGGCCGTCAGCTCTGCTTCGGTGTGCAGGGGCTTGAGGACGGGCATGGCGGCCATGGTGGTGCAGTTGGGGTTGGCGATGATGCCCTTGGGACGGTCGGCGATCGCGTGCGGATTGACCTCGGAGACGACCAGCGGGACCTCGGGGTCCATCCGCCAGGCGGAGGAGTTGTCGATGATGACGGCGCCGTCGGCGGCGACCTTGGGGGCCAGGGCCTTGGAGGTGGAACCGCCGGCCGAGAAGAGGACGATGTCCAGCCCGGTGTAGTCGGCCGTGGCGGCGTCCTCGATGACGACGTCGCCGCCCTGCCAGGACAGTACGCGCCCGGCCGAGCGGGCGGAGGCGAACAGCCGCAGCTGCTCCACGGGGAAGTCGCGCTCGGCGAGTACCTTGCGCATGACCCCGCCGACCTGGCCGGTGGCTCCGACGATTCCGATCCTCATGCGGTTTGTCTCCGATCTGGTCCAACGCTGTACTACGCGGTCCGGACCACGCGGTCCGGCGTGGTGCCCGGGTGAGGGGCGCGGCTCTGCTCCAAGGTGAGTATCCCTCGCGGGAGCGGGCGGCGGCTCGGCGGTTCGCAGGCCGAGACGGCGCCACGGCGCCACGGCGTCACGGCCGGACGGCGGCCAGCGCGGCCTCGGCGGTCCTGGCCGCCGCGGGGGCCGCCGGAAGCAGTGGCAGCCGGACGTCGGGGGTGGGGATGCGTCCCTGGGCGTGCAGTACGGCCTTGATGACCGTCGGGTTGGGCTCGGCGAACACAGCAGCGGCCAGCGCCGCCAGCTCATGCCCGAGCCCGGCGTCGTAGGACCCGGCCAGCCGTACCCACCGGTCCGTCGCGAGGTGGGCGGAGGCGAGGATGCCGCCCGCCGCGCCCAGCGCGAAGAGCGCGGGGGCGAAGACATCGTCCCCGGCGAGCAGGGGCACGTCCCGGACGAGGGCGACGGTGTCCTGGTCGATGCCGCCGACCGCGTGCTTGATGCCGACGACGGCGGGGATCGCGGCGAGCCGCCGTACGGTGTCCGCGCCGAGCACCCGGCCCGTGCGGTACGGGATGTTGTAGACGATCAGCGGCAGCGGGCTCGCCTCGGCGAGGGCCTCGAAGTGCGCGATCACCCCGGCCTCCGACGGCCGGGTGAAGTACGGCACCGGCACGAGAGCGGCGTCCGCCCCGGTCTTCGCCAGCGCCTCGATGGTGCTCCGGGTGTCGTTCGACCCGGCGCCGACGGTGAGGTGCGCCCCGCGCTCGCGGCAGACCCGGGTGACGACCTCCGTCACGAGCCTGCGCTCGTCGGCGTCGAGGACCGCCGCCTCGGCGGTGGTGCCGAGCGCGACCAGGCCCGCCGCGCCGTCGTCGAGCACGGAGTGCGCGAGCTCCTCCAGCGGGCCCGGGGCGACTGCTCCGGCGGCGTTGAAGGGCGTGATCAGCGGTACGTGGAGGATTCCCATGCCGCAGAGCCTGACCGGCACGGACCGTCAAGGTCTATTTAATTGTCCTTCATCCGACCATTAAGCATCCCTACCGGAAGGGGTTGTCTGGCACCCTCCCCTGCCATGACGAACAGCTACGAGATATCCACCGACCCGGGCCGCCTCGACGCCGCCCGGGTCCACCACTGGCTCTCCACCGACGCCTACTGGGCCCTCGGCCGCTCCCGCGACACCCAGGACCGCGCCATCGCCGGCTCACTCAATTTCGGCGCCTACGACACCGTCTCCGGGCAGCAGCTCGCCTACGCCCGCGTCGTCACCGACCACGCCACCTTCGCCTGGCTCTGCGACGTCTACGTCGCCCCCGGCGCCCGCGGCAAGGGCCTCGGCACCGCCCTGGTCACCGCCGTCCGCGATCACCTGGAGCCGGCCGGGGTGCGTCGTGTGCTGCTGGCCACCCACGACGCCCATGGCGTCTACGCGAAGATCGGCTTCGAACCGCTCGCCGACCCCTCGCTCTGGATGGCGCTGCTCCTCGGGTGACCCGGGTTCACCGCTGGTAATTCGGCCTCGTCCAGCCAGGTGTTCACCAGCGCCCATCCGGCTGCCCGCAGAGCGCGGTAGGCGCGGCGCGCCTGCCTGCGCCAGAAAAGGGAGGCCGTGGGGCGGTCGGGCCGGGGTGCCTCGGCGAACCACCCGACCGCGTACGAGCGCGGCGTGCCTTCCTGCGCGGCGCGGTCCCGGTGGAACTGGAGCGCCTTCGCGGCCTGCTCGGCGGAGGGGACGCGGGCCAGTCCGAGCGGCGCTTTGGCGAGCAGGAGGGCGCGGTTGATCTTCTCCGCCTGCTCCTCCAACAGCACTTTCTCGTCCCGGACCACTCTGTCGGCGGCGCGGATCACATCCGCGTACGCGGATTGGCCGTGCTCGTAGGCCAGCCAGTGCGGCAGGTCCTCGTGGAGGCCGGTGACCGCCTCCGGGCGTACGTCGCGCAGCGCGACGCGCCAGGCCTCGATGACGTCCGGCCGCCGTTCCGGGGGGTAATCCATCCGTATCAGGTGGATGGCGAGGTCATGCAGGTGGTCGCCCCAGGAGGCCAGTTCCCAGTCCAGGAACAGGGGCCGGCCGCCCTGGTTGACGAGGACGTTTCCGGCGTGCAGGTCTTTGTGCAGCAGGCCGGACGGGCGTCGGCGCATGCCGGCCGCACGGCCCTTGAGGGCCCGCAGGCCGCTCATGGACAGCCCCAGGTCTTCGAAGACCGGTCCGAAGGTGGGCCAGTTGGGACGTATGACGGAACGTTCCATCGTGCGTATGTTCCGGAGCAGGTCACTGCCGCTGTCGCCGTCCCGGACCCCCAGCCGGGACAGCAGGGGCAGCTGGGGCAGGCGGTCCCGCCCGACTCGCGCCTTGGCGGCCATGAATTGGACCAGCTGGTCGACGCGTGCCTGGGGAACCCGCTGGCCCGGCTTGAGGAGGTGGACCAGCGGCTTGCCCTTGTGGAAGACGTAGATCGCCTCGTCGCAGGCCTGCACCAGGAGTTCAGGGACATCCAGCCGGCCCCGGAGGGCGGCTGCGAGGTTGGCTTCACAGTCCCAGGTCCGCACGGCGACCTGCACCGTGTCGGTCCGGCGCACCCGGAGGACCCCCGACGTGGCGCGCGGGAGGCCCAGCTCGGCGGCCAGCGCGTCAGGAATGAGAAAGACGTAGTTGTCGTGGTGATGACCCGGAATCACCCTGAGGGGTGTCGCCCTTGCCAGCGCGACGGCCCGACGGTAGGCATCGAGCCCGGCGGGCGACAGAGGGACATATCCATCGGGGCCGGAATAACGTGACGGAGGAATGGTGATCATGGATTGCTCCAGGGGTTGCGCGATGATCATCATTGGCAACCGTCAGGTCCGACCGACGGATAGCAGCCCCCAGAACTCAGGTCAGTTCACAGCCATCTCATTGCCAACACCCAGTGTAGTGCGTCGCTAGCACACCACCGGAGCCACCTCATGGAACTTCACAAGCCGCCACACCTGCGGGGATTACATGTACCTCAGTTTTTGATCAACGGCTTCCATTGATCGTAGTACGCCCCCAACACCCGCCCCCCGCAAGGCCTCCGCCCTGCGGTCGTCCGGCGCGAAACCGAGGAAGGGAACACCCGCGCGCCTCGCGGCAGTGTGATCGGAAACCGCGTCGCCGATCATCAGACAATGCGCTGAATTGATTCCCGTCGACTGCAACACTCGGCGTACGGAGTCCGGATCCGGCTTCATCAGGCTCGGGTCGGGCCGCCGGCCGTGGATGTGACGCCCGAAGAGTTCGGCGAGGCCCCGGGAGCGCAGATAACGCTCCACGGCGAGCGGAGAGTTGTTCGAGGCCACGGCGAGGGTGAGCCCGTCGGCCGCGAGAGCGCGGACGAGATCGTCCGCATGCGGGGTCGGCACGGCCGACGCGGCCGCCCGCACCTCCTCGGCGGTGAGCCGGCTCTCCAGCTCGACGACGGCCGGGCCGGCGGGGCTGCCGGCTCCCCCGGGGGCGCGATGCCCGGCGGCAGTCGCGCGGAGGATCGCGTGGGGATCGTCCAGGTCGTCCACGGCGGGGACGGGCAGCCCCAGTTCACCGAGGTGCCCCACCATCACCCGGGCCACCTCATGCGCCGGGTAGCCCCCGAACAGCTTGCAGAGCGGACCGTCGAAGTCGAAGATCACACACCTGGTCCGGCAGGTCAGTTCGTCGTCCAGCACACGCCATCCGTCCGTCGGGGAGGGGACAGGGTTACTCAGACAATTCCCACGGGGTGGCGACTGTAGACCAGAGGGAGTCATAGAAAACCAGGCATTGCCGGACGTACTGCGCCCCCTGGCTGGCATCGCCGTCAGCGGTTGAATGGTGGAAGAAGGACACCTTGGCGCCGAGCGCGTCGAAGATGTCCATGCGCTCCCCCTCGACCAGCACACTGCGCTGCACCACCCGGTAGAAGCCGGTCAGCACATCGGTGCCATTCAGGACGTAGAGCTTCTGCATGGGCGCGATCGCCACCGTACGGACCTCGACGGAGACCTCCGGAACCAGGCCCAAGTCGCTGGACAGCGACTCCAGCGAGCTCTTGAGGGCGACCACGCTGCTCCGCAGGAGCCGCTGGAAGCGCTTAAGAGGGCGGGTGTCCTGAGCGTCGTCCACGCGCCGGTGCACGGGGAGCTCCAGGTCGGGACTGGGCACGAGGACGCGTACCGCGATGTGCTGGGGGCAGAGCTCACCGTCGCGGATAAGGTTCAGCGTCGGCGTGAGCGCCCAGTTGAGAGTTTCGGTGGTGAGGGAAAAGACATCAAGGGTGACCCGGTCCGCACGGAATGCGCGGGCGACATGGCTAGTCAGGTCCGGCGGGGCACCTTGGGAACGGAGCATTTCATTCCGGTCGAGGACGACAGAGCCCCGGCCCTGTTGTGAATTGATGTAGCCGTCCTGGCGCAGGACGTCCAGTGCACGCTGCACGGTCGCCCTGGACGTCTGAAACCGCCGCACCAGAGCCTGCTGAGTCGGAATCAGCTGCCCCACGCGATAACGGCCCGCTTCGATCTCACCACGCAACTCCAGGGCGATACGTCGATAGGGCGGGAAGAATGTGCTCTCCGAGCTCACCCAGCGAAGGTATACCTCTTGGTCAAGTCAGGGCAGTTGGCTAACCAGGATTGGCCAAATACCCGTTCTGCGACGGACCTGACTGGCCAATTCCATGTCAGTCAACCAAGGGATTTGGCCTGTCAACTCCGGAGAGTCACATCCAGAACAGCAGCCAGGAGCAGCAAATCCGGCGGGCCGGTCCAATAGTTGGCGGCATATATCGCGCGTACGTTCGTGGTAGATCGAAAGGTCGGTGACTGTCCGTCAGTGACAGTCAGTGCCACGAGGGAGACCGGAAATGTCTGCTGTCACCGTCTGCGTGTTCATCTTCGAACAACTAATCCAGTGCAGGTACGGCCTCGTGGGCGCCATCGCCTTCGGCCTCCTCACCTTCGGCCTCCGGGCCCGGCTCCACACACTCACCTGCGTCGGCCTGGTCGCCGTCGCCCTGCTCCTGGCGCAGTAGAACCGTCAGCCCGGCATGCCGGTCAGAAGATGTCCGGGCACCACGGCCGGCGCGGCGTCCGGAAGAGGGCGTCGGCGAGGATCGCGGCGCCCGGGGTCTCCTCGGCGAGGCGGCCGAGGGCGGCGAGACGCAGGACGGATTCATTGCCGAGGTAGAGGGCGCCGAGAGAGGCGACCGGGAGGGTGAGGTCGGGGGAGGCGGTGGTGGGGACGGCCTGCGCGGTGCCGTCGGCGGCGACCTCCAGGCGATAGCGGCCCGCGGCGTGGCCCAGGGGATCCTGGATGTCCAGGACGAGGGCGCCGGGGACGGGGGCGTAGGTACGGGCCTCCAGGGCGCGCTTCGGGTCGAGGACCCGGACCCACATCAGGTCGGCGGTGGTGTCGACCTTGGCGCAACGGGGATCGCCGAGGAGGTCGGGGAGCAGGTCGTCGGGGGCGCGGATGCCGGCCTTGACGGTGGAGACCCAGTCGACGGAGAGCAGAAAGCGCCAGAGGGCGGCCTCCGCCTCGGGGGTGGCGGCGATGAGGCCGCGGACGGAGAGCGGGCACTCGGGGTACATGCCGTGCCACTTCTCCTCGACGGTGTAGGTGGCGAGGCCGGTCGCCTGGCCCGTGGCGTCGCGGTACACGGCGAACATCGGCTCGGTCCAGCCCTGGGCCGGGTTGCGGATCTCACCTGTTTCCAGCTGCCACCACAGCTCCGTGCGGTTGATCGCGCCTGGCGTACGGCGGCGGAAGCGCTCGTGCACCTCGGGGCCGACCTTGCGGACCTCGGCGGGCTCGGCGAGGTCGATGCGGGCGCCCTCGGGGAGGGGGACGGGCCGGAGCTGGGCGCGGGGGACCTCGACGAACCACTCGGTGTACGAGGTCGCGGGGCCGAAGCCGAAGCGCCCGTAGATGGGGTACTCGGCGGCGATGAGGATGGCGAGCGCCTCGCCACGCTCTTCCTTGGCGGCGCGCAGGTCATTGGCCATCAGGCGGGTCGCCAGGCCCCGGCGGCGGTGGGTGGCGGTCACCGTGACGTTGGTGATGGCATCGGTATCCAGCAGGGCACCGCCGGGCACGGTGACTTCGCGGGGCATGCTGCGGAAGGTGGCCACGCAGCGGCCGGCGTCGTACGCGCCCTGGGTGCGGCTCAGGTCGATCTCCTGGCGGCGTACCTCGACCTCCTCGTCGGAGACGGTGGGCGCCCGCAGGAAGCCGGTGTTCACGGCGCGCAGCCACTCCGGGAGATCGGCTGCTTCGAGCGTACGTACGTCAAGACCCATGGCCGCACACTATTCGGCCGCCGGGCCGTACGCACCGGAGTTTCTCGCCCACCCGCCCGCCCTTTCCAGGGCTCCGCCCGGACCCCGGCTCCGGCGCTGCCGGTGGCCCGGTTGTGCCCACCCTCCCCCAGCCTTCGGCCGGGGGGTGCCCCCGTCTCGCTCCGCTCGGCCCTGCGGAACGCCTGCCCACAACCGGGGGGCCGGGTCAGTCGGTGGAGAGGAGGTCGTCGATGCTGGCTTCACCGGAGCGGTAGCGGCGGGTGATTTCGGTGCTGCAGCCGTCGACGGTGCGCTGGAGGCTCTGGCGGCGCTGGGAGACCTGCTGTTCGTGACGGACGAGACGGCCCATGCCGTCGTGGAGTTCCTGGTCGGTGCGGGCGCCGAGGTCGGAGAGCTCCACCTCGGCGAGGATCTCCTCGGCGAGCCGGCGGTAGCGCTCGCTGACCGGGGTGCCGAGGGTGACATGACGGGCGGAGGAACGGACCCGGGACGGGACGTCGGCGAGGATCTCCGACAGGCGGTCGAGTACGGGGGCGTCGGGGGCGGTACGGCGGGCGAGTTCGGCGCGGAGGATGTCGATCCGGCCCTGGAGGAGGCGTCGCAGGTAGGAGAGGTCGGCCTCTTCCTGCTGGGCCTCGCGGCGCAGTGTGCGCAGACCGGCCAGGGTGAGGCCGGTCAGCTCGGGTTCGTCGGTCTCCGCGAGCGGACTGCGCGGGCCAGGTGGTGCCTTGAGCATGCGCTGGCTCTTCTCGGTATCGGTCATATCTGTCGTCCCCTCGTCCAGCAGACCTCGATCGTCCCATCGACCACCGGCAGCGCGCATCGACCCTGCACCCGAACGGCCCCGGCGGACAGGTGTGCGCGCGGCCAGAAGGCGTACAGGACAGGGGAGCCCGCGCTCCCCCACTTGCATGAGTGACAATGACGCCATGCGAGCGGTGGCCCAGCGGGTGAGCGAAGCGAGTGTGGTGGTCGACGGCGAGACGGTCGGAGAGATCGTCGGACCAGGGTTGTGCGTACTGGTCGGGGTAACTCACGACGATACCCCGGACAAGGCCGCCCAGCTCGCGCGCAAATTGTGGAGCCTGCGCATTCTGCCCGGTGAGAAGTCGTGCTCGGACGTCTCCGGGCCACTTCTGGTGATCAGCCAGTTCACTCTCTACGGTGACGCCCGCAAGGGGCGCCGCCCCACCTGGAACGCCGCCGCGCCCGGCGAAGTCGCCGAGCCGCTGGTCGAGCAGGTCGTGGCGCGGCTGCGGGAACTGGGCGCGCACGTGGAGACGGGCCGCTTCGGCGCGGACATGAAGGTCTCGCTGACGAACGACGGCCCGTTCACGGTGGTCATCGACATCTGACGCCGGGGGCTACGGCGCTACGACGATCTCCTGGCTGGCGGGCGTGCCCTCGGCGTCCAGCAGCGCCTCCGGCGCCGTATTGCGCTTCACCAGCGCCAGGGCGATCGGGCCCAGCTCCCAGTGGCGTGCCGAGGACGTGATGAAGCCGATCTGTCGGCCTTCCGGGCCGTCCTCGGCGAGGCGGACCGCCGTGCCGTGCCCAGGCAGCCGGACCTCGCTGCCGTCCAGGTGCAGGAAGACCAGCCGGCGCGGCGGCTTGCCGAGATTGTGGACCCGGGCGACGGTCTCCTGGCCCCGGTAGCAGCCCTTGTCGAGATGGACGGCGGTGGCCAGCCAGCCCAGCTCGTGCGGGATGGTGCGGTGGTCGGTCTCCAGGCCGAGACGCGGGCGGTGCGCCTCGATGCGGAGGGCTTCCAGCGCGAGCGAGCCGATGGGCGGGGCGGCTTCCTTGGCGTACGACTCCAGCTCGTCGCGCGGCACGAAGACCTCGCGGCCGTACGGCGTCTCCCGTACCGGCCACCCCGCCGGGGCGGGGGTGATGCTGCCTGCGGGGAGGTGGACGAGTCCGTACCGCTCGGTGGCGTCGGCGACCTCGACCCGGTAGAAGAACTTCATGCTTTCCAGGTAGGCGACAAGCGCCTCCTGGGTGCCGGGCTCGACGTGTATCCAGGTCGTCGTGGAGTCGTCGACGAGATACAGCGCGTGCTCGATGTGTCCGTGCGCGGAGAGGACCAGCGCTTCGGTGGCCTGGCCGGGCGGCAGGGCGCTGACATGCTGGGTGAGCAGCAGGTGCAGCCAGGGAAGGCGGTCCTCGCCGGAGACGGTGACGATGCCGCGGTGCGAGAGATCGACGAAACCAGTGCCGTCCGCGAGGGCGCGCTGCTCGCGGAACAGGTCACCGTAGTGGCCGGCGACACCTTCGTCAGGGCCTTCGGCTGCGACAGCGCCGGGCAGCGACAGCAGGGGGCTGGTCGTGGAGTGTCGCTTCATATCACTAGCCTACGGCCCGGTAGTTGAACTCTTGGCCGTTGCGGGTTTTGCCGAGCAATCGGCGCACCTGCCGAAGATCGCGAAGTGCTTCATGTCCGTCTCGAAGCCGAAGGACGCGCTCAGCCGGTCCGTGAGCGCCGACGCGACCGAGACGTCCGCCTCGATGACCGAGCCGCAGTCCCGGCACACCAGGTGCATATGGTGGTGGCGGTCCGCGAGGTGGTAGGTGGGCGCGCCGTGCCCGAGGTGGGCATGGCTGACCAGCCCCAGCTCCTCCAGCAGCTCCAGGGTCCGGTAGACGGTGGAGATGTTGACGCCGGTGGCCGTCCTGCGGACCTCGGTGAGGATTTCGTCCGGAGTCGCGTGCTCAAGCGTGTCGACGGCTTCCAGGACAAGCTGGCGCTGCGGCGTCAGCCGGTAGCCCCGCTGACGCAGGTCACTCTTCCAGTCCGTGGTCACCACAGACACAGTCTAGGCCGGACACGGCTGGAGGAAGGCTCAGCGGAAGAAGGCGATTCCGTCGTCCGGAAGGTCCTTCAGGTCCTTCGCCCACTCGCGCGGGTCGACGACCCGCTTCAGATGCGCCGACATGTACGGGCGCAGCGGCACGGACGGCGTCGCCTTCTCGCCGACCCACATCAGGTCGCTGTTGACGTAGCCGTACAGGCGCTTGCCACCGCTGTACTCGGGTGCGTCGGCGAGCCTCGTGACGGCGTCCGTCACGAGGTCGATCTGCGGCTTCTGGTCGGCGAGCTCGCCGTACCAGGTCTCGACGACGCCGGAGTCGCGGGCCAGCGTGATCTCGACCTTGCGGTCCTTGTTGATCCGCCAGTAGCCGGTCTCGTTCTCCAGCGGGGCCAGCTTCTTTCCCGCCTCGTCCAGCGACCAGGTCTTGGAGGTGTACTCCAGGAACGCGCGGCCGTCGTGGGTGAAGCTGACCTCCTGGCCGAAGTTGCACTTCTCGGCGCCGGGGAAGTCGAAGACTCCGGCGCCCTCCCAGTTGCCGAGGAGGAAGGCGAGCGGCACGAGCTCCGGGTGGAGGTCGGAGGGAATCTCGATCATGTTCAGCGCTGTCCCTGGTAGAGCTTCTTCACCGCGAGGACGGAGAACGCGAGTACGCCGACGCAGACCAGGACGAGCAGTGCGTCGAAGGTGTATTCAAGGGCGCTCACAGCTGTGCTCCTCTGTCGGTGGTGGACCGGGGACGAGTCTAATCGCCCCCGGTCGGTGGGCGGAGGTCAGCCCGGCCGTCAGCCGAGCCGTCAGCCGAGCAGCTGGGCCTGCAGGAGCACCGTCTGGTGCATCGGGACGGCCGGCATGCTGCCCCGGTGCGACAGCACGATGACGGCGATCGTGTCGCCGGCGACGAGATGGGCGTAGCGGACATGGTCCCGGCCGCGTGGCTTGCGCTCGTCGAAGACGAACGAGTCGACGCCGTCGGGGAGGTTGCCGCTGTCGCCGAATCCCGGGTCGTAGGACACGTCCGGCGCGTCCTGGAAGGTGCCGATCCTCGACAGGTCCAGCTGGGAGCGCGTCGCGTACGCCTGGGTGCTGTACTGGAGCAGATAGATCGCGGCGTGGGTACCGTCCTTCGTGGTCCAGGCGCGTGCCGCGATGTGGCGGAGGCCTTCGTGTTTCAGATCCAGCGCCAGTTCCTGCCGGTGGTCCTTCTGGAACAGCTGTAGGAAGGTGCCGGTAGGCAGCCATCCCCTGCGCCCCGGGAACACCGGGTCGTTCTTCGCACCCTCCGGCGCCGGGAGGAGCAGCGCCCGCAGATCCGCGTAATGGCGGCGGCCGGGGTTCTTCTTGACGTCCTCCAGCGGCCGGGGCGCGCCCTCCGGGAGACGGGGCAGGCTCAGCGCCGGGTACGTCCAGCGCCCGTCTTCCGGGGTCCGCAGGCCCGGGATCTCCGTGCGCTCCGGCTGCGTCACGGCGTACGCGGTGGCCCCGCCCAGGGCCGCGAACACCAGCACGGCCGACGTCCAGCGCAGCGCTGCCCGCAGCACACGGTGCTCTCTTGCCGTGGGCGTGGGCGTGGCGGGTGCGGCGGGCGGCTCCCCCGCCGCCACGGCGGGGGCCATCGGCTGGTCGGTCATGCGGCCTCTCCCGGGTCCTTGACGCGGTCGAGCTGCTGCTTGAGCAGCTTGGCGGCGTCGTCCTTCTGCAGGGGTGTGGTGCCACTGGCGCTGAGGCTGATCACGAGGTCCCCCTCGGTGGCCTCGCAGTACATCGAATCGAGCGAGACGCCCTTCTCCAGGGGCGGCAGGACGCAGCGGGCCTTCGGGTGCCCGGCGATCGTCGGGCCCTTCCGGAGGACGCCCGTCCCTTCGGTGGCCGCGGCGAAGAAGTCGGTTGCGGCGCGGGCGGCCCGCTTGTTCGTCATCTGGAGGAGCCGGATCTCGACGACGAGGGCGGCCTCCCCGTCGGTGGCGCCGCCAGAGCCTCCGTATGTGCTGTACGTCCGCATACCGATGCCCTGGATACCCAGCCGGTCGACGGCCTTGCGCGCCGTCTCGCGCTGCTTCTTCGGCAGGCTCCGGTAGCGCTCCTTCACCAGGTCGGACGCCTGCTTGCCACTCAGCTGAGCGTCGTTCCCGAACTCGGCGACATCCGGTCCCGGCACATACGTCTCCGGCATCGGCAGCAACAGCTTCCTCAGTGCCCCGTAGTGGCTCCCGCCCGACGTTGCCCCGTACGCGCCTGTCCGCTTCGGCTCGGGAGCCTTCCATGCCTTCCCGGTGGTCTTCTTGCCGGCGTCCTGATTCCGGCCCTGGTTCAGTACGGCGTAGCCGATGCCGCCGCCCGCCGCCACGGCGACCAGTGCGCCGGCGAGCCCGAGCGCGAGGCGCCGCCGTGACGCCTTCGCCTCCGGCGCGGGCGCGGCGGGCGGCTCCGCCACGGACGGCTCCGGGGCCGGTTCTGCTCCGGCCAGCAGCGACGGCTGCGGCTCGGCAGCGAGTTCGGGCATCGGGGCGGCCTCGGACAGCTCAGCCGCCGGGTCGGCGGTCTCGGTCGGCGGCTGCGGATCGGGGCGCTGCACCGCGGTCGCTTCAGCTTGGGGAGGTGTCGGTTCGTCGGTCACAGCCGCTCCAGCTGGCGCTTGGCGACGGACATGATGGCCTTGCCGGTGATCGGCTTCGCCGAGGTGAGCCAGATGTCCATCACGATGTCGCCCTGCCGGGCGAGCGCGCGGGCCTGGTACTCGGGCAGGTAGCCCGCCGTGATCGTGGGCTTGTAGTAGACCCATGCCTCGCCGTCCACGGAACCGGGGATCAACTGGCCGTCGTGGCCGGCGTAGTCGGCCTCGGGCATGTATCCCGCCATGTCGTAGGCGTGGTCCTCCGCGTAGGAGTGCGTCTCGTCGCGGAACTGGACGAGGCGGATCTCGGTATCCGTGTAGGTGGTGGAGCCGCCAACGGTCCAGGTGGCGGCGGCCAGACGCCGGAAAGCGTCCTGGTTGAGCTGGCTGAACATGTACTTCTGGTCGTCGAACGTCATGGCGTAGTCGTAGAGCGACACCCAGCCGTCGTCGGCGAACGGGATGGCCCAGTCCTTGGCGCCCTTGGGCTTCGCGAGGAGCAGCTTCCGCAGGTCGCCGTCGGTCTTGACCAGGGTGTCCTCTGCGGCGGTGAGCGGGGTGGCCTTGGCGGCCGGGGCCGTGGGCTGCTTCAGCTCTGGCTGGGCGAGCGGCGGGAGCGGGGTGTCCGGGCGCTGGTACTGGATCTGGTATCCGGTCCCGGCCCCCGCCAGCACGCCGAGGACGGCGGCTGCGGCGATCAGGACGGCGGTACGCCCACGGCGCCGGGGCTTGGCCTCCGGCGCCGTGGCGGCAGAAGCCGGATCCAGGACGGCACCGGGGTCAGGGTCGGGTGCGGCGTCGGGGTCTGGGACAGGTCTGTCCTCGGACAAAGGTTTCTCCACGAGAAGGGGTGGGATCAGCGGCCGTCGAAAAGCCGCTGGAGCTGCTGGAACGCCGGAGCGCAGCCGTCCGCGAGAGCGGTGAAGGTGAAACGGGATTTCACGAGGCCCCCCCGGGCGCCGTCACAGAGCACACGCGCACCGTGCGCAACAGGCGAAGCTGCATTATGTCGAGCACACACAGCTTCTTGACAGCGGTTTTACTGTGGCCCGGGCCACGTCGGCGCGTCTCTCCTCCCTGGCCGGCAGGCCTACCCTGGGGTCATGGCGAAGAAGCTCGTGATCAAGGTGACGGCGGGCGTGGACGCGCCCGAGCGCTGCTCGCAGGCGTTCACGGTGGCGGCGGTCGCGGTGGCGAGCGGGGTGGAGGTGTCGCTGTGGCTCACCGGGGAATCAGCGTGGTTCGCCCTGCCCGGGAAGGCGGCGGAATTCGAGCTGCCGCATGCGGCGCCGTTGCCTGAATTGATCGAGGGCATCCTGGCGGGCGGCGGGATCACGTTGTGCACGCAGTGCGCGGCGCGGCGCGGGATCACGGAGAAGGATGTGCTGGACGGGATCCGGATCGCGGGGGCGCAGGTGTTCGTCAGCGAGATCATGCCGGACGGGGTGCAGGCGCTGGTCTACTAGGCCCTGTCCGCCGGATCGCGGGCGCCCACCGCGCTGGGGGGCACCTCCCGGCCGGAGGGTGGGCAGGCTGATGTCGCCGTGGCGTTGTCCGGTGCGGTGTATCCGTAAGGCGCCGCCTGCCGCGCCTGCCGCGGCGGCGAAGGGACCGTTCATGATCCGCCGGACAGGCCCTAGTGGCGCCGTTTGCCGTCGAGCTCGTCCCACCACTGGTCGGACTGGTCGTCGCCGGAGGGGTCGTCCCACCAGCGGTCGTCCGGGCCCCGCCGGTTCGCGACGATCGCCGCGACGGGCGGGATGACCATGGCGACCAGGCACATGGCGACGGCCGCAGGGACGGACCACAGCCGCACCACGGCCCACGCCAGGACGAAGAGCAGGATGCAGCCGATCATCATGACGAAGTACCAGTGCCTACGGCGTGACAACACACTTCTACGGTACGGCCGAGGGCCGCATCCCGGCATGGGTTGCGGCCCTCGGATCGTACGAATCAGACGGCGATGGCCACGTCGGCCGGCGCACCCTGCTGGGCGACGACCGTACGGTCCACCGTGGCGCCCGGGACGAGCGCGCGCAGCGTCCAGGTGCCCGGCGCGGCGAAGAAGCGGAACTGTCCGGTCGCCGAGGTGGGGACCTCGGCCGTGAACTCGCCGCCGCCGTCGAGCAGCCGGACATAGCCGCTGATCGGCTCGCCGTCGCGGGTCACGGAACCCTGGATGATCGTCTCAGTTGCCACGTCAACGCCTGCCAGGGACGGGCCGCCGGCCTTCGCTCCACACATATGCAATCCTTCTGAGTCGGGGTTTCAGCTGCCTGCGCCGAGCTCGATGGGCACGCCCACGAGGGAGCCGTACTCGGTCCAGGAGCCGTCGTAGTTCTTGACGTTGGGCTGGTTGAGCAGCTCGTGCAGCACGAACCAGGTGAGCGAGGAACGCTCTCCGATACGGCAGAGCGCGATGGTGTCCTTCGACAGGTCGACGCCCTCGTCCTCGTAGAGCGCCTTGAGCTCGTCGTCGGACTTGAAGGTGCCGTCGTCGTTGGCGTTCTTCGACCACGGGATGTTGCGGGAGGTCGGGATGTGGCCCGGCTTCTGCGACTGCTCCTGCGGGAGGTGCGCCGGGGCGAGCAGCTTGCCGGAGAACTCGTCGGGCGAGCGGACGTCGACCAGATTCAGGCTGCCGATCGCGGCGAGGACCTCGTCACGGAAGGCACGGATCGAGCTGTCCTGCGCCTTGGCCTTGTACTCGGTCGTGGGGCGCTCGGACACCTCGTCGACCAGGTCGCGGGAGTCGAGTTCCCACTTCTTGCGGCCGCCGTCGAGGAGCTTGACGTCCTGGTGGCCGTAGAGCTTGAAGTACCAGTACGCGTAGGCGGCGAACCAGTTGTTGTTTCCGCCGTACAGGATGACGGTGTCGTCGTTGGCGATGCCCTTCCCCGACAGCAGCTTCTCGAAGCCGGCCTGGTCGACGAAGTCACGGCGCACCGGGTCCTGGAGGTCCTTCTTCCAGTCGATCCGGATCGCGTTCTTGATGTGGTTCTTGTCGTACGCCGACGTGTCCTCGTCGACCTCGACAATGACCACCTTGGGGTCGTCGATGTGGGCCTGGACCCAGTCGGCGTCGACCAGGACGTCACTGCGGCTCATGCTGTTCTCCTCCGGGCAGTTGCGGATGTGCCGTTTGTGCCGGTGCGGCGGGGCTCGGGCGCTGCGCACGGACGGGTGCGCAGCGCGACGCCGCGGGAAATGCGGGAATGGCGGGGGAAGGGGCGGAGGCGGGCGCGCATGCGTGCGCAGGCCCCCTACGGCATGCGACAGAGCATGGCGGCGACGCGGCACAGGTCAACTGCCCGCCGCTTCGTGAGGTCCGCCTGTCGCTCCATGGCTTCGATCGTAGGGAACGGGACGCGGAGTGTCACCGGCGTTCCGCCATTCGATACGCGATTGTCCGCATTTCGGGATAGCAGCGCCTCGCCGACCGTGGCACGAGGTTCCGGAGGCCCGGCCGGGGTCCGCACGGCTGTCCGGTGGACAGCACCGTCTCACGCTTCGGGACCCCGGCCCAGGTCACATGGGCTCATGGACTCATGGACTCATCGGCTGATCGGCCTAATTGGCCAGCACCACATGCGTGCCGCTCGCCACCACCTGGATGCCGTCCGCGGTCGCGGTGGCCGACTTCAGCTGGATGCCGGTCGGCAGCCCGGAGAGATCCCAGCTCAGTCCGCTGCCGACCAGTGCCTGCAGCTCGGCGGGGAGCCCGGAGAGCCCTCCCAGCCGGACCGTTTTCCCATTGGCCAGCGTCGCTTCGACGGTCGTGGTGAAGCCGAGCGCGCTCAGCTTCACCTTGCCGTTGCCGGCGTACCCGACCGTGATCCCGGACGGCACCGCCTTCGTCAGATCCGCGTACGTGATGAGCACCGTGCCGTCGGCGGTGTCGGCGACGGCGGAGGAGAAGTTGCCGGAGAGCCGCACGCCACGCAGGTCCGCCGAGAAGCGGTCGATGCGCAGCGTCTGGCCGCCGGTGCCCGCCTCGATGCCCTTGGCGGTGATGTGGACGTCATCCAGCTTCTTGGCGGCCACCTGGGTCAGGAAGGGAAAGCCCTTGATGGAGACGTCCGGCTTGGAGGTGAAGCCCTGCGACTGCTGGGCCTTGTCCGCCGCCTGCGACTCCGCGAACCACAGGGCAATGCGGTCGGCGGCGACAAAGAGGACGCCGAGCACCACAGCGAGGACCAGCAGTATCCGTATTGCGCGCATTCATTTGCTCCTGGGGCTGTGACAGGGCGCTGCGACAGGGCGCGGGGACAGGGGCGCTGATGCGCCGGGGCTACCCGGCAAGCGCCTGGCCGAGCACGTAGACCACGGGGGCGGCTGCTGTCAGCGGCAGGGCGACACCCGCGGTGAAGTGGACGAAACGGGACGGGAAGTCGTAGCTGGCCACCCGCAGGCCAATCAGCCCGCAGACGCCGGCCGCGAGGGCTAGCAGGGTGCCGTCCCCTGTGCCGAGCCCGGTGGCCCCGCCGGTGGCGATGCCGCTGCCGGCGGCGGCCAGCAGCGCGACGACGACCGACACCACGCCCGGCAGCGGCACCGCGCGGGCGACGGCGGCGACGGCCACGGCCACCGCACCGACCACGACCGGGTCGGTGCCCGCCGAGGTGCCCGCGGTGGCGAGGAAGCCGGTGGCCAGCACCGTCAGCAGGGTGGAGGCGGCGGTGGCCGTCAGCGACGACAGCCGCTCGTCCGCGGAGCCGTGGTGGCGCAGTTGGAGTACGAGGACGAGCATCAGCCATACGCCCACCGTGCCGATCAGCACGGCCGGGGCGTGGTCACCGCCGGTCGCCAGCAGCGCGACGTCGGCCGTGACCCCGGCCAGGAAGGCCAGCACGATGCCCTGGCGGGCGGGCCACATGCCGTTCAGCCGGAACCATCCGGCCGCTGTGACCGCCTGCAACAGCAGCCCCGGCGCCACGATCGCCGGGCGGCCGGCCATGGCGGCCCCGGCCAGCAGCAGGCCGAGCAGCGCGGTGAGCAGGGCCGGCTGCATCCCCGGCGCGATGATGGGCGAGCCGGTGCGCCCGGCGGGTGCGGCGGGAGCGGTCCTGCCGCGGGCGGCGCGTCGCCCACCGTGGCCCGGCGCCGGTGCGGCATCGGGCGCGGGTGCTGGGGCGGGCGTGGGCGCGGGCGCGGCGTCCACGGCGGGCAGTACGGCGGTGCTGTCGTACGAGCCTGATGAGCCGTAAGGGACCGGGTACGGGTGCTGGGCGGGCTGCTCGGGTGCGTACGGGTCGTACCCGTAGTCGTGCTCGTAAGGATTTGTCATCGCGCTCACCCTCCCGCGAACGGCGGGAGCACCTCAAGCGTGCCGCCCTCGGACAGCGCGACCACCGCGTGGTCACGCTTGCCGACGGGGTTCCCGTCGACCAGAAACGAACAGTGTCCCAACACCCGCGCGAACTCCGGTTGCCCCGTGTGCAGTGCCCTGGCCTGCGCCAGCGCCTCGGCCAGCGTGCCCGCCCGGTACGGCTCCTGCGCCGTCCCGGCGGCGGCCTTGGCCGCGGCCCAGTAGCGGATCGTCCCCGCGGGCGAGCCGGGTCCCTCCGCCGTTTCGGTTGCCGCCATGACGGCCTCTCTCCTCAGTTCTTCTCAGTTCTCTCGTACGCGTTCCGTGCTGCCGCCGTCCATCATGTCGGACGGCTACCCCCGCGCGCCGAGCCAGCCGCCGATCCGGCGCAGCAGTTCCTCGTCGGCGGCGTCCTCGGCGTGGCCGAAACCGGGCTCCACCCACAGCTCGGCGGAGCCGTCGGCCGAGGCGGCGGCCAGGGAGTGCGGGTGGTCCAGCGGGAAGTACCCGTCCCGGTCGCCGTGCACGATCAGCAGCGGCGCCCTGATGAGGGGCACCGACTCGACCGGCGAGCGCGGCACCGGGTCCCAGCCCCCCGGGTGGATGCGGGTGCGGAACCCGACGCGGGAGACGAGGCGCCCGGCGGGACGGGTGACCGCCCAGTGCACCCGGCGCATCGGGGCCGTACCCCGGTAGTACCAGCGGGCGGGGGCGCTCACGGACACGACGGCGCCGACCGGGGCGTCAGGCCCCGCCGCGTGCCGGAGCACCACCGAGCCGCCCATGGAGAAGCCGACCGTGGCGATCCGTCCGTGTCCGAGCAGCCGCGCCCACCGCACCGCGGCGTCGAGGTCGAGGACCTCGCGGTCGCCGACCGTCGAGCGCCCGCCCGAGCGGCCGTGTCCCCGGAATGAGAAGGTAACGACTCCCCCAAAATCAGCGAGGACCTCCGCGGCCCTCCGTACGGCGGGCCGCTCCAGCGTGCCGGTAAAACCGTGGGCGATGACAATCGCCAGACCCGCCCCACCACTGGGTTTACGCCGCGTTGACGGGGAGTACATCGCGTCGATACCGACCCCGTCGTCCGTCAGCAGCGTCACCCGCTGGTCTCCTGAAGTGACCGGAGAGAGACGCAATTGTGAAACTTGGGTATCACGCAATGACTCCATGTGGGCTATTCTCTTACCTCAGGAGGATCCGGGCAGTGTCGCCCCCGGATCCTTTCGTGCTATCTGGGCCGCTCTACCGCAAGGTTTTCGTCCTCGCATGGGACCGAGGAGGGTTCGTTTATGGGCAATCGACGTGTGTACAACCGGACGATGAATGATGGGGGCACCCTGTGAGCTCTCTTCTCCTCCTGACCAACGCGCTCCAGCCCTCCACCGAGGTACTGCCGGCGCTCGGACTACTCCTGCACAGCGTCCGCGTGGCGCCCGCCGAGGGCCCCGCCCTGGTGGACACCCCGGGTGCCGACGTCATCCTTATCGACGGGCGCCGTGACCTCCCGCAGGTCCGCTCCCTCTGCCAGCTGCTCCGCTCGACCGGCCCCGGCTGCCCGCTGGTGCTGGTCGTCACCGAGGGCGGCCTCGCCGCGGTCACCGCCGACTGGGGCATCGACGACGTACTGCTCGACACCGCCGGTCCGGCCGAGGTCGAGGCGCGGCTACGGCTCGCGATGGGCCGCCAGCAGATCACCGTCGACGACAGCCCGATGGAGATCCGCAACGGCGACCTCTCGGTCGACGAGGCGACCTACAGCGCCAAGCTCAAGGGCCGGGTCCTGGACCTGACCTTCAAGGAGTTCGAGCTGCTCAAGTACCTCGCGCAGCACCCCGGCCGGGTCTTCACCCGCGCCCAGCTGCTGCAGGAGGTCTGGGGTTACGACTACTTCGGCGGCACCCGCACCGTGGACGTCCACGTACGGCGGCTGCGGGCCAAGCTCGGCCCCGAGCACGAGTCGCTGATCGGCACCGTACGCAACGTCGGCTACCGCTTCGTCACTCCGGAGAAGGTGGAGCGCGCGGCGGAGGAGGCGGCGAAGCACAAGGCCCGTGCGGAGGCCGCCGCGGAGGCGGTGGCGACGGTCGCGGAATCGCAGCAGCGCTGATCAGCCCTGCTGATCACGCCATGGTCACGCTCCGCTAGGAACTGTATTCCGGCGGAGTAGACCCGCGTAGACTCACCGCGTGGCAAAGGTGACGCGTGACGATGTGGCAAGGCTGGCGGGGACCTCGACCGCTGTCGTCAGCTATGTCATCAACAACGGACCCCGGCCGGTTGCCCCGGCCACCCGCGAGCGCGTGCTCGCGGCCATCAAGCAGCTCGGCTACCGCCCGGACCGTGTGGCCCAGGCGATGGCCAGCCGCCGTACTGACCTCATAGGGCTGATCGTCCCCGACGCCCGGCAGCCTTTCTTCGGCGAGATGTCCCACGCCGTGGAACAGGCTGCCGCCGAGCGCGGGAAAATGGTGCTGGTCGGCAATTCCGACTACCTCCACGACCGCGAGGTGCATTACCTGCGCGCTTTCCTCGGCATGCGGGTCTCGGGGCTGATCCTGGTCAGCCAGGGCCTCAGCGAGAGCGCCGCCGCCGAGATCGAGGCGTGGGAGGCGCGGATCGTGCTGCTGCACGAGCGCACGGAGGCGATCGACGAGTTCGCCGTCGTCACGGACGACATCGGCGGCGCCCAGCTCGCCACCCGCCATCTGCTGGAACACGGCCACGAGTACGTCGCCTGCCTGGGCGGCACCGAAGCCACCCCCACCGTCGGCGACCCCGTCACGGACCACGTGGAGGGCTGGCGCCGCGCCATGCTCGAATCCGGCCGGAGCACCGAGGGACGGCTCTTCCAGGCGCCCTACAACCGCTACGACGCCTATCAGGTCGGCCTCCAGCTGCTGGCCGGCCCCGACCGGCCCCCGGCCATCTTCTGCGCGACGGACGACCAGGCCATCGGCATCCTCCGCGCCGCCCGCGAGCTCCGCATCGACGCCCCCGGCCAGCTCGCCGTCGCCGGCTTCGACGACGTCAAGGAGGCCGGGCTCACCGACCCGCCCCTCACCACCGTCGCCTCCGACCGCCAGGCCATGGCCCGCGCCGCCATCGACCTCGTCCTCGACGAGTCCGTCCGTGTCTCCGGCTCCCGCCGCGAACGCCTCCGCCAGTTCCCCTCCCGACTGGTCGTCCGCAGCTCCTGCGGCTGCGCGTAGCGCCCCGGCCGGGCACTAGGCCCTGTCCGGGCGATCTCCGTGGGAGAAGGAGCGGGGTCTGGTGCCTGCGATCGCAAGGCGGAGGAAGGAAGCGACGCCCTGCTCGAGCGGAGCCGAGAGCTTGGGGGAGTCGTTGACTGACGACGACGCCGCGAGCTCCCCCAGCTACCGCTGGGAGGTGCCCCCAGCGCCAGGGCACGCGACGCCGCGGAGATCGCCCGGACAGGGCCTAGGGGGCCGGAGCCGCACCGCCGCTCGCCGCAAAAGCGTTTGAATGGGCGGCAACAGCGTGACCTGCGGTTGTCTGGACGGCGTAAAGATGCGGCCTGACCTGCGGGTTCGCTACTTATACGAACCCTATGAACTTCTACCGCGACTCTCAGCGGGCACTCAGGAAGCTCTCATCTTCAGGTCGCAAAGTCATAGCCATGGACGAGAACACCCACCGCAGCAGCAGCGCATACGACCCGCAGCAGCCTTATGGCAGCGGTGGGTACCACGGTTCCTACCCGCCCCCGCCCCCGTACGTGCCGCAGGAGCCGGTCACCACGCCGGCTGGCATGACGGTCTGGCCCAGTGCCGAGGGCACCGGCAGCGGCAGCGGCATCCCGGAGGGCCCGGCGCCGGCGCATGTGAAGCGCAAGCCGCGCCGCCCGATCGCGCTGCTGGCCGCCGTGGCGCTCGTGTCCGGCCTGATCGGCGGCGGAACGGCCGCGCTGGTCGGGAACATGACGTCGACGCAGGCTACGACGATGACCACGACGAAGGTGGTGAACGCCAGCTCCAGCAGCAGCGGCGTCGCCGCGATCGCGTCGGCCGTCAGCCCCAGCATCGTGGAGATCACCGCGAGCTCCTCCGCCGGCGAGGCCACCGGCTCCGGGGTGATCATCACCAGCGGCGGCGAGATCGTCACCAACAACCACGTGATCACCGGCGCGTCGAGCATCAAGGTCGCCTTCAGCAACGGCAAGACCGCCACCGCGACCGTCGTGGGCACCGACAAGAACAAGGACCTCGCGCTGATCAAGGCGCAGAGCGTCAGTGGCCTCACCACCGCCACCCTCGGCGACTCCTCCGGCGTCACCGTCGGCGACGAGGTCGTCGCGATCGGCTCGCCGGAGGGCCTGACCGGCACCGTCACCAGCGGCATCATCTCCGCGCTCAACCGTGATGTGACAGTCTCGACAGAGGACAACTCCCAGTCGCAGAGCCAGGGCGGCGGCGGAGGAGGCGGGCGCGGCCAGTGGCCGTTCTCCTTCGGCGGCCAGCAGTACAACGGCACGACCGGCTCCTCCACCACCACCTACAAGGCCCTGCAGACCGACGCCGCGCTCAACCCGGGTAACTCCGGCGGCGCACTGATCAACATGAGCGGCCAGATCATCGGCATCAACTCCGCGATGTACTCGGCGAGCTCCTCCTCGTCCAGCTCCAGCGGCTCCGGCAGCATCGGCCTGGGCTTCGCCATCCCGATCAACACCGTCAAGTCCGACCTCGCCACCCTGCGGTCGGGCGGCACCAGCAACTAAGAGGCCGCCCGACCCAGCAGCCAGCACCCAGGAGGGCATCATGATCCGCACTGCCCAGCACGCCTCCACCGTCCGCACCGGCCCCGCCGACCTGGACCTCCCCTTCGCCCTCGCACTGACCCACTACGAGCCCACCAGCCCCGAGGCCGGCACCACCCGGGCCCCCGAGGTCCCGGCGGCCCCGCACGCCCGCCGCCGCCACACCGCGCGGCGTCGCCGCACAGCCGCCGCACAGGGCTGAATGCGAGCCTGTCCGGAGGTCAAGGACGGCACGGCCGGCCCGGTCCGCCGGCTCCGTGGGAGGCTTTGCCAACCCCATGCACGCCGATCGTGCATCCTTGAGATCCGAACAAGACCCAGCAGCAGCCCCACGGAGTGAGGTCCCCACCGATGAGCCCGGCCGAGAACGGCGACGCCCCCGCCCGCATCCTGATCGTGGACGATGAGCCGGCCGTCCGAGAGGCCCTGAGGCGGAGCCTTGCCTTCGAGGGGTACGAGGCCGCGCTCGCCGCCGACGGGCTGGCCGCCCTGGAACAGGTCGGCCAGTACCAGCCGGACGCCATCATCCTCGACGTGCTCATGCCACGTATGGACGGCCTCACCACCGCCCGCCGGCTCCGTGCCGGAGGTGTCACCGTCCCGATCCTCATGCTCACCGCCCGCGACACCGTCGGCGACCGCGTCACCGGCCTCGACGCCGGCGCCGACGACTACCTCGTCAAGCCGTTCGAGCTCGACGAGCTCCTCGCCCGGCTCCGGGCCCTGCTGCGCCGCAGCTCCTACGCGAGCGCCGCGCTCGGCGCCGACGAGGCCGAGAACGATGTCCTCTCCTTCGCCGACCTCCGCATGGACACCACCACCCGCGAGGTCAGCCGCGGCGGCACCCCGGTCGAACTGACCCGCACCGAGTACACGCTGCTGGAGATGTTCCTCGCGCACCCGCGCCAGGTCCTCACCCGCGAGCAGATCCTCAAGGCCGTCTGGGGCTTCGACTTCGAACCGAGCTCCAACTCCCTCGACGTCTACGTCATGTACCTGCGCCGCAAGACCGAGATCGGCAGCCTGCCCCGGCTCGTCCATACGGTACGCGGAGTGGGGTACGTACTCCGGTCCACGGAGGGCAAAAGCTGATGGGCCAATTCCGGCCGCAACCGCCGTCCGCGCCGCTCCCCCCGGCCATGCCCCCGCCGCAGACGGCCATGCCGCAGCCCCCGGCGCCGGCGCCGCAACAGGGCCGCTCCCGGCGGCGCCGCAAGCACAACCGCGTCCTGCGGTTCCGCTCGCTGCCGCTGCGGTCCCGGCTGGCGATGCTGACGGCGGGGGCGGTGGCGGTCGCCGTAGCAGCGTCGGCGTTGGCTTGCTGGCTCATCACCCAGAACCAGCTGATGCAGCAATTCAACCAGTCGCTGCACACATCGGATCCGACTCAGCAGATCGTAAAGGTCCTGAGCCAGACCGGCAGCTGTCTGTCCAAGCCACTCACCGGGGACGCTGCAGTGAAGGCGGGCGGCAACGGGTTCAACCCGACCAAGTTCTCCGTACAGCTCGTCCTCGCCAGCGGCCAGACCTGCTGGATCATGGGCGATGAAACCATCCCGGTCAAGGACACGGACAAGCAGATAGCTGCGACGGCGACGAGCCTGGACAGCGGCCCGACAGGGAATCACAGCTTGGGCGGGAGCCGCCGCCCGGGCAGCCAGGGCAGCATGCATACCGTGACGACCAAGAGCGGCACCGAGCTGGAGGTCCTCACCAAGGCCGCGAGCCCCGCGGTCACCGCACTCCTCGGGCAGGGCACCGCGGTCATGGTGGCCAGCCCCCTGAGCAGCGTCACCGACCCCCTCAACACCCTCGCGCTCGTCATGGCCATCGTGACCGGAGCCGGCGTGCTCGTCGCGGCCACCGCCGGCCTGGTGATCGCCCGCGCCGGGCTCAAGCCCGTCGACCGCCTGACGGCGACCGTCGAGCGCATCGCCCGGACCGAGGACCTGAGCATCCGCATCCCCATCGACGGGGAGGACGAGATCGCCCGCCTGGGCGCATCGTTCAATTCGATGACCGCCCGCCTGGCGGCCTCCCGGGAGCTGCAGCAGCAGCTCATCGCCGACGCCGGACACGAGCTGCGCACACCGCTCACCTCCCTCCGTACCAACGTCGAGCTGCTGGAGCGCAGCGAGGCGACCGGCCGCGCGCTGCCACCGGAGGACCGCGAGGCGCTGCTCGACTCCGTGAAGGCACAGATGTCGGAGCTGGCCTCGCTCATCGGCGACCTGCAGGAGCTGTCGCGCCCCGACACCAACCCGGCCGGCAGCCCGCTGCAGGTCGTGGCGTTCCACGAAGTCACGGAGATCGCGCTGCAGCGGGCCCGGCTGCGTGCCCAGGACATCAAGATCCTCGCAGAGGTCACGCCCTGGTATGTCAAGGCCGAGCCGGCCGCCCTGGAGCGGGCGATCGTGAATCTCCTGGACAACGCTGTGAAGTTCAGCCCGCCGCAGGGCACCGTCGAGGTCAATCTGTACGGCGGCGAGCTCACCGTACGTGACCACGGTCCCGGCATCGCGCCGGAGGAGCTGCCGCACGTCTTCGAACGCTTCTGGCGGTCGACCTCGGCCCGCGCGCTGCCCGGCAGCGGTCTGGGGCTGTCCATCGTGGCCCGCACCGTCCAGCAGGCGGGCGGTGTGGTGGGCCTGCACCGGGCGCACGGCGGCGGCACCATGGCCGTCATGCGGCTGCCGGGGTCATCGGTCCCGCCACCGGAACTTTAGGGGCCTGGAGGGCGAAAGCCCCCGGAAACCCATCCGAATTTTTCACCACCCCTCGGAACTTTTCACCACCCTTCGGAACTTAAGAAACACGTAGCGGATTCTGCAGTTCCGCACATGTATCTCTCAGGCTATTCACAGAATTACCCGGAACGGTGAACCGCATGCACGCTACGGACTCGGCCCAGAGCGAGAACCCCGCTCGCATCCTGATCGTCGACGATGAGCCGGCGGTCAGAGAGGCGCTCGCCCGCAGCCTGGAGTTCGAGGGCTACCTGGTGGACACCGCGACGGACGGCATGGATGCTCTGGAGCAGCTGGAACACGACCATCCGGATCTGATCCTCCTCGACGTCATGATGCCCGTCCTCGACGGCCTCGCCGCGGCCCGCCGGATCAGGGCCAAGGGCGACACCGTGCCGATCCTGATGCTCACCGCCCGTGACGCGATCGGCGACCGGATCGTTGGCCTCGACAACGGCGCCGACGACTACCTGCCCAAGCCCTTCGCGGGCGACGAGCTCCTCGCCCGCGTCCGCGCCCTGCTCCGGCGCAGCGCGCTCCCCGCCGCCGTCTCCACGCCGCGCAAGGGGCGCCATGCCGCCCCCACCAGCACGAGCCGGATGGAGTTCGAGGACGTCGCCATGGACCTGAGCACCCGGGAGGTCACCCGGGCAGGCAAGCGGCTCGACCTCACCAAGACGGAATACGCGCTGCTCAAGCTCTTTATGTCGCACCCCAGGCAGGTGCTCAGCCGGGCCGCCATCCTCCGCGATGTCTGGGGCTTCGACTTCGAGCCCACCTCCAACACCCTCGACGTCTACGTCATGTACCTACGCCGCAAGACCGAGTCCGGCAGCCTGCCCCGCATCATCCACACCGAGCGCGGCACCGGCTATGTGCTGCGCGCGTCAAAGGACTACGAGGTCCGCTGAGCCATGCTCGACTCCAACCACCTGATCTCCGTATTCGGGCTGCTCGGCGTCCTGGCGATCGTCTTCGCCGAGTCCGGGCTCCTGATCGGTTTCTTCCTCCCCGGCGATTCCATCCTCTTCACCGCCGGCCTGCTGATCTCCCAGCACCAGATCGTCCACCAGCCCCTGTGGCTCGTCTGCCTCCTCATCTCCGTCGCCGCCGTCCTCGGCGACCAGGCCGGCTATCTCTTCGGCCGCAAAGTCGGGCCCGCCCTCTTCCGGCGGCCGGACTCCCGTCTCTTCAAGCAGGAGTATGTCGGCAAGGCCCACGCCTTCTTCGAGCACCACGGTCCCAAGGCCCTGGTGCTGGCCCGCTTCATCCCCGTCGTACGGACCTTCACGCCGATCCTCGCGGGTGTCAGCGGCATGGCGTACCGCACCTTCGTGGTCTTCAACGTCCTGGGCGGCGTGCTGTGGGGCGCCGGGGTGACCGTGGCCGGTTACTTCCTGGGGCAGATCGCCTTCATCCGGGACCACATCGACGTGGTCCTCATCGCGGTCGTCGTCCTCTCCGTCGCGCCGCCGATCGCCGGGGCGGTGCGCGGCTCGCTGCGCTCGCGTAACCTGCGCCCGCGGGACGTCAGGTCGGACGCCACGTAACGCCAAAGTTACAAATTCCCTTTTTGCAGCCCAGCTCAGCGGGAATTCAGAGCCTTCTCATTCCCGTGGTACAGCATTCCTTCCATGACTCTCCCCCACGCCTCTGCCGGCCACAGCGTCAGGAAGGCCGTCGTCCCCGCGGCGGGCCTCGGCACCCGTTTCCTCCCAGCGACCAAGGCCACTCCGAAAGAGATGCTGCCCGTCGTCGACAAGCCGGCCATCCAGTACGTCGTGGAGGAGGCCGCAGCCGCCGGGCTGGAGGACATCCTCATGGTCACCGGCCGTAACAAGCGGGCGATCGAGGACCACTTCGACAACAACGCCGAACTGGAGCGCGTCCTGGAGGCCAAGGGCGACACCGCCCGTCTGGAGGCCGTGCGCAGCGTCACCCGGCTCGCCCGCCTGCACCACGTCCGCCAGGGCGACCCGCTGGGCCTCGGCCACGCCGTGCTGTGCGCACGCGCCCACGTCGGGTACGAGCCTTTCGCCGTCCTGCTCGGCGACGACCTGATCGACGAGCGCGAGACGCTGCTCAGCCAGATGCTGGACGTGCGGGCCCGCTACGGCGGCAGCGTCGTCGCGCTGATGGAGGTGGACCCGGCCCAGATCCACCTCTACGGCTGCGCGGCCGTCAAGCCGACCGCCGAGGACGGCGTGGTGCGCGTCTCGGGCCTGGTCGAGAAACCGTCCCCCGAGGACGCCCCCAGCAACTACGCGGTGATCGGCCGCTACGTCCTGGACCCGGCGGTCTTCGACGTACTGGCCCGCACCGTCCCCGGCCGCGGCGGCGAGATCCAGCTCACCGACGCCATCCAGGAACTGTCCTCGCTGGACAGCCCCGGCGGCCCGGTGCACGGCGTGGTCTTCACGGGCCTGCGGTACGACACCGGCGACCGCGCCGATTACCTCCGTACCGTCGTACGGCTGGCATGCGACCGCCCGGACCTGGGTCCGGAGTTCCGAAGCTGGCTGAAGGAGTTCGTCAAGGACTTCACGGCGACCCTGCCCGAGAGCGACCTGGAAGGTAGGCGGCTCGCCGCCTGAGAAGCAATGATCAGCAGACTGCCGCTCCGTGCCCGTCTGGCACTGCTCACCGCCGCCGCCGTCGCCATCGCCATCGGGGCGTCGGCGGCGGCGTGCTGGTACATCACCGCCAACGAGCTCAGGGGCGACCTCGACAGTTCGCTGACCACCGCCATGATCTCAATGGGTTGGGTCGACAACCTGAACAAGCGGTGCGGCGGCACACCCCCGGACACCGAGCAAAACGCGCCACCGGCCCGCATCACCGGCCAGATGCTGAAGTCGGACGGCACCCGCTGCATCGACTCCGAGGACACCGCCATCCAGGTCACCGCCTCCGACCTCGCCGTGGCCGCCAACAAGAAGGCCAAGCCGGTGCTGCGGACGGGCATCCGGGACAACGGGACACGCGTCCGCGTCCTCACCCTCCACACCCCCCGCGGCGCCACCATGATGATCGCCCGGCCGATGAGCGAGCTCGAGGATCCGCTCAACAGGCTCGGGGTCCTCCTCGGCGTCGTCGGCGGCGGCGGCATCCTCACCGCACTGGGCACCGGCCTGCTCGTCGCCCGCTCCGCGCTGCGCCCGGTGAACCGGCTCACCGCCGCCGTCGAGCACATCGCCCGCACCGAGGACCTCAAGGTCCGCATCCCGGTGAGCGGCCGCGACGAGATCGCCAGGCTCAGCCAGTCGTTCAACAGCATGACCGCCGCCCTGGAAAGCTCCCGCGACCACCAGCAGCGCCTGATCGCCGACGCCGGCCATGAACTGCGCACCCCGCTCACCTCGTTGCGGGCCAACATCGACCTGCTCGTACGCAGCAACCAGACCGGCCGCCCCATCCCCGCCCACAAGCGGGACGCTCTCCTCGGCAGCCTCCAGGCCCAGACCACCGAGCTGACCAGCCTCATCGGCGACCTCCTCGAACTCTCCCGGCCCGAGGCCATCCAGCCCACCACCGCGGCCCCCACCCCCCTGCACAACTCCGTGGACCGGGCCCTGCAACGGGCCCGGCTGCGCGGACCGCACATCTCCTTCGTCACCGATGTGCAGCCCTGGTACGTCCAGGGCGACCCGGCGTCCCTGGAGCGCGCGGTGGTGAATCTGCTGGACAACGCCGTCAAGTTCAGTCCGCCCGGCGGCCGTATCGAAGTCCAGCTGCGCAAGGGCGAGCTGACCGTGCGTGACTACGGCCCCGGCATCTCGGCCGAGGAGCTGCCGCACGTCTTCGAACGCTTCTGGCGGTCGCCCAGCGCCCGCAGCATGCCCGGCAGCGGCCTCGGACTGTCGATCGTGGCCCACACCGTGCAGCGCTCCGGCGGCTCGGTGGCGCTGCAACCCGCCTACGGAGGCGGCACGATGGCCCGTATCCATCTGCCCGGAGCCCCTCAGGCGACCTCCGGAATCGGCCATCTTGTGACTGGCCTGTGAGCTTTCTGATTCTCATCTTCCGCTAACTGAGCTCACAGAGGCCTTCCAGATCCGGCCGTCAGAGTCCTTGACATGAACCAAACGACAGCAGGAGGCGCGCGGCAGCGGTCCGTGGAGATCGTGGTGCCGGTGTACAACGAGGCCCACGTCCTCGCCGACAGCATCCGCCGCCTCCACGCCCACCTCGAGAATTCCTTCCCGTTCCCGTTCCGGATCACCGTCGCGGACAACGCCAGCACCGATGCCACCTGGCAGGTCGCGATCGACCTGACCTACCAGCTGCCCCACGTGCACGCGGTGCACCTGGACCAGAAGGGCCGCGGCCGCGCGCTCAAGCACGTGTGGAGCCGGTCCACGGCGGATGTCGTCGCCTACATGGACGTTGATCTGTCAACGGGGCTCGAGGGCTTCCTGCCACTCGTCGCACCCCTGCTGTCCGGCCACAGCGACGTGGCCATCGGAAGCCGGCTGCACCGTGACTCCGCCGTCGTGCGCGGACCCAAGCGCGAGTTCATCTCACGCTCCTACAACCTCCTGCTGCGAGTCGGCCTCGCCGCGAAATTCTCCGACGCGCAGTGCGGTTTCAAGGCCGTACGGACCGAGGTGTTCCAGGCCCTCGCCCCGCACATCGAGGACAACGCCTGGTTCTTCGACACCGAACTGCTCGTCCTCGCCGAGCGCAACGGCCTGCGGATCCACGAAGTCCCGGTGGACTGGGTCGACGACCCCGACAGCCGAGTCGACATCGTCCGTACGGCGATCGACGACCTGAAGGGCATGGCGCGGATCACCAGGCGCACGCTGCGCGGTGAGACCCGTATCGCCGCGATCCCCGCGCCGCGGCGGCTGAACCAGCCGCAGCCGGACGCTCCCGCCCAGCGCAAAGGCCTGACCGGACAGCTGCCGAGCTTCCTGGCCGTCGGCGTCGCCTGCACCCTCGCCTACATGGCGCTCTACCTGCTGGCCCGGCAGCTGATGCCCGCCATCTGGGCCAACGGGCTCGCCCTGCTGGTGACCGCCGTCGCCAACACCGCGGCCAACCGCCGCTACACCTTCGGCATCACCGGCTCCGCCGACGCTCTCCGCCACCAGATCGAGGGCGGCTTCGCCTTCATCATCGGCTTGGGACTCACCACCGGCGCCGTCGCCGGCCTGCATGTCCTGGCCGCAGACGCTTCTCACGGCACCGAACTCGCCGTACTCGTGGGCGCCAACGCAGTCGCCACCGTAACGCGCTTCGTCCTCATGCGGCTCTGGGTCTTCAACCCGCGTCGCAAGACCGCCCTCACCTCGGAGTACGCATCATGACGACCCTCGTCTCTCCGCCGTCACCCACCCTTGAGGGGCGGCGTTCGCACCGGGCCACCGTCGCCCCTGCCTCCCGGGTGAAGACCCTCTTCACCGGCCGCCCCGACGACCCGCGCTGGGCCCGTCCCGCCCTCTGGCTGATCCTGCTGCTGGCCACCGGCCTGTACGTCTGGAACATCTCCTCCATCACCGGTAACTCCTTCTACAACGCCGCCGTCTACAGCGGCACCAAGAGCTGGAAGGCCTTCTTCTTCGGCGCCCTCGACTCCGGCAGCTTCATCACCGTGGACAAGCCCCCCTTCGCCCTGTGGGTGATGGGCATCTCCGCCCGCATCTTCGGCTTCGGCAACTGGCAGCTGATGCTCCCGATGGTCGCGGCGGGCGTCAGCTCCGTCGCCCTCCTCTACCGCATGGTGCGCAAGCCCTTCGGCCACGCCGCCGCCCTCATCGCCGCTCTCGTTCTCGCCCTCACCCCGATCACCGTCGCCATCAACCGCGACACCAACCCTGACCCGATCCTCGTCCTGCTCATGCTGCTCGGCGCCGCCGGGCTGCTGCGGGCGGTACGGGGCGGCAAGCTCGCCCCGCTGGTGTGGTCCGCCGTCGCCATCGGCTTCGCCTTCAACACCAAGATGATGCAGGCCTACGTGGTCCTGCCCGCCTTCTTCGTCGTCTACCTCTTCGCCACCAGGCTCTCGCTGGGCAAGCGGATCCGTAACCTCGCCGTGGCGACGGTCGCCCTGATCGTCTCCAGCGCCTGGTGGATGGTCATCGTCGATCTCATCCCCGCATCGTCGCGCCCCTACATCGGCGGCTCCACGGACAACACCGTCTGGGACCTCGTCATCGGCTACAACGGCTTCGGCCGCATCTTCGGCGAGACCAGCGGCGTAGGCTCCGCCGGCGGCGGCGCCAGCTTCGGCGGCACGGCAGGCATCGGCCGCCTCTTCAACACCATCATGGGCGGCCAGATCTCCTGGCTCATCCCCTTCGCCGTGGTCGGGCTGGTGGCAGCCCTGCTGCTGCGCGGCCGTGCCCCGCGCACCGACACCCAGCGCGCCTCCCTCCTGCTCTGGGGCGGCTGGTTCCTGCTCAACTACCTGACCTTCGCCCTCGCCCAGGGCACCTTCCACCCCTACTACGTCACCGCCCTCGCCCCCGGCATCGCGGCCCTCACCGGCGCCGGCGGGGTGGCCCTCTACAAGGCCTTCCGCGAAGGCTCCATCACCAAGTGGGCCTGGGTCCTGCCGTCCGCCATCGCCGGCTCGGCCGTCTGGGCGATCGTCCTCCTGGCCCGTACCACCGGCTACAGCTGGGCCGAGTTCCTCATCGGCGTCGCCGCCGCGGTGTCGGTCATCGGCCTCCTGGTCGCCCGCTTCACCCGCCGGAACCGCTTCATGGGCTTCGCCATCACGGCCACGGTCGTCGCCCTCCTGGCCGGCCCCGCCACGTACTCCGTCTCCGCCGCCACCTCCCAGGGCAACGGCACCAACCCCACCGCCGGTCCCTCCACGGGTGGCGGCATGGGCGGCGGCGGTGGCGGCCGCGGTGGCTTCGGTGGCATGGGCGGCGGCGCCCCGAGCGGCGCCAAGTCCGGTACGCGGCCGAGCGGCACCGCTCCTTCCGGCAGCGGCGGCGGCATGGGCACGCCCCCGTCCGGCGCCCCGGGCAGCTCCGGCTCCAGCGCTTCCAAGTCCGGCACGCGGCCCAGCGGCGCCGGTGGCGGCATGGGCGGCGGCGGCATGGGCGGCGGCGGCATGGGCGGCAGCGGCATGGGCGGCAGCGGCATGGGCGGCAGCAGCGTCAGCTCCGACATGATCACAT
Source organism: Actinacidiphila oryziradicis (assembly GCF_005047355.1). Classification (GTDB taxonomy): domain Bacteria; phylum Actinomycetota; class Actinomycetes; order Streptomycetales; family Streptomycetaceae; genus Actinacidiphila; species Actinacidiphila oryziradicis. The sequence goes on from NZ_SUMC01000031.1 coordinate 76,232, forward strand.
ACCTCAAGAAGCACCAGGACGGCGCCACTTGGCTGCTGGCGGTCGCCACCGACCAGACCGCCTCCTCGATCATCCTGGAGTCCGGCCAGCCCGTCATCTCCATGGGCGGCTGGTCCGGCAGCGACAACGCCATGACGCTGGCCAAGCTCGAGTCCCTCGTCAAGTCCGGCAAACTGCACTACATCATGATCAGCACCGGCGGCCAGTCCACCAACTCCGAGATCGCCACCTGGGTCGCGAAGCACGGCACCGCGGTCAAGTCCTCGGCGTACACGACCTCGACCAGCAGCTCGTCCAGCTCGACCAGCACCTCCAGCACCTCCAGCGGCCTCTACCGCCTGGACCCCTCCGACGTCAGCTGACCCACCCGCAACAAGAAGGCGGGCCACCCGGGATCACCCGGGCGGCCCGCCTTCGTCATGCCGCCGCCATCTCGAACCACAACGTCTTCCCATGCAGCCGTCGGACGATCGAACTCGCCTGCCCGGATGCTGAGTATGAGGGCGCGGAGTCCGGCAGCCCTGGCGGTGAGGATGACGTCGGGGTCGTCGCTTTCGCGGAGACGGACGGTGCCGTCGGGGCCGTGGGAGGTGCCGGGGGACGGGGCTGGGGGGAGGGGGCTGTTTCTGGTGCGGGAGTGTGCGGACAGTTGGGGCGGGTCGGCGCCGGGTGGGGGGCTCGGGGCCACGGGAGCGAACGTGTCTACCCTGACCTGGCAGAAGTCCTCCCACAGCGGCTCGGGCTCCAACTGCCTGAACGTCGCCGCCGCCCCCGACGGCACCATCCGCCTCCGCGAGAGCGACGCCCCGAACGCCGTCCTCACCGCCACGCCCACCGGCCTCCGCACCCTCCTCCTCGGCATCAAGGCCGGTGAGTTCAACGACGTAGCCCTCTGATCTGACCGCAGACCTTTACCGCCGCCGCAGAAAGCCAGCCACGACAGCGAGGCGGGCGAACGGGGCGACAAGCGCCCAATGGCGCCCACCCCGCTTGCGGTTGCCGCTTCGGCGCCGGGAGCGCCGCCGGGGCTGCGGTCCTCGCCGATGCCGGGCGGCTGGCTGTCTCCTGGACCGGCGCGTCCGACACCCGCTCCTCAGGGGGTGCTTGGACCTGGTCCGGGAAACTCCTTGGTCGGCGCCGACCTGCGCGGAGGGGCCGCTACCGTGACCGTATGACGACTGACTCAGCCGCACCCGCAGACCTCGCGTCGATGCCCAGGGCGGAATTCGCCTTCCCGGGCCCATTGCGCGACCAGCTCGTCGCAGCGATCCTCAACGGCTCCAAGTCCTCCACGACAGGGCTGGTCGCCGACTACGAGCACGAGGGGGAGTCGCTGCCGGAAGTCGGGAGCCGTTCGGTGGTCATCGACTCGGACGGCCATCCGGTCGCGGTCATCGAGGTGACCAGCGTGCGCGTCGTCCCGCTGGCGGAGGTGGATCTCGCTCATGCGGTGGACGAGGGGGAGGGGGACACCAGCGTGGCCGGGTGGAGGTCGAGTCACGAGCGGTTCTGGCACAGCGAGGAGATGCGGGCTGCGTTGGAGGACCCGGAGTTCACCGTGGACGACGCGACACTGGCGGTTCTGGAACGCTTCCGTCTTGTCGACGACCTTCGCCGCCTCGCCGATTGACGATCCGCCTGTCGCTCGCTGCGTCGTAAGTGCGGGTGCGTCTCGCGCCCTCCGGGCGCAAGGCGGCTGGCTGCGGATGAGAGGGGAGGGGGCTCCTGTCCGTCGGCCGGGTATCGGGTGGGTGGGTGGCGGGGGTTCAGGCGCTTGAGCAGCTTCGGTCCGGTGGGTGTCTGGGGTCTCGTTGCCGGATCCGGGTAGAGATGGTCGGTGGCGACGCCTGTTGTTCGTGGGTGGTTGCGCTGCCGTAACCGGCGGCTGTCGGGTGCTTGGGGGCGGGGGTAGTCAGGTGTCCGGGGGCGGGGGTGCCGTTGGGGGCTTCCTGTGGTTTGGGTCTCGTGCGGGGGTGGGGTGGTGGCGGTCCCGGTGACCCGGGGAGGGGGTGGGGCTGCAGAAACGTTCCGGCGAGGGGTTGGTGCCTTACGGTCCCGACTGGGGGTGCAGAAACGTTCCGGCGAGGGGTTGGTGCCTTACGGTCCCGACTGGGGGTGCAGAAACGTTCCGGCGGGAGGGGTGGACCCGTTGCCGGTCCGGTGCGGGTCGGGACACGGGAGCCACTCCGGCATATCGGGCGTATCGCCTCGGTGCCTGCGCGGACTTCCACCCATGCCTGCGTAGACTTGCGTGGGGCGGGAGTGTACGCAGGCGTGGGTGCGATTCTGCGCAGGCGGCCCCCATCGCCCGGCTGCGTATCCCGGATTCCCGCCCAGCACGGACAGCCCGGGACCGCTACGCCTTCGTCTCGGCGCCCTCGTAGACCTTGTCCAGGAAGCGGGCCAGGTTCGAGCGGGTGCGGGCGATCCGCTCGTCCAGGGTGAGCGATTCCTCGAACGGACGGACCAGCACGGACGCCTTCTTGCCCCGGATGTACAGGGAGCACGCGAGGTCGGCGCACATGTAGGTGCCGACGGTGTTGCCCTGGCGGCCGGCGGCGCCGACCTTGGGCGCGGTCAGCAGGTCGACGCCGGAGCCGGCGTGGGCGGTGACGCAGATCGAGCAGAGGCTGGTCTTGATGAGGCTCCTGCGTGCGGCCGACGGTGTGCGCAGCGTGAAGCCGACATACTCGCCGTGCCGCTCGGTGACGAGGTAACCCCGGTCCGGAGCGCCCGGGTCCCGCCAGCCCAGGAAGTCCAGGTCGGCCCAGGGCAATTCGGCCAGGCCACGGGGGAGGTTCAGCCTGCGCGCCTCGCCCTTGGAACAGTTGACGAACAATGCGCGGATCTGGTTCTCGCTGAGCGGCTCCATGATGCCCGAAACTAACAGCGCGGCGACCCGGTGTCGCGGGATTTTCCCGCCGACCGGTTCTCGCGTCAGGCGGCCCAGCGGCGGGTGCCGCGCCAGGCGCAACCCTCGATCTCGACGACAAGGCCCTCGGCGCGAAAGAGGAAGTCCGGACGGCGCCAGCGCCCGGTCGAGGCACACCACCACGCCCGGGATGGGCTGCCTGTACAGAATCGCACCCATGCTTGCGTACACCCCCGCCAGGGCGGGGCTGTACGCAAGCATGGGTGGAAGTGCACGCAGGCGGGCAGTTGTGCTCCCGTCCGAGAGTGCATTGGTCTCCTGTGAACTTCAGTGCAGTTAGTGAAGTCCAGAAGTGGGCAATTAGGGCAATTCTCTTCACTTTCAGCACTCAGAATCCGTGCCCGCTCGAACAATGGGCGTAAAGGTGGACAAATTGCCTCATGGGGGTGCTGGTGACGGCCCTTGCGGGCCCGCCCGGCGTTTGAGGACGGATCGGCAACCCCGACAGAGGGCACCGAAACCCGCGTCAAGCCCCTTCCGCGTCCAGTACGTACCCCACGCCGCGCACCGTACGCAGCAGCCGCGGCTTGCCGCCGGACTCGGTTTTACGGCGGAGGTACATGACGTAGACGTCGAGGGAGTTGGGGGTCGGGAGGCCGTGGTCGCCCCAGAGGGACTTGAGGAGCCAGTCGCGTTCGAGGACCTGGCGGGGGCGGGCGAGGAAGAGTTCCAGCAGCGCGAATTCGGTGCGGGTGAGGCGCAGGTCACGGCCCTCGCGGGTGACTTCGCGGGCGGCGGTGTCCATGCGGAGCCCGCCGTAGCTGAGGACGGCGTCATGGGCGGCGACGGTGGTGGCGCGGCGGCGGAGGAGGGCCCGGACGCGGGCGATGAGTTCGTCGGTGGCGAAGGGCTTGGCGAGGTAGTCGTCGGCTCCGGTTTCGAGGCCGGTGACGCGGTCGCCGATGGTGTCGCGGGCGGTGAGCATCATGACGGGCACGTCATCGCCGCGGGCACGGAGCCGGCGGCAGGCGGTGAGGCCGTCCATGAAAGGGAGGAGTACGTCCAGGATGACGAGGTCGGGGCGCTGGGACTCGACCAGGCCGAGGGCCTCCTCGCCGTCTCCGGCGAAGAGGACTACGTAGCCGCGGCGGGTGAGGATCATCTCGAGCGCGTCGCGGATGGCGGGCTCGTCGTCGACCACCAGGATGCGTGAGGCGTCGGCCGCCTCGATCGTGCCGGTCACGGTCATCGCCATATCCGGTTCTCCGCTGCGAGCTCGATGGGGATGCGGAACGCTCCGGTGCTGTCGGCGATCGCGGTCCCGCTGTTCTGTGAGTGGTGAAGGTGGGCGTAGGCGCCCTGCTGGGCGAGCAGTTGCTCGTGGGTGCCGACCTCGACGAGGCGGCCGTTGTCGAGGACGAGGATGCGGTCCGCGTCGGGGGCCAGGTTGAGGTCGTGCGTGATCATGATGGTGGTGCGGCCGCGCATGAGACGGCGGAGCGGCTTGATGACGCGGCGGGCGGCGAGGGCGTCAAGGCCGGTGGTGGGCTCGTCGAGGACGAGGACGGGGGCGTCGCGGAGCATGGCGCGGGCGATGGCGATGCGCTGGAGCTGACCGCCGGAGAGCTCGGCGGTATGGCTGTCGATGGGGGTGTCGTACCCGCCGGGGAGGGCCATGATGAAGTCGTCGGCATTGGCGTCGATCGCGGCCTGGACGATCTCCTCGTAGGTGGCACCGGGGCGGCCGCAGCCGATGTTCTCGCGGATGGTGTCGTGAAGGATGAGGGTCTTCTGAGGGAGCAGCGCCACGTTGTCCCGCAGGTGGTCGACGGGGTAGTCGCTGAGCGAGACCCCGTCGAGGCTGATGGCGCCGGCTCCGGGGTCGTAGAAGCGGAGCAGGAGCTTGGAGACGGTTGACTTGCCGGCCCCGCTCGCGCCGGTGACCAGGACGAGCTCACCGGGCTGGGCGGAGAAGGAGACGTTGCTGAGGGAGTTCTTCTCCGCGGCGGGGTAGCGGAAGCCGACCTGCCGGAATTCGACGTAGCCCTGGACGCGGCGGGGGACGGGGACGGCGCGTTCGGGGTCGCGGACGGTGACCTCGGTGTCGACGATTTCGAGGATGCGTTCCGCGCTGACGGCGGCCGCGTTCAGCGTGAGGCCCAGGGTGCCGAGGGAGCGGATCGGCGGGTACAGGTAGCCGAGGAAGGCGGCGAAGGCGAGGAGCTTGCCGATGGTCATCCGGTCGGCGGAGATCTCCCAGGCGCCGAGGCCGATGACGGTGAGGACGCAGACGGTCTCGACGACCTCGACGAGCTGGGCGTAGCGCTCGCTGAGCCGGGCGCTCAGGACGGAGGCCGTCAGCCAGGACTTGGCCTCCTTCCGGAGGCGCGTCTCCTCTGAGCGCTTACGGTTGTAGGCCTGCGTGAGCAGGACATTGCCGAGGGATTCCTCCACTACGGAGGTGATGGCGCCGTCGGCGACCCGCTCGTCCCGCGATACGTCCTTGAGCTTGCTGGAGAAGAGCTTGGCGGACAGCCAGAAGAGCGGGGCCAGGACGAAGGTGGCCAGGGCCAGGTCCCAGCGGAGGTAGAGCGCGGCGGCGGAGAAGAAGACCACGCTGAAGACCGCGGAGATGGTGCCGACGACTCCGGAGACGACCATGTGCTCGACGGACTCGACGTCACCGGTGAGGCGTTCGACCAGGTCGCCGTGGCGGTTGCGCTGGAAGAAGTCCGGCGGGAGGTCCTGGATGTGGCTGAAGACCTTACCTCGCAGGCGCATGACAAACCGTTCAGCGACCCATACCGCGAGGGAGTTGCCGACGTAGCCGACGCCGGCGCCGAAGATGGTGACGCCCAGCCATTTGGCGGCCGGAGCCCAGAAGGCGGACAGCTTGCCTGTCTGGAGGGCGTTGTCGGTGAGGTCGCTGAAGAGCAGGATCGCGGCGGTCTCGCCGAGGGCGGCGATGACGACGCAGAGGCAGATGACGATCATCCAGCGACGGTCGCCCTTGGTGAGCGGCCAGAAGCGCTTGAAGGCGTCGCGGACGGGGAGGGTGGGCTTGGCCTCGGCCTCTTCCTCCGCGTCTTCGTACACAGGCTCGGTGTCAAAGACCGGGATGGGGATGGCGCCGGTCTCATAGCGGCCGTGGACACGGCCACGACGGGATCTGCGGTGCCGGCCGCTGCCTGCGGCGACGGGCTCGAGGTCGACCACGCGGAGTTGCATGGTGGCTTGGTCGGCCCGGGGTTCGTACGTGGTCAACGTTCCTCCCACCGTTGGTGCGGAGTGGTGCGGGACTGTGAGTGGTGCGGGCATGGCCGAGGCGGGCCCGGCGGCGCTTTGCCACCAGCCCGCCTCCGGAAGCTGGGTCAGCCGCCGATGGGGCGACGGGGGTGCTTCTTGGCGTGCTTCTTGGGGTCGCACTTCTTCGCCGGGGCGGCCGGGGCCTTCTTGTGGGCGGGCTTAAGCGGGACGATTTTGTGGAAACTCATGGTTTCTCCTGAGGTGTGCGGGTGTGGGTGCCTGATCTGCGGGTGTGCCGTGTGCCCGAATTCAGGGGCGTCAGGCCGTGGGTCAGCCGGCGATGGGACGCCGGTGCGCCTTCTTGCAGGCCTTCTTAGGCTGGGCCTTCTTGTGCAGTTCGTGCTTGGGGGCCGGCTTGGCGAGGGGGGCGATCTTACGGAAGCTCATGGTTCTCCCTAATACAAGTTTTCTGACGTTCTTGCGCGTTTCCCGCCGGAGTGTGCTTTCCCTCCGACACCCGAAACATTACGCGAGAAGAGGCGGCGTGGAAGCCGTTTCCGGTGAGATGCCTATGAAATGAATGTGAGGCAACTTCTCACCATCGAGCCGCAACCGGGCGCCCTTCGTTTCGCGTCCCACCACCTCGCCGGCCCCGTCGGGCACACGGCAGAGCGGGCCAGTGACGTCTGTCACTGGCCCGCTCTAACCTGCTGATCAGCGGTTACTCTTGCTTACTTGTCGCCGTGGAGGTCGACCGGCTTGGGGTGCTTCTTGTGGTGCTTCTTCGGCGGCGGCGGCGGGGGAAGGAGCTTCTTCTTCGGCTTGTGCAGCGGGGCCTTGAAAGCCATCTCAGAATCCTGTTCGTCGTACCTGCTGTCGTCACCGGTTCGTGTCGACAAGAGAGACAGTAGCGAAAATTTTCGGGCCCAAAGCCCGAAATCACTTAAGGCGCCGTTAGCAGTCGCTTAGATTCCCTCATGCATCTTTGAAAATCCTCAGAGAAGGAAGCGGTAGGTCAAGAGGACGACGGCGGCTGGTAAATTATAGATTTCTCATGCTGCGTTCATTGACATCTCATGAACCCCCCATACGCAGGCGCAAGTCTCGACCCCATGTCCGTTTCGACTACTCCTGCCCCCGCTTCCTTCCCGGTCTCTGCCGCCACTGCTGCGGTCAGGGCCAGGCAGGCGGCCTTCGGGCCTACGCACGCTCCACGCTGGGCACGGCCCGCACTGTGGGCCGTGCTGCTGCTGACCGCCTTGTTGTCCCTGTGGAACGTCTCATCCATCGGGAACGCCAACTCCTTCTACGCCGCGTCCGTGCTCAGCGGCACCCAGAGCTGGAAGGCGCTCTTCTTCGGCTCACTCGACGCCGGGAACTTCATCACCGTCGACAAGCCACCGCTCGCCGAGTGGGTGATGGGGCTGTTCTGCCGGGTCTTCGGCTTCGGCACCTGGCAGATGATGGTGCCGGTCGCGGCGGCCGGCACCGCGTCGGTGGCGCTGCTGTACACGATGGTGCGGCGCAGCTTCGGCTATGTGGCCGCGACGATCGCGGCGCTGGTTCTGGCCCTGACCCCGATCACGGTGGCGATCAGCCGGGACAACAACCCGGACCCGTTCTTGGTGCTGCTGATGCTGTTGGGCGCCGCCGGATGCCTGCGGGCGATCCGTACGGGCAGGCTGGCGCCACTGGTGTGGTGCGGGGTCGCGATCGGCTTCGCCTTCATGGCAAAGATGTTGCAGGGTTACATGGTGCTTCCGGCGTTCGTACTCGCGTACGGCTTCGCGGCGAAGTGCAGCGTGGTAAAGCGGATCCGCAACCTGGCGGTGGCCGGGGTGGCGCTGGCCGCGTCGACGGGCTGGTTCGTGCTGGTGGCCGACTTCCTGGTGTCGAAGGACTCGCGTCCGTACATCGGCGGCTCGACGGACAACACCTTCTGGAACCTGGTCGTCGGCTACAACGGCCTGGGCCGGGTCTTCGGGGCCAGTGACGGCACCGGCTCGTTCGGGCAGGGCGCCAACTTCGGCGGGGCCGCCGGAGTGGGGCGGATGTTCAACAGCATCATCGGCGGCCAGATCTCATGGCTGATCCCCTTTGCCGCCATCGCGCTGGCGGCGGGGCTGGTCCTGCGGGGGCGGCGGCCCCGGACCGATACGCAGCGGGCGTCCTATCTGCTGTGGGGCGGCTGGGTCGGGGTCCACTTTGTGGTCTTCAGCTTTGCCCAGGGCATCTTCCACCCGTACTACACGACCGCCATGGCGCCGGGTATCGCCGCGCTGTGCGGCGCCGGCGGGGTGGCCATGTACCGGGCGTTCCGCGGCCGGGATGTGCGCTGGGTGTGGGTGCTGCCGGCCGCTGTCGCGGTGAGCGCGGTGTGGGCCGTGGTGCTGCTGAGCCGTACGACGTCGTGGAACGCCTGGATCGGGCCGGTGGCCGGGGTGCTGGCGGCAGCTTCGATCGCGGGGCTGCTCCTGGCCCGGTTCGGCAAGGTCACGGCGCGCCGGGCGGGCGCGGTGGCGGCCCTGACGGGAGTCGTGGCGCTGCTGGCGGGGCCTTCGGCGTACGCCGTCTCGGCGGCGACGAAGGGTTCGGAGGACGGTACGAACCCGACGGCGGGCCCGGCGGTCGCCGGTGGCGGGTTTGGCGGCGGCGGGGGCCGCGGAGGCGCGGGTCGCCCGGGCGGCTTCCCCGGCGGAGGCTTCCCCGGCGGCGGCGCGCAGCGGGGTGGGCAGGCGCAGCCGGGGAGCGGCGGTACGGGTACGGGCAAGGGCGCCGCCGGTGCCGGCGCCGGCGCTACCGGCGGTCAGATGCCCGCCGGCGGTGCCGCACGTGGCGGCGGCATGGGCGGTGGCATGGGCGGGGGCGTCAGCTCCCAGCTGGTGTCGTATCTGCTGAAGCACCAGGACGGCGCCACCTGGATCCTGGCGGTCTCCAGGGACCAGAGCGCGTCCCCGCTGATCCTTCAGACCAAGAAGCCGGTCGCCGCGATGGGCGGCTGGTCGGGCAGCGACAAGGCGATGACCCTCGCCAAGCTGGAGGAGCTGGTGAAGGCGGGCAAGCTGCACTACATCCAGACCGGCGGCGGCGGGGGCGGCGGTTTTGGCGGCGGCGGCAACAGCACGTCCGACATCACGACGTGGGTGCAGAAGCACGGCACGCTGGTCAAGCCCAGCGCGTACGGCAGCACGTCGTCGACGTCGAGCTCCGGCTCCGCCGGCTCCAGCAGTGACATCTACCGGCTGGATCCGTCGGACCTCTAGGCGTGTGGTGAAGTGAGAGAGGGCGGTCCCTGCCGGGGGCCGCCCTCTCCCATGCGTCCGCCTTGTGGAATGCGGTACCGCACCGTGCGTGGGTCGTGCTTGACTGGCTGTCATGACCGAAGCGCGAGACAACGCGTCTCACATAGTGGACATAGGAGCACGTCGCTGGCTCATGCTGGCGCTCGGGACCGCCGCGCAGACCACCGCCTGCGCCTTCCTCTACGGCATCCCCTACCTCGCCGCCGAGCTGCGAAGCGCCGAACACCTCACTCTCACGCAGGTCGGGATGCTCGTCGCCTGCCCGACCATCGGGCTCGTCGTCGGCCTGTACGCCTGGGGCGCCGCCGCCGACCGCCACGGCGAGCGCACCGTGCTCGCCCTCGGCCTCGGCCTGACCGCGGTCCTGCTGCTCCTCGCCGCCTCCCCCGTCGCCCACGGCATGCTCGCTCTCGGCCTGCTCCTCGCCCTGGCGGGCGTGGCCACCGGGTCCGTCTCCTCCGGCAGCGGGCGACTGGTCCTCGGCTGGTTCGGCGCCCGTCAGCGCGGCCTCGCCATGGGCATCCGGCAGACCTCCACCCCCCTCGGCATGGGCCTCGCCGCCCTCTCCATGCCCCCGCTGGCCGCCGCCTACGGGGTACACGGCGCCGTCGCCGCCCTGGCTGCCGCCTGCGGTGGCGTTGCCGTCATGACGGCGCTTCTCACCGCCGACCCTCCCCGTACGACGCCGAAGGGCACCGCCGCGGACCGGTCCGGCAACCCCTACCGGGGTTCATCCGTGCTGCCCCGGATCCATGCGGGCGGTGCACTGCTGGTCGTACCGCAGTTCACGGCGAGCGCGTTCGCGCTGGTCCTCCTTGTCGACGTCCGCGACTGGTCGGCGGTGCACGCCGGGCAGCTCCTCGCCGGGGCGCAGGTCCTGGGCGCCCTCGTCCGGATCGCCGCCGGCCGCTGGTCCGACCGCGTCGGCTCCCGGCTCCGGCCCATGCGGCAGCTCGCCCTCTTCACTGCGGCGGTGTGCGCGGCCACCGCGCTGGCCGTCGCTTATCCGTCGGCTCTCACCGGCGCGGTGCTTGTGACCGCCGTCGCCATCACGGCCAGCACGAACGGGCTCTCCTTCACGGCTACCGCCGAGCGCGCGGGGCCCGCGTGGTCCGGGCGCGCCCTCGGTGTCCACAACACCGGTCAGAATCTGACGGCGGCCGTTGTACCCCCGGCCATGGGCGCCCTCATCACCGCCGCCGGCTACTGGCCCGGCTTCGCCGTCGCCGCGGTCTGCGCCTGCGCCTCGGCACTGGTCATCCCGGTGCGCGCCACCGCCGCCGGGCCCGACCCGGAGCCCGGCCCCGCCGCCCGCCTGCGGCCGCAGGCATCTCCCACCGGCACGGGCACCGGCACCTAGGCCGTGTCCGGCCGATCATGGGCGGTCAAGGCGTCGTCTGGCGCGGTGAATCGCAAGGCGCCAGAACGCTTGCAGAGTGGCCTCTATTCGGGCCGGACGCGCTGCGGGTACCTCCCGGCGTCAGCCGGGGGAGGGATATCAGCCGCAGCGGCCGGACAGGCCCTAAGAGGCCGCGCGGATGGGTGGGGTGGGTGAAGGAGCGGGGCGAGGGCCGAGTCTGGCAAGGCGGAGGTGGGGGCACCTCCTGGGGGCACCTCCCGGCCGAAGGCTGGGGGCGAGGCGACGCGATGGGGGTGCCCCCTGCTCGAGCGGAGCCGAGAGCTTGGTGGGGGCACCTCCCGGACGGAGTCTGGGGGAGAGTCGTCGACCGACACCGACGGCAACACTTCCAGGCGAGAGCCATCGGCCCGCGACGCCGCCCCACCTATCTGCGTGGCCTCTAACTCGCCGGCCCGGCGAGGAGCGCGTCAAGCAGCTCGCGGTCGCGGTCCTGGGTGAGGCGGTGGCGGGCGGCGGTAGGCGGGAGCCAGATGACGCGGTCCACTTCGCGGCTGGGAGTGAAGGCGCCGGTGGTGGCGCGGGCAGCCCAGTAGCGGACGTGCTTGGGGCGCCCGTTGGCCATGTACCGGGCGGGCGGGAGGGGGGAGCCCAGGACGCAGTCCATGCCGGTCTCCTCCTTGACCTCGCGCAGGGCGGCCGACGTCGCGTCCTCGTCCGGCTTGAGCTTGCCTTTCGGGTGCGACCAGTCGTCGTAGCGGGGGCGGTGTACGAGGGCGATCTCGAGCCCGTCGTCGAAGGGCGAGCGGCGCCAGAGCACAGCGCCGGCGGCGAGGACGGGGAGCGCGGGGTCGTCGGTGTCCATGGCTTGCGTCTCCTCAGGCACCTGAGGCGGGCCGCTGCCAGAGCCGGGCGAAGGCGAAGCGGGCGGCCTCGACCTCCTGGCGCTGGTCGGTGTGGAGCACGCCCAGGGCGTAGGCAGTGGCGGGGGCGATCCGGGGTGTGCGGGCGGCGGAGGCGACCGCCGCCGAAGCCTCGGCGGCTTCGCGGTGCTGCTCAAGGGTGCGGGCGGCGGCGGAGAGGCGGCCGGCGGGCTCGGCGTCCACGTCACCGTAAGGGTGGATTTCGCAGGCGTAGCGGCTGATCCGCAGCAGGCTGCGTACCCGGTGCCAGGGGGCGTCCTGGCGCTCGGCCGCGTCTTCGGCGCCGAGGGCGGCGCGCAGCGCGTCGGCGGTGTAGGGGTGGGCGGCGCGGGCCAGCGGGAGAGCGCCGACGGCGTCGGTGAGGCGGGCGTGCGCCTGCTCGGTGAGCGCGGGGAGCGTGTGCGCGGCGGGCGCGGCGGCAGCGGCGGAGAGCGGGACGTCGGAGACGAGCACCGCGACGGCGTCGGCGACGGCGTGGAAGCGGGAGGAGCCCATCGCCTGGAGCGCGGCGGAGTGGGCGCGGGTGCGGGCGAGCCGGAGCTGGCGGTCGAGCAGGGCGCCCGCGCGGGCGGCGCCGACCGCGAGGGGACCGCTGCCGGGGGTGGTCTCGTTGCCGCGGGCCCGGACGGGCTGGGGCCCCGGCGGCGGGGGGGCGAGGCGGTCGTAGGAGTGCGGGGAGTCCTCTTCGGAGGCCAGGCGGTGCAGCGCGGACAGGAGCCTGGCCAGGCGCGCGGCGTGCTGGTGTTCGCGGGAAAGCGTGGTGGCGAGCCAGCCGAGCTCGGTGCGGAACGGCTCCGCCCAGCCGGGGTCGGTGAGCGGGGCATAGGTGTGGAGGGCGGCGGCGATGCGGCGGGCGGAACGGCGCAGGGGCAGGGTTGTCTCGGAGTCGTCGTCCGGCTGCCCGGTGACGGCGAGGGCGCGCAGGAAAACGCCGGCCTGGTCGTGGAGGTAATGGGACAGCACCTCTCCGGCGGAGTCGCTGCCTATGCATGGCGGAGCCGCCACGTCGTCGGAGGCGAGTGCGGTCTCAGGGTGTCGCTGGGCCACGCCGGCGCCTCCGCGCGTCGATGAGCATCTCCTGGACGTTGGGCAGCGGGCGCCCCTCGGCGTCGGTGCTGTGCCGCGTCCAGCAGCCGTCCGGCCCGAGGTGCCAGGACGCGGTGGTGTCCGAGGTGCCGGTTTCGAGCAGACGGTTGAGGGTCGCGCGGTGGGCGGGGTCGGCGACCCGCACCATCGCCTCGATACGGCGGTCGAGGTTGCGGTGCATCATGTCGGCGCTGCCGAACCAGACCTCCGGCTCGCCGCCGTGGCCGAAGACAAAGACCCGGGAGTGCTCCAGGAAGCGGCCGAGCACGCTGCGCACCCGTATGTTCTCCGACAGGCCCTCGACCCCGGGCCGCACCGCGCAGATGCCGCGGACCCAGATGTCCACCGGCACCCCGGCCTGCGAGGCCCGGTACAGGGCGTCGATGATCGCCTCGTCGACGATCGAGTTGACCTTGATGCGCACAAAGGCGGGGCGGCCCGCCTGGTGGTGTTCGATCTCGGCGAGGATCCGGGTGATCAGGCCGTCGCGGAGGCTGCGCGGCGCGACGAGGAGCCGGTCGTAGTCCTTGTAGCGGGAGTATCCGGAGAGCCGGTTGAAGAGATTCGACAGATCCGCCCCGACCCGCTGGTCGGCGGTGAGCAGGCCCAGGTCCTCATAGAGGCGGGCGGTCTTGGGGTGGTAGTTGCCGGTGCCGATATGGCTGTAGCGGCGCAAGGTGTCGCCCTCCTGCCGTACCACCAGCGACAGCTTGCAGTGGGTCTTCAGGCCGACCAGGCCGTAGACGACATGGCAGCCCGCCTCCTCCAGCTTGCGGGCCCACTTGATGTTGGCCTGCTCGTCGAAGCGCGCCTTGATCTCGACCAGGACCAGGACCTGCTTGCCGGACTCGGCGGCATCGATCAGCGCGTCCACGATGGGGGAGGTGGAGCCGCCGGAGGTGCGGTAGAGCGTCTGCTTGATCGCCAGGACGTCGGGGTCGGCGGCCGCCTGTTCCAGGAATGCCTGTACGGAGGTGGAGAAGCTGTCGTACGGGTGGTGCAGCAGGATGTCGCGTTCGCGCATCGCCCCGAAGATGTCGGGCGCGTGCGCCGACTCCACCTCGGCGAGGTCGCGGTGGGTGCCGGCCACGAACTTCGGGTACTTCAGCTCCGGCCGGTCGAGCGACGACATGGCGAACAGGCCGGTGAGATCGAGCGGGCCGGGCAGCGGGTAGACCTCGGCCTCCTTGATCTTCAGCTCGTGCACGAGCAGGTCGAGCACTCTCGGCGCGATCGACTCCTCGACCTCCAGGCGGACCGGCGGGCCGAATCGGCGCCGCATGAGCTCCTTCTCCAGCGCCTGCAGGAGGTTCTCCGCGTCGTCCTCCTCCACCTCCAGGTCCTCGTTGCGGGTGACCCGGAACATGTGGTGGTCCAGGACGTCCATGCCGGGGAAGAGCTCTTCGAGGTGCGCGGCGATGACGTCCTCCAGCGGGACGTAGCGCTGCGGGCTCGCTTCGTAGAAGCGGGAGAGGATCGGCGGGACCTTCACCCGGGCGAAGTGCTCATGGCCCGAGACCGGGTTCCGTACGACGACGGCCAGGTTGAGCGAGAGGCCGGAGATGTACGGGAAGGGGTGGGCCGGGTCCACGGCGAGGGGGGTGAGGACCGGGAAGATCTGGTTACGGAACAGGGTGAAGAGGCGGGCCTGCTCCTTTTCGGTGAGCTCGTGCCAGCGGATGACATGGATGCCCTCGTCCGCCAGCTGCGGGGCGACATCGTGCTGGAAACAGGCCGCGTGGCGGGCCATGAGCTCGCGCGAACGGCTCAGGATCTGGGACAGCACCTCGCGCGGCTGGAGGCCGGAGGCGGAGCGGGTGGCGACACCGGTGGCTATGCGGCGCTTCAGACCGGCGACGCGGACCATGAAGAACTCGTCGAGATTGCTAGCGAAGATGGCCAGGAAGTTTGCCCGTTCGAGGAGCGGGGTCGTCGGATCCTCGGCGAGTTCCAGCACCCGTTCGTTGAAGTCCAGCCAGCTGCGCTCCCGGTCCAGGAAGCGGCCCTGGGGCAGCTCGGCAGCGTTGAGGTCGTCCCCGGCCGTGCCGCCCAGGTCGTCGGCATCCTGATCGATGTCGGCGGTGAGATCCGGTACGACGCGAGGGCGGTAGGGCGCCAACGGGGTCAGGGAGCCAAACGGCTCCGGCCCCACGGGCTCGGCGGGAATGTTCACTGAGGCCATCGGTGCGGGCCCTCCTCCGGTTCCGGCACGTCATACACCCGGCCGGCGGCGCGCTGGCGCCTGCCGTCGGCCGTTACTCCATTCTCGCGCGTCGGACGGGATCGTGGCAGGTCGAGCGGCGGCACGGGGGTGTAAGGCACCGGCTGCATTCTGTGATGCTCGCAAGGGAGGTTGAATCGCCGGTAACGGGTAGATGGCGCGGAGGCTATGGCCCGGGGGGATAGAAGTGGCCGGCACAGTCCAGCCCGTCCGGCGTTCGAGGACCGGGGCCTGGGGCGGAGCCCCGGACGGCCCTAGGTCCTGTCCGGGCGACAGGACCTAGTTCTCCGTGCGGTACATCAGGTCCACCTCGTGCGTGGTGAAGCCAAGGCGTTCATAGACGCTGACCGCCGCCCCGTTGTCGGCATCGACATACAGCATCGCCCCGGGCAGCCCCCTCTCACCGGCCAAGTACCGCAGCCCGATCGAGGTCAGCGCCTTCCCCAGCCCCAGCCCCTGGGCCGAAGGATGGATACCCAGCACGTACACCTCGCCCAGCCGCTCGGCCGCGTGCACCTTGGTCCAGTGGAAGCCGATGACGGCCCCGTCCTCGTCCCGTACCGCGAGGAAGAAGCCGGCCGGGTCGAACCACGGCTCCGCCTTCCGGTCGTCCAGGTCCCGCTGGGTCAGTCCGCCCTGTTCCGGGTGGTGCGCGAACGCCGCGGCGTTCACCGCCAGCCACGCCTCGTCGTCCTCGCCGGGCACGAAGGTACGTACGGTGACCCCGGGCGACAGCACCGGCGCCGGAAGCGCGTCACCGGGCAGCGGCCGCCGCAGCTGCCTCAGCTCCCGGAAGAGGGTCAGCCCCAGCACCCCCGCCAGGTGCCGGGCACCGGGGTGCCCGCCGTGCGCCCACACCCGCAGCCGCTTGCCGGACGCGACCAGCAGCGCGTGGCCGAGGGCGCGGCCGTGGCCCTCGGCCCGGTGGCCGGGGTGGATCAGCAGCTCGGCGACGGGGGCTTCCACCGGGTCGGTGTCATCCAGCTGGGCGTAGCCGACGAGGCGTTCCCCTCCGTACACCAGCAGATGCCGCACGCCGGGGCGCGCGCCGGCCCGCAGATTGATCCGGCCCTGCTCCGAGACCGCCGGCTGGCCGTCGACCGCCGCCCCCTCCTCGATGAGCGTGAGCACCGCCCGCACGATGGCGGGGGCCGGCTCGTCGAGTACGTCGATCCGGCGGGGGTCCGGCTCTGCGGTCTGCTGCGCGGCATCGTTCATGCGCAGAGCCTACGACCGGCAGCGGGAGGTTACGGTTGAAGGTGCGTTGGGCCTTCGGCAGGGTCCCCCGTCGGGCCCCGCGCGGTCCGCACAGCATCGAGTTGCCGCACTGATATACGAGGTTCACCTCGCGTTCACCCTCTGCCGCCGGGCGCTTCACCTCATCTGCCTAATTTCGGCCTTACCGGTGAGCATCATGTCGCCGGGTGGATGCAGAAACCCAATCCTCTGCTTCGCCGTCCACCGGCGGGCTTCTGGAAGGAAACACTCGAAGGTGAAGCTTCAGCGTAAGAGCGGGCTGCGCGCCCTGACCGTCGGCGCGGTCGCGATTTCCGGTGCGCTGGTTCTCACGGCGTGCGGTTCGGACAACAACAGCGGTTCGAGCCCCAGCTCCAGCACCCCGTCCGGTTCGTCCTCAAGCGGTATCAAGTGCGACGGCAAGGGCCAGCTGCTGGCTTCGGGTTCCTCCGCCCAGCAGAACGCCATGGATGCCTGGGTGCAGGCCTACCAGGCCGCCTGCACGGGCACGACCATCAACTACAAAACGTCGTCCTCCGGTGAGGGCGTCATCGACTTCAACCAGGGCACCGACTCCTTCGCCGGGTCGGACTCCCCGCTGAAGCCCGCAGAGGCCACCAGCTCGAAGAAGGTCTGCGCCGGCGGCACCGGCATCGACATCCCGATGGTCGGCGGCCCGATCGCTATCGGTTACAACCTCTCGGGCGTGAACAACCTGGTCCTGGACGCCTCCACCATCGCCAAGATCTTCAACTCGAAGATCACCAAGTGGAACGACCCGGCGATCAAGGCGCTCAACCCGACCGCCACCCTGCCGAGCACCAAGATCCAGGCCTTCCACCGCCAGGACGAGTCCGGCACCACGGACAACCTCACCAAGTACCTGGGCACCGCTGCCAAGGCCGACTGGCCGTACCCGCACGCCAAGGCCTTCGCCGGCAAGGGCGGCCAGTCCGCCGCCAAGTCCTCGGGTGTCGCCGCGCAGGTCAAGCAGACCGATGGCGCCATCGGCTACTTCGAGCTGTCGTACGCGACCGCCAGCAGCATCACGACCGCCAAGATCGCCACCGGCGCGTCCTCCCCGGCCGAGGCCACCTCCGCCAACGCCTCCGCGGGCATCGCCTCGGCGAAGGTCGTCGGCACGGGCTCCGACCTGTCGCTGGACCTTTCCTCGACGTACACCACCAAGGCCGCCAACGCCTATCCGATCGTCCTGGTCACGTACGAGATCGCCTGTGACAAGGGCAACAAGGCCAGCACCCTGCCGCTGCTGAAGTCCTTCCTCACCTACACCGCCAGTGAGGCCGGCCAGGCCAAGCTGTCGACCGCCGGCTACGCGCCGCTGCCGACGGAGATCGCCACCAAGGTCCGCTCCACCGTGACCTCCCTCTCCTGACCCTCTGACGGGCCGGCCCCGCGGCCTCAAAACCGCGGGGCCGGCCCACCTTCCGGTGCACCGCCGCCCGGGGCCCCAGCCCCACCAGACCGGAGAATCCGATGGCTATAACTGATAACTCACCCGCACCGCCCCCCAGTGCCCCAGCCGTCAGAAGCGGCAAGGTCACCCGCCCGGGTGACGCGGTCTTCTCGAATCTCTCGCGCGGATCCGGCATCCTGCTGCTGGTGGTCATGGCCGCGATCGCGGTCTTCCTCACCGTCCGCGCCGCCGATGCGATCGCCAAGGACCACGGCAACTTCCTGACCACCTTCGAGTGGAACGCCAGTGCGACCCCGCCGGTCTTCGGCATCGCGGTCCTCGCCTACGGCACCGTGGTCAGCTCGATCATCGCGCTCCTCATCGCCGTGCCGATCGCGATCGGCATCGCGCTGTTCATCTCGCACTACGCACCGCGCCGGCTCGCCCTGCCGATCTCCTTCGTGATCGACCTGCTCGCCGCGGTCCCCAGCATCATCTACGGCCTGTGGGGCGCCCTCTTCCTGGTGCCGCACCTCGTCGGCCTCAACGAGTGGCTGAACAACTACTTCGCCTGGACCGTCATCTTCAAGTCGGACAACCCGGCGGCCGCGCGCTCCCTGTTCACCGTGGGCATCCTGCTGGCGATCATGATCCTGCCGATCATCACCAACGTCAGCCGCGAGGTCTTCAACCAGGTCCCGAAGATGCACGAGGAAGCCGCCCTCGCGCTCGGCGCCACCCGCTGGGAGACGATCCGGCTCTCGGTCCTCCCCTTCGCCCGCTCCGGCATCATCTCCGCCTCGATGCTCGGCCTCGGCCGCGCCCTCGGCGAGACGATGGCTGTCGCCACCGTGCTCTCCGCCTCCAGCGTCCTCACGATCCACATCCTGGACCCGGCCGGCGGCACCTTCTCCCAGAACATCGTCGCCAAGTTCGGCGAGGCGGACGAGTTCGGCCGTAACGCGCTGATCGCGTCCGGTCTGGTGCTCTTCATCATCACCCTGCTGGTCAACGGCGCGGCCCGACTGATCATCGCCCGCCGCAAGGAGTACTCGGGGGCCAACGCATGAGCAACCTGGTGACACAAGCACCCGTAGCCGCCCCGCGCCCGAACACCCTCGCGCACGCCCACCTGCCGCGCTGGGCCCCGGCCGCCATCGCGGCCGGCGCGATCGTGCTCGGCGTCGCCATCGGGCTCGGCGCGGGCCTCGGCAGCAAGGTCCAGTGGGGCCTGATCGCCCTCGTACTCTTCGTCGTCGGTACGTACGCGATCACCACCAAGGTCGAGGGCAAGCGCCAGGCCAAGGACCGGGTCGCCACCAGCCTCGTCTGGGCCACCTTCGTCCTCGCCGTCATCCCGCTCTACTCGCTGATCGAGACCACGATCAGCAAGGGCGTGAAGGTCCTCGACGTCAACTTCCTCAGCCACTCCATGAACGGCGTGCTGACCATCGGCCCCGGCGGCGGTATCTACCACGCCATCATCGGCACCCTGGAGCAGGTCGGCATCGCCACCATCATCGGTGCCCCGCTCGGCATGCTCACCGCGATCTACCTCGTCGAGTACGGCAAGGGCAGGCTCGCCAAGGTCGTCACCTTCTTCGTCGATGTCATGACCGGCATCCCGTCCATCGTCGCCGGCCTCTTCATCCTCTCGGTCTGGTTCGTGATCAACGGCGTCGCCCCGCAGTCCGGCTTCGCCGGTTCGCTGGCCCTGACGATCCTCATGACCCCGGTCGTGGTCCGCTCCACCGAGGAGATGCTCAAGCTCGTCCCCAACGAGCTGCGCGAGGCCTCCCTCGCCCTGGGCATCCCCAAGTGGCGCACCATCCTCAAGGTGGTCGTGCCCACCGCCATCGGCGGTATCACCACCGGTGTCATGCTGGCCGTGGCACGCATCGCAGGTGAGAGCGCACCCATCGCCCTGCTGGTCTTCGGCAGCAACACGATCAACAACAACCCGTTCAGCGGACCGCAGGAATCGTTGCCCTACTACATCTACAAGCAGTACGGGAACGGCAACCAACCGTCCTACGACCGGGCCTGGGCGGCAGCCCTCGTACTGATCGTTTTCGTCATGATCCTGAACATGGTGGCCCGCGGCATCGCCCGCTGGAAGGCCCCGAAGACCGGTCGCTGACGCGGCCAGCCCAGCGACCTACGGATTGAGAGACCAGCACCATGGCCAAGCGCATCGACGTCAGCGGCCTCAGCGCCTTCTACAGCGCCTTCAAAGCCATCGACGACATCTCGATGAACATCGAGCCGCACACCGTGACCGCCTTCATCGGCCCCTCCGGCTGCGGCAAGTCCACCTTCCTGCGCACCCTGAACCGTATGCACGAGGTCACCCCCGGCGGCCGTGTGGAGGGCAAGGTCCTCCTGGACGACGAGAACCTCTACGGCTCCGGCGTCGACCCGGTCACCGTGCGCCGCACCGTCGGCATGGTCTTCCAGCGCCCGAACCCCTTCCCCACCATGTCGATCTACGACAACGTGGCCGCCGGCCTCCGGCTGAACGGCATGAAGAAGAAGCGCGATCTCGACACCATCGTCGAGAGGTCCCTCAGAGGCGCCAACCTCTGGAACGAGGTCAAGGACCGCCTCAGCAAGCCCGGCTCCGGCCTCTCCGGCGGTCAGCAGCAGCGGCTCTGCATCGCCCGCGCCATCGCCGTCGAGCCCGAGGTCCTGCTCATGGACGAGCCCTGCTCCGCCCTGGACCCGATCTCCACCCTCGCCATCGAGGACCTCATCGGGGAGCTCAAGGAACGCTTCACCATCGTCATCGTCACCCACAACATGCAGCAGGCCGCGCGCGTCTCCGACCGCACCGCCTTCTTCAACCTCTCGGCCGTCGGCCAGCCCGGCAAGCTCATCGAGATCGACGACACCGAGCGCATCTTCTCCAACCCCTCGGTCCAGGCCACCGAGGACTACATCTCCGGCCGCTTCGGCTGACCACACCTCGGGAGCCAAAGGGGTCCGAGCACCCGGAGGCGAGCGAGAAAGAGCAGCCTTGCGGTGCTGCATGGCGGTGCCACCGCAAGGCGAAGGGCCCGCCCCCTCCCGGGGGCGGGCCCGCACTCTCGCGGAGAGAGAAGTCAGTCCAGGACCAGGTGGGTGGGCCAGTAGATGACGGCGGCCACCAGTCCGGCAGCCGGCATCGTGATGAACCACCCCATGACGATGTTCTTGGCAACGCCCCATCGCACGGCCTTGACCCGCTTGGTCGCCCCGACCCCCATGATCGCCGACGTGATGACATGCGTCGTGGAGATCGGCGCCTGGAAAACGTACGCCGTCGTATAGAGGATCGACGACGCAGTCGCCTCCGCCGCGAAGCCCTGCGGCGGATCCAGCTCGATGATCTTCCGCCCGAGCGTCCGCATGATCCGCCAGCCACCCGCGTACGTACCGAGCGAAAGCATCGCGGCGCAGACGAACTTCACCCAGATCGGGATGCCGCTCCCCTGCTGGACGTCGGCGATCGTGAGCGACATCACCACGATGCCCATGGTCTTCTGGGCGTCCTGGAGACCGTGCCCGAGCGCCATCGCCGCGGCCGAGACGGTCTGGGCGATACGGAAGCCGCGCTTGGCCTTGTGCGGGTTGGACCTGCGGAAGATCCACAGGACGGCCAGCATCACCAGATAGCCGACGACCAGCCCGATGATCGGCGAGACGATCATCGGGATGACGACCTTGTCCAGCACCCCGCGCCAGTGCACCGTGCTCGCCCCCGCCAGTGCGGCACCGACCATGCCGCCGAAGAGCGCATGGGTGGAGGAGGACGGCAGGCCGAAGTACCAGGTCGCCAGGTTCCAGGCGATCGCTCCGACCAGCGCTGCGAACAGCACGATCAGGCCCTGCTTGCCCGACGGGGTGGTGATGATGTCCTTACCGACCGTGGTGGCGACGCCATTGCCGAAGAAAGCACCGGCGAGGTTCATCACGGCGGCCATCGCGAGCGCGGCCCGCGGGGTGAGCGCCCGCGTCGACACCGAAGTGGCGATCGCGTTCGCGGAGTCGTGAAAACCGTTCGTGTACGTGAAGAAGAGCGCGACGCCGATGACGACGACGAGTCCGAAGGTGTCCACCTGGTTCAGGACTCCTTGACCGCGATGGTCTCCACCGTATTGGCGACGTGCTCAAAGGCGTCCGCCGCCTCCTCCAGCACATCCACGATCTGCTTCAGCTTCAGCACCTCCATGGCGTCGTACTTGCCGTTGAAGAGGTGTGCCAGTAGCTTGCGATGGATCTGGTCGGCCTGGTTCTCCAGCCGGTTGACCTCGATCCAGTACTCGGTGAGGTCCGTCATCGTACGGAGATTGGGCATCGCCTTCGCCGTCAGCTCGGCGGCCCGCGCGAGGACCTCGATCTGTTGCTCGACGCCCTTGGGCAGTTCCTCGACCTGGTAGAGGACGACGAGGTCGACCGCTTCCTCCATGAAGTCCATGATGTCGTCGAGTTGCGAGGCAAGGCTGTAGATGTCCTCGCGGTCGAACGGCGTGATGAAGGAGGAGTTCAGCTGGTGGAAGATCGCGTGCGTCGCGTCGTCACCGGCGTGCTCGGCGGCCCGCATGCGCTCGGCGATCTCGGTGCGCGTGGCCGAATCGGCTCCGAGCAGTTCCATGAGGAGTTTCGAGCCAGTGACGATGTTGTCCGCGGATGCGGCAAACATGTCATAAAAGCTCGTCTCCCTGGGGGTCAGACGGAAGCGCACGTGAAGTCCTCGGGATACATCGGTGTCGGTCGCATTGATGCTAGGTGCAACATCCGGCCACAGCTAACCGGCGTCCCACAGTCTCGCACAACGGACCGATTTCGGTAGGATATACCCACCAGGGGTATATCGGGCTAGGGAGGACGGCCATGACGACCGCAGAGGTCACCACGACCGGCGCGACCGGCGAGAGCAAAAACACCACCGAGACCCACGAGGCCGCACCGCACGACCAACCACCGCAGGGCCCGCATGGCTACAGCAAGCAGAAGGACCAGCACCTGAAGCGGCTGCGCCGGATCGAGGGGCAGATCCGCGGCCTCCAGCGCATGGTCGAGGAGGACGTGTACTGCATCGACATCCTTACCCAGGTTTCGGCGGGCACAAAGGCCTTGCAGTCATTCGCACTTCAGCTGCTGGAGGAGCATCTGCGGCACTGCGTCGCCACCGCGGCCAACAGCGGCTCCGCCGATGGCACCGCCCAGGCGGGCCAGGAGCTGGACGAGAAGGTCGCCGAGGCGACGGCCGCGATAGCGCGGCTGCTACGCACGTAGCCCGCCGCCCGGCGACCGCACTTCGAGCACCTCGTCGATACGAAGCCAGCTCAACCGGTCCTCGACGGTGGCCGCCGCGGCGATCATCAGCTCACCGCAGAGCTCGATCTCCGCGAGCGCCATGCGTTCCTGGTCCGGCCTCTGTGATCCGCGCGACAATGACACGTGTACCGCCTCCTCACTGCCCAGGGTAGGCACCGGCGCACAGTCCGCGCATGGCACTTCCGGACCATTTCCGCGATGAGTGGCAATGCTTACGGGTTGCGGGGAGAAACGATCTTTCCCGTATAGACGTCGTCCTCGTCCGGCACCCGGATCCGCACCGGCAACCCGAATCGGTACAGCCCGGTGACCGATGTCACCACGGCACGGTCGCTGAAGGTGAAGCGCTGCCGCACCTTCCGCAGCCGCCCCTCCTCGTCCAGATACACCTCGAAGGGCACCGCCGTCACCGCGAACCCCTTCGCCGCGGCCCGCAGCGCCCCGCGCACACCCGGCGCGGCGGATTCCGCCGCCCGCGCGATGTCCGCCGTGCCCCGGTAGTGCCGCACCCGCACCCCGCCCAGCGTCTCCTCGCCGACAAGCGTCACGCCCCGCGCGGTGCGCAGCATCTCGGCGGTCGTCAAGGGGTCCGTGGCGCCGCCGTACACGAGATTGCCGTCGGCGAGTTCCGCGGTGTCCATCCGCACCCACTTGTCCGCCGGCACCCCCTCACCGCGGTTCTTCATATACAGCGTCCCGGAGATCAGCAGCTCGGTGATCGGCTTGTGCTCCGCCACCCCGACCGCGTCTCTGGGCAGCGCGAGCTTCAGCTCCCCCCGCCGCTTTACGTAGTCGAAGACGCCATCGCCGCTGATCGCGACCCGCGTCCCGCCGCTGGCCATCTCCATCCACGTCCGGACCTTCGAGGTGCCGGCCCCCTCCAGCGCGTCCGCGGCGTGGCGCACCGCCGTGGCCGGGTCCACCGGGACAGGATCGACCTCGGCGGCGTGACCGCTGCCGGAACACCCCGACATCGCCGCCGCGGCCAGCCCGAGACCCACAAGTGCGGCAGTAGCGCGTCCCCGCTGCCCCATCGACGCCGACCTTCCGCAGTTTCCGTCTCCGGACCTCTTTTTTCCTAACGACGATCTTTGGCCCGTGTCACGGCCGGGTAGCGTTCTTGCGTGCTCAACCTCCCCGCGGAACGGCCCCATGCGCCCGCGCTGCCGCACCACACATCCGTGACCGAGAACGGCTCCTTCGCCATCGCCAACTGCACCTGCGGCTGGCGCGGCCCCGCCCGCCGGGCCCGCGACCGGGCCAGACGCGACGCCACCCGACACTCCCCGGACTAGGCTTACCCTCGGATCGTCCGCCAGTAGGCGGACGATCCAAGCGGAACCGCATCATCCCCACCGCACGTCCTCCGCAACGACAGCGGAAGGGACTTCAGTGGAACGACGACAGGCGCTACTCGCCGCAACCGGCCTGGTCACGGGGGGCTGGCTGGCCAGCAGCTGCACAGCCGACAGCGGCGGCTCGACCGCCGTGTCCGCCACCCCGGCGGCTACGGCCCGGACGACGGGCACGACAGCCACGGCAGGCACCGCCACCACCATGACCAAGCGCAGCACCCCGGACTGGGCAGCCCTCGGCCACGGCCTCGAAGGCCGGCTCATCCGCCCCGGCGACGCCGACTACACCACCGCCCGGCACCTCTACAACACCCGCTTCGACGGCCTGAAGCCAGCGGCCGTCGCATATGTGTCGTCAGACGAAGACATCCGGGAGTGTCTGGCCTTCGCCCGCGACACCGGGGTCCCCGTCTCCATCCGCAACGGCGGCCACTCCTACGCCGGCTGGTCCAGCGGCAATGGCCACCTCGTCATCGACGTATCAAAGCTCTCCGCCGTAACCGCCTCCGGCACCACCGCCACCATCGGCGCCGGGGCCAAACTCATCGACATCTACACCGGTCTCGCCGAACACGGCCGCACCATACCCGGCGGCTCCTGCCCCACCGTCGGCATATCCGGCCTCACCCTCGGCGGCGGCCACGGCGTGATCAGCCGCGCCCACGGCCTGACCTGCGACAGCCTCACCGCCGCCGACATCATCACCGCCGACGGCAAACTGCTGCACTGCTCCACGGCCGAGCACCCCGACCTCTTCTGGGCCCTGCGAGGCGCCGGCGGCGGCCAGTTCGGCGTCGTCACCAAGCTGTACTTCAGCACCCTCGCCGCGCCCCAGGTCGTCACCGGCTACCTCACCTGGCCCTGGGCAAAAGCCGCCGCCGTACTGCGCGCCTGGCAGGAGTGGGGCCCCGGCCAGCCCGACGAGATCTGGTCCGCCCTCCACCTCGACAAATCCGCCAACGGCACCCCGCAGATCTCCGTCGCCGTCCTCTCTCTCACCTCACGCGGTGACCTCGCCAACGCCCTCGACCGCCTCGCCACCAGCGCGGGCGCCTCCGCGAGTTCCGTCTCCCTCCACCCGCGCCCCTACCTCGACGCCACCCTCGCCTACGCCGGCTGTTCCTCCCTCAGCACCGCCCAGTGCCACCTGCCCGGCACCACCCCCGGCCGCACCAGCTCCGGCCGGCTCGCCCGCGAGACCTACTCCGCCCGCTCCGACTTCTACGACCGTTCCCTCTCCCCCACCGGCATCCAAACCCTCCTCGCCCAGGTCGAAGGCGTCCGCTCCGGCGCCGGCTCCGTCGCCCTCACCGCCCTCGGCGGCGCCGTCAACCGCGTCTCCCCCACCGCCACCGCCTTCGTCCACCGCCGCTCCCGGTTCCTCGCCCAGTACATCGACGCCCCCGGCACCGGCACCTGGCTCGGCACCCTGCACGCGGCCATGCGCCGGTACGCCTCCGGCGCCGCCTACCAGAACTACACCGACGCCTCCCTCACCGACTGGCGCCAGGCCTACTACGGCAGCGCGGCGACACGCCTCACCAACCTCAAGCACCAGTACGACCCCGCACGACTCTTCGACTTCCCGCAGGCCCTCTGATCAGCGGGGAGGCGGGAAACGGGGGAGCGGGGAAACAGGGGGGAGCGGAGGGAGCAGGAGCAGGGGGCGGAAGACCGCTACGCCGCAAGCCCCTTGTCGTACGCCGAAGGCTCCGGGTACGGGATGCCGTCACCCGACGCCGGGGACGGACGGCCGCGGACGAGCCAGCCCGCCCTGGACCGCCCCACCGCGGCGGCCAACGGCGTCAGAAGCATCATCGCCAGCGGAGCCAGAAGCAGGGCGACGGCCGTCCCGAGGGCGAACCCCCCGACAACGTCCGTCGGGTAGTGCACGCCCATGTAGACCCGGCAGAAACCCTCCAGGAGCGCCACGCCGATCGCGAGCAGCCCGGCCTTCCGGCTGACGAGAAACAGCCCCACCGCGACGGCCATGGTCAGCGTCGCGTGGTCGCTGACGAACGAGAAGTCGCTCTTGCCCCTGATGAGCACGTCGAGCCCGTCGTGGTCCACGAACGGCCGCGGCCGTTCCACGAACGCCCGCAGCGGCACGTTCAGCAGCAGCGCGATCCCGGCCGCCAGTCCGGACCACACCACCCCGGCCACCGCCGCCGGAGCCTCATCGGCGGCACTGCGCCGGGCGATGCGCCACCAGCACCATCCCGCCAGCAGCACCATGAGCAGGATGAGCCCGTACTCGCCGACGAACTCCACCACCCGGTCGAGCCAGTGCGGAGCGTCCTTCGCGAGCCCATTGATGTCACGGAGCAGGCTCACATCGGGGTTCGAACCGTCCAATGCAAGCTCTGCCATGTGGTGGTACCCCTTACCCGACGTTCCGCGTTCCGCGAGGAGGTCATTCTCCCCTCTCCAACGGGGCGCACGGTACGGCGCGTTCCGGTCTGCACCAGATGATCACTTGTAAGTTATAGAAGAGAGACCAGAGGTCAGTAGTTGGTGTTCGCCGTCGGCAGGGCCGCGGCCCCGTCCTTCGTCACCCGGGTCGCCCCGATGTAGTCCGCCGTGTCGATTTTGTCGAAGCGGATCACGGCTCCCGTGTGCGGAGCATTGATCATGTACCCGCCGCCCACATAGATCCCCACGTGATGGATCGTCCGCGGATCGTTCAAGTCGGTGGCGAAGAACACCAGGTCCCCCGGCAGCAGCGCGTTCCGGGCCGGGTGCGGCCCCGCGTTCCACTGGTCGTTGGCCACCCGCGGCAGCGCGATCCCCACAGAGGCGTACGCCGCCTGCGACAGCCCCGAGCAGTCGAACCGGCCGCCCTGCGCCGTCGTGCCCGTACCGCCCCACAGATAGGGCGTGCCCAGCTTGTTCTGCGCGTAGTAGATCGCCGCGGCCGCCTGCTGCGAGGCCGCGACCGTCCCCACCGGCGCCGCGAAGCTCTTCTCCAGGGAGGTGATGATCTTGACGTAATTCTTCGTCTCGGCGATGTCCGGCACCCCGCCCGCCTGGATCACCCGGTACGCGCCCGCGTTGTAGGACGCGAGCATATTGGCGGTCAGGTCCCCCGGCACGTCCTTCACATACTGCGCGAGCTCACAGTCGTACGACGCCGCCGACGGAATCGCGTCCGCCGGGTCCCACACATCCCGGACCCCGTCGCCGTTCCCGTCAATGCCGTGGGTGGCCCAGGTGCCGGGGATGAACTGGGCGATCCCCTGCGCGTGCGCCCCGCTCTGCGCCTTGGGGTTCCATCCGCTCTCCTGGTACAGCTGCGCGGCGAGCAGCGCCGGGTTGATCGCGCTGCACAGACTCCCCCATTGCCGCACGAGGTTGCTGTACGCCGCCGGCACCGCGCCCTTGGCCAACGCCACCGGCCCGTTCGCCCCCGTGAGCGACGCCGCAGCCGAGAAGGTCCCGACGAGCAGCAGGGCGAGGAACGCGAAGAACAGCCCCCCCGCGACGGTGACGGCCAGCCAGGTCTTGCGCACCGCCGAGCTCATCCGCGCTCCCCATGCAAGTAATGTCCAAGCCTGTGGTGACGGTGCGCCAGGCCTCCGGAGCCCCCCGAAGCCTTGCCATGCGTCACCACCCCCAATCGTTGCCCTGCGCTATTGTGCGTGATACACAGAGTAGTCAACCATGTCCCGTCGAACACCGGCCCGGCACCAGTGTGGACGCTGCGGTCCGGATCACACGAGGGAATCGGCCGATAAAGTCGTTGAGTCGACATACGACTGCGGCATCATCAGCCAAGATAGACCCTGGTACCTTGCGCCCCGGCGAGGATGCCAACTGATTTGTAGCGGTGGTGAGTTCCATGTTCCTGGCAGCCCAGAAGGGCGATATCAACACCATTATCGGTGGCATCGCTCCGAATTGGGGGCCTTTCGGCACCCTCGGAAACCAGGCGCGCGTGATGGTCGAGGTGGTGATGGCAGTAGCGATCCTGCTCTGTCTCGCCATCGCGATCTGGGGCGCGGCGAAGCAGCGGATCGGAGCAACAGCGCTGCGGGACACCTTCAGCGCGGAGCAGGGCAAGGGCCTGATCATCGCCGGCCTGACCGGCGTCTTCATCATCGGATCCCTCGGCACGGTGTTCACCATCGTCTACGGGATGGCCGTCTAGCGCGGTCGGTCCACGCCCCATAGCTTCCGTTCGCCTGTTCCCTGGGGATCCGTCCCTGTCCCCTGTCCCTCAACCGAGGCTGCGTCTGCTGATGCCCACTCACCCGAGCAGCAGTGCCGGACCCTACGGCGGCGCCGTAGGGTGGTTGGGCATGCGCGGAACGGCCCTCGCCCGACCACGCCCACGACCACTGGCGACATGTGAGGGGGCGAGCTCTCGATGAGCCTCGGACAGGACGGCCCACCGACCCGCACTCGGCTTCCCGAGACCCACAGCGGACCGGGCGGCGGCACCCGCCGCCAGCCCCGCTCCAGCCGCAACCTCGTCACCGTTGTCGGTGTCGTCGTGGTGCTCATCGCCGCCATCGCCTTCGCCAACCGTGGCGGCGGCAACAGCTCCGGCGGCGGGTCGGGTAACGGCGGCGGCAGCAACAGCGGCGCCGGCACTCAGGCCCAGCCGACTGCGCCGACCGGCGACAAGCCGGTGACCGGCCAGGCCGCCGGCATCGCCAAGGGTTTCGCGAAGTCGCAGCAGGGGGCGCAGTCCGCTGCCGCGAACTACGCGGTGGCCCTGGGCTCCGACGGCATGTTCCGTACGGACCGCCGGCACACGATCGTGGCCGCGATCCACGACCCGGCCGTCGTCGGCAAGCTCCAGGGCGAGTTGGACAAGGCCTACTCCGCGGCCTTCCTGAAGGATGTCGGCCTCAATAGCGACGGTTCCGCGCCGAAGGGCCTCACTTTCGTCTCACGCACCGTTCCGGTGGGTACCAAAGTCACGGGCTACTCGGGGAGCAGTGCGACCGTGGAGGTCTGGTCCACCGCTCTCGGCGGCCTGGCCGGCCAGGGATCGACCAAACCGGTCAGCGCTACCTGGTTCACGCTGACCGAACAGCTCGCATGGGTCAACGGCGACTGGAAGATCGAGTCGTCCAGCCAGAAGCAGGGCCCGGCGCCGGTCAGCGGTGACGACCAGGCTGCCGGCGCGGACGAGATCGCGAACGCGGTCAACGGGTACGGAGGGTTCACGTATGCGAGGTAGCCGAGAGAGCCAAGACGGCCGAAGTCGCGGGGTCAGCCGCAGCCGGCGTGCCCTGTCGCTCGCCGCCATGCTCACGGGGGCGCAGACCGCCCTCGTCCTGCTGGCCTCCCGGGCCGCAGCAGCCCCGACGCCCACCCCGTCGGCCAGCACGGGCAATCCCGCCTGCCGCTTCATCACCGGCGCGGCCAAGGCGCTCTGCGAGCAGAGCAACAGCGGCAGCACCGCGCCCTCCGTCACCAGTACCCTCGACCCCCTGTCGTCGCTCGCCCGGGGCTGCGCGGACGCCGCCGCATGGGTGATCACCCAGCTCTCCAAGGCCGTCACCAAGACCGCCGCGGTCGACTTCACCAACACGACCTTCCTGCGCCAGTACGCCGTCGTCTTCGCCGCCTCCACCGTCCTCACCCTCGTCCTGTGGCTGCTGGCCGTCGCCAAGCGCGCAGTCCGCGGCATCCCGCTCACCGAGGCCCTCACCGAGGCCATAGGTTTTCTCTGGCTGACCGTCATCGCCTCGGCCTTCACCCCGTTGATCCTCTACACCGTGGTGCAGGCGGTCGACGCCGTCACCACGGTGATCGCGTCCGGCACCTCCTCCAACACCGATGTGTTCTTCGGCTCCTTCTCCAACGCGCTGTCCAAGGACACCAACATCGGCGGGGGCCCGATCATGCTGATCGTGGTGTCGCTCGTCTCGGTCCTGGCAGCCGGTGTGCTCTGGCTGGAACTGGTCATCCGGGCGGCACTCCTCTACGTGGGCGCGATGCTCGGCACCGTCGTCTACTCCGGGCTTGTCGACAAGAACATGTGGCGCCACGTCAAGGGCTGGGCGGGAGTCATGATCGCGGTGATCATGGTGAAGCCGGTCATCGTGATCGTCCTGGGACTCGCGGGCGCGCTCAGCTCCTCCAATGGCCCCGACGCGTTCGGCGCGGTGGTCTCCGGCCTGGCGATCATCCTGCTCGCCATCTTCGCCAGCTTCATGATCTACCGCTTCGTCCCCGGCTTCGGCGACGACGTCCAGGAACTCCGCAACAACCGCAAGGCCAGCGGCCAGAGCCAGGCCGCCGCCGTGATCTCCTCCCCGGCGGCCCTGGTGAAGCAGGGCATCAAGACGCACAGCGCCCGCGGCGGCCCCCAGGAGCAGGGCTCCGGAGGCGGCGGCGCCCAGCCCGGCAACCCCATGGCCGGCGGAGTGGCGGCACACAGCAGCCGCACCGGCAACCCCGGCCCCAGTGCGGCCGCCCCGCCGCCGCGCACCCAGGACCGCAGCAACAACGGCAAGCCAGGAGGTGACCGCCGGTGACGTCCCAGCCCTACGCCGCCCAGCCGCGCCGCACATATCTGATCGGCAAGGCCCGCCCGAACGCGATCGTCGGCAAGAACCGCGAGACCGGCGAGATCGCCCTCATCATCGCCGGGGCGTTCCTCGGCATGATGTCCGGCCTGCTGATCCCGATCCTGCTGCCGCGCATCCTCGGGCTCATGGGCTGGCCGATCCTGGCCTTCGCCGCCGTCTACATGCCGTACCGGCGCCGCACCTTCTACAAGTGGTTCGAGATCAACCGCACCTACCGCCGGATGTTGCGCAACACGCCCACCTACCGCTCCGACGCCAGCGAAGCCGGCACCCGCCTCGACGGCCGCGAGATCGAGGTCGGCCCGCCGCCCGGCATCGGCCGCATCACCTGGCTCGCCGCCCCCTTCGGCCCCGACGAGATGGCCGTGCTACTGCACGTCGACCGCCGCACCGTCACCGCCGCCATCGAGATCGAGGGCCCCGGCGTCGGCCTGCGCGACTCCGAGGACCAGGAGGCGCTGGTCGAACGATTCGGCACCCTCCTCAAGCACGTCGCGAACGGCGACGGATTCGTCACCCGCCTGCAAATGCTCGCCCGCACCCTCCCCGCTGACCCCGACGCCCACGCCAAGGACGTCGCCGTGCGCGGCGACCCGCAGTCCGAGGAGTGGCTGAAGGTCTCCTACGAGCAGCTGCAGTCCATGGTCTCCACCTCCTCCGAGCAGCACCGGGCCTACCTCGTCGCCTGCATGCACTACGGCCGCGAACTCGCCGCCGAGGGCAATGCCATCGCCCGTGCGAGCGGCGTCAGCCGCAAGGGCCTCGACAAGGACGCCGGCATCGCCGCCGTCATGGCCCGCGAGCTCACCGACATCTGTGCGCGTCTGG
The DNA here is from genome assembly GCF_005047355.1 of Actinacidiphila oryziradicis. Taxonomy (GTDB): domain Bacteria; phylum Actinomycetota; class Actinomycetes; order Streptomycetales; family Streptomycetaceae; genus Actinacidiphila; species Actinacidiphila oryziradicis. The sequence goes on from NZ_SUMC01000031.1 coordinate 107,939, forward strand.
CCGAGGCCGATATCCGCGTCCGCCAGCCCCTCGGCCAGTCCCGGCTGTCGTCGCTCATCCACGGCATGTACGACCCCGACCACCCCATCGACCACATCCAGGCCATGACCCGCCGCAACGCCTGGCCCGCCGAACTCGACGCCACCGAGCCGGAGTACCTCCAGGCCAAGACCCGCGAGTCCTCCACCCGCGCCCCCTGGTGCCACGCCACCGCCTGGGTGAAGGAATGGCCGATGACCCCCGTCGGTGTCAACTTCCTCGCCCCCCTCCTCGTCCACACCCCCGACGTGATCCGCACCGTCGCCGTCTGCATGGACCTGGAGCCGACCGAGGTCGCCATAGAGCGGATGCTCACCGAGAAGACCAACGACGACGCCGACGCCAGCCGCGCCGCCAAGATGAACCGCGTCATCGACCCCCGCGACGTCGCCCACCACGGCCGCGTCGACCAGCGCGGCGAGGACCTCGCGAGCGGAGCCGCCGGAGTGAATCTGGTCGGCTACATCACCGTCTCCTCGCGCTCCCCCGAAGCGCTGGCGCGCGACAAGCGCACGATTAGGGCATCCGCCGGCAAGTCGTACCTCAAGTTGGAGTGGTGCGACCGGGAACATCACCGGGCGTTTGTGAATACGCTGCCATTCGCAACCGGCATCCGCCGCTGAAGGAGGGATGGACCCGATGGACACCATCAGCCGTCCCGCCCAGGACGAAGCCGCCGCCATGCCGCGCCGGCGGCGCACGGCGCCCCGCCCTCCACAGGCAGGCCCGCAACCGACAACCGACTGCACGGGTGGGCGGGCGGGCAAAGCCCCCCGGACCGCAAGCGCGAGCTGAGGAGGCAACCCCGCTATGGCAATGCTGGATCCCCTCGCGGCCCTCACGGACGCCTTCACCAGCTTCCTCTTCGGCAAGGTGGAGTCGACCCGGCTCCCCGTCCGCACCTCCACCGGGCAGGCCCAGGCCGTCTATCTCCCCACAGCCGCACCCGGCCTCGGTGACTCCGGCGTCATCATCGGCCGCGAGGTGTACTCCGGCAAGGGCTACATCTACGACCCGTTCCAGCTGTACGGGCAGCAACTCCCCGCCCCCCACTGGCTGGTCCTCGGCGAGTCCGGCAACGGAAAGTCCGCCCTGGAGAAGACCTACGTCCTGCGCCAACTGCGCTTCCGCGACCGCCAGGTCGTCGTCCTGGACGCCCAGGGCGAGGACGGCGTCGGCGAGTGGAATCTCATCGCCCGGGCCCTCGGGATACAGCCCATCCGCCTGGACCCGACGGCCGCCCTCAACGGCGGCATCAAGCTCAATCCCCTCGACCCCGCGATCACCCTCACCGGACAGCTGGCCCTGCTCCGTACGATCATCGAGGTCGCGATGGGCCGCGGCCTCGACGAGCGGTCCGGCTTCGCCCTCAAGGTCGCGCACGCCTACGTGATCGAGACCATCACCGACCGCCAGCCGATCCTCACCGACATCGTGGAGCGGCTGCGCCATCCGCTGGAGGAAGCCGCCGAGTCGATGAACGTCGACCTCGACGACGTCCGCGCCTGGGGCCTGGACGTCGCCCTCGTCATCGACCGGCTCGTCGACGGCGACCTGCGCGGCATGTTCGACGGCCCCACGACGGTCGGTATCGACCTCGACGCGCCACTGATCGTCTTCGACCTCTCGCACATCGACCGCAACTCGATCGCGATGCCGATCCTGATGGCGATCGTCGGCGTCTGGCTGGAGCACACCTGGATCCGCCCCGACCGGAAGAAACGCATCTTCCTCGTCGAGGAGGCCTGGCACATCATCAACAGCCCCTTCGTCGCCCAGCTGTTCCAGCGGCTGCTCAAGTTCGGCCGCCGGCTCGGTCTCTCCTTCGTCGCCGTCGTCCACCATCTCTCCGACGTCGTCGACGGTGCCGCCGCCAAGGAAGCCGCCGCCATCCTCAAGATGGCGTCGACCCGCACCATCTATGCCCAGAAAGCCGACGAGGCACGGGCCACCGGCCTCGTTCTCGGCCTCCCCCGCTGGGCGGTGGAGATCATCCCCACCCTCACCCCCGGCATCGCCGTTTGGGACGTCAACGGCAACGTCCAGGTCGTCAAGCACCTCATCACAGAGTCCGAACGGCCGCTGGTCTACACCGACCGGGCCATGACCCAGTCCTCGGTCGACCTCGGCCTGGAATCGGAGGAACTGGACAACGAGTCGTCCGTCTCCCTGCAGAAGCAACTCGCCGACGACGCGGTGGCCTGACCGCCATGGCCACCCAACGCACCAGACGCGACGGCGAAGGCGGGGTGCCCGACGGCCTGATCCTGGGCGTCATCGGCTTCCTGCTCGGCATCACGTTCCTGGTGTGGACGGGCACCGGCATCGCGGGCCTGCTCTCCCACGGCGCCTGGCCCGCCAGGCTCCACTTCACCCATACGCCGGTCGCGATGCGGCATCTGCTCACCCAGCCCCACGACATCACGGGCGCGTGGCAGCAGTCCCCGGCGGACGCACTGCCGAGCTGGGGGCTGTTCTGGGGCATCTTCATAGGGCAGCTCATGGTGCTGTTCGTCCTGGGCGCCTTCGTGATAGGCGCACTGGCGCGATACCGAGTCGTACGCGCGACACGGCGCCAGAAGCCCGTGCAGACGCCCGCACAGGCGCCTGCGCCTGTAGTTGTGCCGCAGCCCCGGGAGGAGGCGGAGCCGGCCGCTCAGCCCGAGGCGGAGTCCGTGGCACAGGTGCCGGTGGAACGGGCGGGGGTCGAACAGGTACCCGTGGCGCAGGCCCCAAGGCACCAGGCCGCCGCCGCACACTTCACGGAGGCCGAACTCACGACCACCTACGTCCTGTTCGCCGCCCCCAGAAGCGACAAGGGCAAACGGCTCGTCCAGCCGGCCATCCTCAACGCCGCCGGGGCCGTACTCGTGACCACCGCCGACCCGGATACGTTCCACCAGACCGTCGGCAACCGCACCAAGCTCGGCCCGGTCCATGTCTTCGACCCGGCCCACCTCGTCGACACGCCCGGCCGTCTCCGCTGGGCGCCCCATAGCGGCTGCGAGGATCCGGACTCCGCCGCCTCACGCGCCGCCGCCCTCCTCTTCCCGCTCCGCCCGCACGCCACCGCCGACACCGCCATGTACGACGCCGCCCGGACTCTGCTGCGCTGCTGGCTGCACGCCGCCGCCGTCGACGGCCAGCCCTTCCGCCAGGTGCACCGCTGGGCAGGCGGCAGCGGTGCCCAGGACGCCGTGCGGATACTGCGCAGCCACCCCAAGGCCAAGGCCGGCTGGAGCGGCGAGCTCGAATCGATCCTGCACGCCCACACCGACCGCCGCGACGCCGCCCAGGCCCTCATCCACCGGGCCCTCGAGGGCCTCAGTTCCATCCACATCCGCGACGCCTGTAATCCCGGCCGCAATCCCGCCCTCGACCTGGAGTCATTCGTACGGGAGAGGGGAACTCTTTACCTAGTGGGCGAGCCCACCGAGGATCCGAGGATCCACCCGGGTGCGATGCCACTGCTCACCGCACTCGCCTCCAGCGTGGTCGAGCACGGCCGGCGCATGGCCGCACGGTCACCCGCCGGTCGGCTCGACCCACCACTTACCCTCGTCCTCGACGACATCGCGGCCCTCGCCCCCATCCCCTGCCTGCCCGATGCGCTCGCCACCGGCACCGCACTCGGCCTCCCCGCCCTGGCCGTCCTACGCTCCCCCGAACAATCCCGCGCCCACTGGCCCGACGCCGCTCCCTGGAACCGCGCCGACGCCCGCCTCGTCCTCGGGCCGGCCGCCCCCGCACTCCTCGACGAGCTGCCCGACGCCATCCGCCTGGCGTGAATCAAGCCGGGCCTGAATCAAACCGGTCCGACTCAGGATCGGTCTGAATCAAGATCGGTCTGAATCAAGATCGGGCCAGCGCCATCTCGTACTCCGTCTGCGACTCGTCCAGCGGAAACGCCATTGTCTTCCCGGTCCTCACGAAACCCACCCGCCGGTAAAACCCTTCGGCCCGCGGATTCCTCTCATGCACCCACAGCTGGACCCGGTCCGCCCGCTCCCACGTCCACTCCAGCCCTGCGGCGAACAGCCTTCCCGCCAGCCCCGTCCCCCGTACCTCCGGCCGTAGATACACCCCGGCGATGCACAGATAATCGTCGGACTCAACAATGACAGAAAGAGTGCCGACCCACATCCCATCCTCTTCGTCCACAGCGACGAACTGCTGCACCCCCGCCCCGGACGTCCTCCGCCGCCACACCTCGTCGGGGAAAGCAGCCTCCTCGTCATAGGTGCGCACAAACGCCACGCTGCTCACCGGGTCCTTGAGCGCGACCAACCGCAGCTCCCGGTTCTGCCGCCATTCCTCCGGCCTGACCTGCCGTATCTCATAGCCCATGCCGCGATGGTCGCAGCCACGCCGACGGCACCGCAACGCAAAAAAACCCGGTCCCGAGGTCGATGACCTCGGGACCGGGCTATAAAGGTTGTTCGGCGGCGTCCTACTCTCCCACAGGGTCCCCCCTGCAGTACCATCGGCGCTGAAAGGCTTAGCTTCCGGGTTCGGAATGT
>NZ_SUMC01000310.1 GCF_005047355.1 Actinacidiphila oryziradicis
CCACACGACGATCACCCTGGCGGGTGAGCTCGACATGGACACGGCGCCACCGGTGTGCGTGATGATCCAGGACTGTCTGCGAGGCGGAATCCGCACCATCGACATCGACCTGACCCTCCTGACCTTCTGCGACGTCAGCGGCCTCAATACCTTCCTGGCCGCTGCCGAGCGCACGGCCACCGCCGGGGGATTGCTGTGCCTGCACCATCCGCATCCGATGCTGACCCGTCTCCTGGGCCTCACCGGCACCGGCTTCCTCGTGCACGGCCGGGAAGCTGAGCTTCGTCCCCTCACGGACGGCCTGGCCGTCGTGTCCCAAGCGCTGGCCTCGTGAGCACGGCGCGCGGTGGTCGCGGGTGATCAGTGACCGCATGGTCGGGGTCCTGCGTCTGCTGCAGCTCGACGACTGGTCCGACGGGGTCGCGGACGTCACCGCGGCGGGCGCCGAGGCGTTGGGCGTCGACGGCCTCGCGGTCTCCCTGGTCACCGAGGGCGACCTGACCGAGCTCCTGTGGTGCTCCGACGCCACGACGCGCCACTTCGAGGACCTGCAGCTCACCCTCGGAGAGGGGCCGGGCCTGGACGCGGCACGCACCGGCACCATGGTGTGGGTGCCGGACCTGGCAGCCGTCCGCATGGCCCGCTGGCCCGCCCTGGCGATGGAGGCCCCCGATGTGCCGGCCCGCGCGGTGTTCTGCTTCCCGATGGGCATCGGCGCCATCAGGGTCGGCGTGATGACCGCGGTGCGCCGCACCCCGGGTGCGCTGAGCGCCCAGCAGGCCGACGACGCTGTGATGCTGGCCGACTCGCTCACCGCCCGCTGCCTGGGCAGCGGTGAACCACGCCTGGACGGGTCTTCCCCCGCCGACTCCCCGCACACCCTGCAGCACGCGGTGATCCACCAGGCGACGGGCATGGTGAGCGTCCAGCTCGCCCTGCCCCTGCCCCAAGCCCTGCTGCGGCTACGCGCGCATGCTTACGGCAGCGGGCGTTCCATCACCGACGTCTCCCAGGACGTGGTGGACCGGCGCCTTCGCCTGGACCCAGGCGGCAATGGCACGCCTCCGACCGTCGTAGACAAGGACTGATCGACATGACCCGCGAACATCGCGTGACCGAAGTCTTCGTGGAAGTCGCCGACTCCCTGATCGACGACTTCGACCTCATCGACTTCCTCCAGCAGCTCTCGGTGCGCTGCATGGAACTGCTGAACGTGGCGGCGGTCGGCATCCTGCTGGCCGACCAGCACGACATGCTGCAGACCATGGCGGCCTCCGACGAGCACACCCGGCTGCTGGAACTCTTCGCCCTGCAACACGACCAGGGCCCCTGCGTGGACTGCTACAAGAGCGGCCAGGCCCGCACCAACATCAACCTCACCGACCCGAAGGTCACCGCCGCCTGGCCCGCGTTCGCCGCCCGCGCCGCGGAGACCGGGTTCGTGGCCACCAACGCGCTCCCGCTGCGGCTGCGCGGCCGGGTCATCGGAGCCCTCGCCCTGTTCCAGACCGACCCCGGCCCCCTCAGCGACGAGGACATCACCCTGGCCCAAGCCCTGGCGGACATGGCCACCATCGCCATCCTCCAGCAGCGCACCCTGGACCAAAGCCAAGTCGAGCGCGCCCAACTCCAGTACGCCCTGACCAGCCGCATCGTCCTGGAACAAGCCAAGGGCATCCTCGCGGAACGCTGGCACGTCTCGGTCGACGACGCCTTCGCCGCCTTCCGCGGCTACGCCCGCGCCCA
>NZ_SUMC01000311.1 GCF_005047355.1 Actinacidiphila oryziradicis
GAAGACCCGCACCGCCCGAACCCGCAAGGGGACAGGCACGCGGGCGGCTGGCGCAACACCCCGCCAGGGGACGGAAACGAGAGATCGTCGACAGGACACCATGCGCGAGCAACTCGCGCTCTGGTGATACCGTCACGAACCTTCCGGGCGGAAACGCCCGGAATGCTGAGAGTCGCTGAGACTCGAAGCAACGGTGTCGACGAGATTGACCTGCAGGTCACCCGTGCTGAACGCGGCGACCGCCGAGCGGATGGTGATACCGCGTTCACGCTCCAGCTCGCCGGTATCCGTGCGGGTGCTGCCGGCATCGACGCTGCCGAGTTCGGGAATGGCGCCGTTGTCGAACAGCAGCCGTTCGGTGAGGCTGGTCTTACCGGCGTCGATGTGGGCGAGAACGCCGAGATTCAGGGTCTTGTGGGGCACAACAGTCCTCGGGAGTCAGGAAGGGGGCGCACAGCAACTCGACTGCTCCGAGGTCATGCCGCATCTCGTACTCCCTGCTCTTGCACTCTCGAACTGTTGCCAGGACGCCATTCCGACTCCCGCTATGCGGGCTGTCCGGCCTGCGGCGGAAGGAGGGCACCGCACCGGCCCATCGGGATGGATCGAAATGACCGGGTGCGATCGCCCGCACGGAGCGTATAGCAACGATGCACGGACAGCATCGCATTTCCGCGGTGGCCGGCACAGCCACAGCCAGGACCTGTGAGTCCAACTGACACGGTGTGCTCTTCAGGGGGACAGGCGCGGCTCCAGCGCCACCTGCTCCAGACGGGTCGTCCACTCGCGTCCGCCGCCGACGGGGCGCAGAAACGCCAGGTGTACGGCGGGCCGGTCGCGGTGGTACGTGTCGAGGTAGTCGCCCATGGCCATGAGCACCCCGACGCGGTCGGTCGCCAGGTCCCGGACGACGGAGCCCACGGGGATCTTGGTGCTCACTTCAGTCTCCCGTTTTGTACGCTGCGGCGGTTGATCTCCCGGAGCCGCGCGCTCAGAGCGGGGCGCTGTGCGGGTTCCTGTTCGCGGGCCGCCTCGTCCGGTTCCGTTTCTGGGTCCTGCTCCAGCTCAGGCGTCTGCTCCGGCTCCGGTGCCTCGCTCATCGGGAGCCTCCCTCAGGCCCCTCGGATGTGAGGACGTACGGCCGGACGATGGCGGTGATGATGTCCGCCAGCTCTTCGTACGGTTCGTACGGTGCAGGGGTGGGCGGAGGCAGTGGTGCTGCCAGGCGGGCTGCGGGTTGCTCTGCCGCGACGGTCAGTCGCGTGTGGGCGCACTGTCTCGGCGCGCGCCAGCGGGGAAGCGCCCTGACCCGGGCGGCGAGATGGCGGATAGCGTGGTTGATGTCGAACGCTCCTTAACCGGTGCGGCGTTCGGCCACGCCCCCGGGCCGCGCGAACGGTCGCGGGGGTTCTGTCTCGTTGGCCGAGTTACTGAGAGTGGTCTCAGCGTCGCGCAACGACGGTAGGCTCGACAGAGCTGACGCGTCACGGAGCCGTGTGACGCGTCACGGCGGTCTGTGACGTCGGGCAGGGGGTCGCGCGGTGGATGAACTTGACGAAGGCGAGCCCTCAACAGCGGCGGCCATTTTCGGCGTCGAGGTCCGGGCCTGGCCCTCTCTGTCAAAGTGTGATGAGTCGGGTAAAGTGACCGATTCATTCAGTCGAGGGCGGAGAAGGAGGAGTGCCCGAAGTGGCCAGCAGCAACGACCACCAGGCCCCGGATCCGCAGGTAGAGCCC
>NZ_SUMC01000312.1 GCF_005047355.1 Actinacidiphila oryziradicis
TCGATTCGTCAGCGGGATTCGGTCGCTGACCTGCTCGGCGGTTCGCCCCGTAATGTCCTCGGGCCGTTCGAGGTGGGCCGTCGCGTGACGCCGCGGGTGCGCCGGGTTCCACGGGCCCGGAGTGCTGCCGGTCTTCTCCTTCCTGGTCCTTGTCGGGGCAGTGCCCGGCCGGTCAGGTGACGGCCGGGAGGGCGGTGAGCCGCTGCCAGCAGGTGGTGAATGCTTGTGCCCAGGGCCAGGTCGGGTCGATCCGCAGCCAGTGGCGGCGGGCGTGGTCGGCGAGGCGGGCGGGCAGGTGGTAGAGGCGGAAGCGCATGGTGTCCGGCTCTGCGTCGGCCAGGCCGTCGATGTCGTGCAGGGCCAGCAGCCTGACCCAGGCGTCGAGATCGGCGGCGAGGTTCGCGGCGAGCATCCAGCCGCGGTTGACCTCCCACGAGGCGGAGGGCAGGTTGTCCAGCCCCATGGCCTTGTTGGTGCGGACCCGGTCTTCAACCCCGGCGTGCGAGCGGTGCAGTACGTCCAGGAACTGGCTGTGGCCTGAGCCGGCGATGCCCCACATGTGGCGGATGTTGGTCGCGGTGATGCAGTAACGCCAGCCGGTCCTGGTCTCGAACGCGGTCAGCTTCTTCAGGTGCCGCCGGGACGGGCGGACACGGCGCACGATCAGCCGCATGCCCTCCGGCCAGTCCTGGCGGGTGTTCAGTCCGGTCAGCTCGGCGACGAAGTAGCCGTCCTGGGGGCTGCCGTCCTGCTTGAGGGAGGTCTCCCAGGCGCTTTCGGGCAGTTGGGCGATGGCCTGCTCGTCGGCGTCGGTGATCTTCCAGCCGACCGTGTAGCGGACCGTGCGCCGCGTGGTGTTCAGGGCTTCGAGGTGTTCCAGCAGGCCGTGGGTGGCCCCGGCCCCGTCCACCCGGACGAGGATCTTCGCCGCTGAGGAACCGGGGATCTGCGCGAGGGCGTCAGTGAGCACCGTGATGTGGTCGGCCACCGTGTTCGCCCCGGCATTCCCGGGTCGCAGCAGCATGGCCAACGACTCGGTGGTGTTCGCGCACCACGCGGCCAGCGGATGAAACCCGAACGTCTTTTTGAAGGTGACCGCCGCCCCGGCCTTCTTCGATGCAGAGGTGATGATGGTGGCGTCCAGGTCGATGACGATCCAGCCGGTCAGTCGCTTGCCCGCCACCGTCAGCCACGGGAAGCCGCCCGGCCGCAGATGCAGCAGATTCCACACGTGCCTGCGGACCCGGGCGCGTGCCTTCGCAATCTTCGCCAGGACTGCCTCGTCGAGCGCGGCCAGGGTGCGGCGAGCGGTGGAGTCCGAGGCCGCCGACCCGAACAACGGCCGGTGATGAAGCTGGAGCTGCTCGGCCTCCGACACGTTCGCCGCCCCGAGCGCGATCGCGACCGCCAGGTGCACCAGCACGCCCGCCCGCTCCCGCCAGCCAGCCGCCGTGCTGGATGGCAGCACCTTCCCCAGTGCCCCGGTCAGCCCCGTGCGGTCCGAGCACCGGCGCAGCAGCACCGCACCGGCATGCCCGATCAGTCTCTTCCCGTCAGCCACCACGGACAGCCGACGGTCCCACCCTGTAGTCTTGCTCACCAGATTGGTGCCCTGATTCTTGCAGCGGATACGACGTAGACACTCGCATCCTCGCAGGTCAGCGGCACCATTCTGCTATCGGGGCGTCAGATCACCCAATTCCGCTGAATATCCAGGG
>NZ_SUMC01000313.1 GCF_005047355.1 Actinacidiphila oryziradicis
GTCAGGCGCCGTTCTCCCGGACAGGGGTGACAATCTCGTCGACAAGCCAGCGGGCGGCCTTTTCCGGATAGGGGCGGGGCAGCGCGAGTACGACGTGCCGGATGCCGGCGGCGGCGAGTGCGCAGACGTGGGCGCGGGTGGTTGCGGGGTCGGCGTAGTCGACGATGATCTGCGCGGAGCGGGTGATCTCGGCGGGGTCGCGGCCGATCGCCGCGCAGTGCGCGTCCAGGACGCGGGCGCGCTCGGCGATCCAGTCGGTGCCGTTGTGGGGCGGGCCGGGGAGGTTCCAGATGTCGGCGTGCTCGGCGATGATGCGCAGGGTGCGGTCGCCCCAGCCGCCGAGCAGCAGCGGCGGGCCGCCGGGCTGGACCGGGCCGGGGCCGTTGCGGGTGCCGCGCAGGGTGGTGAAGAGGCCGTCGTGATCGAAGGCCTCCTCGGTCCACATGCTGCGCAGAATGGTGATCGTCTCGGTGAGGCGGGCCAGGCCCTCGCCGGGACTCGGGAGCGGGAGGCCGTAGGCGGCGTACTCGGCGACGGCCGGGTTGGGGCCGTCGGGCTGTCGGGTTCCGCCGACGCCCAGGCCCATGATCAGGCGCCCTTTGGAGATCACGTCCACGGTGGTGGCGATCTTTCCGAGGTGGGCGGGGGCGCGCAGCATGTTGCTGGTGACGAGCAGGCCGAGACGGAGTCGGGTGGTGCGAGCGGCCAGTGCGGCCAGCAGCGTCCAGCCCTCCAGGACAGCGCCGCCGGGCGGCCCAGCCAGCGGCATCAGGTGGTCCCACAGCCAGGCGTCGTCGAGTTCGGGCAGTTCGTCGGCCTCCTCCCAGACGCGGAGGATGTCGTCGTAGGCCAGGTGCATGGGCGTCGTCTTGACGCCGAAGCGGAGGGCGCGGTGGGGTGCGTCAATGGGCATGACCATCACCATAGTGATCGTCAGTGCTGCTGACTATCAGACGATGGTTAAGATTTTGGGATGGCGGAGAATGACGACAACGGGGCCGCGGTCGAGGATCTGCTCGGCACGCGGCTGGGCTACCTGCTCAAGCACGCGCAGCTGCGGCTGGCCAAGCATGCCGGGCCCGCACTGGCCCCGTTCGGGCTGGACGCACGGGAGTTGGCGGTGCTCGCGGTGCTGGCGGCGGGCCGTCCGCTGTCGCAACTGGAGGCCGCGCGGCGGCTGGGCGTGGACCGCACGACGATGGTCGCGCTCGTCGACGCGCTGGAGGGCAAGGGATTGGTGGAGCGGCGCCGCAGTGAGGAGGACCGCCGCCGCAACGTCGTTGAGTTGACGGAGCGGGGCAGACGGGCGCGGGCCGATGCGGAGGACGCCCGTGAGGCGGCGGAACGCGAGTTCCTCGCCCCGCTCGGCGAGAAGGACGCGGCGCGCCTGGTGAAGGCGCTGCAGGTGCTGATCAGAACTCCAAACAGGCCCTGAAGGCCCTCATTCAACCGGAATGCCTCGGCGGAGGTCTCGGAGCCGGCCGAGGGCCACTGCAAGTTCGTTGCGAAGCCGTTCGTTCTCCTCGTGCAGTTTGCGGTTGGCGTCCCGCAGGGCTCTGACCACCGTCTCGTGTGACCTGGTGGTGATCCGCTGCTGATCGGGCAAAGCAGGTCGCCCCGTGGAGGGCTGCTTGTCAGCGAGGCCGCGCAGTCTGGCGAGCAATGGCGCCTGGGCAGCGTCGTAGAGGAAGGTCCGGGAGACCC
>NZ_SUMC01000314.1 GCF_005047355.1 Actinacidiphila oryziradicis
AGTAGCTGTTGTCTTTCCGGTCTTGAGAGATGCGCGTCGAACGGGAGTCTCGATTGGGTGGTCTCGGGGCGCTTGGTGCATACAGAAGGGGCCTCCTGAACAGCTCGTTGGTGTCGAATCACCGAGTAACAACAGGAGGCCCCGGTGCCGCAGTCTTCCGTGTCGATGGCCGGGCAGTCCAGTTCGGTGACCCTGGAGTGTGACTGTCTGGCTCACCGGTTCGGAAACGCTGCCGACAACGGCTTTCGGCAGTCGCGCTACCCGACGGACATGACGGACGCGGAATGGGCGGCGGTCCGGCCGCTGCTGCCTGTGCCCGGCTGGATGCGCGGTCGGGGAGGCCAGCCGGAAGCGTACTGCCATCGGGCGATGCTCGATGCGATCCGCTACCTGGTGGACAACGGCATCAAGTGGCGGGCCATGCCGGTCGACTTCCCGCCGTGGGACCGGGTGTACGCGTTCTTCCGCCGCTGGCGCGACCACGCCCTGGTCAAGGAGTTCCACGACCGGCTGCGCGCGAGGATCCGCGAGAGGGAGGGGCGGGATGCGGAGCCGACAGCCGGGGTGATCGACTCGCAGTCGGTCAAGGCGGACGCCGTCGTCGGCGCCGACAGCCGCGGCTACGACGGCGGCAAGCAGATCAATGGCCGCAAGCGGCACGTCGTGGTCGACACGCTCGGCCTGCTGCTGGGAGTGATGGTCACGAGCGCGGACACTGGTGACCGCACCGCCGCCCAGGTCCTGCTGCGACACGTCGCCGACGCGCACCACCGGCTGGCCCTGGTCTGGGCCGACGGCGGCTACACCGGCAGCCTCGTCGAGTACTGCCTGGCCGCCCTGGCGCTGGTCCTGGCGATCGTCAAACGCAGCGACGACATGCGCGGCTTTGTGGTGCTGCCCAAGCGGTGGATCGTCGAGCGCCTCTTCGCGTGGCTGATGCGCACCCGCCGCCTGGCACGCGACTATGAGCGGCGCACCACCAGTGCCGAAGCGATGATCTACTGGTCGATGACCCTGCTCATGACCCGCCGCCTGGCCCGGCCACACCCTTCGCGAGCGTGAACCGGCCCGGCGCAGGCTCGGACAGCCAGCCACGGGCCACCAGCCGTTTCGCCTTCGACCGCAGCGCTTCCACCCGCGCCGGCACCACGTCCATGCCGAACGCCGCAGCCATCTCCTGGCAGGTCAGCGGCCCTTGACCGAGCCGGGCCCGGTCCGCCAGGACCTGAAGGATGCGCTGGTAGTCCACCGACAGTGCCGACCAGGCCAGCCCCTCACGCCACACCGGCACCTGCGACTTCCCCTTCGCCGCCTCCGGCACCCGAGACGTCTTTCCGGTCCGTTCCTCGGCGGCCGGCGCGGTCCGGTCGGCCCGGGCGTGGTCCTGCCCGGCCTCGCCCGCCGGTGCCAGCACCTCGCCGACCCGCGAGCGGGCGATGGCCCACTCCTTCCATTCCCGCTCGGCCACGGCCAGCTCGGCCTGGATGCGGTCGGCCTCCTCCCGCAGCTCGTCCACACGACGGCGAGCACCCAGCTCGCGCTGTTCCAACAGCCCAACCACCGACGGCATCCACGACCTCCACAAGAGCGATGGCACGACAGGCCACTACTCCCACGGGACCGCCGACCCTACGCCCGACCAGCGAAAACGCATCCCTCAAGTCCGGAAAGACAACAGCTTCT
>NZ_SUMC01000315.1 GCF_005047355.1 Actinacidiphila oryziradicis
AGAAGCTGTCCTCTTACCGAACTTGATCGCTGACTTCTCGCTGGTCAGGCATGGTTCCGGGCATCCTGCGGGAGGTATGGGGCGTCGTGTTCGTGCCGGTCGTGGAGGTGTCGGGTGCCGTCGGTGATGGGGTTGCTGGAGGAGCGGGAGCTGGGGGCCCGGCAGCGGGTGGAATCGCTGCGGGAGGAAGCGGACCGGGTGCTGGCCGCGCTGCGGGACGCGGAGCTGGCGTGGGAACGCTTCGTGATCACGCGGGAGACGCTGGATGAGGTGCTCGCCCCTTCCGGCGAGCCGGAGGCGGCGGAATCATCCGGTGTGGAGCGCGTGACGCCTCGTCCTGCGGCCGGCCCGGTGGTGGCGGGTTCGGTGGTGCCGGCATGGCGTGAGGGTTTGGGTCTCTCGGCGTTGTCGGCGGACTACCAGCGGATCATGACGGTCCTGTCCGACCGTGAACGCAACAGCGAGGACGAAGCGTTGGCATGCAAGGAGCTCACCGGGGTGCTGGGCCTGGACGGGACGGCGGCGAAGAGGGAGGGCGTGCGCTCGAAGGCGAACCGTCTGGTGGCGCGGGGTTGGCTGGTCAAGGACGCGAAGGGGCGGTTCCGGCTTGCCCAGGGCGTGCGAGGCGGCGGGTCATGACCATGGTCATCGAGAACAGGATCATCGCCTCGGCGCTGTCCACGCGAGTTTCGTAGTCGCGTGCCAGCCGGCGTGAGCGCATCAACCATCCGTTCGTGCGCTCCACCACCCAACGTCGCGGAATCACCACGAACCCCTTGATGTCATCGGTGCGCTTGACGACCTGCACTACCAGGTTCAGCGCCTTGGCCGCCCAGGTGACCAGCGGACCGGTGTAGCCGCCGTCGGCCCAGACCAGCTTCAGCCGGGAGAAGCGTGCCCGCAGCCTCGGCAGCAGGATCCGGGCGGCGTCCCGCTCCCCGGTGTTCGCCGGAGTGACCAGCACGTCCAGGACCAGGCCCATGCAGTCGGTGACCAGGTGCCGGCGCCTGCCATTGATCAGCTTTCCGCCGTCGAAACCCCGGCTCTGCGCCGGGACGTTCGCCGCGGCCTTCACCGACTGTGCGTCGATGATCCCCGCAGTCGGTTCGGCGTCCCGCCCGGCCGCCTCACGGGTCCGGGCGCGCAGCCGATCGTGGAACTCCTTGACCAGCTGATTGTCGCGCCAGCGGATGAAGAACGCGTACACCCGCTTCCAGTCGGGAAAGTCCACGGGCATCGAGCGCCACTTGATGCCGTTGTCGACGAGATAGCGGATCGCGTCGAGCATCTGCCGGTGGCAGTAGCCCTCGGGCTGACCGCCCTTGCCCCGCAGCCAGCCGGGATCCGGTAGCGCGTCCCGCGTCACGGCCCACTCGGCGTCCGACATGTCCGAGGTGTAGGCGGGCACTCGCTCGGGCTGATCGGCGGCGTTCCCGAACCGGTGAGCGAGACAATCGCACGACACGCCAGGCGAGTTGAAGTCGACGAGCTCGGGCGCGTACAACATGGACAACAGGGTCTCCTGGGGCTGCTCGGTGTGTTTCGCAACCCCGAACTACCAGGAGGCCCTGCTTTCATGCGCACACGAGCGGAAGATCATCCGAACCGGCGGCCCGCCCCGCACTCCCGTGCGACTGACACACGTCAAGATCGGTAAGAGGACAGCTTCT
>NZ_SUMC01000316.1 GCF_005047355.1 Actinacidiphila oryziradicis
GGGGTTGGTGATTCGGCCCGGTTCGTCCTTTGGGTGGTGTTGGCGATTTGCCCGCGTGTCGTCGCGGGTCAGCGTCGACTTCCACGTGCCGAGGGCGGTGCGGGTCTACTCCTTTCCGGGACGGCGGGGCGGTTCGTGGTGGTCAGTCGGGGTCGGGCAGGGCCTGGACGGCGTCCCAGGCGTCGACGATGTCGGTGGATGCGGGCCAGGCGGGGTCGAGTTTCAGCTCGCGTCTTCGGGCGTGGTCGGTGATTTTCGCGGGGACGTCCAGGAGCCGGGTGCGCAGGGTGGCGGGCTCGGCACGGGCGAGTTTCCCGCTCACTGCGAGGAGTTGGAACCAGCGGGCAAGGTCGGTGGCCAGTGCGAGGATGGTGCACCACGCCTGGTTGACCTTGAAGTAGCGGGAGGGCATCAGGTTCAGGGAGAGGGCCTTGGACCGGCGGATGCCGGCCTCGACGTGGGTATGTGAGCGGGCCCGGGCATCGAGGAACTGCAGCTGCCCGCCTTCGGTGTTGGTGGCGATGGCCTGGTAGCGGTAGTCGGTCTTCTTCTCGTAGTCCTTCAGCTCGCGTTCGTACTTGGGGTGGATGGGCTCGCGGCGCACGATCACCCGCATCCCGTCCGGCCACCCTTCCAGATCGAGCATGTCGGTGATCTCTACCAGGCCGGCGTCCTTGCGCGGCTGGCCCTTGTGGTCCAGAGCCGGGGTCCAGGCGTGGGAGGGACCCTTGGCCAGGGCCCTCCAGAAGTCGTCGTCACGGGTGTGTCCGACGGAGTACTCCCAGCGGTTGGCCGCGTTGCCGCCGCCGGAGGTGATCCAGGCGAGGAACTCTCGTGTCGCCCCCGCGCCGTCGGTGCGCAACAGCACCCGGCGTCGTCGCCGGGTGGGCAGTTGACGCAGCCCTTCGATACTGACCGAGATGTGGTCATCGGCGGTGTTGGAGCCGGCCGATCCCGGCCGCAGCCGGTTGACCAGGAGTTCCTCGGTGTTGTCGCAGAACATCAGCAGCGGGTGGTGGCCGTAGCCCTTGAAGTTGGGCTCGGCACCCTCCTTGTCGGAGTGCGCCGGGACGACCGAGGCGTCCAGGTCCAGCACGGTGATCCCGGTCAACTCCCGCCCGTTGACCTTGATCCAGGGAAAACCGCCCGGCCGCAGGTCGAGCTGCTGGTGGACGTGGACACGGGTCCGGGCCCGCGCGGAGGCGATCTTCGTCAGCTGGACCGGGCCGATCGCCTCCAGGGTCCGCCACAGCGTGGACGCCGAGGCCGGGCGGCCCAGGACCAGCGACGCCTGGCGCATCACGTCGATCCCGGCCATCGACCGCGCGCCCAACAGGACCGCGCAGGCCGCCGAGACCAGGACGGTTCCCCGGTCATGGACGGGACGGAAGTCCCGCCGCACCAGGGCCGCCCCGAGCGCGTCGGTCAGCCCGACCTTGTCCGCCAGACGCCGCACCGGCACGATCCCGGCCTTGCCCACCAGCTTCTTCCCGCTCGCGGACAGCGACAGATCGTCCGCCCACTCTGTACGCTTCGACACCGGAAGGGTGCCTCCCCTGCACGTGATCCAGTCCTAGAGAAGCTGAATCATCGCAGGTCGGAAGCACCCTTCCTCCATGAGGTGACTGGCTGTCACTGAAGTGCCTGGTGCCGTGAATTCGTGAGGC
>NZ_SUMC01000317.1 GCF_005047355.1 Actinacidiphila oryziradicis
CGGCCGAGGCGGTCGGTCCCCGCCGCGTCCCTCGGGTGGGGCGATGATGTCGTGCGGACGACGCACCGCGGGATCGACATCGAACACGCAGGCCAGCGTGGCCATACGTTTCCGGTTCGGTTTCTCGCCCGGCGCCAGCCTCGTGCGCATCGCCTGTTTCTTGTCCCGGTGCGCCTTCAAGGTCGCGGGCCGCAGGGCTTCGGGCCGCATGACGATGCCCTTGCCGTCGACCTGCAGGACCAGCGCGGTGGACGCGGTCGCCGGCATGGGCACCCTGGCGAGGTAGAAGCTGTCGATGTCCCGGGCCGCCTCGACGACCAGGCGCTCCGCCTGCCGCTTGCCCAGCACCTTCCCGCACCGCCGGTCGATCGCCTCCTTGACCTGGTCATAGGACCCGCGGACGGCCTCGGTGACCGCGAGTCGGCGCAGGCCGTGCGAGTGCAGCCCGGCGGGCAGCGAGAGGTCCGCATCGAGCGGACAGACATTGTTCATCGACCTGCCCCGCCACGCGGTCCGCGTCACGGTGACCGTGCCGAACACGCAGGCCAGACGCCGGCAATGTCCCGGCTCACGATGCGGGCGAACCTTGCCGTCCACGCCCCGGACCGGCTCCAGGCCCGCCCGCTCCGTCTGTTCTCGCTCCCGCCGCTCCCGCAGATCCAGATGGGCCTGGAACAGCAGCCGCAGCAGCTCACGGCCCCGCGCCTCGATCAGATCCTCCAGATCGTGGTGGGGCAACGCGGCCGACTCCGGGGCGGCCAACACCCCTGTCAGGCGGTCGAAGGCCCTTGCCGCAGCGGCGAACGGGTCAATGGCGTCGAAGGCGTCGTACGGTTCCACAACGGCTCTTCTTTCTTCCGCGCTTCGGTTTGGGTGGTACCTCCGAAGTTAGAGAGAAGAGCCTTTATCCTCCTGCGAGTTCACTTAACTCCCCGCGTCCCGGCCCGGGTGAGCCACCGCGAACTGTCCGGGCTGGTCCTCCACCAGCCAGCCCCGCTCCACCAGACGCTTCAGCTTCCCCCGCGTCCCCTCGATCTTCGCGGTCACCGCCGGCAAGCCGATCCTGGGCACGATCTGCTTCGCCTGCAACGGCTTCGTGGCGTCCGTGACGACCTCAACGATGTCCCGGTACACATCCGGCAGCACGTCCACCGAGAGTCCTTCCCGCCAGTGCGGCACCATGATCGCCCCGACCACCCGCGCCCCGGGCTCCGCCACACCCTCCGACTCCAAACCCTCGGTCACCGGCGCAGTCCTCCCCGGTCCACCCAGATCCATGATCACCTCGGCCACCGTCTCCCGAGTGATCCGCAACCGCGACCACGCCTCCCGCTCACTCTCAAGACGCGCGGTCAACTCCACGATCTCCGCTTCCAGCGCCTCCACCCGAGCCCGGGCTGCTGTCTCCCGCGCCTCCAACTCCTCGATCAACGACCCCATCAGCGTCACCTCCACTACCCACACAGTAGAGACCCCACCACGCCGCCATCACCCAGAAAGGCGTTCTCCCAGCTCAGCCCGTCCCCCGAGGAGAGCTACACCCTTCGACGTTTTCGCGGGGTCACTCTGGCGAGTGTGGCTGTTGGCGTTTGGGTCCTGCGGTCTTGGCGGCGGTCGTAGGGTGAGGCTGTGGATGAGCGGCTTGTAGAGCAGGTACGGC
>NZ_SUMC01000318.1 GCF_005047355.1 Actinacidiphila oryziradicis
GCTTCATGCAGTGTGGGGGGCTGGGCGTCAGTGCACGAGCACAGGCACGGCCTGCTCGTCGGCGCCGTCGACGGGCTGCGGCTTTCGCTTCGGCAGCAACGCCAGCGCGACGAGGAACGCGACAACGCGTCCGTGAGCAGGTGCGGAATGCGGTCTCTCATCTGCGGCGTAACGCTGGCTGCGGCACCGAGACCGCCGCTGACGTGCAGCCGGTCGCGGCATGGAGGACCAGCTCGGCGCGCTCGGCCTGGTCCTCAACGCCGTCGTGCTCTGTTATCTGGGGCGGCCGGAGGCCGTCCGCTACGCGGCATGAGTGATCTTTGAGGCGTGTCTCCGCGCTGTCGCGGACGGTGTATCCGGGGTGTGTACGTTACGGTCGTGACGACCGTCGTTGCTCTCTCGGGGTTCCGTACGCAGCGCCTCACCCTCGGCGAAGGCGAGCGGACGTGGACCGTGCTGGGTCGTGACCACCGGTGGTGGGACCGGCGGAGGAGTACCTGGAGTACCTGCGTGTGCAGAAGGTCTCGCCGAACACAGTGAAGTCCTACGCCCGGGCCCTGGCGTTGTGGTGGCAGTACCTGGACGCCTTCGGGGTGGCCTGGGACGCGGTGACACTGGAGGACTTCGGAGGCTTCCTGACCTGGCTGCGGACCGGCGAGGACCCGCAGGTCGCGGCGCTGACGCCGGGACAGGCCCGGTTCGGCGAGTCGACTGTCGCGGTGCGGCTGCGCGCGGTGCTGTCCTGCTACGAGTTCCACCGGCTCAACGGTGTCGATGTCGGGCGGGACCTGCACCGCCTGGTGCACAGGGGCGGAGGGCGCTACAAGCCGATGCTGGAACACATCGCGCGCCGCAAAGGCCGTCGCCAGACCGTCATCCGGGTACGCCAGCAGCATCCGGCAGTGCCCCCGGTACTGACGCCCCGGCAGATCAATCGGATCTGCGATGCGTGCGCGGTCTGGGATCCGGCGGCGGGCGAGTGGCGGGGATCGGTGCGCGACCGCCTGCTGTGGGCGCTGCTGGCCGAGACCGGGCTGCGGCTGGGTGAGGCGCTCGGGCTCCGGCACCGTGACTGGCACACTGGCCGCGGCGACAGCCCGTTCATTGAGGTCGTCCCGAGGGAGCATCCGCACGGGCTGCGGGTGAGGGGCGGCGGCTACCGCGAGCTCTACATCTCCCACGAGCTCGACCGGCTTTACGGCGAGTACTTGTGGCAGCTGTGCGACGTGGGGGCTGACCCTGGCGGTCGCCGATCTCGACGACTGGTACGTCTTCGTCAACCTCGCCCGCGAACCCCGGTTCGCCCCCTGGAAACCCGACAGCGTCTACGACCTGGTTGACCGGCTCCGCCGCCGGCTTGCCGGACAGGTCCCGGGCGGCTGGACACCCCACTGGTTCCGGCATAGCCACGCCACCGCCTTGCTGCTGTCCGGAGTGCCGATGCACGTGGTCTCGCGCCGACTCGGGCACACGGACGTGCAGACCACGATGAACACCTACGCCAACCCTCGGGAATTGCATCAGACGGGTGAGAACCCGCAGGTCACGAGGTCAGAGCGCGGTCCGACGGGGTCTCCATCCTCCTACAACTTGGCGGCCTGAGCTGGGAGTTTGGCAATTAGTTCCCAT
>NZ_SUMC01000319.1 GCF_005047355.1 Actinacidiphila oryziradicis
CGTAAGCATTCAGAAGGAATGTGGTTGGCCGGTGACGGTGTGTGAGGTGTGCTGGTCAGGCGGCTTGCTCGATGGGGGGCATCCAGAGGTTGCCGGTGAAGGCGCGGTGGATGGCCTCGAAGGCACTCAGCCCGTGCTTGCGGGCGGAGTCGAGGTAGGAGCGCACGGTGAGCCAGGCCGTCGCACCGTGTTCGGACTGGTGGCAGCCGGAGATCTTCAGCTGGGTCTTGACCGGCCGAAGAGCCCTCTCGCCGCAGTTGTTGGTGAAGGGCACATGCAAGGGGTCGTCGGCGAACCGCAGGATCGAGTGGGCCTGGTCCCGTAGGCGTTCGAGCAGGTTGCGGGCCGGGGACTGTTTGCGGCCCGGCGCTCTGGGGTGCTCGGAGAGTCCGACGGTGATGCCCTGGTGGAAGGCGTCCAGGTGCAGCAGCAGGGCCTCGGGGGTGATCTCGCCGATCTCACCTGCGCGTACACGCATGGCCTGGGTGTTCAGTCCGGCCAGGGTCCACCGGATCTGCTGGTGCCACCTTTGGTGGGGGAAGTCCTCTTCGGCGGCGGTCAGTTCTCGGATCAGGTGGGCGCCGCACAGCTGATGGGCGCAGTGCGGGTAGCCCGCATACAAGGAGAGCGAGTCGTGGACCAGGACGCCGCGGTAGTTGGGCAGCACGCCGCCCGCGTCGGCGCCGGCGCGTGAGCGCGGGGCGAGGTGGAGCAGGGTGAGGAGGTCGGTGCAGGCCACGTGCAGCCAGCGCCGCACGCTGCCGATGCGGGTGGTGGTCTCGTCCGCGTGCAGGACGTGGCCCATCACCAGCAGGGCCCGGATCAGGTTCACCGAGTCCGCGACCAGGCCGGCGGCCTCGCCCAGCAGGGAGGCCACCCAGCCGGTGGAGACCTCCGCTCCGGTCACATCCTTGATCAGCTGCGCGGTCCGCTCGACGGGAATGTGCTGGAACACCAGCAGATAGACGGCGAGCGCGCGCAGGTTCGGTCCGTAGGAGGACGGGGACCCGGCGATCTGCTCGGGCATCGGCTGGGCGGTGACCGTGCCGCAGGCGCACCGGCAGCGGTGGGCCCGGTGCTCGGTGATCTTTACCGTGGACAGGGGGATGTCCCGGACCTGGCGCCGCTCGAAGCCGACGCTGTCGCCCTGTTCCAGCGTGCGTCCGCAGCCGCTGCAGGCCGCCGGGACATGGTCTTCGGTGGCATCGGGCTTGTCGGTCATGGCCAGGCCCGACCCGTCGGTGCCGGGCTGACGGCCTCGCTTGCGTCCGCTCCTGGGCTGCGGCTTCTTCTCCGGCCGCCCGAAGGTGTCCGAGGAGGGTGGCATCGAGGAGTTGCCCGAGTTCCGGCCAAGACGCCGCTCCAGCTCCGCCACCCGAGCGGTCAACCGCTCGTTGGCCACCGCGAGTTCGCCCGCCTGGACCTCTGCCGCTTCGGCCCGCGCCTCCGCGGCCGCCACCTGCCGCTGGAGCAGTCCGATCAGCGCGAGGAGATCCTCACGCGACGCAGACTCCAGAGCGGACGACATGACCCCGGATCCTGCCGCACCCACCCCGCACCTGTCACATCATCAGGAGACGGACGCACGACCGACCTTCTGAATGCTTACCC
>NZ_SUMC01000032.1 GCF_005047355.1 Actinacidiphila oryziradicis
AAACCGGCCTGCCCGGGGTATTTTATAGTCTGGCATTGACTTTTGGCACGCTGTTGAGTTCTCAAGGAACGGAAGCTTCCTTCGAGACCGTCTCACCGGCCCCTCCGGGCTTTCCCTTCGTGTTTCCAACCTTACCAGATCCGTTTCGCGTTTCCGCTCTTCGTTTCCGGCCCCCTGCTGGAGCGGGGTTTTTGTTTCGCGCCTTCCGGCGTGTCCACTACTTTAGCGGGTTTCCCTCCGGGCTCCTAATCGAGCCTTTCGAATCAAATTCAGGCATGCTGAAATTGACCCCGCCGGGGTGCCGTGCAGTAGTGGTTGCCGCCGGTGCGGCTTGAGTGGCTACCGCGGACCGTTACCAGTCCGAAGCAGCTGTACGACACTACACCAGGGTGCGCGGAGCACCAAAACTCGTCCCTGCGGACACGTTTGAGGCATGCGCCGGGGGGCATTTACATGCGCTTGAGCACCATCCACCGCACGGCCGTCATGGTTGGCGGGCCTGGACAAGGAGGAACGGCGGCAGGCCGGCCCGTTGTGGCTGTTGGGCGGTCAACTGGGCGTTGGGGGCGGGCTCGGCCATGGCCTCGATCGTGAACCCGTGTCCGATCAGCGCGGTGACGTAGGTCGACAGCGTCCGGTGCTGATTCCCCGGCCCGGCGGGCGCCCTCCGGGTTGGCGGAGCGCCAGAATCCCTCGGCCAGGTAGCTGCCGATGACCCGGCGGGGCGTTCCGTCCTCCGCTTCGGTCCATGTCGCGTGCGGTACCTCGAAGCATGGGTGCGGGACGGTGAAGACCAGACGCCCACCCGCCACCAGGACGCGGCGTACTGCGGTGAGCGCGGCCGGAAGGTCGGGCACGTTGTTGAGCGAAAGCCCGGCAATCACCCATTCGACGGAGCTGGTGGGGACGGTCGAGAGCGTGCATCCGTCGTCCACCGCATAGACGGCACCGGTCCGGCGGTCGGCTTCGGCGGCCCGGGCGTGGTGGATCAGGCGCGGCGCCGGATCGATGCCGATGACGGAAGCGCTGCGGGCGGCCACCGCGCGGGTGAGGATGCCCTCGCCGCAGCCGAGATCGAGGATGCGCTGATCCCCCAGGTCGTCAGGAAGACGGTCGAGGAGGATGTCACGGGCGAAGTCGTGCATCGCGGAACCGGCCCGCAGGAGCTCCGCGTACCAGTCGGCGATCGTGTTCCAGGAGTCAGCCATCGAGACCACGACCCTACTGGTGACCCCCTGAGGGTGGTGCGTCTCAAGTGCTGCAAACCGGTGGCGGGCGACTCGCCCAAGCGATATGTTCCGAGTATGACTATGCATGCGCACTCCACTCAGTGGTGGGCCGCCTGACGGCGGCCGGCGTTCAGCGCATGCGTTCCACGGCCGCCGCCTCGGCGGCCGTTCGCGTTTCTCCTGGAGCTCGCGGCCGACGGAAGCGGCGGCCCGACATAGGAGACGACGACACAGGTGACGCGGATCTTCAGCGGGGTCAAGCCGACCGGGCATCTCACGTTGGGCAATTACCTCGGCGCGGTGCGCAGGTGGGCACAGAGCGATCAACACCGCGCGGACGCGCTGTTCTGCATCGTGGATCTGCATGCGCTCACGGTCGAGCATGATCCGGCGCGGGTGCGGCGGCTGAGCAGGCAGGCGGCGACCCTGTTGCTGGCCGCGGGGTTGGATCCGGAGGTGTGCACGGTGTTCGTGCAGAGCCATGTGGACGAGCACACGCGGTTGTCCTACGTCCTGGAGTGCACGGCCACGGACGGGGAGATGCGGCGGATGGTCCAGTACAAGGAGAAGGCGGCGCTGGAGCAGAGGCGCGGGGGGAGTGTGCGGCTGTCGCTGCTCACGTATCCGGTGCTGATGGCGGCGGACATTCTGGCCTACGGAACGGATGAGGTGCCGGTGGGGGACGACCAGGCGCAGCATGTGGAGCTGACTCGGGATCTGGCGGTTCGGTTCAACCAGCGGTACGGGCACACCTTTGTCGTGCCGAAGGCCGTGCATCCGCCGGTGGCCGCGCGGGTGATGAATCTGCAGGATCCGGGCTCGAAGATGGGGAAGTCGGACGACGTGTCGTCCGGGATCGTCTATCTGCTCGATGAGCCGGATGTCGTCCGTAGGAAGGTGCTGCGGGCGGTGACGGACAGCGGGCGCGAGGTGGAGTACGACCGGCAGGCGAAGCCTGGGGTGGCGAATCTGCTGGAGATCCTGGCGGCGTGCACGGGGCAGGAGCCGGGGGCGCTGGCGGGGCGGTACGACTCGTACGGGGCTTTGAAGAAGGACACGGCGGAGGCGGTCGTCGAGTTGCTGCGGCCGTTGCAGGCGCGGCATGCGGAGCTGTGTGCGGATCCGGGATACGTGGACGGGGTACTGCGGGCCGGGGCGGAGCGGGCGCGGGGACTTGCGCGGCCGAGGGTGGACGCGGCCTACCGGGGGGTCGGGCTGCTGCTGCCGGGGTAGTCGGGGTGGCTGTCGGTTGTGGCCGGGGGCAGGTTTGTGGACACTGCCCCGGCCGTGATCGCCGGTGTCACCTTAGGGGTGCCCCGCTCGGGCGGCGTAGTGATTAATCGGCCACGCAGGACCCGTTAGTGGCTCGCTCCCAGTTCGCGGCTGCGGTCGCGGGCGGCTTCGAGGGCGTCGAGGAGGGCGGCGCGGACGCCGTGCTTTTCGAGCTCGCGGATGGCGTTGATGGTGGTGCCGGCGGGAGAGGTGACGGCCTCGCGGAGCTTGACGGGGTGCTCGCCGCTGTCGCGGAGCATGACGGCGGCGCCGATGGCGGATTGCACGATGAGGTCGTGGGCCTGGGCGCGGGGCAGGCCGAGGAGGATGCCGGCGTCGGTCATGGCTTCCACGAGGTAGTAGAAGTAGGCGGGGCCGGAGCCGGAGAGGGCCGTGGCGGCGTCCTGCTGGTGTTCGGGGACGCGGAGGGTTTTGCCGACGGGCTTGAAGATCTCTTCGGCGCGCAGGAGGTGGGCCTCGGTGGCGTGGCTGCCGGCGGAGATGACGGACATGCCTTCGTCGACGAGGACGGGCGTATTGGGCATGACACGTACGACGGCGATGCCCTCGGCGAGCCGGTCCTCGAAGAACGAGGTGGGGATGCCGGCGGCGGCGCTGATGACGAGGCGGTCTTCGGCGACGTGCGGGGCGAGCTCGTCGAGGAGGGCGGCCATGTCCTGCGGCTTGGTGGCGAGGATGAGGGTGTCGGCGGTCTTGGCGGCCTCGGCGTTGGTCACGGCCTCGACGCCGTAGCGGGTACGGAGTTCCTCGGCGCGGTCCGCGCGGCGGGCGGTGACGAGGAGGTTTTCCGGCTTCCAGCCGGCGCGGAGCATCCCGGAGAGGAGGGCTTCGCCGATCTTGCCGGTGCCAAGGACTGCGACTTTCTGGCTCATGAGGTCCATGGTCCCACTGCGGCGCGCTGCGCTGCGCTGGGCGGGGTGCGGTTTACGGCCTGCGGGCCGTGGGCGGTCACTTGCGCCTGCGGCGCACTGCGCCGCACTCGGCGGCGATGCGATGACGGCCTGCAGGCCATGACCCGCACCTGCCGCGCACTGTCTGCACTCGGCCACGGTGCGGTGACGGCCTGCGGACCGTGACCCACGCATACGGGCGCGCTGCCTTGCACACCGCGACGGTGCGGTGACGGCCTACGGACCGTGGGCGGGGGTTGCCACTCTCCTCCAGGCTTCGGCCGGAGGGGGCGCCGCCGGTCACGCCGTGCGGCGGCGTAGGGTCGCGGCGCCGAGGGCGAGGGCTAGGAGGGCGCAGGCGGCGACGATTGCGAGGTCGCGGATGAAGTCGCCGGTGACGCCGGTGTGCTGGAGGACCTCTTTCATGCCGTCGACGGCGTAGGACATGGGGAGGACGTTGGAGAGTGCCTCCAGGGCCGGGTGCATGCGGTCGCGGGGGACGAGGAGGCCGCAGAGCAGGACCTGGGGGAGGATCACGGCCGGCATGAACTGGACGGCCTGGAATTCGCTGGCGGCGAAGGCGCTGACGAAGAGGCCGAGGGCGGTGCCGAGGAAGGCGTCGGCGAGGGCGACGACGAGCAGCAGCCAGGGGGAGCCGGTGACGTCGAGGCCGAGGGCGAAGACGGCGAGGCCGGTGGCGAGGAAGGCCTGGACGACGGCGACGGCGCCGAAGGCGATGGCGTATCCGGCGAGGAGGTCGCCTTTGCCCAGGGGCATGGCGAGGAGGCGTTCGAGGGTGCCGGAGGTGCGTTCGCGCAGGGTGGCGATAGAGGTCACCAGGAACATGGTGATGAGCGGGAAGATGCCGAGGAGCGAGGCGCCGACGGAGTCGAAGGTGTGCGGGCTGGAGTCGTAGACCCAGGAGAGCAGGGCGAGCAGCACGCAGGGGACGACGAGCATCAGAGCGACGGTGCGGGGGTCGTGGCGGAGCTGGAGCAGTACCCGGCGGGCGGTGGCGAAGGTGCGGTGCGGGTTCATCGGCGGGCCTCCTCAAGGGACTTGGCCTGGTCTACGAGGTGCAGGAAGGCGCCCTCGACGGTTTCGGAGCCGGTGCGGGTGCGCAGGGCTTCGGGGGTGTCTCCCCCAAACTCCGTTTGGGAGGTGCCCCCAGCGAGGATCCGGCCGTCGCGCATGAGAAGGAGGCGGTGGCAGCGTTCGGCCTCGTCCATGACGTGGGAGGAGATGAGGAGGGTGGCGCCGCGCTCGGCGGCGAGGCGGTGGAAGAGGTTCCACAGGTCGCGGCGGAGGACGGGGTCGAGGCCGACGGTGGGCTCGTCGAGGACGAGGAGCTCGGGCTCGCCGAGCAGCGCTACGGCGAGGGAGACGCGGCTGCGCTGGCCGCCGGAGAGGTTGCCGGCGAGGGCGGCGGCGTGCGAGGTGAGGTCGACGTCGGCGAGGGCGCGGTCGACCGTGTCACGGGGGGTGCCGAGGATGGCGGCGAAGTAGGCCAGATTCTGGCGGACGGTCAGGTCGTCGTAGATGGAGGGGGCCTGGGCGACGTAGCCGATGCGGGGGCGGAGGGCGCGGTCGCCGGCGGGGCGGCCGAGGACGTCGAGGGTGCCGGTGACGCGGGCCTGGGTGCCGACGATGGAGCGGATCAGGGTCGATTTGCCGCAGCCGCTGGGGCCGAGGAGGCCGGTGATCTGGCCTTGGGGGATGCTGAATTCGAGGCCGTCGAGAACGGTGCGGCCGCCGCGGACGACGACGAGGCCGCTCGCCCGGATCGCGGGCTCCCCACTTTTATTCATCATGTGATGAATATGCTCTCGCGGCCGTCTCCCCGTCAAGCGCCGCACGGGAATGAGCCGGAGTGAACGGAGTGAAGGGGCTTGCGCTTTGGTAACACTGTGTTCACAGCCCGATTACTCTATGACTTGCGCATTGGCATCTGGCTGTGGACACAATGGAGTCCGCTGTCCAACAGCGCGGGAGGGAACGGGTGGCAAAGCTCTGGACGCTCGCGCGGGGATTCGTCGCGCTGCTGTCGGTACTGCTCGCGTTAGCCCTCCTCAGCGACGGGCCCACGGCCCTGCCGCTGCCCCCCGCCAAGTCGTCCGCCGCACTGTCCGCGGACGACGGCGACCCGGCCTACGCCGTCGCCACCACCGAGAAGCGCCGTCAGCCCGCCGCCGTCACCCGGCCGCAGCCCCGCACAACCAGGGCACTCCGGCAGCCGGCCCCCGCCGGGCGCCGGCAGGCCGCCGAAACGGCGGAGGACATGGCCGCCGAGCTGCTTCCCGTCGCCCGCCGCCATGGCGCGCACCGGCACAGACCGGGCGGAGTCCCCGCCGCACTCCAGGTGTTCCGCTGCTGAGCGCGACTCCGCGCTTCGCACACCCCTGACGCTGCGGCGCGGTGGGCGCGCGGGCGCGTGGCAACGACCTCGGACCGGTCCCGGCGGTACGGGACTGGCTCACCGAGCCGTTGCCCGCCGGGCTGCCCTCGGACGGCGGCCCGGATGTCACCGCAGCCGTGCGGCACGGCTGCGGACGCACGGCTGGATCTACGACATACAAACCGGTTCCTCTCCCTCTGACCCCCACCAGGAGGCTTCCCATGGCACATTCCCACTCTCCGCCGCGTATGTGGCGGGCCGACGTCACCGCGTCCGTCGTCGTGTTCCTCGTTGCCCTCCCCCTCTGTGTCGGCGTTGCTGTCGCCTCGGGCGCGCCGGCCGAGGCCGGACTCATAACCGGGATCGTCGGCGGACTCGTCACCGGTCTGCTGCCGGGCAGCTCTTTGCAGGTCAGCGGGCCGGCCGCCGGGCTTACCGTGCTCGTGTACGAAGCTGTACAGGAGTACGGCCTCGGCGGCCTCGGCGTCATCGTGTTGCTCACCGGCATCGTCCAGCTGCTGCTAGGAGCGCTGGGCTTCGGGCGCTGGTTCCGGGCGATCTCGGTAGCCGTCGTGGAGGGCATGCTCGCCGGGATCGGCCTCGTCATCATCGCCGGACAGCTCTACGCCATGGCCGATGCCAAGGCGCCCGCCTCCGGGCCGGAAAAACTCACCGGACTGCCGGGACTGGTGGCTGATGTCGCCGGGTCGTCCGCCATGCTCGCCGCGTTCGGCATCGGCGCCGGCACGATCGCCGTCATGGCGCTGTGGAAGCGGATGCCCGCCAGGGCCCGGCTGGTGCCGGGCGCGCTGGTCGCCGTCGTCAGCGCGACAGCCGCCGCCACACTGCTGTCGCTGCCGGTGAAAAAGGTCGAGGTGCGAGGGCTGCTCGGCTCCATCTCCTTCCCCGGTCCGGAGGACTTCGGGCGGCTCGGCGGTCTCGGGGTCATCGGCACCGTACTGGCGTTCACGCTCATCGCCTCCGCCGAGAGCCTGTTCAGCGCGGCGGCCGTCGACCGGCTGCACGACGGCCCCCGCACCTCGTACGACAAGGAACTCATGGCCCAGGGCGTGGGCAACGCCGTATGCGGTGTGCTCGGCGCGCTTCCGATGACCGCGGTCATCGTGCGCAGCGCGGCCAACGTCCAGGCCGGCGCCCGCACCAAGGCCTCCCGGGTGCTGCACGGGGTGTGGCTGCTGCTCTTCGCGGCGCTGCTGCCGGCCGCGCTCGGCGTGATCCCGGTCGCGGCCCTCGCGGGTGTGCTGGTGTACGCGGGCTGGAAGCTGCTTCCGCTCCAGGAGCTGGTCCCGCTGTGGCGGGAGCACCGCGGCGAGGCGGTGATCCTGGTGATCACGGCGGGGGCGATCGTGGTGGTGAACATGTTCGAGGGAGTGCTGATCGGGCTCGCGCTGTCGGTCGTCAAGACCGCGTGGGAGACCTCGCACGTCCATGTCGATGTGGACCAGCTGGAGCTGGAGGGCGACGGGCCGCTCACGGTACGGGTCTCGGGCAATGCCACCTTCCTGCGGCTGCCGAAAATGCTCGACAGCCTTGAGGCGCTGCCCGCCGGGCGCCCCGTCGAGCTGGATCTGACCGGGCTGCGCCACCAGGACCATGCGAGCGGCATGGCGCTGGTGGGGTGGCTGGAGCGG
Organism: Actinacidiphila oryziradicis; assembly: GCF_005047355.1. Lineage (GTDB taxonomy): Bacteria > Actinomycetota > Actinomycetes > Streptomycetales > Streptomycetaceae > Actinacidiphila > Actinacidiphila oryziradicis. The sequence continues at coordinate 7,460 of NZ_SUMC01000032.1, forward strand.
CACAACTCGCAGAGTGCGGCAATGGCGCGGGTCGCGACCACCTGAGGCTCCTCCCTGGGGCGGTCCGAACCCCGGGCCGTCTCAGGGTCCATCCCTATGGCGATGGCGGGCGGGGCGTCGCGGCGTCAGCGCTGGATCTTTACGGCGACGGTCACGTCCACCCCGTACGGCTCTACGACTGTGCCGTCCGGGAAGACCTTCAGCAGCTCGCGCCGCTCGTCCGCGAGGATCGGTGCCGCCGCCTCGCCGAGCACCGCGAAGTACGAGCGGCTGCCCAGCATCGCCAGATGCGTGTCCAGGGGGACGCTGCGGGTCCATCGCAGGCTGCGTGACTCCGTACGGAGGGCGGCGCCGAGGCCGAGGCCGGTGATGACGTGCTCGGCGTCGCCGGTGAGGCCGTGCTGGTGGTACCCGGGCATCCGGCGGTCCAGCCTTGCCTCCTGGGCGGCGGCCCATGGCACCGCGAGGTCCGGGACGTTCCACCACAGGGCCAGCGCGCCGCCCGGCCGCAGCACCCGCAGCGCCTCCGGCACCGAGCGGGCCGGGTCCGTCCAGTGCCAGGACTGGGCGTACGTGATGAGGTCGGCGGTGCCGTCGGCGAACGGGAGGGCGTTGCCGTCCGCACGTACGAGCGGTGCGTCCGGCTGGTCGGCGCGCAGTTGCGCCGCCATGTCGGCACCGGGCTCCACGGCGGTGACGTGCGCGCCGCGTTCGCGCAGCAGGCGGGTGGCGATGCCGGTGCCGGCGCCTATGTCCAGCGCGTCCGCGCCCCTGAGCGGGCGGCGCGCGATCGCCTCGACTGCGTCGAGGAGCGCGGGCGGGTATCCGGGGCGGGCGGCGGCGTACTGGGCGGCGACGGCGTTGAAGGACTGGGCGCGTTCCATTGCGGGGTTCTTCCCGCCCCACACGGCCATTACGCGGCACCCCTGAGGCGGCCGGGGCCCGGACCCCCGGCCGCCTCACGTTGCCGACGTACGCCTCACGCTCGACGGTCGTCAGGCGCAGCGCGGGGCGATGTAGCCGTCGACGCCGGTATGCACGTACGTGTCGGAGACGTACTGACCAGGGTTGATGTTGTCCCAGAGGTTCGACGTACCGTAGTAACCGCTGACGGTCGTGCCCGGACTCTGGCAGTAGACGGCTACGTTAGCGTCGTACGGCAGGACCTTCACTATCTGGAAGTTGGTTCCAGGGCCACTGCGGACGTTGACCCGGACACCGGGCGCCACCGGGTAGGTGACCACCGCGCTAGCGGTCGTGGCACCTCCGACCACAAGGGCAAGCGCCCCGGCCAGGCCGGCTGTCAGCAAGCCGCGCCTCTTGGCAATCCTCATCGCGTTCCCCTTACTCGTCCGGTTGTCAGGCGCAGCGCGGGGCGATGTAGCCGTCACTGCCGGTATCCACGTAGGCGTCGGAGACGAACTCGCCGGAGCCGATGTTGTCCCAGACGTTCGACGTGCCGTAGTAACCGCTGACGGTCGTGCCCGGACTCTGGCAGAAGATGGACACGCGGGCGTTGTACGGCAGAATCCGTACAATCTGGTAACTGGTTCCCGGGCCACCACGGACGTTGACCCGGACACCGGGCGCCACCGGATAGGTGACCAACTCGGCGGTCACGCTCTCCGCGCTCTCGACGCTTTCCTGGACATGACTTTCGGCCATGCGGCCCTCCCCCGGTGGGTTCCACCCTCTGTCGGCCGACAGGCTAGCGCTCCGAGCGCCCTTTTGTACGGCCAATCGACTAGGCTCCGGGGGTCGCGGCTGTACGAGCACACGGGGGTGGTGAGCATGCCGCCACTACATGGGCACGGGACCGATCCGGAAGCGGAACGTCCGGAATACGCCGGGCAGTACCCGCTGGAGAAGCGTCTTGGTTCCGGGGGCATGGGCATCGTCCATCTGTCGCGCTCAACCTCCGGGATGCGCCTGGCCGTAAAGGTCGTGCATCAGGCATTCGCTGCGGACCCCCACTTCAGGGCACGTTTCCGGCAGGAGGTGGCCGCCGCGCGGCGGGTCAGCGGAGCCTTCACGGCGTCCGTCGTGGACGCCGATCCGGAGGCCGAGCGGCCTTGGATGGCGACACTCTTCATCCCTGGGCCGACCCTCCACGAATTCGTGAAGCGGAACGGTCCGGTGCCTCCTGCTCAACTGCGCCATCTGATGACGGGGTTGGCCGAAGCTTTGCGTGACATTCACAGGTCGGGTGTCGTACACCGCGACCTGAAGCCGAGCAATGTGCTGCTCGCGGCCGACGGCCCCAAGGTGATCGACTTCGGGATCTCACGGCCGTCGGACAGCGCGCTGCGGACGGAGACGGGCAAGCTCGTCGGGACGCCGCCCTTCATGGCTCCCGAGCAGTTCCGGCGTCCACGCGAGGTCGGTCCCGCTGCGGATGTGTTCGCGATGGGGTGCGTGCTGGTGCACGCGGCGACGGGACGCAGCCCGTTCGACTCCGACAGTCCGTATGTGGTGGCGTACCAAGTCGTCCACGACGAGCCGGACCTGAAGGACATCCCGGCTGATCTGCAGCCGCTGATCGAGCGCTGCCTGGCGAAGGAGCCGGAGGACCGGCCGACTCCGGACGCGCTGATGGCGGAGCTGCGGACGGTGTCGGCCTCGTACAACACGCAGGCGTTCCCGTCGTTCGACATCGAGGCTTTTATACCGGCACAGCGACAGTCCGGCGGAGCGGAACACATCAGCGACGCGCCGGAGGCGGAGACCGAGCCGGAGCGCCGACGACCACGCCGGATACGGCGAGAGGTGGCACTCGCTGTGGCACTCGCCGTAGTCGTCGCAGGCGGGGTCCTGGCGGTCCAGCGCATCTCCGGTCTGGGAGGCGCCGGGTCCGCACCTTCCGGGCCGGGCAGGAACCCCGGAGCCGCAAAAACCTTCCGTCCATGGAGTTCGACGCTGGGGCATGGCACGGCGGATGACGGCACGATGCCCCTCTGCTCGTACGCGGAAGGTGCCCTCTACTGTGTGCGGCGGGGCGTGGAGGCGGCGAAGCTGGATCCACGTGACGGCGAGGTGGTGTGGTCGCGGCAGGCGGGACGGGACGGGACGAACGACGTCCTGCCCCTCTCACCCATCCTGTCGGACGGCCTCCTCCGGGTCGTCACGCCGGACAGATCCCGGTTGGAAGGGCTCGACCCGTCCACTGGCAGTACGCGGTGGGACCTCGACATCTCCAAGTACCGCAGCGGCTTGTACAACGCGGGCGCCACCGTCCTTCTTGTCTCGTCCGGTGGAGTCGTGACCGGGGTCGACGGTGCCTCGGGGGAGAAACGCTGGCAGAAAACCCTGCCCGGCCACACCTGGCCAGCCTTCACGCACTACGGGGATTCCGGCCCCGCCTATGCGGTCGAGCTAGCCGGCGACGGGGCGAGCACGCTGGTCAGCGCGGTCGATCCGGACACCGGTGAGGTGCGGTGGCAGCGGCGGCTGGACGGGAATCTCAGACCCATCGGAAACTCGGGCGGTGCCGTGTACTTCTACGCCGTCGCGTCCGATGCGGATGCCCAAGCGGTGGCAATCGTGCGCTACGACCCCGCCGGCCGCACAGTGCGGCGTATCCCCCTTGTCTTCCCCCTGTCGAACGTACGGGCCACTGTGCACGGCGACGTGGTCTATCTGCTGGGTTACGGCGGTTCCCTGCTGGCCGTCAACACCCGAAGCCGGGGCAGCGCCCAGGACGCGCAGCTGTGGCGGGCGGAGACGTCGGTCGCCGAGGGTTCGGAGCCGGTCGTGGTCGGTGACCGGCTGTACTTCACCGCCGGCGACGGCCGACTGCTGGCGGTCGACACGAAGCGCGGCGAACTCATCGGACAGACCAAGCCGCGCCCGGACAAGGATCCGAGCCGTTATGTGGAGGCACTGCCGTCCCCGATCGCGGTGGGCGGCAGGGTCTTCGCCACCGCTCCCGACGGCACCGTCTTCGCCGTGGACGCGCGGGACCCCTCCCGCTGGTGAGCCGTAGGAGGGGTCCCGCGATCTTCTTGGGTCTGTGACCTTCTTGGGTCTGTGACCTTCTTGGGTCTGTGACCTTCTTGGGCCTTGCAGCCGTCAGCCGTCGAGCTTGCTGACGTCGCGGACCGCGCCCTTGTCGGCGCTGGTCGCCATCGCCGCGTACGCCTTGAGGGCGGTCGAGACCTTGCGCTCGCGGCTCTTCGGGGCGTAGACGCCGCCGAGCGCCTCGCGGCGGGCGGCGAGGGTGGCGTCGTCGACCTTGAGCTCGATGGAGCGGTTCGGGATGTCGATACGGATCAGGTCGCCGTCCTCGACGAGGGCGATGGTGCCGCCGGACGCCGCTTCCGGGGAGGCGTGGCCGATGGACAGGCCGGAGGTGCCGCCGGAGAAGCGGCCGTCGGTGACGAGGGCGCAGGTCTTGCCCAGGCCGCGGCCCTTGAGGTAGGAGGTGGGGTAGAGCATTTCCTGCATGCCGGGGCCGCCCTTGGGGCCCTCGTAGCGGATGACGACGACGTCGCCGTCCTTGATGCGCTTGGTGAGGATCGCGTCGACGGCGTCCTCCTGGGAGTCGACGACGACGGCCGGTCCCTCGAAGGTCCAGATGGACTCGTCCACCCCTGCGGTCTTCACGACGCAGCCGTCCTCGGCGAGGTTGCCCTTGAGGACCGCCAGGCCGCCGTCCTTGGAGTAGGCGTGCTCCATGTCGCGGATGCAGCCGCCGGCGGCGTCCGTGTCGAGGGTGTCCCAGCGCTCGGACTGCGAGAAGGCGGTCGCGGAGCGCACGCAGCCAGGGGCGGCGTGCCAGAGCTCGACGGCTTCGGGGGACGGGGAGCCGCCCCGTACGTCCCAGGTCTTCAGCCAGTCGGCGATGGAATCGGCGTGCACGGCAGAGACGTTTTCGTTGAGCAGCCCGGCGCGGTACAGCTCGCCGAGGATGGCGGGGATGCCGCCGGCCCGGTGCACGTCCTCCATGTAGTACGTGCCGCCGGGGGCCACATTCGGCGCGACCTTCGCCAGGCAGGGCACCCGGCGCGAGACGTCGTTGATGTGGTCCAGCGTGTAGTCCAGCTCGGCCTCCTGGGCGGCGGCGAGCAGATGCAGGATGGTGTTGGTGGAGCCGCCCATGGCGATGTCGAGCGCCATGGCGTTGTCGAAGGCGGCGTGGGTGGCGATGCTGCGGGGCAGGACGGTGCTGTCGTCCTGCTCGTAGTAGCGCCGGGTGATGTCGACGATGGTGCGGCCGGCGTTCTCGTACAGCGCCTTGCGGGCGGTGTGGGTGGCCAGCACCGAGCCGTTGCCGGGGAGGGCGAGGCCCATCGCCTCGGTGAGGCAGTTCATCGAGTTGGCGGTGAACATGCCGGAGCAGGAGCCGCAGGTCGGGCAGGCGTTCTCCTCGATGCGGAGGATGTCCTCGTCCGAGATGTTCTCGTTGACGGCGTCGGACATCGCGTTGATCAGGTCGAGCTTGCGGACGGTGCCGTCGACGAGGGTGGCCTTGCCGGCCTCCATCGGGCCGCCGGAGACGAAGACCGTGGGGATGTTGAGGCGGAGCGCCGCCATCAGCATGCCGGGGGTGATCTTGTCGCAGTTGCTGATGCAGATCAGCGCGTCCGCGCAGTGCGCTTCCGTCATGTACTCGACGGAGTCGGCGATCAGGTCGCGGGAGGGGAGGGAGTACAGCATGCCGCCGTGGCCCATCGCGATGCCGTCGTCCACGGCGATCGTGTTGAACTCCCGGGGGATGGCACCGGCCGCCTTGATCGCTTCGCTCACGATCCGGCCGACCGGCTGGAGATGGGTGTGACCCGGTACGAACTCGGTGAAGCTGTTCGCGACCGCGATGATCGGCTTCCCGATGTCCGCACTCGCAACACCGGAGGCGCGCATCAGCGCGCGGGCTCCCGCCATGTTGCGGCCGTGGGTGACCGTACGTGACCTCAGCTCGGGCACGGTTGCTCCACTCCCTACCATTACGTCACTGGAGCTTCCGAGGCTACGCCCCGGGGCCGGGGTCGGGACAGTCCGTCCGCACTCCGGACATCCCGTCCACGGACCGGATCCTTCCACCCGGGCCGGGTCGCGGTCGCCTGCGGCGCCGTCCCCTCCCCGCCCCTTCCCGAAACTGGGGCTCCGCCCCAGACCCCAGTCCTCAAACGCCGGACGGGCTGGATTGTGCCGGCACATGGACACCGGGGTCCGGTCAGGCGCCGCCAGCAGTCAGGTAGCCCTGCAGAGTGGGGGCGATCATGGCGACGACGTCGTCGAAGTCCGCGGAGGCGATGGGCTCCACTTTCAGCACATGCCGGAGCACGGCGACACCGAGCAGCTGGGCAGCGGCGAGCTGCACCCTCAGCTCCGGCTCGGGGACATCGAGTTCCCCGGCGACACGGGCCAGGATGCGACGGGTGAGCATGGAGCGGAAGACCTCGGCGGCCGATTCATTGGTGAAGGCGGAGCGCAGGACGGCGAGGATCGGCTCGCGGGTGGGGGTGCTCTCCCAGATGCCCAGCATGAAACGGGCGACGCGTTCGCCGATGCCTTCGGGGGCGCCGAAGACCGCGTCCGGGCCGGCGAAGGCGGGGGCGAAGGTCAGCTCGATGGCGGCGCCGAAGGTCTGTTCCTTCGTACCGAAGTAGTGGTGCACGAGGGCGGGGTCGACACCGGCGGCCTTGGCGATGGAGCGCATGGAGGTCTTGTCGTAGCCGCGATCGGCGAACTCGGTGCGGGCGGCGGCGAGGATACGTTCCCGGGTCTCGGCGGTGCCGGCGCGGACGCCGGCGGGGCGCCCCCGGGACCGCTTCGGGGCGGGCGCCGGGCCGGGGGTCACATCGGGAGTCACGACCCAGCCACACCGGCGGCGGCCGCGAGGTGGAGTCGGGTGAAGGCGAGCGCTTCGGCGAGGTCGGCCTCGCGTTCGGCGGCGGTCATGGCACGGCGGGTGTTGACCTCGATGACGACATGACCGTCGAAGCCGCTCACGGCGAGGCCTTCGAGCAGCTCGGCGCAGGGCTGGGTGCCGCGGCCGGGGACGAGGTGTTCGTCCTTGCCGGAGCCGGTGCCGTCCGCGAGGTGGACGTGGGCGAGGCGGCCGCCCATGCGGTCGGTCATGTCGAGGGCCTCGGAGCGGGCGGTGGCGGTGTGGGAGAGGTCGACGGTGAAGTGGCGGTAGTCGTCCTTGGTGGGGTCCCAGTCGGGGGCGTACGCGAGCATTTCGCGGTCGCGGTAGCGCCAGGGGTACATGTTCTCGACGGCGAAGCGGACATCGGTCTCGTCGGCCATCCGCCAGATGCCGCGGACGAAGTCGCGGGCGTAGTTGCGCTGCCAACGGAACGGCGGGTGGACGACGACGGTCGAGGCACCGAGCTTCTCGGCGGCGGCGCGGGCGCGCTGGAGCTTCACCCAGGGGTCGGTGGACCAGACCCGCTGGGTGATCAGCAGACAGGGCGCGTGCACGGCCAGGACGGGGATCCGGTGGTAGTCGGAGAGGCGGCGCAGCGCCTCGATGTCCTGGCTGACCGGATCCGTCCAGACCATGACCTCGACCCCGTCGTAGCCGAGCCGGGCCGCAATTTCGAAAGCCGTCGCGGTGGACTCCGGGTAGACCGATGCCGTGGACAGCGCGACCTTCGCGTCGGGCACACGCACCGCGTGTCCCGCCGCGATCGCGTCGCACGCGTGCGTCTTCGGCTCGACTGGTTCAGCCACGAAGGACAGCGTACGGCGGTCGGCCGGACGGACGGGACATCGCTGCCGACCGCTCGCCGACCGCGTACGGCCGGGGTAGCGGGGGCGCGACCGTGTGGCAGTCAGCCCCGCTCACCCGACATCACGTCCAGTTTGCGCAGAATGACCCCTTCGCGGAGCGCCCATGGACAGACCTCCAGCTCCGCGATCCTGAAGAGGTCCATCGCGCCCTCCGCGACCAGCGCCCCGGCCAGCAGCTGCCGGGCGCGCCCCTCCGACACGCCGGGCAGGGCGCCGCGGGCGGTCCCGGTCATCGAGGCCAGCCTGGGCACCCACTCCTCCAGCGACTTGCGGCTCAGGGTGCGCTGTACGTACGCGCCCTCGGCGGAGCGGGCCGCGCCCGCTATCCGGGCGAGCTGCTTGAAGGTCTTGGAGGTGCCCACGACATGGTCCGGCTTGCCCATGCGGGTGACCTCGGCCACCGTACGGGCGATCTCCGCCCGTACGTGCTTGCGCAGCGCCCGTACGTCCTCCGGTGCCGGCGGGTCGCCGGGCAGCCAGGTGCTGGTGAGGCGGCCCGCGCCGAGCGGCAGCGAGACCGCTGTGTCCGGGATCTCGTCCATGCCGTAACCCACCTCCAGGGAGCCGCCGCCGATGTCGAGGAGCAGCAGCCGGCCCGCCGACCAGCCGAACCAGCGGCGGGCGGCCAGAAAGGTGAGGCGCGCCTCGTCCTCGCCGGAGAGCACGGTGAGGGTGACCCCCGTCTCAGCGGCGATCCTGGCCAGGACCTGCTCGCCGTTGGCCGCCTCGCGGACGGCGGAGGTCGCGAAGGGGAGGACGTCTTCCACGCCCTTGTCCTCCGCCACCTGCATCGCGGTGGAGATCGTGGAAACCAGCCGGTCCACGCCGTCCTCGCGGATCGCGCCGTCGGCGTCGAGGACTTCGGCCAGCCGGAGCTCGGCCTTGTGGGAGTAGGCCGGCATCGGGCGCCCGCCGGGGTGCGCGTCCACGACCAGCAGATGAACCGTATTCGAACCCACGTCCAGGACGCCCAGTCTCATGCCCGGAACGCTACTGCCCCGAATGCGGGCAGCGGATATCTGCGGACGTGGCACTGGCCACTGAAGAAGCTTCACGTGCTTACCCTGACATCGTGGCGAAGGCGAAGAAGGCAAAGCGGCAGCAGAGCGACCCGGACGAGGTGGAGCTCGACTTCGCCCGTGCCTGGGTCGAATTCCCTGATCCGGCGGACGATGAACAGGTTTTCCGCTGTGATCTGACATGGCTCACATCACGGTGGACGTGCATCTTCGGGCAGGGCTGCCAGGGCATCGAGGCCGGACGGGCGAGTGACGGGTGCTGCACGCTCGGCGCGCACTTCTCCGACGAGGACGACGAGAAGCGCGTCGCCCTGCACGCGGAGCGGCTCACGCCGGAGACCTGGCAACTCTACGACTCCGCCCTCGACGGCGGCGGCGACGGCTACGGCTGGGCCGAGGTCAACGAGGACGGTGAGCGGCAGACCCGGCGGGTCGACGGGGCATGCATCTTCCTCAACCGGCCCGGCTTCCCGGGCGGCGAAGGGTGCTCTTTGCACACACTCGCCCTCCAGGAGGGGCGCGAGCCGCTGGAGACCAAGCCGGACGTCTGCTGGCAGCTGCCGATCCGGCGTACGTACGACTGGGTCGACCGGCCCGACGACTCCCGGGTGCTCGTCGTCTCCATCGGCGAGTACGACCGCCGGGGGTGGGGGCCCGGCGGGCACGACCTCCACTGGTGGTGCACCGGCGCCACCTCCGCCCATGGCGCCGGGGATCCGGTGTACGTCTCCTACCGCCCCGAGCTCACGGAGCTGATGGGCTCCGCCGGTTATGACGCTCTGGCCGAGCTCTGCGAGGCGCGGGTCGCGGCGCTGCTGCCCATGGCCCCGCACCCGGCGGACCCGGTCTGACGGGCAGCCGACGGCTGGCGCCGGGCGCCGGTCCCCCCTCACCCTGAGGGCGAAGGGTCCGGGGAGCTGGACGGCGGGGCCGGGGACGGGGTCGGGCTGGGCGTCGGGACCGGGGCCGGGGACTGTGGGCGCCCCGAGCCGTGGAGAGTGACGACCGCCCCCGAGGGCTGGAAGGCGATGCGCGCGGTCCACGGGCCGACGGGCTCCGCCGAAGGGTCGACGCTCACCGTGATCGTGGCCGTCCCGCCGGGACGCAGCGTCCCGCTGCTCGCGCTGAGCCGCAGCCACCCCGCGCCTGTGGACGCCGTCCAGGACACCGGCGATCCGTCGGCCGCCGCCGTGAGGGTGATCAGGGTGTCGCCGCCGCGCGTCCCCGCCCGGACAGAGAGCGCCCCGGGCCCCGGCCGGGCGCTGCCGCCCGGCGTGGGCGACGCCGCGCCCGGGGCGCCACTGGCGACCGAGGCCGAGACGGACGGCCTTCCGCCCTGGCGTGAGGGGGGCGTGGGGTCGGAGACGGCGCCGGCGGTGCCCGTTCTTTCGTACGTGTCGCCGCTGAGGACGCCGGCCTGTGGGCCCGCGGAGAAGGAACCGTCGCCCTTGGTGCCGTGCGGGGCGGCCAGCGTGGTCTGGTAGGCGGTCCAGATCGCGAGCACCGGCGCGGCGACGACGGCCACGACGACCGTCGTCGTGACGGCGCGGTGGCGCAGCCGGGCGCGCCGCACGGCGTGCTCCGTCACGTCCAGCGGGAAGCCACGCCGGTCGAACCGCGGCGTGGCCGCCCGCGTGCGGCCCGCGCCGGGCGGCATCGTGTGCAGCAGCGCGGCGTACACGGCCGGGCGCGGCGCCGGGACCACGGCGAGCACGGCGGTGGCGGCCGTCGTGGCCAGGCCCGGCCATGGCGCCGTGGCGACCGCGCGCTCCGCGGTGATCCGGCACTGCGGGCACTCGTCGACATGGCGCACGATCTGCTTGCGCAGTTCGGGCCCCAGTGGCAAGTGCGGGTCCCCGGCCGCCAGCCGCGCCACAGCCGTGCATCTGCCGAGCTCGACCACCGCCAGGGCCGCCCGGGTCCGCTCGACCTCGCACGCGGCCCGGGCCAGCAACGCCCGCGCGGCCTCGGTCTCCATCCCGAGCACCGCCCCGACCTCGTGCGGCCGCAGCTGGTGCCGTACCGCCAGCTCCAGCGCCTCCCGCTGTGCCGGGGTGGTCCCGGCCGCCTCCGGCCACGCCAGCGACGCCAGTTCTCCACGCCGCTCCGCCGAGGCCCTGAGCGGCTGCTGCCGACTGCCTTGCTCCGGCCTGTCGTCCTGCGGCCTGCCTTCCTCCAGCCGCCGTACGCAGGCCCAGCGCGCCAGCGCGTAAAGCCACGCCCGGCGCAGCTCCGCGTCCCGCAGCCGCGGGCGCTGCCGCTCGGCCAGGGCCAGTGCGTCGCCGAGTGCCGCCGCGGCCGCGTCGTGCTCGCACAGTATGGAGAGGCAGTACGTGAACAGCCCGTCCAGATACGGCTCGTAATCCGCGGGTGGCCGCGCCGGCAGTGTGCCGCTCGCGCGCCGACGCACGCTCCGGACCGGCGCGCTGTGTCGACGGTGCGCGCCGGTGGTCCGTGTCGGGGGTTCAGGCCTGCTGCTCATCACTACGTGACGGTAGGGCTATGGCCCGTTCGGCCTCAGCAGTCACGGCGGCCTTTAACCCATTCGGGTGGTCATCCCGCTCAATCGGGGACAGCGCCTGCGCATGCGTTCCCCCTTCGCTACCCCACCCGCCCGCCCGACGCTGCGAGGCCGGGCCCTGCGCGCCCCACGTCCTCAATCGCCGGACGGGCCGGGTTTTTGGTGCTCTGCGCCGTGTGCGGAGCGCCTTGCCTGCGCTGCGCGCGACCGGAGATGCCTCCCTCACTGTCTGCGGTGGTTGCCGCTCCGTCCTCAAACGCCGGACAGGCCGGGTTTTGGTGCCCTGCGCCGTGGGGCGGAGCGCCTTGCCTGCGCTGGGCGCGACCGGAGATGCCTCCCCCACTGTCTGCGGTGGTTGCCGCTCCGTCCTCAAACGCCGGACAGGCCGGGTTTTGGTGCCCTGCGCCGTGTGCGGAGCGCGCTGTGTTGTCGGTTGGGTCGGTGGCGCCTCCGGGGTGACTCACTCCCCCAGCCTTCGGCCGGGAGGTGCCCCCAGGAGGTGCCCCCACGACTGTGTGCCAGGGCCCGGGACGTCATGCGCCGTCGCCGGCGGCACTTGGGCGACACAGTCTGCGGGGACACCCCTGCACCGCCCCCTCCGGCCGTCACAGCGCCTCACGGTGCGTGTTCCTTGCGGTCCGAACCACCGGGTGCGGGGCGTTGATTTTACGGTCTCCGCCCTGAGCGGCCGTCACGCGCACATCCGGCCGGGAGGGGACGCGCCGGGGTGTCCCCGCAGGGGACGAGCACATGCACCCCGGGCGCCTTCACTGCGGACCCGCACGTGCGAGCCCCGAGGAGATCACCCCACAGCGGCCCCGACCCCGACCACCACATGGCGCGCCGGCACGCACGACAACCCAGCCCGTCCGGCGCTTGGGGGCACCTCCTGGGGGCACCTCCCGGCCGAAGGCTGGGGGAGGTAGCTGGGGGAGGAGCGGCAACCCCGGCAGACGGGGCGGAACCGGCACGCCCGCAGCCGGGGCCTCCGGCTGCGGACCGGCACCGGCCCGCAGCCGGAGAGCCCAACAATGTCGGCGCCAGCCGATACGGTGCACCGTATGGCTGTACGCACCCGCACCTCCCCCAAGGACCGTCCCTCCTACCGCTGTACGGAATGCGGCTGGACAGCCGCCAAGTGGCTGGGCCGGTGCGGGGAGTGCCAGGCGTGGGGCACGATCGAGGAGTACGGGGCCGGGCCGGTCCGGACGACGGCAGCCGGGAGGGTCACGACCCCGGCGAAGCCGATCCGAGAGGTGGACGGCCGCCAGGCCACGGCGCGGAGCACTGGGGTGCCGGAGCTGGACCGGGTGCTGGGCGGGGGGCTCGTTCCGGGCGCGGTGGTGCTGCTGGCGGGCGAGCCGGGCGTGGGGAAGTCCACGCTGCTGCTCGATGTGGCCGCGAAGGCGGCGAGCGCGCAGGGCCGGACCCTGTATGTCACCGGCGAGGAGTCGGCGTCGCAGGTGCGGCTGCGGGCGGACCGGATCGGCGCCCTGAGCGACCACCTGTATCTCGCCGCGGAGACCGATCTGTCGTCCGTGCTCGCGCATTTGGACGATGTGAAGCCCGCGCTGCTGATCGTGGACTCCGTCCAGACCGTCGCGTCGCCGGAGATCGACGGCGCGCCCGGCGGCATGGCGCAGGTCCGCGAAGTCGCCGGGGCGCTGATCCGCGCGTCGAAGGAGCGCGGGATGTCGACCCTGCTCGTGGGCCATGTGACGAAGGACGGCGCGATCGCGGGCCCGCGCCTGCTGGAGCACCTCGTGGACGTGGTCCTGAGCTTCGAGGGGGACCGGCACGCACGGCTGCGTCTGATCCGCGGTATCAAGAACCGCTTCGGTGCGACCGACGAGGTCGGCTGCTTCGAGCTGCACGACGAGGGCATCACGGGCCTCACCGATCCGTCCGGCCTGTTCCTGACCAGGCGCGACGCGCCCGTCCCCGGCACGTGCCTGACCGTCACGCTGGAAGGCAAGCGGCCCCTGGTGGCGGAGGTGCAGGCGCTGACCGTGGACACCCAGATCCCCTCGCCCCGCCGGACGACGTCCGGCCTGGAGACCTCCCGGGTGTCGATGATGCTGGCGGTGCTGGAGCAACGCGGCCGTATCAAGTCAATCGGCAAGCAGGACATCTACACGGCCACCGTCGGCGGTGTGAAGCTCACCGAGCCCGCCGCGGACCTGGCGGTGGCGCTCGCGCTCGCCAGCGCGGCGATCGATACGCCGCTCCCGAAGAACCTGGTAGCGGTGGGTGAGGTCGGACTTGCCGGGGAAGTTCGCAGGGTCACAGGGGTGCAGCGGAGGCTGGCGGAAGCGGCCAGACTGGGCTTTACGCATGCCCTCGTACCGCCGGATCCCGGGCGGATTCCGAGCGGGATGAAAGTGACGGAAGTGACGGACATAGGGGACGCCTTGCGCGTGCTGCCCAAGAGGGCCCCACGCTCGTAACAGTTCCGACGGTAAACTTTGCCCTGGTCCCGCCCATCCGGGCATTCGTAGCGACCGGAGGAGAGCAGTGGCAGCCAACGACCGGGCGGCAGCTCCCGGCAAATCCGGCGGGAGTTCCGGCACCGAGGGCCTCATGCGAGCTTCCCTCAGCGCCGTCGCGCCGGGCACCGCTCTGCGTGACGGCCTGGAGCGCATCCTGCGCGGCAATACGGGCGGATTGATCGTCCTCGGTATGGATAAAACCGTCGAATCGCTCTGCACCGGCGGCTTTGTGCTGGACGTGGAATTCTCCGCGACGCGGCTGCGCGAACTGTGCAAGCTGGACGGCGCGCTCATCCTCGACACCAACATCACCAGGATCGTCCGGGCGGGGGTCCAGCTCGTGCCCGATGCCGCGATCCCCACCGAGGAGACCGGCACCCGGCACCGCACCGCGCAGCGCGTATCGATCCAGACCGGTTATCCGATCATCTCCGTCAGTCAGTCGATGCGGCTGATCGCGCTCTACGTCGACGGGCAGCGCCGGGTCCTGGAGGACTCCGCGGCGATCCTCTCCCGCGCCAACCAGGCGCTGGCCACCTTGGAGCGGTACAAGCTGCGCCTGGACGAGGTGGCCGGCACCCTCTCCGCCCTGGAGATCGAGGACCTTGTCACGGTCCGGGATGTGACCGCCGTGGCCCAGCGGCTGGAGATGGTCCGGCGCATCGCCACCGAGATCGCCGAGTACGTCGTCGAGCTCGGCACCGACGGCCGGCTGCTCACGCTCCAGCTGGACGAACTGATCGCGGGCGTCGAGCCCGAGCGCGAGCTCGTCGTACGCGATTACGTCCCCGAGCCCACCGCCAAGCGCAGCCGCACCGTCACCGAGGCCCTCGGCGAGCTGGACGCCCTCCCGCAGGGCGAGCTGCTCGAACTCCCCACCGTGGCCCGCGCCCTGGGCTACGCCGGCTCGCCGGAAGCCCTGGACTCGGCGGTCTCGCCGCGCGGCTACCGGCTGCTGGCGAAGGTGCCCCGGCTGCCCAACACCGTCATCGAACGGCTCGTCGAACACTTCGGCGGCCTGCAGAAGCTGCTCGCCGCCAGCGTCGACGACCTGCAGACCGTCGAAGGCGTCGGCGAGGCCCGTGCCCGGTCGGTCCGCGAGGGCCTGTCGCGCCTCGCGGAGTCCTCGATCCTGGAGCGTTACGTCTAGGGCCTGTTGGCCGGAGTGGCCTAAGAAGCGCTCAGTACGAACGACGTCTGCTTGGCCGCGAAGCCCGGCAGCTTGGCCTCCACCAGATAGGTCCCGGCCGCCGCCGCCTGCCCCTTCGGGGTGGCGCACTTCGGCGAGCTGCCCCTGCGGTCCCACTGCGCGACGTAGGCCGTCTTGCCGTTCGCCGGGACCTGCACGAGGTACGCGCTCCGGCTGCTCGGGCAGTCGTCGCTCGCCCATACGTGGTTGTCGCTGACATCCGTGATGGTGAAGACCGCCGCCGTCACCCCGAAGTTCAGCTTGCACGCCGTGCCGTTCGCGTTCGTGGCCGCCAGGCTGAACTTCGGCTTCACGCCGGGTTCGTAGGAATTCTGCACGCTGCGCAGCGTCAGCGTCACGCCGGTGCTCGTGCAGTCCGGCAGGCTCGACCCGGCCGGCAGCTGCACCGCGCCACCCGACGACGTGCCTCCGCTGCCGCCACTGCTGCCGGCGCTTCCGGTGTCGCCGCCGGTCGTTCCGGCCGCCGAACTCCCGGCCGTGGCAGTGGCGCCGCCGCTACCACCTGACGACGTACCACCGCTGCCGCCGCTGCCCGAGCCGCCGCTGCCGCTGTCACCCCCGACGGAGCCACCCGGCCGGCTGCTGTTCAGCGGCCCGCTCGCCGACGGCCCCGGCGTGATCGACGTCGCCGGAGTCTGGCCGCCGCTGCCGTTCGCCCCATTGCCCTTGCCCCCGCCCCCGCCGGAGTTGACGGCCCAGAGGATCAGCAGAGCGAGCAGCGCGAATACGCACAGCGCAACAGCCCTCCGTCGCCAGTAAATGGAGGACGGCAGAGGTCCGACGGGATTGCGCATAGAGCCCACGCCCAAACCTTATGCGGTCTCGGTCCAAACCACCGATGGCACGCTGGTACCCACCCGCAACTTGTGTGCCTATAAGCCCACTGGTCGGACCAGGACGCGCCGGGCCGGGGTTCAACGGGCAGGCCACTGGTAGGGCCACTGGTGGAGCCAGCGGGAGGCGCCGCGCCCGGCGCAGCGAAACGCGCCGGAGGCACGGGTAGCATGGGTGGCTCTATGAGCGCTGATGCCGACCTCCACTCCCCCGTGATCGACTGGTTCGACGAGAACGCCCGCGACCTCCCATGGCGCCGCCCGGAAGCGGGCCCCTGGGGCGTGATGGTCAGTGAGTTCATGCTCCAGCAGACCCCGGTCAGCCGCGTGCTCCCGGTGTACGCGGGGTGGATGGCGCGCTGGCCGAGCCCGGCCGTCCTCGCCACCGACCCGCCCGGCGAAGCCGTCCGCGTCTGGGGCCGACTGGGCTATCCGCGCAGGGCGCTGCGGCTGCACGCCGCCGCGACGGCGATAGCGCAGCTGCACGGCGGCAAGGTGCCGAGCGAGCATGCCGAACTGCTGGCGCTCCCCGGGATCGGCGAGTACACGGCGGCGGCGGTGGCATCGTTCGCGTACGGGCAGCGCCACGCGGTCATGGACACCAACGTCCGCCGGGTCTTCGCCCGGGCCGTGAGCGGCATCGAGTACCCGCCGACTGCGACGAGCGCCGCCGAGCGGCGTATCGCGCAGCGCCTGCTGCCGCTGGACGAGAGGACCGCCGCACGCTGGGCCGCCGCGACGATGGAGCTCGGCGCGCTGGTCTGCACCGCCCGCAGCCCGGAATGCGTACGGTGCCCGATCTCGGCGCAGTGCGCGTGGCGGCTGGCCGGGTCGCCGGCGCACGAGGGGCCGCCGCGCCGGGGGCAGAGTTACGCGGGGACGGACCGTCAGGTCAGGGGCAAGCTCCTCGCCGTGCTGCGGGAGGCGAGCGGCGCGGTGTCGCAGGCGGCGCTGGACGCCGTATGGCAGGAGCCGGTGCAGCGGGCGAGGGCGCTGGACGGTCTGGTGGCGGACGGCCTCGTCGAGGCGGTCGCGGGCGGAGTGTACCGATTGCCCCAGTAAGGGCAGCTTGGGATCGCTTACCCAAAGCGCTGTTACATAACCGTCGGGTTCCTGTGAGTCCGCTGAGCGGTCACGGTGACGAAGGCAGGACTTCCGCTCCGTAGCGTCGCTGGTGTCGTAGTGAAACGCAGCAGGACGCGGACGGAGGATCACCATGGCGGTGAACGCACAGGTACTGGATTTTGAGGAGTACGTACGTACGCGCCAGGACGCTCTGCTGCGCAGCGCCCGCCGCCTCGTCCCGGATCCGATCGACGCCCAGGACCTGGTCCAGACCGCTCTGGCGCGTACCTACCCGCGCTGGCAGGCCATCGCCGACAAGGGCCTCGCCGACGCGTATATGCGCCGAGTGATGATCAACACCCGCACCGAGTGGTGGCGCGCCCGCAAGTTGGAGGAGGTCCCCACCCCCGAGCTCCCGGACGCCTGCGTCGACGACGGCTCCGAGCAGCGCGCCGACCGCGAGATGCTCAGGGACGCGCTGCGTGTGCTGGCGCCGAAGCAGCGTCAGGTGGTGGTGCTCCGCCACTACCGGCAGCTGAGCACCGAGGAGACCGCGCACGCGCTGGGCATGTCGGTGGGTACGGTGAAGAGCACCCTGCACCGTGCGCTGGCGCGACTGCGCGCCGAGCTGGAAGCGGGCTGCTACGGTTACGGGCCCGCGATCGGCGCCAGGCGGGCAGGGCAGTGCCGGACCGGGATGGAGGACGTGTGCGCAGTAGCCGCATAACTGCCCCACGGCTGGCGCGGCGGCACGCCGGACGGGCTCTGGTCCCGGTCACGGCGATTGCCGCCGTTTGCGCGTTGATCGGCGTCAGCGGCTGTGCGGACACCGGTGGTGTACGCCTGGAGGGCGCCGCCTCCACCTCCAAGGCCTCGCCGTCCCCGACGGTCAGCGCCGGGAAGGTCAACCCGGTGACCCTGCTGAAGCAGGACCCGAAGGTGCGCCAGGAGTTCAAGGAGGACGTGAAGCCCTGTCCGGGCACGGGCGCGGGCAAACCCAAGAAGTACCCTGTTGAGGCCAAGTACGGATACCTGACCGACAGCCGTTACCCCGATGTCCTCATCAATCTGTCGACCTGCGGGGACGGCACGGGCCTCGGCGTTTACGTCTACCAGCAGAAGGGGGGCTCGTACCAGAATGTCTTCATCGACGAGACCCCTCCCGTCCACGGCGAGATCGGCGACAGCTATCTGGAGATCATCCGGAAGGTGTACACCGACACTGATGCGGTGTGCTGCCCGACCGGCAAGAGCGTGACGACCTACGCCTGGACCGGAGGCTGGTTCTCCGAGATCTCCCACAGTCGTGCTGTAGGAAAATAGCGGGTATACACCAGCAGATACCGGCATAGAGCAGAAAGCAGACGAATGGCCGAGACCCATGTGCTCTTCGTCGAGGACGACGACGTCATCCGCGAGGCGACCACCCTCGCTCTTGAACGCGACGGTTTCAGGGTGACCTCCGTCCCCGACGGCCTGACCGGCCTGGAGGCCTTCCGCGCCAACCAGCCCGACCTCGCCCTGCTCGATGTGATGGTGCCGGGCCTGGACGGGGTCAGCCTGTGCCGCCGGATCCGCGACGAGTCCACCGTTCCGGTGATCATGCTGTCGGCGCGGGCCGACGCGATCGATGTCGTCCTCGGCCTGGAGGCCGGTGCCGACGACTACGTGACCAAGCCCTTCGACGGAGCCGTGCTCACCGCTCGGATCCGGGCCGTACTGCGCCGTTTCGGCCAGGCCTCCGCAGGTGACGGACTGGTGGAGACCACCCTGCTTTCCTTCGGCGACCTCGAGATCGACCCGGACGGCATGGAGGTGCGGCGCGACGGCGAACGGCTCGCGCTGACCCCGACCGAGATGCGGCTGCTGCTGGAGTTCTCCGCCGCTCCCGGCTCCGTCCTCTCCCGGGACCGGCTGCTGGAGCGGGTGTGGGACTACGGCTGGGGCGGCGACACCCGGGTCGTGGACGTCCACGTCCAGCGGCTGCGCGCCAAGGTCGGCCAGGACCGGATCGAGACCGTGCGCGGTTTCGGCTACAAGCTCAAGGCCTGATCACCCATGGCCCTCCTTCTGTTCCGCAAGACCGGACTGCTCCGTAGGGCGGGGCTGCTCCGCAAGACGGGACTGCGCTGGAAGCTGAGCGCGGCCATCGCGGCCGTCTCCGCGCTGGTCGCCGTCGTGCTGAGTTTCGTCGTGCACAATGCCGCCCGGGCCAGCATGATCGACAACTCGCGCGATGTGCAGATGGAGCGGGTCGTCTTCGCCCAGACGGTCTACGAGTCCACCGGCCGCCTCGCCATCAACGCCCGGCTCGACGACGACGACCTGCCGTCGGCGCTGCGGCACTTCGCGGCAAAGGACAAGCGCGCCACCTTTGTGCAGGAGCACGGCAACAGCCCCGTCGTCTGGGCGGAGACCCCGCTCTCCAATGGCCGGGTGCTCTCCATGAGCAGCAAGTTCTCCGACACCTTCGCCGTCCTGGACGACCTCGACCAGGCCCTGATCCTCGGCTCCGCCGCCGTCGTCCTCGGCGGCACCGCGCTCGGCGTGCTTGTCGGCGGCCAGCTCTCACGGCGGCTCCGCAAGGCCGCCGAGGCCGCCGGGCGGGTCGCGGGCGGCGCCACCGACGTACGCGTACGGGACTCCATCGGCGCCCGGGTCCGCGATGAGACCGACGAGCTCGCCCGCGCCGTCGACGCCATGGCCGACGCCCTGGCCGGCCGGCTCGAAGCCGAGCGGCGGGTCACCGCCGACATCGCCCACGAACTCCGCACCCCGGTCACCGGCCTGGTCACCGCCGCCGAGCTACTGCCGCCGGGCCGCCCGTCGGAGCTCGTACGGGACCGCTCCCAGGCCCTGCGCACCCTCGTCGAGGATGTCCTGGAAGTGGCCCGTCTCGACGGCGCCACCGAAAAAGCCGACCTGCAGGACGTCGCTCTCGGCGAGTTCGTCCGCCGCCGGGTCGCCATCACCGCTCCGGACGCGAAGGTGCTGGTCGTCGCCGACGCCGTCGTACGCACCGACCCCCGCCGCCTGGAGCGCATCATCGGCAACCTGGTCGCCAACGCCGCCCGCCACGGCAAGCCCCTCATCGAGGTCACCGTCGACGGCCCGTACATCCAGGTCCGCGACCACGGCCCCGGCTTCCCCGAGGACCTCCTGCGCGAAGGCCCCAGCCGCTTCCGTACCGGCTCCCCCGACCGCTCCGGCTCCGGCCACGGCCTGGGCCTCACCATCGCCACCGGCCAGACCCGCGTCCTCGGCGCCCGCCTCACCTTCCGTAACGCCGCCCCCGAGGACGGCGAGGGCGGCGGGGCAGTGGCGCAACTGCTGCTACCGCGCGAATGAGGCCGCGCCCGGGCTCCGGCGCCTGAACAACAGCGGGGGCCCAGGGGCCCGAGGGTAGAACCCCCGGGCCCCTGGGCCCCCGCTTTCCGAAAAGGGAGGGTCAGGCGAGCAGCCCGCCGCAGCCGCGCCTCACACCGCCTCCCCCACCGACATCACCGGCACCGGCTCTTCCCCCGCAGCCGCCGCCTGCGGGGCACCCCGCAGCGGCACCTCCTTGACGAACCACGCCGCCGCGAAGCCGATCACACTGATCGCCGCGCCCCACAGGAACACATGGTGCGTCCCGCTCGCCACCGCGTGCAGATACGCGTCCTTGACCGCGGCCGGCAGCTTCCCGATGCTCGTCGGGCTCAGCTGCGCCGACCCCGACGTCACCGACGCCCCCGTCCCGCCGGCCCGCGCGGCCATCGTGCTCTGCACCTGGTGGGTGAAGACCGCGCCGAACATCGACACCCCGAAGGAACCGCCGATCGTCCGGAAGAGCGTCGAGGACGACGACCCGACCCCCATGTCCTTCATCTCGACGCTGTTCTGCGCGATCAGCATCGTGATCTGCATCAGGAAGCCCATGCCGGCGCCCAGCACCGCCATGAACGCCCCCGACATGAATCGCGTCGTCCCAGTGTCCATCGTCGACAGCAGGTACAGGCCGACGGTGATCAGCCCACCGCCCAGGATCGGGAAGACCTTGTACCTACCGGTCGACGTCGTCACCCGCCCGGCTATCAGCGACACCACCATCATCGCGAGCAGCATCGGAAGCAGCAGCAGCCCGGAGTTGGTCGCCGAAGCCCCCTGCACCGTCTGCTGGTACAGCGGCAGGAAGGTCATCGCCCCGAACATCGTGAAGCCCACCAGGAACCCGATCACCGAGATCAGCGAAAAGTTCCGGTTCCGGAAGATGTGCAGCGGCATCACCGGCTCCGCCGCCCGCGTCTCCGCGTAGACGAACGCGGCAAGCGCCGCGACCCCCAGCACGCCCAGCCCGATGATCTGCGCCGAGCCCCAGCCGTACTGCGTACCGCCCCAGGTCGTGATGAGCACCAGCGAGGTGATCCCGACCGTCAGCAGCGCCGCCCCGAGGTAGTCGATCCGCGCCTGCACCCGCTTCTTCGGCAGATGCAGCACCACCGAGATCATGAACAGCGCCACCACGCCCAGCGGCAGGTTGATGTAGAAACTCCAGCGCCAGCCCCAGTTGTCGGTGATCGTGCCACCCACCAGCGGCCCGCCGATCATGGCTATCGCCATCACCCCGGCGATCATGCCCTGGTACTTACCGCGCTCCCGCGGCGGAATCAGATCGCCGATGATCGCCATGACACCGACCATCAGGCCACCCGCGCCGAGACCCTGCACCGCCCGGAACGCGATGAGCTGGTCCATCGACTGTGCCATCCCCGACAGCGCCGAGCCGGCCAGAAAGAGCACAATCGACGTCATGAAGACGCCCTTGCGGCCGTACATGTCGCCGAGCTTTCCCCAGATGGGGGTCGAGGCGGCCGTAGCGAGGGTGTACGCCGTGACCACCCACGACAAGTGGCTGAGCCCGCCCAGCTCCCCCACGATCGTCGGCATCGCGGTGCCGACGATCATGTTGTCGAGCATCGCCAGCAACATGGCGATCATCAGCCCGAACAGCACCACTCGGACACTGCGCTGCTTGGGTTCCACCGCTTCGGGCGGGGCTTCTGCGGTCTGGGACATGACCTGTGTCTCCCCCCAGGGAAGGGCGGCTCGCGCAGACTCGGAGATACGTAGATCCACTTACTTGCCGCCCGGCTAGTTTATGTACGACAGTGAGATTAAGCTTTCCGCTAGCCGGTCGTCAAGTAAGTTAATATCAGCGCAAAAGCGACCGCCGGGGGGACCGGCGGCGCGCAACGCAGGAGAGCAGCAGCCATGGCCACATCGCAGGCCCGCCGCGGCGACACCCGCCGCCGTATCCAGGACGTCGCGCTGACGCTCTTCGCCGAGCACGGCTACGAGAAGACCTCGCTCCGCGAGATCGCCGAGCACCTCGACGTCACCAAGGCCGCGCTCTACTACCACTTCAAGACCAAGGAAGACATCCTCATCAGCGTCGCCGACGACCTCGTCAAACCCATTGACGAGCTCATCGCCTGGGCCCAGGCCCAGCCCAGAACCCTTGCCACCAAGCAGGAGTTCCTCCGCCGCTACAGCGAGGCCCTCTGGGGCGCTTCCCGGCTCTTCCGCTTCATGCAAGAGAACCAGGCCACCATGCGCGAACTCAGCATCGGCGAGGCCTTCAAGGACAGGATCGGCGCCCTCGGCGCCCTCCTCAATGAGCCCGGCTTCTCCATGACCGACCAGGTCCGCTGCATGACCGCTCTCTTCTCCATGCACGCCGGCATGTTCGCCATGCAGAACATCGAAGGCGACCCCGACGCCAAGCGCCTCGCCATCCTCGAAGTCGCCCAAGGCCTCATCGCCGACGCCCACGCCGAGCGCGGCTGACCCCGCCACCGTTGCCCTACCAGAGGTGACAAGGGGGACGCCATGGGCAACGACCATCTCGCCGACATCGAGCTTGCCGACGCCGTCGAAGCGATCCGCGACGGCCTCACCGCCGCAACGGCCCGCGGCACCGACCAGGATCTTCGCTTCGAACTCGGCGACATACACATGGAGTTCACCGTCGAAGTCCGCCGCGACGCCCGAGCCCGGGGCGGGGTGAAGGCCTGGCTCGTGGACGCCTCCGCCGAGAGCGGGCGCTCACGGGCCCAGACCCACAAGGTCTCGTTCACCCTGAAGCCGAAGCACGCCGCCACGGGCGGCGGCTGGGACATCGGCGCCGCCCGCCAAGGCAGCGGCTACCTGCTGACCGCCAAGCTGATCCTGACCGCCGGCCATGTGGTGCGGGACAGCGCTCGCATCCAGGCCGCCGTCCCCGGTGGGCTCGGTCTGATCGACTGCGATCTCCTCTGGTCCGGTCTCGACCACGGGATCGACGCCGCGCTGCTTCGAGCCCGCAAGCATCTCGTACCGCTGATGACATCGAAGAAGTTCAGCCTGACCCGATGGGGCGTGGTCAACTCCCTCACCCGCATACCCGGCTGCGAAGCCATCGGCTTTCCCCGCGCCCAGCGCATCGGACAGGGGAGCCTCGGCAGCGAACAGCTCGTCGGCACACTCAAACCCGGCTCCGGCCTGCTCAACAACCGGTACGTACTCGACAGCGACCACACCCCGCCCACGCCCCGCCCGGACGGCGGCTCCCCCTGGGCCGGAATGTCCGGGGCGGCGCTCTTCGCACAGGACTTACTCCTGGGAGTCGTAGCCTTCGACCCGGTGGCTGACAGCACGGCCGTGTGGAAGCCGTGCCCACACACCTCCTGCTCAACGACTCCGGGTTCCATGAAGCTCTCGGCCGGGACGCCCCCGGCCAGTACTCGATCATCACTGTCCAACCCACTGTGGATCCCGACGCCGAATTCCAGCAGCGCTACGCCGACTACCTCGCCGTCAAGCACGGCATCCTCACCATCTTCGGCATCGACCTCACCGACCGCTCCCGTGCCACCTGGCCGCTCGACGCGGCCTACCTGAGCCTGGAAGCCGCCGCCTCCGAGACGACCCGCGACTTCCCCGGCACCAACGGCGGCCCCCTCCACGCCCCCAGCGCCCCGCTCCCCGCCGACCAGGCCCTCGCCGGACGCGAGCGCGTCCTCCTGCGCGGCGTCGCCGGCTCCGGCAAGACCACCCTCGTCCAGTGGCTCGCCACCACCGCCGCCCGCCACGAACGCGGCGACAAAATCCCCTTCGTCCTCCCCCTCCGCACCCTCGTCCGGCACGGTCCCATGCCCATGCCGGACGACTCCTCCCCTCCGTACGCGTCCCCATCAGTCGCTGGCCAGCCGACATCTTGACCTCCCTGCCCCATCATCTCCCCCTGGCAAGCCTCCACCTGCCCAGCGCCGCAGGTGGCCTCGAAGTCCTCGCCGCATGGCCAAGCCTCATCACCCTCGGCTTTGCCGATCGCGATTCCGTCCTCAACCCGGACGATTGATCGCGTCCCGCCAGATGGTGTAGCCGATCAAGTACTCGGAATGCGCAGGTCATCGCCGCATTGACGCGGTTCAGGGCCGCCAATGGCGCTGACGGCAGGTCAGCCGCGCGCGACGCGGGAGCCGTGGCCCATGGGATGGCCGACACGTGGCTTACCGGAACGCGTCGAGCAAGGTCGCTTACACCACGAGGCGGGACACGACCGGATGATTGGGCACACGTATTCTCACTGCCCAATCTGGCGTTCCTGTTGTTCGCCGATCACACGGACCATGCCCTCTTCCCACCCGGCATGAAATCGCACCGCGTCACCACCCTGGTCCTCAATCGGCTATCCAGTGATGGTCATATCAGGAACCTCAGCGCGGTCCTTCCCGGCCTCCAGCGCCTGTACCTGAACGCCGCCTCCGGCGCCTTCCCCACCATCGACCTCGCGCCCCTCGCCGCTTTGCCGGACCTGCAGACCCTCACCGTCAGCTACCCCGGCACCGTCCTGAACGCCCACCTCCTGCCCTCCACCGTCAAACTCACTCTCCGCCCCCGGCCTCGGCAGTAGCCGCCTGCGTACACTTCGGCCCGCGCCTGCGTACACCCCGGTGTGACCGAAGTGCACGCAGGCATGCGCTGAAGCCCACGCAGGCGCCAGTCCCCCGATGGGGTGGCGCCATGTCACAACCCCGTGACCGCCGTTCCGGCCGGGCCGGGGCCGGGCAAGGGGCGGCCATGACGATCTCCTACGACGACGCGCTGGCCAGGCTGGCCGCCGACGACGACCATGTCGCCACGCACGCCCAACTGCTGCACGTCGGGGTCGGCGACAGCACGATCGCCGGGCGGTGCGGGCCCGGCGGGCCCTGGCAACGGCTGCTGCCGCGCACATACCTGCTGCACACCGGGCAGCCGACGCATTTGCAGCGCATGCGGATGGCGCTGCGCTACGGCGAGCACGGGCACCCCGGTTCGGCCATGCTCACCGGGACGGCGGTGCTGGCGCTGCGGCGGCTGAAGCACGCGCCGCAGCCGGAGCACGTACGGAACGTGGATGTGCTGGTGCCCGCCGGGCGACGGCGCCGGGACGAGGAGTTCGCGCGGGTGCGGCCGACGCGGCGGATGCCGGAAGCGGTGCGGGTGGAGGGGCTGGCGTGCGCGCCGCTGGCGCGGGCGGTCGCGGACGCGATGGCCACGGTAGGCACCGACGTGCGGGGGCTGCTGGCCGAAGTGGTGCAGGCCCGACGGTGCCCTGTGTCCAGGCTGGCGGAGGAGCTGCGGGCGGCGCGGCTGGACCGGCTGCCGCACATTGCCCAGGTCCTGGCCGACTTGGGGGCGGGTACGCGCTCGCCGGTGGAGGCGGAGGCCCGGGACGTGGTTGAGGGGTGTTCGGGGCTCCCCCGGCCGCTGTGGAACCCGGAGTTGCGCCTGGACGGCCGGTTCCTGGCGGTGCCGGACGGCTATTGGCCGGACCATGGCGTACTGCTGGAGGTCGAATCGATCGCGCACCACTTCGCCCTGCCCGACTGGGAGTCGACGTGGGACCGTCACAACCGCCTCGACGCACTCGGGCTCTGCGTCCAGCACATCACGGCCCGACAACTGCGGGAGCGTCCCGACGTAGTGCTTGACCGGCTGCGGTCCGCCCTGGCTGGCGGCCCGTACGGTCCGCTGGACCGGATTCAGGTGCTGCCCTGCTGAGGCACTGGGGGCGTCACCCCTCGGGCGAAACGACGTTGAGCTCGAACCAGACGCCCTTGCCGTTGCCGTCGCTGTCGGGTGCCACCCCGCACACGTCCGAAAGCGCGGTGACCAGGAACAGACCCCGCCCGTGGGTGTCGTGCCTGCCCGGGCGCCGGGGCGAGGGCAGCGCGTCACTGCCGTCGTGTACGTCGACCCGGATGCGGGTCGGCTCGATAGCGAGCCCGAGGCGGATGTCGCCCTTGGCATGCAGATGGACGTTGGTCGCCAGCTCCGAGGTGCACAGCGCCGCCGCGTCCGCCGGGCCCGCCAGGCCGGAGGCGTTGAGGGCGCTGCGTACGAAGTCGCGGCACACCCTGGGCGCGGTGGCGACGGCGGGGGCCAGCAGGGTGTAAGTGAGCGGTAGGTCGGCGGGCGGTGCCACGAGGGCCTCCAAGACTGTGTTGAAGGGCGGGAGGTGCGGTGGCCTGCCGCCCCCTTGGACATGCCGGTGCTTTGGCGGCAGACGGCATGGATCGGGGGGCGGTGCGCTTCCGCGACGGTGAGACCCAGGGCACGTTGGCGGCGGGGCCGCCGTTGTCCCTGTGTGAGCGATGCAACACTCACGGTAGAGGTTAGGTACTCATTCCTGCAACCTAATCTCACGATCGAGTGGACCCCGTCGCCAGCCACAGGCAGACTGAGCGCCGAACTCCGAGGAGACCCGCAGTGCCACTACGCACGACCATCACCGAGCGACAGCGCCGACTAGGAGCAGAGCTACGCCAACTCCGGGAACTCAGCGGCATGTCACTCACCCAGGTGGGTGCTGAGGTCGGCATGGGCGGTCCTCACCTGAGCCACGTCGAGTCCGGCCGGACCTCGATCACAACCGATCGTCTCCGCGCTCTATGTCGCGCCTACCGCTGCATTAATGAGCCCTTCATCGCCGCCCTCGTCACGATGGCGGAAAGCAGCGGCAAGGGCTGGTGGACCGAGCACAAGAAGAGGCAGCAACAACCTGCCCTCAATCTCGCGGAGCTCGAAGCCGGCGCGCGGCGCATCCAGAGCCAGGAATCGCTGTTCATCCCAGGGCTCTTCCAGACGGAGCAGTACATGCGCACGACCTTCGAGAACGTCCGTCCCAAGCTGACCGCGAAAGAGATCGACGATTCCAGCGCCTTCCGCCTCGAGCGCCAAAGCGTTCTGACTGGGGAAGATCCGCCGGTCATGCACGCCGTGATCCATGAGGCCGCCCTGCACATGCACATCGGCAGCCCGGAGATCATGCGGGCGCAGCTGCTCCACCTCATCGAGCTCGCGCGACTGCCCAACGTGGTGATCCAGGTGTTCCCGTACGAGGCAGGCGTCTACGCGGCCCTCAGCGGAACCTTCACCCTGATCACGCCTACCGCCAGAGAGTTGAGCACCGTCCTGCTGGACCACCCGGTCCGGTCCCTCTACATGGGCGACGAGCCCCACATCACCCAGTACAGCGACATGTTCGGCAAGCTGGCAGAGCTTGCGCTACCCCCGATCAACCCGGCGGCGGTCCCGGAAACGCACTCCGGGAAAAGCTCGCTCGGCCTCATCCAGCACATCCTCTACACCCTCTAGGAGAGCGAGCATGCCCACGCTCCATTGGCAAAAGTCCAGCTTCAGCGGTGACCCCAACACCAACTGCCTGGAACTCGCCCCGTCCAGCGACGGCGTCCTCATACGCGAGAGCGAAGCCCCCGGCTTCATACTCACCGCCAGCCGGGCCGGGCTGGCCGCCTTCCTCCAGGGCATCAAGGCCGACGACTTCGACCAGCCGAGCTGACCCGTTGCCGCCCGGTGTACCCCACGCCGGGCATACCGTAACGGGCGACTGCCGACTGTCGGCGTCCGCTGCACTGCCTACGGAGATTCGCATGGCCATCGATTACGTCAAACGGCCGCGCCCGGCGTCCGCGTCCGGGACTTCGGCGATCAGCCTGGAGAAGGTCCAGGTGACCGCGCCCCGTCTGGTCGACCTGTACAAGACAGCGCGGGTGTCGTTGGAGAAATCCGGCGTGGCCGGGCAGCGCGCTGCCGTTTACCTGGTCATTGACCGTTCCGGGAGTATGCGCGGCTATTTCGAGGACGGAACCGTCCAGCATTTGGCGGAGCAGGCTTTGGGGCTGTCAGCGAATCTCGATGATGACGGCACGGTGCCTGTAGTGTTCTTTTCGACCGGCATCGACGGTATCGCCGACTTCAGCCTGGACTGCTATGAGGGCCGCGTGAATGCCCTGCACAGTGGTTACGGACATATGGGGCGCAGCAACTATCACGTGGCCATGCAGGCCGTTATTGACCATTACACTACCTCCGGCGCCACTGACCCCGCCTTTGTCATCTTCCAGACAGATGGCGGCCCCACGTCTCGCGTGGCCGCCGAGCGCGTGTTGTGCGCTGCGGCCCGGCTGCCGATCTTCTGGCAGTTCATCGGTTTCGGGGACCCGGACGACAAGCAATTCGACTTCCTGCGGAAGCTCGACGATCTGCCCGTTCCGGCTAAGCGGGTCGTGGACAATGCGGGCTTCTTTCCCGCCGGCACCGATCCCCGGGCCGTGCCGGACACGGAGTTGTTCCAGGCGCTGATGAGCGAGTTCCCGCAGTGGCTGGGTGCCGCGCGGGCTGCGGGCATCGTGCACGTGCGCGTGCGGGCGCGCGGGCGCTGAAAAGGGGCTACCCCGGGGCCGTACCGCTTACGGTCCCGGGGCGGGCCGGCCGCCTTACTCCCGGACCGCCCCAGCGCCGCAGGCAACGCGATTCACCCGTTCGACGGACATTACTGGTCGTAGCTGACTGAATGCATATGATCTACGCAAGGCTCAGCAGCGGGTCAGAAAACATCAAGAACAGACCAGTCGTACCCGCCCAGCTCCGTGCCCTGCCGCCAGGGCACGGAGAGCTCCTCGACGACCTGAAAGCGATCGTCAAGCGCTCCAGCATCCGCGCCCAGCGTGCGGTCAACACCGAGCTGATCCAGATGTACTGGGAGCTGGGCCGCACCCTCCTGGAGCGCCAGTCCAGGAAGCGTGGGGCACCAAGGTCATCGACCGGATCGCCGTCGACATGCGCACGGCGTTCCCCGGGCAGCGGGGCTTCTCGCTCCGCAACCTCAAGTACATGCAGCAGATGGCTCGAACACGGCCCGAACAAATTGGGCAACAGGCTGTTGCCCAATTGCCCTGGGGACACATCATCGTCCTGATGGGCCGCCTCGATACCCCCGCTGAGCAGGACTTCTATGCGAAGACGGCCGTGCAGCACGGCTGGTCGCGCGGGATGCTGGAGCACTGGATCGGTCATCGTCTGCATCTCACCCAGGGGGCTGCGAGCAGCAACTTAGACCTGTCCCGCCTGGTCCAGGACGTCATCGACGCGGACGGCCGGGACGACTGAAAGGGGCTGCCCCTGGACCGTACGAATACGGTCCAGGGGCAGCCCCTCAGACAGGCCCGGCGCGGAGCGCTTACGCTTCCTTGCTCAGGTTCGGGGCACCGCCGGAGCCGGCCGCCTCGATGGGCGGGGTGTCGGCGACGGAGACCTTTTCCTCACCGCGGAAGGTGAACTTGCGCTCTTCACCCTCGCCCTCGGCGCCGACGACCACGATGTGGCCGGGACGGAGCTCGCCGAAGAGGATCTTCTCGGAGAGGATGTCCTCGATCTCACGCTGGATGGTCCGGCGCAGCGGCCGGGCACCCATGACCGGGTCGTAGCCCTTCTTGGCGAGGAGGGACTTGGCGTCGGAGCTGAGCTCGATGCCCATGTCCCGGTCCTTGAGGCGCTCGTCGACGCGGCCGATCATGAGGTCGACGATCTGGATGATGTCTTCCTCGGTCAGCTGGTGGAAGACGACGATGTCGTCGACACGGTTGAGGAACTCGGGGCGGAAGTGCTGCTTGAGCTCCTCGCCGACCTTGGCCTTCATCCGGTCGTACCCGGTCTTGACGTCTCCCATGGCGGCGAAGCCGAGGTTGAAGCCCTTGGAGATGTCCCGGGTGCCGAGGTTGGTCGTCATGATGATGACCGTGTTCTTGAAGTCCACGACCCGGCCCTGGGAGTCGGTCAGGCGACCGTCTTCCAGAATCTGCAACAGGGAGTTGAAGATGTCGGGGTGGGCCTTTTCGACCTCGTCGAAGAGGACAACGGAGAACGGCTTGCGGCGGACCTTTTCGGTCAGCTGGCCGCCCTCTTCGTAGCCGACGTAGCCGGGGGGAGAACCGAAGAGGCGGGAAACTGTGTGCTTCTCCGAGAATTCCGACATGTCGAGCTGGATGAGGGCGTCCTCGTCACCGAACAAGAACTCCGCGAGGGTCTTGCTGAGCTCGGTCTTACCGACGCCGGACGGGCCGGCGAAGATGAAGGAGCCACCGGGACGCTTGGGGTCCTTGAGGCCGGCCCGCGTACGGCGGATGGCCTGGGAGAGGGCCTTGATGGCGTCCTTCTGGCCGATGACGCGCTTGTGGAGCTCGTCCTCCATACGGAGCAGCCGGGAGGACTCCTCCTCCGTCAGCTTGAAGACCGGGATGCCCGTGGCCGTGGCCAGGACCTCGGCGATCAGCTCCTCGTCGACCTCGGCGACGACGTCCATGTCGCCGGCCTTCCACTCCTTCTCGCGCTTGGTCTTCGCGGAGAGAAGTTGCTTCTCCTTGTCGCGGAGACTGGCCGCCTTCTCGAAGTCCTGCGAATCGATCGCGGACTCCTTCTCGCGGCGCACGTCGGCGATCTTCTCGTCGAACTCGCGGAGGTCCGGCGGCGCGGTCATGCGGCGGATGCGCATGCGGGAGCCGGCCTCGTCGATGAGGTCGATCGCCTTGTCCGGGAGGAAGCGGTCGGAGATGTAGCGGTCGGCGAGGGTCGCCGCGGCCACCAGGGCGGCGTCCGTGATGGACACGCGGTGGTGGGCCTCGTAGCGGTCCCGCAGGCCCTTGAGGATCTCGATGGTGTGCGGCAGGGACGGCTCGGCGACCTGGATGGGCTGGAAGCGTCGCTCGAGGGCGGCGTCCTTCTCCAGGTGCTTGCGGTACTCGTCGAGCGTCGTGGCGCCGATGGTCTGCAGCTCGCCGCGGGCCAGCATGGGCTTGAGAATGCTGGCGGCGTCGATCGCGCCCTCGGCGGCGCCGGCACCCACGAGGGTGTGGAGCTCGTCGATGAACAGGATGATGTCGCCGCGGGTGCGGATCTCCTTGAGGACCTTCTTCAGGCGCTCCTCGAAGTCACCGCGGTACCGGGAGCCGGCGACGAGTGCGCCGAGGTCCAGGGTGTAGAGCTGCTTGTCCTTGAGCGTCTCGGGCACTTCGCCCTTGACGATCGCCTGGGCGAGGCCTTCGACGACGGCGGTCTTGCCGACGCCGGGCTCGCCGATGAGGACGGGGTTGTTCTTGGTACGGCGGGACAGCACCTGCATGACCCGCTCGATCTCCTTCTCGCGCCCGATGACCGGGTCGAGCTTGGTTTCACGAGCAGCCTGGGTCAGGTTGCGGCCGAACTGGTCCAGGACGAGGGAGGTCGAGGGGGTGCCCTCGGCCGGGCCGCCGGCGGTGGCGGCTTCCTTGCCCTGGTAACCGGAGAGCAGCTGGATGACCTGCTGCCGGACCCGGTTCAGGTCGGCGCCCAGCTTGACCAGGACCTGGGCGGCGACGCCCTCGCCCTCGCGGATCAGGCCGAGCAGGATGTGCTCCGTACCGATGTAGTTGTGGCCGAGCTGGAGGGCCTCGCGGAGCGACAGCTCCAGGACCTTCTTGGCACGCGGGGTGAAGGGAATGTGCCCGGACGGGGCCTGCTGCCCCTGCCCGATGATCTCCTCCACCTGCTGGCGAACCGCCTCGAGCGAAATCCCGAGGCTCTCCAGGGCCTTAGCGGCGACACCCTCACCCTCGTGGATCAGGCCCAGGAGGATGTGCTCAGTGCCGATGTAGTTGTGGTTGAGCATCCGGGCTTCTTCCTGAGCCAGGACGACAACCCGCCGCGCACGGTCGGTGAACCTCTCGAACATCGTTAATCGCTCCTCAGAGCGGTCGGGCAGTTAGGGGTCGGTCCCCTCCCTGTCCTTCCGCATGCTAGTCCCGCACCGCGGGGCAGCTCACTTCTACTGTCGACACCCATCCGGGACTCTTAGTCCCACACAGCTGACAACAGCTCCAACCCGATGGTGCGAGACGATGTTCCCGCAGGCCAGGCAGATAGACCCTTATTCGCTACGCCGATGGCGAACGCCCACCTTTCCCGACACGCCCGTCGCCCCTCTCCACTAGGTCTTTCTTACCCCGTACCCCCGACACTCCATGCAGATCCCTATGGTTCCCTGCGCTACGGGCGAACATGCTTGCGCGATGCACGACACGCATCGTAAAAGAACCGGCACTCGTTGTTGGCGATATGGGCTGGTACGAGCGCGAGCTGGGTTGGCCGACCGCAGGAGCGGTTCCGCCGGACCCGGTCACGGCGACACCGGGCACCAAGCCGGTCAGGAACCTGCTCACCGGGGTGCGTTTCGATGCGCTCGACGTCCCGGCCGAGGCGGGCTTCGAGGTGCTGGACCTGCGGCGCTTCGCGCGGGCCACGGCCACCGGGCCGGTGGCGCTGGACGGGCGGCGGATGCGGCTGCTGGTGGCCGCCGGGAGCTCGGAGGAGCTGCCCGGGCTGCTGGACTGGCTGGAGTGGGGGGGAATTCCGCTCGATCTCACCGCCCTGGGGGCCGGCGGGTGGATGCCCGCACCGACGGTGCCACGGGGTATCCGGCGGGAGACCGCGTACGACCGGCTGGCGCCGGTTTGGCTGCGGCCTCCCGGACCGGGAGACGAGGTGGAGCGGTCGCTGCCCACGATGAGCCTCGCGGGCCGCTCCGGGGCCTGTGAGGCCCCCTGGAAGGCCGGCCGGGCCGACGGGGAGAGTGGGGGGCCCGTCGGCCTGGTGGCGCTGGTGGCCGCACTCGCGACCGCCTGCCACCGGGTGAGACTGCGGCGCAGTCACCGTGCTGTGCCTGATCTGCTTGATCCGCGGGACGGGCGCGCTCAGCCGTGCACCTTGTCGTAAGCCTCGCGGATCGTCGCGGGGACGCGACCGCGGTCGTTCACCTCGTAGCCCTTCTCCTTCGCCCATGCGCGGATCTTCGCGGTGTCCTGGCCCGCAACACCCACTCGTGCGGCCTTCAGCCCACGGCCCCGGCCAGCGCGTCCGCCGGTACGGCGGCCGCTTTCCAGGTACGGAGTGAGCAGACCTCGGAGCTTGTCCGCGTTGGCGGTGGTGAGATCGATCTCGTACGTCACTCCGTCCAGAGCGAACGTCACGGTCTCGTCAGCCTCGCCGCCGTCGAGGTCGTCAACAAGAAGGACCTGAACCTTCTGTGCCACCGGCTTCCCTTTCATCGAATACGGATAACCGGTAAAAGCAAACCGCCTTTCCCCGGAAAACACAAACCCCTTGGGCGAACTCGTCCCTACCCAAGCCTGTGAGCAGGCCCTTCCATGCGGAACGATTCGGGCATAACGATCTCTCGTGACCCGCCCCTCACAGTTGCAGCAGCATGCGGCTGTTGCCCAAGGTGTTAGGTTTCACCCGTTCGAGGTCAAGGAACTCCGCCACTCCCTCGTCATTGGAACGGAGCAGCTCACCGAAGACATCCCCGTCGACCGGGGTCTCGCCGATCTCCACGAAGCCATGTTTCGCGAAGAAGTCCACTTCGAAGGTGAGACAGAAAATCCGCCGCACACCGAGCCATCGCGCGGTCCTCAACAGCTTGTCGAGCACAAGATGGCCGATACCCTTCCCGTGCAGGGCCGGATCTACCGCAAGAGTACGCACCTCGGCCAGGTCCTCCCACATCACATGCAGGGCGCCACAGGCGACGACCTCGGCGTCCTCGTCGCGTTCGGCGACCCAGAACTCCTGGATGTCCTCGTAAAGCGTCACGGTCGGCTTGTCGAGCAGGATACGGTCCCGCACATAGGAGTCCAGGAGACCGCGTACCGCGGCCACATCGCTGGTCCGGGCCCGGCGGACTGTGACAGCTTTTGATTCAAGAGGCGCTGAGGGCATGGCCGGACGCTATCGCCCGCCGGGATCAGGCGGCCGGGCGGGGTCCTCGGGATCTGCGGACCTTGCACGATCCATGGACTCCGCGGAGACTGCGGGCCGCGTCGGTTGTACAGGATCCACTGACCGTACGACGCGCATTGCGTCGCGCAGCGCTTCTCGCTGTTCCGGCGACATCATGCCGAAGAAGGCCACAAGGGCGGCTGCGGGGTTGTCACTGGCCGACCATGCCTCGTTCATGAGTGCGGCCGAGTAAGCGGCCCGGGTGGAAACCGCCTCATAGCGATAGGCACGGCCTTCGGCTTCCCGCCGCAGCCAGCCCTTGTGATGCAGGTTGTCCATTACGGTCATGACCGTCGTGTACGCGAGGGAACGCTCCTGGCGGAGGTCTTCCAGTACTTCGCGCACCGTGACCGGGCGGTTCCACTCCCACACCCTGGTCATGACGGCGTCTTCGAGCTCTCCCAAAGGACGGGGCACGTTCGAATACTACGCGCGGGTGTCGCGAATGACCGTTTCTTAGTGCGCCGGGCCTTCTGACTGGCGGGCACTCTCGGCGCGGGCGAGCGCGGCATCGACAGCCGCGTCTTCCTTGCCCTTGTTGGCCCCGCCCTGGCTCTTGATCATCGTCCGGATAACGAGCGTGAACGCGACGGCCATCACCAGGGAGGGCACAAGCGCGGCAACATAGTCCATGGATCCAGAGTAGTCACGGTCTCTTTTGCCGAGCATTGCGGGGCGGCCGCAAAGGCGCCCGTCACTCCGAAGGGGGAACAGGTGACGGGCGCCTGTGCTGTCCGGAGGTCAGCCGGTGGCGCGTTCCTCCGGAGCAGGGGGGCCCGGCTTCTCCGGCGGGCTCGGCTGGGGCGGTGACGCGGGCTCAGGCTCCGGGTCCGGTGGGGGCGCCGGGTGACGGCGCCGGGGGAACACCTCCCCGGGGGTCGGCACCGGACGCGACGGGCGCGGCGGGAGGTCCGCCGCGCACCTCCCGCCCGGCAGGGCGTACAGCCGGGCCCGGAGGGCCGCTGCGGCCCGGGCCCCGCCCGCACCGGCCGGTGCGGGGATACGGGCCTCCAGGCGGGCCCTCACGGCCAGCTCCGCCAGGTGCTCGCAGCGGCGCAGCATCGCGTCGTAGCGGCCCCCTCGCAGCCGGCGCAGGGCGGCGAGGTCGTCCGGGAGCGGGACGTAGCCGGAGTCCAGCGCTCCGTTCAGCCGTTCCAGGAAGCCGGTGGCGCTGCCGGGGAGCGCTGCGCGGTAGCGGACGAGTTCCGCGAACAGGAATGTCCGCAGCCGTACGCTCTCGCGCGCCGCCTCATCGACGGCGTCGGCCAGGCGGAGGTAGTCGTGGACGTCCTCCGGGTGGGGAGGGGTCGGGGATGTGGAGGGCTGGAGGGCCTGTGCGAGGGCGCGCCGGAGCACACGCAATTCGTCCGCGCTGAACGCCATGCCGCCTCGGGACCCGTGTGGCGTGGGCATGCACCGACTTTACGTACTAAGCGGACAAAAGGCGCGTAACGAGATATGTGCGGCGCGGCGTAGCGCGGCGCGCAGGCGGGCCGGGTCCGACTGGCTCGCCTGCGCGGCTACGTGGTCGAGACGTTGCGCTCGTAGACCAGCCGCAGGCCGATCAGGGTGAGCCACGGCTCATGGGCGTCGATGACCGCCGACTCGCCGAGCACGAGCGGCGCCAGGCCGCCCGTCGCGATGACGGTGACGTCGTCGGGATCGTCGGCGAGCTCGCGGGCCATCCGCTCGGCGACACCGTCGACCTGGCCGGCGAAACCGTAGAGGATGCCGGACTGCATGGCCTCGACGGTGTTCTTGCCGATGACGCTGCGCGGGCGGGCCAGCTCGATCTTACGGAGCTGGGCGCCGCGCGCCCCGAGCGCGTCGACGGAGATCTCGATGCCGGGGGCGATCGCGCCGCCCGCGTACTCGCCCCGTGCGGAGATCGCGTCGAAGGTGGTGGCCGTGCCGAAGTCGACGACAATGCACGGACCGCCATATAGGTGCACGGCGGCCAGCGCGTTGATGATGCGGTCGGAACCGACCTCCTTGGGGTTGTCCATGAGGATCGGGACGCCGGTCTTGATGCCGGGCTCGACGAGGATGGCCGGGACATCACCGTAATAGCGGCGGGTGACTTCACGCAGCTCGTGCAGGACCGCCGGCACGGTGGAGCAGACGGAGATGCCGTCGATGCCGTCGCCGAGGTCCTGGCCGAGCAGCGGGTGCATGCCCATCAGGCCATGGAGCAGCACCGCGATCTCGTCGGCGGTGCGGCGTTGGTCGGTGGAGATCCGCCAGTGCTCGACGATCTCCTCGCCGTCGAAGAGACCAAGGACGGTGTGGGTGTTGCCGACGTCGATGGTGAGCAGCATGCGGCTTACTGCTCCGCTCGCAGGTCGAGGCCGATGTCGAGGATCGGCGAGGAGTGGGTGAGCGCGCCCACCGCGAGATAGTCCACACCGGCCTCGGCGTAGGCGCGGGCGGTGGCCAGGGTGAGCCGGCCGGAGGATTCCAGGGCGGCGCGGCCTCTGACGAGGGCCACGGCCTCCTCCGTCTCGGCGGGGGTGAAGTTGTCGAGGAGGATCAGGTCGGCGCCCGCGTCCAGGACCTCGCGGACCTGGTGGAGGGTGTCGGCCTCGACCTCGATGGGTACGTCGGGGAATTCCTGCCGTACGAGCTTGAAGGCCGCCGCGACGCCGCCCGCCGCGATGACGTGGTTGTCCTTGACGAGGGCCGCGTCGGACAGCGACATACGGTGGTTGACGCCGCCGCCGCAGCGAACGGCGTACTTCTCCAGGGCCCGCAGGCCAGGGGTGGTCTTGCGGGTGTCGCGGACCCGGGCCTTGGTGCCTTCGAGGAGGTCGGCCCACTCGCGGGTCGCGGTGGCGATGCCGGAGAGCCTGCAGAGGAGGTTCAGCGCGCTGCGCTCGCCGGTGAGGAGGTCGCGGGTGCGGGTGCGGACGGACAGCAGGACCTGGCCGGCCTCGACGCGGTCGCCGTCCTCGACATGGCGCTCGACCTCGAACTCGTCCGTGCAGACGACGGAGAGGAGCGCCTCGGCGATCCGCAGGCCGGCCACGGTGCCCGGCTCGCGGGCGGTGAAGTCGCCGGTCGCGAGGGCGTCCTCGGGGACGGTCGCGATGGTGGTGATGTCCGTGCCGCCGTCGAGGTCCTCCTCGATCGCCATGTGGGCGATGTCCTCGACCTCCACCGGGTCGAGTCCGGCGTCCGTCAGGAGCTGCGCGAGGGCGGGGTCCAGACCGCACTCGTAGGCGTCGTCATCACGCTCCGCACCGCAGGCGCAGCCGTCGCCGCAACCGCCGGTCCCCTCGCCGGGGTGGCCGACGAGCGGCAGCTGCCCGCCGATGGACTGGTCGGGGTGGTGTGGATGGTCGGGCGTGCTCACGAGATCTCCTCCGGAGATGCGGGGCCCGCTGCGCGGGCGCCATGGGGACGCGGTGCTTGGCCCGCGCCGGCTGCGGCGGCCGGGGCGGTTGCCGCGCCCGGGGCGGCGCCGGACGCGGCGCCCTGTGTCGTGCCGGACGCTCCGCCGGGCGTGTCGGCCGGGTCGGGCAGGGTGGCTGTGGGCGGGAAGGCGGCGGTTTCGGTGGTGTGGATGGCGAGCGTGCGCTCGGGGGTGAGGCGTACCACGAGGTGGCGGCGCCAGATGGCGTCGTCGCGGTCGGGGCGGTCCTCCCGCCAGTGGCAGCCGCGGGTCTCCTCGCGGCGGCGGGCGGCCTCGACGAGGACACGGGCGACGGTGAGGAGGTTGGTGGCCTCCCACGTCTCGACGCAGGGCTCGGCGGTCTTGCCGTCGCGTTCGAGGTCGTCGGCGGCGGTGTGCTGGATGCGCCGGAGGGCGGCGGCGGCGCGGTCGAGGCTGTCGGCGCTGCGCAGGACGCCCGCGCCGGCGGTCATGACGCGCTGGATCTCGTAGCGGGCCTCCGGGGCGAGCAGCGGGAAACGGCTCGGGACAGGAATGACGGGGGCGCCGGGCCCGGCCGGGCGGGCGACGATGTCGGCGGCGATGCGCTCGGCGAAGACCAGGCCTTCCAGGAGGGAGTTGGAGGCGAGGCGGTTCGCGCCGTGGACCCCGGTGCAGGCGACCTCGCCGCAGGCGTAGAGGCCCGGGACGGTGGTGTGGCCGCGCGGATCGGTCCGTACGCCGCCGGAGGCGTAGTGCGCGGCGGGGGCGACCGGGATCGTCCCGGTGACCGGGTCGATGCCGTGGGCCCGGCAGGCGGCGAGGATGGTCGGGAAGCGGTGGGCCCACATCTCGGCGCCGAAGTGACGGCCGTCGAGATACATGTGTTCGGCGCCCTGCTCGCGCATGCGGCGCATGATGGCCTTGGCGACGATGTCGCGGGGGGCGAGCTCGGCCAGCTCGTGCTGCCCCTGCATGAAGCGGACGCCGTCGGCGTCGACGAGGTACGCGCCCTCGCCCCGCACCGCTTCGGAGACCAGCGGCTGCTGGCCTTCCGCGTCCGGACCGAGCCAGAGCACGGTGGGATGGAACTGGACGAACTCCAGGTCGGAGACCTCCGCCCCGGCGCGCAGCGCGAGCGCGACGCCGTCGCCGGTGGAGACTGCGGGGTTGGTCGTCGCCGAGAAGACCTGGCCCATGCCGCCGGTGGCCAGGACGACAGCCCGCGCGCGGACCGCGCCGACACCGTCCCGCTGGCCCTCGCCCATGACGTGCAGGGTGACGCCCGCGGTGCGGCCGGCGGCGTCGGTGATGAGGTCCAGGACGAGGGCGTTCTCGATGGTCTCGATACCGGCGTCCCGCACCGCGTCCACCAGGGCCCGCGAGATCTCCGCGCCGGTCGCGTCGCCGCCCGCGTGCGCTATCCGGCGGCGGTGGTGGCCGCCCTCCCGGGTCAGCAGGATCTCCCCGGTGTCGGGGGCGGTGTCGAACCGCGCACCGGTCGCGATGAGGCGGCGTACGGCGTCCGGGCCCTCGGTGACCAGATTCCGTACGGCCTCCTCGTCGCACAGACCGGCGCCCGCCACCAGGGTGTCGTCCAGGTGTTGCGCGGGCGTGTCGCCCTCGCCGAGCGCCGCCGCGATGCCGCCCTGCGCCCAGCGCGTCGACCCGTCGTCCAGGCGGGCCTTGGTGACGACGGTGACCTTCGCCCCCGCCGCCGCGCAGCGCAGCGCCACGGTCAGCCCGGCCACACCGGACCCCACGACGACCACGTCCGCGTCGATGGCCCAGCCGGGGGCGGGGGCGCGCAGCCGCACGCCGGAGGGCACTATGGCGGGCGTGGTGCCGTTCACTGGACGCCTCCGAAGTCAAGGGGCACGTTGTCGATCAGACGGGTCGAGCCGACCTTGGCGGCGACGGCCAGGACCGCCGGGCCGGTGTGGCCGGGGGCGGCGTCGGTGAAGTCGGTGGGGTCGATGAGCGCGAGGTAGTCCAGGACGAGACCGTCGGCACCGTCCAGGACGGCGCGGGCGGCCGCCCGTACGGCGTCGGGGCCGCCGTGCCGCGCGTCGCGCCCGGCGAACAGGGCGCGGGAGAGAGCGAGCGCGGACTGCCGCTCGGACGGCGAGAGGTAACGGTTGCGGCTGGACAGGGCCAGGCCGTCCGGCTCGCGGACGGTCGGGACGGCGACGATCTCGACCGGGAAGTTCAGGTCGGCGGCCATCCGGCGGATCAGGACGAGCTGCTGGGCGTCCTTCTGGCCGAAGAAGGCGGCAGCGGGCTGCGTCAGATGAAGCATCTTGGCGACGACGGTCAGCATCCCGTCGAAGTGCCCGGGGCGCGTGGCTCCTTCGTACCGCTCCCCCGTCGGCCCCGCCGAGATCCGCACCTGCGGCTCGCCGCCCGGGTAGACCTCATCCACGGACGGGGCGAAGACGGTGTCCGCGCCCGCCTCCTCGGCGACCTCTCGATCCGCATCAAGGGTGCGGGGGTAGCGCTTCAGGTCCTCGTTCGGCCCGAACTGCAGCGGGTTGACGAAAACGGTGACGACGACCTCGCCGTCCTCGCCCACATGCTGACGCGCGGTGCGGACGAGGGTCGCGTGGCCCTCGTGCAGCGCGCCCATCGTCATGACGACAGCCCGCGTTCGGCCGTCGGCGCCCGCCGATCGCAGTTCTTCCGCCGTCCGCAGCAGTTGCGCGGTCATCGCGTACCCCCCTCCGCGAGGACGCCCAGCAGAGCCTCGGCGAATTCCGGCTTCAACATTCCGCTGGCCAGCGCCCGGTCCGCCGTCGCCCGTGCCATCGCCAGGTACGACGCCACGGCCTGCGGCGAGTACTTGCGCAGCTCTTCCAGGTGCGCCGCGACCGTGCCCGCGTCGCCGCGCGCGACGGGCCCGGTGAGGGCGGAGTCGCCGGAGCGCAGTGCGTTGTCGAGCGCGGCGCCGAGCAGCGGGCCGAGCATCCGGCCGGGTTCGGCGACTCCGGCGGCGCGCAGCAGTTCCATCGCCTGGGCGACCAGGGTGACCAGGTGGTTCGCGCCGATCGCGAGGCCCGCGTGATACAGCGGACGGGCTGACTCCTCGATCCACTCGGGCTCGCCGCCCATCTCCACAACCAGCGCCTCCGCAGCCATCCGCAGCGGCTCCGGCGCGGTCACCCCGAACGAGCAGCCCGCCAGCCGCTGCACGTCCACCGATGTGCCGGTGAAGGTCATCACCGGGTGCAGCGCCAACGGCAGCGCGCCGGCCCGCAGCCCGGGGTCGAGGACATCGGTGCCGTACCGGCCGGAGGTGTGCACCAGCAGCTGCCCGGGTCGTACGGCCCCGGTGGCGGCGAGGCCTTCCACCAGGCCGGGCAGCGCGTCGTCCGGCACCGTCAGCAGCACCAGTTCCGCTCGCGCCAGCACCTCGGCGGGCTCCACCAACGCTACTCCGGGCAGCAACGCGGCCGCCCGCCGCCGCGAGGTGTCCGACACCCCCGACGCCGCCACCGGCCGGTGACCCGCCAGCTTCAACGACGCCGCCAGCGCCGGTCCGACCCGGCCAGCGCCGACGACTCCGACCGTCAACCTCGCAGGGCGGTCCGCCGCCTCGGGCGGTAGCCCCGCCGTATGTGATGCGTTCACGCTTTGCAGGCCTTCCCGTTCCAGTCCGCGGGGGGTACCGGACGTACAGGTTCATGCTACGGGAGTGTTACCCGCAGTCCGCCCCCCTGCCAGGATCACAGGTATGACGGATACGAACGAGGCCGAGCAGAGAGCACGGCGGCGGGCCGCGGTGAACGGGTGCGACAAGGTCCTGTCGGACGGGAAACGCCCCAGCCTGCGGGAGCGGCTGTCCCAGCTGCAGGTGGAGGCGGACGCGGCCTACGACCTGGACGGCCCTCCGGACGTCTACGGCGACGGGGTGGTGGCCGAGCTGGAGCGGCGGACGGCCGGGCTGCTGGGCACCGCTGACGCGGCGTTCTTCCCCACCGGGACGATGGCGCAGCAGGTGGCGCTGCGGTGCTGGGCGGGGCGTACCGGCAATACGACGGTGGCGCTGCACCCCCTGTCCCACCCCGAGATGCACGAGCGCCGCGCGCTCTCCGCGCTGACCGGGCTGCGCAGCATACATCCCACCAGGGAGCGGAGGCTGCCGGACGCGGAGGAGGTGCGGGGGCTGGATGAGCCGTTCGGCACGCTGATGCTGGAGCTGCCGCTGCGGGACGCCGGTTTCGTCCTGCCGACGTGGGAGGAGCTGACGGCGACGGTGGACGCGGCCCGGGAACGCGAGGCGGTGGTGCATTTCGACGGGGCGCGGCTGTGGGAGTGCCCGCCGCACTTCGGCCGGCCACTGGCGGAGATCGCGGGGCTGGCGGACAGCGTCTATGTGTCGTTCTACAAGTCGCTGGGCGCGCTCTCGGGCGCGGCGCTGGCGGGTCCGGCGGAGCTGGTGGACGAGGCGAGGGCCTGGCGGCACCGCTACGGCGGGCTGCTGTTCCAGCAGTGGCCGGCCGCGCTCGCCGCGC
Source organism: Actinacidiphila oryziradicis (assembly GCF_005047355.1). Taxonomy (GTDB): domain Bacteria; phylum Actinomycetota; class Actinomycetes; order Streptomycetales; family Streptomycetaceae; genus Actinacidiphila; species Actinacidiphila oryziradicis. The sequence goes on from NZ_SUMC01000032.1 coordinate 49,390, forward strand.
TGGCGGGCCTGGAGCGTGAACTGCCCCGGCTGGAGTCGTACGTGGCGCACGCCAAGGACGTCGCGGGGGCGCTGGCACAGGGCCTGGCCGGCGAGCCGTGGTCCCGGGTGCATCCCTCCATACCGCATACCCACCAGTTCCAGGTGTGGCTGCCGTATCCGGCGGAACTTCTGGACGAGGCGGCGCTGCGGCAGGCGGAAGAGACCAAGGTTTCGGTTTTCGGCGGCAATAGGTGGTTCGCCGCGGAGGTCCCGGGCGTCTCGGTGACCGAGGTGACGGTGGCGGCATCGGCGCTGGAGTGGACGGCCGAGGATGTGACGGAGGGCATCACCGACTTCCTGCGGTTCGTCCGCCGGGAACTCCCCTACCCCGCCCCGCCGGCCCGCACCAGCCCGGTCTCGTAGGCCATCACGACGGCCTGCACCCGGTCCCGCAGTCCGAGCTTGGTGAGGATCCGGCCGACGTGCGTCTTGACGGTCGCCTCCGACAGCACCAGCTCCTTCGCTATCTCCCCGTTCGACAGGCCCTGTGCGATCAGCAGCAGCACCTCCCGCTCGCGGTCGGTGAGCCGGTCCACCTCCTTGTGCGCGGGCTCACCGCCGCTGGGCAGCATCGGAGTGAAGCGGTCCAGCAGGCGCCGTGTCGTGCTCGGCGCGACCACCGCGTCACCGCTGTGGACGGCGCGGATCGCACCGAGGAGGTCTTCCGGCGGGACGTCCTTGAGCATGAAGCCGCTGGCGCCCGCCTTCAGCGCCGAGAAGGCGTACTCGTCGAGATCGAACGTGGTCAGGATGAGCACGCGCGGCCCGCCCGCGTTCACCCGCCCCCCGGGGTCCCCGCCGCAGATCTTCCGGGTCGCCTCGACTCCGTCCATGCGCGGCATGCGTACGTCCATGAGGACGACGTCGACCTTGGTGGCGCGCAGCACCTCCAGCGCCTCCACGCCGTCGCCCGCCTCCGCGACGACCTCCATGTCGGGCTGGGCCTGGAGCACCATGCGGAAGCCCGTGCGCAGCAGCATCTGGTCGTCGACGAGCATCACGCGGATCGCCATTGTCATCGTTTTCCTTTTCCCAACCTCGTTCTCAGCGTGCGGTCCTGGTCGGCAGCACGGCACTGATCCGGAATCCGCCGCCCGGCCGCGGCCCGGCGTCCAGCCTGCCGCTCACCATGCCGATGCGTTCGCGCATCCCGATGAGGCCCTGGCCCAGGCCGTCCTCACCGCCTTCCTCGTACAGCTTGTGCTGCGCACCACGCCCGTCGTCCTCGATGAGCAGATCCAACTCCGCCTCACCGAAGGTGAGGCGGACCGTGGCGTTCGCGTCCGGCCCGCCGTGCTTACGGGTATTGGTCAGCGCCTCCTGCACGATCCGGTACGCGGTCAGCTCCACCCCGCTCGACAACGGCCGCGCCTCCCCCGCCACCTCGAACCGCACCGGCAGGCCCGCCCCCCGCACCTGCTCCACGAGCTCCGTGAGCTGGTCCACGCCCGGCTGCGGCACATACTCGCCCCCGGCGTCGTCCTTCGACCGCAGCAGCCCCAGCAGCCGGCGCATCTCCGCGAGCGCCTGCCGCCCCGTACTGGAGATCGTCTCCAGCGCCTGCTTGGCCTGCTCGGGCGAGGCGTCCAGCACATATGCGGCGCCGTCTGCCTGCACCACCATGACCGACACATTGTGCGCGACCACATCATGCAGCTCCCGGGCGATCCGCGCCCGCTCCGCCGCCACCGCCGCCTTCGACTGTGCCTCCCGCTCCCGGTGGAGCCGCTCGGCACGCTCCTCCAGCTGCGCGTAATACGCGCGGCGGGTGCGCAGACTGTCACCGATCACCCACGCCAGGGCGAACGGGACTGTCAGGAACACCGCCTCGATCAGGTTCGTCCAGACCGGGTACGGCGTCACCTGCGGCCAGCTCAGCACCGCGATCGGCGCGGCGCACAGCCCCGCGGCCAGCGCCAGCCGCGACGCCCACAGCGCGCCGCTGGACGCGACCGTATAGACGATCACCAGCATCGCGAAGTCGCCCGGGTTCCACCTGACATTCACCAAGATCTGTACGAGGCCCGTGGCGATCGCCAGCAGCAGCATCTTCTCCGGCGCGCGACGCCGCAGCGCGACGACGGTGCTCAGCGCGAAGGCGACCGGGATCCCGGCGAGGCGCCGGTCGCTGATCACGTCTGCCCCCACCACCCACAGCCCGTTGATTCCGAGCAGGACGAGCGCCCAGAAGGTGTCGACCCCTGTGGGGTTCCTGCGGAGAAATTCATAGACGCGCTGCACGTCACCCAGCGTATGCACGGTCAGTGCGCCCGGGAGTCAACCGCCAGAGCGATCTGCCCTACTCCTCCGGGTGGAGGCCAAGCGCCTCCGGCCCGGGCCCTTCCCGTCCGCCGTGGGCACCGATCCCCACCGCGCGCCGGGCAACCCCCGGGGATGACCGCGGGACACGACTCACCGTGAGGCGCTGTGACGGCCGGAGGGGGCGGTGCAGGGGTGTCCCCCGCAGACTTTGTCGCCGTATGCCGGTGGCGATGGCGCATGGTGCAGGGGGTGCTGGCGACACTGTCGTGGGGGCACCTCCTGGGGGCACCTCCCGGCCGAAGGCTGGGGGAGGTAGCTGGTGGGGGCACCTCCCGGCCGAAGGTTGGGGGAGAGAGTCACCCCGGAGGCGCCACCGACCCACCCACCGAACAAGGCGCACCCCGCCCCCGGCGCAGGGCACCAAAACCCAGCCCGTCCGGCGCTTGAGGACGGAGCGGCAACCCCGGCGCCGGGGCACCCGGCGCCGCACCGGCCAGCCCGGCGAGGGCAACGTCAGCCCGCTCGGCGGTGGTTGGGGCGGTTGCCGGATCGGGAGCGCTTCTCCATGTACATGCGCTGGTCCGCGGATTGGAGGACCTCTTCGGCCGTCATGCCGCAGCCCGCCCAACCGATGCCGAAGCTCGCGCCCACGCGAACCGCGCGGCTGTCAACGCGGATCGGCGGAAGGATCGCGGTGCGGAGCCGCACCGCGAGGTCCTCCGCGTCCTCCGGTCCGAGGCCGTCGGCGAGGACGACGAATTCGTCACCGCCGAGGCGGGCGACCGTGTCGCCGTCACGCACGACGCTGGAGAGGCGCCGGGCAACTTCAATCAGCACGGCGTCGCCCGCATTGTGGCCGAAGCGGTCGTTTATCGACTTGAAGCCGTCGAGGTCGCAGAAGAGCACCGCGAGCCCCTTACCACCCGCGGCTTCGCCCTCCGGCACGATGGTGTGGCTGTGGTGGTCGTAGCCGCCGAGCGGCCGCGCCATCTCCTCGGGCCCGTAGCCGTAGCTGTACGCGAACTCGTCGGGGCCCTCGGGGTCGGCGGCCTGCCCGTCGGGGCCGTGTGGGCGGGAGCAGAGGCGCCCGGAGAGCCGGGCGCGGAGCTCGGCGCTGTTGGGGAGGCCGGTGAGGGAATCGTGGCTGGCGCGGTGGGCGAGGGCGAGCTCGCGGCCCTTGCGCTCCTCGATGTCCTCGATGTGGGTGAGCAGGAAGCGCGGCCCGTCGGCGGCGTCGGCGACGACAGAGTTGCGCAGGGAGACCCAGACGTACGTACCGTCGCGGCGGGCGAGGCGCAGCTCCGCACGGCCGCCCTCGGCGCTGGTACGGAGGAGGAGGCCGACGTCCTCGGGGTGGACCAGGTCGGAGAAGGAGTACCGCCGCATCGTGGCCGCGGGGCGCCCGAGCAGCCGGCACAGCGCGTCGTTGGCCCGCAGCAGCTTGCCGTGCTGGTCCCCGCCCATCTCGGCGACGGCCATACCGCTGGGGGCGTACTCGAAGGCCTGCCGGAAGCTCTCCTCGCTGGCCCGCAACGCCTGCTGCTCGCGCTCCAGCCGGACCAGGGCACGCTGCATGTTGGCGCGCAGGCGGGCGTTGCTGATGGCGATGCCGGCCTGAAAGGCGTACGTCTGGAGCGCCTCGCGGCCCCATGGGCCGGGCTTGCGGCCACCTTGGGGCCGGTCGACGGATATGACGCCGATCAGCTCACCGCCGCCGGCCGGGGGGGCGTACATGGGCGCGAGGAGCAGATCCTCCGGGTGCCATTCGTCGGGGAACCGGGGCGGGGGGCCGTCGGTCCGCCAGATCGGCATGTCGCCGCCGTCCATCACCCAGGCCTCGGTGTGGGGCACGAAGCGCAGCGCGCCCCAGCGCTCACCGATGCTCAGCAGCCGGTCCCAGGTGGCACGTGGGGCGACACGGCCGGCCATGAGGGCCTCGGCCGCGGCGTTGCCGGCGACGGAGGCGACGATGAGGTCGCCGTCCGGACGTGCGAGGTTGACGCAGGCGAGCTCATAGCCCAGCCCTTTGACGACTCCGTCGGCGACAGCCTGCAGAGTGTCGGCCAAGCTGCGCGCCGTATTGAGCTCCGCGACGACCTTGTGCAGCTGGCGCAGAGTCGCGAGGCGGACATACGGTTCCGACTCGTTGTCCATCGCCATCCCCGGCCCCTCTACAGCAGACTCCCCTGACATGTGGTGTCGTTCGATTGCCATCGCCACTTAATCACATAGCGGAGTTCGTTCGGTACACAGGGTCAACAATTCGTGCCCCTTGTGACTCAAGTCACAGCTCAGCGCAAAGCTTCATTTACAGACCGTAATCTCTTGCGGGTGGGGACTCCGGTCCTAGACCATAAGCCTGATGCCTCCGCCGGGCCCACCAGGCTAGCGTTCATGGCGTGACCAAGACAGTGCCGCAGCCCCGGCCCCCGGCCGACCGGCCCGCCGAAACCGCCGCCGTCCCTCATCCTGGGACCGTGCACCCCGACGAGTTCCGCGCCGCGATGGCCCGTCTCGCCGCCGGAGTCGTCCTCGTCACCGCCCACGATCCCGAGGACGGCCCACGCGGCGAGGACGTCGGCATGACGGCCACCGCCTTCATGTCGGTGTCCCTGGAGCCTCCGCTGGTCCTCATAAGCGTGCGCGAGGGCTCCCGCATGGACGATCTGCTCGAACATCAACCACTCTGGGCCGTCTCCGTACTCAGCGAGAGCCAGCGGCACATCGCCGGACGCTTCGCCATGCGCGGCCGCATCAGCGACCGGCTGCTCTTCGAGGACATCGCCTACTACCGCGGCGAGCGGTCCGGCGCGCCCATCCTGGGCGGCGCGCTCGCGGTGCTCGAATGCCGTACGGAGCAGCGGGTGGCCGCGGGCGACCACACCCTGGTGATCGGCCGAGTGCTCGCCGCCCGCACCCCGAGCGCGGACGGCGGACCGCTCATCTACTTCCGCGGCCGGTACCAGCACCTGGCCTGACCTCTCAGTCCCAGGCGCCGGGATTGCGACCGCGTTTGGTCTCGCCGCGCTGCTTCTTGGTGCGCAGCCGCCGCTCATTGATGCCACGGGGGATCTTCGTCGGGCGGCGTGGCCGGGGCGGTGGCGCCGTCGCCTCGGCGAGGAGCGCCGCGAGGCGGACGGCGGCGGTCTCCCGGTTGCGCCACTGGGAGCGGTGCTCGCTCGCCCTGATGGTGAGCACACCGCCGGTCAGCCGCCCGGCGAGCCGCTCAAGGGCACGCTGTTTCCACACCGGCGGCAGGGACTCCGTAGCGGCGAGGTCGAAGCGGAGCTCGACCTGGGTGTCGCTGGTGTTGACGTGCTGGCCTCCCGGCCCGGAGGACCTCGAAAAACGCCACATGAGCTCGGCCTCCGGGATGGAGACCGAGCCGCGGATGAGAAGAGGTCCGGACATGCCCCCCATGATCCCGCCTCGCGGCCCGTCCCGTCACACAGTTTTCACGGCGGGACAAGGAACCGGGCGGTGCCCCGACCGCGTTGTGGGGGATGACGGTAGCGTCGTCGGCAACAACCGACATCACGGAGGGGACTTCCATGGCTGTAAGCCTGTCCAAGGGCGGCAATGTCTCGCTGACCAAGGAGGCGCCGGGACTGACCGCCGTCACGGTCGGCCTCGGCTGGGACGTCCGTACGACCACGGGCACCGACTTCGACCTCGACGCGAGCGCCATCGCGGTGAACCCGAGCGGCAAGGTGTACTCGGACAGCCACTTCGTCTTCTTCAACAACAAGCAGACGCCTGACCAGTCCATCGTCCACACCGGTGACAACAAGACCGGTGCCGGAGAGGGCGACGACGAGCAGATCAACGTCAACCTGGCAGGCCTCCCCGCCGACGTCGACAAGATCGTCTTCCCGGTCTCCATCTACGACGCCGAGACCCGCAGCCAGAACTTCGGCCAGGTGCGCAACGCCTACATCCGCATCCTCAACCAGGCCGGCGGCGCCGAGATCGCCCGCTACGACCTCAGCGAGGACGCCGCCACCGAGACCGCCATGGTCTTCGGCGAGCTCTACCGCAATGGCGCGGAGTGGAAGTTCCGCGCCGTCGGCCAGGGCTACGCCTCCGGCCTGGCCGGTATCGCCACCGATTTCGGCGTCAGCATCTGAGTCGCACGACGTCCCGGCGAAGGCTCCCGACCGCGCCTGCGGCCCGGGAGCCTTCGTCGTGCGACCATCGGGCTCGTGATCGATATCGGCTACTCGCTCTCCCGCCGCTTCCCCGACCCTCCGCAGACCAATTACCGGACCGCGGATGCGCGCGCCCTCCGGCACGACCTCTTCTGCGGGGATGTCTACGTCGCCGACGTGAAGGCCGACCGCGAGTTGTCCACAGCCTGGGGATGGGTGCCGGTGCTGGACTTCGCCTGGGCCCTGTGCGACATCGTCGAGCAGCTCGACCGCGATCCCCGGGGGAACAGGGCCTCCCGGCCGCAATACGCCGAGCTGGACTTCACCGAGTCCACGGACCGCCTGCGCTTCGAGCGCCGCTTCGGCTGGGTCGACGTCACCGCCGACTGGGCGCCCGACGAGCCGCCGCTCACCTTCAACCACACGGCGCTGCGCCGTGAGGCCCGGGATTTCCTCCAGGACCTCCTCGCCGACCTCGCCGACATGCACGACGGGCTCGACGACAACCCTGTCGTATGGGACCTGCGGGCCCGCTTCTCGCGCGTATAACGCCTTACCTCCGGCTGGAGGCCTGACGCGTAGCCCTCCTGGGCCGCCAGGTTGCCGCTCTGTCCTCAAGCGCCGGACGGGCTGGGTTTGCCTTGCCGGACCAGCACAATTCCACCCCCTCCGCCGGGGTTACCGCTCCTCCCCCAGCTACCTCCCCCAGCCTTCGGCCGGGAGGTGCCCCCACAAACGCCGGACGGGCTGGGTGGTCGTGCGTGCCGGCGCGCCATGTCCGTTGTGGGGGTCGGGGCCGCTGTGGGGTGATCTCCTCGGGGCTCGCGCGTGCGGGTCCGCAGCATGCTTGCCCGGGGTGCACGCGCTCGTCCCCTGCGGGGACACCCCGGCGCGTCCCCTCCCAGCCGCATGGGCGCGTGACGGCCTCGCCGTGGCGGAGACCGTCAAACCAACGCCCCGCGCGCCGGGCAACCCCCGGGGTGACCGCGGGACACAACCCACCGTGAGGCGCTGTGACGGCCGGAGGGGGCGGTGCAGGGGTGTCCCCGCAGACTGTGTCGCCGTATGCCGGTGGCGATGGCGCATGGTGCAGGGGATGCTGGCGACACAGTCGTGGGGGCACCTCCCGGCCGAAGGTTGGGGGAGAGTCACCCCGGAGGCGCCACCGACCCAACCACCGAACAAAGCGCACCCGCACAACGGCGCAGGGCACCAAAACCCAGCCCGTCCGGCGTTTGAGGACGGCTTGGCAACCCCGGCACCGGGCAACGCAACGCAACGCGACGCAGCCGGGACCGGGCGCGCCAACCCGCCGGGCACTCCGCCCCGACGGACGGAGTCCGGCGCAGCCGTCCGAAGCCCGCGAAGCGGCGCGAGGGCGGCAAACAAGAGGCGCGCCCGTCCGGCGATCGTGGGGGCACCTCCTGGGGGCACCTCCCGGCCGAAGGCTGGGGGAGTTAGCTGGGGGAGGCTCGGCAACCCCGGCGCCGGGGGCGCCCGCCGCCGCCCCGGCCAGCCCGGCGAGGGCACAGCAGGGGCACAGGAACGCTGGCTACGCTCGCCGCATGCCGCTCGCCGACGACGCCGTGCACGCGCTCATCGAGGAAATCGACTTGGAAGGCGCGCCGGGAAGGGCGCAGGACCGTGATCGCGGGAGACTGCGCTGGGCGGCAAAGGCCTTGTATCCCGGCTTTGAGGCGATGGCCGCCGCCGCGCGCCGCACCGGGGAGCCCACGCAGGCGCTGCGTGAGGAGCTGGGCGCGATCGGGCGCTCGACGGAGTGGACGGCGATGCGGGCGGGCTGCGGGGTGCGCACGCACCGGGGGGCGATCTGGGCGCTGGGACTACATGTCGCGGCCGCTGCCTTGGAGCCGGGCGGGGACCGCCTGGCGGTCGCGGCGGCAGCGAAACGGCTGGCGGGGCTGCGGGACCGGCTGGCGCCGCTGCGCGCTTCGCATGGCTCCACCGTTTCGACGACGTATGGCGCGGCGGGGGCGCGCGGCGAGGCACGTGCGGGATTCCCGCACGTCAGGCGGGCGTTGGACGTTCTCGGTAAGTCCCGTAAGGACGGCGTCGCCGAGCCGCAGGCACGGCTCGACGCGCTGCTCAGGATCATGTCCAGTCTGCAGGACACCGAGCTCCTCTACGACGGCGGGCCGCCGGCCCTGCGCCTGGTCCAGAACGGTGCCCGGGCAGCGGTGGAGGCCGGTGGCATGGCGACCGCCGAGGGGCGGGCAGCCGTCAGCGCCCTCGATGCCCAGGTGCGGGAGCGCGGGCTCGGACCGGGCGGCAGCGCGCCACTGCTGGCCGCCGCACTCTTCGTGGACGGCTTGGGTGCGACAGATATGGCGGGTATGGCCGGCATGGCGGGCGCGGGAGCCCGGCTCAGCCGAGTATGACCGCTCCGGCGGTGCGACCGCGCATCGGGGGGATACGGGCGGCTGAGGTGCCCAGTCCGGTGGGGCCCTTCAGGGACTGCCGCGACGCACCCACCGGAATCCGTAGTTCCGATTCCACGTAGCGGGCGCACTGCTGATGCCAGATGAGGATTCCGGCCATCCAGTGCTTCAGCTCCTCCGCGTAACCGGTGAGTGTGGCACGGGCAGCGGCGTCGAGGCCGAATTCGTCGAAGAGGGCGGGAAGTTCGGTGTTGACGATGTGCTCGAATTCCTGCATCCGGGAGGTCATCAGGTCATTGACGATGCCGAGGGCTTCTTCGTAGCCGCAGTCGAAGAAATTCTGGACGACGAGGATGCAGTTGTGGATCTCGCCCTCGAACTCGATTTCCTTCTGGTACGAGTACACGTCGTTGAGCAGGCAGGCGTAGTTCACCGCCGCATGCTCCATGCCCAGGATCGTGCGGGTCCGGTAGACCTCGGGCGGGACCGTCCTGCCGTGGGACAGCCGGCACAGGCTCATCGTGAGATCCGAGCCGAAGGTGTGCCGGCGCATCTCCATGTAGTCGACCGGGTCGGGGATACGGTTCTCGAACTGGTTGGCCAGCTCCCACAGCCAGCTGCTGGTCATCTGCTCGATGGCGTCGCGGAAGGTGCGGCGGGCGCTCACGGTCATCGGGCCCGCCGTACGGACCCACAGGTCCGCCAGGCCGCGTTCCAGGGGGTTCGCCGGGGCGGGGATCGCGGTGGATTCGACCGGCATGAAGGCGGACAGCCGCTCGGTGCAGGCCTTGGCGCCGGCCATGTCGCGGGTGCGCCCGAAGACCACCGGATAGTAATCGTCCCCGTACGTTCCCCAGCTGAGCCAGTCCGAGCTCAGGTCCAGCTCCTCCAGGGACGCGTCGGGGTGGATGCCGGCCGCGCAGAGGGGGAGGTCGAAGATCCTGTGTTTGCGCTCGTCCCAGACCGCGGTGCCGGGGAGGCCGGGAACCGGGTCGAACAGCCCCACCCGGCGCCCCCATTCCACGGCGTGCTCGCGGGCGACGTCCAGGTGGGGGCTCAGCTGGGTGGTGTACGGCATGTAGAAGTCGGGGATCCGCGACGGGCCGACCTTCTCGTACGGCACATGCGCGTGGCTCTTCAGCCGTTTGGGCATTGTGGCGGCCAGCGAGGAGAGGATGCGGGCGGCCGAGGTGCCCAGCCCGCTGGGGCCGCCCAGCGCTCTGTCGGAGGCCTCCGAGGTGCCGTTCATATAGCGGCTGGAGCGCATGTGCCACTCGTGACCGCCCGACTGCCAGTCCTGGAGCCCCTTGACGTAAGCGAGAACGTCGGCGCAGGACTTCGGGTCCAGGGCGTGTTCCGCGAACAGCGGCGCCAGCTCGGTCAGGGCGGTGTGCTCGAACTGCTGCAACCGGGAGGTGAGGAGGTCGTTGACGGAGTCGGCGGCCTGCTGGGTGTCACAGCCGAGGAACCGTTCGAAGACCAGGATCCCGTTGGAGAGTTCACCCTCGTCCTCGACCTCCCGCTGGTAGGAGAAGATGTCGTTGCGCAGGTGCACCCCGTCGGCGAAGGCGTCCCTGAGCACCCGCATCGGGCGGCTGGCCGCGATGACCTCGGGGACCTCGGCCCCGGCGGCGTATTCGACGATTCCGGCCGACCACGGGGCGCCGCCGACCTTGCGGCGCATCTCGATGTATTCGAGCGGGTTGGCGACCCGGCCCTTGCTGATGTTGGAGAGCTCCCACATGCTCTCTTCGAGAAGGTTGTGGGTGCTCTCGGCGAACCGGCGCCGCCAGCCCTCCGACATGGCCGGTACGGTGCGGGCCCAGAGGTCGGCCAGGCCCCGCTCCACCGCGTTGGTCGGCACCGCCGGTGTCCCGCCCGGGTGCGGGGGCATGAAGGCCGACAGCCGGTCGAGATAGGCCTTGGCACCGGCCATGTCCTGGTTGCGTTTGAAGCTCTCCAGGAAATGGTCGTCGAAGAAGAACACCCAGACATACCAGTCGGTCACGGTCGCGAGTTCCGCGGCCGGTGCGTCCGGGTGGGTGTAGGCGCAGAGCAGGGCGTAGTCGTGTGAGTCGAAATCGTGCTCGTCCCAGATACCCGACCCCTCGATCATCTCCATCTCACGGGCCCACGTCTTCGAGTGGTCCCGTGCTGCCTCCAGATGAGGATTCAGCCGTGCCGGATACGGCTCGTAGAACTCCGGAAGCTTGAATGGCTCTGACATCCGCGCCTCACCTCTCCTCTCTCCGTGCCTGTTGGATTCCCGCGTCGGCTATTCGCGTCCGCGGGAGATCTCGACGTTCTCCAGGACGCCGAGCGCATCCGGCACCAGTACTGCGGCGGAGTAGTAGGCGGTGACCAGGTAGGAGATGATCGACTTCTCGTTGATGCCCATGAACCGGACGGACAGGCTGGGTTCGAGCTCGTCCGGGATGCCGGTCTGGTGGAGACCGATGACGCCCTGGTCGTCCTCGCCGGTGCGGAGCACGAAGATGGAGCTGGTGCGCTCCTTGGTGATCGGGATCTTGTTGCAGGGCAGGATCGGCACGCCCCGCCAGGCCGGCACCTGGTTGCCGTGCAGCTCTACATGGTCGGGGTAGAGGCCCCGGGAGTTCATCTCGCGGCCGATGGCGGCGATGGTGCGGGGGTGGGCGAGGAAGAAGTGGGAGCTCCGGCGGCGGCTCAGCAGCTCGTCGAGGTCGTCCGGGGTCGGCGGGCCCGAGTGGGTCTGGATCCGCTGGTTGTACTCGGCGTTGTGCAGCAGGCCGAACTCGCGGTTGTTGATCAGCTCGTCCTCCTGGCGTTCGCGCAACGCCTCGACGGTGAGCCGCAGCTGCTGCTCGGTCTGGTTCATCGGCTTGTTGTAGAGGTCCGCCACCCGGGTGTGGACCCGGAGCACGGTCTGGGCGACGCTCAGCTCGTACTCGCGCGGAGTGAGGTCGTAGTCGACGAAGGTGCCGGGGAGCTCGATCTCGCCGACATGGCCGGCCGACAGGGCGATCTCGGCCTCGCCGCGGGCGTTCTGCCGCTGCCGCGGGAGGGACAGGAACTCCAGGATGTGGGCCTGAAGGGCGGGCGAGCTGTCCAGGATCGCGGCGAACTCACTCCGGGGCAGAGCGAGGAGGGTGCCGCCGGTGGCGGCCTTGGCGGTGTACTCCCAGGTCGCGTCATCGCTGAGCAGGCTGCGCTCGCCGAACCGGTCGCCGTCGCCGAGCACTCCGAGCCGGGTGGGCTCGCCGTACGGGCCGCTGCCGGTCTTCTGCACCCTGCCGTGCGCGAGCAGGTAGATGTGGTCGGCGGGGGTGCCCTTCTCGGTCAGTACGTCACCGGCCTGGAACTCTCGCTGGACGAAGCGCCCGGCGAGGGCCGTCAGCACATCCACGTCATCGAAACCGCGCAGCAGGGCCAGTTCGCCGAGCTCACGGGGGATGACCCGGACCTGGGATCCGGTCTTGACGAAGTCGATCCGGCCATCGCCGACGGTGTAGGTGAGCCGCCGGTTGACCCGGTAGGTGCCGCCCTCGGTCTGCACCCAGGGGAGCATCCTCAGCAGCCAGCGGGAGGTGATCTCCTGCATCTGCGGGGCGGACTTGGTGGTGGTTGCGAGGTTGCGTGCGGCGGCGGTGCCAAGGCTGAGCTGCTGTTGGGCCTGCTGCGCTTCGCTGCCTGCGTCTACCGACATTCGCCGGGGTCTCCTTCGCGTGATGCGCCTGACGGCGCACTTACGAGGACCCGGCTCCCCGGGCGGGGAGGCACGGATCGCTCGCCGATCAATCAACGCTAAGCCGGGCCCCGGGGAGAGATCACTAGTAATTTGGTTATCTCACCAGATCCGGTGATTTGACGGACCTCGCGCTTAACGATCTTGGAGTTGGGATCAAGCCACCCCAGGGACGCGAGGGCCCTGCCACGCCTAGCCTGAACACCTGGAGGTGGCCAAAATGGCTCAGGGGGCAACAGAATTGCGGGAGTCCACGACCGTCGTCGTCATCGGTGCGGGCCCTGCCGGGCTGACCGTCGCCAACCTGTTGCGGCGCTGCGGAATCGACTGCGTCGTCCTGGAGCGACGGGCCCGCGATCATGTGGAACAGCGCCAACGGGCCGGCATCGTCGAAACCCGTGCCGTGCGCATGTTCCACGAATGGGGGCTGGCCGACCAGGTATTCGGCGGCATCCCGCTCTCCGGCTTCCTGGAGATCCGCATAGCCGGCGAGAGCCACCTGCTCTCGCAGGACGACGGCTCCGAGGGGCCGCCCGCCCGCCTCTGCCCGCAGCAGGTCCTGGTCCAGAACCTGCTCTCGACCTACGTCGCCGACGGCGGCGACCTGCGCTTCGAGGCCGCCGACGTATCCCTGCACGATCTGACCGGGGAGCGCGCCACCGTCCGCTACCGCGACCCCTCCGGCGCCGCCCGTGCCATCGACTGCGCCTTCGTCGCCGGCTGCGACGGGGACCACGGCGTCAGCCGCGCCAGCATCCCCGACGGTGTTCTCACCGCCTATCCCTTCGACCACGGCATCGCCTGGCTCACCGTCCTCGCCGACGCCCCGCCCTCGGTCCATCCCCTCATGGCCGTCAGCCCGCACGGCTTCGCCGCCCACTTCGCCCGGGGCCCCCGCGCCAGCCGCTTCTACCTCCAGTGCCCGCCCGACGACCACCCCGACGCCTGGCCGGACGACCGCGTCTGGTCCCAGCTGCGCGCCCGCCTCGGCGACCCGGCCCTCGTCTCCGGCCCGATCACCGAACGCGAGCTCTTCCAACTCCGCAGCATCGTCCACGACCCCATGGACCACGGCCGGCTCTTCCTGGTCGGCGACGCCGCCCACATCGTCTCCCCCATGGGCGGCAAGGGCATGAACCTCGCCCTCTACGACGCCGAGGTCTTCGCGCACGCCGTGTCCGACTTCCTGCACCACAACGACGACACCGGCCTCCGCTCCTACTCCCCCCGCTGCCTCCGCCGCGTCTGGAACGACCAGGAGTTCTCCCACTGGCTGACCCAGACCCTCCACGACGCCGGCGACCACCCCCTCGCCGGCCCCTTCCGCCACGGCCTCGCCCGCGCCCGCCTGGACCGCCTCACCACCTCCCCCACCGCCGCCCGCGCCTTCGCCGAACTCATGGCCGGACTCGCCTGAAAGGGGACTACTGCCCCCGGCTATGACCGAACCCGCCTACCTGCACGCCACCCGGGCGGCCTACGACACCGTCGCCGCCGACTACGCCGAGCTCTTGCTCACCGAACTCGCGGCCAAGCCGCTGGACCGCGCGATGCTTGCCGCGTTCGCCGAACTCGTGCAGCCCGCCGGCCTCGGCCCGGTCGCCGATCTCGGATGCGGCCCCGGCCGTGTGACGGCTCACCTGCACTCTCTCGGCTTGACCGCCTTCGGCATCGACCTGTCGCCGGAAATGGTCGCGGTGGCCCGCCGGACGTATCCGGACCTGCGGTTCGACCACGGTTCGATGACCGCGCTGGACCTGAAGGACGGCAGTCTGGGCGGCATCGTCGCCTGGTACTCCATCATCCACACACCACCGGAGCACCTGCCGGTGATATTCGCCGAGTTCGACCGGGTGCTGGCCCCGGGCGGCCATCTGCTGCTGGCCTTCCAGGTCGGCGACGAGCCCCGGCACCTGGAGCACGCCTACGGCCACGCGATATCGCTCGTCGCCTACCGGCTGTCGCCCGACCATGTCGCCGAGCAGTTGAGCCAGGCCGGGCTTGTCGAGGCCGCCCGGTTGGTGCGCGAACCCACTGAGAGGGAGAAGCCCAGCCAGGGCCAGCAGGCCTTTCTCCTGTTTCGCAAACCGGAAGGGTCGTAGCCACCGATAAGACGCACGGCGTCCCGGACCTTGAACGGTCCGGGACGCCGGGACGCCGCGGGGTGCGTCAGCGGGTCGGCAGCACCTGGGTGTGCTCCTGGCGTACGGCCTGCAGGGAGCGCGGGTCAAGGCCGAGGAGGCTCAGGATCGTCGGGGCGATCTGCTTGGTCTGCACCTTGGCGGCGTCACGCACACCGCTCGGGGCGGAGGCGCCGGACACGACCAGGGGGACGCTGAGGTCGTCGGAGTGGGCGCCGCCGTGCTCGGCGACCTTCCCGGTGCCGCCGGTGTAGACGACGCCGTACTGCGCGATGCCGAAGATGTCCGGGACGCGGGCGTCGCCGGCCTTGACGCCGAAGTAGTCGGCGGCGGCCTTGCCGGCGTAGACCTTGCTCAGGCCGCCGTGGGTGAAGGCCTTGGGCTTGGCGTTGATGTCGGTGCCGGTGCCGCTCTGCGCCAGCAGGTACTTCTTGGCGAAGTCGGTGGCGGCCTTGGAGCGGTCGTTCAGCCAGAGCAGCATGCCATCGTCATCGACCGAGTGCGCCACCAGGGCGCCGGCCGTGGGATGGACCTTCTTCCAGGCCGCGTTGAGGCCGTCCAGCAGCGGGCCGTCGTCGACCCGGGTCAGCGCGGCGGGGTCGGTGGGCGACTGGCCGTGCTTGGCCGACAGGATGATCGTGGTGCTGCCGGCCAGATGCTGCTTGCTGATCTCGGCGGTCAGCGCGCCGATCTCCGCGTTGACGAAGTCCAGGTTCTTCGACAGGAGCGGGCCGGGCACGTTCTTCGAGGTGTAGCCGCCCTTGAGGCCTTCCGAGGTGGGCAGCTTCTGCGCGGTGGAGACCGACTGGAAGTTCAGGCCGAAGATGGCCGGGGTGCCGACCTTGTGGGCGCGGCTGTGGTCGTAGCCGTCGATCTCGTTGAGGACGGCCTGCACCTTGTAGTTGTCGTACTGCTCGGTGGCCTTGTTGTCCATGCTCCAGTCGTTCCCGGCGGCGTAGCCGAGTGCGTCGCTGTTGATCTCCGGCGCGAACAGGTCCTGGATGCCGGTGCCCGAGGGGCCGCTGAGGATGTCGTAGGCGGCGTGCTTGTCCGACCACGCGGTCCGCAGACCCGCTTGGCGGGCCACCTCGAAGATCGTGTTCACCTTCAGGTACGAGTGCGGGTAGACCGGCTTGCAGGTCTTGGGATCGACCGGCAGCTTGGAGGGATCGATCAGGCTCACCGGGCTGCCCGTCATCGACAGGATGCTGTTCGGCAGGCCCTTGAGGCCCTGGCCGGCGTCGATGGAGGCCTTGTTCTTGTCCAGGTCCTCCGTGAGGTCCACCTCGGCACCGGGCTTTACGCCCTTGCAGTTGGTGGTCCCCGCGGGCAGCAGCGCCGCGTTGTAGGTGTCGTCGTAGTAGACGCCCGTGGTGCCGGGACTGCCTCCGGTCGCCTGGGCGACCATGCCGGGGAAGGAGTCGGAGGGCGTCGTGGTCTTGGCGTTGGTGTACTCCACACCGCTGCCGACCAGACGGGCCAGCGCCGACTTCGGGTTCCTGGATACGTACCAGGCCAGGTCCGACTGGTGCAGACCGTCGACGGAGACCAGCAGCACATGCTTGGTGGCTGACCGCTGGTGCGTGGCGGTCGAAGCAGAGGCGAAGGCGGAGGTCTGGGTGACAGTCGCACCGGCCAGGATTCCGGCGACACCGAGTAGGGCGGCGGGCCTGACAGAACGGCGGGTCATGGTGTCTCCTGGCTACTCACAGTACAAGCGGTTGCTGTTGTGGTTATGAGTAGCGGCCTCTTTTGTACTGAGAGCGGCGCGCATGTGAACGCACGGCCAACGAGCGGTCGGGTCTTCCCCAAGTAAGGACGGTGCCCGCGGTCATGGGACCGGGATACCGGGATACCGGGCCCGGCGCGGCCGGCACGGCGTGGTGCGTGCCGGCCGCCGCGGGGGCGGGCCGTCGTTCAGATGGGTCGAGGAGTCAGACGAGGCGCTTGCGGCCCCACACGAAGATGAACACCGTGATGGCGGCGGTGAGGGCGAGCAGAATGGAGGCGCCCAGCCACTGCATGGAGGACATCTGGGAGTAGGGGATGTACTCGACCGACCAGCCGACGATCCCCTTCTGCTGCACGCAGGCCGCATGCGCCTTGTCCGTCGGCGAGTTGGCGCAGGTGCTCCAGCCGTAGAGCTTTTCGGAGGCGGTGGTGAACCATTGGTCCACCTCGTAAGCGGCGTTGGGCAGCGTCGCGTCGTGCTCGACGCCCTTGTTGGTGGTCAGCGTGACGACGTTCCCGAGGTCCGGCCGGATGTACGACCAGATGATCTGCACGGCGACGGCGAAGCCGAAGGTGACGACCATGGACAGCAGGGTGCGGCGCAGCAGCATGCCGATCGCGACGCCGCCGACCATGGTGAACAGGGTGAGCGCCACCGGCACGGGTCCGCTGTTGTCGAAGCCGGAGCCGTCGGTCCAGAAAAGGACGTTGGCGTCGGTCCGGACCGGCGCCCACCACCAGGTGAACACGGTGGAGATCGCGGCGGTGCCCACGACGACCACGAGGACGGTGACACCGAGCTTCGTGGCGAGCCAGCGGACCCGGCTCACGGACTGGGAGGTCACCAGCTTGGCGTGGCCGTTCTCCAGGTCGCCCGCGATCAGTGGCGCGCCGATGAAGACACCGATCAGGATGGGGAGGAAGCCGAGAGCGGATGCGGTTTCGAGCAGCGGGCGGTGGCTGAGCTTCATGTCCCAGTTGCTCGACGCCTTCGGATGGGGCCAGCCGGGGACGCCGTTGAGGAAGTCCATCATCTGCCCGCGCTGGTAGACCATCCAGGCGACGGAGAGGACGGTGCCGGCGATGAGGGTCCAGAAGGCGGCCCGGTGCTGGCGCCAGACCAGCCAGTTCAGGCCGCTGAGGCGGGGGCCGCGGCGGGCGGCCTCGGTGGTGACCGGGGAGGGGGTGCTGGTCAGGGTGCTCATGCCGCAACCGCCTTCGCGACGGCCCGGTCGCTGGCCTGGGCGCTCGGGGTGATCAGGGGAGGGGCCTGCGGTGAGCGCAAGTAGGCGAGCAGGAGTTCCTCCAGGTTCGGGGAGTCGGCCTGCCAGTCGCCGTCGATCGGTCCGTCGGGGCGTACCAGCGCGGTGATCTGACGTCCGCTGGTACGGGATTCGACGATGGTGTGGGGCGCGAGGGCGGCCGGGACGCCGTCGCCGTCGCGGCGGGCTCCGTTGAGCAGGGTGTGGGCGGCGAGCAGTTCGTCCACCTCACCGGCCAGGCGCAGTCCGCCGTCGGCGATGACCAGCAGGTAGTCGCAGACGTCCTCCAGTTCGCTGACCATGTGGGTGGACATCAGCACGGTGGTGCCGTGCTCGGCGGCCTCCGCCATGACGGTGCCCATCATTTCGTGGCGCACCAGCGGGTCGAGGTCGGACATCGGCTCGTCGAGCAGGAGCAGGTCGGGGCGCTTGCCGAAGGCGAGGGCGAACGCCACCCGGGTGCGCTGCCCGCCGGAGAGGGTGCCGATCTTCGCGTCCAAGGGCACATTGCCCGCGCGGACGATGCTCTCGGCAGCCCGCTGGTCCCAGCCGGGGTTCAACTCCCCTCCCATGCGCAGGGTCTCGGCCACGGTGAAGCGGCGGAAGAGCGGCTTCTCCTGGGCGAGGAACGCGGTGCGGTGGTTGGCCTCCTTGGACTCCGGGGCCGCGCCGAACACCCGCAGGGAGCCCGCGGTCGGCTCCAGCAGGTGCGCCGCGATGTTCAGCAGGGTGGTCTTGCCGGCCCCGTTCGGGCCCACCAGCCCGCAGATCCGCCCCGCCGGCAGCCGGAAGGAGCAGTCCCGCAGGGCCCAGCCCCGCCGGTACTTCTTTCCGACGCCGTAGGCCTCTATCGCGGAGCCCTCGCCCGGCTCCCCGAAGCCGGTCCCGTTGCTACTCATCTGTACTCCTAGCTCCCAACGTTTCCGCGTTTCCGGCGGCCGCCGTGGTCCCGGCGTACCGCTTCTCCAGCACCGACGTGACCAGCGCGATCACGTCCTCCCGCTCCAGGCCCGCCTCACGAGCCCGGGCCATCCACACCTCCAGCTCCCCCCGCAGCGGCGAGTCCGCCCCCGCCTGGGGGCGGGCCAGCGACCGCCGCACGAAAGTGCCCAGTCCGGGGCGCGGCTCAACCAGGCCCTCCCGTTCCAGCTCGCGGTACGCCTTGAGCGTCGTGTTCGGGTTGACCGCGCAGGTCTCCGCGACCTCCTTGGCGGTCGGCAGCCGGTCTCCCGGCACCAGAACGCCCAGGCGCAGGGCCTGCTTGGTCTGCTGGACGATCTGCTGGTAGGCGGCGACGCCGCTCCGTCTGTCGATACGGAACTCCAACCTCCTTCACCACCCTTTAGCTACTTGATTAGTGGAATGAGGATGGAGGCCGGACCGCGGACCTGTCAAGCGGGCAGCAGAAAGCCCCCTCCGTGGACGTGGTCACGGAGGGGGCAAGGGACGCAGGAGCCGGCGCCGTCTCCGTCCCCTATCCCACGCGCTGAATCAGTGCCCGCCGGATGAGGAACTTGCCGGGCTCACGAACCTGCTCGAAGGCCGCGTTGTTCAGCAGTGCGCAACTCCCGGAGACCGACGTAACGGTGACCACCGTCGACTTGTTGTTGTCCAGGTTCGTCACCTTGAGCTTGGTTCCCTGCGGGAACTGGTTGCTGGACGCGGCCGGGGCCCCAGCCTCACCGGAGAGCGTCACCGTAGAGCCGGGGCAGACCACGTTTCCGGCCGGCGCGACGGATGCGGACCGCGAGGCGGCCGACGCACCAGGGACGGACGGCGAGGCGGCCGACGGGGTGGCCGCCCGCGTGGCCGATGCGACGGCGGAAGGCTGTGCGCCCGCGACCGCTGGGCAGCCGGACGCCTTGAGCTGAACTCCGATCTGCGCGATCACGGCTTCCCGGTTGGCTATCCGGGCAGCCGAGAGGGCATCCGGATGGGCCCGCTGATCGGCGATGAAGTTCTGGTTGTTCCGCACCGCGGTGTCCAGTCCGTCGCAGACGACCGACGCGTTGCTGGTTCCTGTCGTGACGATCGCGATACCCCCGGCAAGCGCAGCCGCGCCGACAAGTGCCACTGCCTTGTTCCTACGGCTCAGCGTCCTCTTTCGCGTCATGTGCGACTCGATGTCCTTTCGTGAGACCAGCCGTACGCAATTCGTGTCAGCAACCGTTACGGAGTGGCTGGGAAGATCCCTCAGCGCGGATGTCACTCAAGACCGGCTTGAAGCTGCCTTAAGGCTGCCTTGAGGCTGCCTTGAGGCAGAATCACGCCAACTAGGAGAAAAGGGCACCTGTTGCCACGACGGGAACCACCCATCGGTCAGGCGGTGTCACAGCAGCCAGACGCCCAACGCGACGAGCGCGAAGCCCACGACCAGGAACACACCGACCACAGCGCCCATGGCGCCGACCAGACGGCCGCCGCGTGGCGGCTCGGCGCTGCGCCGGAAGGTTTTCACCATGAACAGGCCTACGAGCACGACGCCGATCCCGGCGAGCAGAGCGACCATTCCGAAGAAGCCGGCCCAGCCGGGGGAAAAGTTCGGGTTGTTGTGCGCGACACCCGCGAGAATCACAGCCTTGTGCACGCGTCACTCCCCCTCGGCGAGCTGCTGGACGTCCGACTCGATCCCGGAGCCCGCGGCGTAGACCGCCGTGTTCAGACCGGTGCCGGAGGAGTTCTTGTACGCGGCGTCGGTGAGTTTGGCCCGCTCGCTGAGGTTCTCGCCGCCCAGGCTGCCGTGTTCCTCCAGGTGTCCGAAACGGGCATCGTTGGCGGCGTTCCCGGTGGAGCCCGTGGCGGCGTTCGTCAGGGCGTCCTGCGCGATGACCGAGCCATCCTGGTGGTTGGACACGTCCGCCGTAACGCCGCCGCTGATGTTGCCGAGCGCGCCGTTGACTGTGGTGCCGAGCCGGCCCTCACCACGGAGGATGTTGCCGACCGTGCCCGTCAGATGGGCGCTTTCCGCCAGCGACGCACCGCCCGCGGTGAACGCGGCCGTGCCCAGGGCCTCGCGGCTACCGGTGGACAGATCCTGGCCGACCGTGACCGGCTGACCGCTGAGCGTCTGGTTCAGCATCATGCTGCCCGAGTCGGCGACGAAGTTGGTGGCGAAGCTCTCGGCACCTTTCGTAGCGAAGTCCGCGCCGAACCGGGCCACCGTGGAGAGCACCTCCGCCAGCGTCGCCGCCTGTTCGGCGCTGAGCGCGGCGAACCGTTCCAGCAGGGTGGCCACCTTCTCGGCCGCCGACGAGAACAGCTCGACCAGGTCGACGACCTTGGCGATCCGCTCGGCCACGGCCGTGTTGGCGACGAGGTCGGAGAGGAAGCCGGTGAAGAAGGACAGCGCGGCGCCCGCCACCTCCATCTCGGCGATCTGGACGCAGATGTCAATGATCGACTCGTTGATCCGGTCGATTTCGTCGGCGTACGACCGCAGTCCCGCCGCGATCTGGTGGAAGTTCCCCGCGACCTCGTCGATAACCTTCTTCTGCTTCTGCCAGTGCTTCTCAAAGGCGTCGCGCGCATCGCCGTGCCAGCCCTGGTGGTCGACATTCTCGACGGCGAGATCGAGGGCTCCTCTGATGCCGGTCAACTCGGTTCCCATGGCGTCCCAGCTGCGGGCGATCGACCGCAGGGCCTCGCCGTCGCCGCCGGGCAGTTCCACGCCGCATGCCTGGAGGATCCCCAGGACCTTGCCGTCTATCCAGCTATTGACGCTCACGCCCGCCCCTACCGGGTCACGGACCGGAGGTACTCGACCGCGGCCTGGTCCGAGGCCGAGTAGTTGGTCGCGTTGATGCGCAGCCCCCGCTCATCGCCCGCCAGCGCCTTGGACAACTGCCCGAGCGCTTTGACGGTGCTGTCGAGCAGCTGCTGGTACTTCGCCGTCGCCCCGTCGCAGGCCCCGAGCAGGCCGAATGCCTGTCCGACACCGGAGGCGCCCGCCGAGAACGTACCGACCTCTTTGGCCAGGCCCCGCGACTCTCCTCCGAACTTGCCTGCCAGCTCGGTCAACACCTCCGGGTTGACCCCGAACTGCGCGCTGCCGCCGCCCATCCCGCTGCCCCCGTTCGTATACGCGACCCGCAGTATCTCAGCCCGGAACGGGCCCGAGGAAGTGTTTACGCGGGCTATGCGGGAAGCAGCCATATGTTTTGCCCCACCTTGAGCGGTCGCTTGCCCGCAACCGGTCCGCGCGCCGCGCGAGGGCGGCCGGGCGGCTCTGGCGTCGTTCGGACCTGTCAGGTCAGCCACGCCTCGTACGACATGACGTCACCGGCCTTCACCTTGTACTCGTCGTCGTCCTTGGTGAAGGTGGTTTCGAGTCCGAGGACCTGCCCGGTGCGCGGATCGAGAATCAGCATCTGCCGGCCCCCGCCTTCTGCGACGCGATCGGCTGGCTGACCGCCGCCCTGCGCGAGGACATCGAACGCCGTTACATCCAGGACCAGACCGCCATCACCCGCGACTCGCTTCAGCACGTGGCCGGGCGAGTGCACGAACTGCGGACGGAATACCAGCAGCGCTACGACACCCTGCGCGCCCGCCTGCTCGCCGGCTGGCTCCTGGGAAGCATCCCCGTGCTGACCTTGGCGTGGGTGGTCAGCGCCCGCTGACCATAGAGTGTCCCGGATGAGTGCTCGTCAGGGGCGTGACAGCCCATTACGCACCCGCCTGTTGGCCTCCGGAGCGGCCGCGGCGACGGTGACCGCGGGGTTGGCAATCACGGCCGGCGTGGAGGGCGACGTCGCCAAGTCCGCCGGGGACGCCCTCTACACCGTCCTGGTCCAGACGCTCGTTGTCGCGGTCGCGCCCCGCTTGAAGCCCGCGATGGCGGCCGGGATCGCGGTGGGAATCAGCTGGACCGTCGAACTCCTGCAGCTCACCGGGGTGCCCTCGGAACTGTCCGCGCGGAGCGTCCTCGCGCGCCTCGTCCTGGGATCCACCTTCAACCCGCCCGACCTGTTCTGGTACGCCGTAGGTGCGTCATTCGGCTGGCTCATCCACACGGCGGTACGCTCCCGCCGGCTCACCGCCCGGTGACCCGCGCGGAGCTCCAGTGGTGGTGTCAAGCCGGAGAGATTCCCCGGGGCCCGCCGTCTTCTGGCCGAGGCCCGCGGCCACCAGCTTGCTGAGACCCGCAAGCCTGATGCGGTACCTGTAGCCGCGGCTGACCGCTGTTGACCGTGGCTGACCCTTGCATCTGGCACGGCTGTAGCACGCCAGCCATCACAACTCCCCGAGTCTTGCTCGGCAGGAAGGACGGTGGCCATTTACAAGATGATGGCGTGTACACCAGGGAGGTCATCAAAGGCCGCCTTGGCATCGGTAGTGACAACGGTGCGCGCCGTGGCCGCAGCGATGGCCGCGATGGTCAGATCATGTGCGCCCCGCGGCTTCCCACTACGCCGCACGTGCGCAAGCAAGCGAGCATGAATGCGGGCGGTGTCGGCGGTGTAATCATCCACAGGGACCAGAGCGAGCAGACCATCGACAAACGCCTGGCGTCGTCGCGAAGGATCCTGAGTCAGGGAAGGACGGCTGCCCGTCCGTCTTTGTCGACGAGGACAACGCCGACCTGGTGCTCCAGGGGGTGAAGGCCGATGAGGAGACCCGCGAGGGTTGCCTGACCGTCGGTCCGATTCCGGGGCACGAGGCGGTGATTCGGATTCCGGCCCGGTTGGTGCCGGCCTTGAGGGAGGCGTGCGATGCCGCAGAGCGTGCCCAGCTTCATTGACATGCTGGCCGAGTGCCACCAGTCGGCCGTGCATTTGGAGATGCGCGATGCCTACGCGGTCGGCGATGAGGCTGACGAGTTCGAAGCGTGGCAGCGCGGGCACCGCACCGACTGGGACGACCGGGCAACGTGGTGGCATCCCTTCTACCAAGGGATCTCCGACGCCGTGGCGCGCGGCGTCGTGGTCCGCCGCGCACGTGTCGTCTCCGAACCGGTCACTGAGTACATCCGGTACGAGCACTTCATCACCCGAGCCAACGTGGTGGCCGGGGAGCAGGTGCGGTGGCTGCCCCGCCGCCGGGCAACAGACATCGCGTTGCCGGGCAACGATTTCTGGCTCTTCGACGACCGCCTCGTCCGCGTGAACCACTTTACCGGCGACGGGGTCATGGTGGACCAAGAAGTAATCGACGACACGGCCGTCGCGAAGCTGTGCAGTTCCGCGTTCGAAGCAGTCTGGGAACGGGCTGTGCCGCACGAGGATTACCAGGTCTGACAGTACGAATCACCGGACAGCCAGTCATGCCCTCATCACCGTCCTCCAGCGCCCAGGTCGCTCGCGAAGCCGTCGCCGCACGGCTGAAGGAGATACGTCTGGACGCCGGGCTGACCGGGCTTGACCTGGCTGTCCGGTGCGGCTGGCACAAGGCGAAGTCCTCCCGGATCGAGAACGCGAAGACCCCGCCCTCCGATGCCGACATCCGGGCCTGGACCCAGGTCTGCGGCGCCGAGGACCAGGCCGCCGACCTCATCGCTGCCTCCCGCACGGCCGAGTCAATGTACATGGAGTGGAAGCGCAAACAACGCACCGGACTGCGCCGTCTCCAGGAGTCGTACATCCCGCTCTACGAGCGCACCAGACACTTCCGCGTCTACTCCTCAGACGTCGTTCCCGGGTTTCTCCAAACCCCTGGCTACGCCACCGCACTGCTCTCGGCGATCACCGATTTCCGCGGCATCCCGAATGACGTCCCGGAGGCTGTGGAAGCCCGTATGGCCCGATCGCACGTCGTCCGCGACCGACACCGCCGCTTCGCCCTTCTCGTCGAGGAATCGGTCCTGCGCTACCGCATCGGCGACCACGAGACGATGGCCGGTCAGCTCGGCCAGCTCCTGGCCGTGATGTCGCTGCCATCGGTCTCCCTGGGCGTCATCCCGTTCACGGCGTCCCGCCGTATGTGGCCGCTGGAGGCGTGCTACATCTACGACGACCAGCTGGTGCAGGTCGAGCTGCTAACGGCGGACGTCACTGTGCGCGCGCCCAGCGAGGTCGCCACATACGTGAAGGCATTCACCCAATTGCAGGCACTCGCCGTCTACGGGGCGAAGGCACGCGCTCTGATCACGTCGGCGATCAACGACCTCGGCTAATCCCCGCGCAACCTCATGCAACTTCATTGAGGTCCAACTGCCCTGCTCCGTAGCGTTGTTGCCGTGGCCGCCACATGCGCGGAACCGATGCGACGGAGGTACGTAATGAACCGAGGCAAGCCCCAGGTAACGAGGAACGCGGCCGTTCCCGCCGTCACGCCCGAATCCGTACGGGCCCTCCAGCGGCGTGTGAAGGCGTTCGCCGCGACCGGCACCACCAGCAACTCGCCGGTGACCTACCACCGATAACCGTCTCCCGGAGGGGGACGCCGCCACGACGTAACGGCGTCCCCCTCCGCCCGCACTGCCTGCACCGCCTCAACCGTACAGCGCGGACTACGGCGTTCATGGCGGCGGTGATCTCGTAGTGGTGGGCCTGGTTGGTCTCGGCGGGGTCTACGGCCATGGCGTGTGCGTGTCCTCGCGGCGTGGTGAAGCAACTCGTCGCCGACCTGATGACCATGAGCCAGCCACCGTCTGACCCGTTGCGCTCGCTGGCAAACGAGTTGGGTGTGCAGGAAGCGGACCTGCACCTCAAGCGCTGAACAGTGCTGGGAGTACGAAGCCCGGCAAGGCATCGTACTGACAATTATCTGGAGGGACGCCGTCAGCCCTTCGGTGCCAAACCGGGCACTGACACCACCCTGCTCCGCGCCCAGCTCACCGGATCACCAGGTCAACGATGAGGCCTCGGGCACGAAGGTGGTCGGCGGCACGACCCCCCGCAACCCACCGGCGTCGGCCGTGCCGGCCGTCAGGCGACCGAGCCGAGGGATCCGGCCGCGTTCGGCCTGGCCTCAGCGGTTCCGTGCTCCGCCGCGTCGTGGTGGATCGGCGTGTGCGCGCCGGTCAGCGGGACGCCCGTGCCGCCACGCCGGGCGGCGACGATCTCTGCCGCGATGGAGAGGGCGGTCTCCTCGGGTGTGCGGGCTCCGAGGTCGAGGCCGATGGGCGAATGGAGCCTGGCCAGTTCGAGTTCGGTGACGCCGGTTTCGCGGAGCCTGCGGTTGCGGTCCTCGTGGGTGCGGCGCGAGCCCATCGCGCCGACGAACGCGACGGGCAGCCGCAGGGCCAGCTCCAGCAGGGGGACGTCGAACTTGGCGTCGTGGGTGAGAACGCACAGGACCGTACGGCCGTCGGTCCCGGTGTGCTCAAGGTAGCGGTGCGGCCAGTCGACCACGATCTCGTCGGCTTCCGGGAAGCGGACCCGGGTGGCGAAGACGGGGCGGGCGTCGCACACGGTCACGTGGTAGCCGAGGAACTTGCCCGTGCGCACCAGCGCCGCGGCGAAATCGACGGCGCCGAAGACGATCATGCGCGGTGGCGGCACGCTCGACTCGACGAGCAGCGTCAGCGCACGTCCGCAGTGCGATCCGCTCTCTCCGATGACGAGAGTGCCGGTGCGGCCCGCGTCCAACATGGCACGGGTCTCGCCCACGGCTGTGCGGTCCAGCTCCGGGTGGCCGCCGAGGCCGCCTTCGTACGATCCGTCGGGGAGTACGAGCAGGGGCCTGCCGAGCAGTTCGGCCGGGCCTTCGGCCACCCGGGCGACTGCCAGGGCCTTCCCCCGGGCGGCGGCCGACAGCGCCGCCGCGAGCACCTTTCTGCCCGGAGCGTCGGCGCGCACCGGCGTGACAAGGATGTCGATGACCCCGCCGCAGGTCAGTCCCACGGCGAAGGCGTCCTCGTCGCTGTAGCCGAATCGCTCGAGCACGGTCTCGCCGTCCTGGAGCGCCTGGGCGCACAGCTCGTACACCGCTCCTTCCACGCAGCCGCCGGAGACCGAGCCGATGGCCGTGCCGTGGCTGTCGACGGCCAGGGCTGCGCCGGGTTGACGGGGTGCGCTGCCGCTGACGGCCACGACTGTGGCGACGGCGAAGTCCCGGCCCTGCTCGACCCACCGGTCCAATTCATCGGCGATGTCCAGCATCTCGGTCTCCTCGTGGTTTGTGGGGCGCTGGCGCAGCGGGGCAGGCCACCCGGGGACCTGCCCCGGGTGGCCCTTGGACTCAGCCGGCCCGGTTGTCCCCGGTTCCCGCCAGCAGCACCCGGTCGGGCCGGATCGGCAGGTGCCGGTGGCGTACGCCGGTCGCGTGCCAGACCGCGTTGGCGATCGCCGCCGCGGCTCCCACGATGCCGACCTCGCCGAGGCCCTTGATCCCGGTCGGGTCGTGGGTGTCCGGGTCGTCCACCCAGTCCGCCTCGATGAGCGGTACGTCGGCGTTCGCGGCGAAGTGATAGCCCGCGAGGTCGCCATTGGCGAGGCCGCCCGACGCCTGGTCCCTGATCGCCTCCTCGTGCAGCGCCATGGAGATACCCCAGGTCATTCCGCCGATGAGCTGGCTGCGTGCGGTCAGTGGGTTGACCACCCGGCCCGCGGCGAAGATTCCGAGCATGCGCCGTACGCGTACCTCGCCGCTGGTCACATCGACGGCGACCTCGGCGAACTGCGCACCGAAGGAGTGCCGTTCGCGCTTCTCCAGCGCGCTGACGGCCTCTGCGGTGTTCGACCGTGCGGTGATGCCTTCCGGCGGGATGTCGCCGGTCAGGGCCAGTTGGGCCCGCAGTTCGCTCGCCGCGACGGTGATCGCCCAGGCCCAGGATCGGGTGCCCATCGAGCCGCCGGCGAGCATCGCCTGGCCGAAGTCGCTGTCCGCGATCTTCACCCGGACGCGTCCCAGCTCCACCTCCAGCGCGTCCGCGGCGATCTGGGTCAGCGCGGTCCGCGCCCCGGTCCCGATGTCGGCCGCGGTGATCCGTACGGTGAAGGTGCCGTCCGCCTCGGCCGTCACGGCCGCCGTGGACCCGGCGACCCCCGCCGAGTACGTGGCCGCCGCCGTACCGGTCCCGAGCAGCCAGCGGCCTTCGCGGCGTACTCCGGGACGCGGGTCCCGGTCCGCCCAGCCGAACCGGCGGGCGCCCTCCTCGAAGCAGCCGAGCACATTGCGGCTGCTGAACGGCAGCCCGGAGACGGGCCCGACGTCCGGCTCGTTGCGGGTGCGGAGCGCTATCGGGTCCACGCCACACCTCTCGGCCAGTTCGTCCATCGCGGACTCCAGCGCGAACGAGCCCGGTGCCTCCCCCGGCGCGCGCATCCAGCTCGGAGTAGGCACGTCGAGTCGTACGACGCGGTTGACGGTGTGGTGCGCGTCGGCGTCGTACATCACCCGCCCGTAGGCGGCGGACCGCTCGACGAACTGGTGAACGGTCGATGTGAGGCAGGCCGCCTGGTGGTCGAAGGCGCGCAGCCGCCCGTCGGCGTCGGCACCGAGCCTGACCCGCTGCGCCGTCGGGCTGCGGTAGCCGACCAGCGAGAACATCTGACGGCGGGTCAGTACGACCCGGACCGGGCGGTTGATGACGGTCGCCGCCATCGCGGCGAGCACCGTCTGCGGTCGGGTCGAGCCCTTGGACCCGAAGGCGCCGCCGACGTGCTCGGACCGCACCCGTACCGACGCCGGATCTAGGGAGAACAGCTTCGCGAGGTCCTGCGCCACCATGAAGGCGCCCTGGTTGGAGTCGACGACCTCGAGCCGGCCGCTGTCCCAGCGCGCCATCGCCGCGTGCGGCTCCATCGCGTTGTGGTGCTCCTCCGGCGTGGTGTATTCCTCGTCCACCACGACGGCGGACGCGGCGAGTCCGGTCTCGATGTCCCCCTTCTCCGTCTCCGCCAGGAGCATGAGGGTGTTGTCCGGCGTGTACATACCGGGGTGCCCGGCGGAGAACGCGACGTCGTGCGGCTCCTGGTCGTAACTGACGACCAGCGCGTCGGCGGCTTCCCTGGCCTGCTCGGAGGTCTCGGCGACGACCAGTGCCACCGGCCAGCCGACGTGCGGCACACGGTCGTGCTGGAAGACCTGGATCACCGGGTTGGGCCCGAACAGGCCCACCACCTCCTCCAGGTGCGGCGCGTTCCCGTAGTGCAGGACGGCCAGGACACCGGGCATCGCCAGTACGGGCCCGGACTCGACGGAGCGGATACGGCCGCGGGCGATGGTGGACAGGACCAGCCAGCCGTGGGCGAGCTCCGCGAAGGGGATCTCGCCGGAGTAGCGGGCCGCTCCCGTGACCTTGGCCCGGCCCTCCATGCGGGTGTGGGAGGTGCCGACGGCCGGCGTCGCCGCGGTGGCCGTAGCGGTTGTTCCGGTCGTCGTGGTCATCGGGCGGCCTCCTGGGTGAGCTCGGTCAGCATGGCCACGACGAGGTTGCGCGTCAGGGCCACCTTGTACCCGTTGTGGGGCAGCGGCTCGGCGGCCGCCAGTTCGGCGTCGGCGGCGGCGGCGAACGCCTCGGCGGTCGCCGGACCGCCGGTCAGCACCCGCTCGGCCTCCAGGGCCCGCCAGGGCCTGGACGCGACCGCCCCGAAGGCGAGGCGCACGTCACGTATCACGCCGTCCTGGATGTCGAGGGCGGCGGCGATCGAGCCGATCGCGAACGCGTACGAGGCGCGCTCGCGCACCTTCCGGTAGCGGGAGGCGGCGGCGACCGGAGCGGGCGGCAGGGTGACGCCGGTGATCAGCGCGCCGGGCGGCAGCGCCGTCTCCAGGTGCGGGGTGTCGCCCACGGGCAGATAGAACTCCGCCAGCGGCAGTTCGCCGGGCCCGTCAGCCGTCTCGTACGACACGACGGCGTCGAAGGCGGTGAGCGCCACCCCCATGTCCGAGGGGTGGGTGGCCACGCAGTGCGCGGAGGCGCCGAGGATGGCGTGGTTGTGGTGCTCGCCCGCGATGGCGGGGCAGCCGCTGCCCGGAACGCGCTTGTTGCACGGCTTGGTCGTGTCGGCGAAGTAGCCGCAGCGGGTGCGCTGGAGGAGATTCCCGCCGACCGTGGCCATATTGCGCAACTGGCCCGAGGCGCCGGCCAGTACGGCCTGTGCCAAGGCCGGGTAGCGGCGCCGCACTTCTGGATCGGCGGCGAGGTCACTGTTGGTGACGGTCGCGCCGATGCGCAAGCCGCCGCCCTCGGTGACCTCGATCCGGTCGAGGGGGAGCTCACGTACATCGATGAGCAGCGCGGGTTTCTCCACCCCGGTCTTCATCAGGTCGACGAGATTGGTGCCGCCGCCGAGGTAGCGCGCCTCGGGGTCGGCGCCGAGCAGGGCGACGGCGCCGGGGACGTCGGTGGCGCGCTGGTAGCCGAATTCCCTCATGCCGTCACCGCCGAAGTCTGTGCGCTTTCAGCCGCTCGCGCGACTGCCTTCACGATCGACACGTACGCGCCGCAACGGCACAGGTTGCCGCTCATCCGCTCTCTTATCTCCTCGGCGTCGAGCGGCGGCACTCCCGCTTCGGGCCGTACGTCGGCGGTCGCGGCGCTCGGCCAGCCCGCCGCGTGCTCCTCGATCACCGCGATGGCCGAACAGATCTGACCCGGGGTGCAGTAGCCGCACTGGTAACCGTCGAGGTCTATGAACGCCTGCTGCACCGGATGCAGCCGGTCACCGTCCGCCACGCCCTCGATGGTGGTGATCGCGCGCCCCTCGGCGGCGACCGCGAGCTGCAGGCAGGCGACGGCACGGCGGCCGTCGAGCAGCACCGTACAAGCACCGCACTGGCCCTGGTCACAACCCTTTTTGGTACCGGTCAGATCGAGATGCTCACGCAACGCGTCGAGCAGGGTGGTGCGATGGTCGACGGGCAGCGTGTACTTCTCGCCGTTGATGTTCAGGGTGATGGCGCTGGACGTCGATAGGGCCATGTTCAGCCTTCTTTCGAGTATGTGGTGCGGGCGTCGAGCGGCGGCCCCCGATGCCGGGGTTGTCCACCGGGGCTTCGAACGGACCTCGCCACGCGGAAGTGATCGTACGTCTGCCGCCCGGGCCGGTCCCCTCGGCGGCCCCGGTAGCCGTCGGGAGGCGTCCCGCACCGACCGCGCCTGCCCTATGGTGAACCTAAGCGGACAACCATCCGCTTCCTCGAAGCTATCGGACAGCTGTCCGCTTAGCAACCCCGCCCCGGTCGTGAATCTGGATCGTGAATCTGGATAAGGAGGACGAGTGCAGCAGAAGAGAAACGAGCGACTGCGCTCGGACGCGCAACGGAATCGCGAACGCATTCTAGAGGTGGCGCTGGAGGCGCTGACCCAGTCGGGCGAGGCCTCGCTGACCTCGATCGCGAAGAGGGCCGGCGTCGGGCAGGGCACGTTCTACCGTAACTTCCCCAACCGCGAGGCCCTCGTGCTGGAGGTCTACAAACACGAAGTCCAGCAGGTCGTCGACACCGCGGCCCGGCTGCTGGAAACCCGCCCACCCGACCAGGCGCTACGCGAGTGGATGGACCGCCTCGCCCAGTACGCCATGACCAAAGCCGGCCTGGCCGACGCGATGCGCAGGGCGACCTGCTCGAACGGCAGCTTCGCCGGCTTGTCACACGGCCCGGTGACTTCCACCATCGCGACCCTGTTGAAAGCGAACCAGGAGGCCGGCACCATCCGCCCGGGGCTGGA
Organism: Actinacidiphila oryziradicis; assembly: GCF_005047355.1. Lineage (GTDB taxonomy): Bacteria > Actinomycetota > Actinomycetes > Streptomycetales > Streptomycetaceae > Actinacidiphila > Actinacidiphila oryziradicis. The sequence goes on from NZ_SUMC01000032.1 coordinate 80,653, forward strand.
TGCCGACGACCTCGTGCTCGCCATCGGCGGCCTCTGGCAGATCGACCCCAACGGGGATTGGCGGTCCCGCGCCGGACGGCTCCTGGACCTCGTCATGGACGGATTGCGCGCCGGTGCTCCCGGGCCACAGGCTTCAGCGGCTGACGACCCGAAGCCGCAGCCGGCACCGTAGTCGCAGCCGTAGTCGCAGATGAGGCCGGGCGGGCGGAGGAAGACGCGGCTGCGCTACTCTCGCGCCCACATCAGCCACCTGAGAGATCCGGGACTCCCATGCCAGACCACAACCGCAGCCGGTTAGGTGCGATGGCCTACGCGGCGGCCGGCGTAGAACCGCCGCCCACGATCCCCCCGCGTGAGGACGACCCCGAGCGGGTCGGCCCGTATCTCATCGTGTCGGTGCTCGGCAGCGGCAGGACGGGCCGGATCTATCTGGGCCGGGGCGCCACCGGCGCGCGCGACTTAGCCGCGGTCAAGGTGCTCCGGTCCGAGTACGCGGAGGACCCGCGCTTCCGCAAGCGTTTCGAGCGGGAGATCGACGCGCTGGCCCGTGTCCAGAGTGCGCACACCGCGCAGCTGATGGGCAGCGGCTGCGACGAGGCCCTGGTGTGGGTGGCCACCGAGTACACACCCGGGCCGACCCTCGCCGAGGCCGTCACCGCGCGCGGGCCGATCAATGCGGCGGCGGCCTGGCGGCTGATGGCCGACCTGGGACGCGCGATCGAGGCCATGTGGCGGGCGGGGATCGTTCATCGCGACCTCAAGCCGTCCAATGTGATCCTGGCTGCCGACGGCGCCCGCGTGATCGACTTCGGTGTCGTCCAGGCCGCCGGCAGCAGCGCGGTCACCGCCACCGGCCAACACCTGGGCACACCCGCCTACATGTCCCCGGAACAGGCCGTAGGCCAACAGGTGACGGCCGCGTCCGACGTCTTCTCGCTGGCCTCCACCCTCACGTACGCCCTCGTCGGGAAGGCGCCGTTCGGCGAGGACCCGGGCGCCGACGTCCTGCACCGGGTCGCCTCCGAACCGCCGCGGGAGGAAGTCCTCGACAAGGTGGCGGCCATCGACCCGGACCTGGCCGTATTCATCCGGGCCTGCCTGGACAAGGACCCCGAACGACGTCCGGCACCGGGGCAGGTGTTCAGGACGGCCATCGGGCACCAGCTGTCCGCGCCGGCCGGGAGCCCGCCTCGTCCCGCCCGGAGCAGCTCATCCGCCCGTGACAAGCCGCCCGCCGCTCCGCCCGCGGCCACGGACCCGCCCGCCGCGACTGCCGCGCCCGCCGCGTCCGCTCCCAGGAAGCGCAGAAACGTGTGGGCCGCCGCCGTAGCAGGGGTGGCCGTCCTGGCCGCCGGGGGCGCCGCAGTGGCGCTGCTGCAGCCGGGCGGCGACCAGGCCTCCGCCCAGCACGGACCCAGGTCCTCCCCGGCCGCGACGGGCATCCGGACCGAGGCGCCCGGCACCTCGCCGAGTGCGACCGAGCCGACGCCCACAGCCACGGCATCGAAGGCGGCCGTGCCGCCGGCTGCCGTGAAGCCGGCGGCTACGCAGGATTCCTCGTCCCTGGACATCCGATCCGGCTCGTGCCCCGCCCAGATCACCTCGGAGGCCGGCGGAAAGAACTGCGTCACGGCTCTGCAGACCCTCCTCGTCGGCTACGGCCTGAACCTCGCGGTCGACGGGCAGTTCGGAGCGGAGACCCTCGCCGCGGTCAAGGTCTTCCAGACCGAGGCCGGGGTCGCCGCCGACGGGAAGGTCGGCGCACAGACCAAGAAGTACCTCTACAGCCAGCCTCCCGGTCCGGTCCGGGTCGGCGCGCTGACCGTGACCGAGTCCGTCCACGCGACCGATGTCGGCCGCTGCCTCGACGCGGGTTCCGGCCCCGCGAACGGCCAGAGCGTCCGGGTGTGGCAGTGCACGGCCGCCCGCAACCAGAAGTGGGCGCTGTACCACGTGCCCGGTCAGAGCTCCCGGTACACCATCGTCAACCAGGGCGACCACCGCTGCCTGGACGCCGACATCGGCACCGTCGGCAAGAACGGCCAGCCGATCCGCGGCCGGAACTGCGACGGGCTGAGCGCCCAGAGGTGGACCCTCGGCACCCCCGACCCCTCCCGCGGCGGGACGCTGGTCAGCGTCCCGGACGGCTTCTGCCTGGACGCGTACGCCCCTGCCTCCGGCCAGAACGGTCAGAAGGTCCAGGGATGGGGGTGTGCGGGCAGCAGCAACCAGGTGTGGCACTGGGCCTGAGGGGTTTCCCTCGCTCGACGCCCCGCTCAAGGCGCGGCGACATCGGTGCTGCTTGCTGACTCTCCTCTGCCGGCCGGTGCCGTCGGCCCCGGCCAGGCCGGGATGGCGCGCGTCAGCCAGTATGGGCCATGACAGCCCTGCGAGCGGATCGAGGAAACTGATGAGCGGTACGGACGACAAGGCCGTGGTGGTGGTCGCGACGATCACGCCCGCGGAGGGCCGCGAGGCCGACGTCGAGAAGGCCCTGCGGGAGGCGATCCCGGCGGTGCACGACGAGCCGGGCTGCCTGATCTACGCGCTGCACCGGGCCCGGTCCGGTGCGTTCGTCATGGTGGAGAAATGGGCCTCGGCGCAGGCACTGAAGACCCACTCCGCGGCGGCAGCGCTGACCGCGCTCGCCGCGAAACTCGACGGCGCTCTGGCCGTGCCGACCGACGTCCGGCTCCTCGAGCCGCTGCCGGAGGGGAACGCGGACCGCGGCACGGTCTGACGTACGACCTGGTCCGCGCCGTACCCGGGCGGCCGTCCCTTCAGAAGGAGACTTTTCATTGGTGGAACTTCTACAGGTGACCCGTCACTTATAGAACGTAGAATGACCGGCCGACTCCAGTCGGCAACCGGTCGGTGGCAGCGCGGCCGGTATTCACCGGTCAACGGCGGCGGCCCGCACGGTGTGTTGCAGCAACAGGGCGGTGGTGACCGGTCCGACTCCGCCCGGGACCGGGGTCAGGCCCCCGGCCTGCTCGGTGACGGATACCGCGTCCACGTCGCCGGCCAGGCCGCCGCCGTCGGTGGGGTTGGTACCGACGTCCACGACGATCGCTCCGGCACGTACGTACTCGGCGGTGATCAGCCCGGCCCGGCCGACCGCGGCGACCACCACGTCCGCCGACGACGTGACGGCGGGCAGGTCTGCGGTGCGCGAGTGGCAGACCGTGACAGTGGCGTTCTTGTCCAGCAGCAGGTGTGCGGCGGGCTTGCCGACCACAGTGGAGCGGCCGACCACGGCGACATGGCGGCCGGTCAGCTCGACCTTGTGGTGATCCAGGATCGCGACCACGGCCTCGGCGGTCGCCGGAGCGAACGCCGGAAGGCCGGCCACCAGACGGCCGAGCGAGAGCGGGTTGGCGCCGTCCACGTCCTTCTCGAACGCGATGGCCGAGGCCAGGTCTTCCAGGGCGGCCCCAGCGGGGAGCGGCGTCTGCAGGATGATGCCGTGAATCGTGTCGTCCGCGCTGAGATCGACCAGTGCCGTGCGGATCGTCTCCGTGGCGGCGTCACCACCGAGGTCGACGATGTCGCAGGTGATGCCGACCTTCTCGGCCGCCTTGGCGATCGAGCGGACGTACCAGGCACTGGACTCGTCCGCCGTGGCGACCACCACCGCCAGCCGGGGCGGTGTCCCGGCCTCGGCCAGCCCGGCGGCCTTGGCGGCGGTCTCGGTACGGATAGCGGCGGCGAGTTCCCTGCCGGACAGGACTGTGGCGCTCACTTGCTGATCTCCTTACGGACGGCAGCGGTGACCTGCTCGGCGCGGGCGGCGATGTCGTCGACCTTGTCGGCTTCAGCAGCCAGTTCGGCGCGGGCGGTGACGTCCTTGATGCCGCCGAGGTTGATCTCGACATTGACCCGGGCTGTGGTGGCCGCCGCCCGGGCGGCCTCCGTGGCGGCGGCCACATCAGTGATGACGTTGCGGTTGCCGATCGGCAGCAGCTCCTCGGCCAGCTCGACCACGATCTGCGCCACCGCGATGACCTCGGCCGGGGGCTTGCCCGCACCGATCAGGGCCGCTGCGACAGCCGCCGAGCGGGCGGCCTTCTCCTCATCCGTCGCCTTGGGGAGCTTGTAGGCGTCGGTGACGGCGGTGAACGCCGCCGCGTCGTCCTCGGCCAGTTGCACTGCGGTGGTCCGCAGTTCGTCGGTCTCGGCAATGATCCGCTCGATGGTCAGCCGGTGGCCGGCGTACTTCTCCCCGGTGCTGTAGCGGGCGACCATGCCCAACAGAGCCGCGGCCTGAGCCGCGTGCAGCGCGGCCGATGCGCCTCCGCCCGGAGCCGGCACCCGGTCGGCAAGCCGGTGCAGGAAATCGCCGATCTTCTCGTCGCGCATGAGCGCTCGTCCTCCGGATCACTGAGAGTGCAGGCACACGGCACAAATCCTCCCACGCTCCGCACCAGGCCAGTCACACATCGGTGGGGCGTTTGGGCGGTGCGCCGGCTGTAGCCGCAGTGGTAGCGAGCGGAAGGGTAACGATCATTCGGGCGCCGCCGGTGGGGCTGTCGGCGATGGTGATGCGGCCGCGGTGGGCGAGGGCGATTTCGCGGGCGATGGCCAGGCCGAGGCCGGTGGTGCCGCTGCCGCGTTCTCGGCTGCTGTCCAGGCGCACGAACCGGTCGAAGACGCGTTCTCGGTCGGTGGCCGGGATGCCGGGGCCATCGTCGTCGACCTCGACCCGAACACCGTCGGCGCTGGTAGTGGCCGTGATGAGGACGCGGCCATGGGCGTAGCGGACCGCGTTGTCGATGATGTTGCGGAACAGCCGCTGCAGGTGGTCGGGGTTGCCGACGGTAGTCGCGCCGGGTGCCGCGTCGAGGTCGATGTCGAGGTCGACATGGTGGGCCTGGGTGCTGGTGGCAACGTCCCGAAGGAGTACGCCCACATCCACCCGCTGCCGCTGAGCCGATAGCTGTTGCTCGTCCGCTTTGGCCAGCAGCAGCAGTTGCTGGATGAGGTCTTCCAGTCGGATGGACTGCTGGGCGGCGCGTTCGGCGATGACCGGCCAGGGGGCCCGGTCGGGGTGGGCCAGGCCGACTTCGAGGGTGGTGCGGATCGCGGCGAGAGGGCTGCGCAGTTCGTGGGAGGCGTCGGCGACGAACGCCGTGGCCGAAACAGAGCACGGGCCCGTCACCGCCGAGGAAATCCAGGAGAAGCTCGACCTCCTGCTGCGCGCCCGGGAGCAGCAGCGCACGCCCCCACACACTCAACGCCCCTGTGGCCAAGGGAAGAAACGGAGTGGAATGATGCGATAACTTCCAGTGATACAGCTGCGAAAGTATGCCAAAGTGGAAGCGCAACGGGCCCGCCGGGTCCACTGCGTATCGGGGGAGAAAACATGATCACTGGTAATGAGACGCCGCTTCCGGGCTGGCGGGGCGGTGACGGAAATGCCGCCTACCTCGACAAGACGCTGCGCCACCGGCACATCGAGATGTACCTCAACGAGAGCGTCGACGGGAAGGTCATCTTCCAGCTGTGGGTGCGAGCCGCCGTCGTCTCGTTCGTTGTCTACCTGATCCCCGCCTTCATCGGTTTCATCGTGCTGGCCTCCAGCATCAGCGATTCCTCCACATCCGGCTTCGGCACGCAGTCCTCGGGCAGCGGCAACGGCTCCGGTATTGGCTGGTTCGTGTTCGCGGGGGTGGCCTCCTTCGTCGTCTTCTGGGTCGTGCTGCTTCTGTCCAGGCTGCCGGAGCCGATCGGCGAGTGGCGGGTGCTGCTGGCAGACCGTCATGACCGGGCCGAATCGGTCTACGGGACGATCGCCCGCACCCTGAGCACCCGCAACTACCCCATCACGCCGAAGAGCTTCGGCACTCGGTTGACGCTCAATGAGCGCCATTACACCGCGTATATCTCCGTCTTCAACTACGGCAGTAGCCTCTACCTCGGCTGGATGATGTGGCGGTCGCGCCGTGGCACGGAACTGATCGGCCAGTTCATCGGCGACCTGGTCCGCAGCATGAAGGGCGAGAACGAGATCGAGCACCAGTTGCTGCGCAGCGAGGGCGCCCGCGCCATGCGCGAGGCGGTCCATCTCGCCTGCCGGGAAGGCCTGATGGTCGCCCTTGAGGGCGCGCCGACGGGGGGAGGCATTGCCGCCCCGCCCGCCACGGGCCACATCCCGTCGCCTCCCGTCGCCCCGCCCACCGTTCCCCCGCGCACCGGACAGTTCCCGAACCAGCCTGGGCAACCGCAGTGGGGCCCCGGCAGCGGGTACGCCAACGGCGGATGAGCGTCCTTGTCTCTGCCGGGCCGCAGGGAGCCTGGGCCTGGGCCGGGCTCCGGCTCGAACCGGAACCGGCGATCTCCGAGAACGGCGCGCATGTCGGCCTTCCGGAAGCCCAACGGCGGATAGAGGCGGCCTCCCTGGAGCAGGTCTGGCTGTCGCAGCACTGGCGGCCCGATGGCCGCAGCTTCGAGCTCCGCTATGCCAGGCCTCCAGGAGGCGGCGTCTCCTGCACCTTGCTGTGCCGGATGCACGGAAGGGACGCCGCCTCCGCCTCGGCCGCCGCGCTCGCCCTGCGTGACGCCCTGTCGAGCGCCCCCCGCCATGTCCGCGTTCAGCCGATCGAGGACAGCCAGGAGCTGCATACGGCGCTTGTGCCTTTCGAACGCGCTCCGGGCGGCCTCGCCGAGGTGCGCAAGCGCCTCACTTGGGCCTGGCTGAACCGCCGCGACACCGATTTCTCCCTGGGAGTGGCGGTCTCCCCGCTTGTCGGGGACGCTGTGAGCTGGGAGCCGGTGTGGGACGCGCTGGCGCGCCAGGCGGACCCGACAGTGATCGGCGTCTGCCTGGAGCCGTACGCGCCGCCGCAGGACCTGCACTCCTACCTCCGCTTCCTGGCCCAGGAGTACGGCAGGCTGTGCCGGCCGGGACAGCCGAACCCGATCTACCAGCAGTACATCGCGCCCGATCCGTTCGCGCTCCGGGCCGCGCCGCTCTACCAGGACGCGCTGCGCGTCTGCTCGGGCCGTGCCTATCGGATGCGGATCTCCCTGGCGGCCGTGGGCGCTGCACCCCTGCACCTCGCCGAACTGCTCGCGGCCACCATCTCCCCGCTCAATGCCACGTTCGACGGTGGGGCGGTGGCCAGGGCGGTCCCGCCGCCGGAGTCGGAGGCGGCCTGGACCAACGTAACCGGGCTCCACCGCACCTGGCTGGACGCCGCCTACCGGCAGGAGGTGCCGCAGCCGCTGGGCGAGCGGGAGAAGGTCCTGGCCGACCTCGTCGATCTGCCGCAGGCCTCGGCCGCCTTTCGTTTCCCGTACGAAATCCCGGGCCGGCCGCCGCTGTTCGTCACCACCCGGCGGTCGGAAGCACCGCCGGCCAGGCCGGCTTCCGTCCCCGTACAAGGTGATCCGCACGCCCCGACCTTCGGACCAGGAGACCCCTCTTGAACGCCACCGCCTTCGAGTTCGACGGACCGGCCGGTGAGGCCGACGAACTCGCCCGTTCCCTCGCCAAGTGGCTGAACGACGACGAGGACCTCAGCGGCTCGGCCCGGCTCCGCATGGTGCCGCCCGCACCGGGCGAACAGGGCGGCCTGGCGGACGCCGCGGAGGTGCTGAGTGCGGCGGGCCCCTTGGCGGACGCGCTGGTCGGCGGGCTCTTCGTCTGGCTGGTTGAACGGGTCAGGTCCCGGCGGGTGAGCTTCAAGGTGACCAGGCCGGACGGCGCCTGCGTCGAACTGTCGGCGGGCAGCGTCGAGGAAGCCGCAGTCGTGCAGCAGCAGTTGCGGCAGTTCCTGGACCCTGGCCCCGGCCTCCGCCCCGGCCCCGGCCCCGGCCCCGGCGCCCCGAGCTGAGCGCGGCGCCGTGCCCGCGACGACATGGCCCCCGCTGGTTCCCGGCCGGCTGCGTTCGGCTGCCGTGCTGGTCGGTACGGCCACCCATGTCGTGCCGGGCACCCTGCCGCCGCTCCCGCAGGCGGAAGCGAGTGTCGCTGCCCTGGCCGCCCGGCTCACCGGGCCGCTGGGCCTTCTCGATCCCAGCGCCGTTCACTGCCGGATCGACCCGCAGGTCCCCGCTGATGTGCTGAGGCTGCTCCCCGCCCCCGGCGGGGCAGCACTCGACCTGTGCCTTTTCTACTTCGCGGGACATGGAGTTCTCGGCGAGGACCAACGGCTGTGCCTGGCGCTGCCCGGTTCGGTGGACGACGAGAGGAGCGCGGAGCGCACCTCGCTGCCGGTCGCCGCCGTCTTCCAGGCGATGCGGCAGATACGGGCCGAGCACAAGGTCGCCATCATCGATTGCTGCTTCTCCGGCCGGGCCCTGGATGCCCCGGCGGCAGCCGACATCCATCTGCTGACCGCCGTGGGCCGCACAAGGAAGGCGCTGAGCCCCGAGCGCCAGGAGCTCACCGGATTCACCGGCGCTCTGCTGCGGCTGCTGGCCGAAGGCGTGCCCGACGGCCCGGAACACCTCGATCTCACCACGGTCTACCGGCACCTCGCCGTCACCCTCCCCGGCGCTCGTCTCCCGGCACCCCTGCAACGGGCCTTCGGCGCCAGCGGTGACCTCGCCGTGGCCCGCAACCCTGCGCACGGTACGTCCCGCACCCGTCAGGGACTGCTCGCACGCGCACGCTTCGCCGAACAGGTCAAGGCGCTAGGGCTGGCAGGGCGGCCGCGGCGCTCGGTGCAGGCGGCCCTCCTCTTCGAGGGCATCGCCTCCGACGCCGTACGGGAACTCGGCCCGACCCATTACGAGACCCTGCTCTACAGGCACGTACACGCCTCCGCGACAGGCGAATCCGGCAACCCGCGCCAGGCCTGCGCGCTGCTGGAGCGGACTGTCGCCGACTGGGAGACCGTCGCCCCTGCGGGCGATACGGGACTCGAAGCGGCGCGGGCCAGCCGCGACCACTGGCGAAGCCGTATCGCCTGACCGGGCGGCGGCAGCCCCGGATCCAGGAGACGCACCGCGTACCGGCGAATGAAGGACCTGAAGGACACATACATCACATGATCAGCGGGCAAACAGGGACACATGGGCATCCGGCGCGCGTCGGTGGATCGCCTTCTGGGCCGGCCATCGGGCCGTGGGCTGGTGGCGATCCCGCTCGTGCTGATCGTGCTGATCGTGCTGGCGGATCTCCGCACCGGCCCCAATGTCCATCTGGGCCCACTGCTGGTCATCGCCCCCGCTGTCACCGCCTCCTTCGCCAAGGCGCGGCTGACCGCTCTGATCGGGGTTCTGGCCGTGGCCGCCCAGGTATTCATCGCCGTCCTCGAGGGCAGCCTGACCTCCACCAACCACGTGGCGCAGATCATCGCCCTGACCCTGCTCTCCGCTGTGGTGGTCTTCCTCTGCCATGTGCAGGACCGGCGTGGCCGGGCGCTGAACCGGGCACGATCGGTGGCCGAGGTGGCGCAGCGGGTCCTGCTGCGGCCTCCGCCCCACCGGATCGGGGCGTTGCGGGTGGCCTGGCTGTATATGGCGGCCGAGGACGAGACCCAGATCGGGGGCGACCTGTTCGCGGTCGCCCGCGCCGACGGGCCCTGCACCCGGGTGCTCATCGGCGACGTCCGGGGCAAGGGCCTCGCGTCCATCGGCGAGGCGTCGGTGGTGCTGGGCGCGTTCCGCGAGGGCGCCCACCGGTGCGCCACGCTGCCCGAGCTCGTCAGCGCCGTCGAGGAGAGCGTCTACCGCGACCTGGAGGAGGTCGCCGACACCGAGCACGACCCCGGCGAACACTTCATCACCGCCGTCCTGATCGACATCCCCGACCACGCCCCGCAGGCAGAGATGATCAACCGCGGCCATCCGCCGCCCCTGCTGGTCCACGGCGAACAGGTCACCATCCTGCACACCCGCCGCTCCGCGCCCCCGCTGGGTGTGGGCGAGCTGCACGCCGCAAGCCCCCGCACCGACCCGTTCATCTTCGAGACCGGCGACATCCTGCTGCTCTACACCGACGGTGTCACCGAAGCCCGCTCACCGAGCGGAGTCTTCTACCCGCTCGCCGAGCGGGTCGCCTCCTTCCCCGCGTGCGGCCCCGACGCCCTGCTGTACCGCATCCACCGCGACCTGGTCACGCACGTCGGCGCGGCCCCCGCGGACGACGCCGCCCTTCTGGTCATCGAACGCACCAACTTCCCTCACCTCCTCCACTGGCCGCACGTCACGGCCCACCCGCTCAACGATCACCACCGGCTCCGCCCGGGCGGCGGAGCCTGAGAGGCGCGGCGAACCGGCGCGGCGGCCCGTCCCCCGGTTCCCGTTCCGGCCCGTGTCACTGGCCGGGGCGGCTACTGCTCACTGCGTACGTGGGGGCGGTCGGGCCGGATCGACCGGTAGCCGGGGTGCACTCCCGGGCTGAGTCCATGCTGCTCGGCCATCCGCCGGAGCAGCGCGCTCAGCTGCTGGTGCTCCTCCGGGGAGAGTGCCTGGCAGACCTGCTGCTCGTGAGCGGCACCCGCCTTGTGGAGCTCGGCCAGCAGGCTCTCGCCCTGTTCGGTCAGGTGCAGCGCGTACAAGCGCCGGTCGCTGGGATTCTTGCGGCGCTCGATCAGGCCGCGTTCCTCCAGTTCGTCGGCGAACGGAACGAATCGGCTCGGCGGCATCCCGAGGTCGTCCGCGAGTTCGCGCTGGCTGCGACCGGGGGTCCTGGCCAACAGGCGCAATAGCCCGGCCTGCGCGGGAGTCAGGTCGAGCCCGGCGATCCGTTCCGCGAACAGTTTGGCCGCATGCGCTCCGAGCTGGGCCAGCAGGAAGGCGGCGCCACCCTGGCGCCCGGGCCTCCCATCCTCACGATTGATACTCATGATGACATCATAGCCGCTTGACAATCGTTCCGACTTGTAATCATTATTTTGAGTAATCGACCGACCGAGGAGAAGCCATGACCACCACCCCGACGGCGCAACGTGCCGCGGTCACCGCGCACCGCCCGCAGTCCGGTCCGCCACTGCTGGCCCCCGTCCTGGCATTCGCCGTACTGACCGTCGCCTACGTCGTCGTCAACCGGTCCACCCCGCGCCCCGACGCCTCGGGCCTCGCGGTCCTGCACTACGCCCAGGCGCACGGCACCGCGATCAAAGTGGGCGCCTTCCTGTTGTCCGCCTCCGCGGTGCCGCTGGCGCTCTCGGCGGCGGTGCTCTACCGGCGGCTGCGGGCGCTGGGCATCACAGCGCCGGGCTCGGCGATCACCCTGGTCGGCGGAGTGCTGGCGTCCACCGCGCTGACCCTCAGCGCGATGTTCACCTGGAGCGGTGGCCGCCTGCCGGCGGACGCCGGCCCGGCGCTGGCCCGCGCACTGGCCGACCTGTCGTTCCTGTCCGGCGGCCCTGCCTACGCGGTGATGTTCGCCCTGCTCATCGCCGGAGTCTCGGTGCCGGGCCTGCTCGCCGGTCTGCTGCCGCGTGCCGTGACCTGGACCGGACTGGTGCTCGCCGCCGTCGGAATGCTCTCCACGCTCACTCTGCTGGCCTCCGGCTTCGGCTACCTCCTGCCGGTCGTCCGCTTCGGCGGCACCATCTGGCTGGTGTTCGTGGCCGCCCTGCTGCCGCGCACCCGCCCCTCACGTCACCCGTAAAAGCCGCCACGCCGCCGCATCGACGCCGACCGCCCGCACTCGAAGGAGCCACCTCACATGTCCAGCACCTACCCGGACCTGACCGGCAAGACCGTCGTCATCACCGGCGGATCGCGCGGCATCGGCGCGCAGACCGCACGGGCCTTCGCCGCCCAGGGCGCCAAGGTCTGCGTGGTCGGACGCGACCAGGGCGCCCTGGCCACGGTCGTCGCGGACATCACCGACAAGGACGGCGCCGCGATCGGCGCGGTCGCCGACGTCACCGACTCCGCTTCGCTGGACCGCATGCGCCGGCAGGTCGAGTCCCAGCTCGGCCCGGTCGACGTCCTCGCTGCCTTCGCCGGAGGCCAGGGCTTCCCCGTCCCCTCCCAGGACCTGACCGAAGAACGCTGGCGTCAGGTCATCGACTCCGATCTGACCTCGGCGTTCCTGACCATCCAGGCGTTCCTGCCGGGCATGCTCGAACGCGGCCGCGGCTCGGTCATCACCATGTCCTCGTCGGCCGGCCGCCAGCCCAGCCAGGCCAACCTCGCCTACGGCGTCGCCAACGCCGGGCTCGTCATGCTCACCCGCCATCTGGCCACCGAGATCGGGCCGCGCGGAATCCGCGTCAACTGCATCGCGCCGTCGTCCATCCGCACCGAAAACGTGCAGGCCCGCATGCCCGCCGATGTGCAGGAGAAGGTCGCCGCCACGCATCCGCTGGGCCGCATGGGAACCACCGACGACGTCGCCCGGACCGCACTGTTCCTCGCCTCCGACGCCGCCTCCTGGCTGACCGGACTCACCATCGACGTCGCCGGCGGTCGGATCACCCAGTAAGAGGCCGCGCGAATAGGTGGGGCGGCGTCGCGTGCCGAGCTGTGACATCAGCCGACTCCGTCGGCGGGGGCGTCTGGAAGTGTTGTCGTCGGTGTGGGTCAACGACTCTCCCCCAGACTCCGTCCGGGAGGTGCCCCCACCAAGCTCTCGGCTCCGCTCGAGCAGGGGGCACCCCCATCGCGTCGCCTCGCCCCCAGCCTTCGGCCGGGAGGTGCCCCCACCCCCAGCTACCTCCCCCAGCCTTCGGCCGGGAGGTGCCCCCAGGAGGTGCCCCCACCTCCGCCTTGCCAGACTTGCCCCTCGCCCCGCTCCTTCACCCGCCCCACCTATTCGCGCGGCCTCTAAGAACTCAGAGTTTGTGGAAAGACGGATCGTACTGCTCACCAAGGACGGCCCGGCCTATGGTGGCCAGCACGTGATCGTCGTTGTCATGGAGCTCGTACAGGGTCAGATCGCGCAGGATCCGCTCCACCGGGCTGGGGCGGATCAGGCTGCGGGCGCCGCACGCGCGGATGACGTGGTGCACCGTTTCCTCCGCCAGATGCTCGATCACATGCCAGGCCCGGTCGCCGGCGATCCGGGCCTCGTCGAGCCTGCGTTCGTCCCACAGACCGGCGACATGCCGCAGCCAAAGGCGGCCGGTTTCGACATTGACCGCCATGCTGCCCACCCGCTGCTGCACATAGGGGTCGCCGCCCTTGCCCTGCCGCTTCAGATACCCGAGCCCGTACTCGTAGGCGGCCAGGGCGGCGCCGAGGAAGCTGGCCGCGTACTGCGGGACGAAAGCGGTCTGCCAGTGCCCGTCGAAGTAGCTACCGGGACCGCCGATGAGACGCTCGCGCGGTATGAAGGTGTCGTCGAAACGCACCACGTGGCTGACCGTCGCGCGCATCCCGACCGGGTCCCACCACGAAGTGTCCACGGTCACGGTCGGGTCGGACAGGTCGCAGGCGAGCAGCAGGAGCCTCCCGTGGACCTCCCGGGTCTGGCGGGCTCCGCCGGGGCCGGCCGGATCGACGAGCAGGATCGCCCACTGTGCTCCGGTGGCGCTGGTGGCGAACGCCTTGCTGCCGCGGAGGGTCCAGCCGCCGTCGACAGGGGTCAGCGTGGTGCCGAAGCGAACGCTCTCGCCCGGCTTCGGGGTCTGGGGTTCGCCGCTCCAGGCGACCCATTTCTCCCCGTGTTCCACCACGCCGGTGAACCAGCGTCGCTTCTGCTCCGGGGCGGCCAGGGCGTCGATGAGGACGAGTGAGTTGGCGTGCCCCTCCCAGCAGCGGGCCAGCGACAGATCGGCCTTGGCCAGCGTGGTGGTCATCTCCCACAGGGGCAGGGTGTTGCGCTGCTGGGGGCCGTAGCCCAGGCCGCCGTACTCCCGGGGCACGGCGACGCCGAGGAAACCGCCGGAGAACAGATCGTCGAAGTCCTCGGCGGGGAAGGCGGCCCGGCGGTCGTAGTCCTCGGCGCGGGGGGCGAATTTGTCCGCGGCGAGCTTCGCCACGGCGCCGAGAACGGCCAGGTCGTCTCCGACCGCCAGCTCGGGGGCCGGGCCGGTGGCGTGGCGCAGGTCGTGGGTCATGTGGGGGTAGCCCCTTCCAAGCGGTAGAAGTGGGCGCGGTACATCACATTCGGTATCGGCGCGTCGGTTGAGTGGACGGTACGTACATCGATGGTCAGCAGGCCGCGGTTGAGGTAGCCGACGAGGATGGCCTGCCGGGAGCCGAGCGGGCCTTCGGCGAGGAAGGCCACGGCCTCGGTGGTGTCGATGTCATCGGCCAGCGGGACGGCGGGCAGGGTGGCGCCGGTGACGGGCGTCGCGGTCGGTTCGGGCGCCTCTTGTGAGGGCTCCGGGCCGCCGCGCTCGGTGATCCGCAGCATGAGCCGGCTGCCGTCGACCGCGGCATCGACCAGGTCGATGCCGGTGGCGGTGGTGTCGAAGTTGATCCAGCTGCCTGCCAGCGGCGCCGGATCGACCGTGTGTGTCGTCATGACCGCCCCTCCGCCCGGTGGAAGAACGAGCGGGCCCAGTGGTCGCCCCCGTTGCCGTCGCTGAAGACGCTGCACGTGGTGGTCACCAGGATGCCCGTCTTGTAGTAACCGCCTATGACGGTACGCAGCGAGCCGAAGTCGTAGACCGCCGAGAACGAGCAGGCGGCCGACGGTGTATCCGGCGGGGTGTACACGACCGCCGGCACCTGACCCCAGTCGCGCGGCTGCGGGCTACCGGTGCCGAAGGCCCTGACGAACAAGCCCTCTTCGTGCCATGTCACGCTCAGCCGGAGGGCGCCCTTCGAACTGCGCTGGTCGGTGTTGACCCAGTCGCCCAGCAGCGCCGAGACCTCTGGCGTGCCGGGCGGCCGCGGTGTGGCCGGTGCGGTGTGGGACGCCGAGCGGCTTGTCATGGTGCCTCCCTGCTCGTGGGTTGCCTCGGGGCCAGTCCCGCTGATTCGGTGCGGCGGTGGGCATCGGCCCGCCCGGCCGGGCGGGAGCAGAGGGAGTGCATGGACAGCGCCTCGGGCATCGGATGGCCTGTCAGGAGCCGGAACTGCTCGCGTACTTCGACGAAGAGGACGTCCCAGCCGTCGATGCCGATCAGTCCGCGGGCGCGGGTGGCGCCCATGAGCGCGCTCGGCGGTTCGCGGTAGGCCATCTCCAGCACCGCCGCGTCCGAGTCGGCGGCGGCAACCGGGAACGGCTCCCGTTCCACCAGGGGCGTGGCATGCGCGAGCACGGCGTACCCCGCCGGGGAGAACCGGGACAGCGGTACGTAGGGAAGCCCGAGCCGCGAGGAGGCCGCCAGGCCGTGCGCGATCCCTCGGTTGACCAGGGTGACCCGGGCTCCGGCCCGGCGCAGGGCCCAGGCGACGGCCCGTCCGGCGCCGCCGCAACCGATGACGGCGGCCCTGCGGCCGCTCGGATCGACTCCGGACCGGGCAAGGGTGTGCAGGGCGGCGACAGTGTCGGTGGTGGCCGCCCGCCAGCGCCCGGCGTCGAGCCACAGCAGGTTGGCCGCGCCGCACCCCAGCGCCTCCGGGTCGGCGATGTCGGCCGCTTCGAGCGCGCTCTCCTTGTGGGGGGCGGTCACGGTCAGCCCGCGCAGCGGCAGCCCGCCCAGCGACTCGAAGTCGAAGGCCCAGTGCCAGAAGCGGGAGAACAGCTCCACCTGGAAGGGCAGATAGAGCGCGGGCAGCCCCAGCTCCCGCAACGCCGCATTGTGCAGCCGGGGCGACAGCGACCGCCCCGGGGCACGCCCGGCAATGCCGAACAGACCGCTGAGCGGGGGCAGCGCGGGCAAGCCGTAGTCGCTCAGGAGCTGGCCCACGCTCGGCATTCCGTCCGCCCCCGGGGCGCCGGCCCGGCCGAAGACGACGGGTGCCCCCAGCCACGGCGCCAGCACCCGGGTCCAGGTGCCGGCCGGACCGGAGGCGAACGCCGTCACGTCGGTACGTCCGAGCCCGGTGAGCAGCAGCGGCGAGACCGATCCGTACTCCGCGCCCGACTGGGGCACGAGGAGGTACAGCGCCGCCGGTACTGCGGCCATCGCGGCGAACCGCTCCCGCAGTGCGCCTGAGGCCGCCAGCAGGCCGGCCCGGCAGCCGCGGTCGGCCCGCTCCGGGCGGGCGGGCGCGTGCCAGGAAATCCGCCGCTGCCGGGCGGGGATGCCCGCCAGCAGCTCCGGCACCACGTCGTCCATCGCCTCCAGATCGACCAGGTCGTAGTGGTCCGCCGCGCGCAGGAGCCGGGCGCGCCGTTCGACCGGGCCGGCAGCGGAGCGACCACCGTGTCGCGGTGAGCGCAGGCTGTAGGTAAGCGGCCCCTGGAAGTGCCGGCGCAGCCGGCGCGGATCGGGATCGCCGACCAGGTCGGCCCGGACCTCCAGCACGTCGGCCACCTCCGCTAGGCCGCGCAGGCGGGGCGTGGTGAGGTCCTCCGGTTCGGCGAGCACCGCCACCATTCGGGCTCGCCGCCGGACGGCGGCACCGTATCCGTTCGTCAGTCGCGCCACTGGACGTACTCCTCCAGACCGGCCCGCTGCGGGACGAACCGATTGACCGGGGCTGCCTCGTCCGCGTAGCCGACAGCCATGGTGCATACGACGAGCCGGTCGGCGTCGATTCCCAGCTTCAGGCGCAGCACATCCCCGTAACCGGCGACACTGAACTGCGGACAGCTGCTGAGGCCCCCGGCTACCAGTCCGAGCATGACGTTCTGCAGGAAGAGGCCCATCTCCAGGAAGGTGCCCGGCACCGCGTTCCCGGGCAGATGGCAGACCAGGACGGCCGGCGCCCCGTAGAAGCGCAGGTTGTCCCGGAAGTGCGCCCGTGCGGCGGCGGGGTCCGGGGCTGCGTAGCCCTTGGCCAGCAGCACTCCCGACACGGCCTGGCCGGCGCGGCGCTCGACGACGGCGTCGAGCGACGGCGGCCGGTTGGCGTAGTCCGGCCGGGGCGGATCACCGCGGTCGAACGCCGCGCACAGGGCATCCACCAGAGCCTCCAGGGCGCTGCCGGTCGCCACCGTCACCTGCCACATCTGGGTGTTGCGGCTCGAGGGCGCGTGGCCGGCGGCGAGGAATATCTCCGCCAGGGCATCCCGTGGTACCACCCGGTCCAGAAAGGCTCTCTTGCAGTGACGGGAGGTGATCAGGGACAGGCCGTCGCGTAGCCCGGGTGTCATCGGTCACTCACACCCTCGTCCGGTAGCGAGGCCACGAGGCCGTCGGGGCCGACGAGCTCGCACAGTCGGACGCGGACGGACCGCTGGATGTGCCGGGCGCACCGGCGGTACACCTCCGGAGACTGCCCCTCCGGATTGGGGATGTCACCGCGCGGGTCCAGACAGAGGGTACGGCCCTCGGCTTCGGGCGCCATGGCGATCACCCTGTCGCGATGGGCTCGGGTCATGCAGTAGATGACGAAACTGACCCGGCACACTTCCGGGGTCACCGGGCGCGCGCGGTGACGGCGGGGATTTCCCCGGCCCAGCACCCGCTGCAGTCCGAGTTCAGCGATCGCGGACCGGGCGTCGGGCGCCATCGGGCTCGCAGGCTGCGTCGTCGCGACACCCGCACTGGAGAACCGGAACATCGTTACGACTCCGGCCTCCGCGGCCTGCGCCCACGCGATGACCTCCGCCATGGGCGAACGGGAGGTGTTCCCACCGCAGACGAACAGCACCCGGCATGCCGCGCCGGTGCCGCGGGTTCGCCACCAGAGGACGGCCGACGGGTAGGACAGCGCCGCCGCCGCGCCCACGCCGAACACGAGCGCGATGAGCTGGCTGCTCCCCGGAGCTTTGAGTCCGGCCAGCCACATGAGCGCGTAGGAGGCGACCAGGCCGGACATCAGGCTTGCGAACGCCCAGGCCGGCACACCCCAGGTGTACTCACGCCGGTCGAGGTAGATCAGCGAAGCGAAGATGAACAGCACCTCGTACACCACCCCTATCCCCGCTGCCCCCAACGCGGCAGGGGTAGCGAGGAACGTGGTGAAGCCCGCGCGCAGCTGCGGTTGTCCGGCCAGCGCCCCTGCCGCCAGCAGCAGAGCCAGCCAGACCGGTGCGGCGGCATGCTCCTCCACGAAGAAGCGGCGGTCCGTTGCGACCACCCCGTTCTTGGCCACCCGGCTCATGATTTCGAACCGGCCCAGGTAGCCGACGAGGTAGGTGAGGACGCTCAGCACGGCGGCCAGCGTGAGGTGGTAGCTGTTCACATCGCCGAGAGCCACCGAAACCGCTATCAGGCTGAGGCACAATCCCACCCAGGAAGATGTCATCACCCGCCGCTTGCGGGCCATGTCGATCAACGGGGAGAGGACCAGAACTCCCCCCCGCATCAACAACAGCATAAAGAGGATCGAGACGCCGGAAAACGTGTAATTCATCGTGGTGGCGCCAATGATGAACGAAGTGAAGAAGCCAGCCGCCAGCGTCTCCCGCCCCAGCACCGGAATCCGGCGCCCGCCGATCTCACTCCGCCGCATGTGCCGCCACCGCCCCGTCAGGCCCAGGAAGACGGCCATCGCGGCGAGCTGCCCGAGGGCGGCCGCGGGCAGCAGCTCGTAGCCGTTGACCGGCTGGGGCGCCAGCGGAGTCACTCCGCTGGCCAGTGCCTTCACCAGCATGGCGTAGGGAATGTACGACACGAAGTAACCGAAGGTGAGCCAGCCCATATGCAGAACCCATTACTGGTCGAACGTCAAGGTTTTACGCCGCGAGTCCGGGATCGACACGGACCGCGGCGCGCAGATAGAATCGCGCATTCGAGTCCCCACTGTTGAAGGGCTTTTTATGGGATGCGCCGCGAACGATGAGTGCGCACATCCAGCGGCCCGGCAATGTTTCCGAGCCTTCTACTATTGAGTCACGTGCGCTATCCAAAAAGGCTACCGCCCATACGCATGTTCGGCCACCGCATGCGGTGCGCGCACGGGGTGCGCACGCAGGCCGCGTAAGCCATCGTGGAATGACCCGGCCGGCTCCGCTTCCAGCGCCTCGGGCACCGCACCGGGCGACGTCACCCGTCCCAGAAAGGCACCCGATGACGGATCTGAAGGACGTGGGCCGGATCGCCGCAGCCGACCACAACTTGGCGGTCGTGGCGACAACCCGCGCCGACGGCTCGGTCCAGGCGTCGGTGGTCAACGCCGGGATCACCGACCACCCGGTGACCGGCGAGCCGGTTCTCGCCTTCGTCACCTACGGCCGCATCAAACTCGCGAATCTACGGGCCCGACCGCGTGCCACCCTCACCTTCCGCGCCGGGTGGACCTGGGCCACCATCGAGGGCCGCGCCGAGATCGCGGGCCCCGACGACGCCTTCGACGACCTCGATGACGAGCGTCTCCGCCTGCTGCTGCGCAAGATCTTCACCGCCGCGGGCGGCGGTCACGACGACTGGGCGGCGTACGACCGCGCGATGGCCGAAGAGCGCCGCGCCGCCGTCTTCATCCACCCCGAGCGCGTCTACGGCAACTGACGCCGGCACGGCGGGCACGGCGCCCGCGGCACGACGTCGCGGCGACACCCGCGCCGCCGCGACAGATCCGCGACAGAACAAGGACAGCGAGGAGCACACACATGGCTGATCGCACCGCACCCCCGACCGTGGACCTGCCCGCCCTCAAGCAGCGCCTGGGCCGCACAGGCGTATGGCTCTCATCGCTGTCCACGGTGCCGGCGGAGGAGGAGCGGCGCGCCGTCGCCGCCATCGAGGAACTCGGTTACGGGACACTGTGGTTCGGCGAGACCCCCGCCGGAAAGGAAGCGCTGACGCATGCGGCCGTCCTGCTGTCCGCAAGCCGGCACCTCATGATCGCCACCGGCATCGCCAACGTCTACGGACGCGACGCGACCGCCGCGGCCAACGGCGCCAACACACTCTCCGAAGCGTGGCAGAGCCGTTTCGTGCTGGGCCTCGGCGTCAGCCACCGTCCGTTGGTGAGCAGCCGCGGCCACACCTACGACAAGCCGGTATCAACCATGCGGGCCTACCTCGACGCCATGGACGCGACCCCCTTTTCCGTGCCGTTGCCCGAACCGGTGCCGCGCGTGCTCGCCGCGCTGCGCCCCAAGATGCTGGAGCTCGCCGCGACGCGGGCCCAGGGGGCCCACCCCTACTTCGTCACGCCCGAACACACCCGCAGGGCCCGCGAGACCCTCGGCCCCGATCCCCTCCTGGCCCCCGAGCAGGCCGTGGTGGTCGACACCGACCCCGAGCGGGCACGGGCCACCGCCCGCGGATACGCGGCCGTCTACCTGAATCTGCCCAACTACGTGAACAACTTGCGCGAGCTGGGCTTCTCCGACTCCGACTTCGAAAACGGAGGCAGCGACGCGCTCATCGACGCGGTCATCCCCTGGGGCGACCCGGACACACTGGGTGAGCACGTCCGGGCGCACTACCGGGCCGGTGCCGACCATGTCGCCGTGCAACCCATCGCGGAGACACTCGACCGGCAACTGGAGGACCTGCGCCAGCTGGCTTCCGTCCTGGCCCGCTGACCCCGGCCCCGCCCTCCTGCCGCCGGTGGCCGGACCGGTGCTCAATTGCACGAGAGCAACTTGCCGCCCCGGCGTGATGGTTCGGAACCCGCCCTTCACCCTTGCGCGCCCTTCCACGGCCTGGGTGCAGATGGACACGCACATTCACCCAGGGAGCAAGCCCGCCGCAAGATCGCCATCCCGGAGCCCGAAGCCCCCACCGGAGGCCCCCGCCGGAGGCTGGT
Source organism: Actinacidiphila oryziradicis (assembly GCF_005047355.1). Classification (GTDB taxonomy): domain Bacteria; phylum Actinomycetota; class Actinomycetes; order Streptomycetales; family Streptomycetaceae; genus Actinacidiphila; species Actinacidiphila oryziradicis. The sequence continues at coordinate 101,260 of NZ_SUMC01000032.1, forward strand.
TTGTGCACGTCGCAGCCCGAGAAGGCGGCGGTAACGGCATCACCCGGCGCAACCATGATCCGCAGCCAGTCGACTGTGAAGACAATCACTTGAGACCTGGATCATATTAACCGCATTGGAGCATTTGGCATAGTTCACGTAGTTCCACGTAGTTCCGTCTACGAACGGGCGTCTACGAACCGTCTCCACCTAAGGGCAAAAAAACATGGGTGTACAGGTCCAGGGGCCCGCCGCAATCCGCAGCACCACCGTTCGATCGCTCAGGCAGGTGATCGCCCCCAAACGGCTCTGCCGGCATATGCAGGATGAGGGCCGGCCGTTCGAGCTGGCACTCCTCACCCCGCTGCTGGTGATCGCGCTGGTCACGGTGGTGGACATCTTCACCCCCCATCTGCAGTTCTACCGATTGCTCGGGGCGGCGCCGGCGCTGGCCGCCGCCATGTTCTGCGTGGTCGGCACTCTGGGTATCGGGCTGCTTGCCCTGACGGTCGGCGTCGCCCTGTCCGCCGTCCATCACGACCTGGGCCAGACACCGTCCGGTTTCACTCTGCTCGCGATCACGGCCATCACCCTGGCCGCCACCTATGCCAGCCGGGTACGGCAGCACCGGGAGCACACCCTCGCCGAGGTCCGCGCCGTGGCGGAGACCGCGCAGCGGGTGCTACTACGGCCGCTCCCGCAACACCTCGAGCACATCGACGTCGAGGTGCTCTACCAGGCTGCCGCCGCGCAGGCCCGCATCGGCGGCGACTTCTACGAGGCGATGCAGACCCCGCACGGAGTGCGGCTGATCATCGGTGACGTGCGCGGCAAGGGACTTCCGGCTGTCGAGGTCGCCGCGGCCATGCTCAGCACGTTCCGGGTGCACGTGCATGGCGCGCCCGACCTGCCGTCCCTGGCAGGCCAGCTGGAGACCGTCATGGGCCAGTACTGCCGGACCGTCCCCGACGACTCGCTGGAGCGCTTCGTCACCGCCGTGCTCGTCGAGATCCCCGCCGACGACCCCATCGCGCGCCTGGTCAACTGCGGGCACCCCGCGCCACTGCTGCTGCACGGCGACGAAGTGCGCGAGGTGGAGCCGAGCGCACCGTCACCACCCATCAACATGGCCGACCTGCTCGGCCACCAGTACCACGTCGACACCATTCCCTTCACCACCGGCGACCGCCTGCTGCTCTACACCGACGGCGTCAGCGAGACCCGCGACCGTACCGGCACCTTCTACCCCCTCGCCCAGCGCATCCGCCGGTGGGCCTCCGCCTCCCCCCGCCAGCTCCTGGACCAGCTCCACCAGGACCTGCGCGCCTACGTCGACGGCACCCGCGACGACGACCTCGCAGCCCTGGCCGCCCACCGCGTCACACCGTGCGACCAGGAAACGGCGGAACTAGATCGCGCTGTCCCCGTACAGCGCGGCCACTGACCGGGACGTTCGGCCTGTTCAGGCGTTGAGCCCTTTGTCGGGTTCGAACCGATGACATCCGCAACTCACCGGCGCACGGGCGGAAGCTGCTGTTCGCAGAGCTCGATCCCGAGATCCCCGAGATCGTTGCCATCGCTGCCAGAGGCTCCAGGGTGGTGGCCTATACAGCCGAACTTGATGTCCCGCGCCATACCTCGAAGTTCCTCGCCCACCTACTCACCGCCCACCGCCGGCGTTTGCGCACCCCGCGTGGCTCACGCGCGCTGGGCCCATTCCGCCAGGCCACCGGGTACCGACGGCAACGACCTGTGGTCCAGCCAGAACCACAAGAAGTTCGGTTGCCGCTCGTAGCACTAATGGACCTCTTTTGGATGGTTTCAGGCGTTAATCACTCGATAGGGGATTTATGTAGTGCGGCCGCGATGGAAGGGCAGGCTCTCCTCCGGGGGCAGTAGCCCGTCCTTGTGGAGTCCGGACAGCAGCCGGCCGGGAGATGCGGGGGACGCAGTGACGGAAGTCAGCGACGGTGCGGGAGGCAGCCGTGAGCGCGAGGCTGTGCTGGTTGTTGCCGGGGTGGCCGACCTGGCGCTCAGCGGTATCGGGGCGGCCTTTCGGGGAGTGCGAGGGCTGTTGAGGCGGTCGGACTTGGCCGAGCTGGCTCAGGACGGGCAGGAGGAGATGAAGGCGCGGGGGCGGCTGGCACTTCAACGGTATGCCTGCGTGCCCGAGCCTCATCTGGAGTTGCTTGCCCGACGGGTCGCCGCTCGCCCCGGGCAGGGCGATGCTTGAGGCAGGAGAGCACGTCGCGCTCCGAGCGCGGGTGGACGAGGCGCTGCAGGTGTTCGCACGGCAGGAGATGGAGCAGCTCGTCGCCATCGATGCGGATCTGCTGCCGGTCGCCGAGCAGTTGGCGGCGGCGGTGGCCGGAGGCAAGCGACTGCGTGCGGCCTTCTGTTATTGGGGGTGGCGGGCGGCCGGGCAGCCGGACAGTGATGCGCTGGTCAGGGCCGCCGCCGCCATGGAGCTGGTCCACGCTGCGGCCGTCGTTCACGACGATCTCATTGACGAGAGCCCGGTGCGGCACGGCGTGCCCAGCACACATATTGCCCTGCGCGCGGCCTTCGGCGGCCGTGCGAGCCCTGGGGCCGGTGCCCGGGCTCTGGCCCTGCTGGTCGGTGACTTGCTGATGTCGTGGGCCGGGCAGCTGTTCACCTCCTGCGGCCTGCCGGCGGCGTATCTGGCCCGGGCCCGCGTCCTGTGGGTGGTCATGGCCAGGGAGCTGATCGCCGGAGAGTGCCTGGAGATCCTGCGCACCGGGGCACGGCCGGATACGGGCAGCTCGCTGCAGGTGGTCCGGTACAAGACAGCGAAGTACACCGTCGAGCACCCGCTGCATATCGGTGGCGCGCTGGCCGGTGCTCCGCGCCCACTGATGGAAGCCTTCACCGCCTACGGGCTGCCGCTGGGCGAGGCATTCCAGCTGCGCGACGACCTGCTCGGACTCTTCGGCGACCCGGAACGTACCGGCAAGTCGAACCTGGACGACATCTGTGGCAACCGGCCCACCCCGCTGCTCGCGGTGACCTGGTCGGCTGCCACCGCGGCCGAGCGCAGGGAGCTGCGCGGCCTGCTCGGCCGGCGCGGCCTGGGCGGCGACGGCCTGCTGCGGGTACGGGAGATCATGCGGCGCACCCAAGCGCCCGCCCATATCGAGGAGATGATCACCCAGCGCGTGCAGGCCGCAACCACGGCCCTCGCGCACGCGGATCTGCCGGCCTGCGCGGCTCGCGCCCTGTCCCAGCTGGTGACCTCGGCCACCGCCCGTCAGTCCTGACCCGCCGAAAGGACCCCATGTCCTACACCGACCAGTCCATGAACGCTCTGCGGCTCATGGGGGACGAACTCGCCGACCAGACAGTGGCCACGATGTTCGAGCGTGGGCAGATCGGCAAGTTCAACACGCTCATGCGCCACTTCTCCACCGCCGGCCAGGACCTCCCCGACGGGCTGCCCGACGTGGCCCGCGAGTACCTGCACGCCACCAGCACACCACCGTCATGGGTGGACTGGGGCGAGATGGAAAAGGCCCGGCTGTTCTTCATCGACAACAATGTGCATATCTCCACCGCCCTGTCCTTCGCGGCGATGCCCGCCTGCTACGTCATCCCGCACGTGGCCAGACTGCTCAGCGCCACCCACTCCCTGGAGTACCCCTCGCGGCGGATGGCCGAGACCGGGCAGTTCACCGTCTACCTGATGCAGCCCGACGCGTTCGAAGCAGGCAGCCGGTTCATCCCCGCCGCGCAGAAGGTGCGTCTGCTGCACGCTTCCATCCGTCATCACCTGCGCCGCGAGGGCCGCTGGGACGTGGCCGGGCTCGGCACGCCGATCTGCCAGGAGGACATGATCGGCGCCCAGGTGCTGTTTTCGCTCCAGGTCCTGGACGCACTGCACCGCCTGGGCATCCACATGTCGGTCGACGGCGCGGAGTCCTACTTCTACGCCTGGCGCGTCGTTGCCGCGATGCTCGGCGTCAGTCTCGACCACGCTCCGGCCGATCTGGACAGCGCGCGGCAGTTCTCCGACCTGTACATGACCCGGCACATGGGACCCTCCGAAGAAGGAGCACGGCTGACCCGCCAGCTCATCGACCTCTATGAGGAGGTCGTCCCCGGAACCCTTCTCGACCCGCTGGTGGCCGCTCTGGTCCGCTATCTCATCGGTGACACCTGCGCGGACTGGCTCCAGGTACCCCGAACCGCATGGGACACAGCCGTCAAAGCCGCCCCCGCCCTCCTCGGGATCCTCGAACGCATCGAAGACAGCTCCCCTCTGGGAGCCTGGGCCCTGGACCGCCTCGGCCAGCTCACCACCGTCCTCGAACTCAGCTCCCTCACCCGCGGCCGGGTCATGCAGTACGCCATCCCCGAACAGCTCAAGAGCCAGTACGGCGTCACCTCCACCAGCCCCCGAACCAACCGCTGGACCCCACCACCGCTGACCGCCCAAGCCTGAACCACCCGCCCCTTCAGCGTCAGCGGGCGGATTCTCACGCAAAATCCGGCACGGGACGGCCATAGCCCCGCTCTGCTCGGACGACGGCGTGGGCGGAGGAAGCGAAATGTCCCTCGCCGACACGGCCGACGTGTACGCGGGGGGAGGCGAGTGCGAGGAGATTCTCGTCCGGGTCCTGGGCTCCCGCCGCCGGCTGCCGCTTGAGGCATGAGAACCTGCGCGGGCTCGGCCACGGCCCTGGTCATCGACATCGGCGGCGAGCCGGCCGGCTGGCTCGCTCCTCATGAAGCGTGGCTTGCGGCGCGTTGTCCACCGCGCCGCGAGGCGGGTCAGCGGCATGGAGCCGCTGTCCCGCCTCGCCTGTCTGTTGGACCTGTTGGGCCTGTGGGCCCGGTGGGCCCTGCGGCTGCGGTCAGCCGCCGATGGGGCGACGCGGCGTGTG
>NZ_SUMC01000320.1 GCF_005047355.1 Actinacidiphila oryziradicis
CCCCTAGCTACTCCGGCCAGGAGCTGTTGAGGATGACCTCGACGAAGTCGATGCGCTGAAAGCCCGGTACGAAGTGGGCCAGCACATCGGCGTTCACGGTGCCGAAGGTTGTGTCGGGCCGGCCTTTGAAGCCGTCGGTGAAGGCTTCCAGAATCCGGCGTTTGAAGTCAGGTCGCGGGTGCGCGTCGGTGACGGCTTGGTCGTCACGGCCGATCCCGAGTACGTCCATCTCCACGGCCGCAGTGACCAAGGCGATTTCGGGCTCCATGAACTCCGGGACACCGGGCGTTGTGTGCAGGGCGATGGCCGTCCACACCCGGCGGACGTCGTCAGCCGCGAGGCGGAGTTCCAGCTGGCGAGCTGTCTCCGGGTATCTCAGATGTTCACGAGACGCCTCGTGGTTGCGCCACTCGACGACGTAGTCATCCTCGTCAGTCGCCCCGAATCAGCATCGAGGTTCCTGCCGTGTCGACGTCGGGTGAAATCACCCGACGTCGGCAAAATCGACCAACCGAAGAACAGCTCAATCCGCGAGCTGCGCATCACCTGCTTCGCGCTCCAATACGCCAGCGAGCATACCGGTAGCGGTTTTCAGGCCACGCGGTCTACGGCCTGGGCTTCCAGCCATGCTTCCACCTCCGCCCAGCGGTAGCGCAAGTAGCGGCCAACCTTGTGAGCTCGCGGCCCCTGGCGCCGGTGGTTCCACACGTAGACCGTGTTCAGCGGCACGCCGAGGAAGTCGGCCAGTTCCTCGGCGCTCATCAGAGGGCGGCGGTCCCCGGCGCCACTGGCGGCTCCGGCCACGCGGGCAGTGGTTCGGCGCGTGTGTTCTCCAAGGCAACTCGGAAATGGGCAGCGATAACCTTCCGAGCGGTGGCCCGCTGCGGTGGCATGCGGAACAGTGCCACAGGATTCCGGCCGCACCAAATAATGCGCACCGCCAACCACGAAGTAGGTTTCGCGGCAGATTTCCGAAACTCTGCAGAATTCTCGGGAGACTCCCGCGAGCCCTCGACGAACGGTGTCGAACCCTCGCCGAAGTCTCAGCGAGGTCTCAACGAGGGAGGGTTTGCCAATTTTTCAGGCGTTCTATCTCACTGCTTTGAATTGGGACTCGGGGCCAACCGTTTAAGCATTACCCAGTCAGATTAGGCGGCAGCGCCCCCGACGGGCATCTCTTCGCATGCAGTAAGGCGTGCCATGGAGCCCGGGAATAGGTGTTTGATATTCCCTTCGCCGTGGATCAACATTCCACTCATCGCATCTGCACATCGGGCGAGGGCGGCGTTCGAAAGGCGGCCTTCGATTCCTACGCCGCAGCGGTCGACTGGACCGGCGAGGGTTACGTTACCCGGGCGCTTCGGGTCTTCGAATCCCTGATCCGACGACTGGACCGCGAGAGCCGCAAGAACGGCGGCGAGGGTCTGCCGCCAGAAACGGTGGAAGAACTGCGCGATGCGTTCGCCCGGGACGGCTGCCGGCTAGTGTCTCGTGATCCTGCAGTCGTTACTTTGATCGATGGGGCTCGTTGGTTCTGGCATGGAGCTCTCTGTGGAACAGACCGCTGAGTTGCGGGAGTTGGTGAACAGTCGCGACGTGCCGGCTG
>NZ_SUMC01000321.1 GCF_005047355.1 Actinacidiphila oryziradicis
GGCGCGGGCGGCGACGGCGGCGGCCAGAGTCGCGGCGGCGGTCGGGGCGGTGCCGGCGGTGCGGCGGGCCTGTTCGGCGAGGACGGCTGCGGCTTTGGGGGAGCCGTAGTTCAGGCCGACCATCGCTTCGCGGGCCATCACCCAGGCGTGCAGCTGGCGGTCGCCGGATTCGCCGGCGGCGTGGGCGGCGGTGGCGAACCAGGCGCGGGCCTCGCGTCGGCTGCCGAGGTCGTGGAGGACGATCGCGGTCATGCCTGCCATCTGCCCGGCGGTGCGGCACAGCCTCAGCCGGGTGGCGACGGGCTGCGGGAGGTCCAGCAGCGGGCGGATGTCGGCGAAGTCGGTGACCAGGTCGGCCAGGACCCGGGCGGGGGCCTGGCCGTGGTAGCCGTAGCCGTAGCTCTCCGCGGCGGCTTCCAGGTCGGACAGGTCGGCCGGGGCGGCGGCGAGGGTCTGGTCGAAGGAGGTGCGGGTGTCGGTCAGGGCGGCGAGCGCCGAACCGGTCAGGCCGGCGGCCAGAGCGCCGCGCAGCAGCTCGCGGCGCTTCATCGGGTCATCTCCATCAGAGGGCTCCGGGCTGGGGGCGATGGCGGTGTCTTCCCAGGGTCGCTCAGCAAGCCCCAGCAGCACACCAGGAATCCGAAGACCATCCGCGATCCGCTCCACCGTCTCGAACCCGGTCACCGCAGCATCACCTCGGGCCACTTTGCTGACCCGCTCGGCTTTCATCCCGCAGGCTTCGGCGATCCGGTTGAAACTGACCCGCGCCCCGTTGGCCATGGAGAAGACGACGGAGAAGTCCCGGACCTTCAGGGCCCGCAGGAACGCCGGGTCGGACAGCAGCCGGCGGGGCAGCTGCGCCGGTGACGGCGGTAAGTCCACAGTGTCCCCCCGGCTGCCTTGCGGTGACGACTCGTCACCCATGACGGTACCCACCGTGGGGCCCCCTTGATGGGGTTATCGCCCGCCGCCCCGCTCGCTTCACTGACTGATGTCCGGTCCATTCCCGGGCCGTGCCAGGTCTCCCCGGCGCGGCCCACCCCTCACAGAGGAGGACAGTGATGTCGACTCCCACCCCGCCCCCGGCCGGTGGCCTGCTGCGGTCCCGGCGCCTGATCACCACCGCTCGCGGCCGCAACACCCTGATGGGTGACGGCGGCGGCACCGGCAAGGGCGACGGCAACGACTAGTCCGAAGCCGAAGACGCGATGACGAACCTGTCGATCGCGGAGCGCCTGGGCGAAAACTTCCTCGCCCAGGCGCTGCACCGCGACTACCGCCACCTCCCCGAAGCTGTCGAGGTCGCCGGGCTGATGACCTGGGACGACCTGGACCGCATCCTGACCCAGCACCGGCTGGAGCCGCCCCGGCTGCGGCTGGCCCGCGACGGGCAGACGCTGCCGTTGTCGGACTACGCCACGCCGGTGGCCACCCGCCGCCACACCGTGTGGCACCGCCTCCAGCCCGCCGGCCTGCACCCGCTGCTGGCCGACGGCGCCTCCCTCGCCCTCGATGGCGCGGACCAACTGCACCGGCCCCTGGCCCGGCTCGCCGAAGACCTGGAGCGCACGTTCCGGACCGACGTGCGGGCGA
>NZ_SUMC01000322.1 GCF_005047355.1 Actinacidiphila oryziradicis
GGGCTCTACCTGCGGATCCGGGGCCTGGTGGTCGTTGCTGCTGGCCACTTCGGGCACTCCTCCTTCTCCGCCCTCGACTGAATGAATCGGTCACTTTACCCGACTCATCACACTTTGACAGAGAGGGGCGCGAAGAAACCCGCCGGACATCCTCCCTCGCTCCACCCGTCTTCCGGGGTGCGGGGCCTTTCGTCAGTCATGTTTTCTCCTACCGGAACGAGTCCGTGGGTGTGCGGGTGTGTCTTGGTGCCGTGGCCGCTGTCCCCGGGCCTACCGCGCCGCTCCTTGACCGCGGTCGCCAGGCGCTTTCCGTAGTCGGCGCAGGCCTGGGGTGTTCATGCGCATGTCGATGTGATCCAGGTCGCCGATCAGCGCCATGGTCGGCCCGGCCCTGCGGCTTCCAGAAGTGGGGTTGGGGGACTTTGCTCAGGTCTTTGGCGAGGAAGACCTGAGCGTCTTTGCCGGCCTGGGCATCGTTGTCGTCCTTGGAAGAGAACTTCAGCGCGAAGCCGCGGAGGTCGCGCACCTCGTCTGCGGAGCCCAGCCGGCCGACCGCGGTGCACAAGCGCGAGAAGACCTCGGACTGCTGGCAGACCTCGGACAGGAACGTCGCCCTGGTGTACGGAGTGACGTCGGCGGTCGCGGTGAGGTGCTGTGAGTGGCGGCATGGCCAGGCACGACGTGGTAGGGGATGCGCTCGCCGTTGACGCGGGCGAGCTCGCAGAAGTGCTGGTCCTGGATGAGCAGCGGCCCACACTGGACCGGCCGTCTCGGTGTCCCGGGTCCGCTGGGGGCGTGCCCCTCTCGGTAGTCAGGGTTGGACGTAGTCCGTCCTGTGCCGTCACTTCGGCACCTCCGCAGTGATCCGATCGTGAGGGAACCTGACTCTGCCTAAAGATCCATATATTCCACTTAAGAGCGAGTAGTCAGATATGTCAAAAATGGTGTTCCGCGATTTACCGCGTTCCGTGGGCCACCCTGACCAGCGGAACCCGGGCGCCGTCAGCTGCGAGAGAAGCGACGCCAACTGCTCGACCATCGCCCAGAACCCACCTTGGCTTCACGGCACCCCCTGGAGCATCGCCCGGCCATGCCGTGGCACCGCCGCTCATGGCACAGCCGACGAGCCCCAGCGGGTGTCCTCGCCCATCGAAGCGTGACCGCAGACCGACGGCTACCGTCCTGTCGCGCCTCTGATGCGCGACAGCACCGGGTTAACGGTTCCCTGACCCGGACAGTCCTCAGGGCTGAGCAGACGGGCAGGGACCTATATCTATGGGGAGGTGGGACCGCCTGTTGCGAGACGGGTCCGGCAGCGGGTTCTGCCTAGCGTGACTTGCCCGCTGCGCCACGACTGTCCTGGCCGGGCCCCGCAAGAACGATCCGCAGCTGGAAGTGCGCCGGATCCTGGTGCGCTCCACCGGCAACACCAAAGGCCAGCAGCGGGCCCGTGACAAACGGAACCTGTCAACGTGATCAAGGCAGGTAGATCGTTCTATCCCTGTGTCGGGATCGTTTGATCGTCCGGTCTGGGCTCGTCGGGCTTGTTGATCCAGGCCGTCTCGGGGAGCTTCGGCGGTTCGGG
>NZ_SUMC01000323.1 GCF_005047355.1 Actinacidiphila oryziradicis
CCAGACGACGGTGTCGAGGTAGTCGGCGCGGACGGGCTTGTTGGTGCAGACCCGGCCTCCCTCGTAGCGGTAGTCGTCGGAGCCCAGGCACCGGTAGTAGTAGATCTTTTTGCCGGAGGAGGTGGTGGTCGAGGTGCGGTAGTAGCCGTATCCGCAGCTCACGCAGGCCGACAGGCCCTGGAGCAGGGAGGGGACACGGCTGTTGCGCGAGGCGAAGCGCTTGTTGTCGGCGAGTCGCTGGGCGGCTCGTTCGAAGGTGGCCGGGCTGATGAGTGCGGGGACGGGGATGGTGATCCACTCCTCGCGGGGCCGGTCCTCGTACTTGACGGCGCGTGGGGTGGTGCGGCCCTCCAGCCTCGCGCGGCGGTTCAGGCCCGGGGACTCGTGGACGGTCCGGGTTTTGCCGAAGGCGGCCTGACCTTGGTAAACGGGGTTGCGGAGCATGCCCCACACCACGCTGCGGTCCCAGCGGGTCTTGCCGGTACGCGTAGGGGTGCCGCCGGCGGTGAGCCAGCGGGTCAGGTCCGCGATGGAGGCCCCGTCATCGGTGTAGCGGCGGAACAGCTCGGCCACGAGTGCCGCCTCGGACTCGACAATGTCGTAAGTGGCCCCGCAATCCGGGGTTTTGCGCAGGTATCGGTAGCCGAACGGGGCGCCGCTCAGCACATTGACCGACCCCGAGCGGGCCCGGTAGGTCTTGCCGCGCCGGTAGCGCTCCATCAACTGGGCCTTCTCGTACTCGGCGAACATGCCCTGGAACTGGACCATCAGCTGGTCCTCGGGGCTGTCGCCGCGCGGGCCGAGCACGAACTCCACCCGGGTCCCCGCACGCGCGAATTCCTCGATCAGCAGGGCCTGGTAGGCGAACTTGCGGGCCAGGCGGTCGGGTGCGTAACACAGCACCACGTCCACGCCGACCTGGGCGACGAGGTCGCGCAGTCGCTCCAGGGCGGGCCGCACCAGGGTCGCCCCGGAGTGGCCCTCGTCCTGGAACACCCACTCCTCGGGCAGCTCAAGACGCTGTTCGGCGGCATGCGCCCGTAGGGCCGCGGTCTGCGAGCCGATCGTCTGGTCCTTCTTCTGCCGGGCGGATGACACCCGGGCGTAGATCGCCGCGCTGGTCATCGGACACTCCTGCCTGATCGAGGCCGGCCCGCACCCGGGTCCGCCGCTGCGGGACCAACACCATGTAGGCCGCGGACAGATCCGCTGCCGCATGACGGTCGAAAACCGCTACCGCCTCCACCAACCGGCCGCTCACCTGTGGGGCCGGCCCTCCGAGCCGCCCCGCTCGAGGAACTCGGCCAGGGCCTGGGCCACCACCGCGGAGATCGCCCGGTCGCTCTCATGCGCACGTGCGCGGATCTGCCCTGCCAGCGAGCCGGGCAGCTTGACGGTGAACACCACGCTCGACTCGGGGACTTCGACCCGTCCAACAGCCACGGCCTGCTCCAGATACCGGCGTGCCTGACGCACCGACACCCCGTACCTACTCGCCAACGTGCGGGCGGCTGCGGCCACAGGCGCACCTGCCCCGGCCAGATCCGCGGCGGCGTTGACCCGCCGGGCGTACTCGACGC
>NZ_SUMC01000324.1 GCF_005047355.1 Actinacidiphila oryziradicis
GCTGCCCGTCATTGGGCGGTCTCAGGCGGCCCTGACTGCTCGGGAGGCCTCTATCAGGAGAACGGCCGCGGCGCGGGCCTGACGGGCGGGCTCGGGGGATCCCGCGATGGCCGCCGTGGTCATGGCGCCCTCCGCCAGCAGGGCGAGGTGGGCGGCCAGCTCCGGCGACCCGCCCGAAGCGGCCACCAGGCCGGTCAGGTACTCCTGGAACGCTTCCTTGTGGGCGAGGGTGACGTCGGCCACCGCCGCAGAGGTGGCTCCGAGCTCACCGAAACAATTGATGAACCCGCAGCCGCGGAAGTCGTCTTCGCCGAACCACTGGTACAGCCAGTCGAAGACCGCCAGGACTCGCACTTCGGCGGGCCGGGCATCGACATACCCGGCCAGCGCCGCCCGCCAGCGTGCGTCCCGCCTGCGCAGATACGCCTCCACCAGGTCGCCCTTGGAGGGGAAGAGCTGATAGAGACGCTTGAGGGAGACCCCGGAGGCCGAGCGGATCTCGTCCATTCCCACCGCCTGCACTCCGCGGCCGTAGAACAGCTCCCCGGCCGCGTCGAGTACTCGTGCCCGCGCCGTTTCCAGGTCCAAGACTCTTCCCCTCTTGCGTGAGAACCAACGTTCTCCTACAGTACAGCAGAGAGATGGGAACGATCGTTCTCCAGTTGAGAGAGAAGAGTGCCATGACAGCCAAGAGGCCCCCCATACCGCCGTTCACCGAGGAGGCCGCCCTGCTCAAGGTGCAGGCCGCCGAGGACGCCTGGAACACCCGCGACCCCGAGACGATCGCCCTCGCCTACACCGAGGACTCCCAATGGCGCAACCGTGACGTTTTCCTCAGCGGCCGCAAGGAGATCGTCGAGTTCCTGACCGACAAGTGGGAGCGCGAGCTGGACTACAAGCTGCGCAAGGAGTTGTGGGCCCACACCGGCAACAGGATCGCCGTGCGCTTCGAGTACGAGTACCACGACGCCGGCGGCCAGTGGTTCCGTGCCTACGGCAACGAGAACTGGGAATTCGACCGGAACGGCCTGATGCGCAAACGCTATGCCAGCATCAACGACCTCCCCATCACCGCCGACGAACGCCGCATCGCGACCGCTGTCGGGGTCCCAGTCGAAGAGCGGGGGGCCTCTCGCACCGTGGGGTTGTGAGCAGCGCGGCGCGGGGGTGCGTGGCGGGGTGTGCGGCCGGGATGTACGCGGTCGTCCGGGCCCCACTCGGCGCCCAGGATCGGTCCCATGCCGGGCGTGGACTCGATGTTCCCGGCGCGTTCGTCGGTGCGGAGGGTCTCGCGGATCTCCCGCCCCAAATCCGCTGCTCAGACGTGCTCACCCGTCACTGCGAGCGGGAGCCTCTTTTCGAGCCATCAACGGCAGACCCGCCATCAGCCGCCCCCGGTCCTCCTGGACCGCCGACATTCTCAAGGAATCCGCCATGCCTGCAATTCGCTCGCTCAGGCAGGTGATCACCCCGAAGCGGCTCTCCCGCCGGATGCGGGACGAGGCACGGCCGTTCGAGCCGGCGCTCCTCACCCCGCTGTTGGTGATCGTGCTGACC
>NZ_SUMC01000325.1 GCF_005047355.1 Actinacidiphila oryziradicis
GAGCGGGAAGAAGAAGCGGCGGGGGTTCGAGGCGCGGCCCGGCTTCCACGTCGTGGGCCACAGGCTCGCCCTGGACCCAGGCGCGTCCGCCCTGCAGGCTCTGGCCTCGCATTGCGGGGCGGCGCGGGTCGCCTACAACTGGGCAGTGCGGCATGTGCTGGCGAGTTGGTCGCAGCGCGCGGCGGAGGAGACCTACGGCGTCCCCGAGGCAGAGCGCGTTCCGTGGCGGTCGTGGTCGCTGCCGTCGTTGCGGAAGGCGTTCAACGAGGCCAAACACACCGACCCCTTCCTGCGGGAGTGGTGGGCGCAGAACTCGAAGGAGGCCTACAACACCGGCCTGTCGAACGCTGCCGCCGCGTTCGACAACTACGCCAAGTCCCGGCGCGGTGAGCGCAAGGGCGCCCGGATGGGCAGGCCCCGTTTCAAGTCGAAGCGGAAGGCTCCTCCGGCGTGCAAGTTCACCACCGGCACCATCCGCCTCGATGACCGGCGGCATGTCGTCCTGCCCCGCCTCGGCCGGATCCGCCTCCATGAGGACGTCCAGCCCCTCGCGGACGCGATCGCCGAAGGCGGAATGCGGATTGTGTCGGTGACGGTGCGGTTCGAGCGGGGCCGCTGGTTCGCGGTCCTGCAGACCGAGGAACGCAACACCATCGCCCCTGCCACCCGGCCCGGCACGGCGGTCGGGATCGACCTCGGCGTGAAGACTCTCCTGGTCATGGCGGACTCCGCCGGCGAGGTCCGCGAGGTCGCGAACCCCAAGTACTACGACCAGGCCCTCACACAGCTCCGGAAGGCCTCCCGGACCCTCTCCCGCCGACGCGGCCCGGACCGCCGCACCGGACAGCCCCCGTCCCACCGCTGGGAGAAAGCCAACGCGGTCCGCAACCGGATGCACCACCGGGTGGCAAACCTGCGGGAGAACCATCTCCACCAGGCCACCGCGCGTATCCCCGCCGAGTACGGCACCGTCGTAGTCGAGGACCTCAACGTGAAAGGCATGGCCGGCAACCGGCGTCTGTCCCGCCGTATCTCCGACGCGGCGTTCGGGGAACTGCGGCGCCAGCTCACCTACAAAACCCAGCGCCACGGTGGACGTCTGATCGTCGCCGACCGCTGGATGCCCTCCTCCAAGACCTGCTCCCGCTGCGGTGTGGTGAAAGCCAAGCTGCCCCTCGGCGTGCGTGTCTTCGAGTGCGACGCCTGCGGACTCGTCCTGGACCGGGACGCGAACGCAGGCCACAACCTGGCCGCCCTCGCGGCGGCAGGCGGTGAAACGGGTACCGGAGTGGCCGGAGACCCGGGCCCCACCCTGGTGGTGGTGCCGAAGCCTCGTGGAGCCAAGCAGAAGACCCGCACCGCCCGAACCCGCAAGGGGACAGGCACGCGGGCGGCTGGCGCAACACCCCGCCAGGGGACGGAAACGAGAGATCGTCGACAGGACACCATGCGCGAGCAACTCGCGCTCTGGTGATACCGTCACGAACCTTCCGGGCGGAAACGCCCGGAATGCTGAGAGTCGCTGAGACTCGAAGCAACGGT
>NZ_SUMC01000326.1 GCF_005047355.1 Actinacidiphila oryziradicis
AATAATAATCGCGTCAAGATGCTTAAACGACAAATGTACGGCCGCGCGAATCTTGATCTCCTGCGCAAACGCGTACTGTTCGCTCGGTGAGCGAACCATCGGGGATCACAAGATCGGCGACAGAGCCCGGATCTTGACGTTGATGGCGTCCACGAACAAGACCGGGTAGACGCGGCGGTTTCCATCAGTGGTTGCGAATCACCTGGTGATAGGCCGTGTGAGGTATCCTCTCATGGCCTCGATCGGGGTCTTGTCGCCGAGGACGAGGCGGGGTCGGCGGTTGAGCTCCTGGGCGACGGTCCGCAGGTCCTGGGCGCTGTGGACGGACAGGTCGGTGCCCTTAGGGAAGTACTGCCGCAGCAGCCCGTTGGTGTTCTCGTTCGTGCCGCGCTGCCAGGGCGAATGGGGGTCGCAGAAGTAGATCCGGAAGCCGGTCAGAGCGGCGGTGTCCTGGTGCAGGGCCATCTCGCGGCCCTGGTCCCAGGTGAGGGTCTTGCGCAGCTGGTAAGGGATCGAGGCGGTCTGTGCGATGAGCGCGTTGCGGACCTGGGGGGCCTTCCAGCCGTCGGGCAGGTGGATGAGCCTCACGTAGCGGGTGGTGCGCTCGACCAGGGTGCCAATGGCCGAGCCCTGGTGGCGGCCGATGATGAGGTCGCCCTCCCAATGCCCGGGAACAGCACGGTCGTTGACCTCCAGTGGACGCTGGTGCACGAGGGTCATGTTCTTGATTTTGTTGGGCACTGGGACGCCTCGGCGGTGGGCCTTGCGCTTGCTGCGACCGGTCCGGAGCTTGCCGTCCTTGAAGCCCAGGAGTCCGGCGTACAGGGCCCGGTAGATCGTCTCGGGGCAGGCCCGCATGGCCGGCTGGTCGGGATAGGCGCGGAGGAGGAACCTGGCCGTCTGCTGCGGCGACCACTTCTCGGTCAACTTCTCACGCACGACGCCGCGCAGGTCCTCGTCGGCCCGGATCTTCTCGGCCTTGGGGCGTTTGCGGTTCAGCAGCGCCTGGTTGTGCGCCCACCAGGGCTGGTAGCGGCCGCCGGGCTTACTGTTGCGCTGGATCTCCCGGTAGACCGTCTGGAAGCTCTTGCCGACATCGGCGGCAATCTCCTTCACATTGCGGCTGGCATGGAGCCCGTCGGCGATGGCGATGCGGTCGTCCTGGGTGAGGAAGCGCGGGGATATCGGGGCCGGGTCGTCGACGATCATGCTGCCAGCATCTATGAACCACAGGGATCCACAGCTCGTGGACACCCCCACCTCCCGCGCTGCAGCGGCACCCCTGTACCCCTCGCGCAATAGCTCGAAGTACCTCCTCTTGACCGCGGTCTCCACCTTGTTCGGGGCGTATCGGGGCATCGGAACGTTCTCCTGTCGGAACGTTTCGCAACCACCGATAGAACTCAAGCGCGGTCGAGGGGCCGGTTCTGCCACTCGGCCATGCCTTCCATGACCTTGTCGGTGATGTTCGAGATCGTCTGCTTCGACACCTCCGCGCCGTAGACCTCGGCCAGGTGGGCCGAGATCTCTCCGTG
>NZ_SUMC01000327.1 GCF_005047355.1 Actinacidiphila oryziradicis
GGGTGGCGGCGGAGTGTGGGGTGTCTTCGGCGACGGTGGGCAAGTGGCGCTCCCGGTTCGCGGTCCGGGGATTGGCAGGCTTGAAGGATGAGCCGCGTCCGGGCAGGCGCAAATCGGAGTTGGTGCTCACCGGGCCGGAGCGGGCCCAGCTCACGCGGTGGGCGCGGCGGGCGAAGACGGCCCAGTTCCTTGCGCTCCGGGCGAGGATCGTGTTGCGGTGTGCGGAGGGTGGGACGAACAAGCAGGTCGCGGCCGATCTCGGGGTCGCTCAGGCGACGGTGAACCGATGGCGTGCCCGGTTCGTCCAGGACCGGCTGGACGGGCTGGCCGATGAGCCGCGCCCGGGCCGGCCGCCCTCGATCCTCCTGGACCAGGTCGAGGACGTGGTGGTGGCGACCTTGGAGTCCACGCCGAAAGATGCCACGCACTGGTCGCGTACCTCGATGGCCAAGCGCACTGGCCTGTCGAAGTCCACCATCGGGCGCATCTGGGAGAAATTCGAGCTCAAGCCGCACCTGCAGGACTCGTTCAAGCTTTCCACTGACCCGCAGTTCGTGGACAAGGTCGTCGATGTCGTCGGGCTGTACCACAACCCGCCCGAGCGGGCTGTGGTGCTGTGCGTGGATGAGAAGTCGCAGGTCCAGGCACTGGACCGGTCCCAGCCCGTGCTGCCGATGATGCCCGGCATGCCCGAGCGTCGCACCCACGACTACCTGCGGCACGGCGTCACCAGCCTGTTCGCCGCGTTCAACATCGCCGACGGGACCGTCATCAGCGCCCTGCACCGGCGCCACCGCGCGATTGAGTTCAAGAAGTTCCTGATCACGATAGACAAGGCCGTGCCGGCCGAACTCGACGTGCACCTGGTCTGCGACAACTACGCCACCCACAAGACTCCTGAGATTCAGAAGTGGCTGGCCCGGCACCCTCGCTTCCATATGCACTTCACCCCTACCGGCTCCTCCTGGACCAACCAAGTCGAAAGCTGGTTCGGCCTGCTGACGGACAAGCTGATCCGACCCGGCGTGCACACCTCCGTCCAAGCCCTGGAGAAGGACATCCACGCCTGGATCCAGACCTGGAATGAGAACCCGAGGCCCTTCACCTGGACCAAGACCGCCGACGAGATCCTGAAATCACTCGCCGACTACCTCACAAAAATCACCCTGCCAGCAACCGAAACATGACATCAATTTAGATATGCAATTTCCGACGCAGGACACTAGACGAGTAGTTCCGATGTCTGGCTGCGGAAACAGGGCGAGGGCCCCCAAAGTCCGTGTGTGACGACAGACATGGAAGCCCTCTTGACCGCACTCTACGTGAAGGTAGACGACGAGATCGGAGGAACCCGATGGATGGGTACGCCACCGCTACTGAGCGACAGCGAACTCGTCTGCCTGTCGGTCGCGCAGGCGCTGCTCGGGTACCACTCCGAGGCCCGGTGGCTGCGCTACGCGAACAAGCATCTGTCCGGCATGTTCCCGTACCTGCCGCTGCGGCCTGGCTA
>NZ_SUMC01000328.1 GCF_005047355.1 Actinacidiphila oryziradicis
CAATGCCGCTGTTTTAAGCGGTGACCTTGGGTTTTCGCTTGGCCGGGGCGCTCTTGGACGCGGGGGTGATGGTGACCGCCTCGGCCGGCGGGGCGGCGGGCTGGGGCCAGGTGCGGTGGTGGGCGCGTTTGAGGCCCCAGTTGGACATCTTGCGCTTGACGACGCGGGGGAACGCGCGAAGTCTGCGGACCGGTAAGAGGCGCCGGACGATCTCGGCGAGGGTGCGGTCCCAGGCGGCGGCGAGGCGGTCAGGGGGAAAAAGCCGCCTGGGTGGGGACCTGGCGGCGCACGACGCGGAGGGAGCGGGTGAACGACAGCCGGTCGGGATCGGTCCCGGCCTGGGCTGCGGCCTGGTGCATGACCTGGCGCACGGCGTGGTGGACGAGGAGAAAGCCGTAGACCTCCTGCTCCACGCCGTCGGGATATCGCGAGCGCAGGATCACGTCGGGACCGCGTTGGTGGACCTTGAGCTCGTCCAGCACCCCTTCCACCTCCCAGCGCTCGTGATACAGGGCCGCCAGTTCGCCCGACGGTGCCTGTTCGGGGTCGAGGATCGTGGTGATCAACCGGATCGGGCCGTCCTGCTCGTGACCGGCGACGGTGTACTCCACCACCCGCACCAACTGACCATGCGCGCGGCGTTTGTCCCGGGCTGCGTAGATCTCCGACAGGTACGAGCCATCCGCGAACTGCTCGCGCACCACCAGCACCATGTTGGATGCCACCCGCCACAGCAGATCCGCGCCCGTCGCGCGGGCGGCCTGCCACCGGTCGTAGCCGGGGAAGCCACGGTCTGCAAGCAGCAGCATCCCCGGCTGGAGCTGCGGCAGCAGGGTGTCGGCAAGCACCGTCTCGGCCACCGTGCACGGCCCGGTGGCCGCGGCGAATATCGCGTGCGTGCCGCACTCGGCCATCACCACCAGCCGCACCTGCGGGAAGGCGCCCCTCTTCTCCCCGCGCCCGGATCCCGGCCGTCCAAAGAAGGCGTCGTTGTCCGGGGTATCGGCCACATCCAGCGTGGTGCCGTCCACCGCCACCATCCGCCACCCCCGATACCAGGCGCCGACGGTCTCCGGCGTCGCCACCGGCCGGCACACCCGCGCGAATAGCACCCGCAGCGGCTCCGGGCCCAGCCGGGCCCGCGCCCGGGAGATCGCCCCGGTGGAAGGCACCTCCCACCGCCCCCGCCACCGGCCGGCCCACTCCAGCCCCTCCGTCAGCAGCCGCGCGACCTCCTCATACGCCTGCCCGGAGAACAAGCACATCGCCAGCACGAAGTAGACCACCACCCGCGCCGGCAGCAACCGACTCCGCCGCTCAACCCGCCCCGTCTCGGCAATGACCTCATCGACCAACTCCGCGGGGAACACCCGCGTCAACACACCCAACGCGATGCGATCCGACAACCGCTCCTCAACCGGCGGCTTGACCTGTCCAGCTCGTGGCACTCAGCAACCCTCCCGAGGCACACACTACAAACAAGATCAACCCAAAGTCAGCGGCATTG
>NZ_SUMC01000329.1 GCF_005047355.1 Actinacidiphila oryziradicis
CGCCCAGCTGACCACCGGGACCGGGCGCCCCTACGACGTGGCGGCCGTCAAATGGGTCAGCTACACCTACAAGATCCCAGCGCCGGTCCCGTTCCGGGACGGGGAGATCTGCGTCAATCAAGCAGCCCGGATCCTGGGCATCACCGCGGATGCCGTCTACTACTGGCTCACCCACGGGCGCCTGGACGCCCGCAAGGACGCCGGCGGCCGCTGGTGCATCCCCTGGAATGACCAGGTCGAAGCCGATTGCCGCCGCCAGATCGACACCTCCGGCCACCTCACTCCCCGCCCTGCCGCACCGCCGCAGGCCTTGCCCGGTGAGGTCAGCGTCCAGCAGGGCGCCGCCCGCCTGGGCGTGGTCGAGCACGCCCTCTACTACTGGATCCGCTGCGGACGGCTGACCGCGCGCAAGGACGTCGGGGGACGCTGGTGCATTCCCTGGGATGACCAGGTCGAAGCTGCCTGCCGGGACTGGATCACCCACCCCGAGCAGTTCGTGCCCACCGGGCGCCGCCCACTGCCCGCCGAGGCCGCCCGCGCCGACGAGATCAGCATTCCCCAAGCAGCCGCCCGCCTCGGGGTCCTCGACGCGGCCGTGCGCTACCAGGTGCGTGTCGGGCGCCTGCCCGCGCATCGCACTCCCGGCGGCCGTATCGCCATCCCCTGGAACGATCAGGTCGAGGCCGCGTTGCGGGCCGACCTGGACCGGCCCAAACACCCCGGTCCCACCGGCCCCGGCAGCCACCCACTGCCCGACACCGCCATCGCGCGCGGCGAACTGAGCGTCCAGCAGGTCGCCGTCCGACTCGGTGTCCGCGCCGGCGCGGTCTACTACTGGATCGCCCGCGGCCGCCTGGACGCCCACCGCGCCGCCGACGGCCGCCTGAGCATCCCCTGGACCAGCGACAACGAGGCCGTCTGTCTCCAACTCGCCGCCCAGACCATGAAATCCGACCTCACAACCCGAACACTCACAGCAGGAGGGGCAGTATGAAGCCACCATGCCGGTAATCACGGACCGCTGCCACCAGGCACGGGTTCGAAACGCACTGGAACCCGAGTGGGAGGCCCGGTTCGAACCTAGGTCATATGGGTTCAGGCCGGGGCGTAGCTGCCAGGACGCGATTGGCGCCATCTACCTGACGTGCAAGGGCCCCTTGGCCAGACGCGTTTGGGCGCTTGATGCGGACCTGGCTGCGGCGTTCGACCGGATCGACCATGCTCGCCTTTTACAGACAATCGGCCACTTTCCCGCTAGAAGGATGGTCGCCGACTGGCTGAAGGCGGGAGTGTTCGAACCCGGTAGGGGGTTCACTCCCACTGAGGAGGGCACGCCCCAAGGCGGTGGTGCGACGCGAGGTCGCACGTTTGTGAGTGAGTACACCTTTGGAGGTTCGACGATGTCGATGGTGTAGATCCTGATCAGTGTCCATGTGATCAGTCCCCGCCCCGACGTGCGCTGCT
>NZ_SUMC01000033.1 GCF_005047355.1 Actinacidiphila oryziradicis
TGGAGTCCATGGCGAGGGGCGGCCACGCGGTACGGCAGACGGTCCTCGACGCCCGCCGGGTCGACCCCGCGACCGCCGAAGCGCCTCCTCCGGACCCGTCAAACGGCCGACCATCCTTGGCGCGATCACGGCCCGACAGCCACGGGGCACCGACGGAGCTTCACGTAACGGGCGAGCAGTACCACTTCCCCGACTTCCCCGGTGCCGTCATGGAGTACCGCTATATCCGCTGGGTCGACGAGCTGCCATGGTCGGTGTCCTTCGCCGCTATTCCTGCGGCGCTCGCCCCACCGAGCTGGGATGGAACCAACAGCCTCTTCGCCGCCATGTCCGCCGCCCACGGCGTCGAGGTTCTGCGCGACGATCGCTGTTTCTCGGCGGTCCCGGCCAAACCGGAGGACGCCGCATGGCTGGAGGTGCAGGTGGGAACACCACTGCTCCTGCTGAGGGGGACCAACAGCAACACGCAGGGGCAGGCCGTCGCTCATATCGTCCACCGCATCCGCGGTGACCGGGCCGAGTACGCCGTACGCGTCCCCCACTGAAATCCGGCGGACCCCAAGGACGGACAGCACCGGGTTCGGCCCCGGCCCGGAACCGGCGCTGCTGGATCCGGGGATCTCCCGGTTCGAGATGGGGACCACCCTCACAACCGCCGGCGCCATGGCCGAGCCGGACCTGAGCGGCGTGCGGGATCGTCGCTCCGCAGATCATCACGGCGCGCCACAGCCACGAGGACGCGTTCCTGACGGCCTTCGGGCTGAGTTGCGAGCGCCGCACCGTGACCCAGTCAGTGACCCCGTCCACCTCGGGGTTGATGCGGGCCCGGTAGCCGGTGACGATCCCGGACTCCTCCAGCCGCTTCACCCGCCGCAGGCACGGAGGAGGCGTCGGGCCGACCCGTTTGGCCGGCCCGACGCCGGTCAGCCGCCCATTGCGCTGGAGCCTGATGACCCGCTACGCCGCCACACGGAGGAAAACCGCCCGTGCCGGACACCTGCTACCTGCTCACCGCGGTCGCCACCACCGTCACGATCACCTGGGCCCTGTGTGCCCCTCCCCGGTCGGCGTGATGGTCATCCTCACCGTCTACGCCCTGCGTACCTTCACCCCGCACGTCCCCGACACGGCGTGGCCGACCCTCCTGGCTCTCGTCTTCACCGTGGCCCTGCACTTGTGGCGGCGCAACGTGATGTTGTCCGTCCTCGGCGGCACCGCCGACCACGTCGCCCTCGCCGGCACCCTCTTCGCCTCTCCTGAGGAATCTTGGGAAACGCGCTGCGGGGCGGTCGATGTGACGGGGCGTTGAGCGCTGCTCAGCATCGCTGCTTCGGCGGGCTGAGGGCGGCACGATGCGGGGGGCACCAGCGCTGCTTGAGTCCGGCGGCGGTGCGTTCGCCGAGCGCGCGCCGACGGTGTCGGATTCGGCTGCGCGGTATTCCGCGGTTGTCGAGGTCGTGCACCGTGGCGGGATGCTCACGGGTGCCGGGCGTTAGCCGGTTGCCGGCCCGATGCGGGCGCTGCCCGTTGCAGTGCCGCTGATACGCGGTCGCGACTCGTGGAGGATGCCGCCCAGTCGATCTTGTCAACGTAGGCAGTCCCAACCTCGTGGCGGGGGAAGGCCGTTCCTTGCCATAAGGGCAGTACGCGCGTCGACTGGCGGCCCTGGCTGCGCCGGCCGGGCCGCAGACGGGGCTTCCTGGCCGGGCGGCTCGCAGCGCGTATCCGCCCGCTACCCGGCGCAAACGCGCCCGCGTCGCGCTGTCCGGACGCCGCGCCGCGCGGCTGCGCGGGCAGTGGGGCGGCGGTGAGGCGGCCAGGCTGCTGCCGGCCTGTTCGGAGGAGGCCGTAATCAGGCTGCCGGCCGTCGCACTGGTGGCGGCCCTCGGTGGCCGGCTCGGCCGGCCTGGTCAGTGGCGGACCGTCCTACCCTCACTGCGGCGGCACCCCGAAGGTGCGACCTGCGGGTTTTGTCGGTGACGACAAGCCCGCAGGATGCGTTCATGAGACACGTGACGGCAGAGTCGACGGTGTCACTCCGGCATGGTGAAACCGAGTTCGGACGCGGCCGTTTCGGGTGTGGGCTGCGACCAGCGTTCGACGAAGGCCTGCGTACCGGCCAGGGAACGGGTCTCGGCGAGGTCGAGATAGAGCGTGCCGAAGAGGTGGTCGGTCTCGTGCTGGACGATCCTGGCGGGCCAGCCGGTGAATTCCTCGTCGATCTCGCTCCCGCTGCCGTCCTGCCCGCGCAGCCGCACCGTCTCGTGGCGGGCGACGACGGCCTGCCAGCCGGGAACGCTGAGGCAGCCCTCGTAAAACGCGGCCCTTCGCGGGCCCACGGGTTCGTACACGGGGTTGACCAGGACGCGGAACGGCTGGGGCGCGCGGCCGCGCGCCTGCCGTACGTCGTCCGCCACCTCGGCCGGGTCCTCGATGACGGCCAGCCGCAGCGGGATGCCGGCCTGCGGCGCCGCGAGCCCGACGCCGGGTGCCGCGTGCATCGCCTCGCGCAGGGCAGCCACGAGCCTGCCGAGGCGTTCGTCGCCGAGCTGCCCTTCATAGGTGGCGGCCGGACGCCGGAGGACGGGATCGCCGGCGAGGACGACCGGGAGTGGTCGGGGCCCTTCGAGGAGGCCGTCGACGAGCGCGGTGAGTTCGCTGATGGGGAGTCTGGACATGGCTCCACCTTCCCAGACGGCGGGCGCCCGGGAAGGTGGAGGGTGCAGCGGGACCTCGGACGAGGTGCGCGGTCCTGGCTCAGCGGTCGCACCGCAGAGCGGACAGATCGACAGCGTCGGCCATCGCCTGCATGCCCTTGTCGTTCGGGTGGAGATGGTCGCCGCCGTCGAAGAACGGCATGATCTCCTGCTGGTCGTACGGATTGCGGGTGATCTTGTCGAAATCCGTCACGGCGTCGAACTTGCCGCTGTTCCTGATCCAGTCGTTGACGCCCTGGCGCACGGCCTCGCCGGCGGCGTCGTACTCGTACCAGCCCTTGTACGGCATGACGGTCGCGCCGACGACACACTTGCCCGCCGCGTGCGCCCGGTCGATGATCTGCTGATAGCCGGCGATCATGTCGTCCAACGTGACGCCGGTGTGGGCCTTGATGTCGTTGATGCCTTCGAGCAGGAACACCGTGCTGACCCCGGGCTGGGAGAGCACATCACGCTGCAGCCTGTTCAGCGCGGCCTGCCCGGCGCCGTCCGCCAGTACCTTGTTGCCCGAGATGCCCTCGTTCGCCACTCCCTTCACAGTGATGCCGGACGCGGCCTGGAGCCGCCGGGAGAGATAGTCGGGCCAGCGGCGGTTCTCGTCCGTGGTCGAGGCCCATCCGTCGGTGATGGAGTCACCGAAGGTCACCACCGAGCTGACCGCCTTGGATGTCTGCACACTGACGGCGTCCAGCCAGTACCAGGAGCCCATTGGATCGGTCCAGTTGGCCGCGCCCTCCTCGGCGGCGTGGTTGCCCGCGGTCGCGTAGTTGGTCTGCATGGCCATACCGTGACCGGTCGTGGGTCCCTGGGCGCCCGTCACATAGAGGCTGACGACCAGATTGCTCTGGGCGGCCAGCTTCCCGGGCAGCGGATCGCTGAGCACGGTCTCGCCTGCCGGGACGGTGACGGACGCGGCCCCGGCGAACGTCAGCTGACGGTTGGTGCCGTGGACCAGCTCCGCGCCCTGCTTCTGCAGCCCCGCGTACGCGCTCGCGAAGGTCACCGGGTGGTCGCCGAAGGCGTTGGACAGCCGGATACGCATGTCCGTGCCGCCGACGCTGGTGCGCACGATCAACCGGTAGCTGCGGTCGGCGGGCCCGGCGCCCTGCCGGTCGGCACTGGCGCCCCAGGTGACCACGGAGTGCCCGGCCGGGGTCGCCGCCGCGGCCGCCCTGCTCTGCGTCCGCACCTGTGCTTCCGTCTCCGTCGGGGCCTGCTGCTGCGCCTGCGCCACCGACGAGGCGGTCAGGGGTCCGCAGACCGCCACGATCAGCGCGGAGACAACACCCACCGCACGGCGCCGGTATGAGGAACTCTCAGGCGGGGAGGTGTCACGGGGTGGACCTGACGCGGTGCGGGCCATCGCGCATAGGGGAACTCCGGGGCCAGTGGATTGCTACCGGACAGTAGCATATCGGGGTCCTGCCGTACAGCGTCCCGAGGCCGAACACTCGACCTGCTGTTCGTGAACGCCGGTCTGACGCGCTGAGTACCGTTCGAGACCGGCACCCGCAGGGCCGCTTCATCCCTGAGCGCGGCGGGTTTGTGGCGGTCGGATCCGGCGGGGGAGTGCCCTCAGCGCCGCTTCGCACACTGCCCGGAAACGGAACGGTGGCGCCCGCGAGCCGTTCCGGGCTCGTGGGCGCCACTTTAGAGGGGCCGGTGCCTGCGCGCGTCAGATGCGCAGCAGCCGCAGGTCGATCGCGTCGGCCATCACCTTCATGCCCGCGTCGTTGGGGTGGATGTGGTCGCCCGAGTCGTAGGCCGGGTTGAGGGCGGCCGGGTTTGCGGGGTCGCGCATGGCCTGGTCGAAGTCGATGACCCCGTCGAAGGCGCCGCTGGTGCGGATCCACTGGTTGACGCTCTGGCGGAGGGTCTCGGCGGCGGGCGTGTAGTACCCGTTGCCCTCGTCAGGCATCAGGGTCGCGCCGATGATGTTGACGTGGGCGGCGTGTGCCTCGTTCATCAGGGTGCGGTAGCCGTTGATGAGGTCCTGGGCGGTCAGCGGTGCGCCGCTGGGACCGGCGTTGTTGCCGATGTCGTTGATGCCCTCGAAGAGGATCACGTCCTTGACTCCTGGCTGGCCGAGGGCGTCGTGGCCGAAGCGCTTAAGGGCGCTGACGCCCTGCCAGAGGTAGGGGACGTCGGTGAGGACGCGGTTGCCGCCGATCCCGGCGTCCACAACGCTGAGCTTCTGCGGGCTGGGCTCGGCGCCCAGGCGCCGGGCGAGGAAGTCGGGCCAGCGGGTGTAGGTGCCAGTGGACGAGTGATAGCCGTCCGTGATGGAGTCGCCGAAGGCGACCACCGTTCCCTTCGCGGTCGGCGAAACCACGTCCAGTCCTGCCAGGTAGTACCACGAGGTCGTGCTGGAGCCGAACGCGTCCGCGCTGTCGTCGCCCGCATGGTTGCCGGGGGCTATGTAGGTGGTGTCAAATGCGTCCGAGTGCCAGGTGGAGGCGCCGGTGCTGCCGGGCACGTAGAGGCTGACGAGCACGTTCTCCCCGGCGCTGAGCGAGATCGGGATGATGTCGCTGATCGCCTGCTGACCCGCGGGGATGGTGATCTGGCCGGAGTGACCAAACGTCACGTTCAGGGTGGTCCCGCTCACGGCGGTTCCACCGCTTGCCTGGACGGCGATGTCCACGGCGCTGACGTTGAGCGGGGTGTCGCTGTACCGGTTCGAGAGGGTGATGCGTGCGCCGGAGCCGGCGACACTGCTGTGGGCCACCATCCGGATGGTCTGGTCGTCGAAGGCCGGGCCGGCGGTGGTCATGCTGGGCGACCAGGCGCTCACCCGGGTCCCCGTGCCCTGCGGCGAAGCCGCGGCGCTGCCCGCCGCATGCGCGGTGCCGAGCGGCACGACGGACAGGGCCATGCCCGCCAACGCGGCGGCCACGGACACCAGTGCTCTGCGCGGCAGGCAGTCCACCCGCGGACGTCGTGTCTTGTGGAACATCGTTGTCTTCTCCACTCTTCTCAACTCGTCCGGCTGCTCTCAGAGGTTCCGCAGCGTGACGGACTGACCGGGCATGACGCTGACCTGTCGCGGACTCCCATTGGCGAAGACGGTCGTGGCACGGCCGCCGACGCTCGTCAGCGTGGCCTGGGTGACCTTGCCGTTCTTCCAGCTGATGTCGGCGACGAAGCCGCCGCGGACGCCCACGCCGGATACCGAGCCGGATGCCGCCCAGGCGGCGGGAAGCGCGGGCAGCAGCTCGAGGTGTCCCGGCCGCGAGTAGACCAGCATCTCGATGATCGCCGAGGGGGTGCCGAAGTTCGCCTCGATCTGGAAGATGCCGCGGCCCTGCCCCATATCCATGATGTCGAAGAGGTTCGACGCGCTGCCGTTGCTGCCGCCCACCGACGGCTTCAGGTTGTTGACGACGAGCTGGTACGCCTTCTCCGCGTTCTTCAGCCTCGCCCAGCACAGGCTGCGCCAGGCGTTGGCCCAGCCGTAGCTGTTCATGCCGCGCGCGGTCAGGAGGGCCGTCGCGCCGTCGAGGATGTCCTTCGGCGTGGAGTCGTCCGGGCGTATCCGGTCGCCGGGGAAGAGTCCGATGAGCGGGGAGAGGTGCCGGTGCGTGGTCTCGCCGAGGTTGTCGGGCGACATCCACTCCTCCAGCCAGCCGGTCGTGGGGCTGACCACGGGCAGGTACAGGCGTTCACGCAGACCGTCGACGGTCTTGGCGTAGCCGGCATCCTTGCCGAGCACGTCGGTCGCGGTGTGGTAGTTGCCGAAGAGGTTCCACACCAGTTCCTGGGCGTAGGTGATGCCCTTGGCGTCCAGTGGGCCCTGCTCGGGCGACCAGTCGCTGTCGGCGATCAGGACCTCGCGCGAGGCTCCGGACGCGTCGGTGACGGTCGTGGTGATGAGGCGGGCCTCCCAGAACTCAACGGCGCCCTTGAGGAGGGGGTAGACCTTGTTGAGGTAGGCGCGGTCCTGGGTGTACTCGTAGTGCTCGAACAGGCTCTGGCAGAGCCAGGCGTTGCCGGCCGGGTGCCACCACCAGCCGCCTCCGCCGTAGGGGTTGGTGGAGATGGCCACCGTCCAGCCGGCGATCTTGCCGCTGGAGTTGCGGTACCTGTTGGTGGAGTCGTTGAACAGCCGCTGGGTGACGTCCGTCCAGGCGGGGAGCTGCGCGAGGCAGTAGTCCGCGAAAGCGTCGAAGCAGCCGGACAGGCCCGCCCGGTCGGCCATCCAGTAGTTCATCTGGATGTTGATGTCGGTGTGGTAGTCGCCCATCCAGTCCGGGTCGTTGCCGTCCAGCCACGGGCCCTGGAGGCCCATCGGCAGGCTGCCCCGCGATCCGGAGATCATCAGGTAGCGGCCGAACTGCAGGTAGGCGGCCTCGAGTTCCGGGTCGGGGACGTTGTCCCGGTAGCGTGCCTGCACCCGCTCCCAGGTGTCCAGTTCGCGCTGCGCGGCGGAGGAGGTGCCGAGGTTGATGTCCAGCTGTCCGAACACGGCGCGGAAGTCAGCGACATGTGTGTGCAGCAGAGTGCCGGCCGAGTGGCCGGCCGCGCCCAGGACCTTGGTCCTGGCGAGGCGCTCCGGGTCCACGGACGGGTCGCGGAACTTCGCTGCCGCGTCGGGCGCGTAGTTGGTGCCGCCGCTGACGACGACGGTGAGGTCCTTGCAGCCGCTGAAGGAGATCGACGTGCCGCTGACGGCGACCTTGCCGGTGCTGCTGTAGGCGGTGACGGCGGCGCCGTACTTCAGGCCGTTGGCGAAGGAGGCGCCGAACGACGCGTAGCGCCCCGCGCTGTTGGCGGTGGTGGTCTCGCCGTGGGTGCCGGCGAGGGAGACGGTGCCGGTGTAGGTGCCGCTGCCCTGCTGGTCGAAGTACAGGACGATGGTGTCGTCGGGGAGGCTGGCGAAGACCTGCCGCCGGTAGGTGACGCCGGAGATGTCGTACGAGGCACTGACCAGGCCTTGGGCCAGGTCGAGGGAGCGGCGGTAGTTGTTGACGGAGCCCAGGTCGTGGTCGGGGATGTCGACGGTGAGCTTGGCCAGCAGGGTCAGGGAGCCGAAGTCGCTGCGGCCGTAGGGGAACTGGCCGTCGCTCTGCAGCGTGTCGTTGAGACCGCCGGTCCACAGGGTGGCGTCGGTGATCATCAGAAGTTCGCTGGAGGGGTCGTTGCTCGCGAGCGCCCCGAGGCGCCCGTTGCCGACCGGCAGGCCCTGCTCGATCATCGAGTTGGAGGAGCCGGGAGCCTGCCACCACAGCTGGTTCTTCGCGGCGTCGGCCGCGGACAACATGGGAGAATCGGTGGGGCGGAGCGGGGCCGCCGAGGCGGTGAAGGCGGGCAGGCCGCCGAGTGCGGTGCCCACGCCGGCAGCGGCGGCGAGAGCGAGGAAGCCCCTGCGGCTGGGGCGGTTGTCGCGTGATTCGGTGTGCTGGATGTCCACGGTTGTGCACTCCATTTCCGGGAACGGCGCGTGCGGGGAAGACGGCTGCGGACCGTCGGCGTATCGTCGGAAGAGCACTCGATGAGCATGTGGGGCGGGGCCCAGGTCGTGTGACTGGGCCCCGCGGGGCTACGTCAGACGGACTGCGGTACGTCGATCTTGTCGATGTCGGGTGCGTATCCGCTGCTGCCGCTGTCGAAGGTGATGGTGTTGGAGCCCGCCTTCAGGGCCAGCTGGACGCTGACGGTGTCGACCGTGCTCCAGTCGCCCGTGGAGGGGAATTTCAGGCTGGTGCCGTTACCGCTGTTGGAGTAGACGGTCACCGAGCGGGGGTCGCCGCTGACGTAGGCGACGTTGACGGTGTAGATCCCGTCCTTCTTCACCGTGATGTCGTTGAACTGCAGCTTGCCGCCGAGGTAGAGGTTGCCGACCTTCAGATTGTCCGAGCAGGCGGCGCAGCCGACGACGGAGGCGCCACCGCTCAGGGTGTTGTTCGGGGACTCGGCCTCGTAGCTCGTGGTGGCCAGCTGGCTGCCGCCGGGCTTGATGGTGAACAGCCGCGAGCCGTGCGCGGGCAGCTCCTCAGTGATCTTGTTCTGGTAGTTCCCGAGGTCCTGCTTGTTCCACAGGTCGCGTACGGAGGCGTGGCCGGTGAACCCGAAGGATGCCCAGTTGGCGGTGACGGAGGCCGGCGAGTCGGCGAGGTTGAACAGGGCGACGGTGTAGCTGCCGTCGGAGTTCTTGGTGCCCCAGACCTGCTGGTTGCCCACCGGGGTGACCGGACGTGCGACGGGCGAGGTGTTCTGGTCGGCGGCGATGACTTCCTGGTTGGTCAGCAGGGAGACGCCGTAGCTGTCCAGCTTGGTGAGGTCGTCACCGGTGAACAGAGGCGACTTGTTGATGGCCCACAGGGTCATGTAGCTCTGCCGCTCGGCCTTGGTGAGGCCGTCCATCGCTCCGTTGCCGACGTCGATCGCGTCGAGGTCGTTCCAGCCGCCGGGGCCTGCCTTGTTGCTCCACGCGGGGGCGTCGTTCCATCGGTCGTTGACCGAGTTCTCCCAGGTGACAAGCGTGTTGCAGTAGCACTCGACGTCGGTTTCGATGCGCCAGCCGTTGGAGTACTGCTTCCAGTCGGCGGCGTGGGCGATGTCGAGCGACCAGGAGAGCTCGAGGTGGATCGGGCGCCCGGTGGCGGCGATGGCCTTGTGCCAGGCGGCGACGTCGGCGACGTTGTTGTAGTTGTCACCGGACTTGAACGAGCCCGGGCCCACACCGTCCAGCTTGAGGAAGTCGTAGCCCCAGTCGGCGAACATCTGCGCCTGCGAGTCGATGTACTTCTGCGCGCAGGGGTTGTCGAAGTCCAGCTTGTAGGAGCTGTCCCAGCCGTTGGTGGTGCGCAGGTCCGGGTAGACGACGTCGGCGGTGGTGCAGCCGGGGGCGTTCCAGATCGGCACCTTGCCGTCGCCGTATGCCCCCTTCTCCAGGCCGACGGGCAGGTAGATGCCGGCCTTGAGGCCCTTGGAGTGGATGTGGTCGGCGACCGACTTCATGCCGCTCGGAAAACGGACCGGGTCGGGCGTCTGCCGACCGTACTGGTCGTAGCCGGGCTTCCAGTTGTTGTCCATCCACCAGCCGGCGTCGATGTTGACGTAGTCGTAGCCGTACTGCTTCAGCTTGGAGGCGAGGGCGTCCGTCTGCTTCAGGACGTTCGCCTCGGTGAGGTAGCTGTAGTTGCCGTTGGGGTTCAGGCCCGGATAGCTGGAGGACTGCATGCTCCAGCTGGACCAGCCCATGTACGGCTTGGCGGCGATGCCGGAGGTGGCGTCCGCGGCAGTCGTGGTCGTGGTCGAGGCCTTGGCGGACGCGGCCGTTGTGGAGGCGGCCGTTGTGGAAGCGGTGGCGGCGGCCTTGGCGGGGGCGGCGGCGGTGACGGCCGTCGCGAGACCCGCGGTGACGGCCAGGACCAGCATGGCTCTTATGGTCCGGCGCGCGAAGCCGGCGGGGGCTCCGGGCAGGGCTTGGTACGAGGATGACCGCATGGGTCGGACCTCCTGTTGTCGGGTCACGGGGATAACGCGGTGGAACCGGGCAGGGGACGTGCGTTCCGGACGCCGGGGGGCCGGCCGGTCGCGGTGACCGTCGGGACGTCGGGGCGGCGGCTCAGCCCTTGCCCGAGCCGATGGTGAGACCGCTGATGAACTGGCGCTGGAGCGCGAAGTAGATCAGCAGCGTGGGGATCGCGGTCATGAGAGCACCTGCCGCGATGAGGTTCGGGTTGGTGAAGTACTGGCCCTGCAGGTTGGCCAGGGCCGAGGTGATCGGACGCTTGTCACCCGTCTGGATCAGCGCAAGGGACCAGAAGAAGTCGTTGTAGATCCAGATGGATTCCAGGGTCGCGAGCGCCGCGAACGCTGGGCGGCACAGCGGCAGTACGATCTGGACGAACTGGCGCCACGCCGGGGCACCGTCGACGAGAGCGGCCTCGGTGATCTCTTTCGGGATCGTCTTCATGTAGTTGCTGAGCACGAAGGTGCAGAAGCCGCACTGGTAGGCGATGTGAATGAAGATGATGCCCCAGAGCGAGTTGTAGACAAGCAGGGAGTCGCTCATCCACGGCGGCAGAGGTATCAGAAGGTACAGCCGGTACAGCGGTGTGATCAGCACCTGTGCGGGGATCAGATTTCCCGCGGTGAAGAGCATCAGCAGCACGACGTTCCAGCGGAAGTCGAACCGTGAGACGAAGAAGGCCACCGCCGCGGCGAACAGCAGGGTGCCGAGGACCGCCGGAATGGTGATGAGCACCGAGTTCCAGAAGAAGTGCGGCATCCCGGACTGACTCCAGGCGTCCGAGAAGTTCTGCAGGCCGATGCTGTGCGGCCAGGACAGATAGCCGTGCTTCGTGGTGTCGGAGTAGGGCCGCAGGGAGGTGTAGACGGCCCACAGCAGCGGGACGAGCCACAGCAGCGCGATGCTGCCGAGCATGATGTGGCGTCCGGTCTGCCGCCTCGGCCCCCTGCGGGCGCCGGCGGTAGGCATGAGCGGGGTACGTGACCGGCGAACCGGCGGCGTGGCGGTCGCGGTCACTGGTCCTCCTTGCGGAATGACTGGAAGAGGAAAGTCCCGATCGCGACGAGGGAGACCAGGAGCAGGATGACCGCGAGGGCGGACCCGTATCCGATATGGCTGGACTCACCGATGATGTTGTCGCTGATGAGCAGGGACAGGAGTTCCATGCCGGGCTTGCTGCCGGTACCGCCGCCGAGTACGTAGACGAGGTCGAAGGCGCGCAGGGACTCCATGACGGTGACGACCAGGATGATGATGTTGACCGGCTTCATGGCCGGCAGCACCACCCGCATGAAGGTCTGGCGTCCGTTGGCGCCGTCGAGTGCGGCCGCCTCCTTCAGGGCGGGGTCGACACCCTTCAGCCCCGCCAAGTAGAGGATCATGATGTAGCCGGCGTGCCGCCAGCCGGAAGCGACCAGTACAGCCCACAGGTTGAGGTTGGGATCGCCCAGCCAGTCGATGTGATGGCCGGACGACACGGCACTGATCACACCGTTCAGCAGCCCGTTGTCGGGGTTGTAGATGATCTCCCAGATGAAGCCGACGACCGCCAGGGACAGCACCATCGGCATGAAGATCGCGGTCTGGTAGACCCGGCTGAATCGGATCTTGCGGTCCAGCTGGTAGGCCAGGAAGACACCGAACGGGGTGGGCAGCAGCGCCGTGAACAGCAGCCAGATCACGTTGTGCCTGACGGCCGGCCAGAACGGCGGGTAATTGGTGAAGATCTGGCGGTAGTTGTCCAGTCCGACCCAGTGGATGTCGGACAGGCTGAGGCCGTCCCAGTTGGTGAAGGACAGACCGATGGAGGCCACCGCCGGCAGCCAAACGAAGAACAGCAGGGCAAGCAGCGGGATGCCGACGACAACCGTCAGGAAGAGGCGGTCACCAGGACTGAGCCGGCGCGGACGAGGGTGTGCGCGCGACGACAACCGAAGCACTGTACGCACGGAGGACATGGTGAACCTCTCCAGGGGGATCAGGCCGTGAAGAAGCGCGAGCGCTGCGACTCGATCTTCTTGAGCAGGGCCGAGCCGTCGTCGGGATGGTTCAGCCACTCGGCGAAGCCTGGCTCGACCACGGTGGAGATGAATCCCGGGTCGCTGTCGCGGTCCCCGAACTGGGTGATGTGCTTGGCGCCGGCGATGAGTTCGGCGGACTTCTTCTGCAGGGCGTTGTACGAGCTGGTGTCGGCGCCGGAGTTGACGGCGACGTTGCTCGGGTCGACGCCCATGTAGAGCTTCTCGGCCTGCGCGCTGCCGAGGAACTCGAGGAACTTCGTGGCGCCGGCGGAGTTCTTCGGCTTGCGGCTGAGCATGAAACCGTCGGTGGGCGCCTCGACCGTGTCCTGCCCGTACGCCGGGTCGATCTCCGGGAACGGGAAGAAGTCGATGTCGGAGCGCAGGGACTCGTCGGTGACCTGCTGGCCGAGGAAGAGGCCGATGATCGCCATGCCGGACTTCTTGTCGAGCAGCGACTGAGCGGCGTCCTGCCAGGAGCGGCCGCCCGCGCTCGTCTGGTAGTACGGGGTGATCTCACGCCACAGGTCGATGGTCTTGACGGCGCGCTTGTCGGTCCAGGAGACCTGGCCCCGCATCAGGGACATGTGGAAGTCGTAGCCGTTGGCGCGAAGGTTAAGGTAGTCGAACGTACCGAGGACGGTCCAGTTGTCGCCGCCGCCGTAGCCGGAGGCGATCGGGGAGAGCCCGTCCTTCTTCATCTGCTTTGCCAGCGCCGTGAACTGACTCCAGGTCGTGGGGATCTGGTAGCCGTACTTCTGGAAGACGCTCTTACGGTAGAAGACGGCCCACGGGTAGTTGTAGAGCGGGACGAAGTAGTACTTCCCGTCCTGTCCCTTGGACAACTGCTTGGCCGCGTCGCTGTAGCCGGCGCCTATCTTGTCCCACACCTCGTCGATGGGGCTGGCGAGGCCCTTCTTGGCGAAGTACTGCATGCGGTAGCCGGCGAACCAGGTGAAGACGTCGTCCGGGGTGCCCTGCAGGTAGGTGGAGATGCTCTTCTGGAACGTGTCGTGGTCGACGGTGTTCGTCTTGACCGTGAGCTTGCTGTCCTTCTCGAAGGCGTTCGTCACCGCGGCGTAGGCCTTCTTCGGTGTGGCGTCCGCGCCGTTCGACCCGAAGGTCACCGTCTTCGGGTCGGACGCGGCCCCTCCGCCGCAGGCGGCCAGGGCGGGCATGGCCAGGGCGGCGGCCCCGACACCGAACAGCCCCTGCACCACCCTTCTGCGGTTAGGGCCTGCGGGGGTCTGAGGGCTGCGGCTGTGCAGCGTCATCGCTACTCCTAGTACGTGTCTGATCCGATGAAGGACTGGATCGCGGTGGCCGCGGCCCGCGCGCCCACTCCTCGAAGGGCAGCGGACGTGTCATCACGTCGCACTGCGCGGCGGTGCCGAAGGCGGACGCGCGGGTGCCCTCGGCGAACAGGTCGTATGCGGCCGGGCCCTCGCCGGAGATGATCACTCGCTCCGGACCGGGCATGGTGGCCACGGAGCCGAGGGCCCTGCCGATGTCACGGGTTTGCCCCTGGCCTTGCGGACTCCTCGCATGGCCTCGACGCACCCGTTGTTGACGTAGTGGCAGGCGGGCCTGCGGCCCCGAACCACTGCTCGGCGACCGCCTTGGTGACCGCGGCCGAGGACAGCATGGTGCGCCGCGCTGTCTCGGTCCGGGTGAGCGGGCCGTGGGAGAGCACGGTTGTGAAGACCAGGGAAGCGGCCGGCGTCGTCGCCGGGATTGCCCCATGAGGAGAGGTCGAGCGCATGGCCGGAAACTTAAGGGGGTTCTTTTCCTCTGTCAATGAAAGAAGCAGGCACCTCTTGAAGAACCTTGTACGAGTGCCCTAAACCTGCAAAAGCCAGACCAGAGGTAGGTGTTGACAGCCGATCGAAGGCGCGGTTGGCTGCTCACTGCTCCTGTGGCGCTATCTGAACGTGAGGGTCAATGTCTGCGATCTCCTTCGCCCCGGCCTCCGGGGTCTGGCTGCTCTCCACCGCGCACACGTCGTACGCACTGCGGATCGACGACACGGGAGCGCCCTGCCATCTCGCGTGGGGGCCACGGCTGACCCTCGCGGCGGCCGAGGAGCTCGTACTTCCTCCGGCCGTGGAGATCAGCAGCTTCGAGGGCCGCCCCGCGGCCGGCGAGGAGCTGCCCGTCGACGGAGGGGCCAGGTACGGAGCGCCGTCCCTCCGGGTTCAGTTCGCCGACAACACCCGTGCCTTCGAGTGGGAGCCCGTGGGCCACCGGATCGACGAACCGGCGCCCGGAACGGCCGAACTGGCCCTGGAGTTCCGTGACCGCCACTACCCACTGGCGGTCTCCCTGCACTACCGTGTCTCCGACGACACCGATGTCATCGAGCGCTGGACCGTCCTGCGCAACACCGGACAGGAATCGCTTTCTGTGCTGCGCGGGGACTCGGCCGCCTGGACACTGCCGCCGCGCGACGACTACCGGATCAGCCATGTCACGGGCCAGTGGTCGGCGGAGGGCCTGCTGCACCGGGAGCCGGTACCGCACGGCGAGACCGTGCTCACCAGCCGGCGCGGCATCACCAGCCACCACGCGAACCCGTGGGTGATGCTGGACGCCGGCGACGCCACCGAGGACCGGGGCGAAGTGTGGAGCGCGGCTCTGGCCTGGAGCGGAAGCTGGCACGTCACCGTGCAGCGCACCCCCGACGGACGTACGGCCTTCACCGGCGGAGCCGGGCATGACGGAGCGCCACTGCCGCTCGGCCCGGGTGAGGAGTATGCGACCCCGCGCTACGCCGCCGTGTACACCGACGGCGGCTTCGGCGCGGCGAGCCGCGCCTGGCACGCGCACATCCTGGCCCATGTGCTTCCGTACCCGGACGAGTTGCGCCCAGTGCTGTTCAACTCCTGGGAGGCCACCGGCTTCACTGTCGACGAGACCGGACAGAAAGCGCTTGCAGCACGAGCGGCGGAGCTGGGGGTGGAGCTCTACGTCGTCGACGACGGCTGGTACGGGGCCCGCCGCGACGACACGGCCGGACTCGGCGACTGGGCACCGGCCACCAAGGGCTTCCCCGACGGGCTCGGCCCGCTGGTCGAGGAGGTCCACCGGCTCGGCATGCGCTTCGGCCTGTGGGTGGAGCCCGAAATGGTCAACCCGGACAGCGACCTGTACCGCGCGCACCCGGACTGGGTACTGCACTTCCCGCACCGCACCCGCACCGAGCTGCGCAACCAGCTGGTGCTCAACTTCGCGCGCGACGATGTCGCCGAGTGGGCTTACGGCTGGCTGACAAGGCTGGTCGCGGACAACGGCATCGACTTCCTCAAGTGGGACATGAACCGCGCCTTCAGCGAGGCCGGCTGGCCCGGCCGCGAGAACGGCCAGGACCTGCTGTGGACGCGGTACGTGCACAACCTCTACGGCGTCATCGACCGGCTGCGTGCGGACCACCCGGGGCTGCGGATCGAGACGTGCAGCGGGGGCGGCGGCCGCGTCGACCTGGCCATCCTCTCCCGTACGGACCAGGCGTGGCCGTCCGACAACACCGATGCGGCGGACCGGGTCTCCATCCAGTACGGCTTCAGCCAGATCTACCCGGCACGGACGATGGCGGCCTGGGTGACGGATGTGCCCAATCAGCTCACCGGCCGCTCGGTGCCGCTGCGTTACCGCTTCCACGTCGCGATGGCGGGGGTACTGGCGCTGGGCGGCGATCTGGCGCACTGGACGGCGGAGGAACTCGCCCAGGGCGCCGAGCTGGTGGCGGAGTACAAGAAGGTCCGTCATATCGTGCAGCACGGCACCCAGCACCGGCTGCGCGGTCCCGTCGACGACGCACCGTCCGCCGTGCAGTACACCACCGCCGATCGCCGGGAGGCCTTCGTGCTGGTGTGGCAGCGGGCGCCGCGCCACGGCACACCGCGCCCCGCCCTCAGGCTCGCCGGCCTGGATCCCGCCGCGCGCTACCGGGAAGCCCGTACCGGCGCCATGCATCACGCGTCCGTACTGACCGGGTACGGGATCACGCCGGAGCTGCCGCGCGGGGACTGGTCGAGCACGTCCCTGCACCTGATCAGGGTGGACGACGAGGCGGCGGACGGTACCGGGCGGGCTGGTAAGGCTCCGTTAGGTCCGTCCGGATCCTGGTGAGTGGTATCTGCTCCCTGCGGATCATCGATCCGCAGGGAGCAGGCAGCAGCTCCGCGACGGTGGCGGCGGCCTCCCCCGCCAGGCTCCCGTGCGTATTCAGCCGGCCTGCGGCGGTCCGGGAACCGCCACAGGCCGGCACACTGGGCAACAGGGCCGACCGGCTCACCCGGTCGGCCCAGCCGCTGCCCGCCGCAGCGGTACGGGATCCGCACCAGGGCGCCCGGCCGAGCCGGCCCAGCTCGCGGACGGACTGGGTCCTCAGGAGGGATACGTCCAGAGTTGGTTCGAACCGCCGCCGCAGTCGTAGATGATGACCGGGGTGCCGTCGGCCGTGCCGCCTCCCGCGGCGTCCAGGCAGCGCCCTGACTGCGGGTTGTGCAGCGTGCCGTCGCCGGGCGCCGTCCACTGCTGGGCGCCGGAGTCGTTGCAGGTCCGCAGCTCCACACGGGTGCTGTTCGCGGTGGCGCCACCGATGACGTTCAGGCACTTCCCGAGCGACTGGAAGGTGTTCCCGATGTGGCTCCAGAACTGGTTGGACTGACCGTTGCAGGTGTACATGGTGATGCCGGCGCCGTCGGCGGTGTTGCCGCCGCTGATGTCGACGCACTTCGACCCGATGCCCGTGATCGGCCCGCCGACCGCCGGGGTCAGCCGGATCAGCCGGGAACCGTGAGCGGGCACGCCGCTCGCGGTCCAGCTGCCGTAGGCGGTGCCCAGCTCCGTACGCGAGGCCAGGTCACGTACGGACTGGGTCCCGCTCAGCCCCAGCGAGGCCAGGTCGACGGTGATGTTGCTCGCGCTGGAGCCGAGGTTGTAGACGGCGGCCACGGTACTGCCGTCGGGCATCTGCTTCTTCCAGACCTGCAGCGTGCCGCCGGTGACCTGGGTCGGTATGCGGCCGGCCTGGTCGACTCCGATGACCTCGGGGTTGCTGAGGATGGAGACGGCCTTGCTGTCGATGAAGTAGACATCACCGCCGACGTACAGCGGGGCGGAGGCCATGGACCAGAACGTCATGACGGTCTGCCGCTCGGTGTCGTTCAGCCCGTCCTGGATGCCCGATCCCGTGTTGTTGTTGACGGGCATGGAGTCCAGGTCGGGCCAGTAGTTGGAGCCGACGGAACCCAGCCAGTTCGGCAGGTCGTTCCACCTGGCGCTGACCGAGCTGCTCCAGGACGAGACGGTGTTGCAGTAGCACTCGACGTCGGTGTCGACCCGTACGCCGTTGGCGTAGGGCTTCAACGCGCCGGCTATGGAGACCGGGACCGGCCAGGCACTGGCGGTCAGGTACATCTGCCGGCCCGACTGGTCGATGGCCTGCGACCAGGCGGCGATGTCGGCAACGTTGTCCTGGGTGGTGCCGTCGATCTTGATGAAGTCGATGCCCCAGGAAGCGAACTTGTTCGCGATGGAGTTGATGTAGCTCTGACCGCAGGGCTTGGAGTAGTCGATCTTCCAGTTGGAGCCCCACCCGTTGGTGGCCGTGAGCGGCTGGACGGCGACGTCCTGGGTGTGGCAACTGGTCCCGGCGATGGGGGCGTTCTTGTCGTACGCCTCCTTCTCCAGGCCGATGCCCAGGTAGATCCCGGACTTGAGCCCCTTGCCGTGAATGTATGACGCCAGGCTCGCCATGCCGCTCGGGAAGCGCGCCGGGTCCGGGTCGGGGATGCCGTTGGCATCGGTGTGGAAGTTCCAGCTCAAGGTGGCGTCCCAGCCTGCATCGACGTTGATGTAGCTGTACCCGGCCGACTTGAGGTTGGTGGCCACCGCGTCCGTTGCGTTCTTGATGTTGTTCTCGTTCAGCCAGGCCGTCCCGTATCCGGATCGGGAGGAGGACTCCACGCTCCAGCTGCTCCAGCCCATGAAGGGCTTGGCGGTGAAGTCGCTCTTGGCGATGGCGGGTTGGCCGGGCAGGGCGACCAGGGCGATCGCTGCGATCAGCGTCGCGGGCAGAAGCCTGGCGAGGACGGCTCTCATGTGCACAGGGGACCTCCGGGTGGGGGGTGGGCGCGCTGCTCCGCGGCGCCCGCTGCGGTGGGTCTCAGGCGGTGGTGGTGACTCGGGCGGCCCGCGCCTGGGCGAGCACGCGGTGACCGAACGGCGTCGGGTGGACGCCGTCATGGGCGACGGGATCCGTGGAACCCGCCACGCGTGCGGCCTGGTTCATCAGCCCATCGGCCGGCAGCGCCGCGTCGAACTCCTCGGCCGGGCGCCACGCGCCGAGTTCGTGGCGGACCCGGGCCAGGACATGGCGGTAATCCTCATACGCCTCCACGGACGTCTCCCACAGCGGTCGGCAGGCAAACACGGGCGGGGGGCTCGGACAGGCGGCGAGACCCCAGGGGTGTGCGTGCGCATCACCTTTCATTAGTGCCCCAAAGACACCCCCGGCAAGCCGCGAAGGCGGCGCCCGCGGCAACTTGTCCGGCGGTCACGGCGGCCGTCGACGGCCGCCCTGACCGCCGGGCCCGACGGCACCTTCCGGCGCCAGGACGGCGTACCCGGCGAGCGGGACACCGAGAGCACTCACCACTCCCGCCACCGTTCCGACAAGCGGCGCGAGATCCATAGCCCGTCCCGGGTCGAGCAGCCCTGTATGAAGACCGGAACCCACCAACTGCCGCCAACTGCCAAACCCATCACGGGAATCGTTGGGGCCCTTCTTTTTTGTTTCGGGTTCCGCCTTCGAGATCGAGCACGCCGCTCATCGGAACCTTGAACAAGCACAAGCCGCAGATCCGTATGTCCCCAAGGAGCCGATCACCGCCCAGGAGCTGCCGACTGTGCCGTATAGACGACCACGCGGAGATCGCTGCGCTGGACGGTGAGAATGTCGCAGTCCCACCGCAGAAGTCCCAGTTCCGGATGCCGATGCAGTTTCAACCCGATTTCGCCCGCGCCGGCCTGGACGCCACCTCGGCAGCGGCCAGGGATACGCGCGCCTTCGCCGGCAGCACCGGAGTCCGCGTCATCGTCGACGAAAAGGATCCTGCCCACGTGATCGTCGTCGAGCAGTGGGAGACCGAGTCGCACGACGCGGCCTACCAGGCCTGGCGAGCCGGAGACGGCCTGCCGACCGACATCATCGCGATGCTGGCACGGCCGGCGACGACGACACACTTCACCGTCTCGC
Organism: Actinacidiphila oryziradicis; assembly: GCF_005047355.1. Classification (GTDB taxonomy): domain Bacteria; phylum Actinomycetota; class Actinomycetes; order Streptomycetales; family Streptomycetaceae; genus Actinacidiphila; species Actinacidiphila oryziradicis. The sequence continues at coordinate 19,474 of NZ_SUMC01000033.1, forward strand.
TGGACCTTTGAGGACCATGACAATGCACCGGACGACCTGCACCGCATCGCCCCGTTGGCCGCACGAGACCTGCCACCGACACCGGACCCTCGGTCTGACACCGCCCCGGGTGCTCACGCTCACACAGCAGGCACTACGGGCCTGCGCCCGGTACCGGGCACGACCTGGCGACCGGGCGACCTGGCGACCTGGCCAAGAACGTCTACCTCACCGCGCTGACGTCGGGGTTCGCGTCGGCGCCCCGGGCAGATCGCCGGTTCGGTACTCACCGATCCAGGTGAGAGAACCGGCGACGCCCGGGTGCTTGCCTGGGATACCTACCGCCCGCAGCCACCACCTGCCTGTTCCGCGACGCGTGCCCGGCGCGCTCGCCGCCGCATATGCGCGGTGGACCACCCTCGCGCCCCGAGGGCAAAGCAGGCGCGGCTCACTTTGGTCTGCCCGGGTGGCTACGCCGTCCGCCGACGAGTGGCGGCCAGTTGCCCGTTGGGCTGTCAGACGGCGGTGCGGCCACCGTCGACGGGAAGGGTGGCGCCGGTGACGTAGCTGGCGCGGGGGGAGGCGAGGAAGGCAATGGCTTCCGCGATCTCCTCGGGCTTGGCACTGCGGTTGAAAGGTGTGGTGGATCCGAGCTGGGTGATGCGCTCCTCGGAGGCGCCGCCGGTGTAGACGGGGCCGGGAGCGACCGCGTTGACCCGGACACCGCTGGGGCTGAACTCCGCGGCCCAGGAACGAGTGAGGGCGGAGAGGCTGGCCTTGGTGGCTCCGTAGGCCGCACCGCCGGCGAGGCCGATCCGTCCGGCCATGCTGTCGATGTTGATGATGCTGCCGGACCCCTTGGCGGCCATCCTCGGTGCGAGAGCGGCGACCAGGAGGAAGGGAGCGCGGACGTTGGCGGCGAAGAGGGCGTCAAAGGTCTCGGCCGAAAGATCGGCGGTGGGGCCGAACCAGGAGAAGCCCGCGTTGTTGACGAGGATGTCGACGTCACCGGCCTGGCCGATGACGTTCTGCACACCGCTGAGGTCGCTGAGGTCTCCGGCGACGAACCGGGCCTTGCCACCTGCGGCGATGATCTCCTTGACGACGGCCTCGCCGCGGTCTGCGTCGCGGCCGTGGACGAGGACTTCGGCACCCTGGCGGGCGAGCTGCACGGCGGTGGCGCGGCCGATGCCGGACGTGGCGCCAGTGACGAGCGCGGTGAGGCCGTTGAGATCGTTGGCAGACATTAGAACTCCTACACTAGACGGACCGGTCTGTTCTATGCGGCGAGGATAGACAAGTCTGTCTATCGCTGTCAAGCCACGCCGCGAGGCCCCTGCCGGCCCGGATTCCGCCGTACGCCGCAGTCGCCGGGCATACGCGGTAGGAGTCGCGGCCGCATCAGGGCCGTGCTGCGCCGTGCGGGCGGGGACGGAGCCGGGGTCGGTGTCCACGGGATCTCGCACCGTGCGCCCGCGTCACCTCCATTCGACCATGACCAGCGCCGGAGGGGATCATCTGAACCGACCAAAACACCCCACGCGCGCACCGCTGTGGGGCCGGCAACCCTCATCTGTTCAGGTGAGCGGCAAAACCGGTGCGGACCCTACGTTCCAGCTGCCGCGGACACCCGGCGCGCAGTAGCCGCCGAAGTCGTAGAGCGCGGTGGGTCGCCACCGCATTCGGCGACATGACCCCAGCCATGCACCGGCCGAGGCGTAGCGACCGCCCAGCGACGGCGTACACCGACCGTACGGCATGCAGCGGTGCCTCTCCGCAGTCGGTCAGGGCGCCGGCCGGCAACAACCGCCGCGGATGCCGCAGCACAAGTAGTTCGATGTCCTTGGCAGCGAGTCAGCGTGTTATGAAGCCCCGCATGGGTGGCTGCGGCAAGGCAAGACCCGCGCCGCTCACCACTGGTAGGGCAGGAACTTTCCGTTCAGGACAATCTCCACCCGGTCGCCTTCCGGATCGGGAACGCGTTTGACGTCGAGACGGAAGTTGATGGCGCTCATGATCCCGTCGCCGAACTCCTCGTGGATGAGTTCCTTGATGGTCGGTCCGTACACCTGCAACACCTCGTACAGGCGGTAGACGGTGGGATCCACGGGGACCGCGGCGCCCAGCGCTCCGCGGGTGGGCTGCAACTGGAGTGCCTTGACGACGTCCTGGCCAAGTTCCAAGGCGGACGCGGCGGCTTCGGCCTCGGCGGCGCTCATCGGGTGCTGCCCCAGGACGGCGGCCGTCGTCCAGACGACCGGACGGCCAACCGCCTCGGCCAGCTGAGCCCAGGTCACTCCGCGCTCGACGCGAGCGCCGCAGACCGCGTCGGCTGCTTCCTGCTTGGTCATCATCGTGATACTCCCGGTATGTCTTCGATGGTCTTCCGCACCGGTTACAAGCCTCGGGGGCGAGGGGACCGCCAGCGCCGGCACGGCGAACGGGGCCAGGATAGGTGACCAAGGTGCCGGCAGCCGGGCCGCCGGACCGGCCATGCTCTTCAAGCTGATGGAATCCGCCCCGGCCCGCTGGCTGGCGGTCAACGCACCCCACCGCATCGCGCTGGTGCGGGCCGGGTCGGCCTTGGCAGGGTCGGCTTCGGGAGGCAGGACCTTGTAGACGGTTTGGAAGTAGTTGTCGGACGGTTCGACCTGGGCGGTGACGCGCTGGATCCATTTGACGCTGCGGGCGCCGATCCAGCCCGGGACGACCACGCGCAGTGGGGCGCCGTGCGCGACGGGCAGAGCCTGACCATTCATCGCCCAGGCCAAGAGCACCTCGCCGGAGGTGGCCTTCGCCGCCGAGATGGAGGCGCCGAAGGCCTGTGGCGGGTCGGCCTCCTGTGACACATCGGTGCCGGTGAAGGCGATGTGGGCCGCTTCCGCTTGCAGTCCGGCCTCGGCCAGCACATCTGCCAGGCCCACCCCGCTCCAGGATGCCGTGTAGGTGGCTCCGGGGCCCCAGGGCTCCTGGCCCGGTATGTCGCGGAACTCCAGGAGATCGGCGCGGCGGTTGCCCGCGCACTGCAGTGTCGCCACCACCTCCCGCTCAGGGAAGCGGCGCTCCAGTTCGCCCATCGACAACTGCAGCGCGCGATCGACCAGCCCGTCCACTCGCAGCCGCCAGCTCGCCGCGTCCATGCGGGGAATCGGCCCGTGATTCCGCCCGTAGAAGGTGTCCAGGGGGGTGACCTGACCTACGAGCGCGCCAGGAGGTGGTTCCTTGAAGCCCGCTCCTCGGCACGGCGCCCGATGCGGCCGGTGCGGTGCGTGGTGCCGGCGGTGCGGGGGCGTGGGCCGGTGCGAGAGGCCACCCGCGGAACGATCACCACTCGGATGATGAGTACTAGGCCTGGACGGCCGCGCCCCCGAATTCGCTCAGCGCGCCCTCGACGATCGCCTCCAGCCGTGCATGGTGCGCGCCGCGCCAGTACAAGCGCTCGCACGCCGTGCACTGCGCGAAGTCGTCGTACGAACGCCGGGTGCCGTGCTCCAGCCTCTCCCGGACGGCCTCTTTGTCGGCGTCCCGGAGCTGCCCGTTGCAGGCCGTGCACCGTGTCCAGGGCGCGAGCTTCGGTGCGAAGCGGCCCAGCACATCCCGCAGCTGCTCATCCGGCCGGTCGCTGTAGATGTACGCCCCCGCCCAGATCTCCCGTCGTCGCAGCAGACCCCTGTCCCGGGAGAGCATTACCCGCCGCTGGGCCGCCGAGCGCGCGGCCAGCGCGGGGTCGCCGATGTCGTCGCTCTCGTACGCGGCGTCGATCCCCAGCAGCCGCAGCCGCCGGGCGAGCGTTCCCAGATGCACATCGAGCAGGAACCGCAGGGGCGCGCCCGGCACCGGTTGCGGCCGCGTGACCGCGCACACCTCGATGACCTCGCCGAGGCGCGGCACATGATTCGCTTGGGTCTCCCGGCCGTCGACGAGCAGCCGGCCGACCTCGGTGAGCGGGACTCCGAGGGACTCCACGACATGCCCGAGGGAGGACGCCCCGTCGGTGGATACCGACGTGCGCCCACGGCGTCGTTCAGGCGCCGCGAAAAGCTTCAGCTCGGCGTCAAAGCTGATGTGGATCTCCGGTCCGTTCACACCGCCAGCATGCCATCGCAGCGCCCGGGCCAGCGAGGGCTTTCCCGCCCTGGTGCGGAGTCGGAGCGCCGGTCAGGCCGGGTGGCCGGACGGCTGGCTCGCGGCGCGCTCGCGGGAGGCTTCGATCTCGGCGTACGCGTCGTCCCGACCCTCCCAGTGGGAGCCCTCGACGGACTTGCCGGGCTCCAGATCCTTGTAGACCTGGAAGAAGTGGGTGATCTCCATCCGGTCGAACTTGGGGAAGTCGCCGATGTCCTGCGTGTCGTCGTACCGGGGATCACGGGCGGGGACGCAAAGGATCTTGTCGTCCGGCCCGTTCTCGTCGCTCATCACGAACATGCCGATGGCCCGGCAAAGGATGGTGCAGCCGGGAAAGGTCGGTTCGCCGACGATGACGAGCGCGTCGAGCGGCTCGGCGTCGAGACCCAGCGTGCCGTCGATATAGCCGTAGTCGGCCGGATACTTGGTCGAGGTGAACAGCATCCGGTCCAGCCGGATCCGCCCCACCTCATGGTCCATCTCGTACTTGTTGCGGGACCCCTGCGGGATCTCCACGATCACGTCGAATTCCACTACGGCCTCCTCGCCGGTTGCCGGCGCGCGACTGCCGGCCGGGCATCCGTTCGCTGTCCCCCTTGTCACCGGGATGCTCGGCACACACTTCCAGTGTCCCGCGCCGGGCCCCGATCAGCGCCGTCGCCGGAGCACCGGGGAAATCGGTACTGCTCGCCGCCTCCCCACTCCTCGACGGGTTGGAAGGCTCCTGCGGCACGTACGCGCGAAGCCGCTACTGACCATGGGGGGCACGCCGTAGCGGTAAATCAGGCCTACTTCCCTGCGCCCGGTCTTCCTCATGGCGTCAGCCCATGACGAGGACCAGCTTGCCGGTCGTGCGGTGTGAGTCGCCGAGCTCGTGGGCCTTGGCGGCCTCGCCGAGGGTGAAGGTGTCGGCGATCTCGGCGCGCAGTTTGCCGGCGCGGGCCAGGTCCGCGATGGCCTTCATGCCGCCGTGATCGTGCTCGACGAGCATGCGCTCCACGCGTACGCCGCGCCTCCCCGCCGCCTCGGTGAGGTCGGGCTGGCCGAGGGACAGGACGGATACCACCGTGCCGCCCCTGCGCAGGACGCGCAGGGATCGGCTGCAGTTGTCGCCGCCGAGCGTGTCAAGGACAACATCGATGTCGCCCACGGCTTCGACGAAGTCAGTGGTGCGGTAGTCGATGACCTCGTCCGTGCCCAGCGCCCGCAGGAAGTCGTGCTTCTGGGCGCTCGCAGTGCCGACGACGTACGCGCCCCGGGCCTTGGCTATCTGCACCGCAAGGTGACCGACTCCGCCGGCGGCAGCGTGGATGAGGACCCGCTGGCCGGGACGGATGTCGACGGTGTCGATCAGCGCCTGCCAGGCAGTCAGGGCAGCCAACGGCAGAGCTGCGGCCTGTATGTGGTCCAGCAAAGGAGGTTTGAGAGCGAAGGCGCGGGTCGGCCCGGTGACGTACTCGGCGTGGGAGCCGACACCGTAGGGGTAGGGCAGCATCCCGAAGACCTCATCGCCGGGCCGGTAGAGAGTGACGCCCCGCCCGACCGCTTCGACGACACCGGAGACGTCCCAGCCGAGGGTGTGCGGTGCCTCGCCGAGAAGCCGCAGGGCCCGGTGCTTCCAGTCCGCCGGATTGAGGCCTGCCGCGTGAACCCTCACGAGGATTTCGCTGAATCCCGGTTCCGGACGGTCGACATCGACCACCTTCAGCACCTCGGGCCCCCCGAGGACGTCCTGGCCAACCGCACGCATCGTCAAAGGAGTTGTCATGACCCCAAGACTGCCCTCTCACTGCCGCCTGGGAATATCGCGGGAGCCATTGCGCGAAAGATGCACGCCAACCACCACCCGCGCTCTAGAGTTTGCCTGCGGGTGACTCGTAAAGGCATCGTTGCACGTCAGGGCGGGTATCGATACTCGTTGATGACGCCGCCGAGGACGCGGATGCGCGACCCGGAGCACGCCGCTCGGCCTGGTGAGCAAGGAGAAACCCCAGCTCAACAGGCCTTTGCTTGTGCGAGGCGAGATCGCTCAGCCGATCCGGTGTTCCTCGCCCACTGCGAGACACCGGCGGCCCGTCCCGGCGCAGGCGCGGCGCAAGCGACTCCATATCAGTTTCGGTGCCGCAGAGAGTCGGCTGTTCCCGGCACAGGTTCATCGGCCATACTGCCCGCCGTGGAGCAACGCATAGGTCCGTATATCCAGCCCGTGCAAACCGCCGGGACCGATCCGGCGCACGTCCCCGGCTTTCCCTCCTCACGCCCTGCTGAGGCGGAGGAGACAGCCCCGGGAAAGGCAGCGGAGCAGCCGCCGGAAGACGTCGTCGTCCCCCCGGACGACCCGGAAGAGGCGGCCGGCTCCGGAGAGGAGGGCGAACAGGAAATCGACGGCCCCGTCTTCGAGGTCTCCGACCGCCGCGGTTCGATCACCGCGGACCGCACCGGGGTCCGGTTCACGCTGGACGGCGAGGAGGCCGAGTTCGGTTGGGACGAGATCGGCGCGGTCGAGGTGGATGCCGCCCGGTTCGGGCGCCGGTTCACCGTCACGGTCTATATGACCACCCGCCGCTGGTACTCGGCCGAGGTCACGGCACCGGCCAAGAGCCACCTCAAGGAGTGGGCGGCAGAACTCGACGTGGCTCTGGATGCCTACTTCGAGCAAACCGAGCTGTAGCCGTGCCCGCGGCTCCGACCTACGGTGACCCACGCCCGCCAGTAGCGCGGCGGGCGTCGGCCGCAGGACGGAGCCGCATCGGACGCGGAGGGGCGGTCGGCCGGGTTTTTGCTCACCGTCTCCGGCCGACGGGCTTCTCAGCGCCGCAGGAGCACTCCGCGGATGAATGCCGCCTGGCCGGCGTGCTGCAAGTCATCGGAGATGACACTGATCAGTCGCACGCCCAGGGTCACCGGCGGAGTCCACGATTTGTCCACGATGCGGTCGAAGTCGGCATCGTCGAGCCCGCGTACGAATTCCAAGGTCTGCTCGTGCACGGCGTCGTAGTAGCCGAGCAGTAGTTGCGCAGATGCGACCTGCACCGACGCCGCTTGGGCGCTGGTGTGTCCGTAGCCGGTGGACTCGGGGGGAAAGGGCAATTCGAACCTGTCGGCCCAGCCCTGCGCGAGCCAGACCTGCTCAAGTCCTGCGACGTCAGCGACATGATCGTCCTGGACCCTGGCCAAGTGCCACACCAGCCACGCGATGGAATTTGCCTCTTCATCCAGGCGAGCGTTCAGATGGCCGGGCGAAAGGTCCTCCACCGAAGCGTGTACCGCCTCACGGACTCGCTCGAAAGCATCAGCCAACACCTCTGCACTTTTCATGGCTGTCCCTGACCTCCGCGTCCGGTTGAGGCTGGCCGAGTCGATACTCCCAACCCTACGGCCTGGACGGCTGGAGGGTGGCCGCCGCCCCCTGTACGCAGCTGAAACCGGCGACGTCGATGCCGCTACGGCTTCAGCGAGCGACCGACACCGGTGATAATTTGTCCCATTTTGCGATATACGCCATTATTGGGAGTGATGCGGTAGGAAGATCCATGCGATCCGGCGAGGAGACATCATGGAGTACGACGAGTTCGTCCGGACTGTCACCGAACGGGCCGACGTGCCGCCTGACCTGGCCAGGGAGCTGATCTACGCCACGATGTTGACCCTTGCGGAGCGGATCACCGGCGGCCTGGCCCGGGAATTGGCCGACCAGCTGCCCGCGGACGTCGCGCCGCCAGTGGTCCCGCCGGAGGAGGTCGCCCAGAAGTTCGGCGTCGATGAGTTCGTGCAGCGGGTGAAACGGCGCGCGAAGGTGGACGACGAGAGCCTGGCGCGAATAGGCGTGCGCGCGGTGTTCTCGACGATGCGCGACGCCGTGAGCAAGGAGGAGTTCCGGGACCTCCTGGAACAGTTGCCCAACGAGTTCCAGGGGGACCTCATCCCACTGGCATAGCCTGACGCTCACGCCAGCCACGAGTGCGCCGCCCGCCGCGAAGCGACTCCGCCGAGCGCGGCGGGCGGATCATGTGTCCGTCGCGCTTCGCGGTGGAGTCCTCGTCGAATCGCCGGAAGCGCTCCCACCCCTCCGGTTCGACAGCTCGCAGTCGTACGCGCTTCCCGGTCCAGATGGATGTCATGATCCCAAAGAAGCAGCTCTTCGGCCGGATTGTCCAAGCATTTCCGGCGGTGCGGTGCCGGCCGGCTTCCAGGTCATAATGAGGGCGATACATCGGAGGTATTCACCAGGGGAGGTCGCCATGGCGGTCACCGATGAGGCGATCGAAAAGATCAAGGGAATGATCGTCTCCGGCGCGCTGCGCCCGGGCGACCGGCTGCCCAAGGAGAGCGAACTCGCCGCGGAGCTCGGGCTTTCCCGCAATTCGCTGCGCGAGGCGGTGCGGGCGCTGTCGCTGATCCGCATCCTCGATGTGCGGCAGGGCGACGGCACCTACGTCACCAGCCTCGATCCTCAGCTGCTGCTGGAAGCGCTGAGCTTCGTCGTGGATTTCCACCGCGACGACACGGTGCTCGAATTTCTCGCGGTACGGCGGATCCTGGAGCCGGCCGCGACCGCGATCGCGACCACGCTCATCAGCGAGGCCGCCCTCGACGCCCTCGACGCACAGCTCGAAGCCCTCGGCCTCCGGCCCTCGGTGGAGGAACTGGTCGCCTGCGACCTGGAGTTCCACCGCGGCATCGTGCAGGCCACCGGCAACTCCGTGCTCTGCTCACTGCTCGACGGGCTGTCCGGACCGACCACCCGGGCCCGGGTCTGGCGCGGGCTGACCCAGGAGGACGCCACCAACCGCACCCTCTTCGAGCACCGCGCGATCCTGGGCGCCCTGCGCGACCGCGACGCGGAGGCCGCGCGTTCCTGGGCGACGGTGCACATCGCGAGCGTGGAGCAGTGGCTGCGGTCCACCCTCTGACAGCTGGGCCGGGCTCGGCCCGCTTCCCGGAGCACGCCCGCTCAACCGCCAGACCGGGCCTGGCCCAACCCGTACACCCGCACCGCGTTTCCGCCGAAAACCGCCGCCCGCTCCGAAGGGCTCAGCGCGGCAACGGCCTGTTCGGCGACGGCGAAGACGTCGGCGTAGCGGCCCGCGAGGGTGCAGAGGGGCCAGCCGGAGCCGAAGAGGACGCGGTCGGGTCCGAAGGCGTCCAGGACGTGGCGGGCGTAGGGGAGGACGTCCTGGGGGCGCCATTTCTCCCAGTCGGCCTCGGTGGTGAGGCCGGAGAGTTTGCAGACGATGTTGGGAAGGGCAGCCAACTGCCGGAGCTGCGAGGCCCTGGGCTCCCAGTCACCGCGGGCGATCGCAGGTTTCGCGGGAACACCGGACGGGTGAGGTCGGTCCAGCCGACGACCCCGGCGATGCGGTCGGAGCGGTCGGCGGCGGCCAGCAACTCGCGGGTCTCGTCCAGGGACGAGCCGGACTTTACGACGACGGTGGCGTGGATGCCGTGGGCGTCCAGGTCCGGGCGATGGGGTCCGCCCAGAGGCCGTCCATCCAAGGCTGGGGGCGGGCCGTCAGGTCCCAGAGGTGGTGGTGGGCGTCGATGCGCACCGCAGGACTCCTCAGAGTGGAAGCGGAAGGTCGGCGCCGAGCAGTCCGCGCTCGACAAGGGCGGCCCAGAGGCCGCCGGGGACGGGGTAGGAGAACATCGTGGCGTTGTCCCGCACTTCGGCGGGGCCGGCGGCGCCGACGACCGCCGACACGACAGCCGGGTGGGCGAAGGGAAAACGCAGGGCCGCCGCCCGCAGCGGCACACCGAACTCCGCGCAGACGGCGGCCAGGGCCTGGGCGCGGGCCAGTATGCCGGGCGGCGCGGCTTCGTAGTTGTAGGTGGCGCCGGGTCTCGGGTCGGCGAGCAGGCCGGAGTTGTAGATCCCGCCGACGACTATCGAGGTGCCGCGCCGGGTGCAGGCGGCGAGCAGGCCGTCGTCGTACGCCGTGCGCTCCAGCAGCGTCCAGCGGCCCGCGCACAGTACGACGTCGACATCGAGGTCGGCGACGAAACGGGCCAGCACATCGCTGCGGTTCATGCCGAAGCCGATGGCACCGACAGCCTTCTCTGCGCGCAGCTCGGCCAGGGCCGGGAAGGCGATGTCGTAGACCTCCTCGACACGGTCCTCGACGTCGTGGAGATAGACGATGTCGACGTGGTCGGTGCCGAGCCGCTCCAGCGAGGCTTCGATGGTGGCCCGGATGCCGTCCCGGCTGAGGTCCCACTCCCGGGCGCGTGGCGGGGTGTCGACAAAGCCCTGCCCGTCGACCCGCTCCCCCGCCCGCAGCGGCCGCAGCCGCCGTCCGACCTTCGTGGACAGGACATACGAGGACCGGTCCCGCCCGGCGAGCGCCCGGCCCAGCCGCTCCTCGGACAGGCCGAGGCCGTAGTGCGGGGCGGTGTCGAGGTATGTACAGCCGGTGTCGAAGGCGGCCTCGACCACCGCGAGCGCCTGCTCCTCCGGCACCGAGTGGTAGAGGTTGCCCAGGGGCGCGCAGCCCAGGCCGAGGCGGGGCAGCTGCTCCATACCGGGGGCTCCTTCAGTCCTGCTGCTCGCCGCTGGCGAAACGGGAGATGATCAGGGCGACGATGATGATGGCACCGTTGAGGAACTGGTTCCACAGCGGGGGAACACCGCCGAGCGTCATGACATTGACGACGAGTTGCAGTGTGAGCACACCCGTCAGCGCTCCGAAGAGCGTGCCGCGGCCGCCGTTGAGGCTGATGCCGCCGATGACGGCGGCCGCGAACACCTGGAAGATCCAGCCATTGCCCTGGGTGGCGGCCACCGAGCCGTAGTGCCCGGTGTAGAGGACGCCCGCGAACGCGGCGAGCAATCCGCCGACGCACAGCACGATCCAGGTGACCCGGTCGACCCGGATACCGGCCGCGCGAGCCGCCTCCGCGTTGCCGCCGATCGCGTAGAGCGCGCGACCGTGCCGCAGATAAGCCAGGGCGGCGCCGCCCGCCGCGAAGAGGGTGAGGGATATCCATACGGAGGCGGGGAGGCCGAACCAGCTGGCCTGGCCGAGGTAGGAGAAGGAGCCCGGGACGTCGATGATGGACTGGCCCCCGGCGACGCCGATCTGCAGACCGCGGAGCATGGTGAGCATGCCGAGCGTGGCGATGAATCCGTTGACGCGCAGCCTCAGGATCAGGAAGCCGTTGACGGCGCCGATCAGCGCGCCGACGGCGAGGCAGACCGGGATGGCGGTCCAGGAGGGCAGCAGGCCGATGCCGGCGAAGCGGGATCCATGGGCTGGGAAGACCAGCCACATGGCGATCACGGGGGCCACGCCGATGGTCGATTCGAGGGAGAGGTCCATGCGCCCGGCGATGAGGATCAGCGCCTCGCCGAGCACGAGCAGGCTGAGCTCGCTGGACTGTTGAAGGACACCGATGAGGTTGTCGGTGGTCAGGAAGACAGGCGAGACGATGAAGCCGATGACGCCCAGGACGAAGATCACCGGGACGAGTGAGAAGTCACGCCAGCGTGCGAGGGCGGGGCGGCGCCCGGTGGCGCGGTCCTTGGCGGGGCCGTCGGCGGTGGTCGCGGACGGCGGCATGGTGTCAGTCATCGGTGGACTCCCCGTTCGGGATCGGGCCGTAGGCCGGGGCCGGTTTGCGCGGGCGCCTGCGGCGCTTCGGACTGCGCCCCTGGACCCGCGGTCCTGTACGGGCCGGTGGCCGGGTTGTGCCCACCCTCCCCCATCGCCTTAAGGGCATGGGAGGTGCCCCCATCGCCATGCGGAACGCCTGCGCACAACGCCGGCACAATCCAGCCCGTCCGGCGTTTGAGGACCTGGGGGTCCCCCCACGCCCGCAGGGCGTAGGGGGCGGGCCTGGGGGCGGAGCCCCACCACGCGGCGCCAGCCGCATATCGGCCGCAGCCGGGAAGGGGCAGGGAGAGGATAGCGCCGCAGGCGCGGGCCACGGTGCCGGTCATGTCAGCCCCTCCATCGCGGCGACGAGTTCGCGATCCGTCCAGCCGCTGCCGAACTCCGCGATGATCTGCCCGTGGAAGAACGCGAGCACTCGATCGCAGACCCGTAGGTCATCCAGCTCGTCCGAGACGATGACTGCGGCGCTGCCGCCGTCGGCGACTGCGCGTACGACCCCGAGCAACGCTTCTTTGGACTTGACGTCCACCCCGGCGGTGGGCCGGATCGCCACCAGCGCGCTGGGGTCCCGGGCCAGGGCGCGGGCGATCACGACCTTCTGCTGGTTGCCGCCGGAGAGGCCGGACACGGGCTGGTCGGGGCCCGAGGTCTTGATGTCCAGCGCCGCGATCATGCGGTTGGCGAACCGCCGGGTGCGGGACGGCAGCACGGTGCCCCAGGGCCCCAGCTGGTCGGCGACGGTGAGGGTGGCGTTCTCGGCCACACTGCGGCCGAGAACGAGCCCTTGGCGGTGCCGGTCCTCCGGTACGTAGCCGATTCCGGCGGCCAGCGCGTCGGGCACCGAGCCGGGGCGTACGGTTCGGCCGCGCACCGTGATCGTGCCGGCGGTGGGCTTGCGCAGGCCCACCAGGGCCTCGCCGAGGGCGGTGTTGCCGCTGGCGGTGGCCCCGGCGAGGCCGAGCACTTCGCCGGGGCGGACGGCCAGGTCGACGGGGGCGAAGCCGCCGTGCAGGGCGAGCCCTTCGGTGCGCAGTACCGGCTCCCCGGTGGGTGTCAGTGCCCCGGGCGGGCGGCGCCGGGCGGCGCCGCTGCCGGTCTCGCCTGTCTCGCCGGTCATCGCGGCGACCAGGTCACCCTTGGGGAGCCCGGCGACCGGGGCGGTGAGGACGTGCCGCGCGTCCCGGTAGACGGTGACCGTGGAGCACAGGTCGTAGACCTCCTGAAGGTGGTGCGAGATGAACAGGAAAGCCACGCCCTGGGCCTGGAGTTCACGGAGTCTGGCGAAGAGCCGGTCGATGCCGGCCGCGTCGAGCTGGGCGGTCGGCTCGTCGAGGACGATCAGCCGGGCGCCGAAGGAGAGGGCTCTGGCGATTTCGACGAATTGCCGCTGCTCGACGCTGAGGTCCTTGGCGCGGGCAGCGGGATCGACCTCGACACCGTACTCGGCGAGCAGCTCGCGGGCTCTGGTCCGCAGTGCCCGCCAGCGGATGACCCGGCCGCCGTCGGAACTGTTGAGGCTGTATCTGTTCAGGAAAAGATTCTCGGCGACCGTGAGATCCGGGACGACCATCGACTTCTGGTAGACGCAGGCGATCTTCGTCTGCCAGGCCGCCGTGTCCCCGAACGCGGGCGCGGGCTCACCGTTGAAGGTGACCCGGCCCGCGTCCGGGCGGTGCAGCCCGGTCAGCACGGAAACGAGCGTGGACTTCCCGGCGCCATTGCGCCCGACGAGGGCATGGGACTCCCCCGCCTCGACGGTCAGCCGTACTCCGTCGAGGGCGAGAGTCGGCCCGAAGCGTTTGGTGACGCCCTCGGCGTGGACGGCCGCTGCGGTCACTTCGCCTTCCCCAGCTGGTTGGCCCACAGACCGGCGTCATCGACGTTGTCCTTGGTGACCACGGGCGCGGGCAGTTGGTCCTCCAGGCCGTTCGGGATCTTGACGATCGTTGAGCCGTGGTCGGTCTTCCCGGGGCTGAAGGTCTTCCCGGCCAGCGCTTCCTTGGCGTAGTAGAGCGCGTACTTCGCATAGAGGTCGGCCGGTTGGGAGACGGTGGCATCGATCTTGCCCGCGCGGATGGCGTCGAGCTCGCCGGGGATGCCGTCGTTGGAGATGATCGTGATGTGGCCCTTGGTCCCGGCCTTCTTGAGCAGGTTCTTCTGTTGGAGGAGGGCGAGAGTGGGCTCCAGGAAGGCACCGCCGGCCTGCATATAGATGCCGTTCAGGTCCGGCTGGGCGGCGAGCAGGGTCTGGAGCTTGGCCGAGGCGACATCGCCCTTCCATTCGGTGGGCAGCTCATAGACCTTGATCCCCGGGTATTTCTGCTTCATACAGGCGGCGAACGCCTCCGAGCGGTCCCGGCCGTTGATGGACGACAGATCGCCCTCCAGCTCGGCGACCTTGCCCTTGCCGCCGAGCTGCTTGCCGAGGTATTCGCAGGCCTTGGTGCCGTAGGCGCGGTTGTCCGCGCGTACGACCATGTAGACATTGCCCTTGTCCGGGCGGGTGTCGACGCTGATGACCGGGATCTTGGCCTTGGCCAGCCGGTCCAGGGTCGAGGCGATGGCTCCGGTGTCCTGGGGCGCCATCACGATGGCCTTGGCGCCCTGGTCGGTGAAGGTCTGCACATTGGCGACGAGCTTTGATATGTCGTTCTGGGAGTTGGAGAGCGGGAGAGCGGAGACGACCTTGTCCTTGATGCCCTTCTCCAGGTACTGCTGGTAGGAATTCCAGAAATCGGTGTCCGTGCGCGGCATGTCGATACCGACCTTGCCGGATGTCCCCGCCTTGCTGTCACTGCCCCGGTTGCAGCCCGTCAGGACGGTAGCAGCCAGCAGCACGGCGCAGGCGGCCACGCCAGTGGTACGCAGTCTCATCGTCGAGCCCTGCCCTTCTTGGTGGCGCCGGCTATTGGGCCGGCGGACGCAGTCTCAGTCCTTGCATTCCTCCGTCGACGGCGAGCGCGGTTCCAGTGACGCTCGCGGCGGCGGGACTTGCCAGGTACGCGATGGCGGCGGCGACCTCTTCCGCGCTCACCAGCCGTCCCATCGGCTGGCGGGCGCCCAGGGCGGCGCGTTCGGCCGCCGGGTCGTCGGCCTGGTCGAGCAGCCGGCCGACCCAGGGGGTGTCGGCGGTGCCGGGGTTGACGCAGTTGACCCGTACGCCCTCGTGGACATGGTCGGCGGCCATGGCGAGGGTCAGCGACAGCACCGCGCCCTTGGTGGCGCTGTAGAGGGCGCGCTGCGGGAGGCCGGCGGTGGCGGCGATGGAGCAGGTATTGGTGATCGACACCGCGCCGGGGCGGGTCGTGGCGGCGGCGCGCAGATGCGGGAGCGCGGCGCGGGCGGTACGGACCATGCCGAGGACGTTCACGTCCAGGACCCGGTGCCATTCGTCGTCGGTGTTGTCCTCCACGGTCCCGATGGCGCCGATGCCCGCGTTGTTGATGACGATGTGGAGCGCGCCGAGTTCACCGACGGCTTCGGCGACGGCGGCCCGTACGGCCTCGTCGGAGGTGACATCGGCCTTGACCGCAATCGTGCCCTTGGGTGCCCCGCCCGGGTCTCGGTCCAGCACCGCCACCCGGGCGCCGCGGGCGGCGAGCAGGGCAGCGGTGGCGGCGCCGATGCCGGAGGCGCCTCCGGTCACGAGGGCGGCCAAGCCCTCGAAGTCGGACTCGGTCATCAGCTTGCCTCCTTGCGACGGGCCTGCCAGACGGGCCCGTCGGGATAGATGTGGTCGGTGATGGACTCGGGTCGCATCTCGGCGGAGAAG
Organism: Actinacidiphila oryziradicis; assembly: GCF_005047355.1. Classification (GTDB taxonomy): domain Bacteria; phylum Actinomycetota; class Actinomycetes; order Streptomycetales; family Streptomycetaceae; genus Actinacidiphila; species Actinacidiphila oryziradicis. Next base: position 34,960 of record NZ_SUMC01000033.1, read on the forward strand.
CCGGGGGTGGCCGGGGCGCGGTAGCGGCCGCCTTCGATGACGGCGGGGGCGGTGAAGTGCTCGTGGAGGTGGTCGACGTACTCGATGACGCGGTCGTCCCAGCTCCCGGAGACGGCGACGTAGTCGAACATCGAGAGGTGCTGGACGAGTTCGCACAGTCCGACCCCGCCCGCGTGCGGGCAGACGGGCACGCCGAATTTCGCCGCCAGCAGCAGGATCGCGATGTTCTCGTTGACGCCGGCGACCCTGGCCGCGTCGATCTGTACGAAGTCCACCGCCCCGGCCTGGAGCAACTGCTTGAAGACGACCCGGTTCGCGACATGCTCGCCGGTGGCCACCTTCACCGGCTGCCCGGCGCGTACGGCGGCGTGGCCGAGGATGTCGTCGGGGCTGGTCGGTTCCTCGATCCAGTACGGGTCGAAGGGCGCCAGTGCCTTCATCCACTCCAGCGCGGCGCCGACGTCCCAGCGCTGGTTGGCGTCGACGGCGATCCGGATGTCCGGGCCGACGGCCTCGCGGGCGAGCCCAAGGCGGCGGATGTCGTCGCCGAGGTCACCGCCGACCTTCAGTTTGATCTGGCCGAAGCCGTCGGCGACGGCCTCCTTGGACAGCCGGACCAGCTTCTCGTCGGAGTAGCCGAGCCAGCCGGGCGAGGTGGTGTACGCCGGGTAGCCGCGCTCGCGCAGCCGCGCGGCCCTCTCGGTGCGGCCGGGCTCGGCGGCGCGCAGGATGGCGAGGGCCTCGTCAGGGGTGAGTGCGTCCGTCAGATACCGGAAGTCGACGAGGCCGACGATCTGTTCAGGGGTCATCGAGGCAAGGAATTCCCACACCGGCTGCCCGGCACGCTTGGCGGCGAGATCCCAGGCGGCGTTGATGAGGGCGCCGGCCGCCATGTGGATGACGCCCTTCTCCGGTCCCAGCCAGCGCAGTTGGGAGTCATGGGTGAGTTGGCGGTGGAATCCCCCTAGATCGCCGGTGACGCTGTCGACCGTGCGGCCTTCGACATAGGGTCTGAGCGATCGGATGGCGGCGGCGGTGACGTCGTTGCCCCGGCCGATGGTGAACACAAAGCCGTGCCCCTCGGCCCCGCCGGGGTCGTCGGTGCGGAGAACGACATAGGCGGCGGAGTAGTCGGGGTCGAGGTTCATGGCGTCCGAGCCGTCGAGCTGTTCCGAGGTCGGGAAGCGGATGTCGAAGACTTCGACATCGGTGATGACCGCGGTGTTGGTCGGACTCATGCATACCCCTGTCGTGAGACATCGGATCTTTTTGGGTCGTCCGAATGTATAGCGCCGCTCTGGGCGTCCCGTCCAGAGCTGTGCGGGATTTTAGGAGAGTACAGGTCGGATGTCTTGGCATATACGTCCCCGCTGCGCGGCGGTTTTGCACTCCCTCCGGCTCGCCCTCGGACGTGGTGGGCGCACCCGGGCGTGGCTGTGCCGGGCCGGCATCGCCGCGGCCCTGCTGGTGCTGATGCCCGGGCTGGCCGCCGGGACCGCTCTGCGCCTGGAATACACGGGCGACCCCTCCGCCGCCGGGCGCACCCGGGGCCACGACGCCGTCTGGCTGGGCCACTCCTGGGTGGACGGGCGGCGGGATGCCTCCGACATAGCCGCGCTGAAGCGCCTTATCGGGGGAACCGGGATCCGTGACCTGTATGTCCATGCCGGCCCCCTGGAGCACGACGGCAGCCTCCGGGCGTCGCTCTACCGCTCGGACGCCGCCTGGTTCATCCGCGAGGCGCACCGCGCGTTCCCGGGCGTCCGGGTCCAGGCCTGGCTGGGCGACGTCGTCTCGCACGGCGGATCGGCGGGGCTCCGTACGGGCGATGCCGCCACCCGGGCCCGGATCCGGGCGAGTGCCGTCCAGGTACTCGATGCCGGCTTCGACGGCGTCCACCTGGACCTGGAGCCGGTGTACTCCGGCGACCGGGGCTTCCTCGCCCTGCTCGACTCGGTGCACCGCACCACTGCCGCGCGCGGCGTCCCGCTCTCGGTCGCCACACCAAAGATCGACCCTCTGCCCGCGCTCCACTCCACGGTCGGTCGTCTCCCCGGCACGCCCAAGTGGTGGTCCCAGAAGTACTTCGGCGAGGTCGCCGGCCGCGTCGACCAGGTCGCCGTCATGGCCTACGACACCGGGATGCCCCTGCCGAGCCTCTACGGCGGCTATGTGGCCCAGCAGACCGCCCTCGCCCTGGAGGCCACCCCGGCGTCCACCGACCTCCTCATCGGCCTGCCCGCCTACCACACCGACAACACGGGCCACCACGCCTCCGCCGAGACCGTCTCCGCCGCCGCACGCGGGGCCAGGCTGGCGCTCGCCCGGCACGCCCGGGGCCGCGAGCGCTTCGGTCTTGCCCTCTATGTCGACTTCGCGGCGACACCGGGCGACTGGGCCGCCTACCGCTCCTCATGGGGCACGGCATGACATGACGGGTCCGGACGAGTACATCCGATCTCTCTGGGGATCATCCCCCTACGAAGGCTGCGGCACGGGCCGGGATTAGCCGTAGGCTGGTCCCGCAAGTAAACGAACAGCAGCCGGTGGGGGCGGCACATCCCCATCCGGCCGGAAGGAGGCGCTGGGTGATCGAGCTCGAGGGAGTACCCGAGCTGATCGACCCGGTCATGGTGGCCGCGTTCGAGGGCTGGAACGACGCCGGGGACGCCGCCTCCAGCGCGGTCGCGCATCTGGACCGGGAGTTCAAGGGGGAAGTCTTCGCGGCACTCGACGCCGAGGACTACTACGACTTCCAGGTCAACCGGCCGACGGTGTGGATGGACGCGGGCGTACGCAAGGTGACCTGGCCGACCACCCGGCTTTCCGTCGTCCGTGTCGAGAGCCCCAAGCCTCGGGACGTCGTCCTCGTACGCGGCATCGAGCCGAGTATGCGCTGGCGCTCGTTCTGCAACGAGATCCTCGGCTTCGCGCACGAGCTGGGCGTCGAGATGGTGGTCGTCATGGGCGCTCTGCTCGGCGACACCCCGCACACCCGGCCGGTACCGGTCAGCGGTGTCACCTCGGACCCCGACCTGGCCGCCGCGCTCAGCCTGGAGGAATCACGGTACGAGGGCCCGACGGGCATCGTCGGCATCCTCCAGGAAGCCTGCACCCACGCGGGCATCCCCGCTGTCAGCCTCTGGGCCGCCGTCCCGCACTATGTGTCCCAGCCGCCCAACCCCAAGGCCACCCTCGCCCTCCTCAACCGCCTTGAGGACCTCCTCGACCTGCGCATCCCGCTCGGCGATCTCCCCGAGGACGCCCGTGCCTGGCAGATCGGCGTCGACCAGCTCGCCGCCGAGGACAGCGAGGTCGCCGAGTACGTCCAGACCCTTGAGGAGGCCCGGGACACCGCCGAGCTGCCGGAAGCCTCCGGCGAGGCCATCGCCCGGGAGTTCGAACGCTACCTCCGCCGCCGCGACCCGCAGACCGGCGGCGGCCACGCCACCGAGTCCGGCGACACCCGCGAGCCCGGCCCCTACCTCCGCCAGCCGCCGCGTGACACCGCCAAGGGCGACGACTCCAAAGAAGACGACAGCGAGGACTAGTGCCTGTCCAGGCGGATCACGAACGGCCCTTCGCCGCCGCCGTGCCCGCTGCGGAGCACCTGATGTCCCAGCAGCCTCCCCCAGCTACCGCTGGGAGGCGCCCCCCAGCACGGCGGGCGGCACCTCGCGGCGTTACCGAGCCACTGGCGCGTCCGGGCCCGAACAAAGCCACTGTGCAAGCGCCCCGGCGCCCCTGCGATCCTCCCCCGGCTACCGCTGGGAGGTGCCCCCAGCGCGACGTGGCCGCGGCGTCGCGTGCCCTGGCACCTGGCACCGGGGCTCGCGGCTGAGAGACGCCACGGCGAGCGGTGCGACGGCACCGCCGCCCGGCCCCGGCCTTCGGGGGGCGTTGGGGCCGGGCGGCGGGAGGGCGGCCTACAGGGCTACGCCCAGCAGCGCGTCAACCGCTCGTGACACCAGCCCCGGGGCGCCGGTGTCCGTGCCGCCTTCCGCGGCCTGGAGAGCCGCCCAGCGGTCGACGGCCGCCAGTGCGGCAGGCGCGTCGAGGTCGTCCGCCAGAGCGGCGCGAAGCTGCTCGAGGAGGGCCTCGGCCGGCGGCCCGTCCGGGCGGGAGACGGCGGCGCGCCAGCGGGCGAGGCGGGCGACTGCGTCAGCGAGGACGGCGTCGGTCCATTCCCAGTCCGCGCGGTAGTGGTGGGCCAGGAGGGTGAGCCGGATCGCGGCGGGGTCGACGCCGTCGCGGCGGAGGGCGGAGACGAAGACCAGGTTGCCCTTGGACTTGGACATCTTCTCGCCGTTGAGGGCGACCATCCCCGCATGGACGTAGGCCTTGGCCATCGGGAACTCACCGGTGAGCACCTGCGCGTGCGAGGCGCCCATCTCATGGTGCGGGAAGGCGAGGTCGGAGCCGCCGCCCTGGACGTCGAAGGTCATGCCGAGGTGGTCCAGGGCGATGGCGACACACTCGATGTGCCAGCCCGGCCGGCCGGGGCCGAGGGAGCCGCCGTCCCAGCTGGGCTCGCCCTCGCGGGCGGCCAGCCACAGGATCGGATCGAGGGGGTTCATCTTGCCGGGGCGGTCCGGGTCGCCACCGCGCTCGGCGGAGAGGATCCGCATCGTGGTGGTGTCGAGGTTGGAGACCTTGCCGAAATTCGGGTCGGCAGCGACCGAGAAGTAGATGTCCCCGCCGAGTTCGTACGTCGCTCCGGCATCGCGCAGCCGTTCGATCAGCGGGATGATCCCGGGTATCGCCTCGACGGCGCCTATGTAGTGGGCGGGAGGCAGCATCCGCAGGGCGGTCATGTCCTCGCGGAAAAGGGCGGTCTCGCGCTCGGCGAGTGCCGTCCAGTCGATGCCGGTGGCGACGGCCCGCTCAAGCAGCGGATCGTCGACGTCGGTGACGTTCTGGACGTACTGGACCTGGCGCTTCGTGTCGAGCCACAGCCGCTGCACGAGGTCGAACGCGTTGTAGGTGGCCGCGTGCCCCATGTGGGTGGCGTCGTAGGGGGTGATCCCGCAGACGTAGATGCGGGCGACCGGACCGGGGTCCAGGGTCAGCGGGCCACCGGTCGCGGTGTCATAAACGGTGAGCTCACGGCCACTGCCGGGCAGGGCAGGGACGTCGGAAGCGGGCCAAGCATGCATGCATTGAGATTAACCGGGCGGGTGTTCCGCAAACGAACCGGAGCCCACCAGATGACGTGATAAGCGCCCTTGCACATGTCACTGCGCTGTGCATTGTGGTGCCACCCGAGGGGATTGGCCGGTTTTCAGATCGGCGGCCACGGAATCGCCGGCCACTCACCGCTCGGCTCGGGGTGGAGCCCGGCTGTGAGCAGGGCGTCGACACGCCCGGCCAGCGCCTGGACCTCCGCAGTGGTGAGCAGTTCCGCGAGACGGGTGCCGAGGCCGTCCGCCGACAGCCCGGCGGCGAGGCGGGCGAGGACCTCGCGGGCCTCGTCGGACAGGGCCTCACCGGCCCAGCCCCACAGGAGGGTGCGGAGCTTGTTCTGGGCGTTGAAGGTGACGCCGTGGTCGATGGCGTAGAGGTGGCCGTCGGCGGTGGGCAGGAGATGGCCGCCCTTGCGGTCGGCGTTGTTGATCACTGCGTCGAGGACGGCGAGGCGGCGCAGCCGTATGTCGTCGGCGTGGACAAGCAGCGCCGTACGCCCGTCGCCCACGTCCGCGAAGCCGACGGCCTTCCACCCGGGGCCCGGTTCCTCGCGGTCGACAAGGGCGAGGAGCTCGTCGGCTCCGCCGTCGGGCGCGGTTTCTATCCAGAGCTGGCACATGCCTTCGCCGTAGGGCCCGTCGCGCAGCACGGTGGGGGGTACGAGCCCCCATCCGGTGGCCTCGGACACGAGATAGGCGGCGACCTCGCGCTGGGCGAGGGTGCCGTCGGGGAAGTCCCAGAGGGGGCGCTCACCGGCGACGGGCTTGTAGACGCAGGCCGCCTGCCGGCCTTCGTACTCGACGGTGCAGTAGAGGACCGCGTTCGAGGCGTCGCGGACCCGTCCGCTCACGGTGAGCTGCCCGTGGGTGAGGAGCTCGGTGTCGGCCGAGGGGGCGGTCGAGGTGCCGGCCGTTGTCAGGCCGACCTCCGGTACCCGTTCTGGCGCGGGCATACGTGTCCTTCCGGGTCCAGGGGCAGGCTGCACAGGGGGCAGGGCGGACGGCCGGCGGAGACCACGTCGAGGGCGCGCTTGGCGAAGGACCGCGCCTGGGCGCCGGTGAGCCGGACCCTGAGCAGCGGGGGGCCGTTCTCCTCGTCCTGGAGCAGCCGCTCCTCGGCGCTCTCCAGGTCGTCCTCGGTCTCGACGTCGATCTCGACGAGTGCCTGGGCTTCGAGGATCATGCGCTCCTCGGCGCCGTCCCAGGCGAGAGCCATGGTGCCGACCCGGAACTCCTCCTCGATCGGAGTCTCGAGCGGCGCGGTGTCGTACACCTCGGGCGGTGCCACTGCGGGCACCGGGGCATTGCCGCTGGTGCGGCGTACAACCTCGTCGAGCAGCTCGTCGATCCGTTCGGCGAGCGCCTCGACCTGGGTCTTTTCCAGGGAGACGCTGGTGGTCCGGCCGGCGACGCTGGCCTGTAGAAAGAAAGTGCGCTGGCCCGGCTGGCCGACGGTGCCGGCCACGAACCGGTCCGGCTGTTCGTAGAGGAACACCTGACGGGGCACTGCTGCTCCGGTTTGCTCGAATGTTCGGTCACTCGTTCTTACGGGTGGACCATTTCCGGTCCCCCACCCTACTGCGGAAGCTGATCACCGCGCGCCGGCGCCGCCCCCGACCACTGCGTCGTCCTCGTCCTGCCCGGCGGGCCTTTCGCGCGGCGCCAGCCCGGCCAGTTCCCCGGTGTCGCCGAGCCGCAGCACAAACGGGCGTTGCGAGGCGTAGCGGATCACGGTGACGGAGCAGGGGTCGACGGCGAGCCGCTGGAAGAAGTCGAGGTGCATACCGAGGGCTTCGGCGGCAATGGACTTGATGATGTCGCCGTGCGAGCACATCAGGTACAGCGCGTCCGGCCCGTACTCGGCCTCGATGCGGTCGTTCCACTCCCGTACGGCGTCGACCGCGCGGCTCTGCATGGCGCGGATCGACTCGCCGCCCTCGCCCGGGAAGACCGCGGCGGAGGGATAGCGCTGGACGGTGGCCCACAGTGGTTGGTCGGTGAGTTCGGCGAGTTTGCGGCCGGTCCAGTCCCCGTAGCGGCATTCGCCGATCCGGTCCTCGGTGTGAACCGGCAGCTCGGGCCGGGTGTCGAGCAGCGGTCGTATCGTTTCGCGACAGCGTTGCAGCGGGCTGGTGACGGCAGCCGCCAGCGGGAGCGCGGCGAGCCGGGCGGCGAGCGCCGCGGCCTGGTCGCGGCCGCTGTCGTCGAGCGCGATACCGGGACTCCAGCCGGCCAGCACTCCGTCTGCGTTGGCGGTGGACCGGCCGTGCCGGACGAGGATGACGGTGGGCATGAACGCAACCATACGGCTCCGCCGCCCTGGCAGTCTCGGCGGCGCGTTCCGGCCGGGGAGCGCGACAATGGCGCGTGTGATCGTGGACTGTGCCATTTACCGGAACGGGCAGCGTGTCTCGGCCCCGGCCGATCCGTCCGACGCACTGGACGAGGCGCGCGCCATGGGCGACGCCTTCGTCTGGATCGGGCTCTACGAGCCGACGGAGAAGGAGTTCGACCTGGTCTCGGCCGAATTCGCGCTGCACCCGCTGGCCGTGGAGGACGCGCTGCGGGCGCATCAGCGGCCGAAGCTGGAGCTCTACGACGGCGCGCTCTTCCTGGTCCTCAAGCCGGTGGAGTACGACGACGAGAAGGGCACGGTGAGCACGGCTGAGCTGATGGTCTTTGTCGGCGACGCCTTCGTGGTGACGGTGCGGCACGGCCACGGGGTCACCCCGGCGGACATCCGGCAACGGCTGGAGGCGGAGCACGAGATGCTCAAGCACGGCCCGTGCGCCGTGATGTACGCGATCGCCGATACCGTCGTGGACCGGTATCTGCTGGTCGCGACCCAGCTCCAGACCGACCTGGAGGAGCTGGAGGCACTGGTGTTTGAGCCGGCCACTGTCAAGACAGGCGGCGGGCGCGCCGCCGGGAGCGTCGCCGGCCGGATCTACGGATTCAAGCGCGAGGTACTGGAGTTCCGCCGGTCGGTGGGGCCGCTGACTCAGCCGGTGCTCCGGCTCGCGTCGGGCGGCGTCCCTTTCGTGGAGCCCTCCGCCCAGCCCTTCTTCCGCGATGTCGCCGACCACCTGACCCGGGTGAACGACCAGGTGGAGGGCATGGACCGGCTGCTGTCCGACATCCTCGGCGCGCATCTGACACAGGTCGGTGTGCGGCAGAACGACGACATGCGCAAGATCTCGGCCTGGGCCGCCATGGCCGCGGTGCCGACGATGATCGCGGGCGTCTACGGCATGAACTTCGACCACATGCCCGAGCTGCACCAGGTCTGGGGCTACCCGGCGGCGCTCCTGGCGATGGCCGCGGCGGTCTTCGGCCTCTACCGCCTCTTCAAGCGCCGCGGCTGGCTCTGAGAGGCCGCGGAAGCGCCTGAGGAGCGTTCAAGCCGCTTCGGACGTGGCCGGTGCGGGGCCGCCCATCGCGTCGCGCCGCTTCGGCATGGCCAGGGTGACCATCCGCCGCCGGCCACCGAACCTCTCGTACCCGTACGTGGCGTGGATGCCGAGCCGCAGCAGCACCGCCTTCGTCCTGCCCCAGCCCAGGATCCGGCCCATATGGGCCGTCACAGCGAGGCTGACGTCCCGGTAGATGCGGATCTCCGCCAGCGAACACTCGTGCAGTATCCGCTGGATGGTCCGGCCGTGGCCCTCCCGGGCGAGTCGCAGCAGTTCCTCGTGGCAGTACGAAAGGTGGTTGTCCTCGTCGTGCGAGATCATCCTGACGGCCTTGCCGACGTCCGGATGGTCACCGAAGTACTTGGTGAGCATCGCCATCTGTTCGGAGGCGCGCTGCTCGGTGACCCGGCTGTGCGAGAGGTAGGTGACGATGTCCTGCTCGGTGAGCGGTTCGTCGCCGAGCAGCCGGACGTGGGCGAGCCCGATGCCGGCCCGCTCCAGCAGCATGGTGTAGTCGGCCTCCGGGGGCACAGGGAGGGGGTGCAGGCCGCGCCTGTGCAGCAGCGCACTGAAGATCCGGCCGTGTTTGTCCTCGTCGGCGCCGTGTCGGGAGATCTTGGGCGCCAGCTCCCGCTGGGCCTCGGGTACGAGGGCGGCGATCCTGCCGTTCTCCCAGCCGCCCTGGGCCTCGCCGCTGGCGGCGATGGAGCAGAAGAGCCGGAAGGCGTAGTCGTTGTCGAGGATCTCCCGGTAGAGACTGCGGGCGGAGAGCATCACATACCTCCTTCAAACGGGCATATATAAATGAAAGTCAAGTCCGCCGTACGGACTGAGGCAACCGGATCGCGGGGCAACTCCACCGAACGGTCCTGAGCCGACAGGAACTTAACGCGTAACCCATCACATTGCCGGGCGTTGTGTTTGGTAACGGCCGTGGCGGGGAAGACCCCCGAGCCCCCACCACGGCCGAATACGGAGCGATCCATTCCTCGGCCGCTGAACCGGTGATTGCCCCACCTCCTGGGTAAGGTGCAACAGGGCCGGGGGGTCACCGGGGGCAGGGATCGCAAAGCAGGTGGACATGTTCAGCAAGGCCACGAGGAGCCGACCAATGGCGCGCCGGCTGGGTCCGGCAGGCTCGGACTGGTCACCGTACGGGCGTCTCCAGGATGCGGCGGGGGCCTATTTCCTCCACGCGGATGTCGCGCTGGAGGCGATCGGCGGGGTGGTCGGACGGCGCCGGATCCGCGGCTTCACCCTCGAGCGGGTAGTGGATCTGACCGAGTCCGGCGCCTCTGTGTGGCAGGAGGCTGCCGTGTGCGACGGGCGGCGGCTGATCCTGTGGCACAGCGAGGAGGTGGCCGACGAGAGCGCCCCCGGCGGCACCGTGCTGGACTCCTCCGTGCAGGTGCTGCCGCTGGGCGCGATCGGCCATGTGGGGATGCGCACCCTCGTCGGGCGGGACGACCAGGGCCGGCGGGTCGACCGCGGGGTGTATCTGGTGCTGGCCACCGCGACGCCGCACGAGCTGAGCGCGGTCCAGACCGATCCGGACGCGGGGGTCTCGGCGGCCCGCTTCCGGCCGGAGGCGTTCCGCTTCAGCAAGTCCCTCGACGACGGCGGTCCGGGCCAGATAGCGCGGCTGATCACGTTCGGACGGCTGCTGGGGCGCCTGGTCCCGAGCTGAGAGCCCGCCCCGGGCTGAGCGCCTGCCCTGGATACTCCGGTCGGACCGGCCCGCGATGTCCGGTGCGCGGTGCATCGCAAGGAGGAACGCGGCGAGGCGCCGTGCCCGGCCCCGCGGGCCCGGGTCGCGTGGCCGGGGTCAGGCCAGCCCGGCCAGCTCCAACGCCTCGACACCCGCGCGCAGGGCCGCCGTACGCTCCTCCAGCGTGAATCCGGCGGGGGCCAGGGAAAGCGTGGTGACCCCGGCTTCCGCATAGGCCGTGAGCCGGTCGGCGATGCGCTCGACACTGCCGAGCAGGCTGGTCTTGTCGATCAGGTCGCGCGGGATGGCCGCCGCGGCGCCGTTCTTGTCCCCGGCCAGGTACTTGTCCTGGATCTCGGCGGCTTCCTTCTCATATCCCATGCGCTGCGCGAGCTTGTTGTAGAAGTTCTGCCGGCGGCTGCCCATGCCCCCGACGTAGAGCGCGGTGTACGGGCGGAACAGGTCCGCCAGCGCGTCGATGTCGTCGCCGAGGGCGATCGGCACAGTCGGGCAGACGTCGAAGCCCTCCAGGGTCTTCCCGGCCTTCTCACGGCCCGCCCTGAGCGGGATTAGTGCGGTCTCCTCCAGATGCTCCGGGTCGCAGAAGATCAGCAGCGCACCGTCGGCGATCTCGCCGGTCTGCTCCAGGTTCTTCGGTCCGATCGCGGCGATGTAGAGCGGGATGTGCTCGCGCACCGGGTGCACGGTGAGCTTGAGCGGCTTGCCGGGGCCGCCGGGGAGCGGCAGGGTCCAGTGCTCGCCCTCGTGGGAGAGCCGCTCGCGGGACATCGCCTTGCGCACGATTTCGACGTACTCGCGGGTGCGGGCCAGCGGCTTGTCGAACTTGACGCCGTACCAGCCCTCGGACACCTGGGGCCCCGACACCCCGAGGCCGAGGCGGAAACGGCCCCCTGAGAGAGTGTCCAGGGTCGCGGCCGTCATGGCGGTCATCGCGGGCGTACGGGCCGGGATCTGGAAGATCGCCGAGCCGACGTCGATCCGCTCGGTCTGCGCGGCCACCCAGGACAGCACGGTCGGCGCGTCCGAACCGTACGCCTCAGCGGCCCAGCACACCGCATAGCCGAGCCGGTCCGCCTCCTGGGCGACGGCGAGGTTGTCACCGTCCATGCCGGCGCCCCAGTAGCCGAGGTTCATCCCGAGCCGCATACCGCTCTCCCTACCGATCAGTAACGTCTTCGTCCCCACGGACTGTAGCGCCCCCCGGCTGATCCGGCGCCTGTCGGGTCCGTCACTGCTGCCCACGGACACCCTCTGGCCAGTAATGTCACCCGTCATGGAGCAAAGGCACCTCGGCCGCACTGGTTTGCGCGTGTCCCGGCTCGGGCTCGGCACCCTGACCTGGGGCCGGGACACCGGCGAACGTGACGCCGCCGACCAGCTCAAGGCCTTCTGGGAGGCCGGCGGGACCCTGGTCGACACCGCTGACGTCTACTCCGACGGCGGCGCGGAATATCTTCTCGGGCGGCTGATCGAGGATCTCGTCCCCCGGGAAGATCTGGTGATCGCCACCAAGGCGGGCAGCGTGCCCGACCCCTACCGGCGGTTCGACGGCTCACGTGGCCATCTGCTGGCCGCGCTGGACGCCTCGCTGCAACGGCTCGGCACTGATCACGTGGACCTCTGGCAGGTCCACGCCTTCGATCCGGTGACCCCGCTCGAAGAGACCCTCCAGGCCCTCGACATCGCCGTCGCCTCCGGCCGGGTCCGCTACGTCGGCGTCTCCAACTTCTGCGGCTGGCAGCTCGCCAAGGCCGCCACCTGGCAGCGTGCCGCCACCGGCCGCACTCCACTCGCCAGCACCCAGATGGAGTACTCGCTCCTCCAGCGCGGCATCGAGCGGGAAGTGCTCCCCGCCGCCGTCGACCTCGGCCTCGGACTCCTGCCGTCCTCGCCGCTCGGCCGGGGTGTACTCACCGGCAAGTACCGGCACGGCACCCCGGCCGACTCCCGCGGCGGCTCCGAGTCCATGGCGCCCTTCGTCGCGCCGTACCTGGACCAGACCGCCCGGCGCATCGTGGACGCCCTGGCCATAGCGGCCGACGGGCTCGCCACCACCCCGCTCCAGGTCTCGCTGGCCTGGGTACGGGACCGTCCCGGCGTCGCCGCCCCGATCGTCGGCGCCCGCAACGCCCAGCAGCTCATGGCGGCACTGTCAGTGGAGGCCCTTAGTCTTCCTGAAGAGATCTGCCAGGCGCTGGACGATGTCTCGGCGCCGCTGCACCGCTACCCGGACCACGACTGGAGCACGCTCTGAGCGTACGGTCCACCGCACCCCGGAGGCCATCGTGACCGACGACCACACCGCCCAGGACACCGCCGTTCCGCCCGTCGGCGGCACGCCCGATGACGCCGGCGCGGTCGCAGCGGGCCCGGAGCCGTCGGCCGGCGAGACGGCCGGCGTAAAGCTGCCCCCCGCGATCCAGGACCTGGCGGCTGCCGTCCGCGCCATCGAGCGCGGCGAGGGGCCCGCCCATACCCGCCCCGCCAGGCGCACCAGCGGCACCGGCCCGGCCGCCCGCCCGGCGCCGGACACGGCGGCCCCGCAGGCCCAGGCTCCGGCGGCCCCGCAGCCGGAGGCTCCACAGGCCCAGGCCGGGGCCCACACCCCTGCTCAGGCCCCTGCCACGCCCGTGGCCGCGCCGCCGCCCGGGCACAGCCTCAGTGCGCTGGACGCCGCGCGGTCGGCGCTCACGTCGGGCGGGGCGCCGGAGTCCCTGGCGGAGTCCGCCGTGGCGGTGCTCGGGGAGCGGGCCGGGGAATTGCTCCGGGAGGACCCGTGGCAGGTACTGGCGCTGGGCGGAGTGCGGGCGGAGCAGGCGGACGGGTTCGCCAAGGGCCTGCTCGGCGACGGCTGGGGGCCGGACGATGAGCGGCGGGTGCAGGCACTGGTCGTATGGCTGCTGGAGCGCGCGGCCGAGCGGGGCCACACCGCGCTGGAGTCATCCTTGCTGCGCACCGCGCTGGAGCGGCAGTCGGTGCCCGATGCCGAGGAAGCGCTGCGGTCCGCCGTCGCGGACGGGCGGGTCCTGGTGTTCCACGACGCGGAGGACGTGCCGGGAGCGAAGCCCGATGAGGACGACGAGACGCCCGTGCGGCTGCTGTTCGGCCTGGACCGGTACGCGCTGGCCGAGGAAAGCCTCGCGGACGGGCTGAACCGGCTGCTCAACACCTTCGACCTCGGCGGCACGGATACCGGCGAGGCGGACGGGGCGGGCGAGGCGGACGGAGCGGGCGAGCCGGACGGGGCAGACGGGGCGGCGTGGGAGGCCGCGGCTGTCACGGCACCGTCCGCGTCCGCCGCCGCGCTCATCCGGGCGGCGGCCGTCAGCGGCCTGGTCGCGCACGCCGGCGGCGAGGCGGCCCGCGCCGAGCCGGCCGCTCTGGTCGCTGCCGCCCGCTCGCTGGGCCTGCGCGCGTATGCCGCCGCGCACACCGAGGACGGCCGGCAACGGCTCGCCGCGCTGCTGGGCGAGGGCGGGGGCGGGCGCGAGGGGGGCGACGCCGCCGTCACCGTCGCCGGGCTGCTGGCGGGCCGCGAGGGGCCCGGGCGGGACCCCGACGGCGCGCTGGCGCTGGATCTGCTGGCGGTACTGGACGCTCCGCAGCTGGACGTGGAGCTGGCGGCGACCCTCGTGGAGTCGGTGCCCGACGGGGCCCGGCTGGTGCTGAGCGGGGATCCCGGGGTGCTGTGGTCGGCCGGCCCCGGGCGGGCCTTCGCGGATCTGCTGGCGGCCCGGAGCTGCCCGCAGGTGGTGTCCCGGACACCGGACCCGGGTCCGATCGGCGAGCTGGCGTCGGGCATCGCGATCGGCGAACTGGAACAGGTGGAAGCGCCGGGGAAGGAAGTCGTGATCGTCCCGGTGCGCGATGCCGGAGAGGCGGTGCACCGCACCGTCCAACTGGTCGCGGACTCGGTACCGCGAGCGATCGGGGTGCCGGCCGACCAGACCCAGGTGATCACCCCCGGCCATGGCGGCGCGGCCGGCACCCGGGTGCTGAACGCGGCCCTCAAGGAGCGGCTGAACCCGGGCCCGGGCCGGTTCGGCGGTTTCGACCCGGGAGACCGCGTCGTGCACATCCCGGCGCCCGGCCGCGCGGTGCCCGGCACCGTCGTGTCCGCCGACGCCGCGGGGCTGCACCTGGACTGCGGCGGCATCCCCGTCGTCGTACCCGCTACGGAGGTCGGCACAGCGGTGCGGCACGGATGGGCGCTGACGGCGCACCAGGCTGCTGGCACACGCTGGCCGGCGGCCGTGGTGGTGCTGCCGGGCGACGCGGTCCGAGAACTCACCCGCGCGTGGGTCTACACGGCGTTCAGCCGGGCGGGACGCCACCTGTCCGTGGTGCAGGGCGCCGACCAGGCGCTGGCGCGGGCGGTGGCCGAGATCCCGGCCCGCGAGCGGACGACGCGCCTGCGCGCGGTGCTGCGCGAGCAGGCGGCCGCCACCGGGTAGGGCCCGGGCCTACAGGTCCGGGTCCAGGGCCTCCAGTTCGTCGTCGAAGACCGCGCTGACGTCGAACCGGCAGATGATCAGCTGCGGTGCCGCCTGGTCGAACGGGGCGCCGAGCCACTCCCCCGGCTCGGTGGGCTCGGCCGCCGACACCCAGAGCGTGGAGTCGCCCTCCTCCAGGCCGAACTCCTTGTGACGCCGGTCGACCTCATCGGGTTCGTACTCGCCGAACAGGACGCCGATCGCAGCGTTGACGCTGGTGCCGGCCCCGGTGTCGGCATCGGTGAGGCGCTCTGCCTGGCTGAGCAGCCGCTGCGGATCAGCGACGGTGTAGTCGCGGCGGATCAGGACACTGACCGCGCCCGGCTCCTCCGGGCCCTCGTACCCGGGAAGGGTGTCGCCGGATGGCACCTCGAAAGGGGTGACCTCGTCGTAGGCGTCGTAAAGCAGCTCGTCGTAAGCCTCGGCCGCGGAGGCGAGGGCGTCGAACGCGGCGTACACCGCAGGATCGTCCTCCCCCGTACGGTTCTCGATCGCGTCGAGGTGACGGTCCAGCGCGGTCTTGACCGCCTCTACGGCGGCACGTACCTCGGCAACGGTGGGCTGCACAGCATCAGACATGCAGCAGACGCTATCCGTAGCAGGGTGTTCCGCGCACAATAGATGCGATGCCGGAATACGAATTCAGAGATGTGTACGTGCCGCGGGGCGTGTCCCGCAACGACGCACAACGACTACTGACCGACCACGCGGAGTACGGCCACTGGGAGTTGGACCGGCTCCGTCTCTACCCCGACGGCAGTCGCAGGGTGCGGCTGCGCCGCCGGATCATCCGCCAGCTAAGGGCCACTTGGTGACCGGGCTGATGGCGGAGATCACACGGATCGGGGCCCCGCCAAGCGGGGCCCCGATCCATCGTGAGCACAGCTCTCAGTTGCGGACCGAACGGGCCCGGCGGAGGAGCACGGCGCCGCCGAGCAGCAGACCGGCGCTCGTCGCCAGGGCCGCGCCAAGGTCGCCGGCACCTGTGTGAGCGAGTGACTCCTTGAGGCCGGGGTCACCACCGCCGTTCGGATCGTGCCTCACCGGCTCGTCCTTGATGGTGGTGTCCGGATTGCCCCGGTGACCGGGGTGGGTCGGGTTCGCGGGGTGACCCGGGTGCCCACCGCCCGGGTGGCCCGGGTAACCCGGGTGACGCGGACCCTCGGGGTGGTGGGGGTGGTGGGGGTAGTGGGGGTGGTGGGGGTACTCGTGGCCATGACCGGAATCCGACGAGTTGACGCAGGTGGTGTTGGCGACGGAGTGGCCCAGCCCGAGGACGTTCACCGAGTTCCCGCACGCGTTGGCCCGGAGGTCGATGGGCGTCTGAATGACGTTGCCGGAAAGGACACCCGCGGCCTCTGCCGAGGCCCCGCGGCCGTGGTGCCACGAACCGCCGCCGTGACCGGCCTCGTGGCCCGAGCCATGACTGGCCCCGTGCCCCGAGCCGTGCCCGTGCGAGGAATTGACACAGACGGTGCCGGCTGCGGAATTGAGAATCCCGACGAGACTGACAGTGTTGCCGCAGGCGTTGACCGCCGTGAAGATCGGCACCTGGACGACGTTACCCGAGACAAGACCGGACGAACTCGCTGAAAGGCCCTTGGCACCGGTGTCCGCGTGAGCGAAGCCACCGGTGGTGACGGCGAGCACACCGCCCGTGGCGACCGCCGTGAGCAAGCCCTTCTTTGCGACCTGACGCATGTTTTTCCCTGCCTTCTGAAGCTATGGACCGTTTTCCGATTCCCACCCCTGTACCCGAGCGGCCCCGGAACGCGAATGCGCGCTCCGGGGCCGCTGGGTTGATACCCTCAGTAGGTCAACACGGCATCGCTTGTTGATGCAGGTGTTGCCAAAGGCAGGGTTCAGCAGGCCCACGATGGTGTTCGTGTTGCCGCACAGGTGGACCGGGATGTGCACAGGCACCTGGATGGCGTTGCCCGAGATGGCGCCAGGGGAACCCACGGCGGCACCCTCCGCGACGGAGTCCGGAGTCGGCTACCGCCAGGCCCGCACCCGCGAGAACGAGACCGCAGTCGACAGCCGTGAAAGCGACGACCTTCTTGGCCATTTTTCCTCCTTGCCGGCATATGCGGTTCCCGCCTCGGGCCACATATGAGACAACGACTTCGGAGGAAACCGGCTACGACCTCCAGGATTCGTTCACTCTTTTCGGTTAATCAGCCGTTTTTCAGCAACCAGAGAGGAAACGGTCCAACACTCGGACGCCGAACTTCAGACCGTCCACCGGCACCCGCTCGTCCACCCCGTGGAACATCCCCGCGAAGTCCAGCTCCGGCGGCAGCTTCAACGGCGCGAAGCCGAAGCAGCGGATGCCGAGATCATCGAAGGACTTGGCATCGGTGCCACCGGAGAGCATGTACGGCACGGCCCGGGCGATCGGGTCCTCCGCCTTCAGAGCCCGCTGCATCGCCTCGACCAGTTCCCCGTCGAAATCCGTCTCCAGTGCCTTGTCGCCGTGCACGTCCTCCCGCTTCACCCGCGGTCCGAGGATCCGGTCCAGGTCGGCCAGGAACTCCTCCTCGTGACCGGGCAGGAAACGGCCGTCCACATGCGCTGTGGCCTGCCCCGGGATGACGTTGACCTTGTAGCCGGCGCCGAGCATGGTCGGGGCCGCGGTGTTGCGCAGCGTCGCCCCGATGATCTTCGCGATGCCGCCGAGCCTGGCGAGGGTCTCGTCCATGTCCTCCGGGTCCAGCTCAATACCGAGGGCATCGGAAAGCTCGTCGAGGAACCCCCGCACGCTCTTCGTGACCCGCACCGGGAACTTGTGCCGCCCCAACCGCCCGACGGCCTCGCAGAGCTCGGTGATCGCGTTGTCGTTGTTGGTCATCGAGCCGTGGCCGGCCGTGCCGTCCACGGTGAGCCGCATCCAGTGCATGCCCTTCTGGGCCGTCTCGATCAGATAAAGCCGCAGGTTCTCATTGACGGTGAACGAGAAGCCGCCGACCTCGCCGATCGCCTCCGTCACACCCTCGAACAGGTCCGGGTGCTTGTCCACCAGGTGCCGTGCCCCATAGACGCCCCCCGCCTCCTCGTCCGCCAGGAACGCCAGCACAATGTCGCGCGGGGGCTTACGGCCGCTGCGCAGCCGGTCCCGTACGACAGCCAGCGTCATCGCGTCCATGTCCTTCATGTCGACCGCGCCCCGGCCCCATACGCATCCGTCGGCGATCTCACCGGCGAAGGGGTGATGGGTCCAGTCGTCCGCGTTGGCCGGTACGACATCGGTGTGCCCGTGGATCAGCAGCGCGGGCCGCGACGGGTCCTCGCCGGCGATCCGTGCGACCGTGGAGGCCCGGCCCCTGTGCGACTCGAAGATCTGCGGTTCGAGACCGACCTCGGCGAGCTTCTCGGCGACATACTCTGCGGCGCCCCGCTCACCGGGCCCGGAGTGGTCTCCGTAGTTGCTGGTGTCGATCCGGATCAGGTCGCGGCACAGATCAACGACCTCGTCCTCGGCGCTGATCGAACGGGTGGGGTTCGACTCGCTCACGCTGTCTCCTCCTCAATAGGGGTCCACCGCCATCCTCCTCCGCCCGTCCACCCCACCCCAAGGCGCCCCGGTGCGCGTCACACTCCCGTCACACAGGCACCTGCGATCGGGGGCCCCGGATGTTTGCTATGGTTTTCCACGTCGCGAGGGGCGGAAGCCCTGAGCGCACACCCGGTCCGGGTGGCGGAATGGCAGACGCGCTAGCTTGAGGTGCTAGTGCCCTTTATCGGGCGTGGGGGTTCAAGTCCCCCCTCGGACACGTACCTTTCACCAACGGAAATCTGGATGCGGGTCGGGACCAATCCCGATCCGCATTTTGCGTTGAGTGTGGTCGTAGGTCATCCGCAGCCCGAGCGCGCGATAGAGCCGGGCTTTGGCGGCCGGGTCGGCGGTGCGCAAGGCGTCGACGGTGTCGCTGGTTGCGTGCACGATAGCGGCGATCTTGTCGCGGCTGAGCTGGTGGCGCCGGGCGGTGCGGGCGGCTGTGGCTCGGGCGGTGGTGCGGCGGGTTTCGGTCTCGCGGATCCATTCGGCGACGGTGGCGGAGTCAGCGGCGCCGGAGTCGATGAGGGCGCGGTTGCCGGCGGGCTTGCGGTCGCAGTCGCGGATGATGGCGGCGGTTTCGTCGGCGGCGGGCTGTGTGGGGGCGTGTGGCCGAACAGCTTGCGCTGCCGCAGGCGTTCTCCAACGCCCCGAACGGCCCCGTGGGGAGTATTCGCACCGCCTACGAGCAGGTGGCCCACCTGCTGGCGGGACGGCGGCCGCTCGGGGAACGCGCCGCCTACCTTCAATTATCTGCCCACCGCTGCCAGTCCGGCGACCTGGCCACCCGGATCGGCGAACTGGGCCTTCCGCTGCCCTGGACAGCCCGCTGGGCGGTATGGTCACTCACCGGCACGCACCGCCAGCTCATCGGACACGAAGGTGCCGTCACAACTGTCGCAACGGGAGAACTGGACGGCCGACCGATCGCCGTGACCGGTAGTCACGATGGCACCGCCCGCGTCTGGGACCTCATCACCCATCGCCAGATCGGCCAGCCGCTGGAGACCATCCGCGCCGTCATGTGCGTCGCCATCTGTGACCTCGGGGAGTACAGCATCGCCCTGACCGGTTGCGACGACGGCTCGGCGCTGTTCTGGGACCTGTCGACAGGTCGCCAGACGCGGCCGCCGTTGCGGGGCCACACCAACGCCGTCACGGCGGTGACCACATACGAACTCGCCGACGACATGCTGGCGGTCACAGCGAGCGCGGACGGGACCGTCCGGGTCTGGGAGCTGGCGTCAGGCCGGCAACGAGGAGCGGCGATCACCGGACACGGGGGCGGTGTCGCAGACATGAAGTGCGCTGAGCTGCATGGCCGCCCAGTGCTCGTCACCGCCGGAGACGACAGCCGGGCGGGGGTCGGCGGTCGCGTCGATGTCGATGCGGACGGTGACGTTCTCCTCCACGGCGCCGGCGATCTGCTGTGCGGCGGCGATCGCCTGGTTCACGCTCTGGGCGCCGATTCCGGGGATCTGCTGGAGCGCGTACGGTCTGGCGTCCAGGATCTGCCGGACCCTGGAGTACCCGGCCCGTTCGAGGCGCCCAGGCGCAGTCGGCCCTCGGTGACGTCCTTGAGCCGGGAGACGGGGATGCCGTCCAGCTCTTGGCGCGCAGGTGAAGGCTGTCGCGGGCAGGACGCGGGGCAGAGCGAGTACGGCCACGGAGAACTTCCATGCGACTTGTGCCTGATTGCTGCCCCCGGAGCGCTTCCAGGCATTGAGATGAAACAGGCTCACCTCCCGGCCACGGAGGCTGCCCTGGAGCAGGTCGCGGATCCCGTTGCCCTGCGGCCCCAGACTGAACGGGTAGCCGCCCCGATCGAACGTGACCAGGTAATCCGGGGCCTTGTCCCGGTAGGTCCAGGCCGGGTCGTCCCGGAAACGTTTGATGCTCTTGCGGACCTCGAACACTGTCGTTTTCTCCCCGAAGAGGACGGCGCGGCGCGCTGTGCGGACGGGATCAGTTCTCCAGGTCGCTCTCGATGGCGTTGCCGGCACCGTAGATGATTCCGTCGATGGCGATCCGCTGCCCGGGGTGGAACACCGGATCCGATGCGTCCGCACGATGCTTGCCCTCGCCGGGCTCATAGATTTTTCCACCGGCGTGGTTCGCACCGCCGGCGGCCCCGGTCAGACCGCTGGTCAGCATGTCCGGAAGGACGTCGGAGCCGTGCTTGCCACCCTGCAGGATGTCCACCCCGTCCGCGGCGGCCTGCCCGCCCGCGCTGCTCACCGCACCCATGGCGAGGCCGCCGGTGAGGCTCGTGCCGTCGAGCGCTGCGGCGATCTTCGTCCCCGGCGCCCACGCCTCCCCAGCGGCGTGCGCCCCGGAGCTGGCCGCCCACCGCGGCTCCCGCCACCCGGCGGCGGAGGATCCAGCCATCCGGCGGGTGGCTTCCCGATATCTGCCGGATAGTCTACGACCTGTGCTTATCCGACGGTTTAAGACATGACGCAGATCACCACGCCCTCTCCCTCTCCGGCTCTCGGGCAGCTGTCCGAGGACGCCGCCCGGACGCCCCGCCAGGCCGCGACGGGCCGTCTGGTGGGCGTGGATCTCGCCCGCGGGCTTGCGGTCTTCGGGATGTTCGCGGCCCACGTCGGCCCGGACCCGTCCCGGGGCGGGGTGACCGGCTACCTGATGGAGCTCTGCTACGGGCGCTCCTCAGCGCTCTTCGCCGTGCTCGCGGGGGTGACGCTGGTCATCATCGCGGGCCGCCGCACTCCCAGGACCGGCCGTGACGGCCGGCAGGCCTGCGGCAAGATCGTGATCCGGTCGCTCATCCTGCTGGCTCTCGGCACCGCGCTGTCGATGACGGGCACCTCGATCGACGTGATCCTTGCCTACTACGGCTTGTGCTTCCTTCTGGCGCTGCCCTTCGCCAGACTGCGCGCCAACACGCTCGCTGCTGTCGCGGCTGTCTGGGCGCTGGCCGGACCGCAGCTGCTTTATGCGATCCAGACCCAGCTCCACGGCAGCGGCTGGGCGCAGACCATCGCCGCACACGACCCGGTCGCCAGGCTGAGCGGGGAAGACGGTGTCCTGGAACTGCTGTTCACCGGCGACTACCCGGCGCTGGCTTGGATGCCCTTCGTGTTGGCCGGCATGGCGCTGGGCCGCCTCGACCTCGCTTCGGCAGCCGTTCGCATCCGCCTCGCCGTCCTCGGGCCGGCCCTCGCCCTCCTCGGTTATGGCGGCTCATGGCTGGCCTTCCGCCTCTTCCCGGGCATCGTCGCCTCCACCGGCGCCCCGCAGGCGTGGTGGTCCGACACCGGTGGTTCTCCCACCGGCAACACCCCAGCCTGGCTGCTGGTCGCCTCCCCGCACAGCGAGACCACACTGTCGATCCTCGGTAACACCGGCATCGCCGTCACCGTCGTCGTCGCTGCGCTGGCCGCCATGGACCACTGCCCACGCCTGCGCCGCTTCGCCGCTCCGGTGATCGCGGTCGGCTCCATGTCGCTCACCGCGTACGTCTTGCACATTGCTGCCATCGGCGCCCTGGGCACCGAGGAACTGCCCGACAATTCGGCCCTGCCCGTTCTTCTGGCCTTCATCGTGACGGTGATGATCCTCGCCTTCACCTGGTCCCGCTTCTTCCAGCGCGGACCGCTGGAGCACCTGCTCGCCGGCGCCACCAAACTGGCACGCCACATCCAGTGACTTCCGGAGCCCATGCATGAGAACGCCCCCCGCTGTGGCAAGGGCGGCCGGCGGGGCCGTGCTCCCTCAGTCTGACCACCGGCGGCCGACCGGGCGAGGCCCAGTGGCCTTCCCCCATCCCGCCAGATGTAACAGCCAGCTGGTGAGCGCAGCGACAATGACGACGGCCCCACCCAGCCACAGTCCGACGGATGATCCGGCAGCGAACGCCACACCCGTGATTGTGCTTCCGGTGACGGGCCTCGCGGAGGCCCTCGGCCTGAGGGTGGCAGTGGCTCCGTGGCTGGAATGGGCTCCGCCCCACGACATCGAGACCGTCGCGGAGTCCGTTGCGGCGCTCGCACGGCAGAGCCGTCCGACTGTCCTGATCGGACATTCCACCGGTGGGTTCATCGCGCTCTCCGCCGCGCTGCGGGTTCGGCACACCGGTGCCGTCCGTGGCGTGGTGGTGTGTGACAGCGGGGCGAACAATTGCCGGGCCCGCAGCGGAACGCGCTGCGGCCGCTGACCGACGACCAGATCGCCGCTGCCAAAGGCCTCGTTGTCCCGGCTAATAAGCGTAAGGACCTTGACAGGTGATTGGACTAGACCAATCATAGGTCGCAGTCCGTCCGACGGGTCCGGAGAATTCCAGGGGTTGGGGTGACCACGGGGGGTCGGACGGATTTCGCACACACTCTGCGCTCATTTCTGTCCTGTCCTGCCTGCTCTTTTACGCCGTGGGAGCGTTGATGAAACGATCCAGACCCGTTCGTGCCCTGCTGGCCGGTATGGCCACCGCTGCCGTTTCCGCCGGACTGGTTGTGCTCGGCGGAGGCGCCGCCCAGGCCTCCGCGGCCGACCCGGCACCCATGCCGGCTCACGTGGCGGCGCCGTACTTCGAGGCGTGGACCGGCGAGAGCCCGGCTTCGCTCGCCGCTCAGTCGGGCAATAGATACCTGACGATGGCGTTCCTCCAGACGGCCTCGCCCGGGTCCTGTACGGCGTACTGGAACGGGAACACCACCCAGCCGGTCTCCAAGTCGGTCTTCGGCAGTGACATCGCGACGATCCAGAAGCGCGGCGGCAATGTCATCCCGTCCTTCGGCGGTTACTCGGCGGACACCACCGGGACTGAGCTCGCCGACAGCTGCACAAGCGTCGACTCCATCGCCTCGGTGTACGAAAGCCTGGTCACGACGTACGGCGTGACCCGCATCGACCTCGACATCGAGGCCGACTCGATCAACAACACCGCCGGCATCGACCGCCGCAACAAGGCGGTCGCGCAGGTCGAGCGCTGGGCCCGCCACACCGGCCGCAGCGTGCAGTTCTCCTACACCCTGCCCTCCTTCGCGACCGGACTCGCGCCCAGTGGCGTGGCCCTGCTGCAGAACGCCGTCTCGAACGGCGCCCGCGTGGACGTCGTCAACATCATGACGTTCGACTACTGGGACGGCGCCACCCACGACATGGCCGCCGACACCAAGACAGCCGCGGCCGGTCTGCACGACCAACTGGCCGCGCTCTACCCCTCGAAGCGATCCGCGCGACTGTGGGGCATGATCGGCGTCACCGAGATGCCCGGGATCGACGACTACGGACCCGAGGAGACGTTCACCACGGCGGACGCGGTCACGGTGGAGAACTGGGCCGTCTCGAAGGGAATCAACACCCTCTCCTTCTGGGCACTCGAGCGCGACAACGGCGGCTGCCCCGGCACCGCCGGTGCCGGCTCCTGCTCCGGCGTCCCGCAGTCGGCCTGGTACTTCAGCCACGCCTTCGAGCCGTTCACCAGCGGCAGCAGGACCAAGGCCGACAGCATCCCCGCCCTGGCCTCACCGAGCTCCACCTCGGCGGAACGGGCGGCCCGGGGCGAGCACATGTGAGCGGTGCGCCGGTGAACGGTGCGATGGATACCGGGCCGGCACGGGCCTTGGCCCGGTAACCCGAAAACGGTAACCCGAAGGCGGTGCACCCTGCGAGGGGCGCCGCCTTCGCGGCTTGCTGGGGGTGGCTGTGGGGCACCTGTGACGTGCCGGCTGCCGCAGGCACAGCCTGCCGTGGGTCAGTGAGCGGCGGGGCCCGGGCATCCGGCGAGCGGCTCGCCTACTACGCCGAGGGATCCCACAGTGGCCTCAAGAGCGGCGAAGCCGTCGCCGCCCAGGGGTTTCACGATGCGTCGGCGCACTGCCTCGGCGAGTACTCCGACAGCGGCAACAGCGGTCTCCCGGCCCAAGACCGTCAGCGCGGCGAACGTCACTCGGCGGTCCGTACGGGAGGGGCGACGCTCGACCAGACCGGCATCGACCAGTCGGTCGACCACTCCTGTGATTCCCGCGGTGGAGAAGCCGAGAAGCTCGGAGAGTTCGCGCATGGGCGCCGCCTGTTCCGGAGACTCGGCCAGGAAGCAAACCACCTGGAGCGACGACGGCGGCAGACCGACCTCGTCATGAGCATCGGCCAACAGCAGGTCGGTGATCCGCCGGAAGCCGCTGTCGACAGTGCGCCAGCGACGCAGCAGCTCGACCTCTTCTGCGCCGGGACACTCCCCCGCCCCCTCCGGCCGCTTTGGCTCCCCCATGTCCGGCTCCCGTCTGTCGTCTTCTACCAGGTCATCACCCGCTTGCCGAGGATAGCTCAGCGAGCTATTATCTCGGCAGCTATCTAATAACCTCCTTTATATTTGATTGTTCAACTGTATACCTCGCACTCCATCCGCTCCTCTCACGAAAGGAACACAGTCGACAGTGTCTGACATAACCGACGGTTCCCAGCGCGCCATATCCCTGACCGACGTCACACCCGGCCACTGGACACTCGACCCGGCACAGTCCACGGTCAACATCGAGAACAAGTCGATCTGGGGCCTGGTCAACGTCAAAGGCGTCTTCACGAAGGTCGTGGGAGAGGGCGAAGTGCTTGCCGGCGGGTCCGCTCACGGCACCCTGACGATCGACGTCGCCAGCCTTGACACCAAGCACGCCAAGCGTGACATCCACCTGCGGGGCACCGACTTCTTCGACGTGGACAAACACCCGTCGATCACCTTCACGGCGACCAGCGTCACCGCGAACCGTAACGGGACCGCCGAGGTGACCGGCGAGCTGACGGTGCGCGGCACCACCCGTCCGCTCGCCCTCACCGCCCAGGCGAGCGAAGTCTCCGCGGACGCCGTCACGCTCACCGCCAGCCTCTCCGTCGAACGGACAAACTTCGGCATCACGTGGAATCAGCTCGGGATGCTGAAGCCCGTCACGTTCGTCACCATCACCGCGCGCTTCACCCGGCAGTCCGCGTGATCCGGGGACGGGGCCGGACCATCGGCTTCCGTCCCGCTCAGCCCTACGGCAGCCCGCACGAACGCACTTGAGGGGACGGAGTTCGACGCGGAACACCAGCCCGGCGGCGCCCTCTGTCAAGAGGGGCGCCGCCGGGCTCCCCTTTTTCCGCCGTCACCGGGCCTCGGCACTCGGGGCTGAAGGCCGGGTGCGGCGTCCGACACTGCGCGGAACGCCTCCTCCGTGCCGGCCGTCCCCCGCACGTCCACGAGCCCCTGACCCACGCGCGGGCCGTCATCGGAGGATGTTGACCGCACGGGCCACGACGAGGGCCACGACGACAAGGGAGATGGCGGACTGCACGAGCATCAGGAGCTTTGCCCAGCGGGACAGGGGCATCGTGTCCGTGGGGCTGAAGGCTGTCGCGTTGGTATAGGAGACGTACAGGTAGTCGAAAAAGGTGGGCTCCCAATCCCTGCTGGCGATCTCCGGTGTCTGCATCTGGGGGAAGAGGAAGTCGGGGTTGGGCTGGTGCGCGTGCGCCCGGGCGACAGGACCTCCGCGGTCGAATTCCCAATACCACAGGGCGAAAACCACGACGTTGGTGCCCCAGATCGCCGCTCCCTCGAAGAGCAGCGGGCCGGCGGTGCGGCCTTCGCTGCCCGTAATCAGACCATGGATGAGCAGGGACAGCGACCAGGCGTTGGCCACGCTCGCGATCGCGGCCAAGCCCAGGGAGGTGGCCCGGAGCGGCGCGGACTCCCGGTTGATCCTCGCTGGATTGAGCACGAGAAGGGCCACGAGGAAGGCTCCTTCCAGGGCAGGCAGCAGCCAGTGAGGGTGAAGGGTGAGCCTTTGGGGCTCCGCCAGTTGCGCGCCGATGATGAGGGCGATCACTGCTGCCACCTGCCATCGGTGCTCGCCCTCAGTCGGCCGCCGCCACGCGGGTGCCGCAGTATCGTGCCGAGCGCCGTCCATGACGATCAGTGTCCCTCCGCGGCGCCGTTCGTGCTGACGGGCGCGCTGATCGCGTGGACGATGCCCGGGTACCTCACTGCTGGCGGAGGCTGCGGCCGCACAGCAGATCGTGGGCGCGCACGGCGAACCACAACTCGGCTATGTGCTCACTGCGGTTGAGTCCCCATTAGGGTCTGCTTGTGCATGTGCAGGTCTTCGGCGGCCAGTTGCCAGGACCGGTTGCGCACCAGCACGGTCCGCAGGGTGCGGAGGTGGTCGGTGCCGCGCTCGGCGTCGTGGTCGAGGAGTGGGCCGGGCACTCGGGACACCAGGGACTGGGCCTCGGTCGGTGTACGGGGCAGCAGCAGCACGGTCCCGTTCCCGTAGCGGATCAGCCGCCGTTCTTCGGCCTCTGCGGCGCCCGCCACCATCGACAGGAGCTCGCCATGCCCACGCCATCCGCAGGCCCCGATCCGGTCGGCCCGCTGGACGCCCAGCGGGTCCCCCGCTTCTTCGGGCCGGGTACCTTCGCCCGGCTGCCGGAGATCCACCGGGTCAACGGCTACGACCTCGCGATACTCGGCGTCCCCTTCGACGCGGTCACCTCCTACCGGCCCGGCGCACAGTTCGGCCCGGATGGCCGTACGGCAGGCGTCCCGGAATCTGCCGCGCCGTGCCGGGCCGCCACAGCCGCCGTCACGGCGTGTCCAGTGCCGGTGAGAGGCATGGCGTCCTTTCGGCACGGGAGAGGTTACGGGCGAGGGGCAGCTCACAGGGCCCGGAGCTGCCAGGACCGCCCAGGGCGGTCGTGGGCCGGAGGCAGCCCTGCCTAGTCGGCGCTGTAAGCGGGCCCAACTCCGACGGAGCCCCGCCACGATGCCCCGGCAGATCCGCCGCACAGCCTGCGGTGCGCCCGGTGCCGCTCCCCCGGTACGGCCGGGGAAGCGGCCGTCGGCACGCCGGGGACGGAGAGCGGCGCACTTCCTACCGACCGAACATTCGGTTAGCATGGGAATGCGAGTCAGCACCCCCACAGGCAGACGCACGGGCTGCCAAGAGTCCCGGAGGCATGCGATGTCCCTTCAGGCACAGTTCGACGACACGATCCGGCGGGATCACCGGATCGAGCCGCGCGACTGGATGCCCGAGGGGTACCGCAAGACCCTGATCCGGCAGATCGCCCAGCACGCGCATTCCGAGATCATCGGGATGCAGCCCGAGGGCGAGTGGATCACCCGGGCGCCGTCGCTGCGCCGCAAGGCGATCCTGCTGGCCAAGGTGCAGGACGAGGCGGGCCACGGCCTGTATCTGTACTCCGCCGCCGAGACCCTGGGCGCGGACCGGGCGGATCTCACCGAGCGGCTCATCGGTGGACGGCAGAAGTACTCCTCGATCTTCAACTACCCCACGCCGAGCTTCGCCGATGTGGGCGTGATCGGCTGGTTCGTGGACGGCGCGGCGATCTGCAACCAGGTGCCGCTGTGCCGCAGCTCGTACGGGCCGTATGCGCGCGCCATGGTGCGGATCTGCAAGGAGGAGTCCTTCCACCAGCGGCAGGGGTACGAGCTGCTGCTGACGATGATGCGCGGCACCGAGGCGCAGCGGTCCATGGTGCAGGACGCCGTCGACCGGTGGTGGTGGCCGTCACTGATGATGTTCGGACCGCCGGACACGGACTCGCCCAACACGGCGCAGTCGATGGCCTGGCGGATCAAGCGGCATACCAATGACGAGCTGCGCCAGCGCTTCGTGGACATGACGGTGCCGCAGGCGGAGTTCCTGGGGGTCACCCTGCCCGATCCGGAGCTGCGCTGGAGCGCCGAGCGGGGCTGCCACGACTTCGGCACCCCGGACTGGGCGGAGCTGCGCCGGGTGATCGACGGCGACGGACCGTGCAACGCGGAGCGGATAGCCCGGCGGCGGGATGCGCACGAGGGCGGTGCCTGGGTACGGGAGGCGGCGAGCGCGCACGCGGCCAAGCGGGCGGCGCAGGCGGAGAGGAGCGCGGCATGAGCGGTATGAAGGGCGAATGGCCGCTGTACGAAGTGTTCGTGCGCGGCAAGCGCGGGCTGAATCATGTGCATGTGGGCTCGCTGCACGCCGCGGACGAGCGGATGGCGCTGACCAACGCGCGGGACGTCTACACCCGGCGAAATGAGGGCGTGTCCATCTGGGTGGTGCGCAGCGACGCCATCACCGCCTCCACGCCGGACGAGAAGGACCCCTTCTTCGCCCCCAGCGGAGACAAGGTCTACCGGCATCCGACCTTCTACGAGATCCCCGAAGACGTCCCCCATATATAGGAGCAGCGCATGAGCAACGACCATGTGTACCTGTCCCTGGCGGAGGCCTCCTCCGAGGGCGATGCGCACTGGGCGTTCGGGACCGGCTTCCAGGACCCGCTGCACGGCGTTGACACGGCGGTGCCGGCGGGGGTGGATCGCGCCGGTCTGGCCGCGTACTGCCTGGCGCTGGGTGATGACGCCCTGGTGCTGGCGCAGCGGCTCGCGCAGTGGTGCACCCACGCCCCGGAGCTGGAGGAGGAGGTGGCGCTGGCCAACATCGGCCTCGACCTGCTGGGACAGGCCCGGCTGCTGTACTCCCGGGCCGGGCAGGCCGACGGGTCCGGGCGTACGGAGGATGACTTCGCGTACTTCCGCGACGCGGGCGACTTCCGCAATGTGCGGCTGGCCGAGTTGCCGAACGGCGACTTCGCCTTCTCCACGGCCCGGCTGCTGGTGCTGTCCGCCTGGCGGCTGGCCCTCTTCCAGCGGCTGGCCGGCTCGGCGGACCCGGTCCTGGCGGCCGTGGCGGGCAAAGGCGTCAAGGAGCTGGCGTACCACCGGGAGTACGCGGCCCGCTGGACGGTGCGGCTCGGGGACGGCACGGAATATTCGCACGGGCGGATGCGGCGGGCGGTCGACGAGGTCTGGCCGTATGTGGAAGAGCTGTTCGCGCCGGACGAGGGGGGCTTCGGTGTGGACCCCGTGGATGTACGCGGCGCGGTCGAGGAGACGCTGGCCCAGGTGCTGACCGCGGCCACGCTCGCCACACCGGCGGCCTTGCCGCGCGGTGGGGCGGACGGTGGACGGCGCGGGGCGCACACCGAGCACCTGGGCCCATTGCTGGCCGAGCTGCAAAGCGTGGCACGTGCACACCCGGGGGCGGCATGGTGACCACAGAGCGTTCGCTGTCCGCGGCTGAAGTCCTGCCGCAGCCCTCGCCGGCCCGCGCGCGGCAGATCGCGGCAGCCGTCCCTGACCCGGAGCTGCCGATGCTGACCCTCGCCGATCTCGGTGTCCTTCGAGGGGTCGAGGTCGATGAGGACGGCGTGGTGACGGCCAGTCTCACTCCCACCTACTCCGGGTGCCCCGCGATGGCCGAGATGCGTGCGGAAGTCGCCGCCAGGCTGACCCGGGCGGGCTTCCGTGAGGTGCGGATCCGGACCGTGCTCGATCCGCCCTGGACCTCGGACTGGATCACCCCGCGAGGCCGCAGTGCGCTCGCCGAGCACGGGATCGCGCCGCCCGCGGCGGCTCCGGCGCAGGGGCCGGGCCCGTCGCCGGGGCCGGTGCCCGTGGAGCTGTTTCCGACGCGGCGTGCCGTGCGGTGTCCGCGATGCGGATCGGCGGACACCGAGGAGACCTCGAGGTTCGCCGCCACCGCGTGCAGGGCGCTGCACCGTTGCCGAAGCTGTCTGGAGCCGTTCGAGCTGTTCAAGGAGATCTGATGGCCGCCGCCCGCACCCGTCCCCGCCCGGTGTTCCACCCGCTGCGGGTGAGCGTGGTGGAGCCCTTGTGCGAGGATGCGGCGGCCGTCACTTTCGCGGTGCCCGCCGCGCTGGCCGGGGAGTTCGCGTTCCGGCCCGGCCAGTCACTCACCCTGCGCCGGGAGACCGACGGCCGGGACGAGCGCCGTTCGTACTCCATCTGCTCACCGGTCGGTGAGGGGCCCACGATCGGGGTGCGGGTGGTGCCCGGCGGCCTGTTCTCGTCGTGGCTGGTACACGAGGTGCGGCCGGGTGACACTGTGCAGGTGATGGCGCCGACCGGGTCCTTCACCCCGGATCTCGGCCGCCCCGGGCACCACATCCTGGTCGCGGCCGGTTCCGGGATCACCCCGATGCTGTCGATCGCGGCCTCGGTGCTGGCCGGCGGCCCGAGCTCCCGGGTCACCCTCTTCTACGGCAACCGCCGCACCGGCACGGTGATGTTCACCGATGAGCTCGCCGACCTGAAGGACCGCTACCCGGACCGTTTCCAGCTGGCGCACATCCTGTCCCGCGAGCCCCGCGAGGCGGAGCTGTTCTCCGGCCGGCTGGACGCCGGGCGGCTCGCCGCGCTGATCGGCGCCCTGGTCGACGTGGCGGACGCGGACCACTGGTGGCTGTGCGGGCCGTACGGCATGGTCCGCGACGCGCAGCAAGTGCTGGCCGGGCTCGGGGTGCCCGCCGGCCGGATCCACCAGGAGCTGTTCTACGCCGACGACATCCCGCCCGAGCCGATGCGGCACGAGGACGCGGCACCGGGCGGACCCGTCAGCCAGGTCACCGTAATCCTGGACGGCCGGGAGACGGAGGCGTCGCTTCCCCGGGACCGTTCGGTGCTGGAGGGTGCGCAGCGGGTGCGCCCGGACCTGCCGTTCGCCTGCAAGGGCGGGGTGTGCGGGACCTGCCGGGCGCTGGTGGTGGACGGCGAGGTGCGGATGCGGCGCAATTTCGCTCTGGAGCCGGGTGAGGTCGAGGCCGGTTATGTCCTTACCTGTCAGTCGCTCCCCGTATCGGACAAGGTCGTCATCGACTACGACAGCTGAAGCCGGGCCCTCCCCGGCCGCAGCTCAGCTCACCGGACCCTGGGCAATGTGATCGCCCCCCGCCCGCGCGGCCGCTGGATACCACCCCGATATCTCGGCGCGGGTCGGCGGGTCAGCGCCCTGGCGGGTGCAGGTGAAGGCGGCGGCCCGGCCGGCCAGATCCAGCGCCTGGACCAGTTCCTGGTGCGGCCGGGTGGCGGCCGTCGCGCTGAGCAGTCTTGTACGCGCGCGAGGTCCGTCCGGCTCCTCCTGGCCGCCGCCGAGCATCCCGGCCCGGAGCAGTCCGCTGATCAGTCCCGCCATGAAGGCGTCGCCTGCTCCCACCGTGTCGGTGACCTCGACGGGCGTCGCCGGCAGGTCGTGCCGGCCCTGCCTCCACCAGGCCTGCGCGCCGCCGGCGCCGAGGGTGAGGACCACCAGCGAGGGTCCGTTTCGCGCCCAGCGGAAGGCCACCTCGTGGATGTCCTGCCCGGGGTAGAGCCACTCAAGGTCCTCCTGGCTGGCTTTCACCACGTCGCTGAGGGAGACCAGCTGCTCGACCCGGGGACGCTCGTCCTCCGGTGGTCCGAGCAGCGCGGGCCTGAGGTTCGGGTCGTAGGAGATGGTGGCCCTGCCGCGCGCGGCCTCGATCGCCGCGAGCACCTGATCGGCGCCGGGGGCGAGCGCCGCCGCGATCGATCCGGTGTGGAGGTGGCCTGTGGCCCCGGTGCGGGCCGGCTCCAGGGCACCGGGCGGCAGGTCCCAGGAGATGTCGAATTCGTAGGTCGCCGCCCCGCGGCCATCCAGATGGGCGATGGCGGTGGAGGTGGGGGCGTCGGCCACGGACCCTTCTGTGAGCACCACTCCGCTGTCGCTCAGGTGGGTCCGGAGGGCTTCACCGAAGTGGTCGCGGCCCACCCGGGTCGCCAGCCGCACCGGATGGCCGAGCCGGGCCACACCGAGGGCCACGTTCGCCGGGCTCCCGCCCGGAAAGCTGCGCCGGGGTTCGCCGGGGCAGTCCAGGATGTCGGTGAGCGCCTCGCCGATGACGAGGGTCGGCGCTTCGGGTGTCGGCATGTGTGACTCCGTGAGGTCGCGGGCCGGCCAGGGCGGTGTGCCGGTTCAGGGGTTGACCTGGATCTTTCGGCCCTTGCCTTCTTGGAACTGCCGGAGCGCAGCGGCGTAGTCGCTCAGCGGCAGCCGGTCGCTGATGAAGACCTGCGGGTCGAGGACGCCCCCGGCGAAGAGCTGGGCCGCGCGTTCGTAGCTGTGCAGGACCGCCATCGAGCCGGTGATGGTGATCTCCTGGTTGTAGATCCGGTAGGGCTCGATCGTCGCGCGCGCCGCGTAGTCCGCCACACCGAACTGGAGGTACGTGCCACCTTTGCCGACCCGGCCGATGGCTTCCTGGATCGCCTTCTCGTTGCCGGTGGCGTCGATGACGACGTCCCAGCCACGGGGCTGCTCGATCTCGTCGGCGGAGGTGACGGCGTTCGTGCAGCCCAGCGACCGTGCTGTGACCAGCCGGTCGGGATTGATGTCGACGACGTCAACGGTGGCCGCCCCGGTGCGCTTGGCGAGCTCCATCATCATCAGGCCCATCGTGCCGGACCCGTAGATCAGGACGCTGGTGGCCAGCTGGCTGCGCAGGATGTCGTATCCGCGCACCGCGCAGGAGAGGGGTTCGATCAGGGCCGCGTCCTCGGTACGGATGTGGTCGGGCAGTTTGACGCAGTTGGCGACGGGGGCGACGGCGAATTCGGCCGCTCCTCCGGGGACCGTGACGCCGATCGCCGCCCACCGTTCGCAGAGGTTGTTGCGGCCGATGCGGCAGTAGTGGCATTCGTGGCAGTACAGCGAGGGGTCGACCGCGACCCGGTCGCCGAGGGACAGTTCGCGGACGCCGGTGCCGACGGCGACGACCTCACCGGCGAACTCATGGCCCGGGATGATCGGCAGGGTGGGCGCGAACTCCCCTTGGAGGATGTGCAGATCGGTGCCGCACAGACCGCAGGCGGAGACCCGGACCACCACGTCCCTGGGGCCGGGTGTCGGGTCGTCGACCGTCTCGATCCCCACGACGCCGGGAGCACTGATGAGGGCTGCTTTCACTTGACTGCTCCAAGAGAGAGGCCCTGGACGAGCTTGTCCTGGGCGGCGAACCCGGCAATGAGCACCGGCAGCGAGACACAGATGGCAGCGGCGCACACCTTGGCCAGGAACAGGCCCTGGCTGGTGACGAACCCGGTGAGGAAGACCGGCGCGGTGCCGGCCACGACACCGGTCAGCACCCGGGCGAACAGAAGTTCGTTCCAACTGAAGATGAAGGAGATCAGCGCGGTGGCCGCGATACCGGGGGCGGCCACCGGGGCCACGATCCGGGACAGGATGGTCAGCAGACCCGCTCCGTCGATGGAGGCTGCTTCCAGGATCTCGGTGGGGACCTCGGCGAGGAAGGAACGCATCATCCACACCGCGATCGGCAGGTTCATCGACGTGTAGAGGATGACCAGCAGCGAGATGTTGTCCAGCATGCCGGCGTTCTTGGCGATCAGGTAGACGGGCAGCAGCCCGGCCACGGCGGGCAGCATCTTGGTGGACAGGAAGAAGAACATCACATCGGTCCACTTGCGCACCGGCTTGATGGACAGCGCGTAGGCGGCGGGGATGGCCAGGAGCAGCACCAGCAGGGTGGAGACGAGGCTGGCCGTCAGCGAGTTGATCAGCGGCGGCCAGGGACTGACGCCGGTGCTCGCGCCGAAGAACTCCCGGTAGCCCTGGAGCGTCAGTCCGGCGCTGACGCTCGGCGGGTTGGTGGCGGCGTCCGACTCACTGTGCAGCGAGGTGAGCAGCATCCATGCGAATGGGAGGAAGAACACCAGGCCGCAGATCCAGGCGACCAGGCCCAGGATACTGCCGCTGCGGCGTTTCGCGCCCACGCGGCGGCCGCGCAGGGGCTTCGGCGGGGACAAGGCAGTGGTTGCCGCGCTCATCACAGCGTCTCCTCTCGGAACAGGGACGACACGGTTCGCAGCGCGAAGGTGGCGATGAGGATGGAACAGGCGACCACGATGACGCCCTCGGCGGAGGCCTGGCCGTAGTCGTGGGCCTGGTAGAAGGTCTCGTAGACGGTGTAGGGGAGGTTGGCGGTCCCCAGGCCGCCGGAGGTCAGGGTGAAGACCGCGTCGAAGTTCTGCACCACGTAGATGCTGCCGAGCAGGGCCGCGAGCTCCAGGTAGCGGCGCAGATGCGGGAAGGTGAGGTAGCGGAACACCTGCCAGGTGCCGGCACCGTCCATCCGTGCCGCTTCGACGATGTCCAGCGGCCGGCTCTGCAGCCCGGCGAGCAGGATCAGCATCATGAAGGGTGTCCACTGCCAGATCAGCGACGCCTCGACCGAGATCAGCGGGACCGTGGACAACCAGTCGGGCTGGGGGGCGTTCGAGCTGCCGAACAGGCTCCAGATCCAGGTCAGCGTGCCGTCGATGAGCCCGTAGGAGGCGTTGTAGAGGGCGTGCTTCCAGAGCAGGGCGGAAGCGACCGGCACGACCAGGAAGGGGGTGATCAGCATCGTGCGGACGATGCCACGGCCGCGGAACTGCCGGTCGAGCAGCAGGGACAGCCCCAGGCCCAGCAGCAGGCTCACCAGCACGACGGTGGCGGTCAGGACAACGGTGGTCACGATGGACGAGCGCAGGTCCGGATCGGTGATCGCGGCCTTGTAGTTGGCCAGGCCGCCGAAGCCCCGGTTACCCGGGTCTAGGGCGTTCCAGCGCATGAACGAGATGACCAGGGTGCCGACGAAGGGCAACTGGGTGACCACGATCAGGAAGACCAGAGCCGGGAGCAACGGGGCCCGGCGGGCCCATGCGCCGCGGGTTTTGCCGGCCGGCCGGGTTCCTCCCCGCAGTCTGTGTTGCTGGAGTGGTGGACGTCTTGCGGTCACGGGAACGGTCATGGTGTCTCTCCGCTTCGCGCGGGTGGCCTCCCGGGCCGGTGGGCGGGTCGGGAGTGGGTCAGCGGGTGGAGGAGAACAGGAGGAGAGGGGAAAGAGAGGGGGAAGACGTCACCGGTCACTTGGCCGCGTACTTGGCGGCGACGTTCGCGGCGAGGGCCTGACTGTTCTTGAGGGCCGTCGCGACGCTGGTCTGGCCGGCGATGGCGGAACTGATCTGTTGCGAGACCTTGGTGCCGAGGTCGGTGAACTCGGGGATGCCCACGAACTGGATCCCGGGGGCGGGCCTGGCCTGCACGCCGGGGTTGAGCGGGTCCGCGTTGGTCAGCGCCGTCTTGGTGGCCGAGGCGAAGGCCGATGCCGCGGCAAGGTACTTCGGGTTGGCGTAGGTCGAGGAACGCTTGCCGGCCGGGACCCTGGACCAGCCCAGCTTGCTGCCGACCAGGTTCTCGTAGCTCTTGCTGGACGCCCAGGAGATGAACTTCCAGGCGTCGCTCTGGTTTTTGCTGGCCTTCTGCAGGCCCCAGGCCCAGCTGAAGAGCCAGCCCGAGTTCTTGGTCTGGTCGACCGGGGCGGGAACGTAGCCGATCTTTCCGGCCACGGGCGATCCTGTGGCGTCCAGCGATCCGGCGGCGGAGGTGGCGTCATACCACATGGCGGTCTTGCTCTGCTCCATGTCGTTGAGGCACTCGGTGAAGCCGGCCTGCGGCGCTCCGGCCTCGCCGTGCGCGCGCACCAGGTTGACATAGAAGTTCGTCGCCTTGGTGAACGCCGGGCTGTTGACCTGGGCGGTCCAGTTCTTGTCGAACCAGGTACCGCCCATGGTGTTCACGACGGTGGTCAACGGGGCAATCAGCTCGCCCCAACCCGGTTGACCGCGCAGGCAGATGCCCTTCATGCCGGGCTTGGCCCCGTCGAGTTTGGCCGCCAGATCGGCGACCTGGGTCCAGGTCGGGTTGGCGGGCATGGTCAGGTGCTTGGCCGCGAAGACGTCCTTGCGGTACATCAGGAAGGACGACTCGCCGTAGAAGGGCTCGGCGTAGACCTTCCCGGAGTAGGTCAGCGACTGCTGGATGGGAGGCAGGATGTCGCTCTGCTGGAAGGCGGTGTCGGCCTTGGCGAGCGAGCTGAGCGATGTCAGCCAGCCGTTCTTGGCGTAGGTCGGTGTTTCGTAGTTGCTGATGGTGGCCACGTCGTACTGGCCGGCCTGGCTGGAGAAGTCCTGGCTGATCTTGTCCCGGACGTCGTTCTCGGGCAGAACCGTGAAATTGACCTTGATGCCCGTGGACTTGGTGAAGTTGGCCGCGGTCAGCTTCTGCAGGTCCACCATCTGCGGATTGTTGACCATCAGCACGTTGATCGAGTGAGCCGAGGAGCCACCGGTCCCGCCGGCGCCGGCGCACGCCGCGAGCAGCGCGCCGCAGAGGACCATGGCTCCCATCGGAACGGTGCGACGCATGATGCTCGACCTTGTCGTCATGTGGATCCCTTCGTGGTGATCCGGTCGGGTGGGGCCGGATGGTAATTGCCGCGCTCATGCCATAGTTGCCCGTGGCCAGGAGCCGGTGAGGAGTGTGACGATCTTGAGGTGTGACCGGGTCAGACCCGGATGACCTGGGGGCCCAGCAGGGTGTAGCGGTGCGCTTCCGCGCTGGAGATTCCGGTGTCGGTGATGATCGCCTCAAAGTCGGAGACCTCGGCGAAACGGCAGAAGCTGCTCGCTCCGAACTTGCTGTGATCCCCCAAGAAGATCCGTCTGCGTGATACCTCGAGTGCCTTGGCTTTGACATCGGCCACGACCGGATCGGGTGTGGTGAGGCCGAGTTCCCGGGAAATCCCGTTCGCTCCCAGGAACGCCAGGTCGATGACGAAGCCCGAGAGCATGGCACAGGCCCAGGAACCAACGGTTGCCAGCGTGCGTGCGCGGACCCGGCCCCCAAGGAGGAGGACAGTCATGTTGGCGGATTCGGCGACCGCCGCGGCTGTCGACAGCGACGCCGTCACGACCGTCAGCGGCCGATGGGTCGGCAGGAGTGCGGCGAGGATCTGCGGGGTGTAGCCCTCGTCCACGAAGACAGTCTCCGCCTCGCCGAGCAGCGTGACCGCCTCCGCGGCTATACGGCGTTTCTTCTCGACATGAAGTGTGACGCGCTGGGCCAGGTTCGTCTCGAAGCCCGCGCTCTCGACGGGATAGGCACCACCGTGGGTACGGCGCACCAGGCCCCGGCGCTCCAGTTCGCTCAGGTCCCGCCGGATTGTCTCCGCCGCGACACCGAAGTCGGCTGCCGCGACAGCGACCTCCACACGGCCCTCATGGCGCGCCAGGACAAGGATCCGGTGCTGCCGCTCTTCTGCTCGCATCGCCGCCTCGCCCTTCCGCGCCCGTTCGGGCATCTGGGGCCCGAATGTGCCCGCCAGAGATTTATACCTCTGTCCCGCGGTCCAGCCCAGCCCCGTTCCGGGGAATAAGTCGCCCGAAAATGCCCGGATCACAAACGAAAGAAGGCAGTGCCCAGGCACTCATCCGGTCAACCGGCCCAGGACCGGTGCCCATCGGCCACCGAAAGCACGCCCGGTTCCGGTGGGACCCGGATGCCCGCTCAGGCAAACAAACACATCCGGGCCCGCTGCAATCTCCGCTCGCGGCTCGATGTCGCGCCAAGTTTTCTCGGCGGGATGTCACAGCGGCCGGGGAGGTGGTGTCGAACCAAGTGGACACGGTTTCACGAGGAAGGACACAAGCATCATGGCGACGGTCGAGGTGCACGATTCGTTCATGGCCTATACGGAGGTCGGCAGAGGCACGGTGCCGGTGGTGTTCCTGCACGGGAACCCCACCTCGTCGTACCTGTGGCGCAAGGTGGTGCCGCATGTTGAGGGCCAAGCCCGCTGCCTGGCGCCCGATCTGATCGGCATGGGGGCGTCCGGGAAGCCCGACATCGGGTACCGCTTTGCCGATCACGTGTCCTATCTGGACGCCTGGTTCGACGCGCTCGGCCTGGCGGAGATCGTCATTGTCGGTCATGACTGGGGTGGCGCGCTGGGCCTGGACTGGGCGGCCCGGCATCCCGGGCGGGTACGAGGTGCGGCGCTGGTCGAGACGTTTCTGCGGCCGATGCGGTGGGCGGACTATCCGCCGCAGGGCGCGGAGCTGTTCCGGTCGTTCCGCTCCCCGAAGGGAGAGGAGATGATCCTTCAGAACAACATGTTCATCGAGTTCAACCTCCCCCGCGGGGTGACCGGCGGACTCGCGACCGACGATCACGACGTCTACCGCGCGCCCTACCCCGACCCGGCGTCGCGCAGGCCGCTCCTGGCATGGCCACGCGAGATCCCCATCGACGGCGAACCGGCCGACGTGCACGAGCGCGTGCTGGCCTACGGCCGCTGGATGGCGGACACCCCTCAAGTACCGAAGCTCGTGATGACCGTCGAACCCGGCGTGGGGATGGGCTCGCCGGAGACGGTCGCGTGGGCCAAGGAGACCTTCGCGAACGTCGAGGTCGAGTCGGTAGGCGCTGTCGGCGTGCCGATCGCCGCCCTCCCCGTGAGTAGCGACCTGCGTCGGCGATCGTGATCATGCGTGGTCACCCTGCTGTTCACGCCCGCCCGCGGTGGGGGCCGATACTCGTCAGGCACCCTGCTCGCGCAGCGCCTACCCATACGCCTGCCCATGCCGTTCGGGCATGTCCGCTCGTGCCGGCGCGCAGACGTTGCGCTCGGCAAGCGGGCCGAGCCGTTGAGCGGCCTGTCGACCAGTTCCAAGTCGGCCTTGGCGTGGGCGATGACCCCTTCGATGAGCAGGGTCGCCAGGGGGGGTCGCCCCCCGAGCTGATCACCGGGCGGGCGCTGGGCATGTGCTCGCCGCGAGCTGCTCCTGCGCCGCTCCGACCGTCGGTAACTGCGACAGCACCGCCTCCAGCAGACTGTGCACCCGGTCCCGGGTACCGCGCACCGAATTGTTCCGCAGGGTGCCGGCAGGGGCCGGGAGCTCGAGGTCCCGGCCCCTGCCGGAGTTCATGACCCGGGTGCGATCCGGGACTCGACCGGATCGGCTCACGCCGCCGATTCGACGGCGAACGGCGTACCCAGCAGGAGACGGTTCCTGGAAGATCGTGCCTGCTCCTGCAGCGCGTGCGTCTCGTGCCCGACCAGCTTGCCGGCGACCTTCACAGGCCGGCCGGCCACGAAGACGGTGTCGACGTTCTCGCTGTCGGCCAGGGTGACCGCGGCCGGCAGATTGTTGATCAGGAAGAGGTTCGGGAGATCGACCCGCAGCATGATGATGTCCGCCTGCTTGCCGGGGGTGAGCGAGCCGATCCGGTCGCCCATACCCAGGGTGCGGGCTCCCTCGATGGTGGCCATCCGCACTACGTCCGCGGTGTTCAGAGCCAGGTCCGCCGGCCACTCGCCACGGTCCAGCGACAGTTGGTTCTGCCTGCCGCGTTCTGCCTCCAGCGTGCCGCGCATCTCGGCGAACATGCTGCCGCCGACCGCGCTGACCACGTCGATGCTCAGGCTGGGCTGGATCCCCGCCGCGATCAGTCGGCCGGTAGCGGGGTAACCATGGCCCATCTGCATCTCCGACCGCGGGGAGATCGAGATCTTCCCGCCGGAGTCCGCTATGCGCTGCAGCTCCTCGTCGGTGCAGGTGTTGCAGTGCACGTAGATGATGTCGGGGCCGAGCAGCCGCGCCTCGTCCATCTTGGTTACGGCACGCGTACGGCCGAGCAGCCCGGCGCCGACGTGCAGTGAGGTGCGGATGCCCAGTTCACGCGCCAGCCGGATGTCGGTCACGGTCTCCTCCAACGAGGAGAACTCAGGCCCGAGGCTGGCCAGGGCCAAGCTGAGCCGCTGGTTGCCGTTCGAGAAGTATGTGCCGGCCACGCGGGCCAGATCCTTCTGGTACCAGTCGGCCGCCGGCGACCTCGGATTGCCGTATCCGAAGACCGCCCGCACGCCGGAGTCCGCCAGTCCCCGTACGGCCGCGTCCGCGTGGTCGGGGGTGTTCACGATGTGCGACCAGTCCATGACTGTCGTGACGCCGCCGTTGAGCGCCTCCAGCGCGCCCAGGAGGTCGGCGATGTAGACGTCCTCCGCACTGAAGCGCGGGCCTATGACGCCGAGCATCTGCTCGGCGTACTGACCCAACGTCCAGTCGGCGGCGATCTGGCGAATGGCCGACTGCCACAGGTGACGGTGAGTGTCGACCAGACCCGGCATCACGATCATGCCGGTGGCGTCGATGACCCGGGCACCCTCCGCCGGGAGGTCCTTGCCCACCGCCACGATCCGGTCGTCCTCGACGAGAACGTCACCTCGGGTGAGGTCCCCGATCTCCGGGTCGACGGTGAGGACCGTACCGCCGCGTATCAATGTCGTGCTGCTCATCTCATGACTCCGGCTTCTTTGCTGAAGAGGTCAGGCCCGAAACGGCCCGGATGCGTGGACGGTCCGGCCGCCGACGACGGTCAACTGTGCGGTGATGGACGGGATGAGATCAGCCGGCACGGTGAAGTAGTCGTCGCTGAGGACGGCCAGATCGGCCCGCGCCCCAGGCCGGAGGTGGCCCCGGTCGGACTCCTCGAAGGAGAACCACGCGCTGCCGCGGGTGTACAGGTCGAGGGACTGCTGACGGGACAGGTTGTGCCGAGGCGCCCGCTGGACCCTGCCGTCGAGGGAACGGCCCTCGTGCAGCCACCACAACGACAACCAGGGACTGTACGACGAGGCACGGGTCGCGTCGGTTCCCGCGCCGACCTGCACCCCGGCCTCCAGCAGGTCACCCAGCGGAGGCACCGACGCCATCTGTTCGGCTCCCCAACAGGCCGCCGACGCACCGGCCTTGAACACCTGGTGGTCGTCAGTGACGACACCGGCGCCCAGCGCGGCCAGCCGCCGGATGTTGCGGGGGCTGATCGTGTCGGCGTGAGCGAGGGAGAAACGCAGCCGGTCCAGCGGAATCTGCCGGTGGACGGTCTCCCAGGCGTCCAGGATCCGGTCGATGCTCGAATCAAGGACGGCGTGGATGTGCATCGGCCAGCCGCGTTCGGCGACCCGCCGGCTGATCGTGAGCAGGTCCTCGTAGGCCTCATCCATCAGGCTGAACGGTTCGAGTCCCTCGAAGTCGTGGCACCCAAAGTGCACTACCTCCCCCGCACCGACCATCCGCAGCATGTCGTCGCCGAAGCTGGTCTGTGCGTGGCGCAGCCATCCCTCCAGCTGGCTCACCTCATGCCCGGCATCCACGGCGGAGACGTACAGACGCATCCGGACTGTCAGTTCTCCCGCTCGCCACAGGTCGAAGAGCGGGTCGTAGCGCTCAGGCGCCATTCCGAAGCCGCCGGGGTCGACCACACCGGTCAGCCCGACCGCGTTGAGGTCCGCGAACATGGCGCGGGTGGACGCTCGCTCCGCGGCGG
This sequence comes from Actinacidiphila oryziradicis, assembly GCF_005047355.1. Taxonomy (GTDB): domain Bacteria; phylum Actinomycetota; class Actinomycetes; order Streptomycetales; family Streptomycetaceae; genus Actinacidiphila; species Actinacidiphila oryziradicis. Next base: position 76,388 of record NZ_SUMC01000033.1, read on the forward strand.
CGTCCGGCCCGGGGATCGCGGCAAGACACCGGTTGAACGCTCCGAGCCCCCGCACCACGCCGGTGCAGCGGCCGGTGAGCGGGTCACGTTCGACGGTGCCGCTTGGAAGGCCGGTCCAGGAGTCGAGGCCGAGCACCCGCATCGCCTCGCTGTTGAGCACGGCGAGGTCGTAGAGCGCCTGCACGTAGACCGGGTGATCCGGCGCGACCGCGTCGAGCTCGGCAGTGCTGGGCGGCCGGTTCTCCTTGAACTGGGTGTGATGCCAGCCGCCGACGGCGCGGATCCACCGGCCGGGCGGCGCACTGCGTACCGCTTCGCCGACACTGGTGAGGGCGTCCGTGAGCGCTGACATTCCGGTCCAGTGCAACTCGCTCGACCAGGTTGAGCCGGCGCGGGTCGCGTGCATGTGGCCGTCGATCAGACCTGGGATGACCCGGTGTCCGCGCAGGTCGACGACCTCGCTCCGCGGTCCCGCGAGATCCCTGATCTCGCGATCCGTGCCGAGAGCCGTGACCCGCCCGCGGCTCACGGCGAGAGCTTCGTACGCCTCGTCCTCTTCGTCTCGCCTCTCACCGCGGGCAGCGAGGCCCGGTGCCCGCGACCCGGGCCGGATGCGCCCGTTGACGTAGATCGTGTCAGGGACGCCGGTGGCAGGGTGGCTGTGCTCCATTCCGGAGCTCCTTTCCGTCAGGACGTCGGTGTCCGGCGGGGTGGGGATGTGGCAGGTGCGGAGGATTCACCACGAAAGGGCGATGTACTTGGACTCGGTGTAGTCCAACAGGCCCTCGTGGCCGCCCTCCCGGCCGATGCCGCTCTGCTTCGTACCGCCGAACGGGGCGGCCGGGTCAGAGACGACACCGCGGTTGAGGCCCACCATTCCGGAGTCCAGCCGCTCGCTCACCCGCAGGCCACGGGCCAGGTCGGAGGTGTAGACGTAGGAGACCAGACCGTACTCGGTGTCGTTGGCGAACTGGATCGCCTCATCCTCGGTGCTGAAGGCGACCACCGGAGCGACCGGGCCGAAGATCTCCTCGCGAAGCACCGGCGCGTTCGGCGGCACATCCGCGAGGACGGTCGGCGGGTAGTAGAAGCCCGGACCTTCGGGAGTCTCGCCGCCCGCCACCACGGAGGCACCCGCCTGTACGGTGTCCGCGACCAGCTGGGCGACCTTGTCGCGGCTCTCCGCGTTGACGAGCGGTCCGAGTTGCACACCAGGGTCCAGGCCGGGGCCGGTACGCAGGGAGTTCATGGCATCCGCGAGCCGCCGGGTGAAGTCGGCGGCCACCGGTTCTTCCACGTAGAAGCGGTTGGCGGCGGTGCACGCCTCGCCGCCGTTGCGCATCTTGGCCACCATGGCGCCGGCAACGGCCTCGTCCAGGTCCGCGTCGGCGAAGACCAGGAACGGAGCGTTGCCGCCCAGCTCCATGGAGCAGTTGACCACCGTCTGGGACGCGGCCGCCAGCAGGGTCCGGCCCACCTCGGTGGAACCGGTGAAGGACAGCTTGCGGACCCGCGGATCGTCCAGCATCGCGGAGACCACCGCGCCGGAACGGCGGGAGGGCAGCACATTCAGCACGCCCGCCGGCAGGCCCACCTCCTCGAAGAGGGCTGCCATGGCCAGCGCGGTGAGGGGGGTGTCACTGGCAGGCTTGAGGACCACCGTGCAGCCGGCGGCCAGCGCGGGGCCGATCTTGCGCGTGGCCATGGCGGCGGGGAAGTTCCACGGGGTGACCAGGACGCAGACACCGACCGGCTGACGCAGTACGAGAATCTTGTTGCCGCCTGAGGGGGCGGTCTGCACGCTGCCCAGGGTCCGCACCGCCTCCTCCGCGTACCACCGGAAGAACTCAGCGGCGTAAGCGACTTCGCCGCGGGCGTCGGCGAGTGCCTTGCCGTTCTCCAGCACGATCAGCTCGGCGAATTCCTCCGCCCTCTGCTTCATCTTGTCGAACGCCGAGCGCAGCAGTTCGGCCCGCTCGCGCGGTGGCGTGGCCGCCCAGCCGGCCAGCGCCGCCTCCGCGGCGTCGACGGCGGCGAGGCCGTCCTCCGGGCTCGCGCTGGCGACGTCGGTGAGCTTCTCACCGCTCGACGGATCCAGTACGTCGATGCGCGCTCCATCGCTCGCGGGCCTCCAACGTCCGCCGATGAACAGATCGGTGGGAACCTTCTCGGCCCGCAGCCTGGCGGGGGATCCCTGGTTGTGCGCGGTCACTTGCTCTTCGCCTCCTGCTTCGGGTTTTGGCGGTTGTCGCGGGGTTCCTCAGTAGCGATTGGCCACGAACAGTTCCTGGGCGGGGAATCTGGTCAGCACCTGGGCTCCGTCGGCGGTGACGACGACTTCCTCCTCGATGCGCGCCGCGGAGAACCCGTCGGAGGCCGGGCAGTAGGTCTCCAGCGCGAAGACCATGCCCTCCTGGATCTCCACGGGGCTGTCCAGGCTGTTCAGCCGGCTGATGATAGGCCGTTCGTGCAGGCCGAGGCCCAGACCGTGGCCGAACTGGAGGCCGAAGGCGGCCATTTCACTGGCGAAGCCGAACTCGTTCGCGGCCGGCCACACCCGCGCGACCTGGTCGGTACCGATCCCCGGCTTGACGATGGCGATGGCGGCGTCCATCCATTCGCGGGCCTTGGTGTACGCGTCACGCTGCGAACTCGTTGAGCTGCCCACCGCGAAGGTGCGGTAGTAGCAGGTGCGATAGCCGTTGTAGGACTGGATGATGTCGAAGAACGCCTGATCGCCCGGGCGGATGATCCGGTCGGAGAAGTTGTGCGGGTGCGGGTTGCACCGCTCGCCGGACACCGCGTTGATGGCCTCTACCTGGTCCGAACCCATCTCGTACAGGCGCTTGTTGGCCAAAGCGACGATCTCGTTCTCGCGCACGCCGGGCTTGAGCGCCTCGACGATGTCCTGGTAGACGCCGTCGACCATGGCGGCCGCCATGGACAACAGGGCGATCTCGTCGGACGACTTGATCTGGCGGGCGTCGAGCATCAACTGCTGGGCGTCGACGACCTTCAGGCCCTGCCGCTGCATCTCGAACAGGAAGGGCGGCTCTACGATGTCCACGCCGACGGGCAGATCAGCGATGCCCGCGTCCTCGAGCATGCCCTTGATCTCGGTGACCGCCGATCGCATCAGACCGACCTCCGGCGAGATGGCGCCACGCATACCGAGCATGCCCGCTCGGGAGTTCTCCGGCCGCAGCCAGGGGGCGTAGAGCTGGTGGTGTCGCGCCGCGGAGCCGAAGTCCCACAGCACCGGCTCTCCGCCACGGGTCAGGAGAGCGTATCGGGTCATCTTGTCCCCGAGAGCCCCGCCGATCCAGGTCTGCGTGGTGTAACGGATGTTGTAGAAGTCGAACAGCAGGAAGGCCCCGCACTCGCTGGACGCCAGCGCCGCCCGGGCGCGCTCCAGCCGGTACGCCCGGAGCCGTTCGTAGTCCACGCGCTGCTCGTAGTCCACCGCACTGTGTCCATAGGCGGGGATCGGCCGTGTCGTCTGCGGATTCATGGCATTCATGGCATTCATGCGGAAACACCCTTAATCGCTGCGAGGCTGCGGGAGGAGGGGCACAGGTCAGGCCTGCGGGGACAGACCGTCATCGACGGGCACGTTCTCGGCTTCCAGCGTGAGGCCGGAGTTCCTGGCCTGCTCGAGGATCAAGGTGGCGAAGTCCTCCTCGACGTGCCCCGCACCGATGGCACCCGCGATGAGCTGAGCGGTGGCGGCGGCGAGCGGCATCGGGACCTCCAGCTCGCGGGCCGCGGACAGCCCCAGGTCGAAGTCCTTGCGCAGCAGCGGCATGGTGAACGTCGGCTTGAAGTCCAGGTTGACCAGCGCGGGCGACTTGTAACGGGTGAAGACCGAGCCCAACACGGAGTCATTGAGGAACTCCAGGAAGGCGGCACGGCTGACACCGCCCTTCTCCGCGAGGATGGTGATCTCGGCGAGCGACTGGGTGACCACGCCGAGGAAGACGTTGTGCGCGATCTTGACGAGACGGGCGACCTCGTCCTCGCCGACGTAGGTCACCCCGCGCCCCAGCAGCGCCAGCAACGGCTCAACCTGGTCGAACACCTCGCGTGAGCCGGAAACCGCGACCGTCAGCTTGCCCGCGGCGATCACCTTCGGGTTCCCGCTCACCGGGGCGGCCAGGAAGTCGGTCCCACGCTTCGCGGCTTCGTTCCGGATCAGCGCGGACACCTGGGTGGAGACCGTGGAGCTGTCGATCAGCGCCCCCGGCGCGGCATCCGGCGAGGTCAGCACGCCGCCGGGGCCCGTGGTGACCGCCTCCAGGTCGGCCGAGGCGGAGACCATGATGAAGACGACGTCCCGGTCGGCCAGATCAACCGGCCGTTCGACGATCGTCGCTCCCCGTTCGGCCAGCGGTTCGGCCTTGGCGCGGGTCCTGTTGTAGACGGCGACGTCGTGCCCCGCGTCCAGCAGCTGGGCGGCCAGTTGGAAGCCCATGCGGCCGGCACCGATCCAGCCGATACGCGGGCGGTCCTGGGCGACATACGTCATTTCTCTACCTCAATCCTGGGAGACGGCTCGACTGATACGGCCCCGCGGCGACCGGACCGCGGTGTGCGACCGACAAGGAGCCGCCGACAAGCGACAGCTTCTGGAATCGATTGCATAGGGGCATCCCCCTGTCGGGTGCGGTGAATAACGAGATCAGCGGTCCTGAACTGGTGAAACGGAAGCCCCGGGCGCGACTGAAGCGATCATTCGTCCGCAACCTTTGACGGTCACTGCAACCGATCGCATTCATGCTTGCTTCCTACTTGCGAAGCTGTCAAGCCTTCGGGCGCTCACCCTTGCACTTCGCCGCACAGTTTTGATTTTTTACGGAAAAAATCACCTATGTCCCGAAGCTACCTCGGTCGCCGGGACTCTGCAATCGGTTGTTGCCGGGTGGAGCGTTTCACCTAGACTGCCCAGGTGAGCAAACGCCCGACCATGTCCGATGTGGCAGCACTCGCCGGAGTGCACAAGGCCACGGCCTCCCGCGCCCTCAACCCCAGCACCAGCGGTCTGGTGAACACGGCGACGGCCCGTCGGGTGAAGATGGCCGCCGAGCAACTGGGGTTCACCCCCAACTCAGCGGCCCGCAGTCTGCGCACCAACCGTTCCTTCACGGTCGGCGTCCTGCTGCCCGACCTCACGAACCCGCTTTTCCCCCCGGTTGCGCGCGGCATCGAGGAGGTCCTGAACGCCGGTGGCTACACCGCGCTGCTGGCGAACACCGACAACGACGAAGCCAAGGAACGCACCCAGTTCAACGCCCTGCTGGGACGGCAGGTGGACGGATTCATCGTCGCCACCGCGCAGCGCGAGCATCCCCTGTTGGATGAGGCATATGAATCGGGCGTCCCGATCGTGCTCGTCAACCGCTGTACCGACCGCAGGCTGTTCCCCTGGGTCTCCGGCGACGACGCCACCGGGATGACGCTTGCCGTGGAGCACCTGCTCGGTCTCGGACACCGCGCGATCGCCCACCTGGCGGGCCCTCAGACCATGTCCACCGGTGTCACCCGCGCGCGAGCCTTCCGCCACGCGGTCGAAACCGCCGGGATCGGTCCTCAGTCGGCACCGGTCGCCGTCAGCAGGGCCTACACCACGCAGGCGGGCGAGTACGCCACCCATGAACTGCTCGAAAGACACCCGGACACGACGGCCATCTGCGCCGGCAACGACCTGATCGCCCTCGGAGCACTGCACGCTTTGAAGGCCAGGGGCCTGCGGTGCCCGCAGGACCTCTCCCTCGTCGGCTTCAACGATATGCAGTTCGCCGACGAATTCCAGCCGCCGCTGACCACCGTGCACGTGCCGCACTTCGGCCTGGGGGCGGAGGCGGCCCGCCTCCTGCTTGAGCGTTTGGACCGCTACGAGGAGAAGGGCCACCCCGCTCCGATGGCGAAGACCGTCCTGCTACCGGTGCGTCTGGTCGTCCGCGCCTCGACCGCCGCCCCGCCGCCTCGTGGTGCGTAGCGCCTCCACCCTCACGCGACCAGCCGGAGCGGCTGCTCCAGTGCGCCTACCAGGGCCTCCATCCACTGTGCGGCCAGAGCACCGTCGATGGCACGGTGGTCGACCGAGAGCACAAGCGTCATCTGCGTCGCGACCTCAACGGTGCCGTCGACCACGACCGGTGCCGGCCGTCCGGCGCCTACAGCGAGGATGGCGGAATGCGGCGGGTTGATGATCGCCGAAAATTCATCGACCCCGTACATTCCCAGGTTGGTGACCGTGAGGGAACCGCCCTCCAGATCCCCCTGCTGCAATGTGCCTTCGTTGGCCTTCCGCACGTACGTCTTGACCTCACGCGCGATCGCGCTGGGAGACATCCGCTCGACTGCGCACAGGACCGGCGTGACCAGTCCGCGCTCCGAGGCGATGGCCACCGCGACGTCCGCCGACTCGAACTGCCGCATGCCCTCGTCGGTCCAGATCACGTTGGCGTCGGGGACCGCCTGGTGGGCGACCGCGACCGCTGCGATCACCAGGTCGTTGACCGAGATCTTCTGTGGCGACACCTCGTTGAGCTGCTTGCGCAGGGCGAGCAGATCATCGATACGGGCTGTCCGCTTGACGTAGAAATGCGGGACAGTCTGCTTGCTGGCGGTCAGCCGGCTCGCCACGGCGCGCCGCATCCGTGTGTGGGGAATGTCACGGAAACCGACGATCTGCGGCCGCGGGCTTGCCGGCCGCACGGGCTCGGCGGGCACCGGCCCGGCCGGCACCGGCCCGGCCGGCACCGCCACCGCACGGGATTCCTCGACCGCCCGTTCCACGTCCCGGCGCACGATACGGCCGTGCGGACCGGTACCGCGGACCTGGTCCGTCGTCAGGCCCGCCTCCTTCAGAATCCTGCGCGCCAGCGGGCTGATGAACACCCGGGCGCTCTCCGACTCCGTGGTGACCGGCGGAGCCACCTGGGCGTTTGGCGATGCCTCGGACGGCGTCGCCGACTTCTGCTCCCGGTCAGCCGGGCGGGCGGAGACGCCGAGTTCCGCCAGGAGCTGTTCGACATCGGCCCCGGTCTCCGACTCATCGCCCAGGAGCGCGATCGGCGCACCGACCTCGACCGTGGAACCATTGGGGACAAGCGCGCGGAGGATCACCGCGTCCGACTCGGCCGCCACCTCGACCAGGGCCTTGTCGGTCTCCAGGACCACGATCGGGTCCCCGGTCTTGTACGGGGTGTTCTCCTTCACCAACCACTCGGACAGGACGGCCTGCGTCGCTCCGGCGGCGACTTCGGGCACGCGAAGCAGCGTTGTCATGTTCTACTCCTAGCTCTCGGGCCGTGAGGTCACTTCGAGGCGATGTCGCGCAGGGCGCTGACGACTTCTTCGGTACGGGCGATCGCCGCCCGCTCCAGGACCTTGCTGATGCTGGGCGACGCCTCACCACCGGTGACGCGCTCGATCGGGGCGTCGAGCCAGTCGAAGAAGCGACGCTGGATCTCATCCGCGAGCCACCCGCCGTAGGACGTGCCCCTCGCCCCCTGTTCGACGATCAGCGCCCGGTTGGTCTTCTTGATGCTCTCCTCGATGGTGCCCCAGTCGAGGCTGGCCCGGTCGAGCCACCGCAGATCGATGAGGTCGGCCTGGATCTGCGGCACCTGGTCGAGCGCTTCGATGCAGTGGTTGACCATCGACAGGTAGGAGATCACCGTGAGATCCCCTCCCCTCCGGCGCAGCGCCGCCTTGCCCACCGGAATGCGGTAGTCGAGATCGTCGGCCGGCCCCGTGCCTGTCGTCTGGTAGAGATCGACGTGCTCCAGGACGACCACCGGGTCGTCGCAGGCGAGCGCGGTGTTCATGAGACCCACGTAGTCGAAGGGGTTCGACGGGGCGATCACCCGCAGCCCCGGCGCCGTGGTCAGGATGCCGGCCGGATCCATCGAGTGCTGCGACCCGTACCCGGTTCCGGCCGCGAGCTTGGAGCGCAACACGAACGGCACGGCGCTGTCGCCGCCGAACATGTGCCGGGCCTTGGCGACCTGGTTGAACAGCTGGTCGGCCGCCACCCACATGAAATCGGCGTACATGAACTCGACCACCGGGCGGAACCGGCCGTCGATAGCCATGCCACCGCCCAGGCCGGCAAACGCGTTCTCGCTGATGGGCGTGCCCAGCACCCGGTCGGGGAACAGCTCCAGCGCCCGCTTTGTCGCGCCGTTGGTTCCGCCTTTGAGCCGGTTGACGTCCTCGCCGAGCACGATGATTCGCTCGTCGGTCTCCATCCGGCGTCCTATCACGTCGCTCACGACGTCGATGAACCGTCGGTCCTCCAGCTTTCCGGAGAAAGTGGCGGCCTCTTCGTATCGGCTGCCGTCAAGTTCGCTCAGGTCTCCGCGGACCCCCACGTCCACGAACGTGGTGTCCGGCCAGGCCGCGGGCTTGATGCGGCGCTGGCCGGGCTTGCCGCCCGGCGCGGGTTCCAGGAGTGAGTCGCCGATCTCTTGCAACACGGCCGCCACCTGCTTCTGCGCGGCCGTCACTTCCCTCGCCGTCGCGAGCTTGCGCCGGATGATGTTGGCCCGCAGCATCTCCAAGGCGTCGCGGTCACGCCAGGCCTTCTCCTCGGCCTTGTCCCGGTAACCGAAGGCGCTGCCCGGGTAGGCCCCGTTCTGATGGAAGTACCGGTACAGATCGGCCTCGATGATGGTCGGGCCGCGTCCGGCGCGCATATGCTCGAGGGCTTCGTTCATGGCCAGGTTGACGGCGAGGGCGTTCATGCCGTCCACGCGCCAGCTGGGTATGTTGAACCCCGTCCCCCTGGCCGACAGCCTGGGCTCCGCGGTTGCCTCGCTGACCGGGGTCGACACGGCGTATTGGTTGTTCTCGATGAAGAAACAGATGGGCAACCGCCAGGCCGCCGCGAGGTTGAAGGTCTCCAGGACCGAGCCGATGTTCACGGCCCCGTCACCGAAGTAGGTCACGGTGACGGCGTCCGTCCCCGCGTGAAGCTGGTTCCAGGCGAAGCCGGCGGCTTGCGGGACGCCGCCGCCGACGATGGCGTTGGTACCCATCGCCCCGGCCTCCCGCCACTGCAGGTGCATCGAACCGCCCCGGCCGCGGCAGAAGCCGTCGGCCAGACCGCAGATCTCGGCGAGGGTGCGTCGAAGTACCGTGCGCACGTTTTCGTCCAGCTCGGGCAGCCCCTCGGACTTGCCGGGCAGGACGTGCCCGAACGCCTTGGCGAGGAACTGGTGATGTCCGCGGTGCGAGCCGTTGACGAAGTCGTCGCTGCGCAGGGGCAGCACCGATCCGACCGCGCCGCCCTCCTGCCCGACGCTCGAGTGCGCGGGACCGTGGATGAGACCTTGACCGGCGAGTTCGAGCACGTACTCCTCGAATGCCCGGATCCACAGGCCCTGGCCCAGCATCCCCAGCAGCAGGGCGGGGTCCGCGGCGTTCCAGTCATCGGCTGAGGCGCTCAGCTCGATCCATGGCGAGCTGGGGGTCAGAGTGTCACGGCTGGGCATGGGCGCTCCCTGAAGAGTAACTCAACACCTTGAATGGATCCATTTTAGTAGAGCAGCTCGTCCGATCCGGGCTGTTTCCCATAGACTATGCGCTGAGCCCATACCCGAAGGCAAGGCAAATGGATCCATTTGGAGAATCATGCCAATCCCAGGACTGACCGGCCTCGACCACATCGGCCTCACCGTGCCGGACCTCGCTCAGGCACGCGAGTTCTTCGTGGACGTGCTCGGGTGCGAGTACATGTACACGCTGGGCCCCTACCAGGACGACGGTCACTGGATGAGCGAGCACCTGGGCGTCGAGGACCGAGCCGTGATGCGCCGGCTGCACTTCTTCCGGTTCGGCGGTCAAGCGCTGTTCGAGGTCTTTGAATACGAGGCGCCCGACCAGCGCACGCAGACGCCCCGTAACAGCGATGTGGGCGGCCACCACGTGGCACTGTACGTCGAGGACCTCGACGCCGCGGTCGAGGACCTGCACCGGCGCGGCCTGCGGGTACTGGGCGAGCCGACGACGAGCAAGGGCGCCAGCGAAGGCCAGCGCTGGGTCTACTTCCTGTCACCATGGGGGATGCAGTTCGAGCTGGTGTCCTACCCCAACGGCAAGGCCTTCGACCATAATCCGCAGGCCTTCTCTGAGCAGAAGGATTGACAGAAGTGAGAGAAGTGTCCGATGGGAACGGCACCCTGCGGGCCGCTGTCGCCAGCCAGCGGATCGCCGACCACCTGCGTGAGCGCATCCTGTCGGGCCATCTGGCCCCGGGCACGCGGATCATCCAGGACGAACTCGCGGAGGAACTGCGGACCAGCAGGCTGCCGGTCCGTGAAGCCCTGCGCATTCTGCAGTCGCGCGGTCTGGTCACTTTGCGCGCCAACCAGGGCGCCTGGGTCACCCAGATGGACATGCGGGAGTGCGAGCTGAGCTACAAGATGCGTGAGCGGCTGGAACCACTGCTACTCGCCGAATCCTCGCCACACCTGACGGACGCGGACATCGCGGAGCTGACCGAACTCCAGGAGCACATCGAGCAGACGCACGACGTCGAACAGTTCCTGGTGCTCGACCGGCAGTTGCACTGGGCGACCTACCGGCACCACCGGGCGGACGAACTCGCGAACATCGTCGCGCGACTGTGGGACACCACGCAGCACTACCGCCGGGCCTTCACCCGGCTGACCGCCGACCAGCGCAGGTGGATCATCAGCTCCGAGCACCGCCTGCTGATCGAGGCGCTGCGTGACCGCGACCAGCAGTCCGCCGAGCGGATCCTCGAACTGCACATCCGCCGCACACGGGTCGAACTCTCCCGTCACCCGGAAGTGTTCCGCACGGGGCCCGCGAGCGAGTGAGCCGCTACATTCCCGAAGCCGAACCACAACGCCCGTTGCCCCGTTGGGGCCGCCACGCCCGCCGCCTCCGCCCCGGCGGCCCGCCCGGTAGACCCGCGCATCGCGTTGGTGAATGAGCCTCCGCGGCCGTTCGGCCGGGATGGACGAGGGGCAGCTGGGCAGGGAGGCTATCCGACGAGTGTCTGGGTGCCGAGGACGGCGAGGAGCTCAAGGCGTTCGGCGTCCTGGGTGCCGGGCTCGGCCGTGTAGATCATGATGCGCAGGTCGCTGCCCTCCACAGTGAGCACGTCGCAGTCCAGCGTCAAGGGGCCCACCTGTGGGTGTTCGACGGTCTTGTGTGCGGCCTCGTGCCGGCCGACGGCGCCGGAGTCCCATAGTTCGGCGAACCGGTCACTGTTCGTGCGCAACTGGCCGACCAGGCGCCGTAGGTGCTGGTCGACGGGGTACCGGCCGGCGGTCGCGCGCAGGTCGGCGACGAGTGCGGCCTCGAATGCGCGCTGTTCGCGCGGTGTGTGACGGACCCGGCTGCCCGGGCCGAGAAAGTTGCGCCACACGCCGTTGCGCTCGTTGCCGCGCCACCCGGACGGATCGCCCATCAGCGCCGCGTACAGCGGGTTGGCCATCAGCAGCGTCCAGGCCGCGTCGTAGACCCCGACCGCGGTGCCGACCAGTCTGTCCAGCAGGCGCTGGACGCTCGGGGTGATGTACGCGGGCACCGTCTCCGGTCCCGGAGGTACGAGGCCGGCCATCCGGAACAGGTGTGCGCGCTCGTCTCCCGACAGCCGCAGTGCCCGGGCCAGAGCCTCGACGACCTGCGCCGACGGGTTGGTCGCCCTGCCTTGTTCCAGGCGGGTGACGTAGTCCACGGAGATACCGGCCAGCAGGGCCAGCTCCTCGCGGCGCAGCCCTGCCGCGCGCCGGTGCCCGCCGACAGGCAGCCCAGCGGTCTCGGGCGAGACCTGGTCGCGCCAACGCCGCACCACCTTGCCGAATTCCGCCGTCGTCATGCGCCCAGTGTGCACCGCCGATCGGATGACTGCCTGGTACCAGCAGTCCCAGGAGCTCGGTCCGCAGTGCCGCCCGGGCCTCCGGCCAGTCGTCGGCGCCCCGGTACACCAGCCCGGATCCCTCGCTGTCGAGGTCCACGCGCGTGTGATGCGAGAACGCCATCCCTCCCTCCGGGGGGTCGGTGCGCACCGACAGCCGGATGGCGTCCGCCAGGTCGCTCCGGACGGTCGGCCTCCTGGGTTCCAGGTAGGACACCAAATTCGCGGTGTAGCAGCTCAGTTCGAGTGGCTCGCTCATGTGACCTCCAGTAACCCCGATCCGGGGCCACCCCGCCAGCTCCGGCCGACCGCGCGGACCGTACACCACATCGGCGTCCCAGGCCTCGAAGAACCGCTGCGCGAGCAGACCGCGCAGCGCCTTGCGTCCCGCGAGGCGCTGCGCGGCGCGGTGGGCAGGCAGCGGTTCGGGAGCAGGCAGCGGAGCGCCGTCGTAACCCTTCACCTCGCCGAAGCGGGCCCCGGACATCCAGTCCGCACGGGCCTGTGCGATGTCCTCGTTGGACCGTCCGACGAAGTTCCACCACATCTCAAACAGTTTGAGCGTTTCCGCAGGTCAGACCCCTAAGTACCCCTTGGGGGTCAGCAAACGGTCAGCATCGGAATCAGATGGTCCCCTCGGAACCTTCGCGTCGCAGCACGCTTCTGCGTCTTGGGACTTGGTGCCCAGGGCCGCGCCGGCGAAGCCGCGCCGGGTCCCCCTGAGCGTGATCGCGGACTTCGCCACCGCCGCTTCGCCACCGTTCCCTCCGACCAGCGGCGGCAGTTGTCACCTGCGGGGGGTGAGTGGGGCGGCCTCGGAGCGCCGGGTCTGGGCGGGGGTGAGGTGACCGGTCGCGGGGTTATTGCTGCGCCGCTTGGCCATGCTGAGTAATTAGCCACCAGGGTCGGGCAAGGATCAGTGGGCGGGATCACTGGTGAGCCAGCACGCGGCCGCCAGCAGCGCCGCGTCCTGGCCGGTGCGGGCAAGGAGCTGCACGCCCACCGGGAGCCCGGTCGGGCCGGTGATCGCCGGAATGGCGACGGTGGGCAGCCCGAGCAGAGTCCACAGCCGGGCGAATTGCGGGTCGCCGGTGTCGGCCAGGCCCAGGGGGGCCTCCCCGACTACCGCCGGGGTCAGCAGCACGTCGCACGCGCCGAACAGTTCCGCCTCTCGGGCGCGGGCGGCGTCGCGGCGGGCCAGGACCCGGTCATAGACACCCGGGTCGGTGGTTACGCCCATGTCCAGGAAGTCCCGCAGGGCCGGGGAGAGCAGGTCGCGGTGGGTTCGGTGCTCCCAGGCGAGCGTCCGGGCGGACTCGTACGCCATGACCGTCAGGTCGCCCGCCAGGCCGTCCAGGAAGTCCGGTTGCGTGACTTCGCTGACCTGGGCGTCCGCCGTCCTGGCCCGGTCCGCCATCTCCACGACCGCCTGTGCGCTCTCCGGCGCGCAGGCGCGCCACTGCTCGGTGCGGAGAACGCCGATGCGCGGCGGGCCGGTCAGCGGGGCCGCTGGGGCCCGGCCTGTCAGGCAGACCCGGACCGCGTCGAGCAGTTCAGGAGTACGGGCGAACCAGCCGACGGTGTCCAGCGAGGGCGCGAAGAGCTTCACGCCGGCGGGCGAGACCGTGCCGAAAGTCGGCTTGAAGCCGAATACCCCGCAGAAGCTGGCCGGGCGGATGATCGACCCGGCCGTCTGGGTGCCGAGCGCGATGTCGGCCATCCCGCAGGCCACCGCGGCGGCCGAGCCCATCGACGAGCCGCCTGGGGTATGTGTGGCCCGGTGCGGGTTCGTGGTGGGCCCGGGATGGGACGAGGCGAGCTCCGCGGTGACCGTCTTGCCGAGGCAGACCGCACCGGCTGCGCGGAGCAACGACACCGTCGCGGCGTCGGCCCTCGGCCGGCGGCCCGCGAAGATCGGGGTGCCGCACTCGGTCGGCTGATCCCACGTGTCGAAGATGTCCTTGACCCCGACCACGACGCCACCCAGCGGGCCGCCACCGCGGCGCTCGACCGCCACCGCCTCGGCTTGGGCACGGTCGGCATCCAGCCAGGCCCAGGCCCTTACCTCCGGCTCTCGTTCCTCGACGGCCCGTAGGGCCCGCTTCACGGCAGCTATCGCGTTCATCCGGTCACGGTATCTCCGCCTGAATGACCCTTGTGCTCAGGGGTGAAAAAGCCTCGCCGAATCACGAATTGGTCAGACCGACTTGGTGCCGACCGAGTGGCTCACCCTGCCGGAACCGCAGCCGACCTGCGCGGGAGCACCGCGCGGAACCCTGAATTGGTCAGACCGCCTGCGTCACTTCGGATTGATGGCCGGGAAACTGCGGCGAAACCGACTCTCTCTAAGTTCATTAGCACGAATCCAGCCCGCCACGCGGAGAAAGGTTGGCACGCACATGTCAAAGGCACAATTCGCCAGGCAGCTGAACCTGCCAGAGACCGTGGCCATGTCCGTCGCCCTCATGGCGCCGACCACCGCCATGGTGTTTGTCACGCCCTTCCTCGCTCAGTCCGCCGGCTCCAACGTGCCGCTCGCTTTCGTCGTCGCGCTCATCGGGGTGCTCATCATCGGTTCGAGCTTCGGCCGGCTGGGGCGCAAGTACGCCCACGCCGGATCGGCGTACGGACTGGTCAAGGACGTGCTCGGACCAGCCTTCGGCGTCGTCGCCGGCTGGGGCCTCACCTTCACCTACGTGCTGATGACCGCGGCTCTGCTGGCCGGCACCGGCGAGTTCAGCAGCCTCGCCATCGAGCAGGCCACCGGCGCGCATGTGCCGTGGAGCATCCCGACGCTGGTCGGCGCCGCAATCGTGCTCGGGTTCGCGTTGAACAACGTGCGCATTTCGGTGCGCATGATGCTGCTGCTCGAAGGCGCCAGCATGCTGCTGATCATCGGCGTCGGCGTGCTTATCCTCGGCCATTCCAACCTCTCGGCCGGAATTGCCGTGAAGCCGTTCCTTCTCAACAGCAATGGCATCGTCGGGATCGCCCACGCGATGGTCTTCGGGTTCACCAGCTTCCTCGGCTTCGAGGGGTCCGCCACGCTCGGTGAGGAGTCCAAGGACCCCAAACGGATGGTGCCGCTCGCCATCAGCTTCAGCGCCCTCGTCGGCGGCCTGTTCTTCATCTTCTCCTCCTACACCCAAACGCTCGGCTTCGGTCTGAGCGCGAACGCCATGCACGCGTTCGGCGCCGACCCGGCCCCGCTCAACACTCTGATCCAGAAGTTCAGCGGCTCCGCCTTCTCGGCCTCGGTCAACGCGGGCGCCGCGATCAGCTTCTTCGCCTGCGCGGTGGCCACGGTCAACGGCAGCGCCCGGATCCTGTTCGCGCTGGCTCGCGACGGCTATGCGCCCAAGGGTCTGGCCGGCCTGCACGAGCGCTCCAACACCCCGCGCGCCGCGGTCTTCGTAGTCTTCCCTCTCGGCCTGGCCCTGCTCGGCCTAGGCGTCCTTCTCTTCAACACCCCGGCGAACGTGCTCGGCGACATGAGCGGCCTGGGCGCGTTCGGCGCACTCATCGCGTACGGCCTGGTGGTGATCGCCTCGCTCACCGAGTACGGCCGCACCGACCTGGCTAAACGCAAGGTCTTCGCGCTGGCGCTGCCGGTCATCGGGCTCGTCCTGATCGGCTGGGTCCTCTACAGCAGCGTCTATCCGGTGCCGGCCTCGCCGGTCAACTACTTCCCCTACGTCACGCTGGCCTACTTCGCGGCTGTGATCCCGCTCTCGCTGCGGCATCGCAAGCGGAGCGCGCCCGAAAACGTATCCGCCTACATCGAATCCGGAGATCTCACCGATGTCGTTTCAGTTGACTAACCACCTCGGTCGTGAGACCGCCCATCACGTCTTCGACCGGGCGATCCCGGCAGAGCTGATCGTCGCGCCGGGCACCGAGGTGAGCCTGGCCATCCGGGACGGCTCCAACGGGCAGATCACCCCGAAGACGACCCCGCAGGACCTGCACGGCCTGAACTTCGGCCTGATGGACCCGCTGACCGGCCCGATCTTCGTCGAGGGCGCCGAGCCTGGCGATGCGCTCTCCGTCGAGATCCTCGACATCCAGCTCGGCGACTGGGGCTGGTCAGGCATCCTGCCGGACTTCGGACTGCTCGCCGACCGCTACCCCGGCCCGTTCCTCAAGATCTGGGACACCACGGCCGACGAGATCGAGATCGGCAACGGCCACCGGTTCGATCTGCAGCCGATGATCGGCGTCATCGGGGTCGCGCCGGAGCAGCCCGGCCCGCACGCCGCGACCGTCCCGACGGTTGCCGGCGGCAACATCGACGTCAAGTACACCCAGAAGGGCAGCCGGGTCCTGCTGCCGGTCTTCGCCGAGGGCGGCCTGCTCTCGCTCGGCGACGCGCACGCGCTGCAAGGCGATGGCGAGCTCAACGGCACCGCCATCGAGTGCGAGGCGGACATCCTGATCAAGGTGGACCTGGTCAAGGGGGCGGGGCTGATCGCGCCGGTCATCGACACCCCGCCTTCATCGCGGGTCGAGGAGCGCTACCGCAGCTTCCTCGGCGTCGGACCGGACCTGTGGGAGGCCGCGCGCTCGGCCAGTTCGCAGGCCGCCGTGGCCCTGGCCGCCGCGTTGAAGATGCCCGAGGACGAGGCGTACACCCTGCTCGGCATTTTCGCCGAGCTGCGCATCCACGAGATCGTCGACCAGCCCAACTGGGTCGTCGGCTGCATGGTGCCGCTGCGGATCTTCGGATGAGCAAGGACATCCAGATCTGCCTAGGCGTTGACGTCGACGCGGTCTCCGGCTGGCTCGGGTCGTACGGGGGTCAGGACTCACCCAACGACATCCAGCGCGGCATGTTTGCCGGCGAGGTGGGCAGCCCCCGGCTGGTCCGGCTCTTCGACAAGCTGGGCGTCCCGTCGACCTGGTTCATCCCGGGGCACTCGATCGAGACGTTCCCGCGCGAGATGAAGATGGTCGCCGACGCGGGGCACGAGATCGGGGCGCACGGCTACTCGCACGAGAACCCGATCGCGCTCAACGCCCAGCAGGAGCGCGACGTCCTGGAGAAGACCATCAAGCTGGTCGAGGAGCTGTCCGGGGAGGGGCCGCGCGGCTACGTGGCGCCGTGGTGGGAAATGTCGGAGCGGACCGCGAGCCTGCTCATCGAGAACGGGTTCACCTACGACCACTCCCAGAACTACAACGACTTCCTGCCGTTCTACGCCCGGGTCGGGGACACGTGGACCAACGTGGACTACACCCAGCCGGCGGAGACCTGGATGAAGCCGCTGGTCCGCGGCAAGGAGATCGACCTCGTCGAGTTCTGCGGCAACTGGTATGTCGACGACCTGCCGCCGATGATGTTCAACAAGCACGCGGCGAACAGCCATGGCTTCGTGAGCCCCCGGGACATCGAGACCCTCTGGAATGATCAGTTCGACTGGGTCTACCGGGAGTCGGACTACGGGGTGTTCCCCGTCACGCTGCATCCGGACGTCAGCGGAAGGCCGCAAGTGCTGCTCATGCTGGAGCGGCTCATCGCCTACTGGAGCAGCCACCCAGGGGTCCGGTTTGTGACGTTCGAGGAGGCAGCTGCGGGCTTCCGCCGACGCTTTCCGTTCGGGTCCGAGGCCCGGCCTTCGGTGCTGTCTTGATCCGTATAGGCGTGCTGGTGCCGTCGTCCAACACGGTCCTGGAGCCCGAGCTGGCCCGGTTGGCGGACGGGGTCTGCCTGCACTTCAGCCGGGTCCGGGTCACCCGGATCGGGGTGGACGCCGACGCTGCGGCGCAGTTCGACACCGCGGCCATGGTGGGGGCGGCCGAACTGCTCGCCGACGCCGGGGTGGACGTGATCATCTGGGGCGGCACGGCCGGTTCGTGGCTGGGCGTCCCGCACGACCTCTCGATCGTCTCGGCCATCGAGGCCGCGACCGGCGTGCCGGCCACCACCTCGACTCTCGCCCTGCTGGAAGCCGCCCGGGCCTTCGGCCTCTCCCGCACGGCCCTGGTCACTCCGTACGTCGCCGAGGTGGTCAGCGAGATCGTCTCCTGCTACGCGGAATCCGGGCTGGAGGTCTCCGGCGGGGAGCACCTCGGCCTGAGCGACAACCACTCGTTCGGCTTGGTGGCCGCCGGCACGCTGCAGCCGATGATCGCCTCGGCCGACGCCCCGGTCATGGTCGTCTGCACGAACCTGCGGGCGGCGAGGGTCGTCGACTTGGTGGAAGCATCCGGCGGGCCCCTCGTACTCGACAGCGTGGTCGCCACCTTGTGGGGCGCGCTGCGGCTCGCCGGGGTTCCGGTCAGTCTGCCCGGCGGTGGGGCGCTGCTGCGCAGCGGGGCGCTCCGCGCTGACCTGCAGTCGCTCTGCGCGTGGCTGCTCTCAGAGACAGCGGCGGACCGGATCACCGTACGGCTGGATGTGCCGGAGCAGGGGCTGCACGTCGACCTCGCGGCGGCCGAGGCGGTCGGGCCCGGGATGCGGCGGATCGCCGGGGACCCCAGCCTGGACCAGCGGGCGCTCAACACTGTGCGCTGGCTGGAGGCCCACCGGCGGCTCCTCGTACAGCCGCGGTTCGGGCCGGATCCCCGCCCGCCCGCGGCGCTAATCGAGATGTACGGGGTCAACGCGCAGATGCTCGGCCCCGTTTCATGCGGTTCTGAGATGGCTGGCTGGGTCTCGGTGCACAGCGGCGTCGAACGGACCTGGTCCGCCGCCGATCAGGAAGCGCTTTCCCTGGCTTCTGCACAGGTCAGCGAACTACTCAAGAGCTATCAAGTGTCCTGATTGCTCTGTATTATCCACGACATGGAGCGTGAAACCGGGCCGGAGCGGCGGCGCTACCTCGCAGTCGCCGAGGAAGTAATGAAGGCCGTCGCGGTCGACAACCTCACCGTCGGCGACCGGCTGCCCAACGAACGCTCGCTCGCCGAGCAGTTCGGGGTCAGCCGGTCGACCGTGCGGGAGGCGCTCTTCGCCCTCGAACTCGGCGGGGTGATCCAGGTCCGTCCGGGCTCCGGCTATTTCCTGACCGGCGCGACGGTGGCCGCCGAGCCCACGCTGCCACTGATCGACTCCTCGCCCCGACATCTGCTGGAGGCGCGGCAGCTGCTGGAGCCCACCGCTGCGAGGCACTGCGCGGACCGAGTGCTGGGCTCCGACGTGGCACGGATGCGCGACCTGATCGACGACTCCGAGCGGGCCGGCGCCGGGAACTCGCAGGACAGCATCGACCGGTTCCTGGGGCTCAACTTCGCGTTCCACCTTGAGTTGGCCCGGGTCTGCGGCAACCCGATCCTGACCGGGCTGATCGGCCAGCTGCTCGGGACCGGCAAGCATCCGCTCTGGCTGCTGATGGACGGCATCGTGGTTCGGGACCCGGCGATGCGCGCCCAGGAGGTAGTGGAGCACCGGGCGATCTTGACGGCCATCGCCGACGGACGGGGCGAAGAGGCCGAGGAGACCATGGTGGCCCATCTAGGCGCGCACTCCGCCCGCATCTTCGGGACCCGCCCGAGCATCACCCGCTCTCGGCGGCGCAGGTCGGCCTGAGTGCAGAGCTGTGGGACTCTGTCGCCCGATTCACGTTTAACGTGTGTGGGCCTTGTTGCGGGCACGAATATCGGAACGGCACACGCACGGGATCTTGGGGAACCGCCGGGCCCGAAAAGCAGACGCTGCGCGTCGTGGACGCAAGCACCCCCTCCTCGTCGGTAACCGTCGTCGTCTACTGACTGCGGCCACAGCCCCTCCCAGTACAGGGCAAAGCCCCCGCACCGGCACCGGCCGGTCGGGGGCTTTGCCGTGAGTCAGGAAGCCTGTGCCGTTCAGAAATGCGTCGCTGCAGGTTGTAGTGGGTCTGGTGGCGCTCGTGGGCGCCTGGGACGATGCGCCATGATTGTCTCGCTGGTCTATCAGGTGACGAGGAAGCTGCTGTCGGTCCCGGTTGTGCTGCTGCGCCGGCAGGTGGCCAAGGATGCCGAGCTTGCACACCGCCGACCAGGAGGCCATTCCTCGGTCCAGCGGTTCCGCAGGTCCGGGCTCTGCACCGCGCCCTGCCCCGGCGGCGCCTCCAGCCCCTTCCGGTCCCGCGCCCCGGTCCCCCTACCGAACCCCGTGAGCACCCGGGTACCCGGAGCCCGCCCAGCACACCGGGGCCGCCGGGGCGCCTCCAGCCCTCGCTCGCCCGGCCACCGCCTTGCCCTGCGCACCGCGCCGGCCCGACCCGCACGATCATGAAGCGAGATCCGTATGCCCCGCCCTGCCCGCGCTGAGCTGTCCACTTTCGCCACCCGCCTCGCCGCACGGCTGCCCGGGCTCTGGACCGCCGCCTACCACCGCCACGCAGACCGCTACGACCAGTACCCGATCGCCGAAGACCTCTGGGACAACGCACACGCCTCCTGGGCCGTCAACGAGCGCTTCGGCCGGTTCGTCCCCGTCGACCGCCCGCACGAGAGGTATCACCGGCTGCCGACCGGGATGGAACCAGCCGAACAACGGCGCTACGCCTCGGCCGCCGCGAACACTCTGTCCCACCACTACGGGGTCGCTCTCGCCAGCGAGCTGTACGTCCCCGGGCCCACGGTCACCATCGACGTACCGCTGGGTGACACGGTCGCCCACCTCGCCGACCGCATCCGCCAAGCGGATCACAGCGGCGAGGCCGCCGACGCCCTCACCGAACTCACCGCGCCCTGCAACGGCGTCGTGACCGGCATCAGCGAAGTCCTGACCGCCGCCGCGGAGTTCTGGACCGACCTCGGCGAGGGCGCCGACTACCACCACGCCCAGCGCCTGCGCCACCTCGCCGCCGAACTGACCCGCCACACCCACGAACTCGCCCGGCTGCGCGGCCACCTCGCCGACCGCCACACCACCCACCCCCACCACACCTCCTGCCACGGCACCGCCGAGACCGAGCAGGAGCGCACCACCACCTGCTCCTGCCCGCCGTCCCCCGCATTCCGACACCGGCCCCCTCCCCGCCTCCGCCCTGCCGGCCGCCCCATTGCGCACCGTCCGTCTCCACGCTCCCGCCGGCGCCCACCCTGCTGCTCGCTGACCGAGCGACACCGACACCCCTGAGGATGCGCCCTCTTGCCCCGACCGCCCGTCCGTCCGAACCTGCACCGCTTCGCCCGCCAGGTCGCCGCCCGCCTCCCGGGAACCTGGGACGCCGACTCGCGTCTGCCCGTCAGCCGCTCCGGGAGGGTCGACTACAGCGAGGTCTGGGACGGCCAGAATCTCGACTGGGCCACCGCCGAATTCAGCCCCTGGAAGGCCGCCGTACTCACCGGCCCCAACGACGAGCGGCTGCTGGCCATCGCCCACCCCCGGCACCGCACCAACTTCATCATCGGCGCCCTTGCCCCGCCCGGACTCAACGGCGACCCTGCGGCGACGAGGACGCGCCCCTGGCCATCACCGTCCCGGCCGACCCGGCCCACGCCGCATCCCTCCTCGCCCGCCGGTTCCTGCCCCGGTACGAGCAGACCGCAGCCGCAGTCCGGGCCAATCCGAAGTGGTACCAGCAGCCGACCGACCCGCTGCGCGTGGAATTCACCTGGGCCCAGGACCGCAGCCCCAGGGCCACCGCCTACCGCTGGCGCGCCGACAGCATCCTGTCCGCCAGCGGCTTCCACTTCAACACCCGAACCAACGCCTACCAACTCCCCGCGGATCTCGGCGAGGACACCATGGCCGGCCTGGTCCAGGAAGCCGCGCTGCGGCTGGCAGCGGAACGTTTCAACGTCGCGATCCGCCCGGCCCCCGCCCCGACCCCGGCGGCGTTCGAGGACCAGCCCACTGCCGCGCTCGGCCCCGGTCCCCTCGCCGGCGGCGCACCGATCAGCGCCCGGCCGCCCGCACGGCCGCCACGGACCGTTCCGGGAGCCCCGCACAATGCCACAGCCCTCCGACACCCCAGCCCCCGCCACTGACCCGGCCCCCGAAGAAACGATGAATCACCCAGATCCGCAGAACCCCCACCGCCGGGACCGCGATTACGAACGCGCGATGCACCACTTCGAGAAGACCGAACCGCTACGCGCAGACCTCACCGCATTCGCGACAGCGCTCGCTGAGCGCCTTCCGGGCGAGTGGACAACCACCGACGAGGACTGGAGCGAACCATCCGCCCAGTACCACCTGGCCGGATACCTGTGGGACAACTCCACCCTGTCGTGGACCACCTCCGAATTCCGAGTCCAGCGCGCGGCCCTGCTCACCGCGCACGACTTCACCCAGCTCCTGGTGATCGACCGACCCCTGCACCTCGACCAGTTCCTCGTCGGTGCGCTCGCCCCGCTCGGAATCGAACACGACTACCTCAGCGACGACCAGGCCCCGCACGGGATCGCCGTCAGCAGCCAACCGCCCCGGGCCGCCCACGCCATCACCACCCGGCTCCTGCCCCGCTACCGCGACCGCCGCAACGCGCTCCGCCTCCAGCGGACCGGCAGCCCCGCCCGGCCCGCGTCGATCACGGCACGAGCCGTGACCGTCCCGTCCCCGGTGACCCGTCCCGGCCACCCGCCCGGGCCGGCCACCCCCGGCGCGAGCCCCCATCGCTGAACCCCACGCCCCCGGGCACGTCACCACGCACGACGCCGCCCCCCGGCTGGACACCCGCTGCCCGGCACGCGCCGGCCGTGCGCAAGCCGGCCACCGCGCAGCGCTTCCGGCGCCCCCGTCTGTTCTACGACCTCGCCGAGACCACCGCCCTACGCCCCGGCCCCGCCCGCAGCCCCGCCGGCCACTACGACGCCGCCCGGCGCACGCACCAACCTCCGCCGCTGAAAGGCTCGCCATCCCCGTTCACCACGCCACCGGCACGCCCGAACACCTCTACCTCCACCCCCGCTACCTGGCCGTCAGCGACCCCTCCCAGCACGTATCGCACCTCATGTCCTTCCCCAAGGACGCCGGCTGGCGCCGCGCTCACCACGGCACCGACCTTGAGGTGACCAGCCCGTGCGGGCGCCTCACCCTGCTCCACCAGCAGGAGCACACCGGCTCCGGCCCACACCTGCTGGTCACCGCCCGCACCGGCCCCGACGCGCCCGAGCGCTGGCGCATCACCCTGCGCGGCCACGTGCCCATCGAGTTCGTCACCGTGATGGCGCTCTTCGAATTTCTCCACCTGGTGCTCAGGGGTTGGCCAAACCTGCTCAATTGATCTCCCCGACGACACGGTCCGGAGGAACTAGGCTGGGACATGGCGTCTGCACGGTGGGAGATGTCGTGGATGTCGATCTGCGCAAGGTGCGCTACTTCGTGGTTGTGGCCGAGGAGGTGCACTTCGGCCGGGCCGCCGAGCGGCTGCACATCACGCAACCGGTGCTGTCACGGCAGATCCGCGCGCTGGAGCAGGAGCTGCGCGCGCAGCTGTTCACCAGGAACAAGCAGACCACCGAGTTGACGGCCGCCGGCCGTCAGCTGCTGGAGGACGCGCGCCCCCTGCTGGCCACCACGCAGGCTCTGTGCCGCCGGGTCCAGCAGGCCGCCCACGGATCTTCGGCGTTCACGGTCGGCTTCATGCCCGGGATCACCGTGACCGGCGCGGTGCGCGCCTTCTCCGCCAGGCATCCCGAGCTGAGTGTGCAGGTCGTGCGCACTTCCTGGGGCGACCAGGTCCAAGGGGTGCACGAGGGCCTTCTCGACGTGAGCTTCGTACGGCTGCCCGTCGACCATCGCGGCCTGGAGCTGCGCCCGCTCTTCCGGGAGCCCCGCGTCGCCGTACTGCCGGCGGACCACCGGCTGGCGGGCAAGGAGTCCATCGTTATCGCGGATCTGGCGCCCGAGCGGCTGCTGCAGGACCCCGACGCCGTCCCCGAGTGGCGTGACCTCCCCGAGCGGACCGGCGGCGGCGAGGGGGCCGGGCCGCGGCCCTCGTTCGCCACCGTCGAGGAGAAGCTGGAACACGTCGCGACGTCCGGGGGCGTCCTCGTCCTTCCGCTGTCCACCGCGGCCTACTACACCCATACCGATGTCGCGCATGTGCCCATCGACGACATCGGCCCCAACGAGGTCTGCCTTGCCTGGAGCGCCGGCCGCCGCTCCCCTCTGCTCCCGGAGTTCGCCGACATCGCCGCTGCCCAGCACTGATGCCCTGGGGACATCACCGCTGACGGAAGAGGTCTTGGACGCCGGCCGCGGCACGGGGCCAGGGTGGAGGAGCGGCGGAATCCCCCGCCGCCATCGACAAGGACTGTGAGAGCGATGCAGATCTTCATCACAGGAGGCTCCGGCTACATCGGCCGCTCCATCATCCGGGCACTGACCCGGCACGGCATCGGCGTGACGGCGCTGGCGCGCAGCGAGCACGCGGCGCGCACCGTGTCGGACCTTGGTGCCACCCCGGTTGCGGGGGCGCTCACCGACACCGATGTCCTCCATGGGGCGGCCTGCGGGGCCGACGGGGTCATCCACCTCGGGGTGGACTACGCCGAAGGCACCGCGGACGTCGACCGCGCAGCGGCGGAGGCACTGCAGGACGGTGTGGGAAGCCGCCCCTATGTGCACACGGGCGGGGCGTGGGTGTACGGCGACACCGACGGGGTCATCGACGAGGACGCCCCGCTGAGCCCGCCGCGCATCACCGCTTGGCGGCTGGAGAACGAGAAGCAGGTGCTCGCCCGGGCCGCCACCGGAGAGCACCCGGTGGTGGTGATGCCAGGGCTGGTCTACGGCCGCTCCGGCGGACTGGTGCAGTCGTTCTTCGTCGAGCCGGGGCGCACCGCAGGTGCCGTGCCCTGCATCGGGGACGGCTCCAACCACTGGGCGCTGGTTCACGTCGACGACATCGCCGAGCTGTACGTCCTGGCCCTGAACGCCCCGGCCGGTTCCGTTTACGCCGGGGTCAGCGGCCAGAACCTTCCGCTGGCCTACGTCACCCGGGCCCTCAGCCACGCCGCCGGATGCCCAGGCAGGATCGACTCGCTGACCCTCGAGGAGGCCGTGCAGCGGATGGGCCCGATCGCCGAGGCATTCGCCCTCGACCAGCAGTTCAGCGGCGCCCGGGCGCGCCGCGAGCTCGGCTGGACGCCCACCCGTCTCGACGCCCTGGCCGAACTCGCCCAGGGCTGAACCACCAGGGAAAGGGAGGCGGTGCCGAATGCGCGGCCTCGAAGTCATCGTGGTAATTCTCGCGGCCGTGCTGGCCATGACGTGGCTAGCTCGCCGCCTGCGCTGGAACGAGCCGGTCCTGCTGGTGGCGGGTGGCTGCCTGATCGGTCTCACCCCCGAGTTCCGTACGTTGGTCCTGCCGCCCCCGGTCGTTCTGCTGCTCTTCTTGCCACCCTTGCTCTACTGGGAGTCGCTGACCACCTCGCTCCGCGAGATCCGGACGAATCTGCGCGGTATCGTGCTGCTCGCGACCGGCCTGGTGCTGGCCACCGCTGCCGCCGTGGCTGGGGTGGGGCACGCGCTGGGCCTCTCCTGGCCGCTCGCCTTCGTCCTGGGCGCCGTCGTCGCTCCCACCGACGCCATCGCTGTGCAGGCGGTCGCCCGGCTCCTGCCCCGCCGGATCCAGACCATCCTCCGGGCGGAGAGCCTGATCAACGACGGCACCGCACTTGCCCTCTACGCGGTGGTCGTCGGGGTCGCCGTTCAGGGACAGGCCGTCACCTGGTCGGGTACCGCCGTACGCTTCCTGCTGGCCTACGCGGGCGGTGTCGCGATCGGCGCCGCCTGCGCCGCCGTCGTGGTGGCACTGCGCAGGCGGTTGCGTGACCGCGTGTTGGAGAGCGCCCTGGCCGTGCTCACCCCGTTCGCCACCTACCTGCCCGCGCAAGTCCTGGGTGTCTCCGGCGTCCTGGCAGTGGTCACCTGCGGTCTCATCCTCAGCCAGGCAGGCCCCAAGGTGATCAGCGCGGGCGCCAGAGTGCAAATCACCGACTTCTGGGAGGTGAGCACCTTCATCCTCAACAGTGCCCTGTTCGTCCTGGTGGGTATCCAGACACCCGCCATCGTGAGCGCGATCAGCTCCGTCTCCCTGGGACACGCCGTGGTCACCGCTTTGCTGGTCGGCGGCGTGGTGATCGCCACTCGCCTGCTGTGGCTGTACTCGGTGCCCTACCTCCTCCGCGCCCTCGACCGCCGCCCGGTCCAGCGCACGCTGCGCTCCGGCGCCCGGGAAAGGTTCCCTGTCGCCTGGAGCGGGGTGCGCGGGGCCGTGTCGCTGGCGGCCGCCCTCGGTGTCCCGACCACCACGGCCGCGGGCCGGCCGCTTGGGGGACACGGCCTGCTGGTGTTCACCGCCGTGGCCGTCATCCTGGTCACGCTGGTCGTCCAGGGCACGACCATGCCCGCTGTGATCCGCTGGGCCGGGCTGCGCGGCGATCCCGACGAGACCACCGAGGAACGCCGCGCCCATCGCCAGATCGTCAACGCCGCGCTGGAAGTCCTTCCCGACTACGCCGACCGCCTGGATACGCCGCCGGAGACCACGGACGCCATCCTGAGCGAACTGCGCCAGTACGCAGCCGAGGACGCAGGACCGCCCGACACCGGGCCCGGCGTGCGGACCGGGCTCGAACTGCGCCGCACCCTGATCGGCGTCGAACGCAGCGCCCTGATCCGCCTGCGCGACCAGCGCATCATTGACGACATCGTCCTGCGCCGGCTGCAGTCGGTCCTGGACAGCGAGGAAATCAGGATCGAGCTGGCCCTGCGTGCCTTCACCGGCCGGCCGCCCTCACCACCGGCCGGCGGCACGGCCGATCCGCGCGGCAGGGCGCCCGGGGAGTGAGCGACCGCGTCCGGTCCTGGGATGTGATCTTCCGCCGGCAGGCAGCCGCGTCGCCGCACTGTGTCCGTGCGGCCCTCCCAGGTACGGTCGGCCGCCAGGCTGCGTCCGCCCGCTCGAATGAAGCCGTCGGAAGGTACTTGGAGCTCCGCAGCCGTGCAAGCCGTGCGCCCTCCCCGGCCCACCCGCTACCGCCGCCCCGGTGACAGCCCGGACCCGCTAGCGCCGCGCCACGGCCGCTGACCACCAGGAATCCCCCATGACAAACCGCTCACCCATCGCCCCCGGCCACAGGCCGCGCTGCGGTCGCACCGCCCGGACCGACGACGAACAGCACCACGGGGCATGCGCCATGCCGCAAACCGACGACTTGGACCGGTGTCCCGACGACAACTACCCCATGCCCGGCCGCCTCCCCTCCACCGACCGCCTCACTCCAGGCCGGACCCCGCCGTCGATCCACGAAGGCTCCCTGTGACTCCTGCCCCGCACATCGTCATCAGCGGCACCCGGGCACGTCCGGTCGCCCACGTCGCCGACGACGCGCCCGGCCGCGCCTACTCCGCCCTGTCCGCGGTCGGCTTCACCTGGCGCCCCGAAGGCTTCTACGCCCTGCACGACTGGCAGAGCCCCCAGGACACCGCCCCCACCCTGCGCGCCCTCCTCGTGCTGGCGGACGCGACCGCGGTGGAGATCGACCATCCGGACCGCCCGTACCTGGGCACCCTCGCCGCCCGCATCGCCGAGCGCCTGCCCGGCACCTGGACAGTGAACGTCGAGCAGTACACCCAGCGCGTCTGGCAGGGTGACTTCCTCGCGTGCCTGTGGGACAGCGCCGGAGTCCTCGGCCGCGCCCTGACCGACCAGCGCGTCCCCCGCGCCGCCATCCTCACCAGCGACGACCGGACCGAACTCATCATCACCGAGCGGCCCGGACACCCCCGTCAGCTCCTCATCGGCGCACTCGCCGCCCACGGCATCGCCCACGCCTTCGCCGGCGACCCCGCCGCACCCAACAGCATCCACACCCCCGCCGACCCGGCGCGCGCCGCTCATCGCATTGCCCGCCGGCTGCTGCCGCGCTACCGCGACGCCCTCCACACCCTGCGCACCGACCAGCTCGCCGAAGCCCTCGACATCGGCCAGCGGGAACTCGACGCCTGGGACGCGATCTCCGACAGCCTGTGCGACACCAACGGCGTGCCCCTGGACGACGACACCTACGGAATGCGGCAGTCCCAGCGCGACGCAGCTGTGTGGGAGCCGTTCCGTACCTTCCTCGACCACGGCCCCCACCTGCTCGCCCGCGTCGCCGCCATCGACCCGCACATCACCGCGCTGTTCGCCGACCCGGCCGGCGTCCGCTGGCAGCTCCGGGAACTGCACGACGCTCTGGCGGGCGGCAACCGCGTCCTGCAGGAGTGGCAGGGCGAGGTCGCCCGGATGCGGGAGGCACCGGACCCCCAACTCGACCTCCCGTACGCCGGTCGCCGGACGCTCCGCGATCGACCGGCAAGGCGCCCTTGCGTTCCAAAAGGTCGAGCCCCCTTGCTCTGCGCACACCCTTCCACTAGTGTCTCGTGATCCTGTTTGTGTCACTTCGCGTTGTTGTCGACGAGTTTCTTGATGTTGGTCTGGACGAGTCGGACCTTGGCGAGGATCTCGTCGGCGGTCGCGGTCCAGGTGAAGGGTTTGGC
>NZ_SUMC01000330.1 GCF_005047355.1 Actinacidiphila oryziradicis
GGCTTGGACGGTTTCGGTGCGGCCGCGGGACGGGCCGCCGTCGCGCGGACGTTGCGAAACCCCCGGCGGACGCGGGCGGGAGTGAGGCGGCGGGGCTCGGCGGGTCGCTCCCAGGGACGGCGCAGGTCCTCGGCGAGGGGGCGGGCGAGGCGGAGTTGGGTGTGGGCGGCGATGATGAGCCAGGTCCACAGATCGGCGCTGTCGGCGTGGCGGACCTTCGGGGCAGTCCAGCCGAGCGTCTGCTTCAGGAGCCTGAAGGTGTGCTCAAGATCGAATCTGCGGAGGAACGACTGCCACCAGCGGTCCACGTCCGCCGGTGTCGCGGCGGTGTCTGAGCACCACAGCCAGACCGGTTTCGGGTCGCGGTCGCCCGGCAGGCGCTCGACCTGCAGCCGCATCAACGTGCCGTGCAGGACAGGCAGTTCCTCCTCGGCGTGGTCCAGCCATGGGCCGCGGTGGGTGAGTCTGGGGTGCATCCGGTCCCAGGCCATCGCCTCGGCCTTGCCGTAGCGGGTGGTGTCCGTGCTGGTGGTGACGTCGGGCTGGTGCCAGCTGTCGGGCTTGGCGAGGGTGAGGACGCCGCCGTGCCGACGGGGCCGCCCGCCCTTCGGCCCGGAGCGGGCGGGGCCGGGGTCGCGGAGCATGACGCGGTCCGAGCGCAGGCGTCCGACCAGGACGACAGGCAGGTCGGCCAGGGCGTGGGAGAGGTAGGCGACGTCGTAGCCGGCGTCCATCACGATCAGGATCTCCAGGTCGCCCGGCCGCCAGTGCCCGGCTTGCGTCAACCGCTCGACGGTGTCGCGCAGTTGGGCGGCGGTGACGAGCGTCGCGTCGTCGGCGGGCCCCAGGCGCACGGCGTCCAGCAGCGCGACCCAGGAGGTCCGGCCGGTCTCCAGGGCGGCGACGAAGGAGTACGGCCAGCCCGGCACGAACTGATCCGTCTTGCGGTCGCCACGCCCGTAGACGTGGCAGAACAGCCGGTCGTCGCTGGTCGGGGCATCGGGGCGGAGCCAGTTGCTCACGTCCACGGCCAGCACGATCCGTCCGTCGGCTGCCTTCGGCAGCGGCAGGCCGGCCAGCGTACGGCGCAACCGCGTCGGCTCCAGCCAACCGCGGTCCAAAGCCGCGTACAGCGCGCCATGCCCGCGCCGGTGCTCGACCGCCAGCGACAGCTCGACCAGGGTCTTCACCGGCCCGTCCGCGCACAGCACCGCGTCCGTGAGCTCGAAGAGCGCGTCCTGGCGGGCGTAGAGGCATTCATGGAAATCGACCCGAAAGCGGGACAAGATATCCAACGCGTCACCTGCGGGCGCGTCGACCGGGAGACTCATACACAGCGGCCGTTCTCTCGTGCTTCGTGACTCGACATCTCGAAGCGTGGAGAACGGCCGCCCCTTCTGTCCCGGGAAGAACCGCAGATCAGCAGGTCGGGTGACCTGCGAGGTTAAACGTCAAGCT
>NZ_SUMC01000331.1 GCF_005047355.1 Actinacidiphila oryziradicis
GGATTCAACTGGTCGTCGCAACACCTCAATCGTGTGGAGGATGTTGTGGCGCAGGGAAGAGCTCGTGCGGCGATCTTGGCTGGTCGTCCGCCGCTTCGATCTCCTGGACGGCCCCCGGTCAATCAACGTGAGGAGCGGCAGCGTTTCTGGCGGCTGATCGCTGCGGGGTTGTCCAGTGAGGAAGCGGCCGTCGCGTGCGGCGTGTCGATGCCCTTGGGGCCGCGGTGGTTCCGTGAGGGTGGCGGCATGCCGTTGATCAGCCTGGACCCACTGTCGGGCCGCTACCTGTCGTTTGCCGAGCGCGAGGAAATAGGCCTGCTGCGGGCGAGAGCATACGGGGTGCGTGAGATAGCCCGCCGCCTGGGACGCTCCCCGTCTACTATCTCGCGGGAGCTTCGGCGCAACGCGGCGACTCGCGGCGGTCGCCTGGACTATCGGGCCTCGGTCGCGCAGTGGCACGCCGACCGGCAGGCACGGCGACCCAAGCCGTGCAAGCTGGCCTCGAACGACCGGCTCCAGCAGTATGTGCAGGACCGGCTCGCCGGCACGGTCTGCGCCCCCGATGGCAGCGAGATCGCGGGACCGAAGGTTCGGTGGGTCGGGCGGCGCCACGGCCGCCGTCAGGATCGACGCTGGGCGACCGCCTGGAGCCCCGAGCAGATCGCTCGCAGGCTCCCGGCTGATTTTCCCGGGGACGAGACGATGCGGATCTCACACGAGGCCATCTACCAGGCCCTTTACATCCAAGGCCGCGGCGTGTTGAGCCGCGATCTGACGGCGTGCCTGCGTACCGGTCGCGCACTGCGGGTGCCCCGGGCCAGGACCCGGGGCCGCGGAAGGAAGTTCGTCACCAAGGAGGTGATGATCAGTCAGCGCCCCTGTGAGGCCGACGATCGAGCAGTTCCCGGACACTGGGAGGGCGACCTGATCATCGGCCTGGACAGCTCGGCGATAGGCACGCTGGTCGAGCGCACCAGCCGGTTCACGGTGCTGCTGCACCTGCCCCCGATGGAGGGTCACGGTGGCCCCCGGGCCAAGAACGGCCCGCCGCTGGCGGGTCACGGTGCCCAAGCCGTTCGCGATGCCATTGCCGCCACGATCGCCCGACTTCCCGGGCACCTGCGCAGGTCGCTGACCTGGGACCAGGGAGCGGAGATGGCCCAGCACGCGCAACTGCGCATCGACACCGGCCTGGCGGTCTACTTCGCTGACCCGCACAGTCCCTGGCAGCGCGGCACCAACGAGAACACGAACGGCCTCCTACGCCAGTACTTCCCCAAGGGAACCGACCTGAGCAGGCACAGTAGAAGCGAACTCAAGGCTGTCGCCACCGTCCTCAACAACCGCCCCCGCAAGACCCTCGGATGGAGGACCCCCGACGAGGTCTTCAACGAGCATCTATGATCTCTGACAAGCAGTGTTGCGACGACCTATTGAACTCGGGGAGTACACC
>NZ_SUMC01000332.1 GCF_005047355.1 Actinacidiphila oryziradicis
ACCTCGTCGCAGACCTGCGTCGGCCCTGGGAGAAGCCTCCCCGGCCGGGACGCGGACTGAGCCCGCACCGAGTACGCCGCGGATATCGACATCTGCGTGAACGGCTGGGCACCCCGAGCCGTCTGCCGAAAACCAGCACTCCCGGTCCCGGCCGCCCCCGCGGCGGCAAGAACACCCCAGCTCAACGACACCCCGTCGCCACCAAGACCATCAAAACGGACACCGGGAAGGCCAAGGGACGCAAGAAGAAGGCTTAAATCTCAAGCTTGGAACTGCTCTCCGGGAGCGAGGACTCCACGCCCAAGCGGACGAAGTGATCACCGAGGCGTTCGAGCGGCTGGAGCCGGCCGTCGGGATCAAGCCGGCGTGCGAGTTGACCGGCCGCTCGCGGGCCACCGTCTACCGGCGGCGCAACCCCAAGCCCCGCGTGGCCGGGCCGCGCCGGGCGCCGTCGCCGCATCCGGCGAGCCTGTCCGAGCTGGAACAGGCCCGGGTCCTCGGCGTGCTGCGCTCACAGCGATTCGTGGACAAGTCCCCGGCACAGATCTGGGCCACCCGGGCCATGAAGGAACTTCAGGCCGCTGGCTACGTGGTGTGCACCAACATCCAGAACGAGCGTGGCCACTGGTCCAAGCACGTCACCGTCTACGACGTGCCGCAGACCGAGGCTCCGAAGGACGAGACTCCGAAGCCCTGCCGTACGAAGTCACGGTTCACCGGGCTTGAACCCCTTCGGGGAAAGAACCAGGGAAAGAACCCCCCTGCCCCTGAGGTCTCTGACGTGACCGCTGAGGCGGCCACTGAAGAGGGGGGGATTGCTCCCAAGAGCAACGACGAAAAGACCGGCCAAGCGGCCGGCGTGTTGAGCCGTCTCGGCTCCGCTGCCCCTGCCATGACCCTCAAGCGTCCGAGGTCATCAAGCTCGCCCCTCTGGCTGCTGAGTGGCTGGCCCGTGGTGCAACTGAGCTTCAGATCCGCAACGAGCTGACCGAAGGTCTTCCGGCCAAGGTCAAGTCACCGGCTGGCCTGGTCAAGGACCGGCTTACCCGCAAGATGCCTCCCGTCCCGGTGAAGGCTGTCCCGCTGGCTGACTGCGCCGAGTGCGCCAACCCGCTTCCCCGTGGCCGGGAGGCCGGTATTTGCGGCCGGTGTGCCGGTGTAGCCCCTGTGGCCGCAACCCCGGTCGGTTCCATGGCCGTTGGCCAGGCTGCCGAGGCCGCATCCCTGCTGAGCCAGATCCGGCAGCGCCGGGCCAGTGGTGCCTTCGCTCGCGGGGCCAAGTCCCGCTTCATGACCGCCTGAGTGCGTTGTGGCAAACCGGATCTCGTTCGAGGTGTGCGGCGTGGGTGATCATCTGGACGGAGGTTCGGGTGCGGCCGCGGGCATGAAAGAACAGGCCCCTTGGTAGTGACGCGGTTACGACACCCA
>NZ_SUMC01000333.1 GCF_005047355.1 Actinacidiphila oryziradicis
GGCTCTGTCGCCGATCTTGTGATCCCCGATGGTTCGCTCACCGAGCGAACAGTACGCGTTTGCGCAGGAGATCAAGATTCGCGCGGCCGTACATTTGTCGTTTAAGCATCTTGACGCGATTATTATTTCCCTCGACTGGACCTGAATTATAAGCGAGCGTCAGTCCATTGCGGACGGCATCCAGATCACGACGGAGATTGCGGGCGAACGACGCCAGCGCGGGCAGAGTATCGATTTCGACCATGGCAATCCATTCTTCCAGTCGGCCACCGCCCAGCTCAGTCATCATGACCGCGAAAGACCGGACGTGTTCGGCGAGCCGGTTGAGTTCTGGATCGCGGGACAAGATTTGTTTCAACGTGGTAGCCATGTCGGCGTTGAGTCTTTCGGGGTGCCGCATAATCCAACTGGTAACCTCCCGGACGGTCGGAGGCTTCGGTCCGGTCTGCGGAGCGTGCCCCCTGCCTTCGCGGTAGCGCCGAAGGTAACGTTGAACGGCCAGCTCGCCTCCCTTGTAACCGAACTCCACAATCTCTCGGAACAGTTGGGTTGCGTTGCGCTCACCCTCGTTCCAACGACGGTGTAGATGTCCGGTGTATGCATCGACGATGTGGGCGCGTTGCTCGGTTTTGGCAATGAGGTCGTCCACGGACCGGGCGTGAGAAAATTTACGGACGGTCGCTGGGTGCATCCCAAGTTTCCGTCCGATCGCTGCGTGGGACAGCTTCTGGGTGCGAAGTTCCTGCACGTCGGCATAATTCTGCCTCAGCCGCTTGACAATCTTCTTCTCGGGAAACGGTTGGTTGACCTGCGGCGTCTCCGGCGAGGCGGGCGGCTCAGGCGACGGCTCGGCAAGATTTACCCGGTGTCCGTTGACCGTCTTTTCAACGGCCTCGCCCAAGTTCTGCCACAAATGAAATCGGTCCGCGACTTGAATGGCCTGCGGTGCCCCTTCGCGTGCACCTTCAGCGTATCCACCGGCGCGGTCGCGGCAAATAACTTCGACTTCTGGATGTTGGCGTAGCCACGCCGCTAGCGATTCACCGTCCCGACCATCGAATATATCGACCGGCTTGTGAGTCTCCAAGTCCACAAGGATGGTTCCGTATCGATGCCCACGGCGGAATGCGAAGTCATCAACGCCGAGTATGCGTATGGAAGTCGGTCCACCTTCGGGAATGGCTCTGACCAATCTGAGCAATACGTCCCGGGAAACGGTAATCCCCAATTCGCCAGCCAAGCGTACTCCAGCCCGCCCGGCGAGAGCCAACCCTATCGCGGTCAACATGTCACGAAGTAAAGGTGTATAGCGGCTATGGGGCGTGGTCAAACCGGAAACTTGCTCGGCAAAAGTG
Organism: Actinacidiphila oryziradicis; assembly: GCF_005047355.1. Lineage (GTDB taxonomy): Bacteria > Actinomycetota > Actinomycetes > Streptomycetales > Streptomycetaceae > Actinacidiphila > Actinacidiphila oryziradicis. The sequence goes on from NZ_SUMC01000333.1 coordinate 1,356, forward strand.
ACGGCCTTACAGTCGCCATTGACGCATCGGAATCGACGTACCGATAATTCGATGACCACCTTAA
>NZ_SUMC01000334.1 GCF_005047355.1 Actinacidiphila oryziradicis
AGGGAGCGTGCCACCAGCCGGTTTTCCGGTTCGACCTGCCCGAAGGCGCGCTCGGCGCGGTCGGCTTCGTACCGGGCGCGTTCGACGGCGAGCTCGGCGGCCCGGTGCGAGCGTCGATGGCGGTGATGGATCTCATCGGACGCCGCCAGGGCGAGGCTGACCTGCTCGGGGGTGAGCGCGGCCAGCAGCAGCTCGACCACCCCGGGGTCGACGGCCGCGGCGGCGATCGTGTGACAGCCCGGGGTGAGGACCGCGTCGCTGCGGGCCCGGGTGCACACATAGTCGGCGGTGCCGTCCGTGCGGCGGTAGTTGGTGTTCATGGGGAAGCCGCACGAGCCGCAGAAGATGATGCCCTGGCACACCGGTGGCCCTTCACGCGGCGGTCGGGCCCCGGTGCTGGTGCGGTTGGCGGCGAGTTTCGTCTCGATCTGCAGATAGCGTGACCAGGAGATATAGCCCTCGTGATGTTCGGGGATCAGCACCGTCCACTGCTCGCGGGGCCGGCGGGTCACGTGCGAGGTCACGGTGCCGTCGGGCTGCACCTTGCGGGTGCTGTTGTTCCGGCCGAAGGCGTACGCACCCGCATACACAGGGTTTTTCAGGATCGAGATGGCCCTGCCGTGAGTGAGGCGGCCCCAGCCCAGGCGTCCCGCCCATACCCCGGTGTCTCGGCGCGGGAAACGTCGCCCGGTGAAGGAACGGACCACGCCGAGCGCGGAGCCGTGCTGGTCGAACAGCGCGAAGACGTCGGCGACCGCGGTCCGTACTTCCTCGTCGGGGTCCATGTTGATATGTCCGTCGTCGCCGTAGACCATGCCGACCGGCAGGGGAAGCCGCAGGTCACCGCGCTCGGCAGCGGCCTTGCGGGCACCGTGCAGACGCCCAGCCAGGATGTGCAGCTCGGCCTCTTATGCCGATGCCTGGGTTATGCCGATGCAAAGACAATCGTCGCTGGTCACAGAGGGGCGCGGGCTGAGTGCATCGGCATAGTCGTGGAGCTGCTGGAGGTCTCCGCAGCGTCCGGACAGACGGACGAGCAGGAGCGATTCGGTGAGGTCGTTGCTCTGACCTCACCCTCAGACAGCAATCCCTGAACTTGGCCAAGCGTCGCGTCGAAACGCTCGGTCTTCCGACCAGCCGCTCAGGCCCCCATGACGGCTCATGGTTATGCCAACCTGGCTGGCACCGATGTCCCTCCGACCAGCGGTGATCGTGGCCTTGTCGGCATAACCCAGGCATCGGCATAAGAAGCGTTATGCCGACGTCGGCATAAGGCCTCGCTCATCGTGGACTTCAGCCCGAGGACCAGGCGATCATTGAAATCGGCCAGGTCATAGACCCCATCGGCGTCGATCAGGAGGGTGTCGGTCAGCCGCGCGAACTCCAGCAGCCGGCCGAAC
>NZ_SUMC01000335.1 GCF_005047355.1 Actinacidiphila oryziradicis
ATCACCGCCATCGACGCTCGCACCGGGCCGCCGAGCTCGCCGTCGAACGCGCCCGGTACGAAGCCGACCGCGCCGAGCGCGCCTTCGGGCAGGTCGAACCGGAAAACCGGCTGGTGGCACGCTCCCTGGAGTCCCGCTGGGAGACCAAGCTCGCCGCGCTCGCCCAGAGCGAGGCCGCACTGGCCGACCTGATCGCCTCCGAGCCGGCCCTGCCCGAGCCCGCCCACCTGCAGGACCTCGCCCGCGATCTGCCGCGTCTGTGGGACGCCCCGACGACCACCGCCAGGGACCGCAAGCGGTTGCTGCGGACGCTGATCGCGGACGTCACCGTACGGCACGTCGACGACATCCGCGCTCACATCGGGGTGCGCTGGCACACCGGCGCAGTCGACGAGATCACCTGTGAACGGCGCACCAACCGCAACCCCGCCAAGGCCGTCGCCATCGTCCGCGACCTCCTCGATGTCCGCAGCGACGCCGAGATCGCCGAGCACCTCAACAGCTGCGGCCTCCTCACCGGAAACTGCCGGCCCTTCAGCGTGAACTCCATCCGGCACATCCGGTCCCAGCACGCCATCGGCTCCAAGCGCAACAACCCCACCAACCCCGGCGAGATCACCGTGCCCGAGGCCGCCCGCATCCTGGGCATCCACGAGTCTTCCCTCTACCCCTGGCTCCGCAGCGGCGAGATGACCGCCCGCCAGGCCCGCCACCGCCGGTGGTGCATCACCTGGAACAGCGACATCGAGGCGCACTGGAAACAACGCGTGGCCGCCTCGCACCACCTCAAGCCGCGAGCGAACACCAACTACGAGACGGAGCAGGCAGTATGAAGCCGACTTCCCAGAGCTGCACGATCGCGGGATACTTCCCGCCCCAGGCCTCGGAGAACTCCAGGAAGCGTTCCATCGCGGCGTCCTCGCTCGATGCCGTGTAGACGGGCTTGAGCGCCTTCGCGATCTTGTCCCAGTCCTGCCGGCCCGCGTAACGGAAACTGTTGCGCAGGAGGTGGACCACACAGGTCTGGACAATCGTGCGAGGCCAGACGGCCTCGACCGCATCGGGCAGGCCCTTCAGCCCGTCGCAGACGAGCATGAGCACGTCCTCGACGCCGCGGTTCTTAACCTCGGTGAAGACACGCAGCCAGTGCTTGGCGCCCTCACCGCCGTCGCCGGCCCAGATTCCCAGGATGTCGCGGTGTCCCTCGACCGTCACGCCCATGACCACGTAGACCGGACGGTTCGCGACCTGCCCGTCCCGGATCTTGGCTCTGTCGCCGATCTTGTGATCCGCGATGTCTGCGATCATGATCGGCGTGTGCGTCTGGAAGCCTTGAGCAGCTCTTTCCTCATTTGTCGGACCTGGTAGTCGAGAGCGTGGAACGTTCTTCTGA
>NZ_SUMC01000336.1 GCF_005047355.1 Actinacidiphila oryziradicis
AGACCGGTCGCGACCGTCGTGACCGGTGTGTTCCGGATGAGCCTGGCCTGCTGGACCCAGCGGGCCACGCATGCCGGTCGCCGGGCTGAACCACCGTCCCTGCGCTGCACCTCCCCCCCCACCGAACCCCGGTGCGGGGCGAGCAGCAGCGCCGGCCCGCGGACCCGCTCCGCGTAGTACTCCGCGTTCGCCGCCGGCGGCACCGGTATTCTGCGGGACGGGTCACCCGAGTGCCCGCCTTCCCCGCGCAGCGTGGCTAAAGCACAATTCCCTTCAGCGCGGGGCTGTCGCCGGTTGTTGCGGCGGAGAGTTCCGGTAGTGGTCGTGGGAGCCATTCGGCACTGTGTCACTGCCTCGTGAGGGCGAAGCCCAGGCCAGTCACCAAGACGGCCGCCGCCGCGAAGCCGACTCCCAGGGGGTCGGCTAGCGCCGGGTGCTGGTAGGTGAGGTAGACCAGGCCCGCCACCACGAGCAGGATCACCGCCAGGGCAAGCAGCAGCAAATACAGCCGGACCCCCTGCTGCTCGTCATCGCGGCAATCGGTGACGTCGGGCCTGGCAGCGGCGGCGGCGCGTTCGGCGGCGCCTGCCGGCCGGGGCCCGCGAACATCCCCGGCCGGGCAGGTGGGCATGAGTGTGCCCCCGAGGATCACAATCCGGGGGCACTAGGCCCGCCGCCCGAGGCAGGGAAGCCATGACAAGGCGGACCACTAACGGTTGCAACGACGGGAGCACGCGCCGGTCACGGGCCAAGGCCGCCTGCCCAGCGCTGTTTCCGCCGGAACTCGGGAGTGCACCGCTCGGCTGCGATTGCGGGGTCCTGCTTGGCGGTCACGGACGGCTCCTGAGGTCGAAGAGAGCCTCGGCGTTGCCGCCGAGGATGAGCTGCTGGGACGCCTTGTCGACCGGCAGCTTCTCGATCATGCGGATGCACTCCTCCAAGGGCACCGACAGCGGCGGCGAGTCGGTGCCGAACAGCATCCGCTCGGGCCCCAGCACCTCGGCGTTGAGGCTCAGGTGTGCCGGGCTGAGCGGGCTGGTGTCGACGTACATGCGCTGCAGTGCCGCGCCCGGGTCGGCCGCCGGCGGGGCGGCCGACTGCGCCGGCGGCGCGCCCCCGCCCCAGTGCCGGGGCCGCGCCGCTGTCTGGAGGCGCTCCGGCAGCAACGCCATCGCACCGCCGCCGGTGGCACCGATGAGTCGCAGCCCGGGATACTTGTCCAGCCATCCCGCGAAAGCGATCATGGCCATGCCCATGGTGACGTCGCAGAAGCGGCCGATCTGCTCGACGAAGCCGATGTCGTCGACCCGCTCTGTGCCGGCCGGTTCGGCCGGGGCGTGCACCAGGACCGGCACTCCCGTCTCCGCGGCCAGCGCGAAGA
>NZ_SUMC01000337.1 GCF_005047355.1 Actinacidiphila oryziradicis
GGCAGACGGCTCGGGGTGCCCAGCCGTTCACGCAGATGTCGATATCCGCGGCGTACTCGGTGCGGGCTCAGTCCGCGTCCCGGCCGGGGAGGCTTCTCCCAGGGCCGACGCAGGTCTGCGACGAGGTGGCGAGCCAGGCGGAGTTGGACGTAGGCGACGGCGACGATCCAGGTCCAGCGCAGGGCCTGTTCGGGAGTTCGCAGGCGGGCGGCGGTCCAGCCGAGTTCCGACTTCAGCAGTCGGAAGGTGTGCTCCATGTCGAATCGCCGCAGGTAGGCCCGCCACAGCACGTCGATGTCCGGCGGGGTTCCGGTGGGGTCGGCGTGCCAGAGCCACATCGTGCGGTGCGGGCTGCGGCCGTCGGGCAGGCGCTCGACCCGTACCTCGATCACCGTCCCCTCGACTACTGGCAGGCGGGTGTTGAGCTGCGGGTACTGGTCGGCGAAGTAGCCGTTGCGCTGGACTTTCTGGTGCATGTGGTGCCAGGCGCGAACCTCGACGCGGCCGTAGCGGCGGGTATCTGGGACGACGAGCATCTGGTCGGGGCGGCGGAGGTTGACGGGTGCGGACAGTTCGAAGCGGTGGCCGTGCACGCCGTTGCGGCCGGGGCCGGGCTTGCGCGGTGCCGGCCGGCCATCGTAGAAAACACGATCACCGGCGATGCGGACCAGCAGCTGCACGGGCACGTCGGCCAGGGCGTGGGTGAGGCCGGAGGCGCTGTAACCCTGGTCGTGGATGAACAGCGGTGCCGGCCGGCCGTCGATTCGGAGCCTGCCGAGGTGGTCGAGGTGGTGAGCGACGCGGCGGATCTGCTCGTCGCTCGCCGCCACGGAGCAGGAGCCGGGCGGGATGCGGGCCACGTCGACGGGGAGCGTCCACGAGGACGAGCCCCACTCCAGCCCGGTGATCCACTGGAACTGCCAGCCCGGGATGGTCTTGCGGTCGCCATCGCAGCGGCAGGGCGCGTAGTGGTGCCCCCGGCCCGGCGAGCACTCCGCGCTCGGCCGGGGATACGTCGAGGCATCCACGCCGAACATCAAAGGCTCGTCCGGGAGCTGGCTCACCAGCAGGGATCGCAGCCGCTCTTCGTCGACCGCCCCGCGAGCCAGAGCGTCATACAGAGCACCGTGCCCGCGTCGGAAGTTCGACTGCAGTGACAGTTCGACGAGCGAGGTTACCGGACCCTCAGCGCACAGCACCGCGTCAGTCAGATCGAACAATGTGTCGGCCCGGGCCGGCAGGCAGTCGTAGAAGTCGGCACGGAATCGTGACAACACGGACAAGGACTCGACGCGGGTGGCGTCATCAACAACACTCATTGCAGCGGCCGTTCTTGTGACACCTTCGAGCTCGACAC
>NZ_SUMC01000338.1 GCF_005047355.1 Actinacidiphila oryziradicis
CTCGTGAAACGCTTTTACTCGGATGCGTTCGGACGTCGCGATTCAGCGGCGCTCGGGCTTCGCCGAGCGCGACATCAGTTCCTTGACGGCCACCTGCGGGGGCTTCCCGTCGTGGACGATGTCGACGACCATCTCGGTGATCGGCATGTCGATGCCGTGGCGACGCGCGAGATCCAGCACGGACTCGCACGACTTGACGCCCTCCGCCGTCCGCTTGGTCGCGGCGATGGTCTCCTGCAGCGTCATCCCGCGCCCTATGTCGGCACCGAAGGTGTGATTGCGGGACAGCGGTGAGGAGCAGGTGGCGAACAGATCGCCCATGCCGGCCAGGCCCGCGAAGGTGTACGGGTCGGCGCCCATCGCCTGGCCGAGGCGGGTGGTCTCGGCCAGGCCGCGGGTGATCAGCGAAGCCTTGGTGTTGTCTCCCAGGCCCATGCCGTCGGCGATGCCGACGGCCAGGCCGATGACGTTCTTCACCGCGCCGCCCAACTCGCAGCCGACCACGTCGCCGCTGGTGTAGGGGCGGAAGTAGCCCGTGTGGCAGGCCGCCTGGAGCCGCTTGGCGACGGACTCGTCCTGGCAGGCCACGGCGCTCGCGGCGGGCTGCCGGCGGATGATCTCGCCGGCCAGGTTGGGGCCTGACACGACCGCGATCCGCTCCGGTCCGGCGCCCGCGACTTCCGCGATGACCTCGCTCATCAGCTTGGCCGTGCCTAGTTCGACGCCCTTCATCAGGCTGACCAGCACCGTGTCCGCGCCGATCACCGACGTCCAGGCGCAGAGGTTGGCACGCAGCGTCTGCGCGGTCACCGTGAGCACCGCGAACTCGGCGCCCGCCGCGGCCTTCGCCGGGTCCGCCGTCGCCGTGATCCCGGACGGGAGTTCGACGCCCGGGAAGTACTCCGGGTTGGTGCCGGTGGTGTTGATGGCGTCGACCAGTTCAGGGCGGCGCCCCCACAGGGCGACCTCGCACCCCGCGTCGGCCAGGATCATGGCGAAAGCTGTGCCCCAGGACCCGGCCCCGAAAACAGCGACACGGGTCGTCACCGGCCGGCCTCCTCTCCTTGCGCTGCTCGTCCACGGCGCGCTTCAGGTCGTAGCGTAAAGGCGCTCAGGTCGATCGGCGGCCCTGCCACGACGTGGACGGTGTGCTGGGGGACGACGAGGTGGTGCTGCGGCATCCAGCCCGCCGGGAGCGAGTGCGGCGATCGCTCGGTGAAGGCGGCCGGACGATGATGGCCGCCAGCGGTCAACTGCTGGAACTGCCAGCGGTAGGAATCTTCGCCTGCTCCCACCTATCAACGTCGTTGCGGCCCCCGACGATGCCAGCGCCGGATCCACGCCGCGGCCGCC
>NZ_SUMC01000339.1 GCF_005047355.1 Actinacidiphila oryziradicis
GCGGCCAGCACATCCAGCGAGGCCTCATCCCACCGGGAAGCAATCAGAGCCCGGGTCAAGTCCTGGCACAGCCCGGCGAGGAAGGACACCCGCTCCGACAGCACCCGCTGACCCACCCGCTCACCACTGGCCTCGACCAGGCCACGGAAGGCAGTACACGTCGCCGTCGCCATCAACCGTGCCACACCCACCCCCTCCCACCCGACCCGCACACCCTGCCAACACGACGCATCCCCGCATCCGATCGGCCTAACGACCGACCATCACACAAAGACACGCACCCGCCGACACCGCCCGATTCATACAGGAACACGCAGCCAAACCATCAACAGTTGAAGACCCTCTTGTCCTTCGTCACGTCGATAGCGTGGGATCGGCGCTTAGGAACGGGCAGGCGCGTCTGCCACTGACTCAGACCGTAGCAGCATCTCCCGACACAGAGCGCGAATTGGCCCGAAGGCCGCTGGCGAAGAACACCTTCCCCAACGTGGGGGGTGCCCCTATGTCTTTGGTCAAGTGGACGGGTGCTGGTTGGGGGCTTCTGGAACGATGTGCCGGTGCAGGCTGATGATCAGGTTGGCGACGGTGTCTCTGCGGAGCTCGCGGCGTTTCTCCGCGACGCTGGCGGCGGCCGTCTCGTGAAGATCGCTCCTTCCGTGTGCAGTGCGTGCGACGGGCGTGTGTTCTTTGTGCTCGTCGATGACATCGAGGGCGGAGCTGAGCGGGAGTGCTCTGCTTGCGGCAGCCGTGCGTTCATCGCGGATAGCGAGGAGTTCTGGGAGGACGCGGATCCTCGGGCGGCCGGATGCCCGTGCGGGAGCGAGGAGTTCGAGGCGGCTATCGCTTTCTCGCTCGCCGACGACGGATCGGTCCGCTGGGTGACCGTTGGGTTGAGGTGCCGCCAGGACGGGGTCCTGGGGGTTTATGCCGATTGGAAGATTGATTACAGCCCAACAGATCACCTGCTGAGCATGGTCTAAAAAGACGCGCCGCCCCAGCCCGCCAAAAGCAGGCCCCGCTCCATCAACCGATCTCGGAATGTGAAAGGGGATGTGAGCATCGGCCCCGCTTATCTGGACCGCTCCGCGCGCGTGACGCGCGCGCCAACCACGGGCTACAACGGAACAGCCATTGCGAGTCCGCACCTTCTGACCAGCACTACGCCGCCGAGGATCGACGCGCCCAAACTCACGTAGAAGCTCGGCCGCGCCTGTGTCAGGCCATAGGCGGGGCGCTCTCAACTGGTCAGTGCATCGTGAGATCATGATCACTTTGCGCTGAACCGGAGGTTGCGGCAGTTGAGTCAAGGGAACCCGCTGTGCGTGCAGGAACGCGAGTCCATATTGCG
>NZ_SUMC01000034.1 GCF_005047355.1 Actinacidiphila oryziradicis
CACACGCCGCGTCGCCCCATCGGCGGCTGACCGCAGCCGCAGGGCCCACCGGGCCCACAGGCCCAACAGGTCCAACAGACAGGCGAGGCGGGACAGCGGCTCCATGCCGCTGACCCGCCTCGCGGCGTACGTCCGTGCTGTTCGTAGGAGTTCACAACGCCGGACGGGGCCGAAAAAGCTTCGTAGGTCGTACATCCATTCGCCAATCCCATGCGTCTTATGAGCAAGCGGCATTTTTGTGTGACCGCATTGCAGGGGCATTTGGGAGAATTCATCTTGAAAACCGGCATTAAGAGCATTCGTCGCGTATCTGCGGTTATCGTCACCGCGGGAGCCGTCCTGACGGCCGGGGCGTTCGCCGCCTCGGCGCAGGCCGCCACGCTCGCGACACCCACGATCGTCGCCGCCGGCGGCTTCGTGATGAACAACGGCACTGGGGCGACCCTCTTCACCAAGGCCGCGGACACCCGTCGTTCCACCGGCTCCACCACCAAAATCATGACCGCCCGGGTGGTGCTCGCCCAGAAGAACCTCAACCTGGATTCCAAGGTCACCATCCAGAAGGCGTACAGCGACTACATCGTCGCGAAGAACGCGTCGTCGGCCCATCTGATCGTCGGCGACAAGGTCACCGTCCGCCAGCTTCTGTACGGGCTGATGCTCCCGTCCGGCTGCGACGCGGCGTACGCGCTGGCCGACAAGTACGGCAGCGGGTCCACGCGGGCCGCACGCGTGAAATCGTTCATCGGCAAGATGAACTCAACGGCCAGTGGCCTTGGCCTGAAAAACACGCATTTCGATTCATTCGACGGCATAGGTAATAACTCGAACTACTCGACGCCGCGCGACCTGACGAAGCTCGCCAGCAACGCGATGAAGTACTCCACGTTCCGTACGGTCGTGAAGACGAAGTCGACCAAGCAGAAGGTCACGACGAAGAGCGGCGGCTACCGCTACATGTCGTGGACCAACACCAACACGCTGCTCGGCAGCTACTCGGGCACCATAGGCATCAAAACCGGCTCGGGCCCGGAAGCCAAGTACTGCCTGGTTTTCGCCGCCACCCGGAACGGCAAGACGGTCATCGGCACGGTCCTCGCCTCCTCCTCTGTGACCACCCGCACGGCGGATGCGAAGAAGCTGATGGACTACGGCTTCAAGAAGTAGCCCGACCAGGGCCAGACGTGGGGTCTGCCCTCGACCAGCCGGTCGAGGGCAGACCCCTTCGTCGTCTCCGGGCCGACCGGCTCGATGGGTTCAGCGCGTGATCTCGACGATCGCTTTCCACGTGTGCGGGTCGTCGGTGTGGGTGAGCATGTAGTGGGCAAGATCGGCGCGGGGCAGGGATGTCGGATGGGACACGTGGGCGTTCTCTGCGGTCCGGTAGCGGCGGGTGAGCGGTCCGTCGGTGAGCATCGGTGGACGGATGATCGTCCAATGGGTGTCGCTGCTGGTGACGACGCGTTCCATCTCGGCCATATCGGCATAGCCGTGGCGGTAGAGCCTTTGGACGACGAGCTTGGTCACCAGGCGCTGGGACAGCGGGATGCCGGGCGGTATCTCCAGGCCGGCCGAGGACAGGCAGACGAGGCGACGCACCGTGTGTTCGCGCATGGCCTTGACGATGTTCGCCGTGCCTTGCGAGTAGACCGTTGTGGGGTGCTTGCGGTCCGTACTGCCCAGGCACGACAGGACCGCGTCGTGGCCGGCGACGGCTGATTGCCATGTCCCGGGGGCGAGTGCATCACCGCCGAGCACGGTGAGGCTGCTGTGCTCCTTGGGGACGACCTTGCCGGGGTCACGGGCGATGACGGTGACATTGTGCCCGGCGTCAAGGGCTTGGGTGAGCAGGTGGGCGCCGGTGCCGCCGGTGGCGCCGAAGATCAGCAGCTTCATGAGAGCTCCGCGAGGGCGTGGACCAGAGCGACGGCTATGGCCCGCTGCCCGGCCAGGGTGAGGTGCAGGCCGTCGTCGAGATGCAGCCCGCTGGTGACAGCCCTGGTGTCGAGGGTGGGTTCCCGTTGTGCGCGCAGGAACTCGGCGAGTCCCCCGAGGTAGGTCAGGGTCTTTTCGGGTTGCTGGAACCGCACAAGCCGTTCGGTCATATCGGCGTTCATGTCATTCCTTCGCTCGGGCTCGGTGACGGGGAATCGGCCCACTCCGTTCTCTCAAGGGAACAGTTCACAATAGAGAATCATTCTGCTTCACGTACCATAGCTGGGTGACCACACCGCGGCAAGCAAGCGAAGAGCGCGACGCGTCGGCCCCACGGCCAAGGGGGGGTGCGGCGTTCCTGCTCGCCCAGGTCGGCGCGCACGCCGCGGGCCGCTTCGCCGAACGGGTCGGCCACCTCGGGCTGACCCCGCCGGATGTCGGGCTACTGCGCATGATCGCCGGCCAACCGGGCCGCAGTCAGAGATCGTTGGCCACCGATCTGGGAGTCGTGCCCAGCCGCGTCGTCACTTTGATCGACAACCTGGACCACAAGGGCTTGGTGGAGCGGCGGCGCAGCACCGAGGATCGCCGTCATCACGCGCTCCACCTGTCCGCCGAAGGCCATCGCGTACTGGACGAGGTGCGGCAATTGGCCTCCGCGCACGAGGACGACATCTGCGCCGCCCTGGACCGCGATCAGCGGGCACAACTGACCGCGCTGTTGGAACTCGTCGTCGGCCAGCAGGGCCTTACCCCGGGCGTCCACCCGGGGTATGGACAACTGTCCAGAAAACGCCACCCCTGAAAACAGCTGACGGCAGGGGACCGGCCGGCAATCGCGGACTGTCACGTAAGGCAGGCCTCCGCGACTGTGACGTCTTGCGGGACCGTGCCCCCGGAGACGCCGACAGCGCCGATGGTGCGGCCTCCCTCGTCAGTGATCGGCAGGCCACCGCCGAAGGACACCAGCCCGCCGTTGGTGCTCTCGATGTTGTAGAGGGGGCCTCCCGGTTGGGAGTCCTCGCCGATCGCTGCGGACGGCCTCCTGAACAGCGCCGCGGTTCTGGCCTTTTTGATGGCGATGTCGACGGTGCCGAGCTCCGCGTCGTCCATCCGGGAGAAGTGCAGCAGATGCCCGCCGGCATCGACGATCGCGATGTTCATGGCCACTGCGAGTTCGGCGGCGCGGGCGCGGCCGGCCTCAGTTCGAGCGATGGCGTTCTGCAAGGTGAGCGCGGTCATTTCGGTGATCCCTTCGAGGGTCGTCGTGGACAGGAAACGGTGGGTGACGGGGATTCAGGGTGATGAGCAATTCCCGATCTTGAAGCGTTGGAAACCGGCAGTGAGCAGCGGTAGGTACGACCGCCACTTTGGGCGCGGTCCGCGGTGTGAGCGGCGATCTTGCCCTCATGCCGGATGAACGGTTGAAGGTCTGACCAGCGGTTTCCGGGTCGAGCCGATCGTCGCGGCTGCGGGGCTGGAGCTCTCCGACGAGAATGTGAAGGAGATCGAGAACGGTTGGGGGAACGGCAGCCGAGAGGACAGGGAAGATGATCACGATCGGATTCGTCGGTCTCGGGGCGATGGGCGGCAGGATGGCCGGCCGCCTGGTCGCCGCAGGCCATGAGGTGTACGGGACCAACCGCACCGCGTCGAAGGCGGCCGGGCTCATTGAACGGGGTATGCGGTGGCGCGACACGCCGCGCGAGGTGGCCGAGGCGGCGAGCGTCGTCTTCAGCATGGTGGCCGACGACACCGCACTCGACGCGATCACCACCGGCCCGGACGGGATCCTGGCCGGCCTCGGCCCGAGCAAGATCTACGTCGACATGAGCACCGTCAGCCCGCAGACCAGCCAAGAGCTGGCGGAACGGGTGCGGTCGCGCGGCGCGCGGATGCTGGACGCCCCGGTGTCCGGCAGCGTCCCGGCGGCCGAGGACGGCAGCCTCGCCATCATGGTCGGCGGCCCGCAGGACGCCTTCCGTACGGTCGAGCCACTGCTGCGGCAACTCGGCCGTACCGTCACCCACGTCGGCGACAACGGTCAGGGGCTTGTGCTGAAGCTTGCCATCAACATCAGCCTCGGCGTCCAGACGCTCGCCTTCAGCGAGGGCCTGCTGCTTGCCGAGCGCGGTGGAATCGATCCGAAATTGGCGGCCGATGTGATGACGGGGAGCGCGATCGGCTCGCCGGCCCTGAAGGCCCGCGTCCCGCTCATGCTGGATCTGCCTGAGGAGGCGTGGTTCGACGTAGAGCTGATGCAGAAGGACATCCGCCTCGCCCTGCAGGCCGGCCACGCACTCGGCGTGCCGCTGCCCGCGACGGCCACCACGGACGAGATCCTGACCGTGGCACGCGAACAGGGCTACGGCGGGCGCGACCTCGCTGCCCTCTTCCAGGTGCTCGCGCGGATGAGCGGTGCGCCTGACGGCGCGGGTGCCTCCCGCGGCGGCGGGTCGGCGTGATCGACCGACCTGAGAGGGCACCGCGCCCGCCGAACAGCCCGATCAGATGCAGAGGCTCGGCGTAGCGTCCGGGGGCTGACGCCTGGCACCGGTCAGGGCGACCGGTTCGCGTCAGCTCTCCGCGGGAGCGGGAAAGGCCGACAGGCGTGAGATGAGGAGCCGCTTGAACCGGTCGATGTCCACTTCCAGGGCGACCTCGGTGAAGGGTCCCTTCGAGCACATTCCTGTTCGGTTTCGGGAATGTCAGGACCCTCGCGTTGCGCTTGGGCGTGCCACCGTGGGTCGCTCCCCTAGTGGCTCCAGCGGTTGATTTGTCGGTTATAGGGCTATTGTTGGGAACGCGATATCTTGCACTCCATGGTGCCCGACCTGAGCAATTGCGACCTGCTGGCTGATCAGGTCGGGAGGGCTGGGCCAGCCGCCCGGTCGGGACTGACGTCGAGCAGGGCGATGCCAGGGGGCCGGACGTTTGGAGGACGGTCGGCATCTGCGACATGTGTCGTCATCGCTATGGACACCGAACCGATTGTGCGTGTGGCTGGTCAATGCCTTCAGCAGGTCAGGGGTGATGCTGTGGACTGTTCGATGGCGGTGCCAGATCAAGATCGCCTCTACCTGGCGGCGCGATGACCTGCGTTGCACTACGCCATGCGAGACGGACTGCGCGTGCGGATGGAGCGTGCGCATGCCTACAGTTCCGCATGCCTCAAGGTGTGCTCCGGTTCGTGGCCATCTGCAGTGCGTACAAGGTTGAGATCTCGGAGATCTACGGAGAGTCACATTCGCAGGTTGCCCGATTGGCGACAGAGGATGAAAATTAGAACATTCAGGGCAAAGGTGGGGTTCGAACCCGTGCGCTGCGCTCGGTGTCGCGATCTAGCCTAGGACCTGCGGCGTTCGGCTTTCGCTGAGATCGGTCCGCGTGGTGCCCCATAATGCGAAAACCGCAGGTCCAAGATCGAAACAATCTTTGACCTGCGGTAACGCACTGCGACTGCGTGCCCCCAACGGGATTCGAACCCGTGCTACCGCCTTGAAAGGGCGGCGTCCTGGGCCACTAGACGATGAGGGCTGATGGCCCGCCGGGCGGTTTTGCGGCCGTCGGGGACGTGAGAAGCATATGGGATGTCCTGGGAGATCGCCAAAACGGTTTAGGGCTTCGGTGTCGGCACAGGCGTGGGCTCCGGTGTCGGCACCGGCGTGTGCACCGGCGTGGCCACTGGTGTGGGGGAGGCGGAGTGGCCGGGTTTGATCTCTCCCGGCAGGTGGCGGCTGACTTCGGCGGTGGTGAGGCCGAGGCCGCCGAGGGTGATCTCGTCCCAGGCCTGGAGGCGGTGGGTGTCGCGGTCGAGGTAGAGGACGGACGCCTCGACCTTTTCGGGGCTCTTGTTCTGGACGGCGCGCAGGCCGCCGCCGCCGGTGGAGCCCTCGAGCATCAGCCGGGTGCCGTGCGCCAGCACGGAGGTCTCGCGGTGGTGGAGGTGGCCGGCCAGTGCCAGCGGCACCGTGCCGTCGGTCTCGGCGGCGGCGACCGGGTTGTGGGCGATGGCGATGTCGACGGACGAGCCGGTGGCGTTCTGGCGGCGGATGGCGGCGGCGAGGCTGCGGCCGGCGGTGCGCTCGGCGGGGTCGCCGGCGGCGACGACGGTGCGATCGGGGGTGAACTGCGGATCGCCGATGCCGGCTATGCGGACACCCTTGACCAGTACGGACTTGCCGTTGTCGACGACGTAGGCGCCCTTGCGGCTCGCGACGGACTGCTGGGTGGAGAGGGAGTCGTGGTTGCCGCGGACGAAGACGTAGGGGGCGCCGAGGTTGGGGATGGAGGCGGTGAAGCCGTTCTCGGCGGTGGTGCCGTGGTCCATGAGGTCGCCGGTGTCTATGATCATGTCGATCTTGTACTCGGCGACCATCGACTGGATGATCGGCCAGGCCGCGGGGTTGAGATGGATGTCGGAGACGTGCAGCACCCGCAGGGTGGTCGGGTCGGGGTTGTACGCGGGGAGGGTGGAGGCCACGTCGTAGAGCCGGGTCATGTTGGTGACCAGGCGGGCCAGTTCCTGTTGGTAGACGTCGAAGTCGCTGACTATGCTGCGGGCGTTGCCGACCACTGAGGGCGCGCTGCTCAGCAGCCCCGAGAACTTCGGCTCCAGGACCGATTTCGGGTTCCACGTCGCGTACGCCGATCCGGCGCAGCCGGCCAGCAGGGCCAGTGACAGCCCCCCGGCGGCCAGTGCCCGGCGCGGACGGCGGTAGACGACCAGGCCGAGCGTGGTGGCCCCGAGGAGGACCGCGGCGGAGGACTGGACGGCCAACTGGACGGCGCTGTGCGCCACATCGTGGGTGACTTCGCTCTGGAGGCCGCTGAGTCGTTCGGGGTGCTTGACGAGGGCCTGGGCGCGCACGGGGTCGAGTGTGTTGATGTCGACCTGGAGCCGCAGCGGGCCTTCGTGACTGGCCAGCGAGAGGGAGCCGAGCGGGCTTACGTTCACCTGTGTGCCGCCGCTGAGGGCCGGGTGCAGTGACATCCGGGTGTTCATCGGGCCGACCGGCTCGTCGGTGGTGCCGAGGACGACCAGGCCCAGCCACCCGCCGAGAAGGGTGACAGCGATGAGGATGATCGCGCGGACGTAGAGACGGGGGGTGGGGGTGGGGCTCGGGTTGGGTGCGTGACGGATTCGGACCAGCTCGACCATTGGCCTCGTATGCCCGTAAGGCGGGCGGACCATGCGGACCGGTCAGCCCCAACCGAGCTCGTGCAGCCGTTCGTCCTCGATGCCGAAATGGTGGGCGACCTCGTGGACCACGGTGGTGGCGACCTCCGTGACGATCTCGGCGGAGGTCCGGCACATCCGCAGTGTCGGGCCCATATAGACGGTGATCCGGTCCGGCAGGACCCCGGCGTACCACTCGCCGCGCTCGGTCAGCGGAGTCCCCTCGTACAGCCCGAGCAGATCGGGGTCGGACGGGTCGGGCTCGTCCTCCACGAAGACGGCCACGTTGTCCATGACCTGGGTCAGCTCGGGGGGAATGGTGTCCAGCGCATCGCTGACCAGACCCTCGAACGTGTCGCGTGTCATCTCCAGCACGGGGCCATTGTCACCCCCGCAGGGCCCGCGCCACCGCCACTCCGGTGAACGCCGCGCCCAGCCCGGCGACGACGCTCACGACGGCATTCGCGGCGGCGTAGAAGCGGGCGCCCTCCTCGGCGAGGCGGAGGGTCTCGTACGAGAACGTCGAGTATGTGGTCAGGGCCCCGAGAAGCCGGTGCCGAGGAGCAGCCGGACGTCCGCCGAGGAGGCGGCGCGGGTCACGATGCCGAGGACGAGGCTGCCGGTGATGTTGACGGTGAGGGTGCCCCAGGGGAAGACCCCGTGGTGACCGTCCACGCGGGCCTGGACGGCGCGGTCGGTGAGATAGCGGAGCGGGGCGCCGACCATGGCGCCGGCGATCACGAGCAGCCAGTTCACTTCCGCGGCTCCTCGCGGTCCGCCCGGCCGGTGTAATGGATCACCTCGACCGTGTCGAGAATCACCAGGCCCTCGGTGACGAGTTCGTCCAGCACGGGCAGGAAGGCCCGGACCCGCTCCTCCGTGTCGACGATCACGATGGCGACCGGCAGGTCCTCGCTGAGTGAGAGCAGCCGGGTGGTGTGGATGAGCGAGGACGCTCCGTAGCCCTCCACGCCGCGGAAGACAGAGGCTCCGGCGAGCCTGGCGGCGTGGGCGCGGTGGACGATCTCGCTGTGCAGCGGGCGGTGGTGGTACGTGTCGCTCTCGCCGATGAAGACGGTGAGCCGGAGTGCGGGACCGGTGAGCCTCATCGGCTGCTCCTGCTGGATCGGGTGCTCCTGTTGAACAGGCTGCGAGTCGCTGCCGCGGCGGCCCATACGGAGACCAGCGCGGCCAGCAGTGTCGCGGCCAGGTAGGCCAGGGCGGGGCCGGGCCTACCGTGGTCCACCAGGCGCTGGACGTCCACCGCGTACGTGGAGAAGGTGGTGAAGCCGCCGAGCACGCCGGTGCCGAAGAAGGGGCGGACGAGGTGGTGGGCGGAGGGCCGGACCTCGGTGATCAGCACCATGAGGACGCCGATCACGGCGCAGCCGAGGACATTGATCCCGAACGTGGTCCACGGGAAGGCGTCGGGCCCGTCGGGCCACAGCAGCCCCGCGCCGTAGCGGGCCGCGGCGCCGAGGGCACCGCCCAGGGAGACGGCGGCCAGGACCGGGAGTCGGATGCCGCGCTGTGCGGGGGGCGCGGGGCGGAAAGGGTCGGCGGCGTGGCCGGGGCCGGTCGTCAGCCCGGGTTCGGGGCCGCTCATATACGTCTCCTACTTCGCACGGCGGGCCGTCACCAGTAGGGATCGTTGGCGGCGTGTGTGCCGCGATTCGGGTGCGGCGGGCCCCACCGCCGATGGTCACAACGCTACCGGAGGAGCCCGCCGCGTGTCCTGGCGGGCCGTGGGGGCGTTGGGCAGCGCGACACTCCCGAACTCCGCAGAGGTGGCCGTCATGAAACCCCTCCCCGTACGCGCCCGTGCCGTGGCCGCCCTGCTTCTGCCCGTACTGGCTGTGACCGGCTGCATGAGTGTGCGGGCGCACGACGACTCCAGGCCGCCGGGCCAGGGCGGGGCGACGGGCTCCGTCAGCGGGGCCGACGGGCCGCAGTCGGTCGGCGGCGCGAACTGGGGGCAGCCGGGCGACGGCGGCGGCAGGCCGGGGAAGGGGGGCGCTCCGTCGTCCGCCGACAAGGACTCTGGGTCGCCGTCGGCGAGCGCGCAGGAGTCGGCTCCGGGGCCGGGCAAGCCGTCCGCGCAGCCGTCGGCCGGGAAGCCGTCCGCCAAGCCATCGGACCCCGGGCCGGGGAAGCCGTCCGGTCCGGGCGGGCCGCCGGAGCCGTCGCCGTCGGCGAGCCATGTGGAGCCGTCGCCGCCCGAATCGTCGCCGCCGGCGTCCCCGGAGCCGTCGCCGTCGAGTGCTCCGCCGGCCACCGGAGCGGGTGCGCCGTGACGTGAATCACGCCCGGTGCGGTCGATCGGCCGTTGGTTGGTCGTCGATTGGCCAAAGCGGGAGTCGATGCGTATGCTGAGAGATCGTTTGATCCCCATGCCCGGCGCCGCTGTTCCTTTTGAAAGAGGGCGAAGCGCGGCGCGTGGCGCGTTCCTTATCTCCGGTGGCTGACCGCATTGAGGCGGTCGTGTGCGAACTGCGGAGTTGGCGCGTGCCGTCACTCCGAGAGGTTCTGCTCAAGCATGCCCATTGATACTGCCGACCGTTCTGCCACGCCTGCGGACGACTCCATCGAGATCGTCGAGTCCGTCTCCGCGGCGACAGCCGAATCAACGGCCGACACTGCCGCCGACGCCACCCCCGAGGTCGTCACCGATGTCGTCACCGACACCGCCGACATCGCTGCGGGCGCCGACAGCACCACCATCGACGACGCCATCACCGAGGGCGCCGACGACATCACCGATGAGACTCCCGATGACGCCCCCAGCGTCACTTTCGGCGACCTCGGCCTGGCCGAGCCCATCGTCCGCAAGCTGGCACAGAACGGCGTCACCGACCCCTTCCCGATCCAGGCCGCGACCATCCCGGACGCCCTGGCCGGCAAGGACATCCTCGGCCGCGGCCGCACCGGCTCCGGCAAGACGCTCGCCTTCGGCCTGCCGCTGCTGACCCTGCTGTCCGGCGGCCACACCGAGAGGAAGCACCCGCGCGGCGTCATCCTCACCCCGACCCGCGAGCTCGCGATGCAGGTCGCCGACGCGCTCCAGCCGTACGGTGACGTCCTCGGCCTGAAGATGAAGGTCGTCTGCGGCGGCACCTCGATGTCCAACCAGATCTACGCCCTCGAGCGCGGCGTCGACGTCCTCGTCGCCACCCCGGGCCGGCTGCGTGACCTGATGAACCGGGGCGCCGCCTCGCTCGACCAGGTCCAGATCGCCGTCCTGGACGAAGCCGACCAGATGGCCGACATGGGCTTCCTGCCCGAGGTCACCGAGATCCTCGACCAGATCCCGCAGGGCGGCCAGCGCCTGCTGTTCTCCGCCACGCTGGAGAACGAGATCGACTCGCTGGTCAAGCGCTACCTGAAGGATCCGGTCACCCACGAGGTCGACGCGGCCCAGGGCGCGGTCACCACCATGAGCCACCACGTGCTCGTCGTGAAGCCGAAGGACAAGGCGCCGGTCACCGCCGCCATCGCCTCCCGCAAGGGCCGCACGATCATCTTCGTGCGGACCCAGATGGGCGCCGACCGCGTCGCCGAGCAGCTCATCGAGGCCGGTGTGCGTGCCGACGCGCTGCACGGCGGTATGACGCAGGGCGCCCGTACCCGCACCCTCGAGGACTTCAAGGACGGGCATGTGAATGTGCTCGTCGCCACCGATGTCGCCGCCCGCGGCATCCACGTGGACGGCATCGGCCTCGTGCTGAACGTCGACCCGGCCGCCGACCACAAGGACTACCTGCACCGCTCGGGCCGCACCGCCCGCGCCGGTGAGTCCGGTACCGTCGTCTCGCTCGCCCTGCCGCACCAGCGCAAACAGATCTTCCGCCTCATGGAGGACGCGGGCGTCGACGCCACGCGCCACATCATCGGTGGCGGCGGCGCCTTCGACGAGGACGTCTCCCGCATCACCGGCGCCCGGTCGCTGACCGACGTCCAGGCCGACGCCGTCCAGAACGCGGCCCAGCAGGCCGAGCGCGAGGTCGCCGACCTCAACCGCCAGCTGGAGCGCGCCCAGCGCCGTGCCACCGAGCTGCGAGAGGAGGCCGACCGCCTCACCGGGCGCGCCGCCCGCGAGCGCGGCGAGGACCCGGACGAGGCGATCGCCGCCAAGGCCGCCGAAGCCGCGCTGGCCGCAGAGGCCGCCGCAGCCGCTGTCCCGGCCCAGGCCAAGCAGCCCGCCGCCGAGCAGCGCGACCGCCGCGACGACCGGGGCAGCTTCGACCGCCGCCGCGACGACCGTCCGTCGTACAACAACCGCGACCGCCGCGACGAGCGCCCCTCGTACAGCCGCGACCGCCGCGACGAGCGTCCGTCGTACAACAGCCGTGACCGTCGCGACGACCGCCCGGCCCGTCCGTCGTCCTCGTCCTCCTACGAGCGTCGTGACGACCGTCCGTCGTACAACAGCCGCGACCGCCGTGACGAGCGCCCGGCCGCCCGTCCGTCGTCCTCTTCCTCGTCGTACCAGCGTCGTGACGACCGTCCGTCCTACAACAGCCGTGACCGTCGCGACGAGCGTCCCGCCGCGCGTCCGTCCTCGGCAGCGCCGTCGGCGGCGCCGGCTTCGTCCTCCTACGAGCGCCGCGACGACCGCCCGTCGTCCTACAACCGCGACCACCGCCCCGCCGGTGACCGCCCCTTCAACCGCGACCGTCGTGACGAGCGCCCCGCCGCCCGCCCCGCCGGCCACCGCACCGGCACCACCGGCGCCGGCAACATCGAGCGCAAGCCGCGCTGGAAGCGCAACGGCTGACCGCCGCTGACCCGCTGACCCGCTGAACGGGCCCGGACCGACGCACCTCGTCGGTCCGGGCCCGTTCTGTTGCTGTATGCGTGGCGCCGCTATGATCCGCTCGCTACGTACGTGGCAGAGCCGCCGCGGGAATGACGCTCGCACTTGTGGCAGGTTGTGTCGGCCCACTGAGCGCGTCAGCCGCAGCCGACACCGCGATCACGTCCGCGGACATCACGACCGGCGCCCGATCACCGGGCCCTCGCTCTCCGGCGGCCTGCTCTCCACAGCCGAGAGCAGCTCGGACGGCGCAAACGACGGCGCGTCGTCCCCGGCTACGGCTGCGTGATCGGGGCCGGTGTCCACGGGCGTACATCATCGGTGAGCTGAACCGCCCACACGCCGACGCCGATCGGGTCGCCGCCGCCCGAAGGTTTCGTGAGCGCGCTCACGCACGCGCTCGGGCTCTGAGACAGCTGGGCACGCTGCGGGCTTTCTCAGTCCGCCCCGTGAGCCGTCAGCAATGCGGTGTACGCGCCTTCGGGCGGCACGGCCCGCAGCGGTGCCGGGCGGGCGCGCGTATTTGCCTTCGATTACCTATGTGACTGCTGTTATGCTCACGCCACTTGCATGGGGGCCGGCCGGGGGGCTTGAGAATTCCGCAGTGTCGCTGCGCTGCCCTGCCATGCCTTCTTCGTGAATCACAGGAGGAACGGGTGGCCCGTCGTGCCCTCGTCCGTGGCGGCATCGCCGCCTTCGCCGTTCTCGCCGTGACCGGCCCGGGAGCTCTGTCCGCGCCCGCCCGCGCGGCCACGACGGCTTCCGCCGAGACCGTGTTCCAGTCGGACCGGTACGCCCCGCGAGCCGACCGGATCTACAGCGCCGGGCCGACCGGCTATCTGCACGCCCAGGAAGGCGGGTCCGGCTACCTGTGGACCCGTTACGACGACGGTACGACCACCGAACTGGGTGAGCTGAACCGGGTGGAGATCCCCGCGTACCTCGGTTCGTCGTCCGATGTCGTGGCCGACTATGTCACCTCGCCCACGCAGAAGGTCGTCCTCAAGGACCTCGCCGCCGGTACCGCGACGGATGTCCCCATCACCCACGGCACCTACTGGTCCACCCTCGGCGCGCATGTCCTCACCCAGGCCGCGGACGCCGACGGCCACCTGGTGCTGTGGCTGTACGGAGGCGGCGCACCCGACGGAGGCACGCTCGTCGACGGCTGGCCCACCGGTATCACCGCCAACTTCAACGTTCTGGGCGGGGACAGCGGCACGGCCGTCGTCAGCTACGCCCTGGCGGGCGCGCAACACCTGGCGCTCGTCGACCTGGCCGCCGCCAAGGTCACCGGCGACATGGTCGTCAGCGCCGCCCCCACCGCCGTGGCGCTGAGCGCCGACCGGCTCGTCTGGTACGCGTCCGGCAACACCGCCCACGTCCTGCAACGCGACGACCTGGCCGCTGCCGAGACGACCGTGACGCTGCCCGGGACGGAGGGCACGCCGCACTTCGCCATCGCGGGCGGGTGGCTCGTGACCGCCCGGTCGGTCCCCTCCGATCCGCACAACATGGTCGATGTCTCGGGCGAGCCCCTGATGGCCGTACCGCTCGCGGGCGGCGACCCGCAGACCCTGCTGCGGCACGCCAACACCTCGGTGACCGCCGCTCAGGACGGCAGCGTGCTCGTCGTCGGCGGCGCCGACTCCGCCCATTGGGCGGTGCGGAGGGTGACCGCCACCGGCGCGGACGTGCCCGTCCTCTCCGAGGTGACGGCCGTTTCGCCGGTAGCCGCGACGATCAACAGACTGTCGCTCGAAAACGGCACCCTGGCGACCGATGAAGCCAACAGCAGCTTCTACGGCGCGTACTACACCCGGCCGGTCGCGACGAGCGGAACGACCGTCACGCCCGGCGCGGCCACCTGGCGCCAATGGACGCACGGGGGGGAGACGGGTCCGTGGGCCACCGGGGACGGCCGCAGCGTCACGGTGTTCACCGACCCCGACGGCGCCTCCGTGCAGCCGCTCGACCCGAACGCCTCCGGGCTGTTGCGCACCGGATCGACCTCCGGCACCGTGGCCGAAGTCACCGGCGGCTTCGTGATCGTCAACGGCACCAATCCCACCAAGCAGTACGTCGGCGACCTCGACGGGGAGCAGACGGTGACCCGCTCGGTCTCGGCCGCCTCGGTGTGGGGCGTCACCCTGTGGACCGCGACCTCCACCAAGGGCGTCCTGAAGGCCACGAACCTCCAGAGCGACGAGACCACCGGCACCCTCAGCACCGGGGCGCCCTGCGTGCCCACGGAGCTCCAGGCCGTGGGCCGGTGGATCTACTGGTCCTGCGGGCCGACCGGCAAGGCCGGGATCTGGGACCGCACGGCGAAGAAGAACATCACCGTCCCGTCCGGTACGGCGGCGGTCGGCGACGGCTATCTCGTACGGCACGACACCACCGCGGGGCAGTTGCTGCTGACCGACTTCGCGGACGGTACGGCCTCGACCCGGGCCATCGGCGACCTCGCCGGAAGCTCCGACGGGCGCGGAATCACCTGGACCGTCGACAAGTTCGGCGGCCCCGCCGCGTATGTCGACGCCCAGAACCGGATCCACCTGGTGCCCAGCGGGGTGGCCACCCAGCCGATGACCTACCTGCGTCCGGCGACGACCTTCAGCGTGGCGTCGAGCAGTGACGAGTCGGACTGGTGGCAGGGCACTTGGACGCTCTCCAAGCCGGCCGCCTCCTGGACGCTGACGTTCCGCAACAGGGCCACCGGCGCCGTCGCCCGTACCCTCACCGGCGGCGCCACCTCGGGCCTCCTCGACACCCGCTGGAACGGCCGGTCCGCCAGTGGTGCGTACGTCCCCAACGGGGACTACACGTGGCAGCTGACCGTCCGACCGGCCGACGGCTCGGGCGCGGCACTGACGTCCTCCGGCACGACCAAGCTCTTCCTGGGCGCCGCAGTCCGCCGGGACTTCGACGGCACCTACGGGCCCAACGACGGCATCGGCGACCTGCTGACGCTGAACTCCTCCGGTGGCCTGACCGTCCAGCTCGGCAACGGCTCGGGGAAGTTCTCCGGGAAGTCGACGGGAGCCGGCTGGCCGACCACCGTCACTCCGGTGCCTTACGGAGACCTGAACGGCGACCGCTGCAATGACGTCCTGGTGCGGATGGCCGGCGGCCAACTGCGCGCGTACAAGGGCGACTGCGGGAACACCGCCTTCGTCCCCAAGGACGCCTACACCTCCCTGGGTACCGGCTGGAACCAGTACAACGTGCTGACCTCGCCGGGGGATGTGACGGGTGACGGCCGGGCGGATCTGATCGCGCGGCAGTCCTCGACCGGGGACGTGTATCTGTACGCGGCGACCTCGGCCGGGAAGTTCGCGACCCGGGTGAAGATCGCCTCGAAGTGGACCGGTTACAAGAAGATCGTTGGTGCCGGGGATCTGAACGGCGACGGCTACGGCGATCTGCTGGTCCAGGACAAGGCGAATGTGCTGTGGCGCTACAACGGCACGGCGTCGGGCAAGCTCGCGGCCCGGGTGAAGGTTGCCTCCGGCTGGGGCGCGTCGTACAACGCGGTCGTCGGCGTCGGGGACATCACCGGTGACGGCAAGGCAGATCTGGTGGCCCGGGACACTTCTGGCAATCTCTACCGTCAGAGCGGCAACGGCAAGGGCGGGTTCGGAGCCCGTACGAAGATCGCGACGGGCTGGAAGGCGTACAAGGGCATTTTTTAGCCACTTCCGGTCACGTCTGTGACGCATGTCATGCCCCCAGCGAGGGAATCGCTGGGGGCATGACAATACCTACGTCCAAACCTGTGCCCGAACCAGTGCCGGGCACCGTGCCCGGCACTGTGTCCGACGAGGAACGGCTCCGCCAACTCGGCTACACCCAGGTGCTGGCCCGCCGGATGTCCGCGTTCTCCAACTTCGCCGTCTCGTTCACGATCATCTCCGTCCTGTCCGGCTGCCTGACCCTCTACGCCTTCGGCATGAACACCGGCGGGCCGGCCGTCATGATGTGGGGCTGGGTCGGCGTCGGCCTGATGACGCTGATCGTCGGCCTGTCGATGGCCGAGATCTGTTCCTCGTACCCAACCTCCGCCGGTCTCTACTACTGGGCGCACAAGCTGGCGCCCCCGGACAGCGCCGCCGCCTGGGCCTGGTTCGCCGGGTACTTCAATGTCATCGGCCAGATCGCGGTCACGGCCGGCATCGACTTCGGGGCGGCGAGCTTCCTCAACGCCTACCTGGACCTGCAGACCGGCTTCACGGTCACTCCGGGCCACACCGTCATCCTCTTCGCGGCGATCCTGGTCCTGCACGGCCTGCTCAACACCTTCGGCGTCCGGATCGTGGCGCTGCTCAACGACATCAGCGTGTGGTGGCATGTGCTGGGCGTCGCGCTGATCGTCGCCGTACTCGCCCTCGTACCCGACCACCACCAGTCGACGGCCTTCGTCTTCACCCACTTCGTGAACAACACCGGCTGGCACAGCGGCATCTACGTCGTCCTCATCGGCCTCCTCATGGCGCAGTACACCTTCACCGGCTACGACGCCTCCGCCCACATGACCGAGGAGACGCACGACGCCGCCACGGCCGGCCCGCGCGGCATCGTCCGCTCCATCTGGATCTCCTGGATCGCCGGCTTCGTCCTGCTCCTCGGCTTCACCTACGCCATCCAGAGCTACGGCAAGACCCTCAGTAGCCCCACCGGTGTCCCGCCCGCCCAGATCCTGATCGACGCGGCCGGCGCGACGGGCGGCAAGCTGCTCCTGCTCGTCGTGATCGTCGCCCAGCTCTTCTGCGGCATGGCGTCGGTCACCGCCAACAGCCGCATGATCTATGCCTTCTCCCGCGACAGCGCCCTCCCCTTCTCCCGGGTCTGGCACCGCATCAATCCCCGTAGCAAGACCCCCACCAACGCCGTCTGGCTCGCCGCCCTCGGCGCCCTCGCCCTCGGGCTGCCGTACCTCATCAACTACACGGCCTACGCCGCCGTGACCTCCATCGCCGTCATCGGCCTCTACATCGCCTACGTCATCCCCACCTTCCTCCGTCTCCGCAAGGGCGACGCCTTCGAGACCGGCCCCTGGCACCTCGGCCGCTGGTCACGGCCGATCGGCGTACTGGCCGTCATCTGGGTCGTCCTCATCACCGTCCTCTTCATGCTGCCGCAGCTCAGCCCCGTCACCCGTAGCAACTTCAACTACGCCCCGGTCGCCGTGCTGGTCGTACTGGGCTTCGCCACGGCCTGGTGGACGGCCTCGGCCCGGCACTGGTTCCTGAAACCGGCGGACGACCGCACGGCCGCCTGAGCTACACGCTTGAGCTACGCGCCCGAGCTACGCGGTCGCCAGGGATACCTCGGTGGACTTCACCAGCGCTACCACCGGGGATCCCTCCGCCAGCCCCAGTTCCTCTGCCGCCTCCCGGGTGATCACCGCCGTCATCTCCGCGCCCTCCACCGCCACCTTCACCGACGCCATCACATTCCCCGCGACCACTGACTCCACCGTTCCGGGGATCTTGTTGCGGATACTCAACCCGTTCAGCCGTTCCAGCGGGCCCGTGGCCAGCGCAACCTCCGTCGCCTTCACCAGCGCCCGCACCTCGCTGCCCGGTTCGATGCCGAGCGCCTCCACCCCTTCCAGGGTCACCGCGGCGGTGATCACCCCGACCCCGGCCAGCCGGACCCGGACGGTGGCCATCGCCTCCCCGGGGGTGATGGCGGTGACGACACCGGGCAGCTGGTTGCGGATGCTGAGACCGTGGCAGGGGGTGAGGCTCATAACAGGAGAGTAGACATTTAGGGCGTTTCCCGCCTGTGGAGCGCGGCGCCCGCCGTGTCAAGGTCACCGGCTGACTGACCCCTGCCGACCGCCCGCTTATGGCAGGCCCCCCGCACCGCCCGGGGCCTCTCATGAGAAGGTAGGTGAGATGAGCCCGGGGACCAGGTAGCCTCTGAACAGCACGGGACGGGCATCCGTGTCACGAGGGCCGTTAGCTCAATTGGCAGAGCAGTGGACTTTTAATCCATTGGTTGTGGGTTCGAGTCCCACACGGCCTACCCGCAGGCGGTTGGTCTCGCCACCGCCGTCCTGCGTGAACGCGCCTCAGGTGGTTTAGACCACCTGGGGCGCGGCTTCGATTTCGGCCTCGTGCGTGAGCGATGCGTGAGCGGGCGGGCCGAGCGGAGGCGGATCACGTCTCGTCGCCGATCTGTACCTCATCGTGGCGAAGCCACCCGCGGCGAGTAAAAATGTGCGTTTTCAAGTCCACACACTGAGGCATACCTCATGCCTCTGACACTCGGGTGATGGCGTTCCAGCGCCAACGGCTCTCGCTATCCGGAAGCTTGGAACTCACCTCGCCGAGGGCGCCGCCGCCGAGGCTCGCAACGCGCTTCACGGGCGTCGCCGACACCGCGCGCTATGCCGGAGGAGGCGCGCCGTATGGTCACTTGTTTGTCAATAGTAACTTCCACACCGTGTGCCTCTTGAAGCTCTCTGCCATGATTAGGATGATCGGAACACTCGATTCCCTTGGTGGACGCGGGCGTTCGGGCAACCCCACATCGCCCATGTGCCGTATTCCGGCTCGTATCTGTCGGAATCCGACAGGGTGCCCAGCCGGAATTTTCAAGCGCTCTCTTTTCCGGCCGGTCTGCTTCGCCCTGTCTCGGTCTGCTCCCCTCTCCCCCAGTTCTTGAGGATCCAATGACACGACACATACCGGAGGCGGTGTTCTGGTGCCTTGTCGCCGGTGCGCTCGCGGGCTTGATCCTGTTGATACGCCAACACCAGATCACCTCTGCGCTCCGCAGGCGCCTTGCGGCGACCGAAGAGAGCCTGCGCGGTCGTGATGAGGAGGCCCGGCACCTGGTCGACGTCCGTCTTCCCGCGTTGGAGGAGGCCCAGCACCAACCCCTGCCCGGACTTCTCGACAGGCGACTGTCCGGAACGGCGTACGCGCAGAGCCTGCAGCAGGTCGTGGACCTGTTCACCGGGGCCGCCGATACGGCACGATCCCGCGCCGACCACTCGACGAGGGCCACCCTCAAGGCGGCGATGCGCGCGCTGCAGGCCCTGGCGAACGAGCAGCAGCTGTCCATATCGGATATGCAGGACCGGCATGACAATCCCCACGTACTGCAGGATCTGCTGGAAATCGACCACGCCAACTCCCAGTTCGGCCGGAGGGCGCAGGCCATCGCCGTCCTCTGCGGTTCGTGGCCCGGGCGGCAGCGGGCCGCTTCGCCGCTGATCGACGTCGTACGCGGGGCGAAGTCGCGGATCCGCGACTACCAGCGCGTCGAGATCCACTCGCGGGTCGACATCGATGTGACCAGCCGGGCGGTGGAGCCGGTGGTCCTGGCGATAGCCGAGCTGCTGGACAATGCGGCGCGGCACTCACAGCCCAACACGACGGTCGAGGTCAACATCCGGCCCGCGCACAACGGCACCTCCGTGGTGATCGACGACGCCGGCGTCGGCATGGACACGCGCGAGGTCGAGGAAGCGAGCCAGCGCTTGTCGGGCCGTGAGGACATCGACATCAACCGGCTCGGCGACCCTGCGCAGTTCGGCTTCGCCGTTATGGGTGTGCTCGCCGCTCGGTACGGGTTCAGCGTCTCGGTCGATACCCGGTCCCCCTACGGAGGTGTGCGAGCCGTGCTATTCCTGCCCAAGTCGCTCCTTGTCGGCGCGGGTTCCGACATAGCGGCCCCCGCCCGGCAGGCGCAGGCCCCCGTTGCGGTGTCCCTGCCGGCCACGGCGACCAGAGCCGTTGCCACGCCCGACGCCCCGGTAGCCCGGGCGGCGTCGCCACTGCCGAGCCCGGTGGAACCCGCGCCGGCCGCCCCCCTCTCCGCCGAGCCGGCGCCCTCAGCCGCCGCTGCGGCCTCGGCCACCACCTCGTCCACTGCTGGAGGCCTGCCCAAGCGCCGCCGCCGAACCGCCGCCGAACCGGCAGCGGCCGTCCAGGAACCGGCTGTACCGCCCGGAGGCGAACCCGCGCCGACCCGCCCGGCTTACGAGACCGCCACCCGCATGGGTGCTTTTGCCCGCGGCACCCGTACGGGGCGCGCCGCAACTCCAGCTGATGAAGGGACCCCTCAAGAATGAACGACCATATGGCCAACGAACTGGGCTGGATGCTCGACGAGGTCCTGAAGGTGCCGGAGGCGCGCCACGCGATCCTGCTTTCCGCGGACGGGATGCTCCGGTCCCACTCCCAGGGCATCTCCCGTGACGAGGCCGAGCGGCAGGCTGCCGCGCTGTCGGGCCTGCAGTCGATCAGCCGCAGTACCGCCGAGTTCTGCGCCCCGGAGTCCTCGCCCTGGCAGCAGACCCTGGTCGAGTTCGCCGACGGGTACGTCTTCCTGGTCGCCGCCGGGGCGGGTGCGTACCTGGCGGTCTCCTCCACACAGCACGTGGACATGGAGACGGTCACCTACCGCATGCACAAGCTGGTCGACCGGCTGGGCAAGGAGCTGACCAGCCCACCGCGCCTGGACGCGGCCCTCTCCCAGCCGAGTATCAGCGGTCCGTCATGACCCCGCCGCGCAAGCGCGAGCGTGGACTGGTACGGCCGTATGTCGTCACTGACGGCCGTGCCCATCCGACGCGCAACACACTCGACCTGGTGACGCTCGTGACGGCCGTGAGTAATCGCCCGCTGAGCGGGCTGAGCCCGGAAAAGCGCGGCGTCATGGAGCTGTGTCGAGGAGGCGCGCTGTCGGTCGCCGAAGTGGCAGGGCACCTGACGCTGGCGATCAGCGTCACCAAGGTGGTGCTCAGCGATCTGATCGACAGCGGTCACATCACCGCCCGGGCTTCGATCCCCAAGGCTCAACTCCCCGAGGCCCAGATTTTGCAGGAGGTGCTCGATGGGCTCCGCTCCCGTCTCTGACCACGTCTATGTCTCGGACACGGTCAGGACCGCGGTCAAGGTTCTGATCGTGGGACATTTCGCGGTCGGCAAGACCACGTTCGTCGGGACCCTGTCCGAGATCAAGCCGCTGCGCACCGAGGAGACCATGACGCAGGCCGGAGCGCTCATCGACGACCTGGCCGGAATCCCGAACAAGACCACCACCACCGTCGCCATGGACTTCGGCCGCCTCACCCTCAGCGAGCACCTGGTGCTGTACCTGTTCGGTGCCCCCGGCCAGAAACGCTTCACCCAGCTGTGGAAGGACATGATGTACGGGGCGCTGGGCGCGCTGGTGCTCGCGGACACCCGGCGGCTGGACCAGTCC
This sequence comes from Actinacidiphila oryziradicis, assembly GCF_005047355.1. Classification (GTDB taxonomy): domain Bacteria; phylum Actinomycetota; class Actinomycetes; order Streptomycetales; family Streptomycetaceae; genus Actinacidiphila; species Actinacidiphila oryziradicis. Next base: position 21,153 of record NZ_SUMC01000034.1, read on the forward strand.
TTCGACATCATGGGCCTGCTCGAGGAGCACGGCATGCCGTACGCCGTCGCCGTCAACCAGTTCGACGGCGCACCGGTCTTCCCTGAGGAGGAGATACGGGAGGCCCTCGACCTGCTCCCCGAAACCCCCCTCGTCACCTGCGACGCCCGCGACACCGCCTCCTCCACCAAGGCGCTGATCTCCCTCGTGGAGCACCTCCAGACCCGTACCGCGCCCGCCCAGGAGCACAGATGACCACTCCCGCCCCCGTACCGGGCGCGGTGCCGCCGCCCGGGTGCCCGGCCCACACCGGCCATGACAACGACGCGCCCGGCACGAGCACGGCCGCACAACTGTACGGACCGGAGTTCGCCGCCGACCCCGGCGCGACCTACGCGCGGTTGCGCAAGCACGGGTCCGTCACCCCGGTGGAGATCGCCCCCGGTGTCCGCGCCTCGCTCGTCATCGGCTACGAGACCGCCCTGGAAGTGCTGCGCAGCCCGGAGCGGTTCAGCAAGGACCCGCGCCGGTGGCGCGCCCTCGCCAATGGCACGGTGCCGGCGGACAGCCCGGTCGTACCGATGATGATGTACCGGCCGAACGCTCTGTGGACCGACGGTGACGATCATGCTCGGCTGCGCGGGGCGATCACCGACAGCCTCGCCCGCGTGGACCCGAACGCGCTGCGCGGCTATGTCGAGCACAGCGCCGACACCCTCATCGACCGGATCGGTCCGAAGGGGGAGGCGGATCTCCTCGGCGAATACGGCGCCATCCTGCCTCTGCTCGTCTTCAACCGGATGTTCGGCTGCCCACCCGACATCGGGGAGAAGCTGGTCTTCGGCATGTCCGGGATCTTCGACGCCGACGCCGACTCCGAGAAGGCGAACATGGTGCTCGTCGAGGGTGTCGCCGAGCTGGTCTCGCTCAAGCGCAAGACGCCGAAGGCGGATGTGACGTCCTGGATGATGGCCCACCCCGCGCAGCTCACCGATGAGGAGATGATGCATCAGCTCGTCGTACTCATGGGTGCGGGCACGGAGCCGCAACAGAACCTGATCTGCAACGGGCTGCGCCTGTTGCTGTCCGACGACCGGTTCGCCGGCGACCTGGCCGGTGGCAGCCTCCCCGTGGAGGACGCGCTCGACGAGGTGCTGTGGACGGACCCGCCGATGGCGAACTACGCCATCCACTACCCGCTCAACGACCTGACGCTCGACGGCACCCTACTGCGCGAGGGCGAGCCGATCCTGATCAGCCTGGCCGCCGCGAACACCGACCCCGGCCTGGTCGCCGACCGGCGCGGCGGCAACCGCGCGCATCTGGCGTGGAGCGCGGGCCCACACACCTGCCCTGCCAAGAGCCCGGCCCGGCTGATCGCCGCGGTCGCGGTGGAGAAACTCCTCGACCGGCTTCCGGATGTGCAACTCGCGACCGGGGTAGAGCGGTTGGAGTGGCGGCAGGGTCCCTTTCACCGGGCACTGGCCGCTCTGCCAGTGCGCTTTCCCCCGATTACCGTGCGGGTCGCCACGGACACACCTTCTGGAGTCAGCGAATGGAACCCGAATCCCGCCCCGTCGTCATCGACCCCTCCGGCAGTGACATCCACGGAGAGGGAGCCCGCTTCCGCGAACACGGACCGGCAACACTGGTGGAGCTTCCTGGGCAGGTGGTGGCGTGGGCAGTAACTGACCAAGCCCTGCTCAAGGAACTGCTCACCGACCCTCGCGTATCGAAGGACCCCCGCCAGCACTGGACCGCGTGGGCCAACGGAGAGATCACCCCGGAGTGGCCGCTGTTCACCTGGGTCGCGGTGACGAACATGTTCACCGCCTACGGGGGCGACCACCGGCGGCTGCGAAAGCTGGTCTCCACAGCGTTCACCGCGCGCCGTACCGAGGCCCTGCGCCCGCGCATCGAGGTCATGGCAGCCGACCTGCTCGACGGCCTCGCCGCCTCCCCCCGGGGGGAGGCGGTGGACCTGCGCGAGGAGTACTGCTACCCGATCCCGATCCAGGTGATCTGCGAGCTCTTCGGTGTCTCTAATGAGGACACACGCAAGGAGCTGCGCCGTTTGGTGGACAGCATCTTCAACACCGCCGCCACTCCGGAGGAGGCCGCGGCCACCTTCCAGGGCATGCACACCGTCCTGTCCGATCTCGTCGCTCTGAAGCGGAAGACCCCGGGCGACGACATCACCAGCGGGCTCATCGCCGCCCGGGAGGAGGACGGCTCGCGACTGACCGAGGGCGAACTGGTCGACACCCTGCTGCTGATGATCAGCGCAGGGCACGAGACCACGGTCAATCTGCTCGACAACGCGATCCATGCCATGCTCACCCACCCGGACCAGCTCGAACTGGTCCGGGTGGGCCGGGCCTCCTGGAACGATGTGATCGAGGAGACGCTGCGTGCCGAGGCGCCGGTGGCGAGCCTGCCCCTGCGTTACGCGGTCGACGACATCGAGTCCGGCGGGGTGACCTTCAAGAAGGGCGATGCGATCCTCGCCGCCTACGCCGCGGCTGGACGCAGTCCGGCGTTTCACGGGGCGGACGCAGACCGCTTCGACGTCACCCGGGTCAACAAGGAACACCTCGCCTTCGGGCACGGCGTCCACTTCTGCCTCGGGGCACCCCTGGCCCGCCTGGAAGCCGCGATCGCGCTCCCCGCCCTCTTCCGGCGCTTTCCGGACCTGGCGCTGGCCGTCCCGGCGGACGAGCTGCTTCCCGTGGAGTCGTTCATCTCCAACGGTCACCGCAGCCTGCCCGTTCACCTGGACGGAGCGACGCGGGAAGCCGGCTGACCGGCTCCGTCGTACAGTGTCCTGCTGAAGGATCAGCGCCCCGCCCGCGAGCATGACTCACGGGCGGGGCGTTTGGCACAGCCACCTACACCGACTTCGACGCCCTGCCGCGGCGTGAGCGGAACATGACCCGTTTCATCTTCCTCGACGAATCAGCCCGCACCCTCTACGACGACTGGGAAGCCATCGCCCGCACCAGCGTCGCCGCCCTGCGCCTGTACGCCGGTCAGCACCCCCACGACCCCCAGCTCGCCGAACTCATCGGCGAACTCTCCTTGCGCGACCCCGACTTCCGCAGCTGGTGGGCTGACCACGACATCCAGCGCCGTACGTACGGCACCAAACACTTCCACCACCCGTTGGTCGGCGACCTCACCCTCGACTACGAAGCTCTGGCCGTCACCGGCGACTGCGACCAGATCCTCGGCATCTACAGCGCGGAACCCGGCACCCCCTCCGAGCAGGCGCTGCGCCTCCTCGCCAGTTGGACCAGCGAACCAGCCACCCCGCACCGTCCTCACCTCTCGCCCCCGCGCTGAGACACAGCTGCGGCGGCCGACCCCATCGCATCTGGGGTCGGCCGCCGTCGTGCGGAATATGTCAGGCGTTGGGGTCGAACGGAATTCCGGAAGGCATGGAGTTGGCGAGGGTGGAGTTGAAGGTGCCGTCCGTGATTTTGATGGTGGCCGAGCCGAAATTGGCGTTCATAAGTTTGTCGCGAAAACCGGCCGGGTATCCTTCCCAGCCGACGAGGCGCGGGTAGAACCAGCCGCCGGTGGCGTTCTCCGGCGGTTCGTCGTTGGTGTTCGCGAAGCGGAAGTCGTGAGTTGAGACGCCGTCCTTGTGGTAGACGATCTTCGGGTGGGTTCCGTCGAAGCGCACCGACGAGGCGGCAGACACCTGATAGCTGGTGTGCTGCGACACCGAGACGTACTGGACCTGGTTGTTGTTGATCCACACCACGACGTGCTCCCAGTCGTGCCTGTGCCCAATGGCCGCGGGCCCCAGAGTGGCCTGGTCCTTCTCGAAGTAGCTGGCGTACACGACCGCGCACCAGCCGTTGTTGCACTTCTCGCGCGAGTACGTGTTGGCGTTCGCCAGTTGGGCGTAGTCGTGGCAGTGGCCGTTCACATCTCCGCCCAGGGACAGGCCGGGGTTGATGGTGCCGTCCGCGCCGATGGCGGCGGTGGCGTAGCAGCTGTGCGGCTCGGCCAGAACACCAGTTTTTACACCATCTCGGTATTCTGCCTCTCGTACGCCACCACGACCCTGGGCATGCGGAACTGGGTCACGCTCACCGCGCTGCTGGTCGGATCCGCTGCGGCCGCCATCGCATCGCCCTTCTGGGGAGCCCTGGCCGACCGGCACGGCTACACCGGGATCATGACAGGCAGCCTGGTCGCCTCCGCTCTTCTGGCCTTCCCGCTCTTCATGGCTTTCGACTCGAAGTCGGCACTGCTCATCGTGGTCACGACCACGGTGATGATCGCGGGTGTCAACGCCTCCAACGACGCGATCCAACCCGGTTACTTCACCGCTATGTTCGGCACCCGGATCCGCTACAGCGGCGTCTCGATCGGACGAGAAGGTGGCACGATCATCGGCGGCGGGCTGGCCCCTCTGATCGCGACAGCGCTGTTCGCGCGAGCCGGCCACTGGTGGCCGGTCGCGGGCTGGATCGTGCTCACCAGCGTGGCGGGAATCGTGGGCGCGCGCTTGGCGCGACCGATCCCGGCGGCGCGTGAGGTGCCCGTGGGTGTCGCGCCGACCACGGCGGTGCGGTAACCGTCATACGGCCGGGGTTTTCGGGGAACCGGGAAACCCCGGTCAGCGCGGTCAGGTACCTGGGTTCTCGGCCGCTGATTTGAGCGCGGCATCGCCGGCTGCGTACTGGGTTTCGAGTGTGTGGCGGTGTTCCGCGAATACCGCCTCGGCCATCGCCCCGGTGAAGGTCTCCTCGTTGACCACGCGGGTGCCCTCCCCTTCGGATGTCAGGGTCCAGGTGTGGCGGCCGAAGAAGACTTCGGGATCACCTCCTTGCCACGCGAGCGTGCTGCCCTCGAGCACTTCGGTGACGGTCACCTCGAAGTCGAGTTCCAGGGCGGTTCCGCGATTGGTGCGCAGACGCAGGACGGAGCCTTCCCGCAAGGGCTGGTCGTCGCCGTCCGATCTGCCGAGAAGCTCCATACTCGGGTGCCATTGCCGGTAGCCGGCAAGGTCGATGAGGACCTTCCAGACCTGTTCGGGGGCGGCGGCGATGTATATAGCCGTGCGCACGGTGAGTTGCTGCCTGCTGGTCATGGTCGTCCGCGATCTTCCTTCGGATGAGGTGTTCCGCTGGGGAGATGCCATTTTCTTGTACGACCATACAGTCAAAAGAGTCCCGCAGCTATGCTCGATCCATGGTCGGGGTCAAAGGTCAGGTGCAGCGGCGCGGCGTCGAGCGGCGCGGCGAGATCGTCCACGCGGCCATGGATCTGTTTGCCCGGCAGGGTTACCGCGGAACGTCGCTGGCCGCGGTGGCGGCAGTGGCCGGGGCACCCACCTCGTTGATCACCCACCACTTCGGCACCAAGCAAGGTCTGCTTCAGGCCGTGCTGGAGGAAATGGACCTTCAGTCACTGGCCAGGCTCGACGACCTCGTCAGCCCGGGATGGCACGCCGCCGCGACCCGGATGGTCCAGCACGCGGAACAGATGTCCTCCGCCGCCCCGGAGCTCCTCGCCTTGCAGATCACGCTCACGGTGGAGAACCTGAATGGCGACGCCCCTTTGCATTCTTACTTCCTGCGCAGGAACCGGCTTTTGCGCGAGTTGCTGGCGAAGTCCGTTCGGGAGGGGATCGAGGCGGGCGAGTTGCGGCCCGACGCCCACCCGGAGGCGACAGCGGTCGAGGTCGCAGCGTTTCTGGAGGGCGCGGCCGTTCAGTGGCTGCTGGACCCTGAGACCGTCGATCTCGCTGCGATGTACCGCCGCTACTTCGGCACGCTGACCGCCCAGCTCGTGGCTGATGGCTCGTCATGCGGCTCTGGCCGGGGAGCCGGTCCGGGAACGGATGGGTGAGTCGGAGGCGAAGAAGCGTGGGGCGGCGAACTCTGACTCCCGCAGGTGCCGGTTGCCGGCCTCTTCGCCGCCCGGGAATGGCGATGCCCCGCTGGCCACCAGAATTCAAGCGGTGGTCGGCGGGGCATCGCCGCTGTGGCGTCGCTACGCGTCAGCCGATGTAGCCGGCCACGTCCGCGATCACGTTGGTGGTGCTGTTGGTGTAGAAGTCCACCTTGCCGTTGGAGCCGACCGGCACGATCACCTGGTTGGAGATCGTCTTGCCCTTGACCCAGTTCAGGTTGGAGGCCGTCGGACGGCTGCCGCCGTCGGCCCAGGCGGTGAGGTAGCCGGAGCCTGTGGTGCCGGTGACGGTGACGGTCAGCACGACGGCCTTGACGCCGGTTGGAATGGCGTCGGCACCGGAGATCTGCAGGGCCAGCGTCTTGCCCGAGCCCAGCGGCGTCGTCTTACGGGTGTCCAGCAGGCGCAGCGGGGTGACCGTGTCGAAAGCCGAGCCGCTGGTGGAGAAGTAGCCGGAGACGTCGGCGATCACGTGGCTGGTGCCGTGGACGTAGAGGCTGACGTTGCCGTCGCTGCCGATCGGCACGACCACCAGGTTGGGGATGGTGGTGCCGGTGGCCGACCAGTTGACGTTGGAGGCGGTCGGGCGGGTGGCGCCCTCGGGGTAGGCCTCCAGGTAGCCCCCGCCGACAGTCTGCGTCGCCGTCAGGTTGAGCACCACGGAGGTGGCGCCGGTCGGCACGCCCCCGTGGCCGCGGACCTTGAGGCTGACCACCGCGTTGGAGATCTTGGTGTTGGTGGGGATGCCGACCTTGGAGCGGGTGTCCAGCAGGCGGGCCGGTGTCAGCGCCGTGTAGTTGGACCCCGTGGTACCGCTGGTGTAGTAGCCCTGGACATCGGCGATCAGGTGGGTGGCGCTGTTCGTGTAGAGGTCGACCACGCCGTCACCAGCCACCTTGACGGTCGCCGAGGCGGCGATGGTCTGGCTCGCGCCGGTCCAGTTGAGGTTGCTGGTCGACGGCTTGCGGGTGCCGTCGGCCCAGGCAATCACCGAACCCGCGCCGGTGGTGCCGGTGACCGTGAGGTTGAGCACGACACCGGTCACGCCGCTGCTGGGGATCCCCCCGACGCCCTCGACCTTGACTGGGGCGGTGCCGCCGGCGACCAGGGGCTTGGTGGACGGGATGGAACTGAGGCCCCAGCCGGTGCCGTTACGGGTGTCCAGCAGACGCTTGGGGCTGCTGAGCGGGTGGAAGGTGGAGGCGCCGGTGGCCGCCGTGCCCTTGGCCGCGCACAGCGCGGTGGTCAGGCCGGTTTCCTTGGGCGAGCCCAGGCCGGTGACCTGGTCGTAGCCGGCCGCCGCCGTGAAGCCGGTGGCGTACACGGAGTTGTTGCCGCTGGTGACGTCCCAGAAGTTCGTCGGGTAGCTGCTCCGCGCGGCCTTGTAGAGGGCGTTGTTGAGGAAGCCGACCTGGCCGTTGGCCTGGCAGGCCGTGCCGGCGTTGGCCTGGACGATGGCGGCGGCCCAGGTCGGAGCCGCACCGCTGGTGCCGCCGATGATGTCGGGCGAGGGGTTGGTGGAACGGGCGTCGTCCTGGTAGTAGATCGGATAGCCGGTGTACGGGTCCGCCAGGGCGGAGACATCCGGGACGGCACGCTTGGTCGTGGCGGCGATGCCGCCCTGGTAGACCACGGGAGCCCAGCGCGAGGAGGCGCCGCCACCAGTGGCACCACCATTGACGTTCCACGTCTTCTGCGTCGTGGTGCTGCCCGAGGTGGTCATCGTGGTACCACCGACGCCGGTGACGTAGGGCTGGCTCGCGGGGTCGTCGACGGCCTTGGCAGTGGAGCCGTTCTGGTAATAGCAGTCGCTGGAGCCGCTGTCGCCCGAGGCGGCGACCACGCTCTGGCCCTGCGTGGCGGCCTCCGCGAAGATGGTGTTCTCGGCGTTCGCGGTCGCGCTGCTCTCGACGCCCTCGCACTCACCCCAACTGGTGGAGATGACCTGCGCCTGGTCGTCGGTGACCATCCGTTGGTAGACGTCGATCACGTTCTGGTCGGTCGCGGACGTGGCGTCCGGGCCCTGGTAGTCGATGATGCTCGCGCCCGGCACCAGACCGATCAGGTCCTCGATGTCGAGCGCCGACTCCACGCCGACCGATCCGTCGGTCGGTGGGGCGCCGGCCCCTGACGTCGTATCGACGAACACGTTGGAGACCGAGGTGTTGGTGCCCACGCAGGACTGGTACGCGGCGATGCTGGCGGCGTCGACGTTCTCCAGCTCGAACACGGCCACGGTCTGTCCCGCACCGGCGGTGGCGGAGCTGGTCATCTTGTAGGCGCCGGCCAGTTTGCCGGGGCTGTAGTAGTCGGTGCCGTCGATGGAGCCGGGGAACGGGCTGGTGATGTCGCTGCACAGCCCCGGGCTGTACGCGTGGGGGGCCACCGTGTTCGAGCTGCGTCCGGCGGCAGCGCTGGGCTTGCTCGCGCTGCGCACCGCAGAGTGGTGGCTGGTGATGGCGTTGAAGTTGCTCAGGCCGACGATCCCGGTCACCGACGCCGCTACGTATCCGGGCAGCGCGGGGGCCGAGGTGTTCAGGTAGTCCGTGGTGCCGTCTTTGAGCCGGATGTTCCGGAAGCCGGTGTCGAAGGCGTGGGACGCCTTCGCGGCGGTGGCGGTGACCGGGATGGACAGGCCGTCCGAGCTGACCTTGCCGGGGGTGAGGCCGGCCGTCTTCAGCGCCTGGGAGACCTCGGTGATGGTGGCCTGGGTCGGGCCGAAGACCGAGGCGAACTGCCCCTTGGCCAGGTAGTGGTGGTACAGGGAATTGCCCGGGGTGGATACCGCGGTGACGAAGTCCGCGAGTGACTGCGGGTCACGCGGGGCGAGGTTCACGCTGAGATGCAGCGTGGTTCCCGAGGCGGTCGCGCCGGTCGCGGTCGCGCCGGCCGGGGCACGCGGGGCCGTACCTATTCGCTTGGGCGCGTTCGATCCGGCCGTGCCCCCCTGGGCGACCGCGGAATTGGCGGTGGCGGTGACGACGGTGAGGGCGACGACGGCGGTGGACGCCGCCATGATCACCCTGGCCCGTCTGCCGGTCTTGCCCGCCGCGGGTCCGGGACGTCCCGGCGCGGCGTGGACCTTCTTGGCCATGCAGAATCTCTCCCCTAGAAACTGATGCTCCGTCATACCCGTGGGCAGGAACGGTGGTCGAAGCCTCACTCTGGCGGCGGGCGCATCCGTGCGACTGGGCGCTCAGGAATCCTCCCCCTTAAACCAGAAGTGTGCACATTTCCTATCAGGAACAGATAGTTTTTGTCTTCTGTCCGTCGGGAACCAAATGGATCGTTACGACACCGCAGCGCAACGGGGGGGTCAGCAGAGCCGGCGATCCGCACCCGAGCGCCGAGCGATCCTCCCTGTCCCCGAGCTGTGATCGCCGTCCTGTGGGGCGATGCCGTTCATGGCACGTTCACCGCCCGCGATTAATCCAGGACGTATGCCTGGATGTGATTTCACTCGCAGGGATCTCCTGCGCTGGTCGGCCGTAGCCGCTGCGGCACCCGCGGTCACCGGCTTCGCCCTGGACGGCGTGGCTGCGGCAGCTACCGCTCAGGGCGACACCAGGAGATCGCCGACGGGAAGGAGTACTCCGGCGGGTTCTCCATCCTGCGCCTGCACCTCGGGATTCTGGTCGCCGGGGTCGAGCCGCGCCCCACGGAACGGTTCCAGGGGCTGTGGAACCGGGGAAACGTGCGGACGCGAGCCCGGCGAGGGGAGGCCCACAGATGCAATAGCTGGTGATCGGTGTTGGGATGGAGACATGGCCACCCACCGTTCCGCCGCACCGGGTCCACACGAAGGACGGGTCACAGCCCCCCGTCCCTGCGTCCTGTCTTCGCGAAGCGGTGAAGGAAGCGGGGAACGGAAGGGGGGAACGGAAACGGGGAATAGAGATGCGCGTTATTCCGAGTGGAACGTTGCCGATAGGAGCGGGTAAGCGGCTGCATCACTTCTTCGAATCCACGTGTGACCGTACGCCCGCGGCGACAGCGCTCGAGTGCGAGCAGCACGCACTGACCTACGCAGAGCTCGACGCGCGGGCCAATCAGCTCGCCCGCTACCTCCGTGGTCTCGGCATCGGCCAGGGTGCCGGGGTCGCGATCCTGCTGCCGCGATCGGTGGACATGTATGTCTCCTTGCTCGGGGTGGGGAAGGCCGGTGCGGCGTTCGTGCCGATCGACCCGGCCTCGCCGCCGGGCCGGGCCACCTACATCGCGGCGGACGCCGGAGTCGACGCGGTGCTGACGACGTCCGGTCTCATGTCAGGCGTGGAAGGGCTCTCGTGCCGGGTGATCGAGCTGGACTCGTGCATTCGCGAACTCGCGCGCCTACCCACCACTCGCCCGCCTCCCGACGCCTCCGCGCCCGGCTGGGGAGACGGCGATCCGCTGGCATATGTCATGTATACGTCTGGATCAAGCGGCAGACCCAAGGGCGTGCAGATCGCCCAGTCGAGCATCTGTAACTTCCTCGACGTCATCTCCGGGATCTATGACGTGCAGCCGCACGACCGGGTCTACCAGGGCATGACGATCTCCTTCGACTTCTCCATCGAAGAGATCTGGCCGACATGGTCGGTCGGAGCCATAGTCGTCGCGGGCCCGCCCGGCTCCGGGTGGCTCGGCGCCGAGCTCGGCGACTTCCTCGAAGACCGTGAGATCACGATGCTGTACTGCGTGCCGACCCTGCTGGAGACGATCCCGCAGGAGCTCCCGCACATCCGCAGCGTCGTGGTCGGCGGTGAGACATGCCCCGGTCCGCTCGTCGAGCGGTGGAGCAGACCGGGGCGCCGCATGCTCAACACCTATGGGCCGACCGAGACCACCGTCACCGCGACCTGGGGGGAGCTGCTGCCGGGCCGGGCCGTGACCATCGGAAAGCCGCTGCCGACCTACTCGGTGGTGCTGCTCGACGAGAGGCGTCGGCCCGTACCCGACGGCGCGGTCGGTGAAATCTGCGTCGGCGGCCCTGGCGTCGCCCGCGGCTACGTCGAGCGGCCGGAACTGACCGCCGACCGGTTCATCGAGCACCCCCTGGCACCTCGGAGCAGCAGGCTCTACCGCACCGGGGACCTGGGCCGGATGACCGCGGACGGGCAGATCGAGTTCCTGGGCCGGGCCGACACCCAGGTGAAGATCCGGGGGTACCGGGTCGATCTCGGCGAGATCGACAACGTGCTGCTGGAAGATCCCGGAGTGGCCGAGGCGGTCACCGCGGTGGTCGCCGGGCCCGAGGCGGACGGGGGCAGCGGCGAGCTGTCCGCCTACGTGGTGCCGGCACCGGGCGGCACGAACGATAGCGAGGAGCTCGTCACCCGGCTGCACGGGCATCTGCGGCGCAAGCTGCCCGCATACATGGTGCCGTCCTTTCTCGACATCCTCCCCCAGCTCCCGGCCCTGCCGAGCGGCAAGGTGGACCGCAAGCGGCTGCCCGCGCCGACCCGCCGTCTCCGGGCGGCCGGCGGCCGGGTGGTGGCCGCCCAAGGCGAGCTCGAGACGCGGATACGGGACACCTGGGCAGAGGTGCTCGGGATCGAGCCCGAGACACTGTCGGCCGAGGCGGACTTCTTCACCGATCTCGGTGGTCACTCCCTGCTCGCGGCCAAGACGGTGTCGCTGCTGCGCGGCCGGGGCATCGGCGCGAGTCCCGCTCTGCGCGATCTTTACGCGAACCCGACCGTGGCCCGCCTCGCGGCGCTGCTGCGCGCCCCGGCCCGTACGGCGCGATCGGCCGCGCCACCCCGCCCGGAACCGATCCGCCACAGCAGCGGCCGGATCGCGGCCGCCGGGGTGGCACAGGGAGGGACGATCTACCTGCTGCTGCTCGCACTCACCCTGCCGGTGTCCTTCGTGTACAGCCGGCACGGCGGCCGGATCGAGGCCCAGTCGTCGGTCCAGCTGATGATCAGCGCGTTCGCCGGCTATCTCGTCGTGCGCTGGATCGTACCGGTGGTGCTTGTGCGTCCACTGACGGCAGGTATCCGGCCGGGCCGCTACCGGCTGTGGGGCTGGGTCTACCTACGGCTGTGGGCGGTCAACCTGCTGCTGAGCGTCAGCCCGCTGCCGGTGCTCAGTGGTTCCCCCATGATGGCCGTCTACCTGAGGCTGCTCGGCGCGCGCATCGGACCGCGCACCACGATCGCCACGAGCATGGTCAACCTGCCGACCATGCTGCGCATCGGCGGTGACGCCTCGGTCGGCTACGGAGTCTCACTGCGCCCGTGGCTGGTGGGGGACGGCTGGGTGACGGTCGCCCCGATCGAGATCGGCCCGCACGCCTTCGTGGGAGCTAACGCGGTCCTCGACCCCGGCGCGCGTATGGGAGCCCGGGCCGGGCTCGGCGAGCAGTCCGTCATCGGCCAGGACGACGAGGCGGTGCCCGCCGGAGCGCGCTGGGCGGGATCCCCGCCGTGCCCGATCGACGCTCTCGCACCCGGCGTGGAGACCATGCTGCGCGCTCACCGCAGCGCGGACCGGTGGCGGCCGCGCCATCTGGCCGCCGCGCTGCTCGGCCTGGCGTTCCTGGAGATCACCGAGCTCATGATGATCCTCCCGTCCGTCGCATTGTTCTGGTGGGCATCGCTGAGCTGGGGCATTGTGGGAGGCATTGCCGCCACCACGCTGTCCGGTCCGGTGTATGTGCTCACCGTCTGCTGCGTGGTCGCCGTCGGCAAGCGCCTGATCCTGCCGAAGGTGCCGATCGGCATCCGTCCGGTGCGTTCCTCGCTCGGCGTGCGCAAGTGGGTGACGGACAAGTTGCTGGAGTTCAGCCTCACCTTCACCAATTCCCTCTACGCCACCCTCTACGCGGTGCCGTGGCTGCGGCTGCTCGGTGCCCGGGTCGGTCGCGGCGCCGAGGTTGCCACCGCCGCGCATCTCGACCCGAACCTGCTCACCCTCGGCGACGGCAGCTTCGTCGCGGACCTGGCCAGCGTCGGTGCCGCCACTTATGCGGCAGGCCATGTCGCGTTCGGTCCGACCGAGGTGGGGCGGCGGGCCTTCGTCGGCAATGCCTCGTTCATACCTGCCGGAACACAGATGGGACCAGGGTCCTTGGTCGGAGTGGGCACGGTCCCGCCGCAGGACGGTGTGCCCGACGGCACCTCGTGGCTGGGTTCGCCCGCGATACGCCTGCCGGTGCGCCAGAGCAGCGGTTCCTTCCCCGAGGAGCGTACGTTCCGGCCGACCCGCAAAGCGGTGCTCCAACGCTTGGGCACCGAGTTCTTCCGCACCACGATGCCCGCATCGGTGCTGGCCCTGAGCGCCTACCTGTACCTGCTGGCGTTGTCCGGCCTGGCTCACAGCCGGGGACTGCTGGCGCCGGTGCTCATGTCGCCGGTGCTCGCGATGGGCACGGGGCTTGCGGTGATCGTGTACTGCGCCGTGGTCAAGCGCCTGGTCGTCGGGACCTACCGGCCGCGGGTCGAACCGCTGTGGAGCTGGTTCGTGCGGCGTACCGAGTTCGTCACCGGCCTGTACGAGGCGGCCGCGGTACCTGCCGGGGTGGGCTTCCTGGTCGGGACGCCGTTCCTGCCACTGGTGCTGCGCGGGTTCGGCGCCCGCATCGGCAGGGGCACTTGGATCGGTACCACCTTCCTCACCGAGTTCGACCTGGTGGTGGTCGGCGACGACGCCGCTGTCGGTATGGGGGTGTCTTTGCAGACGCACCTGTTCGAAGACCGCGTCATGAAGATGTCGGTAGTCACGGTCCAGGTCGGCGCGAGCGTCGGTACGCGCGCGGTCGTGCTCTACGACGCCGTGGTCGGCGAGCGCGTCCGGCTCGGCGCGCTGTCGCTGCTCATGAAGGGTGAGCGCCTCACGCCGGGCACGAGCTGGCGCGGCATCCCCGCCGAAGGTGTCGCCAACCAGCGCGCCGACGAACCGCTACCGCTGTCCCGCCACCGCTAGGCGAGGCGGTCCGACGGCACCCCGCAGGTGTCAGGGGGCGGGTGGTCAGCTGCGCGCACGATGAGTCACCGCGATGCAGGCGACGACGATCGCGGCGGTGATCGGGGCGATGGGGGAGACGTGCTCGCCCATGAGCAGGACTGACCACAGCAAAGTGATGAGCGGCTGGGCGAGTTGCAGTTGGCTGGCTTTGGCGACGCCGATGGCGGCCATGCCGCGGTACCAGACGACGAAGCCTCCGAACTGGGAGATCGCGGCGATGTACGCCATGCCCGCGACGGCCCGGGCGGTGATATGGACCGGTTCCGAGGTCAGGGCGAGGGCGGCGGTCAGGGCGGAGACCGGCAGTGCCGCGACTGCGGCCCAGGCGATGACCTGCCATCCGGGCATGTGGCGGGAAAGGCGGCCGCCTTCGGCGTACCCGGCGGCGCAGACCAGGAGCGCTCCGAGGAGGTAGAGGTCGGCGACCGTCGGCTCGCCGTGGCTTTGTTGCAGGGCGAAGCCGATGACGGCGCCGGCGCCGGTCACCGCTCCGCACCAGAACAGCCGGGAGGGCCGGGCTCCGGTGAGGGCGGCGGAGATGGCGGCGGTGGCCAGCGGGAGGGCGCCGATGACGACGGCGGAGTGGGCGGTCGATGATGTCCGGAGCGCGAGGGTGGTCAGGAGCGGGAAGCCGATGACGCATCCGCCGGCGATGGTGAGCAGCCCAGGCCAGTGTCGCCGTTCCGGGACGGGGACGCGGTAGGCGGCCAGGCAGGCGCCCGCCAGCAGGGCGGCGAGGACCCCGCGCAGGCCGGTGGCCGCCCATGCGCCGAATCCGGTCAGGGCCCATGCCGTGGCGGGAAAGCTGAAGGAGAAGGCGAGCACTCCCAGGGCGGCGAGGAGGGTCCCGCTGTTTACCGCTACCGTCCGTCGGGGAGTAGCGCTATCCTGTACTGTCATGCAACAGAGTAGCAGTGCGGGGAATCTGGCAGATACTCTGCGGCGGGATCTTCGGCACTACTCCGAAGGTGAGAAACTGCCGTCGAACCGGGCGCTGATGGAGCGGTATCAGGTGAGCCCGGTGACGGTGTCACGCGCGATCGCGGTCCTGGTCGCCGAAGGGGCGGTGACCTCTCGCCCCGGTGCGGGTGTCTTCCGCGTCGTGCCGCACGCCGGGCCTGAGCCGTCCGGGGACGTGTCGTGGCAGGAAGTGGCGCTCAGCGCCGGTTCGGGTTCCGGTTCCGATTCCGGTCCGGCGGCCGGGAGCCCCCGGGGCCCGGACGCCTCCGGGCTGCTGGCCACCCTCGCCACCCCGCCTCTCGACGTGATCGACCTGAACGGCGGCTATCTGCATCCCTCCCTGCAGCCGGAGCGCGCCCTCGCCGGCGCCCTCGCCAGGGCGGGGCGCCGGCCGGGAACGTGGGACCGCCCTCCGGTGGAGGGGATCGCGGACCTCAGGGCCTGGTTCGCCAGGGACATCGCGGGGGCGGACGGCGCCCTCGCCGGTGCCGACGTCCTCATCACGGCGGGCGGCCAGAGCGCGCTCACCACCGCACTGCGTTCGCTGACCGCGCCTGGAGCAGCGGTGCTCGTCGAATCGCCCACCTACCCCGGAACGCTGGCCGTGGCGCGGGCCGCCGGGCTCAGGCCGGTTCCCGTCCCGGTGGACGCGGACGGGGTGCGGACCGACCTGCTGGAGGAGGCGATCCATGCCACGCGGGCCAGGGTGTTCGTCTGCCAGCCGCTGTTCCAGAACCCCACGGGCACGACCCTGTCCCCGGAGCGACGGCTCGAAGTGCTCCGTATCGCGCGGGCAGCGGGTGCCTTCGTGGTGGAGGACGACTTCGCGCGCCGCCTGGCCCACGCCGGCTCGTCTCCGCTTCCCCAACCACTGGCCGCCCAGGACCCTGACGGCGTGGTCGTCCACATACGTTCCCTCACCAAGGCCACCTCCCCCAATCTGCGGGTCGGGGCACTCACGGCCCGGGGACCGGCGATGGAACGGCTACGGGCGAGCCAGGTGGTCGACAGCTTCTTCGTTCCCCGTCCGCTGCAGGAGACGGCCCTCGAACTCGTCGGCTCCCCCGCCTGGCGAAGCCACCTCCGCGCGCTGGCCGACACCCTGCGCAGCCGTCGGGACGCCATGGTCACCGCACTCCGGCAAGAACTCCCGGATCTGCTGGGGGAGCGGATCCCGCAGGGCGGATACCACCTCTGGCTACGGCTGCCGGCCGGAGCCGACGAGCGCGCGCTGGCCGCCACCGCACTGCGGGCCGGTGTCGCGGTCACCCCCGGCCGTCCGTACTTCGCCGCCGAGCCGCCGGCACCGTACCTACGGCTCAGCTACATCAGCGCCGCGAACACCGACCAGCTCCGCGAAGGCATCCGCCAGTTGCGCCGCACAATCGCAGAGGTGTGTCATTGACGGGCGGGAAGCGCGCCGTTCACGGTTTGCGAGCCAGCACGGCGACGATCAGCCGTTCCCAGACAGTGAGTTCCGGCCGCGCAGCGGACAGGGCCGGGACTCCGTGCGGCTGGTCGGGTTTCCATTCGGCGCACGGCACGAGGCCGGGCGGCAGGATCTGCAGCCCGTCGAGCAGCGCCTCGATCTCTGTGTTGGTGCGCCAGCGCCCCCGGCCGAGCGATGCCTGGAGCACTGCTTCCATCTCGGCGCTTCTGGGATCGTTCTCGCTGCGGAAGTGACTGACGAAGAAGTAACTGCCGGCCGACACGTGTTCGCGCCAGTAGCGGACAAGACCGGCCGGGTCCTCGTCGTCATTGATGTGGTGCAGGATGGCGCTGAGGATGACAGCGACCGGCTTGTCGAAGTCGAGGAAATCGCGCGCTTGCTCCCAAATCGCTCCCGGGTCGCGCAGATCCGCCTGGATCACGGTGGTCTGGTCGTTCTCCTCCAGCAGAGCCCGGCCATGAGCGAGTACCACCGGGTCGCTGTCCACGTACACCACCCTGGCGTCGGGCGCGTGGCGCTGCGCCACCTGGTGCACGTTGTCCGCAGTGGGAAGGCCGCTGCCCAAGTCCAGGAACTGCCGCACCGGGGTGGTGAGGACGATCTCGCGGATGGCACGCACCAGGACCGCACGGTTGTCCAGTGCTATCGCCTGGGCACCGGGCATGTCCGTGATGAAGCGCTCGGCGAGGGCACGGTCCACGGCGAAGTTGTCCTTGCCTCCCAGTAGAGCATCGTAGGTGCGGGCGATGCTCGGCTTGTTCGGGTCTATCCCGGGAACGTCTCCGTCATCCATTGGCGCGTGCCTCTCCTGCCTGTTGTCGCGGCTGACATCACCCTATGTGGTGGTCCGTTCAGCACAACGTCTATCGGCGGAAGACGGCCAACCCCGTGGGGGAGAGCGAGGAGCGGCAGCCCCGCTCTCCCCTCCCGGACGGTTGGGCAGATGTCCCTGTCAGGACAGACCGACGGGGGGCCTTGTGCCCACCTGGACTGATCCAAGTGGGCACAAGGCCCCCGTCGTTGATCTGACCGCGCCCCACCTATTCGCGCGGCTTCTAAGCGGTGCCGGTCGTCTGCTGCCCTGCGGCGCTGTCCGCCAGCCACTGGGACCAGGAGAGGTTGAAGTCCGCGTAGCCGTTGTCCCCGGCGGCCTTGCCGCGCGGGGATCCGGTGATGGTGACCGGGTCGCCCTGCTTGACGTAGTTGTAGAACCACTTGGCGTCGGACAGCGACAAGTGGACGCAGCCGTGCGAGCCGTAGCTGTGTCCCGGGTAGGGGTCCCCGGTGGAGTAGTGGATGTAGGTGCCCGAATTGGTGAGATGGACGTCCCACGGCAGGGTCAGGTCGTAGAAGTTGGGGTTGCTCTTGTCGCAGGTGATGCCGACGCTGCAGGAGGTCATCCGCACCTCGCTCTGCTTGTCGATCACTGCCATGGTGCCGTCCCATGAGGGGAAGCTGGGGCTGCCGGCGTCGATCGGCATCGTGCGCACCAGCGAGCCGTCGCGGTAGACCTTCATGGAGTGGCCGGGCACGGACACGGTGGCCTCCACGTCGGCCCCGACGGTGAAGCTGTGCTGGTAGCTGTGGGTGCCGTAGCGGCCGTTGCCGTCGCTCACGCCGTCCAGGGCGGCGTTCAGCGTCACTTTGGTGCCGGACGGCCAGTGCTTCTCGGGCCGCCAGTCGACCCGGGTGCTGCTGAACCAGTGCCAGGCGCCGTTGACCGGCGCCGAGGTGGAGAGCTTGAGGTGCCGCTCGATCGTGGCCCGGGCCGAGGAGGCCACCGGGTTGGTGAATACGACCGAGATCGGCATGGCGACCCCGACGCTGGCGCCGGTCAGCGGGGTGATCGTGTTCAGCAGCATCGGTGGCCCGGGCGGCCGGGTCGGCGAGGGGCTCGCACTCGCGCTGGAACCGGAGTTGCTGCCCGTACCGGCTTGCGAAGACGACTTCGCGGCGGAGGCCGAGGCGTTGCCGCCGCAGGCACTCGCGCTTGCCAGTATCGCGCCGACCAGTAGTGCGACCCCGAGGTTGCTCTTGATCCGTCCCACGCCCGTGTTCCCTCCCGCGTCACTTCGTCGGAGATCCGACATCGCGAGAGACACCGGACTCTGGGCAAGTGGTTGCGAGAGACAAGTAAAGGTTGGTCATGCAAGGCGGATTTTTACCTACCCGGCCTTGCGCGGGCCCTTGCGCGGCCTCTTATGCCGAGATCCGCTCCGGAGGCTTCGGCCGCCGTCCGCTCTCCTGCGGCTCGCCGTCCGAGGTGGTCAGGCCGAGCGGCCGGGCCAGGCCCAGGATGAGCTCGTCCAGGCGCTGCAGGTGGCGCAGCACCCGCAGGGTGACGGTGGAGTGCACGTCGCCGTCGGGGGATTCCCGGTCCGCGCCGTCGGCGGACTTCAGCAGCGACGCGATGCTCGGCTCGCTCTCGAGTCTGGCGTGCTTGTCCCCGTTGCCGGCCAGATGGCGGATCAGCGTCTGGAGGTTGTGGTCGATCCGGCGCGCCGCCTCCGCCAGGCGCGGATCGGCGCCGATCCGCAGGCTGTCCGGGATCTGTTCAGCGGTGGCTGCCAGGCTCCGGGCGTGGTAGGCGCAGGTTTCCAGCAGTCCCAGAATGTAGCGGGCGTTGCGCCGCCGGGTGCGCAGCGGGCTGTTCGGGTGGGTGAGTGGCTTCAGCGTCCGGTTCAGGCCGTCCAGGGCGATGTCGAGGTCGCGGGCCTTGTCCAGCAGGTCGCCGGCGGGGGCGCCGCTCAGCTGCGCGACAGCCTGGGCGATTACCTCGCGCAGCTGCTGCAGGACCTCGCGCAACTGGGCGTCGGTCCGGTCCTGGGTGTGGACCGGCAGCACCAGTACGGCTGCGATCAGCCCGCAGGTGACCCCGAGCGCCGTCTCCTCGATTCGCAACACCAGCACGGCGGGGCTGAAGGTGTGCAGCAGCGTGTACAGCAGGCCCAGCATCATGGTGACGAAGAACGACATCAGCGTGTAGGAGAGCGGCGCGGTGAAGAACATGCCGAACACGCAGATGATCACCAGCGCGAAGGCCAGCCAGGTGTCACCGCCGACCAGGCTTGCGAGCCCGAGCCCGGCGACGACACCGACCACCGTGCCGATCAGCCGCCGGTAGCCCTTGATCAGGATCTCTCCGGTGGAGGAGGTGTTGATGAACACCACCCAGCAGGTCAGTACGGCCCAGTACCAGCGCTGCGGGGAGAGGAGCTCGCCGCCGAGGATGGCCAGCGCGGAGCCGGTCGCGACCTGGAAGGCGGCGCGGGTGGACGGACGGGACAGACCGGTCCGGTGTTCCGGTTCCTCCCTGTCCTCTCCGGCCGTCGCCAGGGCGTCCTCCGCCTCCAGCTCCTCGCGCGACCGTACGGTCTCCGGGCTGTCGTCGGCCGAGACGCCGTCTTCTTCGAGCACCATCCGCAGGCCGAGCATGGCCCGGGCGAACTCGCCGACCGCCCGGAAGGCGTCCTGCACCGCCGGTGAGGCGTCCGGTATCCGCTCGTCGTCGCGGTAGCCGAGCAGCCGGTTGCGTACGAAGGCGTTGCCGGTTCCGGCGCTCTCCTGGGGGGTGCGGCTGATGAGCAGGCGCAGCGCGCGCAGCTCTGCCGCCAGCTTCCGCAGGGCGGCGGCGTCGCGCCCTTCGCCGGGGCCGGGCACCGGTTTCGTCCCGGGGGGATGGCCGGGCAGGTGCAGGGTCAGTGTGTAGTCGGCGTCGTCCTGCCGCAGGGCCCGCAGCAGCAAGATGCCCAGCCGCTCCGCGGCGATCTCGGCCTCGGCCACCCGGCGCTGGACCAGATCGGCCACTTTGGGGTCATGGGCGCCGGACTCCAGCCGGTTCTGGATCATCAGGGCGCACCTGTGCAGCCGGGTGAGGTGCCGGTGCAGCTCGGCGGCGGCCCGGTCGGTGGGCACCGACTCGGGCTCTGCTTCGAGTACGTCGATATACGCGTCGAGGACCCGGGCCAGGCGCACCCGGAAGGCTCGCTGCAGCTGTCCCAGCACCCGGTCGGGGGTGGCCCGCAGTACGCCGAAGCGGACGAACCCGGAGCTGCAGAAGGCGATCACCACGACCTCGCACAGCTTCGGCAACAGGGCCGTACCGGCCCGGAGGAACTGCACGACGAAGAACAGCTGAAAGGCGATCACTCCCAGGCTGGTGCCACGCTCCCCGAACCGCCGGACGTAGACGGCGGCGAAGATCAACGCGATGAACACCAGGTCAGCGGTGATGCGGTAAGGGGTCAGTATCGTCGCGAGGCTCACCGATGCCAGTGCCGTCGGCAGCCCCAGGGCCAGGGTCACCGCCTGGTCCCGGAGCCGCGGCTCGCTGATCGCGAAGGAGGACACCATGGCGGCCAGCGCCCCGGCGACCAGAAGCGTCACCGAAGTGCCAAGGGCCGCCAGGACGCCGAGCGTGACAATGATCGCGCCGACTGTGTTCAACGCGGACAGCAGCCGGATCAACCCGGGATCGGAGGCAATGAAGCGGTCCCACAGATCTGCCCCCGCCTGCCGTAGCCGTCCCATACCGCTGACGCGCTCCTCGTGTCCGATGACGGTGTGCTTGCCGGGCGTTGTGCATCGGCGGCGATGCCGCGCAGGGGCCCGGATCAACCGATGCTTCACGGAATCTCCGACGCCGCGCCGGCTGTTTCCGCTGGCTGCCGCCCCGCATACTGCGTCGTCACCCTACTTGCGACCGGCCGCCCGTGCGCTGTCGGCCGCCGAGGTCCTCACAGTCGGGCTCCTCCGAGTGGGGTGATGACACCCACCCTGCCGGGGGACGGATCACGGAGCGTCGTACGGCGGGCGGCATTCGCCGTACGACGGCGGGAGTAGCGGGAGTATCCGTGCCGACGCGATTCGCTCGTGGATCCCGGTCACTGATGTCCGGATAGCGGACGTCCGGATTCCTGGCGTCCGGCTACCTGACGCGTGGCGGCTGTTCTTCCTCCCCGGCTTCTTCGTCCCCTTCGTCGGGCAGCTTCACATCACCGACCGCGATGTTGACCTCGATGACTTCCAGGCCGGTCATCCATCCGACGGCGGAGATCACGCTCTCCCGAACGGCACTGGTCACGTCCCTGATCGAGACGCCGTACTCGACGACGATCTCCAGATCGACTGCCGTCTGCACCTCCCCGACCTCGACCTTGACCCCGCGCGACACGGACTTGGCCGTGCCCGGTACCCGTTCCCGCGCGGCCCCGAGGGCCCGGGTGAGTCCGCCGCCCAGAGCATGGACGCCGGGCACGTCGCGAGCCGCCATTCCGGCGATCTTCGCCACCACGCCGTCGGCGATGGTGGTCCGACCCCGGGAGCCGGGCTCACCACGGCGCTCCGCTCCGTCGGTCCTCCTGGCGCTGTCGCCCGTGGACACCGGGCCGGAGGCTTCATGGCGGTTCTGCTGTCCGGTATCGGTCATCGCCGGTCATCCCCTTCCGAGATGAGAAGCGGCTTGCCGTACATCGTCCAGATTAGGCTTATTTGATCCTTAATGCCTGAGAAAGTGGGCAGGTGTGGAGCCGGGACTCCTTGAAAAGCATCCGAAAGGATCCGGAAGGAGAAGTCATGAAGGACCGTTTCGGCTCGCAGACCATGCTTCGACGCGGTGATCGTCAGCAGGATGAATCCACGTTCCTTGCCATCTACCTCAATGACCATCTGGCCGGCTCCACGGCGGGCGTCGAGCTCTGCCGTCACCTGGCCGAGGCCGAGCGCGGGGGATCGCTGGGGATCGGCGAGACGCTGGAGCGTCTCGCCGAGGAGATCGATCAGGACCGCTCCGCGCTGCTGGACATCATGTCCGCGCTGTCGGTCCCGGTGCGGTACTACAAGGTCGGTGCCGGATGGGTCGGCGAGAAGGTGGCCCGCCTGAAGCCGCACGGCAGCATGCTGCGGCGCACCCGGCTGGACACGTTGATCGAGCTGGAGGCCCTGTGGCTGGGCGTGGAGGGCAAGGTGAGTCTGTGGCGCACCCTCGTCGTGCTCGCGGACACCCACCAAGGCCTGGCCGAGAAGCTGGCCGGCCTCCTCGACCGGGCGTACCGGCAGGCGACCGCCCTGGAGGAGATGCGTGTCCGCGCCGCGGCGGCGGCCTTCGTCACGGCGCCCAGTTCACCCCTGTGACGACGTAACCCAGCGCGAGGCCCGCGACCGAGAGGGCCAGACCGAGCACCACGGGGATGGCGGTCTGCCAGAGCACCGACCAGCCGAGTGGTGTCGGCGACGGCTATACACACCACGTATACGCAGTGTGTATAGCCGCCTCGGTCGCGGTGAAGGATCAGCAAGGAGTACCCAAAGGGAGACGATTTAGTGTGTTCTTTATCTGTTGTTGAGGGTATGAGCGAATTGTCAGGCCGAGAGGCCGGAAGGGGCGCACTGGCCTGCTGCCAAAGAGTGGAGGATGCGATGTCGACAGGGATCCTCATCGTCATCATCGTGGCCGTCGTGGTCATCGTGGCGCTGGTCGCGATGGCCCTGCGGACCATGATGCGGCGCCGGCACCTGCAGGAGCGGTTCGGATCGGAGTACGAGCGCACGGTCGACGCCGAGCACAACCGCCGAGCAGCCGAGCGCGAGCTGAATGAGCGGGAGCAGCGGCACCAGGACCTGAAGATCAGGCCACTGCCCTCGACCGTCCGGAGCCGTTACGCCCAGGACTGGAACAGCGTGCAGGAGCACTTCGTGGACAGCCCGGACCGGGCGGTGAGCGAGGCGGACCAGCTCGTGAACACTCTGATGAGCGAGCGCGGCTACCCGACCGAGGGATACGAGCAGCAGGAGCGCGACCTCTCGGTCGAACACGCCGAAACGCTGAAGCACTACCGCATCGCCCATGAGATCAACGGGCGCGTCGGCGGCGGAGACAGCTCGACGGAAGAGATGCGGAACGCGATGATCCACTACCGCGCGATGTTCGAGGCGCTGTTGAAGGACGACGCCGCCTCGTCGGGCGGAGGCCGCTCTTGAGCGCCGCAGTCACACGACAGTCACCACACAACTGAGGTGAGGTACATGCAACGAGAAGGCGGATTCGGGCAGCGCGGGGCAGCCGCGCCCGCCGAAAAGGCCCTGTCCACCGAGGACATCGCCCAGACCGAGACCGAGACCAAGACCCCCCAGGCCGAGACCGGGAGCAAGACCCAGGCTGAAACGACCCAGGACCGCGCTCAGGAGCAGCCCGCAAGGTCGGGTGGCCCGGCTGGTGGCCCGGCCGCGGCCCGGGACGCCGAGGGCGCGGAGCCGAGGACCCGGACGGCTGACACGGCCGACACGGCAGGAGACAAAGGCAAGCCCGAGGCTGCATCGGTCGAACGGAGCACGGCCTCGGACCAGTCGTCCCGCGAGCCCGAGGCCGAGCCGCTCCTCGAATCGAAGAGGGCGGAGGACCTCCGTTCCCGGTGGCAGGAGATCCAGGGCGGGTTCGTCGATGACCCGCAGGCGTCGGTGCGCGCGGCGGACGGGCTCGTCGCCGAGGTGATGCAGCTGCTCGCCACCACGTTCGCCGACCACAAGCAGGGGCTCGAAGGCCAATGGCACCGGGGTGAGGAGGTTCCCACCGAGGATCTGCGGGTAGCGCTGCGGCAGTACCGGTCCTTCTTCGTCCGTCTCCTCAGCACCTGATACCTGCTCAGAGTTCCCGGAGGTCAGAGATCCCGGACGGCGGCGGCCCAGGGGGCAGCGCCGCGGCGCTGCCCCCCTCACCGGGACCGCTGCGGCGGGGCGTCCGGAGGGGACCGGTACACCCGGACGCTTCCGATCAATTGGGGCAGGTGGATACAGAGGACGGCGATAGCGGCGTCCTCGCTTATCTGGCGTGGATCAAAGGCGAGGCGGACCCGCTCTCCTAAGTCCCGGT
This sequence comes from Actinacidiphila oryziradicis, assembly GCF_005047355.1. GTDB lineage: Bacteria > Actinomycetota > Actinomycetes > Streptomycetales > Streptomycetaceae > Actinacidiphila > Actinacidiphila oryziradicis. Next base: position 45,290 of record NZ_SUMC01000034.1, read on the forward strand.
ACATGAGGGCAACCCCGTCATCAAGGCGAGCGCTCTCCACGTGGACGTCAGTCACGTCCTTTCCTCTCCCGTCCGTTCCCGTATCGGCGGGAGCGGACGCGGATTCGGTCAGCGCGAGATCTGGTCACTCTAGGGGGGTTTCCGAGGATTCCCCGAATAGGCGCGTCGGAACTGCGCCCGTCATCTTACTCTTGGCGTCATCCTCTGCGCGTCATCGTATTATTCCGCGATGGTCTCGTTTTCGTCATCGTTCCAGCGTTCGGCCACGGCCTCTGCCCGGGGTGCCCGGTCAACGTTGCCGTTGCTGTTGCCGTCGCAGGCGGGCATCAAGTGGCGCAGCAGCGTCGCGGGTGCGGGTGCGTCAAGCTCTTCCTGCTTGTAACCGATGACTTGCCAGTGAGCGGCGGTCGCCACGACTTCGCGGGGCAGGCCCAGCCCGACCGCGAAGGCTGACACCAGGCGTGGTTCGACCTTGTAGCCCTCGCCGTTGATGATTTTCCCGAGCAGTGACTTGCTCGGTGACCAACCGGTCCCGGGGTCGACGGCGAGCGTGGCGAACTCCCGCGTGCTCCACCGCTTGCCTCTGCCGACGACGGACTTGACCAACTCGGTCAGTGCGTCCCGCTGTCCCGGCTGCTGCTCACCCACTTGCACCGCCTTACCCCCGGTCGGATGACCACTCGAACAGTCAATTTATTTCGTATTGGAATGCGCAGGTCAAGGCTTCGGCCGCAATGGAACCGTTGGTCATTCTCCATGATCAAGGCGGTGTGCACGTGTATTTGCAAGAGATGGACAGCTTACTGATCGATCGACTGTCCATGTTTATGGACAGCTGAGTTCCGGCTGTGCTTAGCTGTGTGCCCACGATCGCGGACGATCATAAAAGAACGGCATGAGTGAATGAGGTGATGCCGGTGGTGCACGTTCGCGCGAGCGCCGCCTTTCGGGTGTCCGGAAGTGAACCCGTCCTTGTGACGCGGGCTCGCAACGGTGATCGAGAAGCTTTCGCCATTCTTTATGACGAACATCAGGCAGCAGTGCACCAGTACGTGTACCGGCGGGTGCGCGGAGATCGCTATCTCGCCGACGACCTTGTCAGCGAGACATTCCTGCGCGCGTTGTGCCACATCGGTTCTTTCGCCTGGCGGCGGTGCGGTGTCCGCGCCTGGTTGATCACCATCGCCCGCAATCTCGTCGCCGATCACTACAGATCCTGGCCTTCGCGATGCGAGGTTTCCATGTACGAGGTGCCCGAGTCCGGACAGACCGCAGCCCGCAGCCCGGAGGACCAGGTCCTCGACGCGTTCGAGTACCGCCGGCTCCTGGCGGCGGTGGCCGGTCTGACCTCCCGTAAACAGACCGTCGTATCGCTGCGTTACTGGCGTGACCTGCCTGGTCGGCAGGTCGCACGGAGGATGGGCTGCTCGGTAGGGGCCGTCAAGTCGCTGCAGCACCGCGCGACATGCGACCTTCGCAGTGCCATGAGGACTCGCGAGGTCGGTGAACTCGCATGAGCCGGATCCGTCCCCGGTTCCACCGGCCGCCGCCCGCCCTGTTCCCGGGGCCCGCCGGGCCCGGTGAGCGTCTCGCCCTGCCGTCGCGGGTCACGCCCCTGAAGCGCACCGCCACGGGATGGGCCCCGGCGGACGCCGCCTACGGACCCTCCACACCGGCCCCGCCGCCGAACAGCCGGCTCGAACAGGCGGCCCTGGCGTGGGCCCTGGCCTGCGCCCGGGCACGCCGCACGGCCGCCGATCTGGCGGCGGCCTACAGCGCCCACCCCGATGTGGTGTCCGTGACGGCGGACGGTGACCAGGCGGTTGTCGCGGTACGGATCACAGAGCTACGAGCCTGGTACGTCTGGCGGGCCGCGATGGGGGCCCGCGCCGAGGACGTGGTCTTCTACGAGGACGCGTGCGTCGCCGTCGGCGGGAACGACGGAGTACCCCTGCAGGTCGTCGGCTTCGGCGTCCCCCTGCTGCTGGACGCCGTGGCTGCCGTACCGGCTGTGGGATCAGGTCTACGATCTCGCGGCGTCGCACCAGGACGCGCAGGGCAACCACTGGCAGTACGACGGGGACCAGGCGTCCGACGGAGTTCCCCTGCTTTCCCTGGCCGGCAGACCGGAACCGTGCCGGATCACGAACGTCGTCGAGCAGGCAGGGCCGCTCGTCGCACTGCGCCGCGCCCACGGTCCCGTGATCCGCGGCGCGGCAGCCGCCGTCGGCGCGGTCAGTGCTGACAGCACAACAGGGGCGACATGATGTTCGGACTCGTACCCAGCCGTCGGTACAGAATCACCGTCACGCAATACGAGAACACCGTCCGCGAGCTCAACCAGGTGCTCGTGGACGCGTACAGCGACCACTTGAACGATCTGGCCCAGGCCGAGCGCGCCCGCCTCCGCCTCACCACCCGCCTGGAACGCGCCGTCCGGGGCTGCGACCGCTACCGCGCCGAGTCCGCCTCGCACCTGTACCTGGTCCGGTTCCTTTGCGGCTACCTCGTTGACGCGGACCCGCCCTAGGCCCTGTCCGGGCGGTCTCCGTGGGAGAAGGAGCGGGGTCTGGTGCCTGCGATCGCAAGGCGGAGGAAGGAAGCGACGCGATGGGGGTCCCCCTGCTCGACCGGAGCCGAGAGCTTGGTTGGGGAGGTGCCCCCGGTGCCAGGGCACGCGACGCCGCGGAGATCGCCCTGACCGGGCCTGGCGGCGAGGATCGTACGCGGGATGCCCGGACAGGGCATCCCGCCCCAAAAGCAGGGCAGCCGGCCGGATTCCCACTCCAGTCCGTCCGGCCGGCTGCCCGCCTTCGGCCGTCCGCGCGCCCGACGCGCGCGTATGGCCGGGCGGGCCGGGAACGGCGTGTTTGGCGCGAGGCACGCCGCTCCGTCCGGATGACGGAGCCATGGCCCGGGAGCCGCCCCTGGACGCCGTCCGAGGTCCGGGGGCGGCGACGCCGCACCCTGAGCGGCTACCAGCGCGGAATCGGCGAGCAGGACGGACGCGGCCGCGCGCCGGACTGGGTGTTCAACGTGGCCGTCTGCCTCAACAGACCTTCCGACGCGACCCTTCGACAGGTCGAGTCCGTCCTCGGGGCCATCAGCTTCGGCGGCAGTACCGGTTGAACCGGTCTCAATATGAGGCCCCGGCGCGTGCGCGGGCCGGAGGCGCGCCCGTATGGTAGGCGTTCGCGAGGTACGGCGGAGCGGGCCGGGCGCTTCCGCTTGACGGGAGCCGCCCGACATCGGGTCGCCCGCCGCACGTTCGTCACCTGCCGCCGCTTCAGCCCACCTTGCCAGGAACCGGATCTCATATGACCGCAATCCCCGTGCGCACCGCCGACGTACCGTCCCCGTCCCCGTCCCCGGAAGCAGCGCCGGACGGCGGCGCCCAGCCGGGCGCACGGGAGGACCTGCGCACCTACGCCGAGCTCGGCGGCTTCACGCTGAGCGCCCAGACCCACCCGTGGTACGCGGCCGTGGACACCATCGGCAGCCCCGAGGAGGCCCGCGCCGCATCAACCGTCCTAGCGGAGCTGCGCGGACGCGACCTGCTCGCCGTCCGCGACGCCGCGACCCGGCTGGCCGAAGGGACGGCCCTCGGCACGACTACCACCGTCGGCGCGACCAGCGGCGCCGTCGCGCTGCTGCAGCGCGTACGGGACACCCTGACGACGCTGCGCCCCACAGCCTACGAGGCCGATCTGGACGCCCTGGCCGCCGCCACGGCGAACGCCAAGTTCTCCTGGATACGACGTCGGAGCATCCCCAGCCAGGCGCGCGGCCTCGCCCTCTCCAAGCGGATCCGCCGGGACGCCCTGCACACCGCCCTCGTGGCCGCCGCCGCCGCGCGTACGGAGTGGACCGCGCTCGCCGCGGAAGGCGGCCACCCCGCGCTTCCGTCCGACGCCGCCTTCCTGGAGGACGCCGGCCGCGCCACCGAGGCCGCCGGTGCGGGCCTGCGCGAACTGGGCCGCCTCCTGGCCGATCCCAGCCTGGAGACCCTCTCTTTCGACGACCTCGCCGCCCGCCTCGAAGGCCTCGCGGCCGACGAGGGCACCCTCTACCGGCTGCCCACCCTCCGGACACTGCGCGACCGCCTCAGCGAGCACGGGCTCACCGACCTGCTGGCGGAACTCACCGCCCGCCGCGCCGACGCCGCCGAAGCGGAGGCCGCGTACGGCGCCGACCGCGCCGAGGAGGCTGTGGCTGCGGTCGAGACCGCGCCGGTCCCGGAAGCGACGGCGGCCCCGATGGCCGAGCCGGAGCCGGAGGTCGCTGCTGCGGCCGAGGCCGCCGCTATGGCCGATCTCGGCGAGCCGGAGCCGGAGGCTGCTGTTGCGGCCGAGGCGGCCCCTATGGCCGAGCCGGAGCCGGAGGCTGCTGTTGCGGCCGAGGCGGCCGCTATGGCCGAGCCGGAGCCGGAGGTTGCTGCTGTGCCCGAGGCGGCCGCTAGCGATCTCGGCGAGCCGGAGCCGGAGGCTGCTGTTGCGGCCGAGGCCGCGCCCATGGCCGAGCCGGAGCCGGAGGTCGTTGCTGCGCCCGAGGCCGCCGAGCCCGAGGCGTCCGCGCTCACCGAGCCCGCCGAGCCCGAGGCGTCCGCGCTCACCGAGCCCGAGGCGGCCGAGCCGGAGTCGGAGTCGACTGAGCCCGAGGCGGTCGAGGCCGCCGAGGTCGTCGAGGCCGCGGCGAAGGCCCAGCGGCTGCGGCGGCCCCGGAAGCCGTCCCTGACGCCGGGGCGTCCCATCACCGCGTACTCGGCGAGTGAGCTCGCCGGCCTCGTACGGTGGATCGACAGCGACTTTGTCGAGCGGACGGACGACGAGCTCCTCCGCGCCGCCATGAAGGAGCTCGGCTTCGCCCGGATCGGTCCGCGTATCAAGGAAGCCCTCGGCGCTGCGGTTGCCGAGGTCCGGGGATCCCAGGCCTGAACGGGCCGGACTTGAGGCCCCGGGCCCGGGGGTGAAGCTCCCGGGCCCGGGGCCTCAGCCGTGCGCCGTGTCGATGACGCAGAAACGGTTTCCCTCGGTGTCGGCGAGGACGATGAAGTCGGCGTCCTCGGGATAGAGGTCCCAGTCGACCTCTTCCGCACCGAGGGCGATCAGCCGGGCGACCTCGGCGGCCTGGTCGGCCGCGTCGCCGGCGTACAGGTCGAGGTGGATCCGCGGGTGCTCCTGCACCGGCGTCTCGCTCAGGCCCAGCGCGAGCGCGGTACCAGGACCCTGGGAGGGGACGAGGACCACCCAGTCGTCCTCCGGCTCCTCCCGGGGCACGTAGTCCAGCGCGCGCATCCAGAATTCGGTGGCGCGGCGCACATCGCCGACGCCCATGATGACCGTCCCGATACTCAGCATGCGCCGATTCTCCTACGGCTGGACCGCCCCGGGCGGCCCAATGATCCAGCGGGCAGTGACAAGAGGTGATAGTCGTATAACCGTCCGTCATGTCACGTCATGTCATGCTAGCTCGCACGGGGAGTCACCGGATGCGCCGTACACAAAGCCTGGCAATGGCGGCCAGAAGGGCCGTCGGTATCGTCGCCGTCGTCGTTCTCGTTCCGGCCCTGCTGGCCGCCGCCCCACCGCCGGCCGGGGAGCCGGAGCAGCACGACATCCCCTTCGCCTCCCGCTATGCCGCCGACCTGCACGGTGGAATCGTCCGCACCGGCAATTCGGTCGTGACCTGCGACGAAGCCCTCGATGAGTACCGAGTACCCGGGACGGCCACGTGCGCGGACGCCCGCAAGGGCATCGGCCGGGGCATCCTCAACAACAACTACCAAATGAAGTACGTCAACACCGACCCCGGTGCCACCGGCCCGGGCGGCGTCCCCATCCGCTCCGCCAGCGAGGCCGCCCTCCGCCTCCCGAGCGGTGCGAAGCGGATCGAGTACGCCCGCCTCTACTGGGGTGCGACGCGTGGCATGGACACCCTGAACGGCCCTCAGGTGCTGGGCCTGGCGCAGGTCCGGTCCGTCGCCCTCAAGATCCCTGGCGAAGGTTTCTACCGCACCGTCACCGCCGACAGCGACGTCGGCTACATGAAGGGCGAGATGGAGTACGGCTACCAGGCCACCGCCGATGTCACGGCCATCGTCCGCGCGGCCGGCGCGGGAAGCTATACGGTCGCGAATCTGAACGCGGTGGTGATGCCGTACGCCTGGGGCTCCTGGACCCTCGTCGTCGCGTACGAGAATGATCGCGAACCCCTTCGCCACCTCCACCTCTGGGACGGCTATCGCACCGTCAAAGTCGACTCACCGCCCGTCGTCCTCACCCTGGACGGCCTGGGAGTGCCGGCCGAGAGTCCGACCGGCGCCAAGCTGGACTACATCGCCTACGACGGCGACCGCACCCTCGGCGGGGAGCACGCCGAGGTGCGGTCCACGACCGGCGTGGCCACCCCGCTCTCCGGCCCCGACAATCCGGCCGGGGACCTGATGAACTCCACGGCCGATGGCATGTCCCGCACCCCGGCCGACGTCAACACCTTCGGCTATGACGCCGACGAGTTCGACATCCACAACGCCGTGTCGCCGGGGGACACCGGGCTCACCCTCACCTTCTCCACACTGGACGACGGCTTCCAGATCGGCGCCGTCTACACAGCTGTGGACCGCAAGTGAACCCCGGTGCACCGTCCACCCGGCGGACCGGGCCCACGCGGGCTACGCGAAGCCCGCCACCGCCCGCGGAGTGTAAGGCTCGTCGAGCCGCTTCAACTCATCCTCCGTGAGCCGCACATCAAGCGCCGCCAGCGCGTCGTCCAGATGGTGCGCCTTGGTCGCGCCGACAATCGGCGCCGTCACCCCCGGCTGCTGGGCGAGCCAGGCAAGCGCCACCTGCGCACGGGGGATACCGCGCTCGGCGGCGATCTCCGCGACACGCTCGACGATGACCCGGTCCTCGTCCTTATAGAGCGTCTTTCCGAACTCGTCGGTCTCGCTCCTGGTGCTGGATTCGTCCCAGTCCCGGGTGAGTTTGCCGCGCGCCAGCGGGCTCCAGGGGATCACGCCGATGCCCTCGTCCATGCAGAGCGGCATCATCTCGCGCTCCTCCTCCCGGTAGAGGAGGTTGTAGTGGTTCTGCATGGTCGTGAAACGCGTCCAGCCGTGCCGTTCCGCGACGTGGAGCGCCTTGGAGAACTGCCAGGCGTACATCGAACTCGCCCCTATATAGCGAGCCTTTCCCGCCTTCACGACATCGTGCAGCGCCTCCAGCGTCTCCTCGATGGGGGTGTGCGGGTCCCAGCGGTGGATCTGGTAGAGGTCCACATAGTCGGTGCCGAGCCGCCGCAGGCTGTGGTTGATCTCGGTGAGGATCGCCTTCCGGGACAGCCCGCCGCCGTTCGGCCCCGGGCGCATCCGGCCGTGCACCTTTGTGGCCAGCACGATCTCGTCCCGGCGCGCGAAGTCGCCCAGCGCGCGCCCGACGATCTCCTCGCTGGTGCCGTCGGAGTAGACATTCGCGGTGTCGAAGAAGTTGACCCCCGCCTCGACCGCCCGCCGGATGAAGGGACGGGACTCCTCCTCGTCCAGGGTCCAGGTGTGGTTGCCGCGGTGGGGCTTGCCGTAACTCATGCAGCCGAGCACGAGCGGTGAGACGTCAAGACCGGTGGAGCCGAGCTTTACGTAGCGCATGATCTCCCTAGGGTGTCAGTCGCGCAGAGAAGCGATGTCGATGACGAAGCGGTAACGAACGTCACTGGCCATAACGCGCTCGTACGCCTCGTTGATCCGGTCGGCGTTGATGACTTCGATCTCGGCACCGAACCCGTGTTCCGCGCAGAAGTCGAGCATCTCCTGGGTCTCCCGGATACCGCCGATGGAGGAGCCGGACAGCGACCTGCGGGCGCCGATGAGCGAGAACAGATTCAGGCTGCTGGCGTTCTCGGGCGCGCCGACGACGACCATGGAGCCGTCCACCTTCAGCAGGGAGAGGTAGGCGTCCAGGTCGAGGACGGCCGAGACGGTGTTGACGATCAGGTCGAAGGATCCGGCGAGGGCGGAGAAGGTCTCCGGGTCGCTGGTCGCGTAGTAGTGGTCGGCGCCGAGCCGTAGCGCGTCCTCCTTCTTGCGGAGCGACTGGCTGAGCGCGGTGACCTCGGCGCCCATGGCGTGGGCGATCCTGATACCCATGTGGCCGAGGCCGCCCACACCGAGGATGGCGACCTTCTTGCCGGGGCCGGCGTTCCAGTGGGCGAGCGGGGAGTAGAGGGTGATGCCGGCGCAGAGCAGCGGGGCGGCGACGTCGAGGGACAGGCCCTCGGGGATGCGCAGCACGTAGTTCTCGTCGACGACGATATGGGTGCTGTAGCCGCCGTACGTCTTCTCGCCCTGGCGATCGGTGTCGTTGTAGGTCCCGGTCATACCGCCGACCTGGCAGTACTGCTCCAGGCCGGCCTGGCACTGCTCGCACTCGCGGCAGGAGTCGACGAAACAGCCGACGCCGACGCGGTCGCCGACCGCGTACTTGGTCACGCCCGGGCCGACCTCGCTGACGACACCTGCGATCTCGTGGCCCGGCACCATGGGGAAGGAACCCCGGCCCCATTCCTCACGGGCCTGGTGGATGTCGGAGTGGCAGATGCCGGCGTAGGCGATATCTATCAGCACGTCGTGCTCGCGGAGGTCGCGGCGCTCGATGGTGGTGCGCTCGAGCGGTGCTTTGGGTGCGGGGGCCGCGTAGGCGGTGGCGGTGACGCTCGTCATGGGTGGGTTTCTCCCTGGGGTATTCGCTCTCGAAGCGGGAATTGGGGGCCGGCCGCCCCGGTGGTGCCGGTCCAGTTGGCGAGCAGTTGCAGCGCGGCCTCGGAAGGCGAGTCCGGCTCGACGGTGTAGACGCACATCATCTGGTCGTCGTCGCCAGGGAAGATGACGGTCTCGTAGGCCAGGGTCATGTCCCCGACCAGGGGGTGGTGGTAGAGCTTCACACCGTGCGACTTGTCCCGCACATTGTGGTCCGCCCACCAGGACCTGAATTCCGGGCTCTTGATGGCCAGCTCGCCGACCAGCTGGTTGAGCAGCCGGTCGTCCGGATGGCGGCCCGCGTCCATCCGCAAGGTGGCGACCATCTCGGCGGCGTACGTCTCCCACTCGCGGTACAACTCGCGGGCGGTCTCGTCCAGGAACATGAACCGCACCAGGTTCCGCTCCCGGTGCGGCACCGCGTCGAAGTCCGTGATCAGCGCCCGCGCCAGCCGATTGGACGCCAGTACGTCCATCCGGCGCCCCAGCACGAACGCCGGCGACCGGTCGTCCAGCATCCGCAGCATGCTGTGCACACCCGGGCGCACCCGCTGCGGACGGGCGCGTACCGCCCGGCGCGGCTTGGGACGGGCCAGCTCGAAGAGGTAGGCCCGCTCGGTGGCGTCCAGCTGCAGCGCCCTGGCCACGGCGTCCAGCACGGTCTCCGACACATTCAGATGCCGGCCCTGCTCCAGGCGGGTGTAGTAGTCGGTACTCACCCCGGCCAGCCGCGCCAGCTCCTCGCGTCGCAATCCCGGTACCCGGCGGGTGGTCGCGGTGGTCGCAACCCCGGTGTCCTCCGGGCTGAGCCGCGCCCGGCGGGACCGTAGGAACTCCCTGAGCTCGGCATTTTGGTCCATGCCATCCAGTATCGGTGGATGGCATGGCAGGCAGGCAGTCCAAGGTAGGTCTGTCAAACCCCCGTAACGCCGTCAAGGGCGGCCGGCCCGGCGTTTGAAGGCCACGGACCGGGGGCAAACCCCACCGGTCTACGGGTCGGCCAGCCGGTTCAGCCTCTCCTGGAAGAGGTCGAGGCGCGCCTGGAGCAGCGCCGCCTCGGCCGCGAGCTGCGGAAGCAGCAGGTCAGGGCCTACGGCACGATCGGGCGCCGCGTCGGTCGTCAGCATCACGGCCGGCCCCGCGAGCCGGGCGAACTCCGGGAACGGCAGCAGCTTCAGCCCCGCCGCGCAATTCCGGCAGGTCGCCGCGACAGCCCGCCAGCCGGGCAGCCCGGTGCCGGCGTATCTGAAGGCCTCGGCCGGACGCCCGCAGCCGCAGCTGCCTACCCGTACGGACCGTATGCGCTGCCGGGCGTAGCGCATCCCGCGCTCGTACCGGGTGTACGCGCCGAGCACGCTGACGGTGAGGACGACCGCCTCCTGGCAGTCGGTCGCGCAGGTCAGCGCCTGTGCCTCGGCTGACGAGTGCAGGCAGTAGAAGCCGCAGTCGCAGCCACGGGCGGGGCTGAGATGCCGCCGCCCGTAGCCGCACCGGGCGTCGTCCACCGTCCCGTACACGAGCCGGCCGCCGAGTGAGACCCCGCGGAAGCCCACCCGGGTGCCGTCCCCGGACAGCATCGGGAACGCGACCTTGTATCCGGTGGGCGGTACGGCGGGACGCTCCTCCGGCAACCGCTTCCGGAACAGAGTCACCGGATCTCGGCCACGGGCTCCTCGTAGGCCTGGGGGACGGTCACGGTGTCCGGTGCCGCCCCTTCCGCGGCCTTGGCCATGACCCGGGCCAGGCCGGACTCCACTTCCGTGTCTGTTTCCACTTCTTCGGCGAATCCGGTGGCGAGTGCCTTGCCGAGTTTCATGGCAGCCTCCTGCAGATGTGGGCGCTCCCAGCATGGTGACCCAGCCGCACGGCTCCGCACCAGAGCGCCTCCGTCGCGCGGTGTCCACACCAGTGTCGCCCGGCCGGTTACGCCCGGCTCGCCGGAGGCGCCCACAGCTGCCAGCCTGGAGGTGCGGCCTTGGGATGCAGACGGGGCGAACGAGCAGGAGCACCAGGTGGGGAAGGGACCCGATGAGGGCGACGCCGGCCTCATGCTGCGCTGGCTACCGGCGCTGCTCATCGTCGGCGGGGTGATCTTCGACCTCACGACGCCGGTGGAGTTCACCGCCTCGCCGCTGTTCGCCGCGGCGCCCATGGTCGCCGCGGCGCTGCTCCCGCTGCGGACGACCCTGGCCGCCGGAGCGGCAGCCTGTGTCGCCGCCGTCGGGCTGGCGGCCTACCACGGTGTGCTCGCCGAGAGCGCGCAGCTGGCCGAGATCGCGACCGTGGCCACGGTCTCCTTGCTCGCGGTCCTCATCACCCAGATCGCCCGCCGCGGCGACCGCCGTTTGCGCTTCGCCCGCTCCATCGCGACCGTCGCCCAGAGCGCCGTACTCCCGCACCCGCCCGCCCGGCTCTCCGGGCTGACCGTCGCCGCCCGCTACGTCGCCGCCCAGTTGGACGCCCAGATCGGCGGCGACCTCTACGCCGTCCAGGACACCCCCTACGGCGTCCGGGTCATCGTGGGCGACGTACGCGGCAAGGGCATGGCCGCCGTGGCGGTCGTCGCCGTCGTCGTCGGCGCCTTCCGCGAGGCGGCCGAGCACGAGCCGGACCTCGCCGCTCTCGCCGCCCGCCTCGAACGCGCCCTCGAACGCGAGGCCCAGGCCCGCCCCGGGGACCTCGAAGAGGCGGAGAGCTTTGTCACCGCCGTCCTCGTCGAGCTCCCCCTCGACGCCGCCACCGCGGGCGACCAGATCCGCGTCGTCAACCGCGGCCACCCGTCCCCGCTCGTCCTGCACCCCAACGGTCGCGTCACCCGCGTCGACCCCTCCCAGGCCGCCCTGCCCCTCGGTATGACCGGCCTCGCCCACTGGCCCGACGTCATCGACACCGCCGACTTTCCGGCCGGCGGCATCCTCCTCCTCTACACCGACGGCGTGACCGAAGCCCGCGACGGCGCCGGCCGCTTCTACGACCCGGAAGCCCGCCTCATCGGCCTCCTCTTCCCCGGCCCCGACGCCATGCTCGACTCCCTCCTCGCCGACATCGCCCGCCACACCGACGGCGCCAACGCCGACGACATGGCCCTCCTGGCGATAACCCGCCGTTAGCGCCTGGCCGGCCGATCTCCGGCTCCGCGATCTCCGGCTCCGGTCCTGCCTTGCCGGGGTCCTTCGCCGCGGTGGTCCCGCCACCGCCGGACTGCGCCGTTCCCATTGCTGCCCGCCGCGGCGGGCAGGGCCTGAACGTATCTCCGTGGCCGGGGAAGGCGCGACGTGACCGGGCAGCCGACCGCCGTTCCATCGCCGTCGCACCGCACTCTCACCCTGCGTGATCGAATCACTTCATTCCGCATAACAGCTGATCCACAGTTACCTCACCGCCTGATCACAGGGCCTGCCCGAAATTATCCCCATTGACCGCTCCATCCACATAGATTCATGCTGCGAACTGGTCGAAGCGGCTTGGAAAAGACCTTCGGCTCTATTAACGTTCGATAACGCAGCGCGGTTGTCACCGTCTTGACCAAGGGCGGTACCGTGCGCTTGTCGAATCCCGTCCGCGGGAACCGGGGAACCATTTCTTGGGGTGAATCGGACATCGTGAGATGCCCGTAGGAGACCTTCCTGCTCCGAACCCGTCAGCTAACCCGGTAGACGAGAAGGAAGGAAAGGGGAACCGCCCGAGTGGCGTCGAAAGAGTCTGCCCTCATACCCACCCAGCCGCAGTCCTACGACTACATGGACTACGAGGAGTGGGACACCGGCGAATGGAACGTGGCCGCCGGCTGGGAGCCCCCGGTCACCGCCGCGGAGGAGCAGGTCCCGCCGACCCGGGGTTCCATCGACGGCTGGGACACCGGCCAGTGGAACATGGCTGCCGGCTGGGCCGAGTTGGCCAGGGCAGAAGCCGCCGCGGCCGAGGCCGGGACGCCCGAGACCGAAGAACTCCCCGCAGCGTTCCAGGCACCGGCATGGGCTTCGGACTCGGAGCCGCAGGAGCTGTGGAACCCCACCGAGGAGTCCACCGCTCCCGTACGGGGCCGTCACCGCGTCGCCAAGCAGCGCACCCTCGGCCGTGGTTCGGCCGTGTTCGGTGTCGCCGCCGCCGCGGTCCTCGGTGTCGGCGGAGTAGCGGCGGCGGACGGGCACAGCCCCATCGCCGTATCGCTCCCGGACCTTCCCGACGCGGTGGCCAATGTGCCGGTCCTCGGCTCGCTCGTGGCCGACAGCAATGCCGTTGCCGCCGCCTCCGCCCCCGGCGACACCCTCGGCCTGAACGCCGGCGAGGTGCTCCGCACCCGCATTCTCAACCAGGCCCAGCAGCAGCAGACCGCCGCGGAACAGATCAAGACGGCCTCCGCCGAGCGCTCCGCAACCAAGGCCGCCGCGGCGGCGAAGGTCCGCCAGGAGGCCGCCGCCAAGAAGAAGGCGGCAGCAGAGGCAGCGAAGAAGAAGGCCGCGGCGGCCGCGGCCAAGCTCGCCGGGAGCTACGTCAAGCCGGTTGCCTCCTACACCCTTACCGCCGGCTTCGGGGAGACCAGCTCCCTGTGGGCCACCATCCACACCGGCCAGGACTTCGCCGCCCCCACTGGCACGCCGATCAAGGCCATCCACAGCGGCACCATTACCTCCGCCGGTTGGGCGGGCTCGTACGGCTACCGCATCATCGAGACCCTGGATGACGGCACCGAGCTCTGGTACTGCCACCAGTCGTCGATGATCGTCACTTCCGGCAAGGTCACCACCGGCCAGACCATCGGCCGCGTCGGCGCCACCGGCAATGTCACCGGCCCGCATCTCCACCTCGAGGTCCGCCCCGGCGGCGGCGCCCCCATCGACCCGATGCCCTGGCTCCGCGCCAAGGGCCTGGTGGTCTGAAGCGGCACCCCCGCGGGTCGCCGGTGAGCCGGTTCCTCCCGGGGGTCAGCCCGCAGGTGAAATACTTCCGCCGGGACGCGTGCCGGGACGTGTGCCGGGCTGCGTACCCGGACGGGTGCCGGGACGCCCAGCGGGGCGTCCCGCGGGGCGACTGACCGCGCCCGGTCTCACGGCGCCTCCAGTCGCAGGTCCGCCGCATCGCAGGCGGCCGCCTCGTCCTCGTAGACCTCGCACACCGGCTTGCCGTCCGGCGTCATTGTGTGCTCCACCTCCCACAGGCTGACCTCCTCCCCGTCCGCCAACAGGAACGCGTGCTCGTAGAGGGTCCAGCCCACCACCCTGCCGTCGATCCGGCTGCACCGGTTCGTCACATACGAGATGTGGTGCGCCCGCGCCATGATCAGCCGTTGCCGGATTTCCGCCTCCGGCCATGTGTCCACGTTCTCCGCCCGCCTCAGCACCCGCCATGCGTGCTCGGCCGAATGGTCCTCGTCGTAGCTCCTGCGCATGGGCGGCATCTCCGGCGGGTGCGGCAGCCGCGCCGCCCACTCCGTGGCCTCCGTGTCCAGGTCCTCGGGGGTGGACTCGCCGAACCTGTAGTCGATCACCCGCTGGGCGTGCGCCATCGCCTCCGGCTCGGCGTACACCTCGTACAGCAGCTCGTCGTCCTCGCCGGTGTTGTGCTCCACCTCGTACAGCACCAGGCTGCTGCCGTCCCCCAGCAGAAACGTGTGCCGCAGCGTCCGCCGCCCCAGCTCCCGTGGCGGCCCGTTATGCTGCCGGCACGACGCCATTTCCGTGTGGTGCATCAACGCCGCCCCCAGGCGTTCCACCACCGCGTCGTCCAGTTCGAACGCATTCTGCGCCCGCCCCAGCAGCCTCTTGACCAGCTCTTCCGGCTCTTCCGGCTCGTTGCCACCTGCTCGCGAGTTCCCCATGCGGTCCTCCCACTAACCGTGCAGCCCGGCCCCGCTTGCTACCGCGTGCACACAGCGTAGTGGTGCGGGGGCACTGTGTGGTTATCTTCGTGGAAGAATCTCTCCGGGGTCCGAAGCCGGCGGCGGACCTCGGTCAGCGGGGTGAGCAGATCGATGCTGACGGCGGGATCGCGCAGCCGTTCAGGCAGCGGCAGGGAGAGCGGGCGGTGCGCCGGGTGCGGGAGGCGGTGCTCATGGACCTATAGGTATCCGCATGGACTGCCCGTGACGCCTCATGTCACCCATTCGGCCTACGCGGCCCGGCGGTCTGGATCGTGTCCCCGCAGCGCGGGTGGGCCAGAGCGAGCAGGGCCTCATTCCCTCCAGGTCAGGCTGTTTTGCCGTACTGGCAACAATATTCGCGTCAGCCAGGGCGCGACCCGCACGATCGTGGCACCAGGGAAAAGCCTTGAGGAGGAAGCATGTCGCAGCCCACCCGTCCGTCGTCCGTGCCGTGGCCGGACGTGAAGCACCGGTTGGTGGACGCGCCCGGTGGCCGTATCCACCTGGTGGAGCAGGGCACCGGCCCGCTGGTCCTCCTCGTCCACGGCTTCCCCGAGTCCTGGTACTCCTGGCGCCACCAGCTCCCGGCGATCGCCGAGGCAGGCTTCCGTGCGGTCGCCATTGACGTACGCGGCTACGGACGCTCCTCGAAGCCCAGCGAGGTGGAGGCGTACCGGATGCTCGCCCATGTCGCCGACAACGCCGCCGTCGTGCATGCCCTCGGCGAGGAGTCCGCGGTGATCGTGGGCCACGACTGGGGCTCGGCCATCGCCGCCAACACCGCTCTGCTCAGGCCCGACGTCTTCACGGCCGTCGGACTCCTCAGCGTTCCCTACTCGCCCCGCAACGGGTACCGCCCCACCGACGCCTTCGCCCGGATCGGCGGGGACGAGGAGTTCTACGTCAGCTACTTCCAGACGCCCGGCCGGGCCGAGGCCGAGATCGAGCCCGACGTCCGCGCCTGGCTGGCCGGGTTCTACGCCGGGCTCTCCGCCGACACCATGCCGGCGGCCGGTGAGAGCCGCTTCTTCTTCGTCCCCAAAGGCGCGAAGCTCGCCGACCGCTTCACCGGCGACACCCTGCCGTCCTGGCTCACCGAAGCCGACCTTGATGTCTACGCCGGCGAGTTCGAGCGGACCGGACTGACCGGAGCCCTCAACCGCTACCGCAACGTCGACCGGGACTGGGAGGACCTCGCCGCCTGGGACGGGGCACCGATCACCCAGCCCTCGCTCTTCATCGGCGGGGAACTCGACGCGTCCACCACCTGGATGGCCGACGCCATCAATGCCTACCCCGTGACGCTTCCCGGCCTGATCTCCTCGCACATCCTCGAAAAGTGCGGCCACTGGATCCAGCAGGAACGCAGCGACGAGGTCAACCGGCTCCTGGTCGGGTGGCTGCAGGCCCTGCCTGCCCAGGAGTGGCCGCACGCATTGCCGTAGAGGCCTCCCGGCGCGAAGCCGTCCGCAGCGGAAGCCGTACGAGCCGGCCGTGTGCCGCGTGGTCATGACCGGGGGCTCGTCGCACCGCTCGTCGAGGTCGCGAAGACGATCATCATGGCCGCCGAACACAGCCTGTGCCGGTGACGGAGCGCGAGGCCTTCGTACATCCGGGCGCGGGGGAGGGATATCTGTCAAAGGACCAGGCGACCAGCGGGCTGGTGCCCTACGGTGAGTAACCACTGAAGCGGGACAGAACATGGACCGCTTTCGAACTGGCTGTCAAGTTTCACAAGCCAAGGGGGTTCCTGACCGGTGCTGACGCTGCTCAAGATGGTCCGGGCCATGCTTGCCGAGTACGGGTGGAGCCTTTTGGAGCTTCCGGCCGAGGTCGGCCTCGGCTCCGGCCTGGGCCCCGGGCCCGGCCTCGCGACCACGATCACGGCCGCGGGCGCCTCGTGGCCCCTGGTGATCCTGGCCGATGAGCAGGAACGCGTACTGCTCTGCTACTCCATCTGCCCCCGAACCGTGCCTTCCGATCGGCGTTCAGCCGTGGCCGAGGTGCTGACCAGGATCAACCACGGCCTGCTGATCGGCACCTTCGAGCTCGATCTCGACGACGGCGAGGTCCGCCTGCGCACGAGCCAGGACGTAGGGCACGCCCCACTCACGGCCCACTTGGTGCGGTCCCTGGTGGGACGGAACATCGCCAACGCCGAGCGCCACTTCCCGACCGTCGAGTCGGCGATGACGGCCCCGGGCCCGGGCCAGGGGGCCGCTGAAGAGCTGCGCCGGCCGTGACATCGGCGGCTGTCGCCGCGACCGGAAATCTCTCTTCGTCAGCATATGTTGACGCACTGGAGCTCGTCAGCATATGCTGACGGGTATGGAGAGCACACTCGAAATCGCCCAAGGCGCCGCCAGCAACGACCCGGACACCGGGTTGCGCGCGGTCGCCGCCCTGCGAGCGCTCACCGAACGGCTGGAGGTCCTGCAGGTCGACAACGCCCGGAAACTGGGCTGGTCCTGGCAGGAGATCGCCATCCGGCTCGGTGTCACCAAACAGACCGTGCACCGCAAGCACGGCCACCGGTCCGGGAGGCGATGATGCCCAAACGGTTCAGCGGAGACGCCCGGCAGGTAGTCGTCTGCGCGCAGGAGCAGGCGCGCCGCCTCGGTCATGGCTTCATCGGCTGCGAGCACCTGCTGTACGGGCTCGCTTCCGCCGACGAAGAGGTCGGTGCCGTGCTGCGCGAGCGGGGCGTGACCCCCGATCGCGTCGAGGCGGAATTCGTCCGCCTGACCGGCCCGGAGAACGTCGCCGGGGGCAGCCTGTTCGACGCCCTCGACCGCGACGCCCTGACCACGATCGGCATCGACCTCGACACGGTGCGGGAGCACGTCGAGGCGGCGTTCGGACCGGATGCCCTCGCGTCGCCCGCCGAGACACCACGCCGATGGCGGCGATCGCGTCATGACCGAGGTGCCGTTCGCATCACTGGCCACCTCCCAGTCACCCGTCGGGCCAAGAAATGCCTTGAACGCTCGCTGCGCGAGGCAGAAGCCCTTGCCGGCGGCCACATTGGCGTCGAGCACATGGCCCTCGCGCTTCTCGCCATGGACGACGGCCTGCCACACCGGATCCTGTCGGCAATCGGCACCTCGGCGCCGCACTTGCGGGCCGAGATCCTCGATCGCTACCGGCAGGCCGGTTAGGAGGACTCCGTCCGGATGACCGCACCTTGGTGGTCAAGGTGCGGCTCGCCGGGCTGTGCGCCCCCGAACACCGCTGATGGCCGAACCCCCGCCCCACGGGGGCCCGTACCGATACAAATGAACTATGGCTGTCCGCCCCCCGCCCTCCGATTCCGCCGCGTCCGATGCCGAGGCGATGGTCAGCGCCCTCCTGACCGCATCCCGGCTGCTGATGGCCGTATCGGCCCGGTCGCTGGCCTCGGTGGAGGAATCCCTGACCCTGCCGCAGTTCCGCATGCTGGTCGTACTCGACACCCGAGGACCACTGAACCTGTCCCAAGTGGCCGTGGAACTGGGCGTCCAGCCCTCAACGGCGATGCGCATGATCGACCGCCTGGAGGCGGTCGGCGTGGTCGCCCGCAGTGCCTCGGCCACGGACCGCCGTGCCAGCTTGATCCTGCTCACCGGGCCCGGGCAGCGCGTCGTCTCAGAGGTCACCGAACGGCGGAAGCAGGAGATCGCCGGCATCGTCGACGCCATGCCCCCCGGCCAGCGGCGCCATCTCGTACAAGCCCTACAGGCATTCACCGAAGCGGGCGGAGAGCCTTCGGTCGGGACCATGCCCCTGCCTATGGGATGGTGATCCGGCGCCGGGCAGCACTCAGGCCGCCGAGACAGCGCGGGGCGGATTCTAGGCGCATCGCACCGAGCTCGTCAGCTAAATCAATAAAGTGCAAACTTTGCTCTGTGCAAACTCTAATCTCCCCGTACCCGATACGAACGTGCGGTCCGCCCCTTCAGGGCTCACTCCACAACACAGAGGCAAGGGCGCGACCTGCCTCCGGAGGGCCGCCCCGCAGCAGGAGGCACACACTTTGGCAACCACGCGATACATGATGGGAACCGGACTCGTTGTCGGGGCAGGAGTTCTGACCGTCACCGCGCTGGTCTACCCGGCCATGAAGGGCGTACAGAACGTGGCGTCGAGCGCCGTCGCCCAGACCGTCACCACCCCGTCCGGCCCGCTGACCCCCGACGACCGCACCTTCGTGGTCAAGGTGCGGCTCGCCGGACTGTGGGAGTTCCCCGCAGGGCAGATGGCCGTACAGAAGGGCACCACCGCCGCCGTCAAGACCGCCGGCGAACACCTCATCCAGGGCCACACCAACCTGGACACCAGTGTCCGCGCCATAGCCCCACAGCTGGGTGTCACCCTGCCCAACCAGCCGACGCTACAGCAGCAGGGCTTCCTCGCCACCTTGTCCGCCGCCACCGGGGCGGACTTCGACTCCAAGTTCGCCAACATCCTGCGGCTGACACACGGTCAGATATTCACGGCGATAGCCAAGATCCGGACCACCACCAAGAACAGCCTCGTCCGAGAGCTGGCGGACCAGGCAAACACCACCGTGCTTGACCACATCACGGTTATGGAGAAGACCGGACTGGTCAACTTCGACCAACTCGTCAACCAGGAAACCGCGAGCCCGACCATCGATCCCAACCAGACGGCAGCCCCTTCGCCCAGCCCCGGCGCCCCGGTCGTCATCGTCACCCCGTCCGCGAACGCCTCCCTCCCGCCGGCCGCGACCTCCCCGACGCCGCAGGTCAAATGAACGCCGCGCCATCGCAATCGCGACCGACACCGGGTACGGAGAGCAAAATGCTTCTCTCATACTTGACCGCTCAGCGGGACCACGTGCTCGGAATCCTGGAGGGCCTCGACGAGGAGGCCCTACGGCGGCCGGTGCTGCCGTCGGGGTGGACCTGCCTGGGACTGGTACGTCATCTCGCCCTGGACGTCGAGCGGTTCTGGTTCCGCGCCGTTGTCGCCGGCGAGCAGACCGTCATCGACGAAGTGGCCAAAGCCTCCTCCGACGCCTGGCAAGTCGGGCCGGATGTGCCGGCCAAGACGGTTTTCGACTTGTACCGGCAAGAGATAGGCCTCGCGAACGCCATCATCACGGCTACTCCTCTGGACACCCCACCGGCCTGGTGGCCGGAATTCTTCGGCGACTGGCGGGCCCAGGATCTGCGGCACCTCATCCTGCACGTGATGACCGAGACCGCATGCCACGCCGGTCATCTCGACGCGGCACGCGAGCTCATCGACGGCAGGAGGTGGCTCGTCCTGGACGAATGAAAAGCGTCCTCGCGGCACCCATCCTGGAACTGCTGTCGGTTCGTACACTGACCGCACGACGCCGACGCCGAGGCCGGAGGAGGTGCTGGTCGATGGGACCGGTGAGGCAGCGCCCCAGGGCCTTGTTCGTGGGCCTGTGCACCCTGGACATCATCCAGCTGGTGGATCACGTACCGGGCTCCAACGAAAAACTCACCGCCCGGGATCAGGCGATCGCGGCCGGCGGGCCCGCCACGAACGCCGCCGCCGCTTACAGCCATCTCGGCGGTGCGGCCACACTCCTCACCGCCATCGGAGCGCACCCCCTCGCCGCAGGCATCACAGCCGACCTCGCCGGGGCCGGCGTGGAGATCGTGGACCTGGCAGGGCTGTCGGCCGATCCGCCCACGGTTTCCTCCATCCTGGTGACGGCCGCCACGGGCGAACGCGCGGTCGCCTCGATCAACGCCACCAGCGGACCGCTCCCTGCCCCGGCTGACGTCGACAATCTCATCCGGACCTCCGACGTCCTTGAATTCGACGGCCACCACATGGACCTGGCCATTGCCACAGCCCGCGCGGCCCGTGCCGCGGGCCGCCTGACCGTGTTCGACGGCGGCAGCTGGAAGGACGGTACGCAGGAACTCATGGCGTGGATCGACGTCGCCGTCTGCTCGGCCGACTTCCACCCGCCCGGGACCTCCTCGCCCGAGGAGGCCCTCGCATTCCTGCGGGCCCACGCCGTGCCCTGGGCGGCGGTCAGCCGCGGCGACGCCCCCATCGCATGGGCAGGCCCGGACTCATCAGGCAAGGTCGACGTCCCCCGCACACCCGTCGTCGACACCCTGGGCGCGGGCGACGTCCTGCACGGCGCCCTTACGTACTACCTCGCCGTCACAAAGCGGCTGGACGCCGAAAGTTTCGCCGGAGCGCTGAGCCTCGCGGCCCAAGTGGCGTCCCGGGCTTGCGCCTCCTTCGGCACCCGCTCATGGATGCTTACGGGCGGCACTGACAGCGGCCTCTAAGCCGCGCTCTTCTCGTCGAGGACTTGCTGGGCGGGCAGTTCGCGAAGCGAGCGCAACGGCGACACGACGGCGGTTGACGTACCCGCAAGCATCACGCAGCTGCTGACGATCAACGTGGCCCTGAGTCCGAGCACGGATCCCAGCATGCCCCCTGCCAGGGCGCCGAGCGACTGTCCTCCGTAGGCGAGGAAGCGCCAGGTGGCGTTGGCGCGGGAGAGCAGCGCGGGGGCGATCATGGCCTGGCGGAAGGTCTGCTGGTTGATGCCGTAGATCGAGGGGCCGATTCCCCGTAGGACCTGCGCCAGGAGCAGGATGGAGAACGACAGGGGGAGGGGGCCGGCCGCCGAAGCCACCACCAGGCCCGCTGTCGAGGCGAGGAGCATGCCAGTGATGAAGGCCGGGCCGGGTCCGACTCGTCGTGTGAACCAGGTCGCCATCGTGGCGCCGAGGACGCCTGCCACACCGCTGACGGCGATGGCCGCGCCGACCAGGCCCGGCGACAGATGCAGGTCCCGGACGAAGAACAGCACCAGGACGACGGTCTGCAGCTGGCCTGCGAACGCACTCACGGCGGCTGCGAGTATCACGGCGCGGATGATGCGGTGGGAGAAGACCGCGCGCAGTCCTGACTCCGCGCAAGGTCTGACCGTTCCCTTTCGCCCTCGGCCGAACTCACGCGTTCCCCTGGGGCATGGGGACGGGGCCGAGGCCGAGGCGGGTCCGGCCGCTTGACGTCCAGATCCGTAAGTCGTAGCTTACGTAAGTGGCGACTTACGTAGATGCCTTGTCTGCGCTGGCCGACCCGACCCGGCGGGCCATCTTCGAGCGTCTTGCTGATGGCCCCAAGGCGGTCGGCGAGCTGGCGGAAGGTCTGCCGGTGAGCCGTCCCGCGGTCTCCCAGCACTTGAAGGTGCTCAAGGAGGCCGGACTGGTAGTGGACCGAGCGGTCGGCACGCGGCGTGTCTACCAGCTCAACCCGGCCGGGCTGGGTGCCTTGCGCGCCTACTTCGAGCGGTTTTGGGACCAGGCGCTGGCCGCGTTCGCAGCGGCTGCCGAAGACGAGGGGAAGCAAACACATGACTGATCAGTCAGTCCGCAAGAGTGTGACCGTCAACGCGCCGATCGAGAAGGCGTTCACCGTCTTCACCCAGGGCATGCCCGGCTGGTGGCCCGGGAGCCACCATCTCGGCGGCGACACAGAGCTGAAGGAGGCGGTGCTCGAAGGTAAGGAAGGTGGCCGCTGGTACGAGATCGGCGTCGACGGCAGTGAGTGCGACTGGGGCCGCGTGCTGACGTGGGAGCCGCCCACGCGACTCGTCCTGGCCTGGCAGATCGATGCCACCTGGCACTTCGATGCGCAGCTGCTGACCGAGGTGGAAGTCCGGTTCGTGCCTGAGGGGCCGGACCGCACCCGCGTCGAACTCGAGCACCGCAACCTGGACCGTTTCGGCGACGCACAAGAACAGATCCGCGCCGCGTTCGACTCGCCGGGCGGCTGGCCCGGTCTTCTCGAGAAGTTCGCCCAGGCAGCAGCGGCGTAGTCCCTCGGGGCGAAGGCCTCCGACCGGTGTTAAAGCACCCGTCGGGGGCCGCTTTGCGTTTGCGGGCCCGTAGACCCGTAGGTCCGCGGGCGATCAATCACCCTCCGTGAGAGACCGGCGGGGTGCCCTCATTGGCGCACGGGTGCCTCTTCGTGGTGGGGCCGCCGCCGCGCCGGTCCGCGACTTCCGGCTGCGCGGGGTTGACACATCGGTGAATTGGTCCCCACGATAGTGGCATAGCCAATTGACCAATTAGCCAATTCGCAACCACTTGGAGGTCTGGTGGGCAGCCCCAGGCGTTTCTCGGACGCTTCGACCTACTGGGTCGTCGACGACATTCCGCAGTTGGCGACCAGGATCCGGCTCCGGGCGGTGCAGATGATCGCGCCGCAGGGGTTTGGTTACCTCGGGCAGGCGCTGTCCTCGGCGGAGCAGGTGGCGGCCGTGTTCGGCCTCGCACGGCCGGGGCTGGACCGGCTCGTCTGCTCGCCCGGGCACTACATCATCGGGCCCTTCGCGGCGGCGGTCGAGCTCGGCCTCCTTGAGGAGTCCGCGCTCGGCCGTTACGGCCAGGACGGTTCGGACATCGAGGCGATCGGTACCGAGAGCTCTCCGGTGGTCGACTACACGTGCGGCTCGCTGGGACAAGGGCTGTCGGCGGCGATAGGCCTGGCGCTGGGTGACCGTCTCAACGGCAGCCAGGCGCGGACCTATGCGCTCCTCAGCGACGGAGAACTACAGGAGGGGCAGGTGTGGGAGGCGGCCCTGTTCGGCGCGCACCACCGGCTCGACGCGGTCACCGTGCTCCTCGACGCGAACAACTCGCAGGTCGACGGCCCTGTCGACACCATCACCACACTCGACCCCATCGCCGCCAAGTGGCAGTCCTTCGGCTGGCATGTGCTGGAGGTGGACGGGCATGACGCCGGCGCGGTCTGTGCCGCGCTCACCGGGGCGGCGGCCGTGCGTGACCGGCCGAGCGTCATCGTCTGCCGTACCTCCACCGTGCACGGGCTGGACTGCCTGCCCGCCGATGCGGACGGCCACTTCATCAAGCTGCCCCCCGATCTGGCCGAGGCGGCGCTCGCCGAGCTGAACGACCGACTGAAGCCGGAGTCCCCCCATGTTTGAACCCCCGTTCCGGACCGTCCTCAAGCCCTACGGGCGCGCACTGGTCGAACTGGCTGCGAAGCGTCCGGAGATCCTGTGCCTGTCCGGCGATCTCACCCGGCAGTGTGAGGTGGACCTGTTCCAGGAGACGTTCCCGGAGCGCTTCATCCACGCCGGCATGGCCGAGGCCAACATGATGTCCATGGCGGGAGCGCTCGCTCGGCAGGGCTTCATGCCGTTCGTGCACACCTTCGGCGTCTTCGCCACGAGGCGCCCTTTCGACCAGGTCGCCAACGCCATCGCCTATCCGGGCCTGCCCGTGCGCATCATCGGCTTCATGCCGGGAGTCTCCACCCCGGGCGGGCCGAGCCACCAGGCGATCGAAGATGTCGCCCTGATGCGTGCGCTGCCCCATATGACCGTCGTCGACGTCGCGGACTCCCAGCAGATCAGCCGGGTCGTGCCGGCGATCGCCGACCATCCGGGTCCGGTGTACCTCCGGCTGAAGCGAGGAGAGAACCCCACGATCTTCGAGGCGGACGACGACTTCTCCCTGGACTCCGTCCAGCATCTCAGCACCGGGGGCGAGGTCGTGCTCGTCAGCAGCGGCATGATGCTCCCGGCCACCCTGCAGGCGGCGACCGCTCTGGGTGAGGCGGGTGTGCACACGGGGATCGTCAATGTGCCGGTGATCAAGCCGCTGGACCGTGCGGGCATCCTCCGCGCCGTGCGCGGGGCGAGGGCCGTGGTGACGGTGGAGAACCACAGCGTCATCGGCGGCCTCGGCTCGGCCGTCGCCGAAGTCCTGGCGGAGGAAGGACTCGGCGTACGGCTGCGCAGGATCGGCATCCCCGACACCTTCGCCGAGGGATCGAAGACCGCGCCCTATCTCTTCCGGAAGTACGGCCTGACCACGCAGCACATCACCGACGCCGCATGGTCGGCGCTCGGACGCGACGGCACCGCGCCGCGTGCGCGGACCTACGAAACCGAAGAGGGCGAGTACGCGCCCGTCTGAGCCGAAACACGACCGGGCCCCGGACACCAACCCCCTTTGAGAGGAGAACCTGCCATGCCCGCAGACAGCATCGCTTCCCCCGGCGCCGTACTCGGTGTCGACTGGGAGGAACGGGTCAATTTCGAACGGCTGCGTACCGAAAGGCTCGAACGGGCCCACGCCGCGCTCGAGTCGTCGGACCTCGGAGCCCTGGTCCTGTTCGACATGAACAACATCCGCTACACGACCGCGACCCACATCGGCAACTGGGCGCGGGACAAACTCTTCCGCTGTGTCCTGCTCATGCGCGGCCACGACCCGATCCTGTGGGACATCGGATCCGCGGCACGCCAGCACAAGGCGCACGCGACCTGGCTGCCGAAGGACAACTGGCGAGCGGGTCTGTCCAGCTGGCGCGGCTCCATCCCCGAGGACGTCGGAGTCGAGGCGGGCAACGCCAAACGCATCGCCGACCTGCTGCGCGAAAACGGCCTCGCCGGCGATCCGGTCGGCATCGACGTCGTGGAGATCCCCGTACTGCGCGCGCTGGAGGCCGAGGGGCTCCGGATCGTCAACGGGCAGGAGCTGATGCAGCAGGCCCGCAGGATCAAGACCGTCGACGAGATCGCCCTGCTCGACCACTCGGCCGGCATGGTCGATGCCGCCTACGACGAGCTGTACAGGTTCCTGACCGTCGGCACCCGCGAGAACGACGCAGTCGCGCTCGTCAACCGCGTGCTGTACGAGAGGGGCTCGGAGGAGGTGGAGGCGGTCAACGCTATTTCCGGCGAGCGCTGCAGCCCTCACCCGCATGTCTTCAGCGACCGCGCGACCCGCCCCGGCGACACCGCCTACTTCGACATCATCCACTCCTTCAACGGCTACCGGACCTGCTACTACCGCACCCTCAACGTCGGCAGCTCCAACGCCCAGCAGCGCGACGCCTACAAGCGGGCCCGGGAGGCCATCGACGCCGCGATCGCGGAAGTACGCCCAGGGGCGACCAGCGCGGATGTCGCGCGCGCCCTGCCCAGCGCGGCCGACCTCGGATACGCGAGCGAGGAGGAGGCATTCGGCCTCCAGTACTGCCACGGTGTCGGTCTGTCGGTGTGGGAACAGCCGCTGATCAGCCGCTACCACTCGCTGGAACACCCCGTGCCGATCGAGGAGGGCATGGTCTTCGCACTGGAGACCTACTGGCCCACCAAGGACGGCTCCTCCGCCGCACGCATCGAGGAGGAGGTGGTCGTAACCGCGGGCGGGCCCCGCATCATCACCAGGTTCCCGGCCGACCAGCTGTACGTGGCCGGCACCCGCTACTGGACCGGCGTCAGCCTCCCAGGGACCCCCGGCGACAGCCAGGTCTAGCCACCGCGCCCACACGCCAGGTCACACCACACCACACACCCGCACCGCCACACCGTGGCACCCCATACAAAGGAGAGTGAGCGCCATGGACAAAGCGACTCACCACCCCCGCATCGCATTCGTGGGCCTCGGCCGGCTGGGCGGTCCCCTGGCCGCCAACCTGGCCGAGGCGGGCTTCCACGTCACCGGCTACGACCAGGATCCGGTCGCCACCGGCCGGCTGGGTACCGAACGGATCAGGGGGGCCGACTCGGTCGCCGCCGCGATCGATGACGCACAGCTGGTCATGACGTGCGTGAGGAGCGCGGCCGACCTCGACAAGGTGCTCTCGGCGCCCGGCGTGACCGAGGCCCTGGCGGGCGTGGAGGCGCTGCTCGACTTCAGCACGATCTCGCCCGCGGATTCCGCCGAGTGCGCCGAGCGGCTCGAGCGGCACGGCATCGCGTTCCTTCGGGTCGCCGTGAGCGGAAGCGCGCAGGCCGCGGCCGCACGGCAGGTGAGTTTCATCTGCTCGGGCCCCAAGGACACCTACGAACGCCACACCGCCCTGCTGGAGGCCACCGGCCGCAGCCACACCTGGGTCGGTACGCGGGACGAGGCCCGCGCGGTCAAGATCGCCATCAATATGCTGGTGGGAGTCGGCATGGCCTCCCTCATCGAGTCGGTGGCGCTGGCCGAGCGCCTGGGCATCGGACGGCAGCAGTTCCTCGATGTCGTCGCCGGCAGCGCGGTCGGCTCCCCCTTCTTCGCGGCCAAGACACCCGCCCTGGTCGCACACGACTACACACCGGCCGCGAGCCTGGCACTGATGAAGAAGGACCTCGATCTGGCGATGGCGGCCTCCGCGGAGGCCGGTGTGACACTGCCGGTCACACAGGTCGCGCTCGACCTGTACGACGTCTGCGCCGAACGGGGCTGGGCAGAGCGGGACCTCGCCTGTCTCGACGAGCTCTACTCCGTATCCGAAAACCCGCCGTCCGGCGGGGCGGCACCGACACCACAGGAGGAAACATGCCGGCCGTAGTCAGGCAGGACTGGGACCGGGCAGAGGTCCCCTGGCCGTTCGTCTCCCGCTCGGACGCATTCGACCGGCTGGCACTCCTCGGTCCCGAAACCGGAACCGTGCACACCGAACTCGGCATCGGCCGCCTCGGGCCCGGCGGCACGATCGACCTGCACGTGCACTCCTACGAGCAGGCCATCTACGTCCTGGAGGGCGAAGTCGCCGTCCAGATCAACGACAGGGCGTATCTCCTGACGCCGGGAGACTATGCGTTCTTCCCTCTCGGTTCCGTGCACGGCTTCGGTAACTCCTCTTCCTCCTCGGCGCGCTGGATGGAGGTGGGAAGCCCCGTGGCACTGCGCAAGGAAGCGGGCCGGAAGGACACCTTCTTCCCGCGGGACCCCACGCGGCTGCTGCACCGGGCCGCGCCACCGGACCTGGCGGACCCCACGCTGGTGCTGGTGGGCCACTACGAGGGAACGGAACCGGACCACGTCAGCCGGGCGACCTCCTCCGACCCGCGCAAACGTTCCTCGGCGGGCATGGACACGGCAGTCATGGCCTACAGCGGCATCGCCGTGAAGATGCTCATCGACGAACACCGCGGAGCCGGCCTGCTGAACATGTTCATGGTCGACTACGAGGTCAACGGCGCCGCCCAGGTGCATGACCATCCCTTCGAGGAGGCCTACTTCTTCCTGGAGGGCGAGACCGACTTCGAGCTGGACGGCACCACTCACCACCTGCGGCCGGGCGATGTCGCCTGGGCCGGTGTGGGGGAGACCCACGCGTGCTTCAACGCCGAAGGCGGCCGAGTGCGCTGGATCGAGACACAGTCGCCGCTCCCCCCGGTGCGGCACTCCTACCGCTGGCCCGCCGACTGGGACCGTTACGAGCACGACAACTGCGGCTGAGAGAGGAAGAGACCTGTGTTGGAGCACTACGTCGTATTCCAGGCCCGTCCGGGCCGGGAGAGGGATCTGGACAGTGCCCTGCGAGCGTTCGCATCAAGCATCGCGGACACCTTGCCGTGCCTGGCCGAGTTCAGCTGGGGCGAGAACATCAACCCCTCGGGCCGGCAGCACGGCTACACGCACGGCTGCCACGCCCGGCTGACCACCGCGGCCGCCCTGCAGGAGGAGTACTGGGTCCACCCCGCGCACCAGCTCCTTCTCGGACAGCTGGACGACCTGTGCGAGGACCGCTTCGCCCTCGACTACGTCACCGGCGACGAGGCCGAAGGGGAGGTCCCCCGGTGACCGGGCCGCCCACCGCCGAACCGTCGCCGGTCCTCGTGCGCCACGAGCAACGTACGGCCGTGGTGGAACTGGCCAGGCCACCGGCGAACATGATCGACGAGACGCTGGCCCTGCGGCTGCGCAGCTGCCTGGAGGAACTGGACGCCTCCAGCGACACCGACGCCATCGTGCTCACCGGGGCAGGCGAGGTGTTCTGCGGAGGCGCCGACGCCGCCGCGGTGCGGTCCTCGGGCCGGGCGGAGGAGTTCGCCGAGGCGATCACCGGGCTCTTCGCGTTCTTCCCCGCCTCCACGACCCCGCTGCTGGCCGCGGTCAACGGGGACGCGCTGGCCGGCGGATTCGGCCTGGTCTGCAGCTGCGACATCGTGATCGTCGCGGACGGTGCCCGCCTCGGCACGAATGAGGCCAAGCTCGGCGGCTGGCCGGCGCTGGCGATGCTCCCGGCGCTGCGGCGCGTCCCGGAGAAAGCGGCGATCAGGAACGTGCTGACCGGTGAGCCGTTCACCACACCCGAAGCGCTCGCGCTGGGCATCGTCGACGAAGTGGTCGCCTCGGCCGACCTCCTCGCACGGACCCGCCAGTGGGCGGACGCGGTGACCGTGTCGGGCCGAGCCGTCGCCACCGGGCGTCCGCAGTTCTACCGGGCGCGGCAGCAGACCTATTCGCAGGCGCTCGCCGAGGCCAGGGGCGCCCTCGCCCGCGCGTTCTCGCCCTCGCAGCCGTGACGGCACGCGAACAGTGAACAGTAGGATCTCCACCAGAGGCTGCAGGGACGACGCAACCGACTTCCGGACACGACGATCGAGACCAAAGGGAGCGCGCGTGGCGAGGAACGGCGAGAAGGGCGCCGCGGCCCCGGACCGGCCGGTCGACATGAGCTCCATGGGAAAAGTGCTGGTCAAGCGGCTCTCCGACGAGGTGGCCGAAAAGATCAGGACGTTCATCGTCGAGAACGGACTCGTGGAAGGCACCCGGCTGCCCTCCGAGCGTGCCCTCGCCGAGCAGTTCGGCGCCAGCAGACCGACCGTGAGCCAGGCGCTGCGGTCGCTGTCGCTCATGGGCCTGGTGGAGATCCGGCGTGGCTCCGGCGCGTACGTCATCCGCCAGCCGGACATCAACATGAAGGCGTCGGTCAGCCTGATGCTCGAACTCGACGCCGGCGGCGTCTCGAGCCTGGCCGATCTTCGCTTCTGGCTGGAGACCCTGGGCGTCCGTGAGTCGGTGGCCGCCGCCGCCCCTGAGCAGCTGCGGCTCGCGCGCGCCGCCCTGGACCGGCTGCGCGCGAGCATGGGGGAGACCTCGACCTGGATCGCCGCCGACACGATCTTCCACTCCACCGTCGTCGGCACGGCGCGCAACCCGTATCTGACCGCCATGTACGAAAGCGTGCACACCGCGGTCATCTCCTACGAGTACCGGCCCTGGGTGGACAACGACGAGGTACCCCGGTGGCTGCGCCCCGAGGAGGCCGAAGAACAGTTCGCGTTGCACGAGCCGATCGTCGCGGCGCTCGAGGCCGGCGACGCCGAAGCGGCGGTGCTCGCCGTCCGGCACCACCACGAGGTGATGCTCAACCACTTGCGTGGCCGATCTCCGTCAACGTGACGCCGCCGCCCACCGGCGCGGCACGGTGACCACTCGGCCGCACCGGCCGGCGTCAGCTCAACAGTGGTCCGGGCTCACGGCGACGCCGCCCGGCATGGCGGCCCAAACCCGGGCCGAAGCAAGCCGCGAAGGCGGCGCCCCTCGCAGGGTGCACCGCCTTCGGGTTACCGTTTTCGGGTTACCGGGCCAAGGCCCGTGCCGGCTCGGCATTCACCGCACCGTTCACCGGCGCACCGCTCACATGCGCCGGCCCCGGGCCGCCCGTTCCGCCGAGGTGGAGCTCGGTGAGGCCAGGGCGGGGATGCTGTCGGCCTTGGTCCTGCTGCCGCTGGTGAACGGCTCGAAGGCGTGGCTGAAGTACCAGGCCGACTGCGGGACGCCGGAGCAGGAGCCGGCACCGGCGGTGCCGGGGCAGCCGCCGTTGTCGCGCTCGAGTGCCCAGAAGGAGAGGGTGTTGATTCCCTTCGAGACGGCCCAGTTCTCCACCGTGACCGCGTCCGCCGTGGTGAACGTCTCCTCGGGTCCGTAGTCGTCGATCCCGGGCATCTCGGTGACGCCGATCATGCCCCACAGTCGCGCGGATCGCCTCGAGGGGTAGAGCGCGGCCAGTTGGTCGTGCAGACCGGCCGCGGCTGTCTTGGTGTCGGCGGCCATGTCGTGGGTGGCGCCGTCCCAGTAGTCGAACGTCATGATGTTGACGACGTCGACGCGGGCGCCGTTCGAGACGGCGTTCTGCAGCAGGGCCACGCCACTGGGCGCGAGTCCGGTCGCGAAGGAGGGCAGGGTGTAAGAGAACTGCACGCTGCGGCCGGTGTGGCGGGCCCAGCGCTCGACCTGCGCGACCGCCTTGTTACGGCGGTCGATCCCGGCGGTGTTCTTGATCGAGTCGCCCTCGATGTCGAGGTCGATGCGGGTCACGCCGTACGTCGTGACCAGGCTTTCGTACACCGAGGCGATGGAGTCGACGCTTGTGCAGCTGTCGGCGAGCTCAGTCCCGTTGCCGTCTGCCAAGCCACCGCCGAAGGACGGGATGACATTGCCGCCGCGCTTCTGGATCGTCGCGATGTCACTGCCGAAGACCGACTCGGACACCGGCTGGGTGGTGTTCCCGTTCCAGTACGCCGTACACGACCCGGGCGAGGCCGTCTGGAGGAACGCCATCGTCAGGTACTTGTTGCCCGACTGAGCGGCGAGTGAGGCCGGGCTCTCGCCGGTCCACGTCTCGAAGTACGGCGCCGCCACGTGGGCCGGCATGGGGGCCGAACCGGCCGGCCCGGCCGCAGCGGCATGCGCGGCGCCTCCGCCGATCACAACCAGTCCGGCGGAAACGGCAGCGGTGGTCATACCGGCCAGCAGCGCACGAACGGGTCTGGATCGTCTCATCAAGGCTCCCACGGAGTAAAAGAACAGGCAGGACGGGACAGAAATGAGCGCAGAGGCGGTGCGAAATCCGTCCGACCCCCCGTGGCCACCCCAACTCTGGGAATTCTCCGGACCTGTCGGACGGACTGCGACCTATCATTGGTCTAGTCCAATGGTGTGTCAAGAGTCTTTGCCATGAGCTGGGGACAACAAGGTCCTTGACAGGCGACGGCCCCGCTCGTCAGCCGATGCCGGCCTCCGTAGCCGGGGATTGGTGCGCCGTGCCGGTGGGGTGCGCCGCCCGGGCTCCCCACCGGCACGGACGCGTCACGCGGTGATGAGGGTGAACTGCTCCCAGGTGCCGATCGCCGTGCGGCTGGCGATGAGCGGCGAGGCACCGGCGTTGTCGGCCGTGACGTACTGCTTGTTGGCCAGGGCGAGCAGGCTGACGGTGCCGTTGGAGTTGTGGATGAGCTGGAACGACTCCCAGGTGCCGACCGCCGTGCGGTTGGCGATCAGCGGCGAGGTGCCCGTGTTGTCGGCGCAGACGTACAGGCTGTTGGCGTGGGCACGCAGTGCGATGTTGCCGCTGCCCGCGTCGACCATGTCGAACTGCTCCCAGGTGCCGATCGCTGTGCGGTTGGCGATGAGCGGTGAGGTGCCGGTGTTGTCGGCCGTGACGTACTCGTTGTTGGCCAGGGCGAGCAGGCTGATCACCGTGCCGGTACTGGCCGATCCGGCGACGGGCGGGGTGGGCCGGGTGGCGGTGAGCGCTATCTGGCCCTTGAGCATCTTGCCGCCGTCGCCGGTCAGCCGAAGGTAGTAGTCCGACGAGCAGGCCGTGCCGTCCTCGTCCAGCGCCAACAGGCCGGAACCGGCCGGGACCATCGACGCGTTCTCCGCGGTCTTGGCGATCTGGTTGCCCTCGCCGTACTCGTCGAACATCGAGATGTAGATGCCTTGCGCCCCGGCTCGGACCATGTTGTAGAACTGCCGCCACATGAAGTCGCCGTGCGTGCGCTGCCGCGCCGATACGTCCCCGGGCAGCACGCATGGCTGGTAGTCGATGCCGTTCGCGTTGCAGTACGCCTGGTCGGGCACGTTATAGGTGTTGTAGACGTTGTCGGAGTCGGCCGCGGTGCCGATCGCGCCGACCATCCACGGCGAGATCATGTTCATCGCCCCGTAGACGCCGTCGAATCCGGTACGCGAGCCGCTGCCGCCGACGTGCCATTCGCGCGGCACCCCGCCGATGACGTAACAGCCCTGCCCCTTGAACCAGTTGATGACGTCGAGGCAGGCCGCCGCGGAGAAGTTGTGGTTGCTGTCGTTGAAGCCGAAGCCCCAGATGCACACGACCGGCTTGCCGTTCTGGCGCGCGTACGCCGAGGAGGCCGTGTGCGCGGACATCTTGTTCGTCCAGTCGGTCTTGATCTCGGACTGCATGTTCGTCCAGCCCGATACGTCGTACATGACGTAGAATTTCACGCCCTTGGACTCCGCGGAATTGCGCACCTTCTGCGCCATCGCGTCGCGGGTCGGGCCCTCGCTGCTGTTGGGGTTGAAGCGCTGGAGGGCGGCGGCGTCGCAGCCGTACTGCTTCATCCACGCGAAGTGGGTGTCGACGCTCTGCTGGTCGTAGGAGGAGAAGAGGGTGGCGGCCCCGCCGCCGTTGAAGTTCGAGTACGCGGTCTGGTACGTCTTGCTGTACTCGCGCATGTCCGGCCACGCCTTGATGGCGTTGTTGG
The DNA here is from genome assembly GCF_005047355.1 of Actinacidiphila oryziradicis. Taxonomy (GTDB): domain Bacteria; phylum Actinomycetota; class Actinomycetes; order Streptomycetales; family Streptomycetaceae; genus Actinacidiphila; species Actinacidiphila oryziradicis. Next base: position 78,176 of record NZ_SUMC01000034.1, read on the forward strand.
ACGGCGACGGCGACTGGCTCCAGTTCTGGCTCCAGTGCCACCAGCCGTTGATCGGGGCACCGTCGCCCGCGCAGGCGAACCACCCCTGGTAGCCGACGCTGATCTTGCCGACCACATCGCCGGCCGCGCTGGCGGCGGGGGACGCGGCGGAGGTCGCGGTGGCGGCGGCGGCGGTTCCGGACCCGACGCCGAGCGCGGCCAGACCGGCGGCGGCCGACCCGCCGGCGACCGTAGTGATGAATGTGCGGCGTGAGACTCCCATGGATGACTCCGATGTTCAACGGCGCGTTCAGCAGCTGAACTCAGTGCCCCGCGGCAGGACATGCCGAAGCCGTCATGACTCGCCGGTGAATTCCGCTCCATTTGCGCATGCTTGTGGTGGGGGGAGGTGCGGGTCCAGTCCATGACACGCACCGCGCTGAGCACTTCCGCATAGGCGGTTTCAGGTAACGCGTGGATTCAACTCCTGAACCAAACGTCTCGTCAAGAGTCTTGCTGGCACCGACAATTGATCCCTTTAACGCCGGTTCACACTGGTGAATGGAGGGTGCAGTCCTCCAGTCCGGGCCGAAAAGATCGGAGGACCTATTTGACAACTTGTTCGAACGGTGGTCACCGTGACGGGATCCCTCCCGGGGCGGGTGCGTCATGCTCGCGAAAAGTGCTCTCCCGAGCCGTCGTGGGGTCATCCGGGACGGAGGACGGGACCCCTCCGCTCGGAAAGCGAACAATGTCGTATTATAAAATTCTATCGTCGATCTGCGCCCTCTCCATGGCGGTTATCAGCACCCAGGCCGGCTCGTCGAACCCCCTGGCCGATGGGCTGGTGTTGCTACTGGGATTGGCCCTCCACGCGTTCCTGGCCCTGGACATGACCCGCAAGGCCCGGGAGAAGAAGAATCCGGATGGTAGGCATCGCTGACGGTGTGACGGTGTCCTCGACCGCATCCCCGGCGCTGCTCGGTACGCACCGCTGACCGAGATGGTGCGCGCGTGGAACGACGAGTCGCCTGGCATCGTCGAGCGGCTCAACGCACAGACCCCGCTGCGCCGCTCCGCCGACCCCGACGAGATCGCCCAGGCCGCCGCCTGGCTCCTCAGCGACCGCTCCTCCTACGTCACCGGCACGGTCCTCCGGGTCGACGGAGGCGCGCGGGCCTGACCCGGGGATGCGGCCGCGTCGGCTGACCGCGAGGCGACATGGCCGCGCGGGCCTGCTTGATGTTCACGCTGCAAGAACCCGCGTGGCCATCGCCGCGTCACGGCCCTGACCGGTCACGGACGCCCGGTGCTCGCGGGGGATCGGGATCACGGTGTCGGGACTCGCCTCGCCTCGCTCTGTCGGCGAAGATTCTGAAGTTTGCCATTCCTTTACAACCTGTCCCTGGGCTGTCTCGTCTCTTCGCACGTCCACAACGGAGCCCGTCGTCATCCGTGGCGGCGGGCCGGTGAGAGAGAAGCCGTTCATGCGCAAAAACCCCTTGCTCCCCTTCGCCTTGGCCTGCGCCGCGCTTGTGCTCGGCGCGGGGCCCGCGCTCGCGGCCAGCTCTACGCCGACGCCGCAGCCCACCAAGGCCAGCCCGTCCACAGCCCAGGCGACTGCGCCTCCGTCTGCGGCTCAGTCGGCAAAGCCGACCGGCCAGGCGACTGCGGCTCCGTCTGCGGCTCCGGCAACAACGTCGCCCGGCCAGGTCCAGAGTGTGCCCCAGGGCGCGCCGGACACCGGGGTTCCGCTCAGGGCCAGTGGGAACAGTGACACGGTTGTCACCAGTTCGCTGGCGGCCGGTGCCGTGCTCCTCGGCGGTGTCGGTGTGGTCGTCATGCGCCGCAGGTCCAAGGTCCGGGGCTGACTCTTGCCAGGAACCGAGGGCGCTGCGCGTGTCCATGGGCGGCTGATGGCGGTGCTGCTGGCCGTGCTGGTCGCCGCGCCGCTGCTGGCCGGGTGCGGCTCCGGGACCGGCTCCACGGCCGGTTCCGGTTCCGGGACCGCGAGCGGTTCCGGGACCGCGACCGGTTCCGGGGCCGGGGCCGCGCGTGGGACGGCGGCGTCCGGGGCGCCGGCGACCGGCGGCACGGCCGCGCCGCGCCCGCTCGCGCGGTCCGTGCCGGTGCGGCTGGAGATCCCGGGAATCGGGGTCGATACGCCCGTCATCCGGCTGGGGCTGGCGAAGGACGGCAGCGTGCAGGTGCCGCCGATCGAGAAGAACGCTCCGGCGGGCTGGTACCAGGGGTCGCCGACACCCGGCCAGATCGGCCCCTCGGTGATCCTGGCCCATGTGACCGTCGGTCAGTACGGGGACGGGGTCTTCCTGCACCTGAGCCGCCTGAAGAAGGGGGACCACATCCTGGCGCGGCTGCAGGACGGGGCATCGGCCGATTTCACCGTGGACAGGGTGCAGACGGTTGCCAAGTCCAGCTTCCCCACCGACGCGGTGTACGGGAACGTCAGCCACCCGGCCCTGCGGCTGATCACCTGCGGTGGCCCCCGTATCGGCGGCGGAGGCGGCTACCGTGACAATGTCGTGGTGTACGCATCCCTCACCACCGCACACGAGGCGGCCCGTTGAGCCGAGCGAAGGAGGCGGCGGCGTCCGAACTGTTCGCCGGCCTCTATCCCCGTCTGGCGGGCTGGTGCCGTCGTCTGGTCGACGACGACGGCACCGCCCACGAGATCGCCTCCGAGGCCTTCACCCGCCTGTGGGCCCGCTGGACCAAGGTGGCCGAACCGCGCGGATTCCTCTACGTCACAGCGGCCAACCTCGTCCGCGACCACTGGCGGAAACTGGAACGCGAGCGGCGGGCCATGAGCCGCGCCACCACAGAGGCAGTCGTGCGGGACCAGGGCGAGCCCGCCGGCGACTCCATGCGGTTACTGGTGCAATCGCTCCCCGAGCGGCTGCGCACGCCCGTACTGCTCCACTACTACGCGGACCTGCCGGTCCGGGAGGTCTCGGCGTTGATGGGACGGAACGAGAACACAGTGAAGGCCGATCTCCACGCGGCTCGGGAGATGCTGCGCGCCAGACTGGGAGGAGACCTTGATCGGACGCGTTGAGGGCCCCGGCAACCCGGAGGAGACCGACGACGAGCTGCTGGTGGCGCTGCGGCGGCACGACGACGAGATCCTGCTGGCACCGCCCGGCTCGTTCGAGCGCATCCGCCGTGGCGCGGCCAGGCGGCGGCGGGTGCGGGCGGCCGTCGCCGGCGGGCTGGCGGCCGCGGCGGCGGCGGTGGCCGTGGTGCTGCCGATGTACCTGGAGGGGACTGCGGCGACCACTGTCCCGGCGCCCCCGCTCGTGCCACCGGCCGCCAGCGGCGCCCCTTCGCGCCCGGCGCCGAGTGCCACGAGGCTTAGCGCGGCCCCGAAGCCGAACTCGGCATCGCCATCCTCGCAGACCAAGGGCTACCCGACCCCGCGCTCGTCGGTACCCACATTCAATGTCACTAAAGCTCCTACAGCCGCCCAAACGGCACTGCCCGTCCCCAACGGTATGACTCCGACAGCGACTCCTTCGCCCTGAACACCAGCGGCAAGTCAGCCGTCCGCCTCGCGGCACCGGGCGAGTCCGGCATCCGCGCCCGGATGCGCTCGTCGTACATCAACGCTCCTCGGGCGACACCGTATTCAGCACGATGCTCGACGGCGGTTCACCCGGGCAGCTGAAGGGTGAAGACCGTCTCGGTTCCGGGGGTACTGGTTACGCAGCATCATCTGCCGGAACCGACTGGTGGACCTTGCACTTTGTTAGGAGTTCTTCAGGTGCACGACAGCTTCCTCACATAAACGGCCGGAAGGCTCAGAGCAGTTGCTCAAGTGAGAGCAGTTGCCCAAGTGAGAGGAACGCCATCATGAACGACTACGACCCGACAAGCCACTCACCGGCCGGGTCAGCCCCGGGGACCATGGCCGTGCAAGCAGGCCGGCCAAGCGTACGGCGGTTGCTGTCGAAGAAGAGGGGTGGATGGATCGTGGCCGCCGGGCTGACGTGTGCGGTGGCCGGACTCGCCGGTGCCGGCACCTCCTCCGCTGCGGAGTTCTCGTCGTCCGCGTCGCCCCTTTCGGCCGCAGCCACGTCCGCACCGACCGCAACGCCCACCGGCGGCCCGGTGACCGGGCCGGAACCCGGGGGTGCGACCGGCATCGTCGACACCACGTCCACGTCGGGCTTCACCTTTGCGACGGCAACGGGTGTGGAGGTGACCGTCAACGAGGCGTCCTCCACGACCTACAAGAGGGGAGCCGACTCCGCCTCGGCGCGGGCCGTGAAGAAGGGCGCAAGCGTCCTCGTCCTGGGGACGGTCAACACCGCGACCATCACGGCTACCCAGGTCATCGTGCAGCCCAAGGGCGACGGCGGAGCCGCGGCTGCCAAGGCGGCAGGGGTGATCCCCTTCCAGCAGGGGGTGCCGTCACCGACGAAGTCGGTCGGTCAGGTTCCCAACTACACCGAGGGAGAGGGGACGATCGTCACCGGGACGACAGCGAACAAGGCGACGAAGTCCGCTCAGGCCGTCGTCCCCGGAGGCATCGTCGACCGTGTGGTGCTCCTGAGCGACGGCGAGTACGAGGTCCACAACATCAGCATCAACTGGCCGCACCACGTCTTCGTCAGCAAGGACTTCAAGGTCCTCGGCTACGAGTAGCCGCCGCGATGGAGCGCCGGTGCCCGTGGCCGGCTCGGATGGCCCCTGGCGGCGTGCCGCCAGGGGCCACCCGGCCTTCGGGCCCGGCGACCCCGCCGAACCCGCGATCGAACGCATCCGGCGCATGGCGGACCTGTCCGGCTGATCCCTTTACCTGCTGATCCGTTGCCGTGTCGCCCAGCGTCTTCAGCCAGTCCTGCCATGCCTCGACGGTTCGGTCGATCTGGATCGCCCTCCTGAAGGAGCTCGGCGGTGGCGTCCGGACAGACGGGGGGAGATCATTGATGCCGGGGGAACCAACCGCAGAGGAGCCGAGGTCCGGAGAGGGTGCCCTCCATGACGCAGCTTGGTCTGCCGGTATCGATCGAAGCGTGTCTGTTCGATCTGGACGGCGTCATCACGAAGACGGCCGTGGTGCATGCGGCCGCATGGAAGCAGACGTTCGACGACTTCCTCCTGCGGCACGACGGATCCGGCTTCACGCCGTTCGATGCCACGGGGGACTATGACGAGTACGTGGACGGACGGCCGCGCGCCGACGGGGTGCGCAGCTTCCTCGCCTCGCGCGGTATCCAGCTTCCCGAGGGTTCTCCGGACGACGATGGCGAGCAGGACACGGTACACGGGCTGGGGAATCGCAAGAACGTTCTACTACTGGAGAAGATCCGCACCGATGGTGTCGAAGCGTACCCGGGCACCCTGCGCTACATCCGCGCGGTGAGGCGATGCGGTCTGAAGACCGGCGTTGTGTCCTCCAGTGCGAATTGCCGGGACATCCTGGTGTCGGTCGGGGCGGAGGCGTTGTTCGAGGTTCGCATCGACGGGGTGGTGGCCGCGGAGCGCGGACTTCCCGGCAAGCCGCACCCTGACACGTTCCTGGCTGCCGCACGCGACCTGGGTGTCGCGGCATCGGCATCGGCGGTTTTCGAGGATGCGCTCGCCGGGATGGACGCGGGGCGGTCGGGCCATTTCGGTTACGTCGTCGGGGTCGACCGGGTCGGACAGGCGGACGCCCTGCGCGCCCACGGTGCGGACATCGTCGTGCAGGACCTCGCAGAACTGGAGCCGCGGGGATGATCACGGACACCTGTTTCGCGGTCGGCCCCTGGGCTCTGAGGGAGACGTGGCTCAAGCTGGATCTGCTGCCGCAGAGCGAATCGGTCTTCGCGCTCTCCAACGGTCATGTCGGCTGGCGCGGCAACCTCGACGAGGGCGAGCCTCACGGGCTGCCCGGCTCCTACCTCAACGGCTTCCACGAGCTGCACCCGCTGCCCTACGCGGAAGCGGGATACGGCTACCCCGAGTCCGGCCAGACCGCGATCAATGTGACCAACGGCAAAATTATCCGGCTGCTCGTCGACGACGCACCCTTCGACCTGCGCTACGGCAGGCTCCGCAGCCACGAACGCGTCCTCGACATGCGCTGCGGCGTGCTGCACCGCACCTGCGAGTGGACCTCGCCGGCGGGCCGCACGGTGCGGGTGCGCTCCACCCGGCTGGTCTCCTTCACCCAGCGCTCCATCGCCACCGTCGCCTACGAGGTCGAAGCCGTCGACACCCCGGTGCGCATCGTCGTGCAGTCCGAACTCGTCGCCAACGAACAACTCCCCACCGTGGCCGGTGATCCACGTACCGCTGTGGCGCTGGAGTCGCCGCTGGAGGCGGAGGAGGACCTGGCCATGGGAAACCACCTGAGGCTGATCCACTGCACGCGCAGCAGCAAGCTGCGGATCGCGGCCGCAGCCGACCACTCCGTGCAGGGACCCGAGCCGACACAGACCAGCAGCGAGAGCAACGCCGACGTCGCACGCCTGACGGTCACGTCGCTGCTGGCCCCCGGCCAGAAGCTGCGGATCGAGAAAACGGTCGCCTACGGCTGGTCGCGCTTCCGGTCCCTGCCCGCCGTGCGGGACCAGGTCGAAGCCGCCCTCGCCGCGGCCGGCAGCACGGGCTGGCAAGGCCTGGCGGACGAGCAGCAGTCCTACCTGGACGAGTTCTGGGCCCGGTCCGATGTCGAGGTCGACGGAGACGAGGAGATCCAGCAGGCAGTGCGGTTCGCCCTGTTCCACGTGCTGCAAGCCGGTGCCCGCGCCGAACAGCGTGCCATCCCCGCCAAAGGTCTGACCGGCACCGGCTACGACGGTCACTCCTTCTGGGACACCGAGACCTTCGTCCTGCCGCTGCTCACCTACACCTCACCCGGTGCCGTCGCCGAGGCGCTGCGCTGGCGGCAGAGCACCCTGCCGACCGCCCGCGACCGCGCGCGGCAGCTCGGGCTGCGCGGGGCGGCGTTCCCCTGGCGGACCATCGACGGTGCGGAGTGCACCGCCTACTGGCCGGCCGGCACCGCCGCGTTCCATGTCAACGCCGACATCGCCGACGCCGTCGTCCGCTACGTCTCCGCCACCGGCGACCAGGACTTCGAGCGCACCAGCGGGGTGGAACTGCTCGTGGAGACAGCCCGGCTGTGGATGTCGCTGGGCCATCACGACCACCGCGGCACCTTCCACATCGACGGCGTGACCGGCCCGGACGAGTACAGCGCAGTCGCCGACGACAACACCTATACCAACCTCATGGCCGCCAGGAATCTGACCGAAGCTGCCGAAGCCGCCGAACGCCACCCCCACCAGGCAACCGCACTGAGCGTGGACGACGAGGAGACCGCCGCATGGCGCGACGCCGCAGAGGCCATGCACCTGCCCTACAACGACGAGCTGAGGGTGCATGAGCAGCACGCCGGGTTCACCGGCCACCAGCCGTGGGACTTCGCGGCCACCCGGCCCGACCAGTACCCCCTGCTGCTGCACTTCCCCTACTTCGACATCTACCGCAAACAAGTGGTGAAACAGGCAGACCTGGTGCTGGCCATGTACACATGCGGCGAGGCGTTCGACACCGGGCACAAGGCCCGCAACTTCGACTACTACGAACCCCTGACCGTGCGGGACTCGTCACTGTCCGCGTGCTGCCAGGCCGTCATCGCGGCGGAGGTGGGCCACGAGAAGCTTGCCTATGACTACACCGTCGAAGCGGCGCTGATGGACCTCGATGATCTGGAGAACAACACCAGGGACGGGCTGCATATCGCCTCACTGGCCGGCACCTGGATGGCCCTGGTCTGCGGCTTCGGAGGCATGCGCCACCACGGCGACACCCTGTCGTTCATGCCCCGGCTGCCCGAGAAACTCAGCCGGCTCGCATTCCACCTCGAAATCTGGGGCCGTCGCCTCGGCGTCGAGATCAAGACCGGGATCGCCACCTACACCCTGCTGGCAGGCCCGTCGATGACAATCCGCCACCACGGCGAAGCCCTCACCCTCACCGCCGACTCACCCACGAGCCGCCCCGTCCCCGACGCGACCGAGCACCCGGCCCCCGAACAGCCGCCGGGCCGCCGCCCGGGGCACCCCCAACAGCGACGCGCGAGGCTGTGACCACACCCACCGAAGACCGGAGGAGCCCCGTGGACCTGGTTCGCGACGCGATGACTACCGACGTCGTCACGGTTCCGCCCTACACTTCCCTGACCGCGGTTGCCGCCTGCATGCGCGACGCCGACGTCGGCTGTGTCCTCGTTGCCACCGACGACGTCCTCCACGGCCTGATCACGGACCGCGACATCATCGTCCGCGTCACCGCCGAAGGCCTGATCGCGGGCAGCACCACGGCCCGCCAAGCCGCCTCCAGGGCCCTGGTCACTGTCACCCCCGACACCACACTGTGTGACGCGACCGCACTGATGCGCGATCACGCACTGCACCGCCTGCCCGTCGTGGACGACGGTCACCTCGTGGGTCTTCTCTCCTTGGGCGACATCGCCGCCACCCCCCACGCCCAGGAAGTGCTCATCGCACTCAGCAACGCCCAGGCCAACCACTGATCGCGGGGCCACCCCTGAGCGGAGGGGACCGTTTTCAACGAGCGTCATCACTGAGAGTCAGATACGTTAACTGTGCGTCGCGCCGGCAGGGCACCGACGGCCGCTAACGCGGCACCCGGACTCCCTCCTCGCACGGATACGACACTCGAACAGAGGAACGTGAGCATGATGCACCGGATCACCGTCTTCGCCGTGGTGAGCGTGCTGGCTGCGGCGGTCTCGGCCGGTGCGATGCCCGCACAGGTCGCGCCCGGTGGTGGCAGGCCGCCCAGACCTACCCCTCCGCTCGGGGCCCCGCCCAATGGTGAGGCCTGGGCGTGGACCCAACTGACCAGCCGTGGCACCCAGATCCGTTATGTGACCACCGACACCACCCAAAGCTGCCCCACCGTGCGGTACACCCTGGCCGGGAACAGAAATCCATTCCGCATGCACCGTGCGAGCCTTCCCATGGGGGCGCAGTTCCCGACCACCGTGTGCGAGTTGGTTGTACGCCTCGGGGCCTCCGACGCGGTGCTTGAGCAATCGACGATCCACGCGGCCACGGTGCACCCTGGGAACCGTCAGCTCCCCTTGCCGAACTGGACTGCGACCACGCGCCCTCGCACCATCGGGATCATCGGCGACACCGGCTGCCGAGTCCCGACGGCGGGTCCCGTGCAGGACTGCGCGAACCATCAAAGCGGTTGGCCCTTCCCGCAGATCGCGACCAGCGCTGTCACCAAGTCGCGGCCGGATCTCGTGATCCATGTCGGTGACTACCTCTACCGTGACGACCCCGGCAGGGAAAACGACAAGGCGGCAAACCCGGGCTGCGTGACGCTCGCAGACAGAGCCAGCTGGCCCTGTGTTGTCGCTGATTTCTTCAGACCGGCGGAAACGCTGCTGGCCACGTCGCCGATCGCGTTGACCCGAGGCAACCATGAAGACTGCAACGCCGCGCAGCAAGGCGGCGCTGGTGGCGCGTGGTTCCGCTACCTCGCCGACGACCTCCGCGACAACGGATCGTGCAGCCGTTACACCACCCCGGTCGCGATTGACGCGGGCTCCCTGAACCTCATCTCCGTGGACTCCTCGCTTGCCGACCCGAACGACGACGGAACCACAACGACGGAACAGAAGAACCGATACACTCAGCAATTCGACGCCGTGAACCACGATGCGCAGCAGCATCCCACCCATGATTACTTCGTATTCACGCACAAGCCGCTGTGGATGGTGAAAGCGGCCGGCTCAACGCAAGGAAATGTGACATGGGTGACCCACGTCCTCGACGCAGCCGTCGCTAATACCAGCCTGGGTCGGCTGGCCGACAACATTCGACTGGTGCTGTCAGGCCACATCCACCTTTACCAGATGGTCGATTTCAACACCTCCCGCCCACCCCAGGTGACCGTGGGCTCCTCGGGCGGAGAACCACAGGACAACGGCCCGGACAACACTAACGTCCCCGGACAACCAGTCGGCACGCCGCCGCAGCCTGTCACTCACTCGATCACCCAGGAAGGGACCTTCGGGTACGCGGTCCTGCGCGACAACGGCGGGCCCTGGGACCTCACCTTTCGTGAGACGACCGGTACCGTCCCGGGTCAAACCTGCACGTTGAGCACGAGCACCATGAACAAACAATTCACCTGCCACTGAGAGCTGGAACGTGTCGGATGCGCGGGAAGGACGGGGCGAACATTCCGAGCAATAGTCAAGACTTCTGGATTAGATCCTTTAGAGCATCCTTGTCATGAACGTACTGTTCGGGTCGGGCTGGTAGTCCGCGAACGGCTCGCAGCGGATGAACCCGAACTTCTCGTACAGCTTTCTGGCGGGCAGGAAGAAGTCGGCCGCGCCGGTCTCCAGGCTCAGCCGAGTGAATCCCATGCGCTTGGCCTCGGTGATGATGTGCTCAAGCAGCAGGGATGCGATCCCGCTTCGCTTACGAGTCGGCGTGGTGCGCATCGACTTCAGCTCCGCGTGGCCCGCGTCCAGCCGCTTGATCGCACCGCAGCCCACCAGCGAGTCACCGTCCATGACTGACCAGAACGTGATCTCGGGCTTGCGGAGCCCGTCGAGATCGAAGGCGTGCTTGCTCTCCAGAGGCGTGATGGACCGCATCTGCTGGACGTGCTCGTCGAGGAACCCGGCGATCTCTGAGCCGGAGAGGTCATCCACCACGATCTTCACTTTGATCGCCCTTCTTCGGGACTCTCGGTGCCGTGGGTGCTGTGTCAGTTCCCTAAGACCCACCTGGTCAACCCCGGGCCAACCGCCTGGAAGGGAATGGCGAGCAAGGCCCGGGGTGGAGGTCGTAGCCCGAGTGCGGCTGGGGGCCGGCCCTACCCTGCTGACGTGTGCGCTGTGCCCCCGGCGCGGATGCGCTGGCTGAGGAAGAGAGCCGCGCGGTCCAGTGCCTCGTCTGCCTCGTCCAGGATGCCGGCGAACGACTGGAACACGTGCGGCACGTCGGCGGTGATGTCCAGGATGACGTCCACTCCGGCTGCCCTTGCCCGCGCGGCCAGGCGCGTGGAGTCGTCCAGCAGGATCTCGTTGGTGCCTACCTGGATGAGCATCGGGGGGAAGCCGGTCAGGTCGGCGAGGACGGCCGGGCTGAGCATGGGCTGGTGCGGGTCCTGCCCGGCGAGGTACATGGCTCCGGTGTGTTCCACGGACTTGCGGGTGAGGATCGGGTCGATGCCTTCCTTGGTGTCCATGCTCTTGCCCGTGCGGGTGGCGTCGAGGCCCGGGGAGAACGTCACGATGGCGGCGGGCAGCGGGAGGCCCGCGTCGCGGGCGGCGAGGCAGGTGGTGACGGTGAGGCCGCCGCCGGCCGAGTCCCCGGCGAACGCGATGGTCGAAGGGTCCTCGCCGCTGTCGAGGAGGGCGCGGTAGGCGCTCAGTGTGTCTTCGATCGCGGCCGGGAACGGGTGCTCGGGGGCAAGCCGGTAGTCCAGCGAGTACGCCCCGAAGCCAGTCTTGGCAACGAGGTGGCCTGTCAGCGACAGGGCGGTCTCGGGGGAGCCGAACACCCAGCTGCCGCCGTGGAAGTAGAGGATCGTCCCGGCGCGCGGCCCGTTGTCCGGCTCGACATGCAGTGCGGGCCGGTCGCCGAGCGTTGTCTGCGTGGTGTGGATGCTGTCGGGCACGATCATCTGGGCCATCAGCGCCTTGAATCCGGCTCGGATCGCCTCGACCGACTGGGGGCCCTCAGGTCGCGGCTGCCGCAGCATTGCGTCGACCTGGGCGCGCTGTTCCTTGCTCATCTTCTTCTCCTGCCGTAAGTACCTTCCACTGCACTATATGCCGTGGCATCTAACGTAGACTATATGTCGTGACATCCAAAGCAAGCGGTGAGACGGTCGACCTCCCGCGCTTCTTCGCCGACCTGGTCCGATGCGAGACGCGTCTGTACAACGCCTTCAACGACCGTCTCCGTGAGCGGCACGGCATCGTCACCTCGCAGTTCGAGGCCCTGCGCTACCTTCGCGACCACCCCGGGTCCCGCGTGGCGGACCTTGCCGCCGAATTCGCCATCGGCATCGGGGCGACCAGCAAGACCGTCGACCGTCTGGAGAAGCAGGGATGGGCCGTCCGGCAGCCGAATCCATCCGATCGCCGGTCCTCACTGCTGGCCCTGACCGACGACGGCTCGCAGCTCGTTGATGCGGCGGAGAAAACCTTCACCGATGGAGTGGCCGAGCTGATCGGAGGCACTCTCGACAGTTCCTCAGCGTCGGCCGCCTCACAGGCCCTCTCGAAGCTGCGCTCCGTGCTCGAACGCAACCAGATCGGCACGCCCACAGGCTGACGGGCATCGCCTCGGTCCCGGGCGGCGGCGCCTGGCGTGCCATCCACGCCCTCCGGCCTCACGCCTCCGGGATTGGCCCAGGGGGCGGTAGCGGCAGGCACGTTACTGCCACCACCAGGCCCCCTGAACAGCTCGGTTCAAGTCTTGCCTCGCGGCGCGGCTGATCCGCTGGAGGCGAGGGCGATGAGGGTGTCGAGCGCGGTTTCGAGGGCACGGGGGTCGCGTTGGACCTGCGCGAGGAGCAGGCCCCCTTGGAGCGCGGCGAGGAGGGTCACGGCGAGGTCGTCCGGGTCGATCTCGCTCGCGAGATGCCCGGAGGCGTGAAGGTTTCGCAGGCCGTCGCCGATGGCGGCTGACCACCGGTCGAATCCGGCGGCGATCAGGGCGCGGGCCTCGGGGTCGGCCTCGGCGAGTTGGCCGCTGAGCGATCCAAGGGGGCAGCCTCCCTTGGCTTCGGTGCTCTTCGCCTGGGCGATCACCATGTCCCGCCAGGCCCCGAGCCCTTCGATGCTGCCAAGATCAGCCTTGCGCTGGTTGCCCAGGATGGTGTCGGCCTGGTGGTCGATGACCGCCTGGACCAGTTCGTCCTTGTCGGCGAAGTAATGGTAGAGCTGCGATCCGCTGACCTCCGCCGCCGCCCGCACGTCATCGAGCGTGGTGCCCGCGACACCCCGCTCGTGGATCAGTCGGGCGGCAGCGTCCACGATCCGCGCCCGGGTGCGCGCCCCCTTGGCGGTCAGCTTCGGCAGGTCTCGCGTAACGGTGCTCATGGCGCCCATCATAACCCTTTCTGGGTTTGACAACCCATTCCGGATGTCGGAGAGTGGGCTGCGTAACCCAGTCTGGGCGAGCAGAGAGAGGCCCCTCATGATCCTTGTCACCACGGCCGGGAAGGTCGGCTCCGAAGCGGTGCGGCTGCTCGCCGAGCGGCAGATGCCGGTCCGGGTGCTGGTCCGGAACCCGGCGAAGGCAAAGGCGCTGGCGGATGCGGGCGCGCACGTCGTCGTCGGCGACCTGGAGGTGCCGGCGAGCATCGATGCAGCGATGGCGGGCGTGACTGCGGTGGTGCTGGTCAGCCCCGCCGTGCCCGCACAGGAACTGAACGTCGTCGCCAGCGCCGCGCGGGCCGGGGTCCGACACATCGTCAAGGCCACCAGCAAGGCCTCGCCCGATTCGCCGATCGCCCGGCGGCGCGGGCAGAGCGAGATCGAGGCCGGGCTGGCCGCCTCCGGGGTGCCCCACACCCTGCTGCGTTCGAACGCCTACATGCAGAACGTCCTTGCGTGGGCGCCCGAGATCGCCAAGACCAGTGGCTTCGGCTCCGCAGTCGGCAAAGGGCGGACAGGCATGGTTGACGCCCGGGACGTGGCGGCGGTGGCCGCCGAGATCGCAGCCACGCCCGCCGCGCACGCCAACAAGACCTACTGGCTCTCCGGCCCGCAGTCGATCTCCAACGACGACGTGGCCGCCGTGCTCTCCAGGCTGCTGGCCCGGACCATCACCTACCGGGAACTCAGCTTCGAGGAGAACAAGGACGGAATGATCCGCGCCGGGGTCCCCGAGCCGATCGCCCACATGAACGCCCAGGCGCTCAGCCTGACCGCCGAAGGCGATGCCGAGTGGGTCACCCAAGACGTGCCGACCCTGCTGGGCCGCCAGGCGCCCTCGTTCGAGCAGTTCGCCGCCGACTACGCCGCCTCGTTCGCATAGACGGCACACACCGAGAGAAGAAGGAAGCAGGACCATGACGCTTCAAGGAAAGACCGCACTCGTGACGGGCGGCACCTCGGGTATCGGCCGCGCCGTGGCGCAGCGCCTGGCGCTGCGCCACGGCGCGCAGGTGATCGTGACCGGTCGCGACAAGCAGCGCGGTGACGAGGTCGTCGCCGGGATCGAGGCGGAGGGAGGCAAGGCCCGGTTCATCGCCGCCGATCTCGCGGACTTCGACGACGTGCGGCGCCTGGCCGAGGCTGCGGCGGATGTCGACGTGCTCGTGAACAACGCCGGCGTCTTCCCGGGCGGCCCGACCGAGCAGACCACGCGGGAGAGCTTCGACCTCGTCTTCGACGTCAACGTCAAGGCACCGTTCTACCTGACCCCGGCAATCGCGCCGCAGATGGCCGCCCGGGGCGGCGGCGCGATCATCAGCATCTCGACGATGGCGGCGACCATCGGCATGAGCGGCTTGGCCGCCTACGGAGCCTCCAAGGCGGCGATCGAGGCCCTGACCAAGTCCTGGACTGCCGAGTACGGCCCGCAGGGCGTACGGGTCAACGTCGTGGCCCCGGGGCCGACCCGCACGCCGGCGAGTGCCGGGATGGGCGAAATGTTCGACGCCCTGGCCGCAACCGTGCCAGCACGGCGAGGGGCGGACCCCGACGAGATCGCCGCGGCCGTCTGCTTCCTCGCCTCCGACGAGGCCAGCTTCATCTACGGCGCTGTGCTGCCCGCTGATGGAGGCCGCGTCGCGGTCTGACCGCTGCTTGCGACGGGCAGAGGCCGATGGCCGTGACAAGTCTGTCGTGCCCCCAGACCGTTCCAGAACGGGACCAAGGAGACTTCTGTGACCGACCACATGCCCATGATCGCTGTCACCGACGCCGAGCTCAATGAGCTGCGTTCCCGACTGCTCAACACACGGTGGCCGACCCCCTGGCCCACCAGCGGATGGGACGCCGGCACCGACCCCGGCGAACTGCGACGCCTCGTCGCCCACTGGGCCTCGGACTACGACTGGCGTGCCCACGAAGCCGCCATCAACGCCCTCCCGTCCCACCTCGCGGACATCGACGGAACACCCGTCCACTACCTCCGCTTCGACGGCGAACACCCCGGCGCCCTGCCGATCGTCCTGACCAACGGGTGGCCCAGCTCCTTCCTCGAACTGACCGCCCTCGCCCGCCGACTGGCCACGCCGTCGCGGTACGGGGGCGACGCCGCCGACGCGTTCACCGTCATCGTCCCCTCACTGCCCGGATTCGCCTTCTCACCACAGCGGCCCTCCCTCACAGAGCCGCCGCAGACACACGAGATCTGGCACCGGCTCATGCACGACGAACTCGGCTTCGCCCGCTACGCGGCCCACGGAGGCGACCTGGGCGCCGGCATCACCTCCCGCCTC
This sequence comes from Actinacidiphila oryziradicis, assembly GCF_005047355.1. Taxonomy (GTDB): domain Bacteria; phylum Actinomycetota; class Actinomycetes; order Streptomycetales; family Streptomycetaceae; genus Actinacidiphila; species Actinacidiphila oryziradicis. The sequence continues at coordinate 93,623 of NZ_SUMC01000034.1, forward strand.
GGCGAAGCCCATCCCGAAGCCCTGGTGGGCATTCACCTGCTGGCCATCGCCAACCCGATCACCTACGACGCCGCCGGCGTCACCCCCCAGGAGCACGCCTACCTCGATTCCGTCGCGGCGTGGTCCGCCGAAGAGGGCGGATACCAGCACGAACAGAGCACCCGCCCGCTCACCCTGAGCTATGGGCTGGCCGACTCACCGACCGGGCTGCTCGCCTGGATCGTCGAGAAGTACCGCGCCTGGAGCGACTGCGGGGGCAACCTCTCGTCCCGGTTCAGCGACGACTTCCTCCTGACGCAGGCGTCGCTCTACTGGTTCACCCACACGATCTCGACCTCGTTCCGGCCCTACTACGAATACGGGCAGGGGCTGACGAGGCGGGTGGAGCGGGTGGAGGTGCCCACGGCCCTCGCGCTGTTCCCGGCCGACCTCACCCAGCCGCCGCGCAGCTGGGCCGAGCGCACGTACAACATCACCCGGTACACCCTCATGCCCCGCGGCGGACACTTCGCCGCCCACGAAGAACCCGAACTGCTCGCACACGACCTGACCGAGTTCTTCCGCGCACGCCGGTGAACACCGGCCTACCTCCTCTCGCGCGCTCCGGGGCTGCCCGTTAGCGGCGGCTTTGCGGGATCCGCGTCAGGCGATGTTCCACACCTGCGGGGAGAGGCCGTTGCAGTCGTAGATCTGTAGCTTGGTGCCGTCGGCGGTGTTGCCCTGCGGGTCGTCAAGGCACCGCCCCGACTGCGGGTTGCGCAGCGAACCGTTGGCCCGCGGGATCCACTGCTGCCCGCCCACGCCGTCGCACTGCCACAGCTGCACTTTGGTGAAGTTCGCTGTGCCGTTGCCGACGATGTCCAGGCACTTGCCGAACGCGCGAAGAGTTCCGTCGCTCTCGACCGTCCACTGCTGGCCGGAGACGCCGTTGCAGGTCCACAACTGGACGGCATTGCCGCTGGTGGGGGTGTTGGTGTCGACGTCGACGCACTTGCCGGTCGTTGCGGGCCCGGTGATGGTGCCGGTCGGGCCGGAAATCGTGTGCTGGGTCTTCTTGGGCTTGGGCGTGGCCGATGCTCCGCCTCCGCCGCCTGCGGCTTGTGTCTGGGCCGCGGTCGTGGCCGGCGCTGCGGTCGTGGCCGGCGCCGCTGTCGTGGGTGTGGGCGACGGGGCCGGGATGAGTGGTGCTGCGGTGGTGGGGGTGGGGATGGTGGTGGCGGCGGTCTGCTGGAGTTTTTCCTGGGCGAGGCTGGTCACGTTCGGTTGGTAGGCGAACCAGAGGGCGACGCAGGCGATGGTGAGTCCGACGGCGAGGCTGAGGAAGG
>NZ_SUMC01000340.1 GCF_005047355.1 Actinacidiphila oryziradicis
CCCGGAGCCGCGCCTCGACCGTCGGCGTGCCCAGTACGGTTTGGCCCACGAGCAGCACCGAACACGGGGACACGCTCTCCGGCACGTCCAGCCGCGTCATGGTCAGTCCCGCGCCGGCCAGCGCGGCCGTCACCTGACGGTCCGCCACCTGTTGGTTCCGTCGCCCCGCCACGGTCGGTATGTCCTGGCCAGGGGCCGAGCCGCCGGCCGTGATGCGGAACGCACTGGCCGAGATGACCACACGCGTCGGCGTCGGCTTCGCCGCGCTCCCGCCGCCCGTACCTGCGTCGCACCCGGCCACCGCCCCCGTCAGCACGCACGCCGCCGCGACCGCAAGGCCCGCCCGCCCCGCTGCCGTCCCCATGAGCCCCCCCGACCCCCTGGCGGGCCCGGCGGCCCGCGTGATCACCGGCAGTACTGTCTCACGACCGCCAGGCCGTCGCCGCGCCGCCTCTGATGTTCGGCATCAACATGACGTGCTGTCTGTGCAGATCTGGAGGTGCGGTATCGCCGCTGGTTGAGAGTTCCCCAACCGCAGCCCGCTTCCGGGGCACCGACATGCCCGTCACCCCCGAGAGCGATCACCGCCGCCGCCGTCGCCTACGCGAAGGCCCGCGCCAGCGCCGACGAACTCCACGCCATCAGCCAGGGAACGCCCACGGTCCTGGTGCCCTGCACCTCAGACCACCGGACCGGGCGCCAGATCACCGCCCGAATCTCCGCCGGAGTCCACACCGAACAGGGATGGGCCGACGCCCACCCACCCATCGCGCTGCGCTTCCAGCAGCTGAACGGCCGCATGACCGACGCCGACAACGCCCGCCACCTGCTGTGGCGCTTAGGGGGTACCCGACGTAGTGGCGCTCGGCGGTGGCCACGGTTTGGCCGCCTCGCTAGCCGAGTGGCTGTGGGCGACATGACCGAGATCGACACCGGCGAAATGGACCGATCGATCTTCCACCGTTGCCGGCCGAGTCGTTCGGAGGACTCGATGCCCGGGCGGGCGATTCGGGCGATGATGCCGCGTTTCTGCAGCCAGGCCGGAGATCATTTCCAGCGGACCGGGCGGGCGCAATGGTCGCTGCCAGGTCGGCAGCCCTCCTACGGAAGCGCCGCACAGCGCACTGCATTCATCCTTGGGAGCGATGGCAATCCCACCCCTGAACGCCCGCCGTGCCGCCTCATGAGAACGCGGAGCCGCACGCGTTACGCACCTAAGAAGCTGTCCTCTTACCGAACTTGATCGCTGACTTCTCGCTGGTCAGGCATGGTTCCGGGCATCCTGCGGGAGGTATGGGGCGTCGTGTTCGTGCCGGTCGTGGAGGTGTCGGGTGCC
>NZ_SUMC01000341.1 GCF_005047355.1 Actinacidiphila oryziradicis
GTGAGGTGGTCGACGGTGTCCAGCAGCACCCGCAGCAGACGGCCGTGGTGGTCCTCGAACTGCCCGGTGAGGGCCTCGGTGAGGGCCGGTTTCTTGTTGACCAGGCTGCCTTTGGCGAGGTCCGCCAGTGTCCGGGGGTTGCGCTGGCCTGCGACCAGGGCGTCCAGCATGGCCCGGCCCGACACGCCGAAGAGGTCCGAGACAACGGTGGACAGTTTGATCTGGGCGTCCTCCAGCGCCTTCTCCACCCGGTGCTTGTGACGGGTGCGTTCTTTGGTAGGGTTGGGGGCTGGCGCGGTAACTGACGTTCCGTTTCCAGCCCCCGCCACTTCAAGTGAAGTAGGCTGCCGACGAGGTGCCCGTGGCGCGGGTCCTTTTCCGACAGCCCCTTCCCGAACGGTACGGGCCAGTTTCCCGGCATACCGCTCTCCAGTAATCATTTCCGGACAGGGGCGGTACTCCGTCCCGCGTGGATGTCCTGGTGGCAGCGTTCGCAGACCACAAGGGTCTTTCGCTTACGCATGGCCATCAGGTGTACCCACGGCGGCCGTTCCGGCCGTCCTGGCTTGTTGAGATCGGCGAGTTTGCGGACGTGATGGACTTGCAGCCCTTCTCGTCCCTGTGGGGCTCGTAAAGTCATCGCTGCAGGTGAGCAGCGGTGTCCATGGTTGTCGGTGGTGGCTGAGAGGCTGTCCCGATGATCGTGTCGCTGTTGTACCGCGCTGCTCGCACGATGGTGTCGATACCGGCTGTCCTGCTGCGCCGGGATACCGCCAAGGACGCCGAGTTGTTGGTCCTGAGGCATGAGAACACAGTCTTGCGCCGACAGCTCAAGGGCCTGGTCCGCTACGACTGAGCCGACCGGTTCTGGCTCTCCGTGCTGTCCTCGCTGATACCGCGCCGCCGCTGGGCCAATGTCTTCCCCTCACCCCCGGCACCTTGCTGACCTGGCACCGCAAGCTGATCGCCAAGAAGTGGGACTACTCCGCCCGCCGCAGGCGTACCGGCCGACCCCCGACTGCGGCCGCGCTCAGGAATCTGGTGCTGCGCTTGGCCGGCGAGAATCCCCGGTGGGGACACCGAAGGATCCAGGGCGAACTGGCCCGGCTGGGCCATCCGATCGCACCGTCCACGGTCTGGGGGATCTTGAACGCCGCGGGCATCGGCTCGGCTCCGCGCCGGTCCGGTCCCAGCTGGCGCGAGTTCCTGACCGCCCAAGCCCAAGGGATCATCGCAGCCGATTTCTTCCCCGTGGACACCATGCTCGGAAAGCGCCTGTACGCCATGGCGTTCCT
>NZ_SUMC01000342.1 GCF_005047355.1 Actinacidiphila oryziradicis
CGCCCGCGTGACGGAATGTTCGCCACCCGTTTACTGAACTTCCCCATTGGTCTGGACAATTTGATAGCGGGATGAATGGTTCCCCAAGGAAGGCGAAGTACCAGGAGGACCGCCCGCAGTTCCAGAACCGCGCGGGCGCCGGCGCGGCAAGGCCGGCGGAGCGCGGCTGCGACGCTGTCCTCACATCGTCCCGTCGGTCCGCGGCGAGGGGACGACCTCCACTTTGAGATGTTTCATGAGTGGTTGGTCGCTCTGCAGGCTGTAGTCGCTCGCCGCGCACAGGACGTTCAGCTCCGGCATGTAGCCGGCGGCTGAGCCCGGCGGGATGTCGTAAGCGATGGCCCGGTAGCCGCGGACGGAGCGTTGGCTGCCGTCCTTGGCGGTGCTGGTGATGTCCACCAGGTCGAGTTCCTTGATGCCGCGGGCGCGCATGTCGGCGGTGTTCATGAACACCAGGGTGCGCAGGTTCTTCACACCGCGGTAGCGGTCGTCGCTGGAGTAGATGGTGGTGTTCCACTGGTCGTGGGAGCGCATGGTTCCCAGCGTGAGCGTCCCGGGGGCGGGGACGACGTCGGGGAGGGGGGCGGAGGAGAACTCGGCCCGGCCGGAGGGGGTGAGGAAGACGAGTTCGCGTGCGGGCTGGCAGATGCGGAAGCCGAGCGGGAGGCGGACGCGCCGGTTGAAGTCCTCGAATCCGTCCAGGGCGCTGGCCATGGTGTCGCGGATGCGGTCGTAGTCCTCGACGTACTTCTCCCACGGTGTGGTGCTGTGGGGCAGGGTGGCGCGGGCGATGCCGGCGATGATGGCGGGCTCGGAGAACAGGTGCGGTGAGGCAGGGCGCTTCATCCCCAACGACAGGTGCACCATGCTCATCGAGTCCTCCACGGAGGTGGACTGGAGGCCGGCCCGCTGGTGGTCCTTCTCGGTGCGGCCGAGGCAGGGCAGGATCAGGGCCTTCTTGCCGTGCACCAGGTGGCTGCGGTTGAGCTTGGTGCTGACATGGGCGGTCAGCTCGCACTGGCGCAGCCCTTCGAAGGTGTAGGGGGTGTCCGGGGCGGCCATGGCGAAGTTGCCGCCCATGCCGATGAAGACCTTCACCCGGCCCTGGTGCATGGCTTCGATGGTGCGCACGGTGTCCAGGCCCTCTTCGCGGGGCGGGTCGATGCCGCACGCTTCGGCGAGCCGGTTGAGGAACTCCTCGGTGGGGCGGTGGTCGATTCCGCAGGTGCGGTTGCCCTGGACGTTGCTGTGGCCGCGGATGGGGCATGG
>NZ_SUMC01000343.1 GCF_005047355.1 Actinacidiphila oryziradicis
CTGCTGCCCGAGGACTACCTCGGACTTGTCAATCCCCTGTGGTCTGCTTCCGAGCCGCGCGGATGCGTCGAAAGCGTCAGGCGCGAGACCGCGGATGCCACCACGCTGCTGATCCGGCCCGGCCGCGGTTGGGCCGGCCACCAACCCGGACATCACCTCCGCGTGGGAGTGGAGATCCAGGGAGTGCTCCACTGGCGGGTCTACTCGATCACTTCCGCGCCCGACAGCTGCGACGGTCTTGTCTCGATCACCGTCAAGACACTCCCCGGCGGCCGTGTCTCCCCGCACCTCGGCCGGCATACCGCCCCCGGCACTGTGCTGCGGCTCGGCTCGGCCGGCGGTGACTTCACGCTGCCGGACCCGGTCCCGCCCCGGCTGCTGCTGCTCACCGCCGGGGTGGGCATCACCCCCGTGATGGGGATACTGCGCGCGCTGGCGGCCCGCGACGCCGTGCCGGACACCATGCTCGTGCACAGCGCTGCCACGCCCCAGGACGTCGTCTTCGGCCCGGAACTGCGCGAACTGGCCCGTCGGACCGCGGCATTCAGGCTCCACGAGCACTACACGCGCATGCACCCCGGCGGCCCGGGCACAGGCGCGCGGTCCAGACGGCTCACCGCCGACCGGCTGGCCGGCCTCGTGCCCGACTGGCGCGAACGCGGCACCTGGGCATGCGGGCCGGCCGGCATGCTCGAGGCGGTTGAACGGCACTGGGCCCGGGCCGGGATCGCCGAGCAGCTGCACGTCGAACGCTTCCGGCTCGCGACCACCACCGCAGCCGATGCCGAGGCGAACAGGCCCGGCCGCGTGCGCTTCACCGTGAGCGGGCGCGAGGCCGACGCCGCCCCGTGCGTCCCACTGCTCGTCGTCGGTGAGGACGCAGGCGTGGCCATGCCCAGCGGCTGCAGGATGGGGATCTGCCACAGCTGCGTCGCCCGGCTCGTCGGCGGCCGCGTACGCGACCTGCGCACCGGCCGGATCCACGGCGAGGCGGGGGACCTCGTGCAGACCTGCGTGTCGGCAGCCGCCGGCCCCGTGCACCTGGAACTGTGAACACCCCTGAGGAGTCCTCCCATGAACGCAACCACCACCGCCCACCTGGACGACACCGACGTCGAAGCGTTCGCCGCGGAACTCGACCGCATCCGCGAGGAGATCATCGCGGAGCGCGGCGAGAGCGACGCCCGCTACATCCGGCGGGTCATCGCCGTGCAGCGCACCTTGGAGGCGGCCGGACGCGCCGCACTCCTGGTCTCCCTG
>NZ_SUMC01000344.1 GCF_005047355.1 Actinacidiphila oryziradicis
GCCTCGCCGTCGGACTCACCATCGCCTGCGTCGCCCTCTGGTTCGCCTACCAACCGAACGTGACCAGCCTCGCCCAGGAAAAACTCCAGCAGACCGCCGCCACCACCATCCCCACCCCCGCAGCGTCCCTGACCCCGCCCGCACCCACCACAGCGGCGCCGCCCACGCCCGCGGCGCCCACCACCGCGGCCCAGACACAGGCCGCAAGCGGAAACGGCGGAGGCGGGGCACCGGCCACACCCAAGAAGACCCAGGACCCGGCGAGCGCCAAGAATGTGCTGCTCAAGAACACGACGACCGGGAAATGCGCCGACATACCCGGCGGCGACAAGGGGACGTCGGGCGGTGAGGTCGACGAGTTCACCTGCAACGGCACGAACCAGGACAACCAGCTCTGGAATCTCGAGGTGCGCTATCCGAAGGGCGGCCCCCACGACGCCAGTCTGTTCCAGATCCGCAATGTCAAGGACGACTACTGCATGGACCTGCCGAACGGCGGCGCCGAGCCGGCCCAGACCCACATAGATGAGTTCGCCTGCGACGGCACCAAGGCCGACAACCAACTGTGGTGGCTCGACAAGCAGTCGGACGGCGCCTACTGGATCCGCAATTACGCCAGCAATCACCTCTGCCTGGACGTATCCGGTTTCAGCACCGGCGGCGACGGTACCGTCCTCACCATCTACACCTGCAGCAACACCGACGACCAGGAGTGGACCATCGTCAAGGGACAGTCGTAGCGGTCTTCACCTCAGGGCAATCCCAGAGCGTCCTCAGGGGCATCATCCCTGCCTCGCCGACCCTGACGGAACCTCATCCGGGCCCGTAGCGTTGGCTGGTGAGCCTTTGGACCTCCCTCGAGCCCGCCTCCGCCACCGTGGACCCGGGCAGCACCACCACCGTACGGCTGCGGCTGCGCAACACCGGTGACGTCGTCGACGAGTACCGCTTCACACCGGTCGGCGACATCGCGCCCTACATCACCGTAGAACCGCCGACCATCCGGCTGTACCCGGGCACCACCGGCACCGTGCAGCTCACCTTCGCACCGCCGCGCACCCCCGACGCCACCGCCGGACCCAACCCGTACGCCGTCCAGATCGTGCCGACCGAGCACCCCGAGGCCACCACCGTCCCCGAGGGCAACCTCACCATCACCCCCTTCACCGAAATACGGGCCGAACTCGTCCCGCACACCGTCAAAGGACGCTTCCGGGGCCGACCCAAACTCGC
>NZ_SUMC01000345.1 GCF_005047355.1 Actinacidiphila oryziradicis
CACCGAAGCCGCCGAGCCGACCGAGGCCGTCCTGGTGCCTGCCCGCGTGCCGGCCCAGGTTGCCCAGGCACCTGGGCACGTACACCGGCCCGATCGCGATCGGCATCCGCGCCGAGGAACCGTCCCCGCTGGTCACCTTGAACATCGGGGGCGCCGAGATCACCATCGGCATCTACGAAGGCGAGCACATCAATCTGGACAACCACCAGCCCACCCAGCGGCACGCCGCCGTGACCGTCAGCCGCGCCGACCTGGTGAAGGCCGGTCGACTCCGACGACCGCTTCGTGATCTGCTTCAACCCCGAACAGGCCACCCGCGACGCAGCGATCCGACAGACGCTCCTGGCCCGTCTGTCGGAGACCATCAAGGACACCGACCGCCTCACGCGCCCCGAACGTGACCAGCTCGCGGGGCAGTTGTCGACCAAGCCGGGCCTCAAGCGGTTCTTGCGCCAGACCCCCGGCGGCCTGCTTCGCATCGACAAGAAGAAGATCGCCGCCGAGGAGCGGCTCGACGGCAAGTACCTCCTGCGCTCCTCCGACCCGAAGTTGAGTGCCGAGGACATCGCTCTGGGAACAAGCAGCTCCTTGAAGTGGAACGGGGCTGGAGGGACATGAAGCAGATCATCGATCTCCGCCCGGTCTACCACCGCCGCGAGGACCGCATACGCGCTCACGTCGTGCTCTGCTGGCTCGCCCTGCTCCTGATCCGCGTGGCCGAGACCTCCACCGGCCACACTTGGAACCGCCTGCGCAAGGAACTGGACCGCCTGCACGCCGTCACCTACACCGGCCCCGCCGGCACCTTCCGCCAGGCCACCGACCTCACCAAGCCCCAGCGCGACATCTTCACCGCCCTGAACGTCACCCCGCCCAAGAAGATCATCGATCTGAACGCAGGCCGCTGACCAGCCACTATCCTCCCGCCTAGTGACACGCCATCTCGGCGTGCTCCTAGGCGTTTCCGCAGGTCAACCCATATATTCGTGCCCTAGCCGACACCCCTAACTGCGGACTCAGGTCAAGGCCGTAGCGACTTGAGGCCGGTGCCCGGGTCGGCGCTGACTGGTGGCGCCGGAACCAGGATGGTGCAGTTGTGTGTCTCGCCCCGGTGGTGTGGTCGTGGTGCGGGCAGGCTCGGCTGCCGGTCATCCCTTCGCGGGCTCGTGTCCGGCCGTGGGCGCGGACGGGCCTCTGCATGGGGGCGTTTCGCGACGGCCGAC
>NZ_SUMC01000346.1 GCF_005047355.1 Actinacidiphila oryziradicis
GGAGCCCTGTTTGGTGATCGGCCCGCGGTGGACCTTGGTGTCCGAGGCCCGGTGCCGCGGGGTCAGGCCGGCCCAGGAGCACAGCTGGCGGGCGCCGGCGAAGCGGGTCACGTCGCCGATCTCGGCGGCCATCACGGCGGCCAGGTACGGGGCCGATCACGATGACCCGGCGCCGCGGCCGAGGCACGTGTACCGCGAGTTGGTCGGTGTGCCGCTGGACGGGCTCTTGCTGGACATCACCGGTTGGACGGTGATGGAGCGTGCTGTGGGCGCGTCATTGCGCACCGAGATCGGCCGCTACGGCCGGGGCGGCCGTGCCCTGTACGGCCCGCGATCCGGCGACGCACGCTTGTGGGACTGGCAAGGCGACACCCCCTGACCGCCCGGCCGGGGGCGCTGAGGGACCGCGTCACCCGGCCGGGGCAGGACGCCCGTCACGTGTGGCGTCTCGGTGAGGGGGACCCGCTCCCGGCCGCCGGGCAAGGCACCTCGTATGGGCAGGGTGGGCGGTATGTGTGGCCGACGGGCTCTTTCGGAGAAATCGTCAAGACCTAATGGATTCAGAGGTTGAGCGACGTGGGCGGCACAAGGCGACGGGGGGACGTGACCGACTGCGACAGCGGCGAGCGCCAGGCCCTCGCCGCGGTTGCGAGCCGGGCGAAGCGAACCAGTTCGCCGGGCCCCTCGTACGCCGGGGCCGTACGGTGAGCGACGACTATAGGCCGAGGCTCCTTAATGAATCTGGCCCGTCTTGTCGTTGATCTCACTACAGTTGGCCCGTTCGTGCTGGGATACGGGCTGGGAGCGGCGTAGTGGGGCCATACACGATGACGGGACGGCGGGCGTTCGCGCATCGGATCTTCTCGGTCGGACTGGCGATTCTGCTTGTGGCGAGCGCATCAGCGTGCGTTCGGGCGAGCGGAAGGTCGCCGCTCGCCCAATGCCCAGCCGCCCAAGTCAGTCCTAGTCCGGGGTCAGACTCAGGTTCGGCCAGACCCGTGTTTTTCGTCTCTGATCCGGATAACTGCGGTGCCCGGGCGTTCACGTTCACCGGCGAGCGCACAGACCGCCGACTCAGCTTGGCATTTATCCTCGGCGGGCTTGGTGTTCCTTGATCGACTCGGCGCGTTTGACCGTCTTGCCGACGTCGTGGCGCTTGGCCCGGTGCTTGTTCTTCGAGCCGGGAGGCCGTCCCGGGCC
>NZ_SUMC01000347.1 GCF_005047355.1 Actinacidiphila oryziradicis
TTCGCTACCGGGGCCACTGGGGCATCCGCTTGGACCTCAGCGCCGGGCGCCTGCGCATCAGCGTGCCCGCCTCCGACGAGGTGCCCATCCGCGTCGTCCTCCCCGGCCGCGAATTCACCGTCGCTCCGGGCGACTCCTGCGCTCTGGACCTGCCGGGCAGCGGGTAGGCCTCACTCCTCAGCCGTCGGCCGGGGGACGGTCTCGACCCGACCACAGCGCGGCGGCTCAGCTGTACGGTACAAGCGCCACCGGGCAGCAGGCGTGGTGGGCGACGGCGTGCGGTACGCCGTCCAGGCACCGGCGGGCGCGCCCGATAACCAGCAGGTCCGCGCGGGCCGAGGCAGTCACCAGCGCCTGGGCGGCGCCGAGCAGCCGGACGTCCGGGGTCACCGCTACCGCCGGGCACTTCGTGCGTCGTCGGCGCAGGGCGTCGCGGAGCAGCTGTACCTCCCTGTCCTCCCAGGTGGCCCGGTCCTCCCCGGTGACCCCGTACGGCACCCACGGGGAGTCGTGGGGCGCGGGCAGGCTCCAGGCGTGCACCGCGCGCAGCCGGGCCTCGCGGCGCCGGGTGGCGTCGAAGGCAAAGCCGGTGGCCTCGTCGGCCGGGTGGCGGCCGTCGATGCCCAGGACGACCTCGGGCGGGTGGTCCCCGACCGGCCCGTGCTCCGGAACCAGGACGACGGGGCAGGGTGCCCGGCCCGCGGTCTCCAGGGCCACCGAGCCGAGCCGCAGGCCCGGAAAGCCACCGAGACCGCGTGCGCCGAGCACCAGCAGGGTCGCGGACCGGCCGGCGTCGGCGAGCACGTCGGCAGCCCGGCCGTCAGCCCGCCGGCCCTCGATCTTCAGCCCCGGGTGATGAAGGACGAGTGCGGAGAGGGCCCGGTCCACCACCGGGGACAGCGCCTCCGTCGAAGCGTGGACCAGCCGCAGCCCGAGCCCGCGCAGTGCCGCCTCGCGCGCTGCCCAGCCAGCCGCCAGGAGGCTCCGCTCGGATCCGTCGAACCCGGCCACAACGCAACGAGCCATGTTGTCCTGCCTCTCCTCCGGCCCCCATACCCCATTCCGTCAGTCTCGGAGCCGAGGGCCGCCCGCCGTGTGGGCCTTTCGGCCCCCGGTAGGGACTTGCGGCCTCTCCTGTCGCCGTGACGCAGCCGCGAGGCTGGAAGTGTCCCCG
>NZ_SUMC01000348.1 GCF_005047355.1 Actinacidiphila oryziradicis
GCAAGAGGTGGACCATGCGCTGGAAGGCCCCGCTGAACGCCTTCCAGATCGCCTTCGAAGGACGCCTGACCCCCGCCAACAACTAGAACTCGACAACCCAGATCAGCCGTTAAGTTGACACTCCCGGCGTAGTCGTTTTTACGTTGATCCGGCGGTTCCGGCCGAATCCGGCGAAGGTGGTGAGACTGCCGAGCGGATCCGGTGATCGACTCGCAATTCGTTAGCCAGGGAGGAGAAGTGGCGTGCGCAGTCGGGGTGATCGCGCAGTGCTCCTGCGACTGATCCGGCGGCATCCCCTGTCAGGGTGCGTAGCCAGGGCCTGATCTTGTCCTGCGGCGTCCACTGGTCCCACAGGGCGTCCCAGGTGAACGCGCCGTTGCAGCTTTCCTCCAGCAAGTGCAGCTGAGCCGTACTGGCGGCGTGGCGTGCGACGGTGAACAGCCACAGGATGACGGCGTCGACTTCGCCACGCTCCGTTGGCCGGTGTGTGCCCAGGAGCTCGGGCATCGCCCGGACGATCTCAATTGCTCGAGGAGGGTCGGCCATCAACGCCGGTATGAGCGCCTCGGGGTCGATGTTGAGGAGCACGTCGCAGTACAGGGCGGCATCGTCGGGATGGGCAGCGGCCAGAACGACCAATTCCTCTGGCGCGTTCGCTGCTCCAGCATTCAGAGAATCACGGAGTGTTTCGGCCTGTACTACGGGCGGCACGGGAGGTGTGTCGATCTCCTGGGCGATGAGGTCAAGGAACGCTCGCACCGTTGTCGGCCGTCTCCTGGGGTCCGTGCGCGTTGCCTCCCGGACGACCGCACGCCACGGCCCGGAGTTCGGTATGAGAGGAATGTTCTGCTGCGGGTTCCTGCGTGTGACCGCCCAGCCGATCAGCTGCCCCAGGCTGTAGACGTCAGCCGGCGGACCGGCGCTGTGGGCGTCGCTGCTTAGCTCGGGGGCTGAGAAGCCCTCCGAGCCCATGCTCACCCCAACCTTGGTGCGCTGCGGGTGGGTGGTCTGGCCAGGCGGACGGCGCGCGATGCCCCAGTGAGATCGTTTCATCCTGAAGTTGCTGGTCGGGGGTCTGGTGTGGTGGCGGTGGGGTGTACTCGTGCTGGCAGTGCCGCATGATCGTCGGTCTTGATCATCCGTCAGCGGGTGCTCTGGAGCTGGGT
>NZ_SUMC01000349.1 GCF_005047355.1 Actinacidiphila oryziradicis
CGCGACGGGCACGGCGACCGGCCACTTGGTGAACGTCACCGTCCAGGACCTGTGCTGACCCGGTCCGCGTGAGCGGGCCGCGGGTCAGAAGTGGACCCAGGCCAGGACGGATATGAGGATCTGCCGTCTGAAAAATGATAGCGACTCCTTGGAGGACACGTGCGCTTCCCCCTGGTGAAGCTCCAATACCCGTCACGATGGGCGATGGGTATATCCGCGTTGACGGCATGTGCCCTGGCCACAATCGCTTTGATCGCCGTGGCCTGGTGGAACGCCGATCACCCGGTACACCGGTACGACGATTCGGCCCAAGGCGAGGTACTGGTCAGTAAGGATGGACGCACCATCACCATCGCGACCACATGGGGCGACTGCGAAGTCCCGCCCAGACTGCAAGCACAGGAAAATGCCAGTGACGTCAGACTCACACTGCGCAGGGAAGACCATGCGCAACCGGGTCACGTCTGCAACAACAGCGGCGTGAAGCAAATAGCCACGACCCTGGACCAACCGGTGGGACGCCGCACGGTCATCGATGCCATGACCGGGAAGCACATTCCAGTCTTCAACGAACGGCACCTGGCCGCTCCGGGGTACCTGCCGAAGGGCTATATTTACAGTGACAGCCTCGCCTCCAGCAACGTCGCTGGAGGAAAGATCCCAACGCCATTCGAATGGCCCCCGACTCCGACCTGGACCACTGCATATCAACGTGACTCGTTCCATGGTTACCTGGCCATCACCCAGGCTACCGGCAACTACGTTGAGACCACCGGTACGCCCGCGACCATCAACGGTCATCAGGCATTTCTTCAGCTATCCCCTTCATCCGTCGACAGATGCTCGATCACCTGGTTCGACGGCACTTATACGTTCAATGTTTACGATTCCGATCCGCAGCAGCAACCGACCAGGGATGAGGTTTTGAAGATTGCTGAGAATCTTCACTGACAACGTGAGGCAGAGAACATCGGGTACCGAACCACACGACTCCCGTGTGCCGCATAGATCGATCGCTTCCTCAATGTGGATCTTCGAATTTAGGCGGGCAACGTGGCGGATCGCTGGCCCGGTTGTGACGTTGAGCGACGGTCTTGGGGTTCCGGCGCCCTGGACGCAGTGAGCCCGCAGGCGTCCGTGATCATGGTTGTTCTC
>NZ_SUMC01000035.1 GCF_005047355.1 Actinacidiphila oryziradicis
GCCCTCTCCACCTCCGGCCGGCAGCAACTCCTCCAGCTCGACCCGCGCACGGGCCACGCCACCCCCCTCGCGCGTCTGCCGGTCGGCACCGGCCACGGGAACTTCACCGCAGGCACGGTGTACGTGACCCCGGACGGCGGGGTGCTGGAGCTCAACGCCCTCGGGACAGCCGGTGGGGTGCGGCTCTACCGGTAGCGTCCGGGGGCGGCCGGCGCGCGAACCGAGGCAGGACGACCGGAGCCGGGCGCGCGGACGGGCAGGAGCGGCGGTGAACTGCTATGGCGTGCCGTATCGCCGATTTGATTCCGGATTGATCGTTTAGGGTTGTGCAGGCCGTGTCGGGGCTAGGTTGTGGATTCGGGCAGGGTGTGGTTGCTGGTCTGCCCAGCTTTTCCACTTGTCCATAGGTCTCGGGCCCTTTCGGGCAGGTTGGTCAGGGCGTGTCAGAGGGCTGGCGGCGCATGCACCGTGCTGACGAGTTGGGTGAAGTCCTCACTCCAGGGCCAGCGTTCGGGCAGGTGCAGGGTGAGGTGGCGGGCGTAGCGGGCCAGGCGGGCAGGCACGTTGATCCTTCACGGTCACCTTCGCGGGGCGGCCGTGTTCGGTGCCTTCCTGGTCCGTCCCGCTGGCATCAAGTGCATCTCACCGCTCATGCCAAGGCTGTGGCGTCGGTAGCGCATGGCCAGGGCGCTGGGCGTGGGCGATCCGCTGAGGGTCCAGAGCCTACATCGTGCTGCCTCCGGGATTCAGGTTGAAGCGATCGGATTGTAGTGCTGGGGCACACAGATCACGCGACTTCCTGTCGCATCATCACCACACCACCACCACAACGCCCTTGTTCGATCACGATCTGATGACGATCCACCCTCGGTGTCGAGTGTGCATTTGCGACCCTGTGTGATCAAACGTTGGATCTAGTTGACATCCGAGTGCGCATGAGTGATCTTGGCGATCACTTTTGGCCGTACATGAACATCTCTTGACTTTCGGTGGCGCGAAGAGGATCTAGACCGCGAGAATCCCCGGCCTGTATCTCTTCTGTGACCGTGGGTGCCACCTGCGCCCGGATATACCAGAGGAGTCTCGTGAGGACCAGCCACACAGTCCGCTTCCGGAGAAGACCGGGCGCCGGATCCCTGTCAGGCTCAACCCGGCGGATGGCAACAGCGCTTGCGCTGTTACTGGTCACCGAAGCAGCAATGACACTCTCGGCTACCGGACAAGCCGTCGCCATCCCTGCTCACAAGGCGCGCACCATCTCGGCGGTGAAGTCCGGCTCCGCCTCTACTGGACCGCTCTCAGCTCCTGATGCTGCGTCAGCATTGGCCACGGCCCGACTACGCAAACGCAAGGTCGAGATCCTCGACCAACTCACCGCCAAGACGACAACCTGGGCGAATCCGAACGGCTCACTGACCACCCGGTCATATGCCGCGCCGATCCGGTTTAAGCGAGCCGGGCAATGGGTTGATGTTGACACCACCCTACAGGTGAATGCCGGGGGTTCTGTCACGCCCAAGGCCCAGCCTAATGGCTTGGTGCTCGCGTCCGGTGGCAAAAACGCCGTGCTTGCTGACGAGGGTTCGGGCAAGCACCGGGTCGCGGTTGGCTGGAAGGGTACTCTTCCCAAGCCGTCTCTCAAGGGTACCACCGCCACCTACGCGAACGTCGCGCCGGGCGCGGATGTGACCGTGCAGGCGACGCGGACCGGCTTTGAGGAGAACGTGATCCTCAAGTCGCGCCCCAAGGCCGGTTACACGGTGACCATTCCTGTCTCCGCGAATGGACTGACGGCCAAGCAGCGCAAGAACGGCGCGATCACCTTCACCGATGCCCACGGCAAGGTCGCCGGCACGATACCGGCGCCGGTGATGTGGGACGCGAAGGTGGACGCCAAGTCCCTGGAGCACCCGCACCGGGCGCCGGTAAAAATGACCATGTCCCAGGCCGGGGACACAGTGAATCTCACCCTGACCCCGGACACAAAGTTCCTGGCTGACCCCAAGACGCGGTACCCGGTCACGGTGGACCCCTCCACGAGCCTTTCTCCCCTGCTGGACACGTTCGTGGAGAACACCGACACGACCGCCGAGTACGCATCGACCGACCTGAAGCTGGGCACCTATGATGGCGGCACGGACGTCGCCCGCTCGTTTCTGGAGTTCCCGGTCCTCCAGCTCGACAACACGCAAATCCTGTCCTCGTCGCTGAATCTTTACGAGTACTGGGCCGGTGACTGCGTCCAGTCGGCGTGGGAGTTGTGGGAGTCCGGAGAGTCCTCCTCGGACACGGTCTGGTCGAATCAGCCTGTCTGGAAGTCGAAGTACGCCTCGACCACCCAGACCAAGGGCTACTCCAGCGACTGCGCCAGCCCCATCGCGGCCGGTTGGGTCTCCATCGACCCCTCGACCTTCCTTCAGTACGCCGGTGACAACGGCTACGACGTCGCCTACATGGGGTTGAGGGCGTCCGACGAGACGGACAGCAGCGGCTGGAAGCGTTTCTACTCCGCCAACGCCGCTGCCAACGTGCCCTACCTGTCGGTAACCTACAACTCGTACCCGATGCCGTCCGCCCCCACAGTGGCGCCCGGCGTCTCCTCGGTCTCCGGCTCCACCACGACTCTCTACACCAATACGGCCACCCCGCAGCTCCAGGCGGCTGTCACCGACGCCGACGGCGGCAACGTCATGGCCCAGTGGAACGTCTACGACACCACTGGCGGCGCCAACACCAAGGTCATATCCAACCTCAACGGCAGCTGGACCGCCTCCGGAGGCATCTCCAGCGCCTCCGTCCCGGCCGGAACACTGGTGAACGGTCACACCTACACCGCATGGCCCTATGGCTACGACGGCTCCCTGTGGTCGCGTCAGACTGTCCCGAACGGACTGGTCTTCACGATCGACACCACCAAGCCCGGCACGCCGACGGTCACCTCCACGGACTACCCCTCCGGCGGCTGGGGCAAGGGCGCCGGCCAGAGCGGCACCTTCACCATCACCCCGCCCTCCGGGGGCACGGACACCGCCGGCGTCGTCTGGCAGCTCGACTCCGGAGCCCAGAACACCGTAGCGACCACCGGTACCGCCGTGAACATCACCGCCACCCCCCCCACGGACGGCCCGCACACCCTGACCGTCTCCACGCGCGACAATGCCGGCAACCTGTCCGCATCAACGATCTACAGCTTCAATGCGGGTAACGGCGCCGTCACCTCGCCCACCGACGGCATCAGGACCGCGCGGCGTGTCACGCTGACCGCTGCCGCGCCGTCATCGACGTGGCAGTCGGTGAAGTTCCAGTACCGGCGATCCGCCGCGGACACCTGGACGACTATCCCGGTCGCCGATGTGACGTCCGGCGGCAACGCTGTGGGCAGCTGGCCAGTGGCCGTCACGAGCGGCGCCTCTTCCCCGCTTGTCTGGGACGTTGCCGATACCTTGGGCGATGACGGCTCGGTCCAGGTCCGTGCCGAGTTCACGGACACTTCTTCGGCGATCCACGACTCCTCCGCCGTAACCGTCACTTTGGACCGCGCGGCCACGCAGACCGCCAGCGCCTCAGTCGGGCCGGGCACGCTCAATTTGTCGACCGGTAACTACACCCTGACCGGCCCGGACACCTCCGTCTTCGGAATGTTGGTCGGCCAGACACTCGATTCCCGCACCTCCCAAGGGAGCCCGCCGGCCGGTCAGATCGCGCCCTTCGGGCCAGGCTGGCAACTGGCCGGCGGCTCTGCGACGGCGTTGACGGACTTCACCGAGATCCGTCCGGTAACCTCCACCGCCGTAGAACTCGTCCGCTCAGCCGGCTCACAGGTCTCGTTCACCAAGAACAGCGACGGGTCTTGGACTCCGGAGCCCGGCGCTGAGGCGTACACACTCAGCTACAGCAGCTCCGCGGACTCCTACACGCTGACCGACACCTCCGGGACGACGACGGTCTTCACCAAGTCCTCCACCACGGCGGGTGTGTGGGCTGTCGCTTCGACGAGTCCGGCCGGCAGCGGTACCACGGTGCGCTATCGCTTTGACTCCGTGACCAGCGGCGGCATCACCTCGATGCGCCTGGCCCGGATGGCCGCGCCCACGTCCGCGATCTCCGACCTCAACGCGTCCTGCCTCACGCCGGCGACGCCGGCGCTGGGCTGCCGGGTCCTGGAATTGGGCTATGCCGCCGCAACCACCGCGACGGGCACGACCAGCGGTACGTTCGGCGACTACACCGGTCAGGCCAACAAGATCGTGATGTGGGCCACCGACCCGTCCACGGGTGCGGAGACATCCAAGACCGTCACCCAGTACGCGTACGACTCCACCGGCGCCCTCCGTCAGGTGTGGGACCCGCGGATCACGCCCAACCTTGTGACCGCGTACACCTACACCTCGGCCGGCCGGGTGGCCACACTCACGCCTCCGGGCCAGCTCCCCTGGACGTTCACCTACGGCGCCGCGGGCACCGACGGCGACACCAACGCGGGACGCCTGCTGAGCGTCTCCCGCCCGACCCTCACCCCGGGCTCCGCGTCATTGACCAACGGCACGGCAACCAGCACCGTCGTCTACGACGTGCCCCTCACCACCTCCGCGGGCGGCCCCAACGCGATGGGCGCTTCGGATGTGGCCGCCTTGGCTCAGGCCGATGCGCCGACCGACGCCACAGCGATCTTCCCCGCCGATCAGATTCCCACCTCCAACACCGGATCCGGGCACCTCACCTCCAGCTCCTACACCCGCGCCCAGATCCACTACCTTGATGTCAACGGGCGCGAGTCCAACACCGCCTCCCCCGGTGGACACATCACCACCACCGACTATGACGCTTTTGGGTACTCCGCTCGCCAGCTCAGCGCTGCCAACCGTGAACTCGCCCTGGCCGCGAGTTCCAACACTGAGCTCAATGTGCTCGGACTGGCAGCGATGACCACCGCGCAGCGTGCCAATCTGCTGTCCACGGTGGACGTCCGCGACAGCAGCGGCGAGCTCCTGACCGACACTTACGGCCCGCTGCACCAGGTCACTCTGGAGCACGCGTTGGCCGCCTCAGGTACCAGCGCTGCCCGACTGGCCGGCTCCGTCGTCGCCGCCCGGACACACACCCACAACACCTACGACGAAGGCCGTCCCACCGACGGCGCTACGGATGTGTCCGGCCTGGTCACCACTGCCGTCACCGGCAGCGCCATCGCGGGCTACACCACGGACGCGGACACTCGCACCACCAAGACCACCTACGACTGGACGCTGGGACAGGCGACCAAGACCACTGTCGACCCGGCAGGCCTGGCGATCACCACCGCAACGGGTTACAACGCCGCGGGCAACGTGATCTCCAACTCCCAGCCGTCCTCTACCGGCTCTGACGCCGGTACCACCACGACCACCTACTACACCGCTACCGGCAGCAGTCCCTGCGGAGGCCACCCCGAGTGGGCTGACCTGGTCTGCCAGACCGCCCCTGCCGGCGCTATCACCGGTGGTGGCTCCAACCCGAGCCAGCGGGCCACCACAACGACCACTTACACTCTGTACGGCATGCCGAGCACGGCGACCCAGACCGCCAACGGCGTCACCCGTACCACCACCATCAGCTACGACGCGGCAGGCCGCGAGAGCACGCTCGCGGTCTCCGGTGGTGTCGGCCACGCTGTGCAGACGACGACCACGACATACAACACGATCAACGGCCAGCCGGCGAAGATCTCCACGCCGGACGGCGCCGTGAACAGCTGGAGTTACGACCAACTCGACCGTGGGATGTCCTCCACTGACGCGGACGGGAACATCGCCGCCGTCCAATACGACGCCCTGGACCGCCCCACGCAGACCAGCGACTCGGCGCCGTCGACCACCACCTACACCTACGACACCAGTAAGGACCCGCGCGGTGTGCCGACGACGCAGACCGACTCCAACGCCGGGGCCTTCAGTGCCACCTATGACGCCGATGGCAACGTGAGTACCGAGTCTCTGCCGGGATCGATCACCCTCAAGATCGCCACCGACGAGACCGGACAGGCCGCCTCCCGGGTCTACACCGACGCGAACGGGAACGTGCTGCTCTCCGACCAGGCGGGTTACTCCGGAACCGGGCTGGAGATCAGCCGGGCCCAGTCCACCACCGGAGGCCTTGGCGTCAACAACACGTACACCTACGACGCCGCGGATCGCCTCTCCGATGTCAGCCAGACCGTCCTCACAACCAGCGCCACCACTGGCGCGACCAGCACCTGCACCACGCGGCACTACGCCTTCGACAAGAACTCCAACCGCACGGGCCTGACCACGGCCGTCGGCGCCGCCAAGGCGGCCTGCCCCACCAGTGGTGGAACCACGGCCAGCCACAGCTACGACAGTGCCGACCGTCTGGTCGACAGCGGCTACACCTACGACGCCCTCGGCCGCACGACCGCTGAGCCGAGTGGAACGACGACCGCGTACTATGCCAACGACCTGGCCTACCAGCAGACCTCCGGCGCCAGCCGCGTCACCTGGCAGGTGGACCCCCTGGGCCGCAGCCGGTCCTACACGTCGGAAACCAACACATCCGGAAGTTGGGCCCAGACCGCAGCCCGCACCAACCACTACGACGGTTCCGCGGACTCGCCCTCCTGGATTCGCGAGAGCACGAGCGCCTACACGCGCAACATCAACGACATGGCTGGAGACCTCAGCGCCATCTACTCCTCGGCGAAGGGAGACATCCTGCTGCAACTCACCAATCTGCACGGTGACATCAACATGGTGCTGCCCATCAACGACAGCGCCACCCCGGTCCTGGTGATGGCGGCCGACGAGTACGGCATACCACTCACCGGTACCAGCACCTCGCGCTATGGCTGGCTGGGCGGCAAGCAGCGCTCCAGCGAAACGCCCACCGGCGACGTACTCATGGGCGCCCGCCTGTACAACCCGTCACTCGGCCGCTTCCTTCAGACCGACCCGGTCTTCCAGGGATCTGCCAACGCCTACGACTATGTGGACCAGAACCCCGTCACCGGGCAAGACCTCGACGGCACCAGGAGCGGTTCGTACTGCCGGAACGGCAAGATGTGGAAGTACTGCCGGCTCTACCTGAGCGAATACGACACCCACCAGCTCATTGACGCGCTCAACTGGGGCGCGTCGGTGACCACCGGCCTCGCCATCGCCGTCGGGGCCGCGGGAGGAGAGGGCGCGGCGATAGTCATCGGCTTGATTTCCGCCTTCTTGTGGATGAGCGAGGGAACGGTCCAGTGGATCGACGACCGCGGCCACAACCGGGGTATCTACCTGGAAGTCGACTTCTTCGCCGACTGGCAGTTCAGCGTCAGGCACTGGAAGTGGGTCCGCCATTGGATCCCCTACTGGGGAACGGTGGCGCACCAGTGATCTGAGACGTACCCGGGGGTGGGAAAACCCTTCCCACCCCCGGGCGTTCGGCGACACCGACAACAAATACTGATGCTGATCGAGGATAGGATTCCGGGAATGACCAGCCATGGACTCGACGCCAGCCACGTCTTCCTGTTCGCTGTCGCCGCGGCCGGCATTGTCATCAGTGTGCTCTCCCTAGCGCGAGTCGGCCCCTGGAAGGACCGCCCGCAGAGAACGGCGCTGCCCGTCCTGCTCCTGAGCGCCGGGATTGGCATCGGGGCGCTCTCCGGTGTCCCCTCGACCCATCGGCTGCTCTGGGACTCGATACTCTTGCCGCCGAGCATGGTGCTTGTGCTCCTCAGTGTGTACTTCTTCCTGCGCATAGGGGCAAGTCGCTAACCTGCGTGGGAATCCGGGTGCCGCGGGGTTAAAAGGCGGCTTCCTCAAGATCGCTCTGCTCTGACGCCGAGGCCGAGGCGAAGCCCCGGACCGGGACCCGCAAGCAGACCGACGAGAAGTAACCCAGCCCGGCCCCAGACCTCCAGAATCGGCTTCATGATCATTGTTGAACCGCCCCGGTTCGAGTAGAGGCTCGATTTCATGAAAGGATCGAGTCATGGCAAGACCTTCCCGTTACCCCCTTGAGCTCCGCCGCCGTGCGGTTCGCATGGTCGCCGAGGTGCGCGACGACCATGCGAACGAGACGGCCGCTTTGCAGGCGGTGACCGAGAAGCTCGGCATCGGGTCCCGCGAGACGCTGCGGAACTGAGTGAGGCAGCACGAGATCGACGCGGGGACGCGTCCGGGGACGACGACGCTTGTCTAGGGCTTCTGCCACCACAGCGGGAAGGCACTTTCGGTGGCCTCGCCGACGGCGGCGAGGCCATCGCCGACCTCGCTCTCCTGCGCGATCAGCCCAGCGCAACAGGCCCCAAGCGAAAGGCAGAGGCTAGCCCCGTCCTCCGCACGTCACTCGGGAGAGTGAAGATCGAATGCTTGGATCGGTGGGGTTCGAGGTAGAAGCGGACCCCAGCCCGGCGTCCGCATCGTGAGATTCCGATGCCATCGCGAGCCGGTAATCGCGCTCTCGCCTTCTTCGAGGGGTCGTCCTTCGGGGACGTATGGAACAAGCTCACCGTGGGACTGCGCGGACTGGCCGTGACCCGCCCGTGCGCCTCTTCGCTGTCGCGGGCCCGGCGCCGGCTGGGCAGCGTCCCGCTGCGCTGTCTGTTCGAGGTACTCGCGGGGCCGGTGGCCACCCCGGCACAGCCCGGTTCCTTCTACCGGGGGCTGCTAGTGGTCGCCCTGGACGGAACGACCCTCATTGCCCCCGACGAGAAGGCGGTGACCTGGTACTACCCCAAGCACATCGGCAGCGTCCTCGAATTCGGGTACCCCTTGATACGTCTGGTGGCCCTGGTCGAGTGCGGTACACGCGCGTCTTCAGTGAACGGTACCGTTCACTGAAGACGCGTCATGATGATTCCGCAGACGAAGACCCCGCGGAAAACCGGGGGCAATGGGGGCCGCACTCGCGGTCGAACTGGAGCGGACACGGAGCGTTCGCTGTTGACCGCGTCTCGCGCCCGGGGCAGGGCGAAGGTGGCGGTGGTGCGCATCGACTGGGTCAGCACGTTGAAGTGCCGCGGGTCGCGGGCGCAGGTGGCCACGAAGGTGTCGAACAGCTCGGGCGGGAGGCATTCGTTGAGCGCGCGGCTGCCGGTGGGGTCTATGCCGAGGCGGTAGCCGTACAGCCCGTCGCGGCGCGAACCGTAGCGTTCGTAGACCGCCACCGAGACGCCGGCCTTCTTCAGGCCGTGGGCCAGGCACATTCCCCTGGTTCCGCCGCCGATGATCAAAACGTGCATGAGGGTCACTTTCCTGGTGAGAGTTCCGCTTACCGAAGAGGGCACGCTTGTGTTCCTCACCGGGCCGGGCCGGTCGGACCATCACGGTCCGACCGGCCCGGCGATGATCAGCGTGGCGGCGAAGCCCAGCATGTAGGCCGACACCGTCCACTGCGGTTCGGCCGGGGTGGCTTTCAGTCCTTTGCCGATGGAGGGCAGCGCGGTGTTCACGATCGATCCGTCGATCATGTCCAGCAGTGCCGCGAGGATCATCACGAACGCCGCCGCGGCGGGGTGTCCGTCAGTGAGAACGTGCCGTTGGCGCCGACGGTCGCGCTGCCGGCCTTCACGCCGCCCGGCGACGCGAGATCGGTGCGCGTCACGGCGACGGTGGCGCCGGCCGCGATGGCGGGGTCCGAGGTCAGTGTGCCGGTCAGGGTGAGCGGCTTGGCGCGGGTGGCCGTGGCCGGGGCCTTCAGGGTCAGCTTGGCGGCGGCGCGCGAGACCTGGATGGCGGCCTGGGCGGTCGTGCCGGCGTGCTGGGCGTCGCCCGAGTAGCTGACGGTGTAGGTGGCCGTGCCCTGGGCGGGCGGGGTGTCGGTGAAGGAGAAGGTGCCGTCGCCCGCGACGGTCACGGCCGGTGGCGGTGTGCCGGTGCCGCCCGGTGCGGCGGAGTCGGTACGTGTGACGGCGACGGTCGTCCCGGCGGCGAGCGCGGTGTCCGAGGAAAGCCTTCCGCTGACGGTGAGCTGCTTGCCCGTGGTGCCGGTGGCGGGGGCCGTCAGGGTGAGGCTGCTGGCGGCCTTCGTGGGGGCGTCCAGCACGCGCAGGGTCAGGTTGGAGGACCCGGCGGTCCCGGTGACGGCGAAGAGCTTGCTGCTGTCCGGCGCTCAGGCGAGGCCGGCGCTCTCCAGGTTCGTCCCGAGCTCGTACTCGCGGAACGCGCTGCTGTTGCCCGGCTCGTAGAGGTAGATGTCCGGCTCGGACGAGCCGTCGATACCGCCAGCGACCGTACCGTCGTCGGCGATGGCGACCGCGTTCGGGTAGGCGGCGGAGCCGTAGCGGCCGTCGGCCGACAGGTCGGCAGTCGAGAACACCTGGTGGTATTAGGGTGCGCCGCTGGCCATCACGACGTCCTTGTCGTCCGGCGTGATGGCCAGGTCCATGAGATTGCTGGCGTTGCCGCCCGGTCCCAGGCGTACGCCTTGGAAGCGGCGGTGCCCGATGAGACGTCGTAGACCTGGAGTTCGACCGGGCTCTGCCCCTCCACCCCGGCCACCAACTCCCCCGGGTCCGCCGGGGACGACGCCAGCAGCGGCGCGGAGTAGAAGCCGTGGCTGCTGCCCTCCTGGCCCAGCGTGACAACCGGGTCGGCGCCGGACAGGTCGAGCGAACCGATGTTGCCCTGGGTGGCCGTACCGTAGCCGAACCACACCTTCCCCCCGGCCACCGCCGGGTGCAGCGGCGCGGTGCCCGGGCCGGTCTTGTACCGGGCAGTTTCGGCCAGCGCCGATGTGTCGATCGCGGAGATCGCGTCCGCGTTCGGCAGCGCCACGTACAGCGTGCCCGAGTCGTATGAGAGAGCGAGCCCGGCGGCACCCGGCTCCGAGGTGATCTGGCCGACGACCTGGCCGCCGTAGTCGGTGACGACGACGCTGCCGCCGGTCGGGTCGCTGATGAAGAAGTGCTGGTGGACGGCGTCCACCACGATGTCCGACGCCGAGGTGATCGGCAGTTTGGTGCTGCTGTCCGCGGCGTCGGCAGTGGCAGCGGCAGCGGTGAGACCGATGCGAGGACGGTGGACGGACCGTCCCGATGGCTATGCGATGTGTAAGCAAGCTGGTTGATGCCCCCCAGGCACAGGTGAGTGGCCGTGTGATCCGGCCATCGACAGCGGAAGATTCCGCTATCCCTGTGACAACGCTGTGGGGGGTTGTGCAGCGTACACACCACCCCCCCAACGCCCTTGCCGCCGCCGGGTTTTATTTCATCCCGGCGGAGATCCAGCTGAGCGAAGCGGGCAGCATCTCCCGCCAGACCTTGAAGTTGTGGCCGCCCCGGGTGAGCGTGAGCAGCTGGCTGGTGCCCTGGTGGTGCAGGACGCCGAGCATCATGCGGGCGGCGTAGACCGTGTCGCCGTCCTGGTCGCTGCCGGCCATGAGGAGGGCGATGCCGGGCTGGTGCTTCTCGGAGCGCAGCACCAGGTAGGGGTTGTTGGCGCGGGCCAGCGCCGGGTGGTGGGTCACCAGGCTCGCTAGGGGGGCGTTGTAGCCGGAGAGGCTGACGGCCGAGTGGAAGGTGCGGGGGTAGTGGACGGTGAGGTTGACGGCGCAGTAGGCGCCGGCTGAGTAGCCCATGACGGCCCAGTCCTTGGCGGCGGTGTCGGCCCGGAAGTCCTTCTTGACCAGGCCGGGGACGTCCTGGCCGAGCCAGGTGGCGGTCTGGCTGCCGCCGGGGATGTTGGCGCAGCCGGGGTCGTTGTGGCCGAGAACGTTCATTTTGGCGGCGACCAGGATCATGGGCTTGGCCTTGTGCGCGGTGATGAGCGACGCCAGCTCCTGCTGGGCGTCCATCGCGGTGAACCAGGCGCGTGGGGTTCCGGGGTAGCCGGGCAGCAGCTCGACGACGGGGAAGCGGGTGTGGCGGTAGGCCGCCTGGTTGTACTGCGGAGGCAGCCATACGTATATGTCGCCGGTGATGTGAGAACGGGCGCCGGTGGCGGTGGCGGTGAGGACGTCGGGTTTGAAATTCGCGAAGGTGAGCGGGCGCACGGATCCCTCACCGCCGCTCCCGAGTGCGCCCGTGGCGCTGAGGTGGCTGCCGGAATCCATGTGGACCTGGGTGTTTCCGCTGCCCAGCAGGTCGCCCCAGTTGTCGTACAGGCCGTAGCTGTTGTTCACCCAGACCAGCACCACCAGGACCGCGGCTGCCTGGCTGAGGACGGTCATCCCCACCCTTGCGGCGATCCGGACCGGCCCGGGACCCGGCACCCGGTTCCAGGTCAGGACCATGACAGCCGGCACTGCCAGTACGAGAATGACGGCGAGGGCGAAGAACGACGTGCCCGTAAGACTCATGAGGTGACCTCGGCCTTCCTGGAGCTTCCTAAAGGAATCCGTTCAAGAAGACGGGAGGCCGGGCCGCCGGGTTTCGCCGGTGTTTCAGCTGTGATGAAAACGACGGGTAATCTTCGGGCCGCACCGATGGTCAGTTTCCGTGACAGATGGTCACCGATATGCGGACCCTCAAGGGCGGACCTCGTATCACGTTGGACCACCTCTATCGGAGCCCTGGCGCTCGCGGCAGCTCAGAGCTCACTCGCCGGCGGCTCCGGTGTCCGATCCACGGATTCTCGACACGCGGCTGTCACCTGGGCGGGATATGTTGGATGTGACAACCAACTATCTCAGGGGAGGGGTATATCGATGGACGCGTCGGGGCCGCCAAACCCGCACTACAAGTGGATCGCACTGTCCAACACCACGCTCGGCGTGCTGATGGTCATGATCAACCAGTCGATCGTGCTCATCGCGCTCCCGGACATCTTCCGGGGCATTCACCTCAATCCGCTGGATCCCGGGAACACCGGTTATCTGCTGTGGATGATGATGGGCTTCATGGTCGTCACCGCCGTCCTGGTGGTGACCTTCGGCCGGCTCGGCGACATGTACGGCCGCGTACGCATGTACAACATGGGTTTCGCCGTCTTCACGATCTGCTCCGTGCTGCTCTCCGTCAGCTGGATGGACGGCAGCGCCGGCGCCCTCTGGCTGATCGGCTGGCGGATCGTCCAGGGCATCGGCGGCGCGCTGCTGTTCGCCAACTCCACGGCGATCCTCACCGACGCCTTTCCGGCCGACCAGCGCGGCACGGCGCTGGGCATCAACTCCATCGCCGCCATCGCCGGCTCGTTCCTCGGGCTGCTGCTCGGCGGCGTGCTGGCGCCGGTCGACTGGAAACTGATCTTCCTGGTGTCGGTGCCGGTCGGGATATTCGGCACCATCTGGGCGTACGTGAAGCTGCACGACACCGGAGTGCGCCGGAAGGCGCGGATGGACTGGTGGGGCAACATCACCTTCGCCCTCGGGCTGATATCCATCCTGGTCGGCATCACCTACGGCATCCAGCCCTACGGCTCCAGCGCCATGGGCTGGAGCAGCCCGTGGGTGCTCGCGGCGCTCATCGGCGGCGCGCTCGTCCTCGTGCTCTTCGTCGTGATCGAGAACAAGGTCCCCGAGCCGCTCTTCCGGCTCAGCCTCTTCCGGCTGCGCGCCTTCACCGCGGG
Organism: Actinacidiphila oryziradicis; assembly: GCF_005047355.1. Taxonomy (GTDB): domain Bacteria; phylum Actinomycetota; class Actinomycetes; order Streptomycetales; family Streptomycetaceae; genus Actinacidiphila; species Actinacidiphila oryziradicis. Next base: position 13,491 of record NZ_SUMC01000035.1, read on the forward strand.
CAATATCGCCAATCTCCTCATCTCCCTGGGGCGCGGCGGGCTCCAGTTCGCGCTGATCATCTGGCTGCAGGGAATCTGGCTGCCGCTGCACGGCTACAGCTTCCAGGACACCCCGCTCTGGGCCGGCATCTATATGATCCCGCTCACCATCGGGCTGCTGCTCGCCGCGCCGGTCTCCGGCTGGCTCTCGGACCGCCTCGGCCCCCGGGCGTTCACCGTCGGCGGGGCGCTGGTCATAGCCGCGAGCTTCGGCGCGCTGATGGTGCTGCCCACCGACTTCAACTACTGGATCTTCGCCTTCCTGCTTGTCCTCAACGGCGTCGGCTCCGGGCTCTTCATCTCGCCGAACCGGGCCGAGATCATGAACTCCGTCCCGGCCGAGTCACGCGGCGTCGGCGCCGGGATGAACGCGACGTTCCAGAACGCGGCGTCGGTGCTCTCCATCGGCATCTTCTTCAGCCTGATGGTGACCGGACTCACCCACACCCTGCCCCCCGCGCTGCATGACGGGCTCATCCAGCAGGGCGTTCCCGCCTCCCAGGCGTCGGCGCTTTCCCACCTGCCGCCGATCGGGGTGCTCTTCGCGGCCTTCCTCGGCTACAACCCGTTCCAGCAGCTGCTCGGCAACAGCCTGGCCAAGCTCCCGGACGGCGGCGCCCACATCACCAGCAAGGAGTTCTTCCCGCACCTGATATCCGAGCCCTTCCACAAGGGCATCGTTGTGGCCTTCTGGTTCGCCGTGACCGCCTGCCTGATCGCCGCGGTCTCCTCGCTGCTCACCGACCGGGTGGGCCGCAAGCACCCGGCTCCGGACTGGCCGGCGGAATCGCTCGGCTCGGAACTGGCCGCCGTCGCCGGCGAGGGCGCGCTCAGCCTCAGCGAGCTCGTGGTGCCGGACGAGCCGCCGCGCTGACCATCCGGGCGCCGCGCCGGCCCCCGACCGCGCGGCGCCCGTGTCTCCGTGATCCATTAGTGCGATTTTCGGACGCCCCTATGTGGCGGTTTGTGAGTTTTTTCAGTTCGTCGCATTTACTCATGGTGCGCACCGATGACGGTGGGCTCGCGCACGTCAGAAATGAGGAGTGCAGTGCTGAGAACACCGCACCGCGCGCACCTGCGGAGACACACCACGCTCCCGCGCATGATCGGGCTAGCCGCAGCCGCCATCATCGTGGCCACCGTCCATCCGGCCGGCCTCACCGGCGCCTCGACCGTCCACCAGTCCACCCCCGTCCCGGCCCCCGGGACCGGCGACGGGACGCTGACCATCCGCACCGTCAGCGACGTCGACGGTGACGGCAGCTACGACGCCGCCCTCGACACCGGCATCCCCGGCGCCCGCGCCGTAGTCACCGACGCCGCCGGACATACCGCCACCGCCACCACCGGCCCGGACGGCACGGTCACCCCCGACCTCACCGGGCTGAGCGGCGGCAAGTACCGCGTACAGCTGTCGCCGCCGCCCGGCGGCGCACTGCTGCCCGCCCCGGCCGGCGGGAAGCCGCCCGCGCTGTCCGCGCCGACCTCCTTCGTCGACGTCTCCGGGGGCAAGGCCGCCCAGGTCACCACCGGCCTGTGGGACCCGTCGCAGTACTGCCAGGCCAACGCCAAGCTGCTCACCTGCGGCCTCGCCCGAGGGAACGCCACCGGACAGAAGGGCCTGGTCACCTTCGACGGCTCATTCGGCCCGGCACACCCCGGCGGGACCGCCGCCACGACGGCAACCCTGACCCACAACGAGGAACAGCAGGCCGTCTTCGGCATCGGCACCGACCGCACCGGCAACGCCTACCTGGGCACGTACGTGAAGCGGCACACAGAGTACGGACCGGCCGGCGCCGTCAACGCGATCTACCGCTACAACCGCACCAGCGACAAGGTCACCACCTTCACCACGCTCCCCGGCACCCTCACCGCCCACACCAAGGGCACCGCGCCCTTCTATCTCGCCGACGACGCCGTATACGGCAAGGTCGGCCGCGAGGGCATCGGCGATGTCGACGTCTCCGGTGACGGCACCCTGCTCTACGCGGTGAACCTGAACGACAACAAGCTGTACGCCGTGCCCATCAACGGCACCGGCGACGCGGTCACCGCCGGAACGGCGGGCTCCTACCGCATCCCGAAGCCGGCGACCGGCTGCGCCGGCGAATGGCACCCCTTCGGCCTCGGCGTACGCGGCTCGCGGGTCCTGGTCGGCGGCGTCTGCGGCGCCGAGAACACCGTGTCCAAGGCCGAGCCCTGGGGCGACCCCTCCCGGATGCGCGGCTTCGTCTACACCTTCACCGGCTCCGGCTTCACCCCGTTGTTCGACTTCGGCCTCGACTACCCACGCGGCTGCGCCTACCGCTTCACCGGCGCCCCGGCCACGGCCTACCGGTGCGACGACACCACCACGGCCGGGCAGCGGATGAGCGCCGACTGGGAGGCCTGGAACGAGCGGGTGCCGCGCACCGAATCGCACCTGTTCGTCAGCGCGCCACAGCCGATGCTCTCCGACATCGAAATCGCCGACAACGGCGACCTGATCCTCGGCCTGCGCGACCGCTTCGCCGACATGCAGGGCAACATGACCCAGGCGTACCACAGCACCGAGCTGGTCAGCGCGGTCGCCGCCGGAGACGTACTGCGCGCCTGCTCCCCCGGCTCCCCCAGATCCCCCGGCTCCCCCAGATCGCCCGGCTCCTCAGGCTCCGCCGACTCCTTCCGCTCTTCCCGTAGGTCCTTCAGCCTGGAGAAGAACGACTCCTGCGGCGCGCTCAAGGGCGCTCTGCCGGACAACGAGCAGGGCCCCGGCGGCGGCGAATTCCACAACGACCGCACCACCCACGAGGACGCCGTCCACGACCAGATCACCGAGGGCGGCCTCGCGCTCCAGCCCGGCCGGAACCGGCTCTGGAGCACCGCCTACGACCCGTTCGACGACTCCCCCTTCGAGCAGGGCGTCCGGCTCTGGAACCCCGACAACGGCAGCATCACCGGCAACCGCGCGCTGCAGAGCACCCATGACTCCGGCAGCGTCCTGTTCGGCAAGGGCAACGGCCTCGCCGACCTGGAGCTCGTCTGCGACCAGGCACCCGTCCAGATCGGCAATCGCGTCTGGTACGACACCGACCGCGACGGCATCCAGGATCCCGGCGAGCCCCCCGTCCCCGGCGTCAAGGTCACCGCGACGCCAAGAGGAGGCGGCACCGCCATCGCCGTCACCACCGACGCCAACGGCGAGTACTACATCGGTACGAAGAACGGCCTGAAGCCCGGCACCTCCTACGACCTCGCCTTCGACCACACCGCCGCCACCACCGCCGGACTCCCCGGCTCCCCGACCGCCACCGGGCTGCGCTGGACGCTCCGATCCGCCGGTTCCGACCGCCGGGTCGACTCCGACGCCGACTCCGCAGGCAAGGCGACCGTCACCGTCGGGAAGGCCGGAACCGTCGACCACACCATCGGCGCCGGCCTCATTACCCCGCTGAACACGCTGGGCGACCGGCTCTGGTACGACACCAACGGCAACGGCGTCCAGGACGACGGCGAGTTCGGCGCGGCGGGTGCCGACGTCGGGCTGTTCGACCCGGCCACCGGCAAGGAGCTGGGAAAGACCACCACCGGCGCCGACGGCAAATACCTCTTCACCGACCTGAGCGACGGCTCGTACAAGTTGTGCTTCCTCCCGCCCAATGGATACTCCTTCGCCGGGCGCGACACGGGCAGATCCGGCGACGGCTCAACGGCCGCCTTCCCCAACGGCTGCACCGAGCCCGTCACCCTCGGCCCGGACCACCGGACGGACCTCACTCTCGACGCCGGGCTGGTCAAGGCGGCGTCGCGGCTCACACTGGTGCACAAGGACGCGAAGAAGAGCACCCTCCTGCCGGGTGCCGTCTTCCAGCTCTGGCAGGACACCAACGGCACCCCCGGCCTCCAGACGAGCGGTGACCACCCCGACACCCGGCGCGCCTCAGCCTGCGCAACCGACCAGCTGGGGCGGTGCTCCTTCCACGACCTGCCGAAGGGCACGTACTACCTCAAGCAGATGGCGGTGCCCGAGGGGTACGCCAAGCCCAAGAACCCGGTGACGGGTCCGTACCGGCTCACGGACGGCAAGGAGCTGCTGGTCGCCCTCGCCAGCAAGAGAGACCGGTGATCCAACCGGACCGGTGATCCATCCGGCAACAGTCCCCGGCAACACTTCCGGGTGAAAGCGACGCCGACCGCCCCCCTTCTCCAGCCCGGGGGCGGCTCGGCGCCGTATAAACCGCACCATGCCCCGCACCGTGCGTCACGTCATGGCCGCCGTCGTCGCCCTCGCGGCGGCGCACGCCCTCCCCGGCTGCGCCCGGCCCCCCGCCCCGGCCACGCCCCACACCGGCGTCCGGGCCCTTGACGCCACCCCCGCCGAGGTCATCGCCACGGTGCCGTCCGGTGACCACGCGATCGTGGTGCGCGGCGCCGTCGACTACCGCCGCCACCGCGCCCTCGCCTCCTACGAAGCACCCGGCGGCGACTCCGGCCTCCTCGCCTGGGATCCCTCCGGGGTCGCGGTGGCCCACAGCGGCGTCGCCCTCCGCTCCCCCGCCGAGGCCCTTCGCGAGGGCCGCCAGCTCCCCCGCGCCGCCTGGACCGGCCGGGGATACGCGCCCGGCCCGCTCGACGCCGCCCTGCGTCTGCTGCTCACCCTCGGCGCCGACGGGCGTCCACGGCACGTCGAGGTTCCCACGGGGACCAGCCGGCACCCGGTTGTGCTGGACGTCACGGGCGCCCGTCTGCACGGCACGGTGCCGCCCCGGCCGTGAGATTTGCGTCGCTCTCAGCCGGGCCGGGCCGTCTGACGTCCGCCGGAGCCGGAGCCGGAGCCGGAGCCGAAGTCGAAGCGGAAGCGGAAGCGGAAGCGGGAGCCGGAGTCACAGGTCGCTGTGGATGGCGCGGGCGATGCGCTCGATGCTCGTGATGCCGTAACTCATGGTGCTGTCGTCCTGCGACAGCACCACGATCCCGTAGTCATTGCCCTTACCGGTGAACGCTCCGATGCTGTGCACCCGCCACTTGTGTGTCGCGCGCGACAGCCAGCCGTTCTTCACTTGGACCGTCGCATCGCTCGGGGCACCGGCCGGCACGCCCCAGCGCTGGCTGGAGATGACCTTGTTCATCAGGCCCAGCTCGTACGTCCGTGAAGCAGTGGTCAGGACGGTGTTGCTCGCGGTCAGCAGCTTCAGCAGCTTCACCTCGTCACCGGCGGTGATCTGGGTGAGGCCCCAGTAGCCGTTCGCGCCGGGGGTGGTGGACGTCATCTTGGCGAGGGTCAGGAAGTGCTGGACGCCACTGACCTTGACCTGCTTCCAGAGCGTGGTGGTCGCGTCGTTGTCCGACTTCGTGATCATCGCGGTAGCGAGAGTCTTCTCACGCGTCGTCAGTACCCGGTTGGCTTCCTGCGCCTGCCGCAGCAGTGCCGCGAGCACTGTGGCCTTCACCACACTCGCCGAATCGTATTTCGTGCTCGATCTGTAGGTGCAGGTGGTGCTTGTGCTGCGGTCGTAGAGCGCGACCGCTGTCGTGCTATTGCGGCCCTTCAGTGCGGCTGTGATGTCCGTCGTCAGTTTCTTGGCCAGACCCGACTTCGCGGAGGAACAGGTCACTGTCGGGGTGGTCGCGACGGCGGGACCGGCTGCCGCGAGCACACCTACGAGTGAAGTGGCGGCCAAGGCCGCCGATATGCGCGATATGTGGGGTATGTGCACAGAAATTCCGTCCCTGTTCCGTGTTGCTTTGGCCAACGCTCATGAACAGGACACTTCAGCAGACGCTTAGGTTGTCCGGCTACCCCCGCCGGACCGAGAGCTTGGCCATATCGGTGGCCGATACCGCCTCCGCCCCGCCGGGTAGCGGATTGCAGACGGTGGGAAAGGTGGTTACGGCTGCCCCGGCTGCCCCGGCTGTGCCAGCCGCTTCGGCATGCGGAAGGGCCTCACGGCACTTGGCTGGTGCACGAGTCCCGGGTTCTGGCGGGCGTCGCTCCCTGCGGTCGCAAAGACAAAGGCGGCTGGCTACGGATGAGGGGGGAGGGGCCTCCTGTCCGTTGGCCGGGTGTCGGGTGGGTGGGTGGCGGGGCGAAACGGCGCGGCACCTCACGCCACCGTCGCCGAAGCATGGGTCACCGCGCCTGCCCGCCCGCCGCCCCTCGGCGACCCGCGCCCCCCACATTGAGTCGGTTCCTGAGGAATCGGTTACCTCGGAAGCGGAAACGGTCGATGTCTTGGGCGTGGGTCCCAGGAAGAAGGCCGGCGGTGCCGGGTCGGATGTGGTGGCGTCGGTCGCCGAGCCGGCGGCTGAGCAGGCCCGGGTGGGCGGGACGCAGCAGCTGGCCAAGCACCTGCTGCAGGACGCGCTGGAAGCCGAGATGGACGAGCGTGCGCGGCGGTGGGAATGCCCGCGCGTACCCACCCCGCCGCACCCCGCCGCACCCCGCCGGAACCGGCTGCGGGGCGGGGACGTTGGTCGAAGGAGGGGGTGAAAGCGAGGGGCGGCGATGGGCGACTTGGTTCCCGGAGGCAATCAGGCGATGCCGGTCGGCGTGCTCGTGATACGGGTGCGGGGGCCGTTCGATGTGTCGGTGCTGATCACGGGTCATGGAGGGAAGGTCGCGGGGGACGAGGACTTTGTGTTCTTCAACCAGCCTGTCGCGCCCGGGGCTCGGCTGGACGGGGACACGGTCATGGTGGACCCGAGGCGGCTGCGGGCGGGGGCGAGCAGGGTCACGGTGGTGGTGAGCCCGGCTGAGCCGGGGACGCCGATGGGGCGGTTGCCGGTGCCGGTGATGAGTGTGATGGGGAGCGACGGGATGCTGGTGGCGCGGTTCATTCCGCCGCGTCCGACGCAGGAGACCGTGTTGTTGCTGGCGGAGATCTACCGGCGCGGGACGGAATGGAAGCTGCGGGCTCTCGGGCAGGGGTACGCGGACGGCTTGGCCGGAGTGGCGCGGGACTTCGGGGTCGATGTGGCGGACGACGGTAGCTCTGGTGGGGCTGACGGGGGCTTCGTGGGGCTGGTCAATGCCGAACGGTCGCGCAGCGGCGTGCCGGCGCTGGCGCTGGATGCGCGGCTGGTCGCTGCGGCGCGGGCGCATGCCGGGGTGATGGCGGCGCAGGGGCAGCTGGGGGCGGAAGGGCCGGACGGGACTTCGCTCTTTCACCGGGTGGCGGCGAGCGGGTACGCGTATCTGACGATCGCGGAGCACAGGAATTCCAGGCCGGCGCTGCGCAGTACGCGGGCGCCGTCGAGGAACACGGTGACCGAACCGTCGGCGCGGCCGGGGGTGTTGAGGTGTACGGCCTGCTCCACGCAGGTCCAGCGGCCGGTGGGCCACAGCCACTCGCCGCGGCCGAGTGAGGTGCCGTGTTCGACGGAGGTCGGGAGGTACGCGTACACCTCCGCGGTGCCGCCCTTGCGCCACATGTAGCGGGTGGAGAGGCCGTCCGAACCGTCCGGGATGTGCCTGCCGCCGGTGACGGATCCGCCGTAGAGGCCGGGGAGCTTGCCGCCCTTGACGAAGTCGAACTCCGGCGGGAAGCGGACGTAGTAGCGCAGGTGAAGGGTGTCCGTCGGCCCGGAGCGCAGGGCGAGGTAGAGCTGGGCCCCGCCCTCGGGGTCGTGGTATTGCCTGGTGACGGTCGGGCTGGCCGAGCGGGCCGGGTACCGCACCCGGAGCAGGCGGCCGAGGGCCGAGTGCGGCTGGTCCAGCAGCAGGGCGCGGGAGAGTCCGAAGGAGCCGTCGCTGCGGGCGAGCAGTTTGGGTCCGAAGAACCGGGACACGGAGGCCGCGTCCCGGCTCAGCGGAGTGCCGGAGGTGGGGGTGGCGCTCTGGGACGCGCGCGGGCGGGACCCGCTCGTGGAGCATCCGGCGAGAGCGGCGGCGGCTGCCGTGACCGCGGTCGCGCTCGCTGCGATGATCTGCCGTCTGCGCATGGTGCTGATGCTCCTGTCCTTGGGCGCCAGTGCCCCGTCCCCCGTTGCTGCGTACTGCGTACTGCGTGCGCGCTTGTGCCTGCGCGCTTACGCCTCCGTTCAGGCGGCGCTGACGATGCGGTAGTCCACCTCTGCCGTGCTGGACGTGGTGGCGTGCAGCGTCAGGTCACCGGTGGAAGAGGCGGTGCCGGTGGCCACGGTGGTGCCGCCCGCGGTGAGGGCGTACGCGGCGCCGGGGGTGAGCCCGGAGGCGCTGAAGGCCAGGTCGGTGCCGGAGGTACCGGATGCGACGACGGCCTCGTACGACGCCGCTCCGCTCGGGACCCGGGCGGTGGCGCTGCCGCTGCCGGGCAGGACGGCCAGCGGCAGCGGGGTGACGGTCACGGCGGAGGCGCTGGTGGATGCCAGGGTCAGTGTCGTGGTGCCGCCGCTTGTGGTGAGCGCGGTGGTGACGGAGGGATAGGCGCCGACCTTGTAGACGGTGCCCTTGGTGCTGGTGAAGGACGCCGAGCTGGCGCTGTCGACGGTCACCGTCGTGGGCGCCTTGGCGTCCTTGAAGATGACGCTGCCGGGAGTGGTGGCGTCCCCCTTGATGGAGTAGCCCAGCGAGGAGGGTGCCGTGTTGCCGGAGAAGACGGTTCCGGTGCTGCGTGAGCACCCCGGAGCCGAAGGTTCCGGTGAAGGTGTTCCCGGTGAAGACCGTGCCGTCGCTCTGGTTGAGCTTGATCGCGTTGCTGCCGGAGCCGTTGAAGGAGTTCCCGCTGAAGGTGAGGTTCGTCGGGCGGCCGGTGGAGTTGGTGTACGCCGGTGGAGATGCCGCTCAGATTCCGCTGGTCGGTGCCGCCGGCGGCCAGGCCGTTGCGGCCGTTGCCCTGTGAGGTCAGGTTCTGGACGGTGGTGCCGGTGTCGCCGTTCAGTACGACGCCGTCGCCGACGGAGCCCTTGACGGTGACTTTGGACAGCCGCACGCCGCTGGATCCGGCGAGCCGCAGGCCGGTGCGGTTGCCGACGAACGAGGAGCCGACCGCGTAACCGGTGCTGCCCTTGCCCCAGGTGACGCCGGAGAATCCGGCGTGGCCGGTGCCGGGGAGGCCGAAGCCGGTGATCGTGCTGTCGGTGATGTCCAGCTGTCCGCCCGCTCCCATGAGGATGTACGGGCTCCCGGCGGTACCCGCCGCCGAGGTCTCACGGCCGTTCGTGTCGACCGAGCCGAGGGTGGTGCCGCGTACGTCCAGGGTGGCGCGGCTGCCGCGTATCCAGGTCCCCGAGGCCGCCGTCGTACCGGCGGTGAACAGGACCTTCTTGGTCACCGGCCCGATCCTCAGGGTGGTGCCCGGGGTGAGCAGCACAGCAAAGATGGGGGCTTCCGCGGCCGGAACAGGTCGAGGAACCTGCCCTCCGCCGCTGGTCACGGGCCGCCGGCCATGTTGTTTGACGTTGTTTGACGTCCGGTGGGCGTCTGGTGGCCGTCCGACGGGAGTCCGACGGGAGTACGAACCTTCTCGGGCGCGGGTGTCACTCTTGTCGTCGGCGAGGGGCCCTTGAAGCATGCGGGGCCCGGGTGGCGGGTGAGCGAGAAGCAGTCAGGTTGTGTTCAGGTGGTCTGTGCCAGCGTGGCGCATCATGACCACCAACACGGAAGAGCTCGGGGCCACCGCGTCCCGCAGCCAGCAGTTGCTGAGCAAGGTCCCCGAGGTCACGATCTACTTCTGGATCATCAAGATCCTGTGCACCACGGTGGGTGAGACCGCGGCGGACTTCCTCAATACAAATCTGAACATGGGCCTGACCAACACGTCCTACGTCATGACGGTCCTACTGCTCATCACGTTGTTCTTCCAGTTCAAGGCCACCAAGTACGTCCCCGGCATCTACTGGCTCGCCGTCGTCCTGATCAGCGTCGTCGGCACCCTGGTCAGCGACAACCTGACCGACAACTTCGGCGTGGCCCTCACCACGACCACCATCGTCTTCGCCATACTGCTGGCGATCTCCTTCGGTGCCTGGTACGCCAGCGAGAAGACGCTCTCCATCCACAGCATCCGCACCCCCCGGCGGGAGGCCTTCTACTGGCTGGCCATCCTCTTCACCTTCGCCCTCGGCACCTCGGCCGGTGACCTCACCGCCGAGCGGCTGAACGTGGGCTACTGGCCGTCGGCCCTGCTCTTCGGCGCGCTGATTGCGGTCGTGACCGTCGCACACGTTAAGTTCAAGCTCAACGCCGTGCTGGCCTTCTGGATCGCCTACGTCCTGACCCGCCCGCTCGGCGCCTCCATCGGCGACTACCTGTCCCAGCCGACCGGCGACGGCGGCCTGGGCCTCGGCACCGTCGGGACCAGCGCGATCTTCCTCGTCACAATTCTTGCTCTCGTTGTCTACCTGACCGTGACGCGCAAGGACCTGACTGTTCTCCGGACGGCGGAAGAAGCCTGAGCCAGAGGCAGTAGTATTTACGTTGTTGTAGAAGTTAGGTATCGCAGGACTACGGTGAGGAACGCGGCATGGGGTCGGCACTCGCGGTGAACATCATGGATCCGACGTCGCTGCTGTCCACGTTCGGCGCACTGGGGATCATGGCCGTGCTCTTCGCGGAGACCGGTCTGCTCGTCGGTTTCTTCCTGCCGGGCGACTCGCTGCTCTTCACGGCGGGCCTCTTCACCACGACCAGCGCGACTGCCACCGTGCATCTGTCGCTGCCGTACGTGCTCCTCGCGGCGGCGGTCGGCGCCGTGGCCGGGGCCCAGACCGGCTACCTCCTCGGCCGCCGGGCCGGGCCCGCCCTGCTGACCCGGTCCAAGAACGCCAGGCTCCATGAGGCCGCCGAGCGCTCCGCCCAGCTCCTTGAGCGCTACGGTTACGGCAAGGCGATCGTCCTCGCCCGATTCATTCCGCTTGTGCGTACGGTGCTCAATCCGCTGGCCGGCGCCCTCGAGGTGCCGGCCCGGGTCTTCACCCTCTGGCAGGTCATCGGCGGCCTCGGGTGGTCGCTCGGCGTCACGATCGCCGGTCACATCCTTGGTGCGTCCATTCCCGGCATCGACCAGTACCTGCTGCCGATCATCGCGGTCGTCGTGATCCTCTCCCTGATCCCGGTCGTGCTTGAGGTGCGCCGCGCCCGCGCCGAGCGCCGCGAGGCGACGCGCGACTCCGTGAGCTGACGCCGCGTCGCTGCCGGTGCGGGTTCCGCCTGCGGCCGCCTACGACCGTGTGGACAGTCGCGCTTAGAGGCCGCCCCACCTATTCGCGCGGCCTCTTACACGCCGCTGATCGCCGGGCGTCGGCAGCCGCAGTCGTGGTCGCAGGTCACGCGTGGGATGGGTTTGTCTTCGTTGGGTGCGTTGGGTGCGTTCGGTGCGGTGGGTGCGTACACGGGCTGGCCGTCCCAGCAGCCGCGCTCGTTGTGCCCGGCGGGTACACCGCGCTGGACGCTGGAGTGCGAGCAGGGTGGGGTAGTACGACTTCGACGCCTCGATTCACCCCGTTCTAGCGGACCGTCTCCGGGGCCGCCTCGTATGCCTGGTCGAGGGGGCCGGGCGACGTCGGGCTGACCGGCGAGCGTGGCGCTCGGGTCGTCCGGGGCAGCTTGTCGCTGTCAGGGCAGGGGGCGAGGCCGTAGCCGTGTGGTCCCTGGCGGCAGCGGCGTCGGCGTCGTGGAGGCGGCTGCCTTACCCCGCAGGGAGCCGGACGACGAAGCGCGCGCCGGTGCCGGGTTTTGGGGGCGCCAGGTCGAGGTCGATGTCGCCGCCGGCTGCGCGGGCCAGGCGGCGGGCCAGGGCCAGGCCGAGGCCGGCGCCGTCGTGGTTGTCGGAGGGGTCGGCGCGGCGGCCGGGTTCGAAGATGGCGGGGCCGATGGAGGCGGGGACTCCGGGGCCGTCGTCGGAGACGGTGAGGTGGATGCCGCCGGGGACGGGGGCGCAGTGGACGGTGATGGTGTGGGCGGCGTAGCGGCGGGCGTTGTCCAGGAGGGGGGTGAGGATTCGCTCGGCGACGGCGGCGGAGACCCCGGCGGTGACGTGGGTGCCGCGTACGGAGATGGGCGGGGCGCCGGGGTGTTCGGCGGCGGCGCGGCGGGCGAGGGCGTGGGCCAGGTCGAGCAGGGCGCAGCGGCCGGGGACCTGGGCGGTGCGGGTGCGGGACTCGGAGAGCAGGGTTTCGCAGATGCGCTGCATGGTGGCGGCGGCAGCGGCGATGGCCTCGTGGGAGGCGCGTTGTTCGGACGCGCTCCGTTTGCGGGCGGTGAGCCAGTCGGTCTCGGCGGTGATGCGGGCCAGCGGGGTGCGCAGTTCGTGGGAGAGCTCGGCGGACTGCTGCTGTTCGTGGCGGAGTACGGCGGCCAGCCGGTCGAGCAGTTCGTCGAGGTTGGCGGCGAAGGCGGTGAGCTCGGCGGGGCGGGCGGCGGTACCGGCGGCGGTGCCGAAGCGTTCGGCGGCGCCGCGCTCGCTCCACTGCGCGGCCTGGGCGCTCATTTCGGCGACGGGCCGCAGCGCCCGCCCGACGACCGTACGGGTGACGAGGTATATGCCGCCGAGCAGCAGCGCCGCGAGGATCGCCGACCCGGCCAGGACGGAGTCGGCGGTGCTGCGGTAGGGGTCGAGGTTGACGGAGGCGACCACCGTGCCGACCTGGTGTCCCCCGGACTGGACGGGCAGGGCGTAGAGCCGGGAGGCGTAGGGCTCCGAGGTCTGTACGAAGTGGTGGCCGTGCCCGGCGAGCAGATCCGCCCGCTGCTGGAGGCCGCTGGGCGCGACGGGGCGTTCGATCGCGCGATGGCCCTGGTAGATCCAGGTGCCGACGTCGAGGGCGCGGTCGTCCGTCGGCTCGTTGACGGTGAGACGCCCACCCGACTGGACCTCGATGGTCGCCGCGACGGCGGCGGCCCGGGTGCGCAGCAGTCCGTCGGCCTGTTCGCGCAGCCGGGTGGCGAGGACGAGGTTGAAGCCGACCGTGAGCAGCACGACCCAGGCCGCTGTGGTGACCAGCGCGAGCAGTGCGAGGCGGCCCCGCAGGGTGGCCGGTCCGGGCAGCCGCATCCGCATAAGGAGGAGCCGTCTTGCGGCCCGGCTTGTGGCTCGCTTCATGGCCGCCTCATGCGAAGCGGTAGCCCACGCCTCGTACCGTGCCGATGCTGCGCGGGCTGTCCGCGTCACGCAGCTTGCGCCGCAGGCGGGCCAGGTACTGGTCGAGGGTGTTGTCGCTGACCTGGGCGCCCTCGGGCCAGGCCGCACGTAGCAGCACCCGTCGGCGGACCACCGCGCCGGGGGCGGCCATCAGGCAGGCCATCAGCCGGAACTCGGTGGGGGTGAGGGCCACCGGCACCCCGCGTACCTCCATCACGTGCTGGACCGGGTCGAGCCGCAGCTCCTCGACCTCGACGGAGGATTCGCGCCCGGCGCGGCGGAGTGCCGCCCGCACCCGGGCGGCGAGCTCGACCAGGTGGAAGGGCTTGGCCAGGTAGTCGTCGCCGCCCGCGGAGAAGCCGGAGAGCCGGTCGGCGAGGTTGTCGCGGGCTGTGAGGAAGACGACCGGGGCGTCTATCCCGGCGGCGCGCATCGCCTGGCAGACGTCGCGGCCGTCGGAGTCGGGCAGGCCGACGTCGAGGACTACCGCGTCCACCACGCGGTTGAGGACGGTGCGCAGCGCACCGGCTCCGTCGGCGGCGGTGAGCACCTCGAAGTGCTCTTCACGCAGGCCACGGGCGAGTACGTCGCGGAGTCCGTGGTCGTCCTCGACGACCAGAACGCGGTGGGCGGTCACCCCGCCAGTATTACCCGCCGCCCCCGGAACACCGGATCGGCGGTGTACGTGCTCAGGTTCTGTACAGGTTCCGGTGCGCTGTGAGCACCGTGTTTGTCGCGGCCGTCGCGCTAGCGTGGTGCCGTGGCACGCATCGTGGTGATCGAGGACGATCCCGCCATCGGCGGGAGGCTGGCGGAGACACTGCACGCCCTCGGCCACGACGCCGAGTGGTGCCGTGATGGCGCGACCGCCCTGGCCCGGGCTGCCCGGGAGCCCGTGGAGTTGATGCTGGTCGATCTCGGGCTGCCCGACATGGACGGTTTCGAGTTGTGCCGCAGGCTGCGGGAGCGGGCGCCCGACGCGGTTCTGGTCGTGCTGACCGCCCGTACGGATGAGATGGATGTCATACAGGCCTTGGAATCCGGCGCGGACGACTATCTGACCAAACCGTTCCGGCTCGCCGAACTCCAGGCCCGGCTGGCCGCGCATCTGCGCCGGGCCGCGCCGGGCAAGGACGGTGCGGCGGCACGGATTCGTGTCGGGTCGCTGCTGGTGGACCGGGCCTCGCGTCGCTGTTTCACCCCTACAGGTGAGGTTGAGCTGCGGCCGAGGGAGTTCGACCTGCTAGCCCGGCTGGCCGCGTCGCCCGGGGAGGCGATCAGCCGGGAGGAGCTGATGAGCCAGGTCTGGGACGAGAACTGGTTCGGCCCGACCAAGACCCTCGACGTGCATGTCGCGGCGCTCCGCCGCAAGCTCGGCGACCGGCTCCCGATCACCACCCTGCGGCACTTCGGCTACCGCCTGGAACCGCCGAACCAGGGCACGGGCGGCGGCTGACATGCGCCGCCGCATCCTGCGGGCGACCGTCGCGGCCGTGGTGTGCGCGGTGCTGCTGTTCGCCGTGCCCCTGGGCGTCGCGGCGCTGCGGCTGTACCGCCAGGACGAGGTGCGTGAGCTTCAGCAGACCGCCGACCAGGTCGCGGTGAGCGTGCCCAGGCAGCTGCGCGGTTCCGGCGATCCGATGGAACTGCCCCGCACCGAGGGCGGCACCCGAATCGCCGTGTACGACACCGGCGCGCGCCTTGTCACCGGCTCCGGTCCCGCAACCGGGGACGGGCCGGTGCGCGGGGCGATGGCCGGCCGGGCCTCTTCGGCGACCCTCGGCGGCAGGCTGGTGGTCGCGGTTCCGGTGGGCTCCGGGGAGCAGATCCGGGCGGTGGTACGGGTGAGTTCCTCCGCCGCCCAGCCGGTGCACCGGGCCGTGCTCACCTGGGCCGCCATGGGCGGGCTGGCGGCGCTCGCGGTCGGCGTGGGCGTGCTCGTCGCCGTACGGTCCAGCCGGCGACTGGCCCACCCGCTCGAGGCCCTGGCGGCGACCGCCGGACGCCTGGAGACCGGCGACCTCGCCGCCCGCGCCGCCCCCTCCGGCCTCCCCGAGGCCGACGAGGTCGGCGGCGCGCTCAACCGCGCCGCCGAACGCATCGACCGGCTGGTCCAGCGCGAACGCTCCTTCAGCGCGGACGCCTCCCATCAACTGCGGACCGCTCTCACCGGGACCCGCCTGGAGCTGGAGAGCGCGCTGGCGGCGCGCGACCGCGCCGATCCCTACGGAGCGATGGGCTCCGCCCTGGAGTCCCTGAACCGTATGGAGGCCACTCTCACCGACCTGCTCGCCTTGGCCCGGGATGTTCCGGAGCGCGCGCCTCTTGATGTCGGGGCTCTGCTTGCGGAGGTTGAGAGTCGCTGGCACGGGGAGCTTGCCGCTGCCGGGCGGCCCTTGCGTATCGTCACGGACAACGAGCTGCCCGGGGCGGTCGGCTCGCAGCGGGCGGGGCGGCAGGTGCTTGATGTTCTGGTCGGGAACGCTGCGGCGCATGGGCGTGGGGCTGTGACGGTGCGGGCCCGGGAGACTGCCGGTGTTCTTGCCATCGACGTCGAGGACGAGGGGTTTGGGGTTCCCGATGACCTTGACCCCTTCGGGCGTCGGCAAGGCAATGGGGATGGTCACGGCATTGGTCTTGCGCTGGCCCGCTCGCTTGTCGACACGGAAGGGGGCCGCCTCTTCCTTTCCCGGCCCGGGCCGGGCCCCCGCTTCACCTGGCTCGTCGCCGCGCCGGGCGGCTAGGCGCCTGCGGCGCTTTCCCCCTCCCCGCCCCTTCCTGGCTGCGTCCGATTTGCGGCTGGCGCCGCGTGGGGGGCTCCGCCCCAGACCGCCCCCTACGCCCTGGCGGGCGTGGTGGGACCCCCAGTCCTCAGACGCCGGACGGGCTGGGGTGTTGCCCAGGTTCGGGAAGGGGAGGGTGAGGGTTGGGGGAGAAGGCCCGCCGCAGGCGGTCCCCGGGCCTAGGGCCTGTCCGGCCGATCTCCGCGGCGTCGCGTGCCCTGGCACTGGGGGCACCTCCCAGCGGTAGCTGGGGGAGCTCGCGGCGTTGTCGTTCCCCCAGACTCCGTCCGGGAGGTGCCCCCACCAAGCTCTCGGCTCCGCTCGAGCAGGGGGGACCCCCATCGCGTCGCCTCCTCCCGCAGCTACCGCTGGGAGGTGCCCCCACCTCCGCCTTGCGATCACAGGCGCCAGACCCCGCTCCTTCTCCCACGGAGATCGGCCGGACAGGCCCTAGAGCTCGCGGAGTTCGGTGAGCGGGGGCTGCCTGGCGTGCCGGGCGGCGGCGTACGCGGCGGCCGCGAGGGCCAGGGCGACGGCGACCACGAGGGCGGTGAGGTAGGACCAGGGCACGGCGAGCCGGTCCGGGGGCGGGTCGAAGACGCCGGTGAGGACCTTGACCAGCATTTGGGACAGGGCCCAACCCAGTGCCGCGCCGCATGCCCCGCCCGCGACGGCCACCAGCGCAGCCTCGCTCCAGACGAAGCCGGAGAGTTGGCGGCCCCGGGCGCCCAGGACGGACGCGAGGGCGAGGGTGCGGCGGCGCTCGGCGAGGCCGAGGGCGAGGACGAGGCCGCCGGCGGCGGCGCCGAGGACGAGGGCGAAGCCGAGCTCGACGCGGGTGAGGCCGCTGAGGTCGACGGCGGTGAGGCTGGTGCCGACGACGGTGCGGGCGGAGTTGAGGTCGGTGACGTGGGCGGTGGGGCCGAGGGTGGAGCGTACGTGCGCGGCGACGGCGTTCTGGCCAGTGCCGCCGGTGTCGACGAGGAGGGTGCCGACCGCGTTGTTGCCGGTCATCCGGGCGACGTACGCGGAGTTGGCGATGAGGAAGCTGTCCTTGGGTGCGGTGGGAAACTCCTTAACCACACCCGTGAAGTAAAAGGTGACGGGCCGCAGTTGGTGGGTGCGGGCGTCCTGGAGGCGCAGCCGCACCTGGTCGCCGGGGTGGAGCTGGAAGTCCTTCGCGGTCTCGGCGCTGACCAACAGGCCGTCCTGTTGCTGCCCCAGACGGTCCATGAGCTGCTGGGCGGTGCCGCCGGAGAAGTAGGCGTCCTGGAGACGCCCGGCTCCGACGACGGTGGAGGGCCGGACCCCGTAGAGGTCCTGGAGGTCGGCGCCGACGTACGCGAAGCGGTGCTGCAGCGGCTCGACGTGTCGTACGCCGGGCAGCGCGGCGACCCGGGCCGTGTCGGCGGGGCCGGTGGTGGAGGCGGCGGCCTCGGTGACGGTGACGTCGGCGCCATTGGTGAGCACCGCGTCGACGCAGGCCTGCTGGCGGTACGTGGAGTTGAAGACGGACGTCGAGGTGGCGAACGCGGCGGCGAGCGCCAACAGCACCACGGCCCGGACGACGGTGCCGCGCTGCCGGGACAGGCTCGCGGCGACGGTGCCGGACAGCGGTCCCGCCGCCGGGCGCAGCAGCCGGGTCAGGGCGGGCCGTCCGCGCCGTAGGAGGAGGTCCATCAGCAGCCAGGCCAGCAGGGCGCCGCTCGCCCACAGCAGGGCGGGGCCGGCGAACGCCCAGTAGTCGACCGAGAGGGCCGGTGTCCCTTCGGGGGCGAGGACGAGTGCGTAGTTGGTGCGGCTGGTGACGCTGAAGATCGCGAGGGAACCGGCAAGTAGTGCCGCCGCCAGCGCCCAGCCCGCCGAGCGCGGAACATGGCGGCGCTCCAGTGTGGACCGCCCGGAGACGATCGTCGCGCCGCGCAGGTCGCGGTGCGCGGGCAGCAGTACGGTCGCGCCGGCGATGACGGCGCCCACCACGAGCGCGGTCAGCGCCCAGCTGAGCGCGAACCCGGACGAGGTGAAGGCGGTGCGCCCCACCACCGCCGCGATCGCCAGGCCGACGGCGCCGCCGAGTACGGCTACCACGGTGGCCTCGACGGCGGCCAGCCCGAGGAGTCGGCCCGCTGTCGCGCCGCGGGTGCGCAGCAGGGACTGTTCCTTGCGCCGCCGTCCTGCGCCTGCCGAGGCGACGGCCGCTGTCAGGGCGCCCGCGAGCAGTGCTCCGGGCACGCCGAGGAAGAGGAAGAGGAGCTGGGCGTAGAGGGCGTCGGACCGGGCGGCGTCCAGCACCGCCCCCAGGTTGTCGCCGACCAGCCCGGCCCCGGTCAGCCGCACTTCGGTGTTGTGCGCGGCGCCGGTCTCGGAGCCGTACGCGGCCGCCGGGTCGTGCGGCAGGGTGTGGCTGCGCAGGACGTGCACCTGCTGGTGCACCAGGTCCGGGCGGATCTTGGCGAGCGGGTCGAACACCGAGTGCCAGCGGTCCTGCGGCAGCAGTACGACATTGTCCGGCGGCGCGGACGGCTGTGACTGCGCCGGTGCGCCCACCTTCTGGAACAGCGAGTCGGCGTGCGGCAGGTCCACGACGCCGTCGATCCGCACCGGTACGGCGGGCAGTCCCGCCCGGGCGATGCTGACGGTGTCGCCGGGTGCGGCGTGCAGGTTGGCGGCGGTTTGCTGGTCGAGGAGTACGCCGTTGCCGCTTCCCGCCAGCACCCGTATCGACCCTGGGAAGGCGGATGCGTAGCCGGCCGGGATCCCCAGCACCTGACCGGGCCCGGTGGCCTGCGAGGTGCCGCCGGTCGTGGCGTTGAGGCCGCTGGTGTCGCCGTATCCGACGGGCAGCGCCGTCCGGGTGCCGGGGGTGTTCCGTACGGTGGTGAGTACCGACTGCGGGTCGGCGCCGGTCGCGACCTGCACCTGCCAGTCGACGTTGACCTCGCGCACGGCCTGGGCGGTCATCGTTGCCCGGGTCGAGGAGAGGAAGCTGCCGAGGGTGGCCAGCAAGGCCACGGCCGTGGCCACGCCCAGCGCGGCGCCGAACAGTCTGCCGCCGCGCCTTCGCAGCAGTCCGGCGAGCCAGATCCGGATCATCGTGGGCCTCCAAGTGATTTGCGCTGATCGCCAACCGGTTCTGCTTCCGGTTCCGCTTCCGTCTTCTCGCCCGGCCGGACGAGGCGGCCGTCGGCCATGTGCCAGCGGGTGTCGAGCTCGTCGGCGACACGGGGATCGTGGGTACTGATGACGACGCCCGCACCGAGTTCGGCGGCGGCGGCGAGCAGGACGGCCAGCACATGGCGGCCGGTCTCGCGGTCGAGCTGGCCGGTGGGTTCGTCGGCGAGGACCAGCCGGGGCCTGCGGGCCAGCACCCGGGCGACGGCGACCCGCTGGGCCTGGCCGGCGGACAGCTCGTCCGGCAGCTTCTCGGCCAGGCTGTCCAGGTGGAGGCTGTCGAGGGCGGCCCGGGCACGGGCGGTTGCCTCGGCCTCGGGTACGCCGTCGATGCGCAGCGGCAGGGCGACGTTCTCGACGGCGGTGAGCGGCGGCAGCAGGCTGGGGCCTTGGAAGACCATGCCGATGTGCCGGGCGAGCCCGTCGCCCGTCGTCGTCAGGCCAGGGTGGCTGACCCGGCCGGCGGTGGGGCGGTCGAGGCCCGCCATCAGGTGCAGCAGCGTGGACTTGCCGGAGCCGGAGGGCCCGACGACGGCGATCCTGGCCCCTGGGGGCACCGTGCAGGTGGCGCCGTGGACGGCGACGACGGCGCCGCTTCCGCGGCCGTAGGTGCGGGCCGCGTCGTCGCAGCGTACGAGGGGTTCTTGGTCCTTGGCGAGCACGGCCATCACACCCACCTCCCGTCGCGCATCCGCAGCACCCGGTCGGCGACGGCGGCCACAGCGCGGCTGTGGGTGACGACGACGACCGCCGTGCCGGCGGCGGCACGTTCGCGCAGCAGCGTGAGCAGCCGCCGTTCGGTTTCGCCGTCGACCTCGCCGGTCGGTTCGTCGGCGAGCAGGACGGCGGGTGTGTTGGCCAGGGCGACGGCGAGGCCGGCGCGGGCGGCCTCGCCGCCGGACAGTTGGTTCGGCAGGGCGCCCGCGCGCTCACCGATACCCACCCGGTCGAGGAGTTCCTTGGGCGGCACGGGCGCCGGTCCGGGCGCCAGCCGCTGTACGAGGGCGATGTTGTCCCGCACTGTCAGATGCTCCAGGAGGTTGTTGGACTGGAAGAGCACTCCGATGTGCCGGGCCCGGATGCTGCTGCGCTCCCGCTCACCGCGATGGCTGAGCCGTTCACCGGCGACATGCACCGTGCCGCCGTCCGGCTCGTCGAGCCCGGCGAGGCAGTTGAGCAGCGTGGTCTTGCCCGATCCGGAAGGGCCGGTCACGGCGACGATCTCGCCGGGGGCGGCGTCGAAGCTGACGCCCTGGAGCGCGAAGGTCTCCTCGTCGCCGGCCCGGAAGAACCGGTACAGGGAGTGGGCGCTGAGTGCGGTGGCCGTGGTCGTGGCCGTGGTCGCGGTCATCAGGACCACCGGAAGGAGTCGGTGACGATCTTCCAGGGGTCGACGTTGTCCGCGTTGACGGCCCCGGAGAGGGTCAGCACGGTCTCCTTGCCGCTCTTGAAGAACGCGTACCGCTGTACGTCCAGCTGGACGCTCTTCCCGGTCACCTGGTCGGGCGCGGAGTCGGCGAGGTACTCGGCCATGACCGGGCTGCCGCCCTTGCGCTGGACGACGGTGACCTGGCGGAGAGCGAAGCCCGTGCTCTTGCCCTGGATCGCGGGGATGTCGGTGGAGCGTACGGACTGGGCGGTCGGAGCCTTGGCGGCGGCGAGGCTGTCGATCCGGATGCTGTTGAACTTGTCTGCGAAGACCGTCGCCGAGCCCTGCGTCGTACGGGACCAGCCCTCGGGCACCTTCACGGTGAATCCGCCGGCGGACGGCGACCACGGCACGTACGCCTGGGTATCGGGGATGTCGCCGGGTGGAGCCGACTCATGGGCTGGGGCCGGGGAGGAGGCCGAGGACGAGGGGGGCGCCGACGAGGTTCCGGATGACCCGGATGAGGAGGAGCAGGCCACAGCGGTTCCGGTCAGCAGTACCAGACCGGCCGCCGCTGCGGTAATGGGACGACGACGCATGGTGCGACACCTCCGCGCGAAAGTGGGACGGCAGGGCCACCGTCTTTGGGCCCGACGCTACGAGCCGGCCGGCCAGCGCCCGGGCCGCGTGCGGTTAGCGCACGGTTAACGCCACGATTCGCTGATTGTCACCAACCGATCACTCATGGTTAAGATCCATTGATGATCAGCACATTGCGGGAGTTTCGGCGGGTGGGGCGAGCGGTTCAGGTGCTCGTGGTCAACCAGTTCTTCATGAAGGCCGGCTTCTACATGCTCATGCCGTATCTGGCGACGCATCTGACCTCCGGTCTGGGCACCGCCACCTGGGTGGCCGGACTGGTGCTGGGAGTGCGCAGCTTCAGCCAGCAGGGGCTGTACGTGCTCGGCGGCATGCTCACCGACCGCTACGGCGCGCGGCGGCTGGTGATCGCGGGCTGTCTGCTGCGCACGGTCGGCTTCGGGATGCTCGGGTTCGTCGACTCCCTGCCGTCGCTGCTGGTGGCGGCTGGGCTGACCGGGCTGGCGGGGGCGCTCTTCAGCCCGGCGGTGCGCGGCTGCCTGAGCGAACACGCGGGCGAGCGGCGGCTGGAGGTCTTCGCCCTGTCGAATGTCTTCCGGCAGTCCGGCGTGGTCATCGGCCCGCTGGCGGGCGTCGCGCTCATCGCCCTGGACTTCCGGCTGGCGTGCGCGGTATCGGCCGGGCTCTTCCTGGCCCTGACGGTTCTACAGGTCCGTACGCTGCCCCGCCGTCCGTACGAGGTCGAAGCGGCGGCCCAGCCGCTGCGCGGCTGTCTGCCCACGCTGCTGCGCAACCGCCGCTTCCTGTGCTTCTCGGCCGCGATGACCGGCTCGTACGTCCTGTCCTTCCAGGTCTACCTCGCCGTCCCGCTCCAGGTCCGCCGGGTGCTGGGGCCCGCGTACTCCGGCGCCGGGATGACCGCGCTGCTTGTGCTGTCCGCTGCCGTGGTGGTGATCGGCCAGGTCCGCGTCACCGCGTGGGCGCGGCGCCGCTGGACGCCTTCCCAGGCGCTGGTGCGCGGGCTGGTGATCATGGGGCTCGGCTTTTTGCCGCTCGCGCTCGCGGCGGCGTTCCCGTACGGCGATCTCGACCACGGGCTGCCCGAGTCACTCGGCGAGCCCTTTGATCTGGCCCCGACGCTGACTGCCGTGCTGCTGCTGGCGGTAGGCGGCATCGTCATCTATCCGTTCGAGCTGGAGATGATCACTCTGCTGTCGGACGGCACATATTTCGCCAGCTATTACGGGTTCTACAACACGATCTCCGGCATTGGCATGGCTGTTGGGGACTTCGCGACCGGCGCTGCGTGGGACGCCGGGAAGCGTGCCGGGGGGCCTGGGCTGCTGTGGTTCGCGCTGGTTGTGCTTGGCGCGGTGAGCGCGTGCGCGGTCGCCGCAGTGGCTCGCGTCCGCCCGGCTGCGCCCGCCGCGTAGCCGCTGCCGCGGGCACGGTTGCCTCGTGCGGGCCGGTGGTCGGCGTTGTGCCCACCCTCCCCCGGCTACCTACCCCAGCTTTCGGCCGGGAGGTGCCCCCATCTCGCTTCGCTCGGCCCTGCGGCACGCCTGCCCACAACGTCAGCACAATCCAGCCCGTCGGGCGGGGGCGGAGCCCTGGCAGCACCCCAGCCCGTCCGGCGTTTGGGGACTGGGGGTCCCCCCCACGCCCGCCGGGGCGTAGGGGGCGGGTCTGGGGCGGGGCCCCCGCGCGGCGCCAGCCGCATATTGGACGGAGCAGGGAAGGGGCGGGTCAGGGGAGAGCGCCGCAGGCGACCCGGCTGGCCGCCGGGAACGGCTTAGAGGCCGCGCGAATAGGTGGGGCGGGTTAAGGAGCGGGCCGAGGGCCGAGTGTGGCAAGGCGGAGGTGGGGGCACCTCCCAGCGGTAGCTGGGGGAGGAGGCGACGCGGAGCGTCGTCGACCGACGACAACGCCGCCAGGCGAGAGCCATCGGCCCGCGACGCTGCCCCACCTATTCGCGCGGCCTCTTAGTGGCCGACGCCCTCGATCTTCTCGATGATCGCGCTGTGCCGGACGGCGGTCTCGCCGTGGTGGACGTAGGCGAAGCCGACCGGCGCGCCGATGCCCAGGGAGAGAGTTGCGGCCGCGGTGGCGGCCAGGGTCCTGATGCGGCGCCGGGCCGGACGGCGGCCCTGTCCGGAGGGCGTGGTGGTGAGGTCGTCGGCTGCGGCGGCGATCGTTTCGGCGGGGCCGGGGTGGGACTGGTGGAGAGCGAGGCCGGCCTCGCGTTGGGCCTGGCCGCGAGGGCCGTCCAGGAGCTCGGTGAGCACGGCGGCGAGTTGGCCGGCCTCGCGGATCCATACGGCCAGGCCCGCTTCGTCGAGGGCGGCCGCGTTGGTCTGCCCGTGGCCGGGTATGCAGCGGTAGCTGGCGACGGGGAGCCCGCTGGCGAGGGCCTCCAGCGAGGTGAGGCCGCCGGCGTTCTGGACGAGGACGTCGCAGGCGTGCATGAGGCCGGGCATGTCCTGGGTCCAGCCGTGCACGTGCTCGATGCCGTCGGAGCGCAGTTGGTCGGCCAGGGCCTCGTTGCGCCCGCAGACCACGACGGGTGCGGCGGCGCCGCTGTCGCGGATCTCGGCGGCGGCCTGCCGTACCGGGCCGACGCCCCATGAGCCGGCGACCAGCAGGGCCAGCGGCGCGTGGGCGGGCAGAGCGAACCGCTCGCGGGCGGCCTGCCGCTGCGCCGGGGTGGCGGGGGCGAAGCGCGGGTCGGCCACCGGGCCGGTGACGGTGACCCCGGCGGCGCCCTGGGCGTGGGCCTGGCCGGCGGGTATCGCGTGGGCGGCGAGGTGGGTGTCGATACCGGGGGCGACCCACAGGGCGTGGACGGAGAAGTCCGTGAGGTACGTGAAGGTCGGTATGGTCAGGCGGCCGCGCAGCCGCAGCGCGCCGACGACCTGGCTGGCCCCGGGGTAGGTGCAGACGACGGCCCGGGTGTCGGGGGTGATCGCCCGCAGCATGCGGCGCTCGGTGCTGCGGAACATCGCGCGCACCGCCGGGCCGGGGCGCCCGGCGTGTTCGGTGGCGGCGTAGATCCGCTGGTAGCCGGAGGGCGCCACAGTCAGCAGTCGGTGGTAGCTGCCGGAGATCATTTTCCCCAGCCCGGCGGGGAGGAAGTCCAGGAAGTCGTGCCGGTCCACGACGAATCCGGAGGCGGTGAGGCGGCGGGCGAGCTCGGCGGCGGCGCCGTCGTGCCCGGCTCCCACGCTTGCCGAGATGATGACAATGCGCTGCGTGCCGGGGCCGTGGCCGGGGCTGTGCCGCGTCGCGGCCGACGGCGGAAGGGCATGCGCCATAGCATGCTTGTCCACCGGGTTGTCGCGGAAGGACACAGCCGATCAGCCTCCAGACTGATGAATGCGCGGAGAGGGCCGAAGGCTGAAGCTACTACATGATGTAGAAATAATGGAACGCCTCGTTGTCGCAGACTGCGTATCGGACACGTCAACGGTTTGTCGACCGGGCACCCGAGCAGTGTCGGGCACGTGAACGTACGGTTCAGGTTGGGGCCGAAGGGCCGTGTCCGTCTAGGGCTCGTCCGGACCGTTCGTTTCCCCGGCGTCCGGGCGGGCGCGGCGCCGGCGCAGATGCCAGACCACCAGGGCGACGACGACAAGGCCGGCGATGACGAGGGCGAGGGCCGTGCCCACGGTGTGCTCGACCTGGGTGTAGGCGGAGCCGGCGAAGTAGCCGACCAGGGTGAAGCCGAGGCCCCAGGTGAGTCCGCCCAGGGCGTTGAACAGCAGGAATGTGCGGTAGGGCATGTGCGAGATGCCGGCCAGGGCGGGCATCATCGCGCGGAAGAAGGCGATGAAGCGGCCGAAGAAGACCGCGATGGGCCCCCGGCGGCGGATCGTGTCCTGCGCGGCACCGATGCGGTCCTGGTGCCCCCGCAGCGGGCGGGTGGTCAGAATCCGGGGCCCGAAGTGGTGGCCGATCTCATAACCGACGGAGTCACCGGCGATCGCCGCGATCACCACGGCCAGGGCGAGCCAGTACACGGAGACCCCGTGGTGCCGGTTCGCCAGCACGCCGCCCAGGACCACGGCCGTCTCGCCGGGGAGGACGAAGCCGAAGAAGAGGGCGTCCTCGAAGAAGACCATGGCTGCGACAACGGCGTAGATCACCGGACCGGAGAGCCCCGCGAGCCAGCTGGTGACCGAGTTCATTGCTCCACCTTCCCTCGCGGAAGCGGGCGGAAAGGCGGGGCGCGGCGGGGGCGCGGCCTCGCGTTTGACTCTACAACACGTAGTAGATATGGGAGATGAAGGCCCTCACCCACCTGCGAGGTGGGTCAGGTGCGGCCGACGGAGGTGCGTCCGATGGAGGTGTGGCCGATGGTGGTCGTGTGGCCGATGGTGGCCTTGCGGCAGGTGCGCGCCGACGGCCTGGGCCTGCATCGCCGTCTCGAACAGTTCCTCCGTGTCATGGGTCGCCTCCGCCACGCTCAGGCAGCAGGCCAGCATCACCGCGCCGAACACCGTCACCAGGCCCCGCCGCATGGGAGCGGGCGGGGCCATCAGCGCCTGCACCCGCTGCGGAACCGGACCACCCGTGACCGCCAGCGCGGGCTGCGGCGCCCGCTTCACCGCCAGCGCCGCGCGGGCGACGGCCCGGGCCACCAGCGGACGGTCGCCCACCTCGGCGGCGGCCTCCTCGTCCGCCCACCGCTCCGCCGCGAACGCGCCCGCGCGGGCGAGCGGACGCAGCAGCGGATGGACCGCCGCCGCCAGCTGCAGTACGAGCAGGAACAGATGATGCCGGTGCCGCAGATGCGCCCGTTCGTGCGCCAGCAGCGCCCGGCGCTCATCGGCGGCCAGCGCCCGGAGCATCCCGGAGGAGACCACCACCCGCCCCGGCGACCCGGGCAGGGCGAAAGCGGCCGGCACCGGATCGTCCAGCACCGCCAGATCCCCGGCCACGGAAAGCTCCCGGCACTCCCGCCGCGCCCCCACCAGCACCCGCACCCGCCGCCACGACACCACCACCAGCGCCAGCACCGACGCCAGCAGCACCAGCCCGCACACCAGGGCCACCGTCCAGCTGACCGGGTCGATCGCCGCCAGCACCCCGGCGGACCACGGTCCCTCGGCCGCCACCAGCGGGATCTGCCCCACCCGGGTGAACGCCAGCAGCGCCAGCGACGTCGTCCAGGCACCCGCCGCCACGACGCCCGCGCAGGTCAGCAACCAGGTCGCGACCCGCGGCGGCAGCCTGCGCCCGGCCCATGACGCGGCCGGTCCGAGCACCATGCTCACCAGCAGTGGTATGTACACGGCGATCCGCACGGGTCAGCCCTCCGACTGCCCGCGCAGCAGATGCTCCAGCAACTGCTCGTCCTCCGCCGGCAGCTCCGAGACGAACCGGGCGAGCACCGCGGCCCGGTCCCCGCCCTTCTCCAGCAGGGCCCGCATCCCCGCCGCCGCGTGCCCGGCCTCGTCGCGCACAGTCGCGTAGCGGTGGCTGCGGCCCGTCCGCTTGCGGGTCACCAGGCCCTTGGCGTGCAGCCGCGTCAGGATTGTCAGCACTGTGGTGTACGCCGGATCACCCGCCAGGCGCTTGCGTACCACCCCCACCTCCAGCGGCTCGCCGGCCGCCCACAGGGCCGCCAGCACCTCGCTCTCCAGCTCCCCGCGCGCCCGCCGCCCCGCTGCGCCCTGACCGCTCGCGCCGCCGCCCACGCTGCCGTCCACGCTGGTTTCCTCTCCCGCGGGGCTTCCGGCCGCACCCGGCCGGGAGGACCAAGCTACTACGGGACACGGGGGGCGGCCCAGGCCGCCGATGGCGTTCAGAGCAGCGCGTCGATCGCGTCGAACGCTTTGAAGCGGCCGAACTCCGCAGGCAGTTGGGCGGCCCGCACACGGTAGCGGAGACTGTCCGGAATGATCCGCACGGCGGTACGGCAAGCCTCCTCGCCGGCACTGTGCCCTGCCTGCGCTCCGTCCGGGACGACCCGCGCCGCTGTCGATCATCCAGGCCGGCCCCGGGCCGCTCCGAGAGGGGCTGCACGACGACCGCAGTCGACCACCCAGTACCCGGCCAGCACCTCCTTGGCCTCCCCGTACGGCCCGTCCGGCGAGATCCTTGTTCACCGCCTCCTTGTTCACCGCCTCCATGAAGCCGGCCATCGCCGCGATGTTCTTCTCGGTCCGGACAAACCCATCGGTGGGCCGCCCGCTCATGGCCTCGTGGCCGGACTGCTTCCCCAGAACCATCAGCAGGTACTTCACGTCCTCGCCCCGGCCTTGGCCGCCCGCCGGGAAACCGGCGTGTCTCCGGCCCGGCGGGCCACCGGCGAGGGGGACACTGGCGGACCGGAACAGGCCGTCCGAAGGGAATCCTCGTGCCCGCAACGCCGCTGACCGATGACCAGATCGCCAAGGCCCTGGAAGGGCTGCCCGGCTGGCACGTCGAGAACGGAGAGCTGACCGCGGCCTATAAGTCAGGCCGCGCCGACATCGTGCCGTTCTACGCTGCGGTGGCCGCGGCTGAGGACGAGGCCGATCATCATGCCCGCGTCACGATCCTGTATGGCACGATCAGCTTCGCCCTCAACACCCATGACGCGGGTGGCGCGATCACCGAGAAGGACACCGCCCTCGCCTCGACGATCGCCGCCCTGGCCGCAGGCCACGACGCCACTGTCACCGCCAGGTCCACCGGCTGAGGAGCGTACGCGCGCGGGGTTGTCCCGGGGCGTGTGTCGTGTCTGGCCTGGGGGTAGGAGCGAAAGGTGGGTGTTTGGCAGCATTTGCAGAATCGGCTCCCGGTATGGCCATCGGGTCGTGCGCTGGTGGTGATCCCTCTTGTGCTGATCGTGGCGATCACCGTGGCGGACGTCCGCTCCCCGGCGGATGTCCATCTGGGCCCCTTGCTGGTCATTGCCCCGACCATTACCGCTTCCTTTGCCGGGCCACGGCTGACCGGGCTGCTCGGGATCCTGGCGGTATTGGCCGAGGTGTTCACCGCCGTGTTCCACGGTGGGCTGAGCACGGCGAACCATGTGGCGCAGCTGAGCGCCCTGATGGTCCTTTCCGCTCTGGTGGTCTTCTTCTGCGCCGTGCGGGAGCGGCGTCAGCGGGAGCTGACCCGGGTGCGGTCGGTGTCCGAAGCCGCGCAGGAGGTGCTGCTGCGGCCGCCGCCCCGCCGGATCGGACCGTTGCGCGTGGCGTGGATGTATCTGGCCGCGGAGGACGAGTCCAGGATCGGGGGTGACCTGTTCGCGGTCGCCCGCGCCGGCGGGGCGGCCACGCGGGTGATCATCGGGGACGTACGGGGCAAGGGTCTGGCGTCCATCGGCGAGGCCTCGGTGGTGCTGGCGGCGTTCCGTGAGGGAGCCCACCGTTATGCCACGCTGCGGGAGTTGGCGGACGCCCTGGAAGAGAGCGTCTGCAGGTACCTGGAGGAGACCGCCGAGACGGACCATGATGCCGGTGAGCACTTCGTCACCGCTGTCATCCTGAACATCCCCGACGAAGGCTCGCAGGCCGAGATGGTCAGCTGTGGTCATCCGCCACCGCTGCTGTTGCACGATCACCAGGTCACAGCCCTGCATTCCCGCTGTCCCGCGCCCCCGCTGGGTGTGTGCGGACTGCCCGGCCCGGCCCACTGCACCGAGACGTTCACCTTCGAAGCCGGTGGCATGCTCCTGCTCTACACCGACGGCGTCATCGAGGCCCGCTCCCCCGCCGGGGACTTCTACCCGCTCATCGAGCGGGTCGCCGCCCTGCACACGTCCAGCCCGGAGGCCCTGCTGCAACACACCCGCCGCGACCTCCTGGCCCATCTGGGTGAGCGGCTCGACGATGACGCTGCCCTCCTGGCCATAGAACGCACCCCTGCCCACCTCCTGACCAGGCACCCGGGCAAAATACTCAGCGAGGGGGGCCTTGTTCGCACCTGAGCCGCTGCAAGGGGGGCACGAGGCCTCCGTCATCACGCCTGGACGCGGGCCCGGCCGCCGGTTCCGGTTCCGGGGTGTCGAACTCGGGTATGTCGGCGCACCAGCTGTCGGGGGTCAGCAGTACGGCGGCCGTGAGCAGCAGCACCAGCCACAGCCGCAGGTCGCCCAGGACGGCGGCGTCGCTGGTCAGCCGGGGGGCCAGGTAGAGGGCCGCGAAGGATACGAGGGACCAGGCGGGGACGGGCCGGCGCAGTCCGAGGGTTTCCCACCACAGGGTGCCCAGCAGGACGCCGGCGGTGTAGTAGTCGTAGACGCCCGGGTCCAGGGCTATCCGGGCGCCCACCCCCAGTAGCGGGACAGCGGGCCATCTGCGGCGCCGGATGGCCAGGGCCCCCAGGGCGCACCCCACGAGGACCTGGGCGGGCCGGTCCCAGGACGGTGTGCCGGGCGTGGAGACGCCCAGGGCGCGCAGTGCCGACGAGGGCTCGTTGACGATCGTGAACTGGGTGGCGCTCAGGGTGCCCGGATCGGCGATGACGAACGGTGTCCAGGCGAGGGCGACCACGGCCAGCGCCCAGACCACCACGTGCCGCCGGCGGGTCCGGCCGACGGCCATGACCAGGGGGAGGAATACGAGCGCCCAGGGCTTGGAGTCGATCGCGAGGCCCAGGCAGATCCCGGCCAGGGCGGGGGCGTCGGTGAGCAGGGCGCGTACGGCCAGGGTGGCGAAGAGCAGGGCCAGGACGTCGTCGAGGTGGGAGTAGTGCACGGCCAGGGAGGCCCACACGACGATGAACGCAGCGCCCGATGCGAGCAGCGTGGTGCGCAGGGGGCCGCGCTCCTGCGCGAAGCCGGGCCGGGCGGTTCGGACCGCGCGCTCCACGGTGTGCAGGATCAGCAGACCGAGCAGCATCATCGCCAGCTGGGCGAGGAAGGTGCCGTTCGCCGGGCCCAGGAAGCGCAGTATCTGCGCGGCGAGGAAGGCCACCGGTCCGATTTGGAGGCCGGGGTAGTTGGCGTAGATGTGGAGGCCGCCGGGAGGGGAGGCGCCGGATCCGCTGAAGAGAAGGGCGCTGCCGTGCACGAAGTAGTGCCAGGAATAGCCGCCTTTGGGCAGCTCGGCGAGAAACCAGACGAGAGCCCATGCCGCGAGTGCGGTGTGGTACCGGGGGCGGCGCGGTCGGCCGTCGCGCGGCGACAGGATGTCCCGTAGCTCCATGTTCCATCGCGCCATGCTCTGCCTCCATCCCCGGGTGGGCGTCTCCCCGCGAAGACGGTTTCTGGGGGGCGGAGGTTGCACTTAGGCGTGTGGAATACTGCTTATATCCTAATTACCGTATTTATGCGGTCACTTTGAGTTAGTACATGGGGGTGCTCGGGGGGAGTCGGGCACCTGCGCCGGAGCGGGGTCGCGTCATGTCGGCGGGCGCGCCCGGGCCCCTGACCGCGGGATGTTTGCCTGGCGACAACTATGAGAACATTCCGGTGACGTTCGTTGGGATGTTGGATGCAAGCGGCGGCCCCGCAGGGCCGGCGGCTTCATCTTGGCCGGTCATACGAGATCAGCAGGGTGAGGTTCAGAGATGTCAGAGGTTGTGGGTCCTCGTGAGGACCGGCCGGCGAGGCCGAGGCGGGGTGGTAGGGCGACGTCCCCGCCCGGGCAGGTCGGGGAAGTGGAGCTGCGGAAGCTGCTCGCGGGACTCACCGCCGTCCGGGACGGTGACTTCGGGACCCGTCTGCCCGCTTATGACGACGGCCTGCTCGGCGAAATCGCACAGGTGTTCAATGGGATGGTCGACCAGCTGTCCCTGTTCACCTCCGAGGTGACCCGGGTGGCCCGCGAGGTGGGCACAGAAGGACGGCTGGGCGGGCAGGCGGACGTCCCGGGGGTCGACGGCACCTGGAAGGACCTCACCGACTCGGTCAACGCGATGG
This sequence comes from Actinacidiphila oryziradicis, assembly GCF_005047355.1. GTDB lineage: Bacteria > Actinomycetota > Actinomycetes > Streptomycetales > Streptomycetaceae > Actinacidiphila > Actinacidiphila oryziradicis. Next base: position 44,346 of record NZ_SUMC01000035.1, read on the forward strand.
CCGGGAACCTCACCACGCAGGTCCGTGACATCGCGCAGGTGGCCACCGCGGTCGCGAAGGGCGACCTGTCGCAGAAGATCACGGTGGACGCCCACGGCGAGATCCATGAGTTGAAGAAGACCATCAACACGATGGTCGACGAGCTGTCGGCGTTCGCCGACGAGGTGACCCGGGTGGCCCGCGAGGTCGGCACCGAGGGCATCCTCGGCGGCCAGGCCCAGGTGCCGGGCGTCGGCGGTACCTGGCGCGATCTGACCGACTCGGTCAACTTCATGGCGGGCAACCTCACCGCCCAGGTGCGCTCCATCGCCCGGGTGACCACCGCGGTCGCCCAGGGTGACCTCACGCGCAAGATCGACGTGGACGCCCGGGGCGAGATCCTGGAGCTGAAGACCACGATCAACACGATGGTGGACCAGCTGTCCTCCTTCGCGGCCGAAGTGACGCGCGTTGCCCGCGAGGTCGGCACCGAGGGACGGCTGGGTGGCCGGGCGGACGTCAAGGGCGTCTCCGGCACCTGGAAGGACCTCACCGAGTCCGTCAACGTCATGGGCGACAACCTGACCGCCCAGGTACGTTCCATCGCCGAGGTCACCACCGCCGTCGCCCAGGGCGACCTGTCGCAGAAGATCCGGTCGGACGCCCGGGGCGAGATCCTGGAACTCAAGGAGACCATCAACACGATGGTCGACCAGCTGTCGGCGTTCGCCGACGAGGTGACCCGGGTGGCCCGCGAGGTCGGCACCGAGGGCAATCTGGGCGGGCAGGCCACCGTACGAGGAGTGTCGGGCACCTGGAAGGACCTGACCGACAACGTCAACGTCATGGCGTCGAACCTCACGGGCCAGGTGCGGTCCATCGCGCAGGTGGCGACGGCCGTCGCGAAGGGCGACCTGTCGCAGAAGATCACGGTCGAGGCGAAGGGGGAGGTGGCGGCGCTCGCCGGAGTGATCAACACGATGGTCGACACCCTGTCGTCCTTCGCCGGTGAGGTGACCCGCGTCGCCCGCGAGGTCGGCACCGAGGGCCAGCTCGGCGGCCAGGCCCAGGTGGCCAATGTGGCCGGGACCTGGAAGGACCTGACCGACAACGTCAACTCGATGGCGACCAACCTGACCAACCAGGTCCGCAACATCGCCCAGGTCACCACGGCGGTCGCCCAGGGTGATCTGACCCGCAAGATCGATGTCGATGCCCGGGGCGAGATCCTGGAGTTGAAGACGACGATCAACACGATGGTCGACCAGCTGTCGTCCTTCGCGGCCGAGGTCACCCGGGTCGCCCGCGAGGTCGGCAGCGAAGGCCGGCTGGGCGGCCAGGCCGAGGTCGAGGGCGTGTCCGGCACCTGGAAACGGCTCACCGAGAACGTCAATGAGCTGGCCGGCAACCTCACCCGCCAGGTCCGGGCCATCGCCGAGGTCACCAGCGCCGTCGCCGAGGGCGATCTGACCCGTTCCATCACCGTCGACGCCTCCGGAGAGGTCGCCGAGCTCAAGGACAACATCAACTCGATGGTGGGATCGCTGCGCGAGACCACCCGCGCCAACCAGGATCAGGACTGGCTCAAGACCAACCTGGCCCGGATCTCCGGCCTGATGCAGGGCCGCCGCGACCTCGCCGTCGTGGCCGAGCTGATCATGGACGAGCTGACCCCGCTGGTGGACGCCCAGTACGGCGCCTTCTACCTCGCCGAGGACGGCGAGCGGGGCACCGAGCTCGGCCTCATCGCCTCCTACGGCCACCCGGACGCCTCCGGCCAGGCCGTACGGTTCCGGCTGGGCCAGTCCCTGGTGGGGCAGGCCGCCCGCAGCAGGCGGATCATAGCCGTGGACGATCTGCCGGCCGGGTATGTCACCGTCTCCTCGGGGCTGGGCTCCGCCACGCCGAGCAGCCTGATCGTGCTGCCGATCGTGGTCGAGGACCAGGTGCTCGGCGTCATCGAGCTGGCGTCGGTGGCCTCCTTCACCCCGGTCCACCGGGACTTCCTGGGGCAGCTCATGGAGACGGTGGGCGTCAACGTCAACACCATCGTCGCCAACGCCCGTACCGATGAGCTGCTCGGCGAATCGCAGCGGCTGGCCACCGAGCTCCAGGCCCGCTCCGAGGAGCTCCAGGTCCAGCAGGACGAACTGCAGCGCTCCAACGCCGAGCTGGAGGAGAAGGCGGCGCTGCTGGTGTCGCAGAACCGCGACATCGAAGCGAAGAACCTGGAGATCGAGCAGGCCAGGCAGGAGCTGGAGGAGCGCGCTCACCAGCTCGCGCTGGCCTCGAAATACAAGTCGGAGTTCCTGGCCAACATGAGCCATGAGCTGCGCACCCCGCTCAACAGCCTGCTGATCCTGGCTCAGCTGCTGGCCCAGAACCCCGGCCGCAACCTGACGCCCAAGCAGGTCGAGTACGCCGGGGTCATCCACTCGGCGGGCTCCGACCTGCTCCAGCTGATCGACGACATCCTCGACCTGTCGAAGGTGGAGGCCGGCAAGACGGACATCTCCCCGGAGCGCCTGCCGATGCGCCGGCTGCTGGAGTACGTCGAAGCCACCTTCCGTCCGCTGACAGGACAGAAGGGCCTGGACTTCCGGATCAATGTCGCCAACGGGGTCCCCTCGGAACTGATCACCGACGACTCCCGGCTGCGCCAGGTGCTGCGCAATCTGCTGTCCAACGCGGTGAAGTTCACCGAGACCGGCAGCGTGGAGCTGTGTATCGCGCCGGCGGCCGAAGCGGACATCCCGGTCAGCGTACGAGGCCACGGCCCGGTCATCGCCTTCCAGATCCTGGACACCGGCATCGGGATCGCGGAACAGCAGCTCGAAACCATCTTCGGCGCTTTCCAGCAGGCCGACGGCACCACCAGCCGCAAGTACGGCGGCACCGGACTGGGCCTGTCCATCAGCCGGGAGATCGCCCAGCTGCTCGGCGGAGCGATCACCGCGTCCAGCACGCTCGGCGAGGGCAGCACCTTCACCCTCCACCTGCCCGTCGCCCGGTTCGACGTCGGTGAAGCCGGCGAAACAGCCCCTCAGGAGCAGGAGCCGCCGGCCGCGCAAGCGGCCGAGCCGCCTGCTGTGACGCCGCCGGCCCAGCGCCGTCTGCTGGTCGTCGAGGACCGGCCGCGGGGCCTGCTGTCGCTCGTCGCCGAGAGCGTCGTGACGGACCTGGCCGAGAGCCGCACCCTCACCGACCCGCGCGGGCCCGTGCAGGTGCGCACGGCCACCAGCCCCGACGAAGCCGCTGTGGCGCTGACCGGCGAACCCTGCCACTGCGTGGTCCTCGATCTGGACATGCCCGACGGGGCCGCCCTGCTGATCCTGGACGCCCTGGACGGCGACCCGGCCATGCGGCAGGTCCCGGTGCTGGCCCACCACACGCGTCGGCTAGATCCCGCCCAGGAGCGGCTGCTACGGGACCGTGCACGGGCCAAGCCGCTGGAACTCCTGCCCAGCCTCGACGAGCTGCGCGAGCGCATCGCCCTGCACCTGACGGCCGATCGGCCGGCGGACGTCCTGCCCCTGGTCGCCGCACAGGCCGGGCCGGAGGCGCACGGGGCGGCACAGGGCGCCGCCGAGCAGCGGAGCGCGCTGGCCGGCAGCAATGTCCTGGTGATCGATGACGACACCCGTAACGTCTACGCCCTGACCGGCATGCTCGAACTGCACGGAATGCGCGTCCTGCACGCCGACAACGGCCGCCAGGGCATCGAGACGCTCTCCCGCCACAGGGACATAGACCTGATCCTCATGGACATTATGATGCCCGAAATGGACGGGTACGCCGCCACCGCCGCCATCCGGGCCATGCCAGAGTTCACCGGCCTGCCGATCATCGCGGTCACGGCCAAGGCCATGGAGGGTGACCGGGAGAAGTGCCTCGCCGCCGGTGCCAATGACTACATCACCAAGCCCGTTGACATAGACGCACTCGTCGGCCGTATGCACCACTGGCTCAATCTGTGAGCGGTGACCGGCACGGCGTCGACGCGCTGGCCATCACGATCGAACAGTTGCGCACCGAGCTGAGACGCGTCCAGGAGTCCGCCGACGCCCGCGCCCTGGCCGACGTCGCGACCGGCATCCTGGTCGAGCGCGGCCACGGCGGCCCCGCCGAAGCCGCCCGGTATCTGCGGGAGCTGGCCGACACGGCCGGACTGCCACTGCAGGAGGTCGCCGCCGACATCGTGCACGCCACCGCCCACGACAGCCTCTCCGAGGCGCTGCCCGCCAGGGCGCCCGAGCCCGGCGGCGACCGGCGGCACTCCGCGTCGGTACTGCGGCTGCGCACGGCCGAGGCCGGCGCCCTGTCCGCCGATCCGCAGACGGCGGCCGAGGCACTGCTGGCCCAGGCGCTCTCCCCGCTCGGCGGCACCGCGCTCGCCGTGTGGCGTGCCGCCCCGGACGGCTCGCTGAGCCTCGCCGGCCAGGCGGGCTTCACCGCCACAGAAGCCGGACAGTGGAGACATGTGCCGCCCGGCGTCGGCACCCTGCCGCAGCGGGCCTTGGGCGAAGGCCGGTCCAACTGGTACGGAACGCTGCCGTCGGCGGTACCCGGAATCGGCAGACGCGACGGCACCGGCGGAGCGCGCGCGGTCCTGCTCGCCCGGCTCGGCGGCCGGGTCCTCGGCGTGCTGGAAATGTGCTGGCCCGGCCCCAGGCCGCCGCTGGACGCGGCCGAACACCGTCAGCTCGAAGCGCTCGCCGACCTGTGCGCGTACACCTTCGCCACCGCTCCGGCGGACGCCTCCGGCTTCGCCGCGGCACCGGACGGCGGCCCCGGTCCCCTCGCCGGTCTCGCCGACGCACTGCCCGATCCCGCGCTGGTGCTCCAGCCGCTCTTCGACGGCCGGGAGGAGGTCTGCGACTTCCTGATCACGCACGTCAACGAGCACCTCGACGGCCGGGCGGACCTGGCCCGCGTCTCCCTCATCGGCATGCGGCTGCTGGAGGCCTATCCGCTGGCCGCCCGTGACGACGACCTGTATGACCAGATACTCCGGGTGTACACCACCGGAGAGCCGTTCCGCACCGAGCGGATGACCCTGGCCGCGCTGGTCGGCTCGGTACCGCTCACCGCCGTCGCGGCGGTGAGCATCGGCCGGTACGGCGAGGAGGTGCTGCTCAGCTGGCGCACCGAGGACGAGGCGACCCGGCTGGCCGCCCTCATGGACCACGTCCAGCGCCTGGGCCGTATCGGCGGCTTCGAGGAGAACCTCGTCACCGGCGACATCGCCTGGAGCAGCGAGCTGTTCGCCCTCTACGGGCTTACGCCCACGTCCTCCCCGGTCCCGCTGGAGCGGCTGCACCGGCACGCGCACCCGGACGACTCCACCGCCGTCCGGCGTTTCCAGAGCACCCTGCTGCGCCGCCACCGCGGCGGGTCGACGGCTTTCCGGCTCCAGCGCGCCGACGGCATCGTCCGGCACATCCGCGTCATCGCCGAACCGGTCACCGATCCCGCCGGTGACCTGCTCGCCGTCAGGGGCGTCTTCCAGGACGTGTCGTCGCAGCACTGGACCGAGGTCGCCCTCGCCGCGACCCGCGACCGGCTCGCCGACACCGAGGAGCGGGCCGCCGAACGCAACCGCCTGGCTCTCCAGCTCCAGCAGGCCATCATGCCGCCCGCCCCGGCCCCGATCGACGCCGCCGGTCTGCGGGCGGCCGTGCGCTACCGGCCCGCCGAGAAGGAACACCTGGTGGGCGGCGACTGGTACGACGCGGTCGTCCTGCCGACCAAGCAGGTACTGCTCGCGGTCGGTGACATCGCCGGGCACGGCATCGAGGCCGCCACCGGCATGGTCGTCCTGCGCAACGCCCTGCGCGGGCTGGCCACCACCGGTGCCGGGCCCGCGGAGCTGCTGGGCTGGCTCAACACCGTCGCCCACCACCTCACCGAGCAGGTCACCGCGACCGCCGTCTGCGGCCTGTACGACCCGGAGACCGGTGTCCTGCGCTGGGCGCGGGCCGGCCATCCGCCGCCGCTGCTGATCCGCGACGGCGAGGCCCGGTCCTTGCCGCTGCCCCGCGGCATCCTCCTCGGGGCGATCGCCGAGGCGGCCTACGAGGAGCAGCGGCTCACCCTCGTGTCCGGCGACCGGTTGCTGATGTACACCGACGGTCTGGTCGAGCGCCGCGGCGTCTCCGTCGAACGCTCCCTGGAACAGCTCCTCGCCTCGGCCGGCGGCCCGCTGCCCGACCTGGACGAGCAGCTGGACCACCTGCTGGCCCAGAGCCGGTCCGACACCGACGACGACACCTGCCTCATCGGCATTCATCTGTACTGACCCCGCGTCGGCGATGTCACGCCGCGGTGGCGGTCCGGAGCGCGGGGTCGGCGTCGGCGAAGCTCCGCTCCAGCTGTTCCCGGGCCGCTTTCAGCGCTGCCTCGATGTCCCGTGTGCCGGTGGATACGCACAGCGTGTAGGCCGTGTCCTGGAGCTGGCGGTGGGCGTGTGGGTCGGCGCTCTGGTCGTGAGCGAGTGCTTGGAGGGCCTCGTACCGCTGAAGCAGGCCGCGCAGGACTGCGGGGTGCGCCATCAGCATCTACGTACTCCTTTGAGTCGGCTACCAGGTCGAGGCCTCGTCTGCCCCGTTCTTGCCGGGGCATGCACACCTATTTGGCGGCCGGTCCGCCGTCGCCGGGCTTCGCGCCGTACCAGACCGTGGTGACGTTGCAGAATTCGCGTATGCCGTGCCCGGCGAGCTCGCGCCCGTACCCGGAGCGCTTGATACCGCCGAACGGCATCGCCGGATGCGAGGCGGTCATGCCGTTGAAGTAGACGCCTCCGGCCTCCACGTCGCGGATGAATCGTTCCTGCTCCTCCTGGTCCTCGGTCCAGGCGTTGGAGCTGAGGCCGAACGGGACGTCGTTGGCGAGCTCGATCGCCGCGCCCAGGCTGTCGACCCGGTAGAGCGTGGCCACCGGGCCGAAGGTCTCCTCCCGGTGGATGAGCATCTCGGGGGTGACGTCCGCGAGCACCGTGGGCTCGTAGAACCACCCGGCGCGCAGGTGCCGTGGCCGCTCACCGCCGCAGAGCACGGTCGCTCCGCTGGCCACCGCCTCGTCGACGAGCCTCTCCAGGTCGGCGCGGCCCTGCTTGCTGGCGAGCGGTCCGACGTCGGTGGTCTCCTCCATCGGGTCGCCGACCCGCAGCGCCTTCATGCCCTCCGTGAACCGGGCGGCGAAGTCCTCAAAGATGTCGGCGTGCACGATGAACCGTTTCGCCGCGATACAGGACTGCCCGTTGTTCTGCACCCGGGCGGTGACCGCCACCTCGGCGGCCCTGGCCACATCGGCCGACGGCATGACCACGAACGGGTCGCTGCCGCCGAGTTCCAGCACCGTCTTCTTGATCTCGTCACCGGCGATGGCGGCGACCGACCGGCCGGCCGGCTCGCTGCCGGTCAGTGTCGCCGCCACGACGCGGGGATCGCGCAGGATGCCTTCGATGGCGGCCGAGCCGACCAGCAGCGTCTGGAAACAGCCTTCCGGGAAGCCCGCCCTGCGGAACAGGTCCTCCAGGTACAGGGCCGTCTGCGGGACGTTCGAGGCGTGCTTCAGCAGCGCCGTATTACCCGCCATCAGCGCGGGAGCCGCGAAGCGCACGACCTGCCAGAGCGGGAAATTCCACGGCATTACCGCCAGTACCGGGCCCAGCGGCCGGTAGCGCACGAAGGCCGCCGTCCCGCCGGAGTCCTCGATGTCGGCCGCCGACGGATGCTCGTCGGCCAGCAGCTCCTCGGCGTGCTCGGCGTACCAGCGCATGGCCTTGGCGCACTTCGCGGCCTCCGCACGCGCGGCGGCCAGTGTCTTGCCCATCTCCGTGGTCATGGTCGCGGCGATGCTGTCCCGCTCGGCGTCCAGCAGATCCGCTGCCCGGCGCATCCGTTCCGCCCGGTACGCATACGTGGTCTTGCGGTGATCGAGGAAGGCCCACCTCGCACGGGCGAGGCGGCTGTCGATCTCCTTGTGATCGAACTCGTCGAACGTTGTCAGCGTCTCCCCGGTAGCCGGGTTGACGGTCGCGATGGGCATCTGAGTCATTCCCTCCGGTTGACGACACCCCTCGCCTGCCCCGTGCGATGCCATTGATGTGTCATGACGGCGGCGGCAGGTAGACCGTGAGCAGGTGCGGCGCCTTGTCGAGGACGAGCGTGTCGGCGGCGGGGCTCACCTCCCCGTCGCGGGCGTAGTCCCCCTCCTCGCCGACCCCGTCGATGCGCAGCCGGGTCACGGTGGCGGCCTGGTAGACGCGGGAGCGGGCGAGGGTCCCGGTGAGGAAGGCCGCGATGAGCCGGGTGCGGGCTAAGGGAGAGCTGCCGTCGACGGCGCGGATGTCGAGCAGCCCGTCGTCGAGGCTGCGGCGGTAGGAAGGGGCGAAGCCGGGCGGGTCATAGCGGCTGTTCCCGGCGAAGAGCAACCAGAGCCTTCGCGGCTGTCCGTCGACGGTGACCTTCCTGGGTTTGCCGTCGGCGAGCACGCGCACCAGGCCGACGGCGAGCGCGGGCCACTTTCCGAGCCGTGCCTCCAGGGCTTCGCGGACCCGGACGAGCTCGGGGTAGACGCCGATGCTGAAGGTGTTGAGGAAGTACGTGCTGGGGCCGTCGCCGGTGACCCGGCCGAGGTCGACGCCTCCGCCGCAGCCCGCCTCCACGGCGTCGGCGGTGGACTTGAGGGTCAGTATCCCGAGGTCGGCGGCGAAGTGGTTGAGGGTGCCGGCGGGGAAGACCGCCAGCGGCAGGCCTCCTTCGGCGGCCAGTACCGCTGCCGCGTTGACCGTCCCGTCGCCGCCCGCGACGCCGAGCGCGCCGCCACGGTCGAGGACGTCCTTGGCGGCCTGGCCGAGCACTTCCGGCAGGTCGTCGCCCGTCTCGCAGATCCGCAGTTCGGCCGCCGGCAGGAGGGTGCGCAGCTCGGCTTCGACGCCTTCGGCGCTGCCCGCGCCGCTGTTGATGACCGCGATCAGCCCTTCCCCGGCGGGCAGCGCCGGGACGGGGACGCTCGGCCTGGCGGACTCGGCGGGCTCATCCACCCGCAGCGGCCACCAGCGACAGGTCGCCGCCGCGATGCCGGCGCCGGCCGCGACGCCCACCAGGACATCCCGGGGGGAGCGCGAGCCGGTGCGGACCCGCGCGGCGGTGACTGCTGCGGCGACGGGGACGAGAGCGGCCCCCAGCCAGGGCGACTCCAGGGTGGCGGCGGTCGCGAAGGCCGCAGCCGCGGCCGAGCCACCGTACCTGGAAGGGCTCCTGACGGGCCGTCGGGAGGCTCGGCGGGCGCCGGGGAGCGGCGTGGCCGCGAGATGGGCGGCGGCGGAGGCCAGGGCCAGCGAGCCGAGGCCGCGTAGGGCGGCGCGGCGCGCGGCGCGGTTGCGGGACAGGCCCAGTACGGCCGCGCCGGTGAGCCACAGCGCGCCGTAGTCGGCGGCGCGGCCGACCGGTTCCAGCAGTCGCACATCGAGTTCGCGGAGTTGTGCCATGCCGCCCGACTACCCGGCGCGGGGGCGAACACTCTGTCGATACGAGACAGGCGGGGGCATCTGACGGTGTCCCACACGCCGGGCCCCTGCCGCCCGGGCCCCTGCCGCCGGACCGGCACGAGCCGGACGGCAGAGGCGTTCGATTACGGCTTGGGCCCTCCGGGTAGGCGGGGGCCCGTGGACAGTCGTACCGAGATGCCCCGGCCCGGCATCGGGAGGCTCGCGCGGCTCCTCAAGTGTGTGGGTAGCCGTAGTAGTTGCCGATCCGCTGGTGGTATCCCGGGTCGGCTGCGTGCTTTTCCTTGTCGAACTCCGGGGCGTTCTTGATCTCGTCCTTGGTGCGGTTGATATAGAGCGTCTTTGCCGCCGCGTCGATCTGGGCGATCGTGCCGGAAGGCAGCAGGACGTGCTTACCGAGGATCCATACGCCGGTCTCGACGACGAGATATGCCGCACCGACTTCGTCGGAGTGTTTGTCCACCTTGCCGATATGACCGTCAGTGGCCTGGACCTTGAAGCCGCTCAGATCGGTACCGCCTCGGTGACCCGACGACGGCCGGAAACTCCATATGTTGTCCGTCACAGTAAAGCCCTTCGTTTCAGCGCTTTTCCCTGGATACATCGCAAGCGTGCGTGTGGGGGCCCGACCAGTACTTCCTGGTCGGGCCCCCACACGCTGGACGTGGCTGGACAGCTTTCTACCAGCGGTACCAGCGTCCGCGCCTGCCACCGGAGTCCACCGAGCGGGCGACAAATCCCAGCAGCCATACGACAAGCACGACGACTGCCACCCACCACAGAATCTTGAGGGCGAAGCCCGCACCGAAAAGCAGCAGGGCCAGAAGCAGAACGAGAAGCAGGGGAACCATATCTATCAACCTCCTGGCATCCGTCTGCCCCGCTCGAAGGCACTCACGCATCCCGGAACCAGATTTTTGGGAGTCCGTCTCTTATGGATCGGCGGTTCGGGGGGAATACGGATTCATGACGGTCCGTATGATCCACGGGGAATGCCGGGTGTACGTGCGGGACCGTCCGCATGAAGCAACCGCATCCGGCGCGAAGCCGGACGGGCCGGGGCGACCCGGCCCGTCCGGCGAACGCTGACGGTGCGGCCTGCAGCTGTCAGCCGCAGTTCCTGCCGGTGTTGATGCAGCTGACGACCTTGTTCATCAGCTTCGCCGGCATGAAGTTGGCGAAGTCCGCGTGGTCGGTGACCGGCTTGTGGTTCTGGTCCGGGAAGCTGTCGACCGCGAAGTTCGCGCCGGAGGCCACCTTGTAGGTGAGCCGGTACTCCAGCTTCGGAATGGCCTTAAAGCCCACCTGGCACTGGCCCGCGCCGTCGGGGAAGACGACGTGGGTGCGGTGGTTGGCGCTGTCGGTGTTGACGCCGTCCCAGCAGCTGGGGAAGTCCAGGGTACGGACGACCTTGCTGCCGCTCGGGCACAGCGGGTACTTGTCGGTCAGCTGGACCTTGTTCTCGAAGCCGGTGCAGCTCCAGGAGGCCTTGGCGTTGCCGGTGCCGTTCGTGAGGGCCTTGGCGTCACCCGTGATGATCTTCAGGGTCGAGGGCATCGCCGTGACCTTGGAGACGGTGCTGCCCTTGAACTTTATGGTGACGCTGCTCGCCGTGAGGATCGTTCCGGTGTTGTTGTCGGCGCCGGGCTTGTCGTTGGCGCTCAGGTTGCGCAGCACCGGCCAGAAGTACGCCGACTTGTCGTTGTTGGCGCAGGTGGTGCCGCCGGCGGCGAGTGTCTGGTTGGTGGAGAAGCCGTTGGTGGTGAGGTTGCCGACGTAGTCGTGGGTGTGCTGGGCGCCGTTGGAGACGCCGGGCGCCACGATGAAGTTGTCGGGGTTGAAGTGCTTGTTCTGGTTGCGCCCACAGCGGGCGATGAACGAGCCCTTGGAGGCACCGCCCTGGTTCGGTGGCTTCACCACGTTGGGCGTGACGGACTTGATGTCGACGAAGTCGGCAGCGACGGGGCCGTTGGCGCGCGCGCCGTTGGCCGCGCCGGCACCGGAGGTGGCGGAGGCGCTGGCGGACGCCTGTGCGGCATTGGTGAGGGCGCAGGGGGCCAGAGCGTCAAGGCCCTGCGGCCGTGCGGCATTACGGCCGATGGCGGTGGCGATGCGGTTGAGAGTGGCGACCCGCTTGTCCTTCAGCGGACCGAGGATCGCGTTGTTGACGAAATTGGGGCCACCCTGGCCGGCGGAGGAGGCCAGGCGCTTGTTGGCCTCTGCGATCTGCGTCTGCAGCAGCTGCAGATTGCTGGTGACCTCTGCCTGTGCCTGCGAGGGGATCGCCGGCAGGCTGCCTTCCACGGCTGGGCAGGTGATGGTCTGGGCAGCAGATGGCGTCGAGTTGGCCGCGTTGGCGGCGACATTGACGACGATGATGCCACCACCTCCTACGGCGATCGCAGCGACAGCAATGAGAGCGTTTCTGCGGGTGCGACCGCGACGGTGCTCTGTGTACATGACACATCCTTCTCTGCGGGCCACGGTGGGCTTGGTCGGAGCCTCCGGGTTGCCGGGGAGCGCGGACATCCGGTGGGGCACAGGCGGCCCGGCTTGATCACCCGGGCCACCTCTCACGCGTACGTGCGGAGGAGGCGGCGTTGCTCAACCGAATTCAAGATTTCTGGCGTGAGGGCCTGTCCGTTTCCGGTCAGGAAACTTTGCGTCGCCAGTGTGATTACTGTGCGTGGAGCCCGACCCTGCCGCAGTGCGAGAAATCTCCCGGAACGCCCATCTATTTACCGGTTCGAAACGTATCTTGACTAGTCGCTTCCTCTGAAAGGGGAGAACCATGGCAATCTTCAGCCACGTCGTTCCCGCGCGCAGCGGCCACGGCGACAAGCGGGACAACAGGTCGCGTGACGAGAGGGACAGGGAGCGTCACGGCGGTTACGGTCACCACGGTCATCACGGCCACCACGGTCACCACCACCACCACCACTCCCACCGCTGACCGCGCTCGTCGGTCCGACCGGGCCCGGGATCGGGTTCCAGGCCCGGTCAAATCCAAGACGCCGCCCCACCTGTTCTCGCGGCCTCTAAGCCATGTCATCCCGTGAGCGGTAAGGACGCCTGAGATGACGCGTACCTTGCGGTCCGCGCTGCGTCGGTTGCTGTCTGTTGCCGAGGACCCCGACGCCGTTGTCGCCGCCGCGCCGCCGGTCCCTCTGAAGGAGGTGTTCCGGCGCTTCTGGCCCTACACCCGCGGTGGTCGGCGCTGGCTGGTGCTGATCGCCGTTTTCAGCGTGGTCGGGCCGGCCTTCGACGCCGCTGAGATCTGGCTTTTCAAGCTCGTGATCGATGACGTGCTCGTCCCGCGTGACCTGAGCCTCTTCCTGCCGATCGCCCTCGCGTATGTCGGGCTCACCCTTGGCTCCGGCATTCTCAACTTCGCCGACAGCGTGACGTCCACGTGGGTCAGTGAGCGTTTCCTGCTGGCTCTGCGGTCGGAAGTGTTCCGGCACGTCCAGGGACTCTCGCTCGGCTTCTTCGAACGGCGGCGGTTGGGCGATGTGCTCTCCCGTGTGACCGGCGATGTCGACGCCGTCGAGACGTTCCTCCTCTCCGGGGTGGCGGACGCGCTCTACTACGTGATGCGGCTGGGCATCTTCGTCGGTCTGCTCTTCTACCTGCGGTGGGACCTGACCCTCCTCGCGCTTGTCATCGCGCCGATGTTCTGGTTCGCGGCGCGGCATTTCTCCCGGCTGATCAAGGCCGTGTCACGGGAGCGACGGCGCCGCACCGGCTCGATCAGCGCGATCAGCGAGGAGGTGCTCGGCAACATCGCCCTGGTGCAGGCGTACAACCGCCAGGAATGGGAACACAGCCGGTTCCAGCGCGAGAGCCTCGGCAAGTTCCGCGCGACCATGGCCTCGGCGCGGATCAGTGCCCTGTTCGGCCCGCTCATCGACCTCATCGAGCTGACCGGCGCCCTGGTCGTCATGGGGCTCGGCACATGGGAGCTGACGCGGGGCCAGCTGACTCTGGGCGGGCTGATGGTTTTCCTGGGGCTGGTGAGCCAGCTCTACAGCCCTATCCGCGAGCTGTCCCACCTCAGCAACACCTTCTTCGGGGCGTCCGCCTCCGCGGAGCGGATCATCGAACTGCTCGACCAGCGTCCCCAGGTCCGCGAGGCCGCCAACGCCGCGGTCCTCGGACGGGTCCGCGGCGACGTCGAGTTCGACGGTGTCTCCTTCAGCTACCCGGAGACGACCGAGCCGGCGCTGTCGCAGCTCTCCTTCCGGGTGGCACCCGGCGAGACCCTGGCGGTGGTGGGGGCCAGCGGCGCCGGCAAGTCCACCGCCGCCAAGCTGCTGCTGCGCTTCTACGACCCGGCCCACGGCTCGGTCCGGCTCGACGGGGCCGACCTGCGGGAACTGCGCCTCGGCGATCTGCGGGAGAACGTAGCGGTGGTGCTCCAGGAGACGCTTGTCCTCCACGGCACGGTGCGGGAGAACATCGCCTACGGCCGGCCGGACGCGAGCGGGGCCGAAGTCGTCGCAGCGGCCCGCGCCGCTGACGCGCACGAGTTCATCAAGCTACTGCCGGAGGGCTACGACACCCTGGTGGGCCAGCGCGGCCGACTGCTCTCCGGCGGACAACGCCAGCGTCTCGCGATCGCCCGCGCGATGATCCGTGACGCGCCCGTGCTCATCCTGGACGAGCCGACCACCGGCCTCGACGCCGAGTCGGGACGGCGGATCCTGGAGCCGCTGCGCCGGCTGATGGCGGGACGCACCACGATCATCATCTCGCACAATCTGCTCACCGTCCGCGACGCCACCCAGATCCTGGTGCTCGACCACGGCCGGGTCGTGGAGCGCGGCACCCACGACGAGCTGCTGCTGCGCGACGCGGCCTATGCCCGGCTGCACCGGCTGCACCGCCCGGCGGATGACGCGCTGACCCTGGAGAGGTTGCCGTGATCCGTACCAGTACCAGAGCGCCACCGGTCGTCGTCTACGACGCCTGGAGCGAGTAGCGCGAGTGCCGGTGCGTGGCCAAGGCTCCTGCACCCGGCTGGTGCGGGAGGGCCGCCGGCTGCGTCTGCGGCGCCGGACGGCCGCCGTCGTGGTCGGCGCTGTAACGCTCCTGAGCAGGCACACGGCGGGATCACCAGGTACGAGGCGGCCACCGGCGGTCGGGAGCCGTCGGCGCCATGTCCCGCCGCCTCCGGCCGGCAAGCCGGAGGCGGGCGATCGCGGCCCCGCTGGGCAATCCCTCCCGGAGGGTGTTACGTAGTAGAGGTATGCGTGACATGGGCGTTCCCCTGGAGCGGATGCCTGACGAAGCACTGCTGGCAGGCCTCATGACCGGCGATCCCGAGATCGCCGTCGCGTTCGTGCGCCGGTTCCAGCACAACATCTTCGGCGTGGCTATCGCGGTGACCGGTGACGTGCAGCTCGCCGAGGACATCGCCCAGCAGACCTACGAGCGGGCCTGTCGGCACGCCCAGGTCTACGACGCGCGCCGCGGATCGGTCCGCACCTGGCTGACGGCCATCGCTCACAACCTCGCGATCGACGCCGTACGCACCCGCAAAGCCACCCCGGTCGACCCCAGCGAACTGGCGTTCGTGCTGGACGCCGTCACCCAGACGCCGGAGCGGCACGCGCTCGCCGACGAGGCCTCGGCGGAATTGCGCGGTGCCGTAGCCGAACTGCCGCTCGGGCAGGCACGGGCCCTGGTCATGGCGGGGATCTACGGAATGACCGCTCAGCAGATCGCGGACATCGAACAAGTACCCCTCGGCACCGCCAAGACCCGGATCAGGGCGGCCATGGGGAAGGTCCGCGTCTGCCTGGCATCACGGCAGGACATGCCATGACCGATGCCGGCGGGTTCACCTGCGACCAGTTCCGGGAGAGCAGCGCGGAGCTCGCGTTGGGAGTACTGCCCGCCCGGGAGCGGGCCACGGTCATGGCACACCTTCAGCATTGCGCCGCCTGCTGCGAACACGTCCGTGAGATGACGCTGGCGGCCGACGCGCTGCTGGACCTCATCCCGGGCCGCGAGCCACCGATAGGTTTTGAAGCCCGGGTGTTCCAGCGGATCGGCCTGCCACCCCAGCCGCGGCACCGCGCGGCGTGGCGCCGGGTCGCACTCCTGGGCGCGGCCGCGGCGGTCGCCTTCGCCCTGGGCATGGGCGGATGGGTGCTCGGCAGCTCGCCGAACGCCCACGTCCCCGCCGCGTCGTCGACCGCTCCCGGGTTCCCGGGCCCGGTGCTGCGCGCCGCCGCGCTCACCACTGCGAAGGGGCAGCCGGTGGGGCAGGTCTTCGCCTACCCCGGGCAGTCGCCGTGGGTGTACATGACCGTGGACGCCGACAAGATCGCGGCCGATCGCCCGGTCCGCTGCCAGCTCCAGCTCGCCGACGGCTCCACCATCGGGCTCGGCTCCTTCGCCCTCACCCACGGCTACGGCCACTGGGGCGGCCCCTACGCGGTCGGCTCCACAGCCGTCACAGCCGTCCGCCTGCTCGGTATGGACGGCTCCGTACTGGCCACCGCCACATTCCCGACGGCAAAGGGCTGAGGCCCAACTCCTACGCCGTCCCGGCCTCGCGGACGGCCGTCGGTCATTGGCCATTGGCCATATCGGGCCCGTTCGCGTAACCCGCCCTGGAAAATGGCCCCATGCCGATGGACGCCACTGAACTCATCTCCGTGCGGCTCCGCCGCGCCACCGCCGCCGATGTGCCCGCGCTGGTGCATCTGCGGGTACTCATGCTCGACGCCATGGGCGTACAGACCGGCGGACCCGACTCCGCCTGGCGGAGGGCGGCGGAGCTGTGGTTCACCGAACGGCTCCGGCATCCGGAGGAGTTCGCCGCCTTCGTTGTCGACGACCCGGAACTCGGCGTCGTCTCCAGCGCGGTGGGTATGTGCGACCGGCACGCTCCGAGCCCGGCCAATGTCAGCGGGGTGCACGGACATGTCTTCAATGTCAGCACCGATCCACAGTGCCGCCGCCTCGGTCATGCCCGCGCCTGCCTCGATGCGCTGCTCACCTGGTTCCGGGACGAGACGCGCGTACGGGTGGTCAATCTCAACGCCACTCAGGGCGGCGCCGGCCTCTACCGTGCCCTGGGTTTCGAAGCCCCCCGTCATCCTGCCCTGCAGCTCCGGATGACATCGGGCCCAAACGATCAGTGAGACGCACCGCTTCCAGACGCGCATTCCCACACGCACGTCTCACCCGCTGTGGTCCAGACCTATTGACCATTGGGCAGACTATTTTATGCCCCTTGAACTGTTATGAGCATGACATGACCCCCCGTGCTCACCGGGCGGCCACACACCGGTCCAGGGGCCGGGGAGACGGCCGACCCCCGTCTTCCCGGCCCCGCGTCGGTTGTCAGCCCTTGCCGGGTGTCAGGGTCAACAGGTCCACGACATCGCGGAGATCATCGCGCCGGCGGAACACCGCGCGCTGCCGGTCGGCGCCGCAGCCGGCCGTACGCAGGCGCTCCCAGATCCCCTGGACCACGTCCAGGTCGTCCGCCGCGTGCAGGGCCGGTGCGGCGCGTCGGATGAGCTGCCCGACCAGTTCGGAGGCCGGCGCCGGGCGGCCGGTCGCCGGGTCCACGCCGGAGCCCCGCAGGCCGTCGCGGGCCGCTCTCCAGTGCGCGGCCCGAAGCAGGGGGTCCGGAATGTCGGGGGCGGGCTCGCCGCTGCGGGCTTCGGCCAGCAGGACCGCGGCCAGGGCACGGGCCAGACCGGCGAGCAGGAGGACGGTGTCCAGGTCCCCGTTGACGTCGACGACCCGGATCTCCAGGGTCGGACAGTGCTCGGAGGGGCGGGCGTGCCAGTAGACCATCCGGCGGTCGATCAGCATGCCGCTGCTCACGAGGGCGTCCACCAGAGCGTCGTACGCCGCCGCGTCGGTGAACAGAGGGGCGGGGCCGGTGCCCGGCCACTGTGCCCAGCGCATGCTCCGCCAACTGGCGTATCCGGTGTCCTCGCCGTTGTGGAACGGTGAGTTGGCGGCGAGCGCCTGCAAGGTCGGCAGCCAGGGCCGCAGATGGTTGCCGAGCTCTACGGCTTCGTCCCGGTCGGCCACGCCGACGTGGATGTGGCAGCCGAGAACGCCGGCGCTCTGGTCGCCGGTGACCAGCGGGCCGAATTCGGCGGCCATCAGCCGGTAGCGCTCCTGGTCGGTGACCTCGAGCCGGCCGCTGGGCGGAATGATCACCGTACCGGACGCCACCGCGCGGCACCCGGCCTCGCCGGCGGCCGTGGCGACGCCCGACCTCAGCCACCGCAGCTCCTGTCGCAGGTCCTTCAGTGTGGCGACGGGCCGAGTGCGCGTTTCGATCATGCTGGGGAAGAGTTCGGCTGCGACCTGGTCGTCGAGGATCTCCTGGGCGCCCTTGACGACCACCGGCGCGGCGGCGACCGCGGCCCGGGTCTGGAAGTCCGCCAGCAGAAACTCCTCTTCGACACCGACGGTGGGTACGTCATCGAAGACCATGCATGGGGTTTACCCTGCGCTACCAGCAAGTAACGTTAAAAAGTATGTTTTATCGCCATCCAGATGTCGGATGCTCGGGTGAGCCGCAGGAGGCTGTCCGTGGGCCGACCGGGACGCTGCGGACGGTTTCAGGTGGTGTCGCGGGGTAGCCGCAGGCCATACAGAAACCACTTCACCGAGAGGGGAGCGCGTCCATGACCAGCCAGTACTCTCTGCGGAACGTTCCGCAGCACGACCGGCGGCGTGATCCGTCACTCGCTGCGCCGATCGCGGACCAGGCGGGCTGGACGCCGCTGGATGCTCGCGCCGTCGACACGGCCCGTCTGCTCGCGGCCGACGCCGTGCAGCGCACCGGCAATGGCCACCCCGGCACCGCCATGAGCCTCGCGCCGCTCGCGCACCTGCTGTTCCAGCAGGTCCTGCGGCACGATCCGGACGACGACCAGTGGCTGGGAAGGGACCGTTTCGTACTCTCCTGCGGGCACTCCTCGCTGACCCAGTACATCCAGCTGTACCTGACCGGTTACGGTCTGGAGCTGTCCGACCTCGAGGCGCTGCGCACCTGGGGCTCGGCCACGCCGGGGCACCCCGAGTACCGCCATACGAGGGGGATCGAAATCACCACGGGGCCGCTGGGCCAGGGCCTGGCGAGCGCCGTCGGCATGGCCATGGCCGCCCGCCGGGAACGCGGCCTGCTCGACCCCGACGCGGCGCCCGGTCGCAGCCCCTTCGACCACCGCGTCTATGTCCTCGCCTCCGACGGGGACATGATGGAGGGCGTCAGCTCGGAGGCGAGTTCCCTGGCGGGGCACCAGCGCCTGGGCGACCTGATCGTCTTCTACGACCAGAACCACATCTCCATCGAGGACGACACCGACATCGCTTTCAGCGAGGACGTCGGGGCCCGCTACCGCGCCTACGGCTGGCACGTCGAGGAGGTCGACTGGACCCGCACGGGGAAGTATGTCGAGGACCTCGACGCGGTTCTCGCCGCCGTCCGCGCCGCCGAGGCCGAGACCTCGCGTCCGTCGATGATCGTCCTCCGTACGATCATCGGCTGGCCGGCACCGACCAAGCAGAACACCGGCAAGGCCCACGGCGCTGCCCTCGGCGAGGAAGAGGTCGCCGCCACCAAGGAGCTGCTCGGCTTCGACCCCGGCCAGGACTTCGCCGTCGGCGAGGACGTGCTCGCGCACACCCGCGGGGCGGCACGGGAGCGCGGGCGCCGCCTGCACCAACTCTGGGAGCGCGAATACCAGCAGTGGCGCAAGAACAACCCCGAACGTGCCGCCTTGCTGGACCGGCTGAGGGCCGCGGAACTGCCCGACGGCTGGGCCGACGCCATCCCCTTCTTCTCCCCGGACCCGAAGGGCATGGCGACCAGGAAAGCCTCCGGTGAGGTCCTCACCGCGCTGGCCCCCGTCCTGCCGGAGCTGTGGGGCGGCTCCGCCGACCTCGCCGGGAGCAACAACACCACGATGGAGGGCGAGCCGTCCTTCATACCGTCCGACCGGCAGACCAAGGAGTGGAAGGGCGGCCCGTACGGGCGCACCCTTCACTTCGGCGTGCGTGAGCATGCCATGGGCGCGATCCTCAACGGCATCGCCCTGCAGAGCCTCACCCGCGCCTACGGCGGAACGTTCCTGACGTTCAGCGACTACATGCGCCCCGCCGTGCGGCTGGGGGCGCTCATGAAACTGCCCGCCATCTACGTGTGGACGCACGACTCCATCGGCCTGGGCGAGGACGGCCCCACCCACCAGCCCGTGGAGCATCTGGCGGCGCTCCGGGCCATTCCCGGACTGGATGTCGTCCGGCCCGGCGACGCGAACGAGACGGCCGTGTGCTGGCGGACCGTGATCGAACACCGGGACCGGCCCACGGGCATGGTTCTGACCAGGCAGAACCTGCCCGTCCTGGCGCGAGGCGAGGGCGGCTGTGCCCCGGCGGAAGGCGCCGCGCGCGGCGGTTACGTCCTCTCCGACGCGGGGACGGCCGACAGGCCCGATGTGCTGCTGATCGGGACCGGCTCGGAGGTCCAGATCGCTCTCGACGCCGCGGCCCTGCTCGGCGGGGAGGGCATCGCGGCCCGGGTCGTGTCGATGCCCTGCCAGGAGTGGTTCGCCGCCCAGCCCGAGGCTTACCGGGACGACGTCCTGCCTCCGGCCGTACGGGCCCGGGTCAGCGTCGAGGCGGCCGTGGGTCAGGGATGGCGGGACATAGTGGGCGATGCCGGGCGTATCGTCAGCCTGGAGCACTTCGGTGCCTCTGCCGACTACAAGACGCTCTACCGCGAGTTCGGCATCACCCCCGAAGCCGTGGCCCAGGCCGCCCGCGACAGCCTCGCTGCTGCCCGCAGTCGTTGACAGCCGGCAGCGCGGACAGTGACCCACCTGTCACGCGAGGGAGGTGTTCGCCGGTGGCCGATGGGCAGACGACCGGCAGGGCCACCTTTTCAGCCAGCATCCAGCGTATGAAACTATCCGTGGCGGTGAACCAGATGAGCAGCAGGAGTCCGCATGCCGAATACGGCGCCCTGCCTCGGCCTGGGCTACCGGCCGCGGGCCAGCGCCGCCGGTTGCCCCTGTCCGGCGCCCGCGGCCCGGTTACCGCCGGCCGCCTCTTCACCAGGGAGGCGTTGCTGGACTGGCGCTGGATGACCGCAGAGGCCCCGCGTCCGCAGACGTTCGCCGATGACGTCCTTCTGCTCGTCTCGGAACTGCTGGCCAACGCGTGCCTGCACGCGGGCGGCCCGCAGGAACTCGTACTGGACGCCACGGCCGATGTGCTGCGGATCGAAGTGGCCGACGGAAACCCCAACCCCCCCAGACCACGCCCGGCCAGGTCGCCCGGACTCCCCGGCGGACTCGGCCTTCGCATCGTCCGGCTTCTGGCCGACCGCTGGGGGGCAGCTACCCGTGAACACGGAAAAACAGTATGGCTAGAGGTCAACACACCCCGGGCGGCCGGGGACCTGCCACGTCCGGTGCCCGGCCCAGGCGCGCACAGGCGATAATTTCCTCCATAGCGCGCATGGGAGGAGCGACAGAGGTGAACGACAGCGACATTCGTCCCGGACAGGCCGCTGCGCCCTTCGTTCACCCAGCGTTGTTCTACGGAAGCCGGGACGAGTACGTGGACGGGGTCGGCGGCTTCGTCCGCGCGGCCCTGCGGATGTCGGCCCCGACCCTGGTCGCAGTGCCGGGCGACCGCCTGGAGGATCTGCGACGCGGCGTCGGTGAGGCGTTTGGTTCCGTCGTGTCCGCGGACATGACCGAACTCGGCCGCAATCCCGGCCGGATCCTCTCCCGGCTGCGCGAATTCGCCGCTCAGCACCCGGGACGCCACGTTCAGATCGTCGTGGAACCGATCTGGGCCGGCCGTTCACCCGCGGAGATCACCGAGGCCACCCGCCATGAGGCACTCATCAACCTCGCTTTCCAGGGCAAGGCGGCGACGATCCTGTGCCCCTACGACCTCGCGGGCCTTCCGAAGGAAGTCGTGGAGGACGCGCGGCGGACCCACCCGGCCCTTACCGAGAACGGCACGACGACCGCGAGTGATTGCTACACCGACCCTGCCGAGATGTCAGCGCGATGCGACCTTCCGCTGGCCGACGCGGTCCCGGTGCAGAGATTCGACTACGGCAGGGGGCAGCTGGGTGAGGTCCGTGACCTGGTCCAGGCCTGGGCCGCCACGACAGGCCTGGACTCCGTCCGTATCTCCGACTTCGTACTGGCCACCGGCGAAGCCGCCGCCAATTCCATCCTCCACGGCGGTGGCTGCGGCACGCTTCGCCTATGGAGCGAGAACGGGGCCGCGATTGCCGAGATCCAGGACAGCGGCCGGCTGTCCGATCCGCTGGCCGGTCGCGCCCGGCCGGGTCCGGCATCAGCGAATGGCGGCCGAGGGCTGTGGCTCATCCACCAGCTCTGTGACCTCGTCGAGACCCGCGCCACCGCTACCGGACTCACCCTGCGGCTGCACATGACGGTGCCGCCGCACCACGGGTGACCCCGGCCGGACAGGGCGAGGGCCTAGTCCTGGGCCAACGCCTCGTCGAGGCTCTCGTACGTCCGGAAGACCTCGTCCGCACCGGCGATCTGGAACATCCGGGCCACAACCGGCTGCAAGGCGGCGAGCTCCAGCCTGGCGCCGGTGCCCTCGGCGGCCAGCCGGGCCTGTAGCAGCGCGTTCAGGCCGGTGGAGTCACAGAACGACAGACCGGTGCAGTCCGCCAGCACCCGTCTCGCGCCGCTGCTCACTGCCTCTTCCAACGCATCGCGCAACGGGGCGGCGGTGTCATGGTCCAGCTCGCCACTCAGCGCCACAACCACGGTCTCCACGCCAGGGCGGACCGAGACGGAGAAGCGCTGCCCGTCGGCGTCCCCGTTCCCGTAGCCCGAAGCTCCCTGAATCACCATGCAAACCGCTCCTCGTGCTCGTCCGGACTCCGGTGCTCCGCCGCCGCCCATCATTCCCTGTTCCGCACTGCCTCGGTTCCGGCACAGAACTATCTGCCTCGTGGAGAAGACATACGGAAGCGGGACGCGGTGGATGGCGGGAGCACGGAGCCGGTACCTGGTGACATCTCCGAAGTGGCGGGAGCCTGCGCATGAGAGGGGACCCCGGCGGGGGGATGCCGGGGTCCCTCTCTTACGGCCGCCGGGCGGGGGGGAGTACCCGAGCGGCCTCGCTTCACGTCTGCCCCGTTCAGCGCCGTCAAACCTGGCGCCGGGATCCGGGGGTCTACGACGGTGCGAGCATCTGTCGCCGCAGCCGAGCGAGGGTGCGGTTGAGGAGACGGGAGACGTGCATTTGGGAGATGCCCAGCTCGGCGCCGATCTGGGACTGGGTCATTTCGGCACCGAAGCGCATCTGGAGGATCTGGCGGTCGCGTTCGGGCAGTTCGGCCAGGAGCGGCTTGAGGGTCTGGAGGTTCTCGACGTGCTCGATGCCGGGGTCGTCGTCGCCGAGACGCTCGACGAAGGTGGCGCTGCCGGCGCTGTCGTTGTCGCTGTCGGTGGGCAGGTCCAGTGATCCCGCGGTGTAGCCGTTGCCGGCCACGATGCCCTCGGTGACCTCTTCGGGACTCAGACCCATGTGCTCGGCGAGTTCCGCGGTGGTGGGTGCCCGGTCCAGGGTCTGGGACAGTGCGTCCAGGGCCTTGGCCAGCTCGATACGCCGCTCCTGCAGACTGCGCGGCACGTGCACCGCCCAGCTGGTGTCGCGGAAGAACCGCTTGATCTCCCCGACGATGTAGGGGACGGCGAAGGTGGTGAACTCCACCTCACGGGAGAGGTCGAACCGGTCGATGGCCTTGATCAGGCCGATCGTGCCGACCTGGACGATGTCCTCCATCTGCTCCGCGCGATTGCGGTACCGCCCTGCGGCGAACCGGACCAGGGAGATGTTCAGCTCGATGAGGGTGTTGCGCGCGTACTGGTGCTCCCGCGTGCCTTCCTCAAGGACCTGCAGCCGGTCGAAGAACAACTTCGACAACGCCCGCGCATCCTTCGGCGCGACCTTGTCCGCCTCCTCGATCCACGGCAGCTCCTCCACCGCACCGGCACGCTCAAGATCGCGTTCGTCGGCCGGCAGAGCCACCACCGGAGCCATACCGCCCCGACCTGCGGATGCTGACATCTCCATTTGCCCTCCCAGGAACGACAGTACGAGTCCGTTGGGCCCCGCCTACCCAGTCGCTCAGACCCCACACCGAAATTCTTTACGGGACGTGTTCAACCGGGACTGCGGACGTAGGTCCTGGCCTACGCCCACAGACCGTTACGCCCGCCGGTCCGCCCAACTAGCGTCCTGCACATGGCCAATACCGGTGCACTCGACGAAGCCCTGGAAAGACTGCACGCCTCCGGTCCCGAGCGGCTGGGGCGGCTGAGCAACCACGCCCCGATGGCGGTGGAGGCGCTCACCACCCGTGGGCACGACCACGCGGTCCACCGCTGGCTGGATCTCTACGAGAGCAAGCTGGAAAGCTTCCCCGCCCGCCGGGAACCGGTCACGGAAGCGGGCTGGCGTGCGGCTCTCGGCGACCCCGGCCGGGCCGCCGACTGGATCGACCACTTCACCCGCGAGACGGCCGAACACCCCTGGCGGGAGCTCCTCGCGCGGTGGTGGCCCCGGCTGCTGCCCGGCATCTACGGTGGCTCCACCCATCCCCTGATCCGGGTCGGCCACGCCGTGCGCACCCTGAACGAGCAGGGCGAAACTGCCCCGCGCCTGGCCGAGCTTGCCCACGGCCTGGGTTACTGGGCCGCCCGCCACCGTCCCGTCACCGGGCTGGTCCCCGTGCCCGGCGCCGTCGACGCTGCCGGCGCGCTGGACGCCGTGCCGCCCGTCGCCGATCCCAGCGGAGGGTTTCCGGCCCGGCTGGCACAGGTGGCGCGGATACCGGGGTGGGCGGCGGACACCACCGACCCCGACCAGGCCCTGGCCCGCCTGGCAGAGCTGGTCCGGGCCGCCACCCACCGCTACGCCACCCACGGCCACGGCAACGCGACCATGCTGGTCCACGCCGCCACCGCCCCCAACGCCATCCTGCGCGCCCTGCCCGCCCTCCCCCGTTCCCTGTGGGTGCCGAGCCTGCACGCGGCTTGGACCGCGTCCGCCGCGGTCACCGCGATGTACGCGCCCGACGACCCCATGTCCTACCGGGCACCCGGCCGGATCACGGCCGAGGAAGTCTTCGACCGCGCCCACGCCCATGGGGACGAACACGTCATCAAGTTCGCCGACACCGCACTCGACGTCGGCAGCGAACAAGCCCTCGCCGCCGCCCTGCGGGCGATCGAACTCAGCGAACCAATGACATAACGGGAAGTCCCCCGCAGCCGCTCCGGCCGGTCGGGGCCCAAGAGGCCGTGCTGGTGGTGCGGCCAGTTTCATGGACTACAAGGTGCCCACCGCCCACGAGATCCCGGACATCGCCATCCGCCACCTGGAGACGCCGTGCGCCTTCACCGAGACCGGCGCCAAGGGCGCGGGCGAGGGCGGCACCATCGGCGCCCCCGCCACGGTGCTCAACGCGGTCAATGACGCCCTGCTCCCGGCCGGAGTGGAGCTCGACAGCACCCCCATCACACCGGAGACGGCAGGTGCGCCCCTTGTCGCGGTGCGGGACGAGACGCCGCCGTCAGGGACGGGTGAGCCGGGCGCCTCCGCGGGATTGGAGCCTGCTGTATGTGGAACTGCCGTGCCTGCTGGTCGGGGTTCCGGCGATCACGTCGGCAGCCTGGGCGCTGACGCGCGTCGCGCTGCGTGGTCGGACGGGGCGCGGCACGCAAGGCGTGGTGCTGGGCACGGTGGTTGCGGTGGTGCTGGCGGGTCTGGCTTGGCTGTGCCTTACGTGGCTGGCCGCTCGGGTTGACTGGGTCTCGCCGCAGTAATGACCAGGCCTGCGGCTGGCCGACACCCGGTCGGTGGGAAATAGGCGCTGTTGATACGGTCCTGACGGCCGGGAGTCGGCAATCAGTGCGGCTGGAGGGCGAACGGTGGCAGTGGGGGGCGTTCCGGACGGGTTTCTTGACGGCTATCCGGCGATTCTCGATGAGGTCTCGGCCACTGGGCGGCGGCTGCGGCGGGCCGAGTTGGACGCGCTGCGGGAGGTCGGTGAGCATGCCGCCGAGATGGGGCAGGGCCTGCGGGAAATTGTCGGGCTCTATCTCGGCGCCACCCACCGGGTTTGGGGCACCTTGTCGGGTGTGGCGCAGGCGGGCAGCGCGGCGGAGGTGCGGCGGGCTGGCGATGCGGTGCTGGCGGCGACGGAGGCGGCGGTGGCCGCTGTGGGCGAGGGGCACGGGCGGGCGCAGCGGTTGCTGGTGCGCAAGGAGGAGGCGGCCCGGCGGGAGTTCATCGACGACCTGCTCTACGGCCGCAGCGATCTGGGCCGGCTGGCGGAGCGGGCCGAGCGGTTCGGGCTGCGGCTGGGGCTCGGGTACGCGGTGGCGGTGGCCCGGGGCAAGGAGGCGTACGACGATGTGCACCCGGTGGTGCGCCGGATCGAACGCGGGCTGACCGGTCGGTTCGGCGAGCGTGATGTGCTGCTGGCCACCAAGGACGGGCGGCTGGTGTGCATCGCACCGGGCAGTGAGCGGGCGGTGTTCGACGCCTTCGCGGAGCTCGCTCTGCGGCCGGGGCCGGGGTATCAGATGGCCCGGCGGGTGGCGGTGGGGCGGCGGCACTCCGGCACGAGCGGGGTGGTGCGGTCGTACGAGGAGGCGCTGAGCGCGCTGGACCTCGCCGACCGGCTGGAGCTGGCGGCGCCCGTGCTGCGCGCCGCCGAGCTGCTGGTCTTCCCGGTCCTGATGCGGGACCGGGCGGCGATGGCCGACCTGGTGCGCACCGTCCTGGGCCCGTTGAACAACGCGCGGGGCGGCGCCGGCCCGTTGCTGGAGACCATAGCCGTCCACGCCGATGCCGGTTACGTCAACGCCGAGGCCGCCCGGCGGCTCGGTCTGGGCGTACGCACCCTCACGTACCGCCTGGAGCGGATCAAGATGCTGACCGGCTACGACCCGGCGGACGCGCTGCACCGCTACACCCTGGAGACCGCCGCGATGGGCGCCCGGCTGCTGGGCTGGCCCGCGCAGCCGCTGTAGCGACCGTCGCCCGACCGTCGCCCGCCTATCGCCTGCCCGTCGCTCGCGCCCTGGCGACCGCCCCGGCGACCGCCTCACCTCGCAAAAGTTGCACCGTTAGCAGGCTGTCAAGAACGCAGCAAGATTGCCGGGATCTGGCAATGTGCGCAGACACCCCGCACTGCCACCATCGCTGTGGCGCCGATATCGGCGCCACAGCGCGAGGGGGGATGGGCAGTGCGATGCGCGATTTCATCGACGCGGCGCTGGGTTACCCGGCGGCTCTGTTCAGCTTCGCGCTCCTGGTGGTCATCGGGTACTGGGGGCTCGTACTACTCGGTGGCATGCACGTCGGCGCCCTCCACGGGGGGCACGGGGGGCACGGGGGAGAGAGCGCCGACGTCGGCACCAGCGCCGGTCACGGGGGGTTCACCGGGTTCTTGGCGGGGCTCGGGCTGGACGGCGTCCCGGTCATCGTCACGGTGTCGCTGCTGACCTCGATCGCCTGGTTCGTCAGCCTGGTCGGCACCGTACTGACCGACGGCCCGTTGCTGGGCACAGTGGTGCTGGCGGCCGCGCTGGTGTGCGGCTGGGCCGGCACCCGGCTTCTGCTGCTGCCGTTGCGCCGCCTGATGCCGCAGGGACAGCCGCCCTCACGCCGGGACTTCGTCGGCCGGGTGTGCGTGGTGCGCACCGGCCGGGTGGGGCCGGACTTCGGCCAGGCCGAAGTCACCGCCGACGACGGCTCGTCCGCCGTCGTACAGGTCCGGACCGGGCCCGCCGACGAGGGGCTGACCGCGGGCAGCACCGCTCTGATCTTCGACTACGACGCCGACGGCGAGTTCTTCCGGGTCGCGCCCTATGACAGTGCGCTCGACCCGCACCGCCCGGCCGTGTAAATCAATGTGACTCAATGTGACTCAACGCCTTTTCAGGGCCGTTCGGGGCCCGTTCACCCACCTCAAGGACTGCTGATGGATGCCATCACTATCGGGGCCGGCGTGCTCGTCGGCGTCGTACTGCTAGTGCTCCTGGGTTCGCTGCTTCTCGTCGGCCGTATGTTCCGCAAGGTGGAGCAGGGCAAGGCGCTGATCATCTCCAAGACGAAGAGGGTGGATGTCACCTTCACCGGGGCCGTCGTCCTGCCGGTGGTGCACAAGGCCGAGTTCATGGACATCTCGGTGAAGACCGTCGAGATCCGCCGCACCGGCCGCGAGGGCCTGATCTGCCGGGACAACATCCGCGCCGACATCCACATCAACTTCTTCGTGCGGGTCAACAAGACCGTCGAGGACGTCGTCAAGGTCGCCCAGTCCATCGGCACCGAACGGGCCAGCAGCCAGCTGGAGATCCAGGCCTTCTTCGCCGCCAAGTTCTCCGAGGCGCTCAAGACCGTCGGCAAGCAGCTGGACTTCATCGACCTCTACACCAAGCGCGAGGAGTTCCGGGACCGGATCATCGCCGTCATCGGCACCGACCTCAACGGCTACCACCTCGACGACGCCGCGATCGACTTCCTTGAGCAGACCCCGATGACCCAGCTCGACTCGGCCAACATCCTGGACGCGCAGGGCATCCGGAAGATCACCGAGCTGACCGCGATCGAGCACGTACGGACCAACGAGTACCAGCGCACCGAGCAGAAGGAGATCACCCGCCAGAACGTCGACGCCCGCGAGACGATCCTGGAACTGGAGCGGCGGCAGGCCGAGGCCGAGATCCGGCAGCGCCGCGAGGTGGAGACGCTCCGGGCCAAGGAGGAATCGGCCACCGCCCGGGTGCAGGAGGAAGAACGGCTGGGAGCGCAGTCCGCGTTCCTCCGTACCGAGGAGCATCTCGGCGTCCAGCGCGAGAACCAGGCCCGCGAGGTCGCTGTCGCGCAGAAGAACCGCGAGCGGGTCATCGCCGTCGAGTCCGAGCGGATAGAGAAGGACCGTCTGCTGGAGGTCATCGCCCGTGAGCGGGCGACCGAGTTGTCCCGGATCTCCAAGGACAAGGAGGTCGAGGCGGAGCGCCGTGAGGTCGCCGATGTGGTCCGCGAGCGGATCGCGGTGGACCGTACGGTCGCCGAGCAGGAGGAGAGCATCAAGAAGCTGCGGGTGGTGGAGGAGGCCGAGCGCAATCGGCAGTCGGTCGTCATCCACGCCGAGGCGGAGGCGCAGGAGAAGCTGGTCAAGGACATCAAGGCGGCGGAGGCGGCGGAGGCCGCCGCCCACCACCGCGCCCGCGAGTCCATGACCATGGCCCAGGCCCGTAACCAGGCCTCCGAGCTGGACGCCCAGGCCAAGATCCGGCTCGCCGAGGGCATCCGGGCGGAGGCCGCTGCCGCAGGCCTGGCGGAGGTCGAGGTACGGGAGCGCAGTGCCGAGGCGATCGAGAAGGTCGGTCTCGCCGAGGCCGCCGTACAGCGCGAGAAGGCGCTGGTCGCCGCGCTGTCCGTCGGCGAGAAGCTGAAGGCGGAGGCCGCCGGTCTGACGGAGAAGGCGGCAGCGATGGCGGCCCTGGACGATGCCTCGCGCGGACATGAGGAGTACCGGCTGCGGCTGGAGGCCGAGAAGGAGATCCGGCTGGCCGGCCTGGATGTGCAGCGCCAGGTCGCCGAGGCACAGGCCACGGTGCTGGCCACCGGTCTGGAGAACGCGGACATCAACATCGTCGGCGGCGAGAGCATGTTCCTCGACCGTCTCGTCGGGGCCATCTCGCTTGGCAAGAGCGTTGACGGATTCGTCGAGCACTCCGACACAGCCAAGGCCCTCGCCGGGCCGTGGCTGAGCGGCGAGGCGAGCTTCACGGACGACCTGACGCGGGTCCTGGGCCCGGTGAGCAACGCCGATGTGCGGAATATGACGGTGTCCGCGCTGCTGATGAAGTTCATCAAGGCGGGCGGTGCCCAGGCGGTCCAGTTTCAGCAACTGCTGGACGCCGCCCAGAACCTCGGCCTCGCCGAAGCGCCGATCGCCGCGCTGAACGGCGCGCGGCGCGCCTGATGAGTGATGCCACCGGGCTGGAAGCCGGTACGTACGAGGTGCTGCGCACCCGCCTGGTCGCGGCGGCCGGCGAACTGGCCGAGCGGGCCCAGGCCCTGAACACCCGGCGGCTGGAGGCGTTCGGCGGTGCCGAGCTGAAGCTAGCCGGCACCAGCCGGATCCGTACCGGCGAGAGCAGCGTGCCGCGTGACATCGTCGCCGTCGGCGGCAGCCTGCTGTTCGGCGCGAACGGTTCCGGTGCCGCGAAGGGTGTCCTCTCCCTGTACGGCCTCGAACACGGCGACGGCGACGGCGACGGCGAAAGCAACGCCGACGCGCCCCGCCTCCGCCTGGAAGCCCTCGGCGCCGACGCCGTCCCCGGGCTGCTGGACGAGCCGCGCTTCCGGCACGACCTCGACGAGCTGTACCGCTACTACCGTGACGCCCGGCTGCTGAGACTGCGCCGGCTGGACGCCACATTGCTGGCGGTCTTCCAGACCGGTCCGGCGCCGGCCGATATCCGGGTCCTGCGCTGGCGGATCGCCTCCGACGGCACGGTCTCGTACCTCGACGCGCACGGCGAGCGTGAGCATGTCCTCCCGCCCGCGCACGACATCGCCTGGACGGACACCACTCGCGAGGACCATGTCCCGGGCCGTCACCCGCACATCGCCATCGGCGGTGAGTCAGGCAAGCCGGGCGAGGCGTTCGTCGCCACGACCGGCGGCACCCTCACCGTCAAGGCCGAGAACGACACCGGGACGGCCTCGGGCATCTACTCCGAGCCGGTCGACGATCCCCTGCAGTCCCTGGCCGACGCCGACATCGCGCACGCCCGCGCCGGGGCGCTGATCCTGCTGCGGATCCGCCCGTACAACGAGAGGGACTGGCGGCACCTGGTCGTCAACACCCGCACCCGCGAGGTCGTACGCCTCGACGGCATCGGACAGGCCTGTCTGCGCCTGCCCGACGACCAGGGAGTCATCTTTCCCGGCGGCTACTACCTGGCCACCGGAGCAGTGAAGATCTTCGACGCCGACACCGCCGGCCTGGAATTCGAGCGCGTCATCCGCTCACCGAACGGCGAGGACGTGCTCTACGCCTTCCACGCCCGCGCCGAGGGCCGCACCCTGCTCCTGCCGTACAACCTCATCCGCGAGGAGGTCGCCAACCCGCTTACCTGCCACGGCTACGCGCTCTTCGACGACGGCACCCTGGTGCTGCTCCGCGCCCCGGCCGACGAGCCGGCCCGCGTCCACCCGGCGCAGATCTGGCACACCCCGTACGTCACGGACACCTACGCCGCCGATAGAGCCGCCGCGCGGTCGGCCGGCACCGGACCGCTGGCCCGCGTCGGCAACGCCGACCTCGTCCGTGCCGTCGCCGACTGCCTGTCGGCCGCCCGCATGGTGGACGAGATGATTCCGGCGGCCCCGGTGTACGAGGCAGTCGCCGCCGCCTGCGACCGGATCACCGGCCTCCACCACTGGCTCGCCGACCCCGGATGCGGCGCCCTGCACGAGCCGCTGGCCGAGGTCCGTACCACCGTCGGGCAGATGCTGGCGGAGTTCGAGGCGGTCGCCGCGCTCACCGCCGGTGCCACCGAGGCCCTCGACGAGGCCGCCGTACGCATCACCTCCCTGCTGCGCCGCGTCCGGGGCGAGGCGCAGGCGACCGCCGACGCCTGGGTGCAACAGCTCACCGGACTCCGCCGGGCCCAGGGCCGCCTGGAATCACTGCGGGAGCTGCGCTACGCCGACGCCGGGCGGATCGACCGGCTCGCCGCCGAGCTGGAGGACGGTCTGGCCGACGCGGCCCGGCGGGCAGTGGAGTTCCTGGCCCGCGACGACGCGTTCACCGGCTACCAGCAGGAGGCCGAGCGGCTGGCCGCCGAGGCCGGGGCCATTGGTACCACCGCCGAGGCCGCCCCCGTCGCGGACCGGCTGGCGGAACAGGCCGAGGGTCTGCGGGTCGTCACCGAGGTCGCGACCGGCCTGGATCTCGGCCTTGAGCTCGCCGACGCGACCGTCCGCACCGCGATCCTGGAGCGCATCGGCACCGTGCTCGCCGGCGTCAACCGGGCCCGCGCCACCCTCGCCGTCCGCCGCGCGGAACTGCTCGGCCAGGAGGGGAGGGCCGCGTTCGCCGCCGAATCGGCCCTGCTGGGCCAGGCCGTCACCGCCGCACTCGCCGCCGCCGACACCCCGGAGGCGTGTGAGGACCAGCTGGCCCTCCTCCTGGCCCGGACCGAGGACCTGGAAGCCCGTTTTGGGGAGTTCGACGACTTCACGGCCGAACTGGCCGCCAGGCGTACCGAGGTCCACGACGCGTTCGCCGCCCGCAAGCAGTCCCTGCTCGACGAGCGGGCCCGCCGTGCAGACCGCCTCGCCGACTCCGCCACCCGCGTCCTGGACAGCGTCCGCCGCCGCCTCGCCACGCTGAACACCCTGGACGAGGTCAACACCTACTTCGCCACCGACCCCATGGTCATCAAGATCCGCCGGTCCGCCGACGAACTTCGCGGCCTCGGTGACCCGGTGCGGGCGGAGGAGCTGACCGGCCGGGTCCGGGCCGCCCGCCAGGAAGCCGCCCGCACACTGCGCGACCGCCTCGACCTCTACGCGGACGACGGCGGCACCATCCGGCTCGGCCGCCACCGCTTCGCCGTCACCACGCAGCGGGCCGAGCTTGTCCTCACACCCCACCAGCGCCGGATGGCCTTCGCCCTCACCGGCACCGACTACCGCTCACCGGTCCGCGACCCGCGGTTCGAGGCCACCCGCCCGTACTGGGACCAGCACCTCCCCTCCGAGACTCCCGAGGTCTGCCGGGCCGAGTACCTCGCCGCTTCCCTGCTAACCGAGGCCGAGCAGGCCGGATCCCTGGAGGCCCTGTACGAGGCGGCCGCCGAGGACCGGCTGCTCGGCCTGGTCCGGCACGCCGCCGAGGCCCGCCACGACGAG
This sequence comes from Actinacidiphila oryziradicis, assembly GCF_005047355.1. Classification (GTDB taxonomy): domain Bacteria; phylum Actinomycetota; class Actinomycetes; order Streptomycetales; family Streptomycetaceae; genus Actinacidiphila; species Actinacidiphila oryziradicis. The sequence goes on from NZ_SUMC01000035.1 coordinate 76,834, forward strand.
GGCTACGAGCGCGGCGTCCACGACCATGACGCCACCGCCGTCCTCGGCGCCCTGCTCCGTCTGCGCGCCGACGCCGGGCTGCTGCGCTACCCGGCTGCCGCCCGCGCCGCCGCCCAGCTGTTCTGGGCGTACGGAGCCGACGAGGCATCCCGTACCGCCTGGTCTTCCCGCGCCGCCTCGCTGGCCCAGGCCCGCGCCGCTTTCGGCCCGGCACCGGCCATTGACGCGCTGGGCAGTGAGATCAGCCGGTGCGTCACGGCGTTCCTGGACACCACCGGCCTCGCCGCCGAGGGGACCGCTCAGGCGGGGGAGTACCTCTTCGAGGAGCTCGCCGCGACGCCGTACGCCTTCGTCACCAGCGCGACCGCCCGCACGCTGACCGAGAAGTTCCGGTCCGCCACCGGCGGGCAGGGCCTGGACACCGCCCTGCACGCCCTCCCCGACGACATCGCGTCCCTGACAGCACGTCACCAACTCGCCGAAGCCTGGCTCGGTTCCTTCCTCAACGCCTCGGGCGAGCAGGCCGCCACTGACGACCTCGCCGAAGCGGTGGCCCTCTCGCTGTGCGACGGACTGCCCCGCCGGCACTGCGCCGCCGGCCTCACCACCACGGTCCACGGTCTGCTCGGCGAGCACCCCCGGGTCCGGGGCGGCGCTCTCCGCGTCCGGCTGGACGAGTTCCTCGCCCGCACCGCCGCCTTCCGCGCCGACCGGGTCCCCGCCTTCCGCGCCTACCAGCGCCTGCGCGCCGACCTGACAGCGCGCGAGCGCGCCCGCCTGCGCCTGGACGACTACCGGCCCGCCCCCATGAGCACCTTCGTACGCAACCGGCTGTCGGACGAGGTCTACCTCCCCCTCATCGGCGACAGCCTGGCCCGCCAGATAGGCGCCGCCGGGGATGCCAAGCGCACCGACAACTCCGGGCTCCTGCTGCTGATCTCCCCGCCGGGCTACGGCAAGACCACCCTCGTGGAATACGTCGCCGACCGCCTCGGCCTGCTCCTGGTCACGGTCAACGGCCCGGCGCTGGGCCGGGCCGTCACGTCCCTCGACCCCGCCGAGGCGCCGAACGTCACCGCCCGCCAGGAGATCGAGAAGATCAATTTCGCCCTGGCGGCGGGCAACAACGTCCTGCTCCACCTGGACGACATCCAGCACGCCTCCCCCGAGTTGCTGCAGCGGTTCATCCCGCTCTGCGACGCCCAGCGCCGCATCCAGGCCGTCCAGGACGGCGAGCCGTGCACCCGCGACCTGCGGGGCAAGCGCTTCGCCGTCGTCATGTCCGGCAACCCTTACACCGAGTCCGGGCAGCGCTTCCGGATCCCCGACATGCTCGCCAACCGCGCCGACGTCTGGAATCTCGGCGACGTCCTGACCGGCCGCGACGAGGTCTTCGCCCTCAGCTTCATCGAGAACGCCCTCACCTCCAACCCCGTCCTCGCCCCGCTCGCCGCCCGCGACCGCAGCGACCTCGAACTCCTCATCCGGCGCGCCGGCGGCGACGACTCCGTCCGCGCCGACCGGCTCGCTCACCCCTACCCGCCTGCCGAGCTCGACCGGATCCTCGCGGTCCTCGGCAAGCTGCTGCACGCCCGGCGGACGGTGCTGGCCGTCAACCGCGCCTACATCGCCTCCGCCGCCCGGTCCGACGCCTCCCGCACCGAACCGCCCTTCCAGCTCCAGGGCTCCTACCGCAACCTGAACAAGCTCGCCGAGCGCATCGTCCCCGTCATGAACGACGCCGAACTCCAGGCCCTCGTCGACGACCACTACCGCGCCGAGGCACAGACCCTCGCCTCCGGAGCCGAGGCCAATCTCCTCGCACTCGCCGCCCTCCGTGGCACCCTCACCCCCGTCCAGGCCACCCGCTGGGAAGAGGTCAAGGCCGCGTACATACGAACCGTGCGCCATGACCGGGGTACCGATTCCGCCCGAAATCTTACGGACCGCCGACGGTCCGGCGCGGATCCGGCCCGGGGGCCCGCGTCGGCCGAATGAGCCGGCGCGGTGCCGTCCGCGCGTCAGGGGGCGCGACAGCGCCGCGGCCGGCAGGCCACCATCCGCAGTCACCGGCCGCAAATGAAACGCCGTCAGCTGGGCAGGCGTCCGTCGTACCGTCCAACGCTGAAGGAGTCTCACATGCCTCTGGGCTTCCATAAATCCTTCCGGATCCTCCCGGGAGTACGCCTGAACATCAACAAGCGCTCGATGTCCATCACCAGTGGTGGAAAGCACGGGCATTACACCGTCAACACGCGCGGGGAGCGGACCGAGTCGGTCAACCTGCCCGGTCCGTTTTCCTGGCGACGTCGTTCCCGCCGGGAGGACTGACGGTCCTTGCGCTTGGCGTTCGAAATGTCCCCGGATCTCGATCACAGCTCGTATTTCCTGCGGATAGTGCGAGGTCGGCGAACGGCTGAACTGCCGGTTCCAGGACTACCGAGGGGCATCTGTGGCGGATCGCAACAAACCCGAAGAAGAGGAAAGAGAGCCGAAGCGGAAGGTACTCGACCTCAGCGCCGTGCAGGTGGTCGCGAGCTCGCTAGCGACTGTGGTGGGCGCGGTGCTGGCGTCCCTGCTGGGAGTGAACGGGACGATCATCGGCGCCGCCGTGGTCAGTGCGAGTGCGACCACCGGCGCGGCGGTCTTCCAGCACGCTTTCCGACGGACGGGCGAGGGAATCCGTAGCCGGGTGCCGGTGGCAATGGCGGTGGCGCCGAGAACGACGCGCGAGGAGCGGGCGAGACAGCGCGCGGACGCCCGGGCCGCGTTCGCTCTGCCGGCGGACGGTCCGGCTGGTGACGCGGCGGCGCACTTAGCGCCCGGCGGCCCGGACGATGAGCACGCCGGGACGGACGGGGAGTCGGTCGCCACGTCTCCGGGCCGCACCGCCCGGACACCCAAGGGCTGGAAGACGTACGCCCTGACGACGGGCCTGGTGTTCGCCCTGGCGATGGCCACGGTGACCGCGGTGGAGGTGATCGCCGGCAAGCCGGTAGCGGCCGTGGTCAAGAACGAGCCGGGCAAGGGAACCTCGCTGGGCGGTGGCTCGGCCGGCACCCCGGGCCCTTCCACCAGCCCGACACCCACCCCGGACGCGTCATCCAGCGATGCGACGCCGCAGACGGGAAGCTCTGCCGCACCGGACGTGAGCGGGGCGCCGGGCAGCAGTGTCAGTTCCACTCCCAGTTCCAAACCCACCCCCACTCCGACTACTCACGGTTCCAGCGCTCCGGTCTCGTCCGCGCCGTCCGTCGGCGGCGCCGTGGGCAGTGCAGGCGCCACCGCTCGCTGACGGCGGTCCCGGCTGCGGCCATGCGCCGACCATGGCGATCCTGTCGTTGTTGGTGTCGGGAGCGGGACGCATCGTTCACCCGGTATGACCAATGCCCTCAACCGGGTGACCGGCTGCCGTTACCTGGCGCCGACGACTTCGGAAGCCGCTACTCCTGGGACTCTTCCCTCACTCGGCGGCTCTCAGAAGGCGACCATGCGTGCAGCGGTTCGGTATGAAATTCGGGGCCTTGCCCCTGCGGCTGTCGTGGACGGGCTGATGCCTGCAGCCTCGGCGGAGGCCGCGGCCTCCGCCGGTGCCGCGGGCGCTGCCACGGCGCGGGCGGGCGAGCGGGTGTCGATGCCGCTGCGGCCGGGCCGCAAGCCCCGCCGTCACCACGGTCATCGCCCGGCCGCGCGATGACGGATCCGGTCACCTGGGCCGCGTGGGGCTGTGCGCTGTTGTCCGCGCACTCTGCGGTCAACGCCCGCTGGGGCCGCCGCACCCCGCGGATGTCCCCGCCGGACGTCGGTGAGGCGGTGGCCGTCCTGGTACCGGCCAGAAACGAGGCGGACCGGATCGGCCCTTTGCTGCGTTCGCTGCTGGCCCAGCGCGGTGTGCCCCGGATGGAGATCACCGTGCTCGACGACGGGTCGACGGACGGCACCGCCGAGGTGGTGCGAGACGTGGCCCGCGCAAACGGGGCAATCGTGGACGACTGCACGGCCCAAGCCCCCACACCGGCCGCGACCCCGGACCCGGCCGCGACCCCGGACCCGGACCCGGCCGCGACCCCGGACCCGGACCCGGACCTGGGCCACACTCCGGACCCGGTTCAGGGCCGGGCTCGCTACCGGGCCGACGCCACCGTCCGGATCCTGTCGGGCGCGCCACTGCCGCCGGGCTGGCTGGGGAAGCCGCACGCTTGCCAGCAGCTCGCGGACAGAGCCGACCCGGCGGCGCGCCTGCTGGTCTTCGTCGACGCCGACGTCGTACTGGCACCTCATGCACTCGCCTCGCTGGCCCATCTGGCTCGCGACAGCCATGCCGGGGTGCTCTCCACCCATCTCCGCATGCTGGCGGTGACACCCGCAGAGCGCTTGTGCCAGCCCCTGCTCGGATGGACATGGCTGACCCTGTTCCCGATGCGGGCCATGCAACGTCCCGGCTGGGGCGCAATGGCCAGCGCCGAGGGGCAATTGCTGGTGTTCGACCGCACGGCGTACGAGCACGGCGGGGGGCACGCGGGGGTACGGGACCAGGTGCTGGAGGACTGGGCCATCGCGCGTGCGGTCGGACGGGCCGGAGGCCGCCTGGTGTGCGTCGACGGGGCGAGACTGGCCGACTGCCGGATGTACACGGGGTGGAGGGAAATCGCCGAAGGCTATGCCAAGTCGATGTGTACGGCAGCCCCGCTGCCCGTGGGCCTCCTCGCCTTGATGGCCCTGCTGTTCTGCTACGTACTGCCGCCGGTGGCCGCCTGCTTCGGCTCGCTGACCGGACTGTGCGGATACCTGGCCGCAGTCGCCGGGCGCTGGATCACCGCACGGGCGTGCGGTGACCGCACGTGGCCGGACGCGCTCGCGCACCCGGTCTCCGTCGCACTGGCGGTAGGGCTGTTCTTCTACTCGCACTGGCTCGACCGGCGCGGTTTGCGCACCTGGAAGGGACGCGCCGTCCACAAGCCGGCTTGTGAACCTCGCGGCTGACCGTTGACCGCGACTGAGCCGAGCACCGGCGAAGGGGCCGCCGCTGCGCCGGACGGTGAACCAGCCCCCCTCACCTGGGGGCGAGGGCGACCCGGATGGCACGACCTAAAACGATGCCATCATGTGTGCGCATAGCGATATCGTTTCAGTGTCACACTTAGAGGGAGAGGTCATGTCTCGTACTGTTATCGATCTCGATGACGAGATCGTTGAGGAAGCCATGCGGCTGTACGGTGCCAAGACAAAAGCGGCAGCCGTACGTGCCGCCATGGAGGATGCCGTCAAACGGCGTTTGCGTCAGGAGTTCGCCGACGCTGTGAAGTCTGGGGAGCTCGACTTCAATGAGATCGTCGATAATACCGGCCCAGTCGGAACCCGTCCCCGGGACCGGGAGAGCGCTGCGTGAGTGTCTTTCTCGCGGACAAGTCAGCCCTTGCCCGCTGGGGACAGCCAGGGGCGGGGGAAGTGCTGGACGACCTGAACGACCGTGGTCTCCTGGTCACTTGCGCGGTCGTCGAGTACGGGATGGTCTACAGCGCGCGCACCAAGCAGGACGCGTCCCGTACCCGCCTCAGCCTCCGTGGCTTCGACTATGTCCCCTGTAACGATGAGGAACACGAACGGGCCCTGTGGCTCCAGCGTGAGGCGCTGCGCCGGGGCTTCCACCGGGCTCTCTCACTCTCCGACGTGCTGATCGCCGCTATCGCGGGGCGGCGAGGCTTGACGGTCCTGCACTACGACGGCGACTTCGACATGATCCGCGAGATCACGGGGCAGACCATGCGCTGGGTGGTCGAACCCGGCACCGCCGACCGGTAGTCGGCGGGCAAACCGCCGCGGGTGACCGTCAGTGCCGGGCGCCCGCAGCACCCGGTGAGGTCGCCGGTGCTCCGGTGCGCAGGCCGGTATGCCGGTGTACGCGTACGCGATGCCCACGGCCAACGTCAGCGACAACGTTGCGAACAGGAACAGCGAGAGCACCTGTCGCCACGAAGGCACGAACCGGCCCACGCCCATCCCATGGCTCAAGGAGAGGACCATCATGTCCGTCGTCGACAAGTCAGCCGTCGGTACGAGTGCCCGGCAGTACCACATCGGTGTGGCACCCGGGGAGGTCGGTGAGATCGCGCTGCTGCCGGGTGACCCTTTCCGGGTCGCCCTGATCGCCGAGTTCCTCGACGATGTCACGGAAGTGGCGCACCGCCGCGAACACCGCACCGTCACCGGCTATTACCAGGGGCTCCGGGTCAGTGCCACCTCCACGGGCATGGGGTGCCCCTCCACCGCCATCGCGGTGGAGGAGCTGGCCCGGTGCGGGGTCAACACGTTCATACGGGTGGGCAGCAGCGCGGCCCTGCAACCGCACATCGGCCCCGGGGACCTGCTGATCAGCCATGGCGCCCTGCGCAATGACGGGACCAGCGACGCCTATGTGCCCAGGGGCTACCCTGCCGTCCCCGATCTGCGGCTGACCATCGCGCTGGAGGACGTGGCCCGCGAGCTGGCGCCGGAGGCCGGATTCGCGGTGCACTCGGGGATCAACGCCACCGATGACGCCTTCTACGCCGAGACCCCGGCGTTCATCGATGAGCTGAGCCGCCTCGGCCTGACGAACGTCGAGATGGAGGCCTCCGCCTTGTATGTCGTCGCCCGGCAGCGCGGCCTGCGGGCCGCCATGATCTGTGCCTGCTCCTCCAACCTCGTAGCGGGGGCCAGCGTCTATGACGAGTCGAACGCCCGCCTGCACGACGGCTGGCGGCACAGCATCCGGGTGGCCCTTGACGCCGCTCTGCGGATCCACGCCTGACCTCAGCGCGCGGCGGTCTGCCTGTCACCGGCGGTCTGCTCCGCCCCCGACCGTCCGCTCGGTACGGCCGGTACGGGCAGCGGTGAGGACAGTGCGTGCTTTGCTGACTCAGTAGCGCGGGCAGCGCGACCTTGGCGCCCCTGAACGCCGCCGCGTACAGATTGCCCGATCGGCGCGCCACATCCGGGTTCGGTGGGGAATACCCCATGGTGGGTTCTGCCGTGAATCTCTTCCGGTGAGGTGAGGAGGCGTGCGTGGGTGGCAGGTCGGAGTGGGACCGTCGGCGCTTTCTCGGTACGGCGGTGGGCGCGGGAGCCGTCGCCGCCGGGTGCTCGGCGCCCCCGGGCCGTACTGCGGACGCCGCTCCCGTGTCGGAGAACGACCGCCCCGGTGACCGCGACTGGGGCCTGCGGGACGGAGGAGCCGACCGGGCGATCGAGGGATACGCGGACCGGGTGAGTGTGCTGCCGGGCGAATCGTTCGGGCTGTATGTCTCCACCACGGGCGGCCCGTTCCGTGCCGAGGCGTTCCGGATGGGCTGGTACGGCGGTGCCCAGGCCCGCAAGGTGTGGTCATCCGGGCACCTGCCGGGGGCGGCCCAGCCGGTGCCGGATCCCGCAGGGCCGACCCGTACGGTGTCGGCGGCGGGCTGGCGGCCGAGTACCCGGGTTTCCACCCGTGGCTGGCCCGAGGGGGCGTACCTCGTACGGCTCACCGCCGGCTCCGGGGAGCAGCGCTATGTGCCGGTCACCGTGCGGTCCCGGCAGACGGCGGGCCGGCTGGTCCTGGTGAACGCGGTGGCGACCTGGCAGGCGTACAACGCCTGGGGCGGCCGGAGCCTGTACCACGGGCCGGGCGGGAAGGCTGACTATGCGGGGCGTTCACTGGCGGTCAGCTGCGACCGTCCGTACGACGGCGACGGCGCGCCCCTGTTCACCACGTACGAGCAGCCCGCCATCGCCCTGGCCGAGAGCCTTGGGCTGTCGCTGGCGTATGTGACGAGCATGGACCTCGACCGTGAGCCGCACCTGCTGGCCGGGGCGCGCGCGGTGGTCTCGCTGGGCCATGACGAGTACTGGTCCCCGGCGATCCGTGACCGGGTGACCGCCGCCCGGGACGCGGGTGCGAACCTGGTGTTCCTCGGCGCGAACGCCTGCTTCCGCCGCATCCGGCTGGAGCCTTCCGCCGGGCGGGACAGGCGGCTGGTGGTCTGTTACAAGACCGACTGGCCGCACGATCCGATGCACGGCAAGGACGACGCGGCCGTTACCGCCGACTGGCGCGAGCCCCCGCACGCCCGCCCGGAGAACTCGCTCACGGGCACCCTGTACGAGTCGAACGGCACGAGCGCCGCCTATGTGGTCGCCGAGCCCGGCCACTGGCTGTTCGCGGGCACCGGCGTCACGCGCGACACCCGCTTCGCGAATCTGGTCGGCACCGAGTACGACCGGGTCGACGGCGGCTCGAACACGCCCCGGCCGATCGAGATCCTCGCCCACTCCCCTCTGGTCTGCCGAGGTGTGCGCAGTTTCGCCAACTCGGCGTATTACACCGTGCCCGCCGGGGCGGGGACGTTCAATGCCGGCACCATGCGATGGGTCGAGTCGCTGAAGGGAGACGGCGCCCACGGCATCCCCCCGGCCACCGCCGCCTTCACGCGACGGGTGACGGAGAACCTCCTGCGCGCCTTTGCCGAGGGCCCCGTCGGCCATCGTCACCCGGCCCGCGACAACCTCGACGCCCATCACCCCTACGCGGGTGACCCGATCTGGGCCCACCACAATCTCTGGTGAACTGGTCCGGCGGGTCGGCGGGCCGGCGGTCAGATCGTGGTGAGGTCGATTTCCAGGGAGAAGGGCGCCACTGTCTTGACCGTGCCGGTGAACACGTCGCTGTCACGGTAGTCCCTGCTCGCCGGGTCGAGAACGCAGGTGTACACCAGCGGGACACCCGTGGCGGCCTGTTCGATACGCCAGTAGAACGGGATGCCGGCCTTGGCGTACTGGTCCACCTTCACGATCCGGTCGGTGGTTTCCGAGCCGGGTGAGACGACCTCGACGACCAGCAGTACATGTTCGGGCCGGGTGGGTGTGATGTCGATGGTGTCCGCGCGGTAGACGACGACGTCCGGACGGCGGTTGCTGAGGGGCACGTCCTGCAGGCGAACATCGAAGTCCGCGTCGGCGTTCCATTCCGGACCCGCGGCGGAGTCCAGGGCGTTCGCCAGGATCCGGGCCAGGCGATTGTGCCGCTTGGACGCGCTGGGGCTTACGACGACCATCCCGTCCACGATCTCGATTCCCGCGCACTGCTCCTCGGACCAGGAGGCGTACTGCTCGGCGGTGATTGGAGCGTGCATCCATGCGGGCGCGACCATCTCGGCGGTCATGGCGTACCTCCCCTGAGCATGCTCGACGGGCCTGGCGCGGCTGAGCTCAGCGTACTCCGAGCGGTTGGGCCGGAGCGGCAACACCGTCGCCCTCGGAGGCTGCGCCGGCCGGGCCCGCCGGGTCAGGGGGCGGTGGGCGGTGCGGCCTCCGACCGCGTCAGGCGGCGAGTTCGGCGGGGACCGCTGCGAGGGCTTCCTGGACGGCCGCGATGAGCTGCCGGGCGGACTGCGCGGTCAGCTCCAGCGCGACCCGGGCCGAGGGGCCCTTGGACGGATCGGCGAAGTCGATGTTGAGGGTGTGTTCGGCCATGGCGTGTACGGGGTGGTCGAAGTACACCGTCACATCCGACACGTGGAACCAGGAGCCGCCCGGCCCCTTGGCGCTGCCGTCGACGGAGTCTTTGACGGTGGTGTAGGTGCACATGTTCAAGCTCCCAGGTGCTTGGCGTAGAAGGCGGTGATCCGTTCCCAGCCGTCGTTGGCCGCCGCCACGTTGTAGCGGACACGGTCCACCGTGAAGAAGGCGTGGCCGGCGCCCTCGTAGCTGTGGAAGTCGAAGTCCTTGTTGTGGGCGGACAGGATCTGCTCCAGCTCCGCCACCTGCTCGGGACCGGGGTACTTGTCGTCGGCGCCGAACAGACCCAGCAGCGGCGCACGCAGCCCGGGCAGCTGGTCGACCAGGTTGGTGACCTTCAGCGGGAAGCCCTCCGGCGGGGTGCCGGTGACGAAGGCGCCGTAGCAGTCCACCGCGGCGTCCACGTCCAGGTTGCAGGCCGCCAGTACGGACTGCCGCCCGCCGGAGCAGTAGCCGATCACGCCGACCTTCCCGTTGGAGCTGGGAAGCGCACGCAGATGGGCCGCGGCGCCCGCGACGTCGCCGAGCAGACGGGGGTCCGGCACGCCGCCGTTGGCCCGAGCGGTCGCGGCCGCATCGTCCGGAGCGGCGCCCGGCGCTTCGCGGTGGTAGAGATTGGGGCAGATCGCGTCATAGCCGAGTTCGGCGAACCGACGGACGATCTCCTTGGTGGCCCGGTCGTAGCCGGGCATGTGGTGGATGACAACGACGCCGCCGCGTCGCTCCTCGCCCTCCGGGCGGGCGAGGTACGCCTCGATCTCGTCGCCGTCGTGACCGGTGAACCGGATTGTTGTCGCGGTTAGGGAATCGCTCATGGTTCCCATTATAAGTCTTGGCTGATAAGTCTATACTGTCGACCGTGATGATCCACGAGGACGCGGCACGTCTGGCGGCGGAACTGCGCGCCTGCCTGGGGCCACTGGTACGCCGGCTCCGCCAGGTGCATCTGGACGGCGAGCTCACCCTGTCACAGACCTCGGTGCTGGTACGGCTGGACCGCGAGGGCCCGGCGACACCGAGCGAGCTGGCGGCCGGGGAGGGCATCCGTCCGCAGTCCATGGGCACGATCGTCGCCGCGTTGCGGGAACGCGGGCTGGTGGCCCGCGACCCGGACCCGCACGACGGCCGCCGCGTTGTCGTATCGCTGACCGACGCAGGGCTGGAGGCGCTGCGCGGGCTCCGCCGGGAAAAGGCGCGGCGCCTGACCCGGGCCATCACCGAGGAGCTCACCCCTGCCGAGCGAGGGCAGCTGGCCGCCGCGATCCCCCTCCTGGAAAGGCTCAGCCGTCGTGTCTGACGGCGGTGGGATCCCCGGGGCTCCCGGGCTGGCTCCCGGGCTGGCTCCCGGGCTCTACGTACTCGACCTCGGCCCCTCCGGGTGGCGGGCGCAGAGGAGATCCCCGACGTCAGAGATTCACTAGACTGGCCTAGGAGTGCCGGGAAGCCTGGTCGGCGGTAGGTCAAACACGACCAGTTCTGACGACCCGGGGGACGCGCCATGACCGATCTGACCGCAGTACTGCTCCTGGTCGCCCTGGCGACGGCCGTGGCGACGGGGGCCCGTCACTGGCGTATCCCGGCGCCGTCCTTGCTGGTCATCGCCGGTATCGGCGTCGGCCTGCTGCCCTGGGTGAGGGATTTCAGGGTATCTCCGCAGGTGATCAATCTGGTGGTGCTCCCGCCGCTGCTCTATGCCTCGGCGGAGGAGATCTCCTGGCGGGAGCTGCGGCGCGTATGGCGGCCGGTGACCGTGCTCGCCTTCGGGCTGGTGCTGGCCTCGGCCGCCGCGGTCGGCGCGGTGGCGGCGGCGATCACTCCGCTCTCCGGGACGACGGCCTTCGTCCTGGGTGCCGTACTGGCCAGCACCGACCCGGTCGCGGTGACCGCGCTGGGGCGGCGGCTCGCGCTGCCGCCGCGCGTCCAGATGATGGTGCAGGCGGAGAGTCTGTTCAACGACGCCACCAGCCTGGTGCTGTTCAAGGTCGCCGTGGGTACCGCTGTGGCCGGCGGGGCGCTCTCGGGCGGCACGGCCGCCGGTGAGTTCGTGCTGCTGGGCGGGGGCGGGGCGCTGGTCGGGGCAGTTGTGGCCGGATTGGTGGCGCTGATCCGTCGTCGTACCGAGGACCCCGTGCTGGAGACGGTGATCGCGCTGGTCACGCCGTACGCGGCGTACGTCCTGGCCGAGGATGTGCACGCCTCCGGGGTGACCGCGGTGGTGGTCGCCGGGGTCGTCCTCGGCGGCCAGGCACAGCGGCTCACCAACGCGCCCATCCGACTGCAGGTGCACGCCGTCTACGGCACCGTCGTCTTCCTGCTGGAGAGCGTGGTCTTCGCCATCATCGGCCTGGAACTCCCCTCGCTGATCCGCGATCTCGGCGCTGAGGGGCACGCGTGGCCGTTGCAGGCGCTCGCCGTGGCCGGGACCCTGCTGACCGTCCGGATGGTCTGGGTCTTCCCGCTCTCGGCCGCCATGCAGCGCCGGCGCGGCATCGGCCCGGTGACCTGGCGGGTGCCCGCCGTGCTCTCCTGGGCCGGTACCCGCGGCGTCCTGCCGTTGGCCGCGGCTCTGTCCATCCCGCTCACCGCTCACGACGGCACGCCGCTTCCACAGCGGGAACTCGTGCTGGTGCTGACCACCGCGGTCGTCGTCTTCACCCTGGTCCTCCAGGGCTTCACGCTGGCACCGGTGGTCCGCCGTTCCGGCATCGCCCTGGAACCCGCGCACACCGAACGTGAAGAGGCCAACGCCCGCGACAGCCTCGCCCGCGCCGGGCTCACCCAGCTGGAGCAGCTCGCCGAACTGGAGGCCGCGCCCGAGGTCGTCGTGGACCAGCTGCGCCGGGGGCTGCAGGCCCGTCTCGACCACGCCAGGGCCCAGCTGGACGAGGCCGCGGATCCGGCGGACTCGACCGCCACCGCCTATCGCGCGATGCGGCGGGCACTGATCGAGGCGGAGTCCGCCGAGCTGCAACGGCTCTACGACGAGCACCGGATCAGTGACACCACGCGCAGGCGCATCCAGCGCACGCTGGACCTGGAGGACGTCGGGCTCGGCGAGTGAATACCGGTGGGCCGGAGTCAGGGATCCGTCAATCCGGCGCTGTCCCGCGTCAAAGGCTCGTCAGGACGGTGGCTCTCGGCCCGCGGTCGCGTTTCGGTGGACGAAGTACACCCGCCGGGGCTCTGCGACCGTGATCTGCGCCAGGCGGTGCCGGACACGGCCCAGGCGGGCCCCAGCGGGTGTCCCAGGGAGGCGCACTCCGAGAACTCCGAGAGGGAGCGGTAGCACCGATGGACGAGACCGGCAGCGGGCGCATCGTGGTGGGCGTGAGCGGTTCGCTGGGCAGCGTTGCCGCGCTGCACCGTGCGATGGCCGAGGCCCGCCATACCGACGCGGATGTGCTGGCGGTGCTGGCCTGGGAGCCGGTGGGCGGTGAGTCCGCCTATCGCCGTGCCCCACTCCCGCCGCTGCTTGCCGAGGGCCGCCGCCTGGCCGAGGAGCGGCTGAGCACCGCGCTGGACACGGCCCTCGGCCATGGCTGGATCGGGGGCCGGCTGCTGACCCAGGTCCTGCGCGGGCCGGCGGGCGAGATGCTGGTCCGGACCGCCGACCGGGAGGACGACCTGCTGGTGGTGGGTGCCGGTCAGCACGGCTTGCTGCGCCGAGTGCTGAGGCCCTCGACCAGTTGCTACTGCCTGGTGCACGCGACATGCCCGGTGCTGGCCGTGCCGCCGCCCCCGCTGCGGCGCGACCTCGACGCTGTTCACCGCCGCAACGCCTGGCGGCTGCCGCTGCACCCCCGGCGACTCCGCGACGACGCTCCCTGGCTGCCGCGCGGATAGCGGATAACGGTCCGCCCCGTCCGGCCCAGGTCCGGCCCGCGGGCGGTCCGCGCCTTGGCTTCCGCCGGGGGCGGTCCGCGCCTTGGCTTCCGCCGGGGGCGGTCCGCGCTTCAGCTTTCGCTGCGGACGCGCCGGCGCCTCAGCTTCCGCCGCGGGCGGTCCGCGACGTGTCGAGGGCCGCGCCGACCTGGTCGGCGAGGGTCGCCGCGACCAGGCGTGCCTGCAGGGGCGGGACTGCGCCGGGTGTGGGCTGCATCATGAAGCGGCCGTAGAAGTG
>NZ_SUMC01000350.1 GCF_005047355.1 Actinacidiphila oryziradicis
GGCACCGACAGCGGCGGCGAGTCGGTGCCGAACAGCATCCGCTCGGGCCCCAGCACCTCGGCGTTGAGGCTCAGGTGTGCCGGGCTGAGCGGGCTGGTGTCGACGTACATGCGCTGCAGTGCCGCGCCCGGGTCGGCCGCCGGCGGGGCGGCCGACTGCGCCGGCGGCGCGCCCCCGCCCCAGTGCCGGGGCCGCGCCGCTGTCTGGAGGCGCTCCGGCAGCAACGCCATCGCACCGCCGCCGGTGGCACCGATGAGTCGCAGCCCGGGATACTTGTCCAGCCATCCCGCGAAAGCGATCATGGCCATGCCCATGGTGACGTCGCAGAAGCGGCCGATCTGCTCGACGAAGCCGATGTCGTCGACCCGCTCTGTGCCGGCCGGTTCGGCCGGGGCGTGCACCAGGACCGGCACTCCCGTCTCCGCGGCCAGCGCGAAGAAGGAGTCGGCTCGTGGAGAGCCGAGCAGCTCGCCGTGGACGCTGGAGGTGGTGATCAGGCCGACGAAGGCGGGGTCCGCCAGTGTCTGCCTGACTCCTTCCAGATGGTCGTCGTCACCGAGCGGGTTGGCGTACACGTACCCGCGCAACTGGTCCGGGAACGAAGCGATCAGTCCCGACATCCAGGCGTGGAAACTGCGTAGCTGGTCCCGCGGTTGTGCGTAGTTGTCGACGCCCGGGACCCGTGCCATCGCGCCGGCCCCGACGGGGCTGCCGATGATGGTGAGGTCGATCCCGGCCTGGGCGCGGGCGGCGAGCATTCCGTCGACGTCGGTCAGGCTGGGGGGCATGGGGAAGCGCCGTGCGGCTTCCGGTGGGGACAGGTGCGCGTGGATGTCGATGATCATGTGCTGGTTCCCGGGTTGCGTGTGAGTGCTTGGGCGATCGCGACACAGTCCTCGTCGCCGAGTCCCTGTTCGGTGGCGCGGACGTGGGTCTCCGCGGCTGCGGTGGTGAGCGGCAGGCGCAGTCCGGCCGCCGCGGCCTGTTCCGTGGCGAGTATGAGGTCTTTGGCCATCAGGCACAGCCGGAAATCCGGCTTGTCGAAGCGCCCAGCTGCCAGGCGCTTCGACTTGAATGCCATGACCGGCGAGGCGAAGCCGCTGACCGCGATCGTGCTGAGGACCTGCTGCCGGTCGAGTCCGGTAGCGGCCG
>NZ_SUMC01000351.1 GCF_005047355.1 Actinacidiphila oryziradicis
GGGGGTCTCCTTAACGGGGTGCCGGTACGGGTTCGGTGCGGGTTTCAGTCGTGCGGGACGACGGCGACGGGGGCTGCGGCATGGTGCAGTACCGCATGGGTGACGGGTCCGATGTGCATGCCGACCGGTGCCCGACGGTTGCGGCGACCGACGACTACCAGCGAGGCATCGGACGCGGCCTCCACCAGGTGTTGGGCGGCCACGCCGATCACGGCCTGCTCGGTCACCTCGACGCTGGGGAACTTCCCGCGCCAGGGACGCAGCGCCTCGGCCAGTTCGCTGGTTTCCTCCGCAGCCAGTTCGGCGCCGAACTCCGGGCCCATGGCCGCCGTTCCGTAGCCGTAGTAGGTCGGCAGGTTCCAGCTGTGGATGACGCGTAGTACCGCGGAGCGGCGTAGGGCGGCGTCGAAGGCGAACTCGATCACCGCGTCGCTGGGCCGCCGCAGATCGAGGCCGAGGACGACGTCCCGGTACGGGGACCGCGTCGAGGGGCGGTCCAGGGCGTCCGGCTCGTGCTCGTCCTCCTCCAGCTCACCGGCCCGTACCAGGACCACTGGCTGTTTCGTGCCGGCCGCGACCGAGGACGCGACGGAGCCGACCAGGAAACCGGCGACTCCGCTCAGCCCTCGCGAGCCCAGGACCAGCAGTTCGGCGTCCTCGGCGGCGGCCAGCAGCGCCGGGACCGCCTGCTGGGCGATCTGGTCGGTGGTGATGCGCAGGCCGGGGTGGCGGCGCCGCAGCTCTTCTTCGGCCTCGCGCGGCACGCGCTCGGCCCAGTGGCGCTGAGGGTCCGCCCCGGCCAGCGGAGCGTCGGTGGCGGGGTAGTTGTACGGCTGCCATTCCCAGGCATGCACAAGACGCAGGGGCAGCTCGCGGCGCAGGGCTTCGCGGGCCGCCCAGTCCGCTGCGGCCAGACTCTCGGCTGAGCCGTCCAGGCCGGCGGTGACAGTGGGGAACATGATGGAGACCTCCTTCGGGGACACTTCCAGCCTCGCGGCTGCGTCACGGCGACAGGAGAGGCCGCAAGTCCCTACCGGGGGCCGAAAGGCCCACACGGCGGGCGGCCCTCGGCTCCGAGACTGACGGAATGGGG
>NZ_SUMC01000352.1 GCF_005047355.1 Actinacidiphila oryziradicis
CAAGCGGCCGCGCCGGGAACAGCCGGTCCGGCCGGCACGGTTGCATCGACCGAGGGACCGGCGCCGCACGGGCGGGGAACACGGAGACCACAAGGTCGTCCGCCCCACCAGGATCCGGGCCCCAAGATCGCGGTACGCCCGCCGCACACTCGGACCAAGACGTATTTCTGCAGGAGGACTGTTTCATGACTGACCGGCCCTTGACGCTCATGGCAGTACACGCCCACCCCGACGACGAGGCCACCGGAACCGGAGGGGTCCTCGCGCGGTACGCGGCGGAAGGCATCCGCACGGTTCTCGTGACGTGTACCGACGGCGGTTGCGGTGACGGACCGGGGGGTGTCAAGCCGGGCGATCCCGGGCACGATCCAGCGGCGGTCGCCTTGATGCGCCGTCAAGAACTTGAGGCGAGCTGTGACGCCCTGAAGGTCAGCGATCTGGAGATGCTGGACTATGCCGACTCCGGGATGACGGGCTGGCCGAGCAACGACGCCCCCGGATCCTTCTGGCAGACCCCCGTGCAGGAAGGCGCGGCCCGACTCGCGGAACTCATGCGGCACTACCGACCTGATGTGGTCGTCACCTACGACGAGAACGGCTTCTACGGCCACCCCGACCACATCCAGGCCCACCGCATCACGATGGCGGCGCTGGAGATGACCGCGCTGGCACCGAAGGTGTACTGGACCACGATGCCCCGCTCGATGATGCAGCGGTTCGGCGAGATCATGCGCGAGTTTCGTGAGGACATGCCGGAGCCGGATCCTGCCGAGGCCGCCGCGATGGCCGAGATCGGCCTCCCCGACGATGAGATCACCACGTGGGTGGACACCACCGCGTTCAGCGGTCAGAAGTTCGACGCTTTGGCCGCGCACGCCAGTCAGGGCGAGAACATCTTCTTCCTCAAGATGGGCAAGGAGAGGTTCGGCGAGTTGATGGGCATGGAGACCTTCGTACGTGTCCAGGACGCCACCGGCGCGGCCATACCCGAGAACGATCTCTTCGCCGGACTGCGCTGATCCGCCCGTCCGACCGGCCGGGAAAGCGCATCGACCGCACGGCACGATCGAGCGGGTCACACACCCGGAGGCT
>NZ_SUMC01000353.1 GCF_005047355.1 Actinacidiphila oryziradicis
CACCCAACGCGATGCGATCCGACAACCGCTCCTCAACCGGCGGCTTGACCTGTCCAGCTCGTGGCACTCAGCAACCCTCCCGAGGCACACACTACAAACAAGATCAACCCAAAGTCAGCGGCATTGGCCCTAGATCCGTACTTCGCGGGTCACCCGTTCAGCTGGCTCTGCGGGACTCTGCCGCCCGATTCGGCCGACCTGCTGAAACCGACCGGCGGCCGACGGTGAACGTGCTGGTGAGGCTGATCAAATCGGCCCTCACCGCGGATCGGGCGACAGAGTCCTGCCCTTGCCGAATACCTCATCCGCCCTGGTGGGAGTGGGTGTGCCGGGGTTTGGGGATGTCGACCGCGGTTGCTCGAGCCGGTGCTCTCGCGCGGCTGGCGGTCACTGCGGCATGATGATCGATCGTGCTGCTGCGACTGGCTTACCTGGGTGTGACGAACGCGTTCGCGATGCTGGGCCTGATGGCGATGAGTGATCGGGAGAAGGATGTGGAGATCCTTGCCCTGCGCCATCAGATCACGGTGCTGGAGCGTCAACTCGGGAAGGAGAAGGTGCGGTTCAGCCCGAGCGATCGGGCGTTTCTGGCGGCGCTGCTGCACCGGCTCCCGCTGGAGGTGCCGCGCAGGCTGCGGCTGCTGGTACGTCCGGACACCGTGCTGCGGTGGAACCGCGACCTGGTCGCACGCCGCCATGCTGCCGTGTCGCGCCCGAAGCGACCGGGGCGGCCGCGGACAGTGCAGTCCATTCGCGTTCTGGTCCTGCGCCTGGCGCGGGAGAATCCTTGTTGGGGGTATCGGCGCCTGCACGGCGAACTACTGGTCCTCGGGGTGAAGGTGGCTGCCTCCACCCGAAACGGTCACTGTGTCCGGGGCCCCGCCAGCCGATGGTGACTTCAGGACTGCGGATCGGCACGGCCGCGCTGGCGACCCGTGGTTTCGACGCGAAGCCTTCCGCGGGCGTTGTCACGTTGTTGGGTGTGTGGGCTTCTGACGGCGTGTCGGGGCGTGGTGGGGCCGGTTCGGGGCCTGTGCTCAGGCTGTGGTGTGCTGGTCGGCGGCGCCGGTGATCTGCTCCCAGATGGC
>NZ_SUMC01000354.1 GCF_005047355.1 Actinacidiphila oryziradicis
TGAGGAGTTTCCATCCTCAATCCGCAGGTGAGAGGGGCTGGTTTGGGGTTCATCAGGTATGAGTGGGCTGGTCGGCGACCATGATCATCGGGCTTGATCATCCGTCATCGGGTCACCTGGCTGGCGGTCAGGACGAGCAGAGCCCGTAGAAGGGCGGTGCCGTGCTTGGCGTTCATGCGGATCTTGGTGAGGATCCGCCAGTTCTTGAGGTCGGCGAAGCCGTGTTCGTTGGCGGCGCGCTCCCGGCTGACCAGCTTGTTTGCCTGTTTCTCGGCCCGGGTCAGTGGGCGGTTGCGTGCCGCCTTGCGTCCCGTGACGATTGCCGGGTTGTCCGGGTCGTCGTCCAGGCCGACGAAGCCCAGGTCGCCGATCGCGCCGAGTCCGGCTTGGCGTAGGCGGGTGGTGATCTTGTCGTGGCGGGCGGTGGTGGTCTCGCTGGCGCGTCCGGGGCGGGCGGCGGAGATCCAGAGCAGGTTTCCTCGTTCGTCGGTGAGGGCGAGGAAGAGCAGGCCGTGGGCCTTGTGTTTCCCGCTGTGATTACGGCGGTTGGCGGTGCCGGTACGTCTGCGGGTGCGTACCAACGTGCCGTCGATCAGGACGACCTCGCCACCCGATCGGGCTAATTTCTTCAGGGCGCGGTCCAGGCGCGGGGCCTGGGCCGCGAGCAGGTCGATCACCTCCAGCAGCCAGCGCCGCACCGTGGACGCGGAGATGTTGTTGCCGCCGGCCATATCGCAAAGACGCTGGTCGTGACGCATAACGGCGAGGACGATGACCGCCTGACGGCCGGGCGGGAGCTTGCGCCACCGCGATCCGATCGCCTTGAGGTGGCCCCGGATCAAGTCGGCGACCATACGGATGGTACTGGTGGACAAGGGGAGTTGGCACTGGTAGACAACGGCTTCGGTGCCCTCGGCGGGCTCACTGGTCGTTTTCACACACTGCCAACCCGCCGGGGGCACTTTCGGTTGCGACCAGGTGCCGGATGATCAAGCCGAATGATCACGGCCGTCTACCAGCGCGATCACGCCTGACCGCCCCCAAACCAGCGCCTCCCACCTGCGAATTCAGGATGAAAAGCTCTCA
>NZ_SUMC01000355.1 GCF_005047355.1 Actinacidiphila oryziradicis
GGCGCTCTCAACTGGTCAGTGCATCGTGAGATCATGATCACTTTGCGCTGAACCGGAGGTTGCGGCAGTTGAGTCAAGGGAACCCGCTGTGCGTGCAGGAACGCGAGTCCATATTGCGCGGTCTGGCGCAGAATGATTCGCTTCGACTGATTGCCGAGCGGATCGGCCGCAGCCCTTCGACGGTCTCGCGTGAAGTGGCCCGCAACGGCGGCAAGGACGCCTACTCCGCATGGGACGCCCAAGATCGTGCGGACACCCGGCGCGCCCGGCCGAAGACGTGCAAGCTTGAGTCGGACCGACGGCTGCACGACGCGGTGGCCGACGGGCTGGCCAAGGAGTGGTCGCCGCAGCAGATTGCCGGCCGCCTGGCCGAGGACCACCCGGATGACGAGACGATGCACGTGTCCCACGAGACGATCTACCAGACGCTGTACCTGCAGGCCCGCGGCGAACTGAAGACCGAGCTCAAACTGGCCCTGCGGCAAGGACGCGTGCAGCGCCGCCCACAGGGGACAACTCGCCCCAGGCAAGCCCGGATTGCCGACATGGTCAACGTGAGCGAGCGCCCCGCCGAGGCCGAGGACCGCGCGGTACCCGGACACTGGGAGGGCGACCTCATCATCGGCAAGGGCGGCAAATCCCAGGTCATCACCCTGGTCGAGCGCACCACCCGCTTCACGATGCTGCTGAAACTCCCCTACGACCGCACCGCTGCCCGCACCGCCAGCGTGCTGGCCAGCAACATCCAGCAACTCCCGGAGCAACTGAGACGGTCGCTGACATGGGATCAGGGAGTCGAGATGGCCGACCACGCCACATTCTCCATCGCCACCGACGTCCCCGTGTTCTTCTGCGACCCGCACTCACCGTGGCAGCGCGGCAGCAACGAGAATACGAATGGCCTCATTCGGCAATACCTTCCGAAAGGAACGGACCTCTTCTGGTACACTCAAGCCGAGCTTGATGAGATCGCTGCGCGACTGAATGGACGCCCTCGGCAAACGCTGGGATGGCGGACTCCGGCAGAAAAATTGCAGGAATTCATCGCGTCAGCTTGATGCGCTCACCACTTGAGACCGCC
>NZ_SUMC01000356.1 GCF_005047355.1 Actinacidiphila oryziradicis
ACCACCGGCTTGGCCGGGCCCTGGCCGGTCAGGCGGCCCAGGGTTCCGGTGAGCAGGGTGTTGACGCCCCAGTCGAAGCCGAGTGCCACACTATGCCCGCTCGCCTTGGTGGCCGGGACAGGCCGGGAGTGCGGCAGGTCAACGGCGATCCTCCCGGCCGGGGCGGGGCGCAGGGTCGGGGCGTGCAGCACCGCATCCGGTGCGATAGTGCCGGGCAGCCGGATGTCGACCACGTGCCAGCCCCAGTCCCGGCCCGTGGCCGGGGCCGCCCGCAGGGGGAGCTTGACCCGCAACCGGGCGGTGGCCGCATCCACCCGCTGAAGGGTGACCTGCTGGCGGTCCATCGCCGCCAGCAACACCTGCCCGGCCACCTGCGGCGGGCCCTCCAGGACGCACAGCCCGGCGGGCAGTTGCCCGTGCCCGGCCACGAACTGGCGGATCTGCCGGGTGCGGCTGCGGATCTCCGCACCGCTCACCCCGGCAGGCAGCAGCTCTCGCAGCGCCGCCCACTCCGCATCGGTGCGCCGGCCCGGATCAGCGGGCCAAGTGGCGAGGACAGCGGCCACAATACCGCGCCGGTGCAGAGCCAGCCGCAGGGTGCGGGCCGCGTACTCCTGGGCACCCCGGCGCACCCGGTCCGGGACATACACCCCCGCCGGGGGCGTGAGAGTCCGCGGCCAGTTCAGGCGACGCATCGCCATCCACCCCTTGGACGGCAGGTCTTGGCCCCACTCGTCCACCCCGGCGGCCAGCACGTCCAGGGAACCCTCATCCCACCGGGCGGCCACCAGAGCGCCGGTCAGCTCCCGGCTCAACCGGGCCAGAAAACCCACCCGTTCCAGCAAGACCCGCCGGCCGACCCGCTCGCCCGTACCCTCCAGGGCGCCACCGAAAGCGGTACACGTCGCCGTCGCCATCAACCTAGCCACGATCTTCACCCGCAACTCCGGCTCCGGCCCAGGATGTTCCATGCGGCCCCCGGCTTCGGCCAGAAGCCGCCGACGCGCCTCGCGTGAGCGCATCCCGTACACGCGACCGGCAAAGGTGGCCACCAGCGACATGAAATCGTCCAGCAGC
>NZ_SUMC01000357.1 GCF_005047355.1 Actinacidiphila oryziradicis
ACTGAGGGCCAGTAAATCTGTATGCCTGAATGCCTTCAGGACTTGCTTGAGCCGTATGCGCGGAAACGTGCCCGTACGGTTCTGAGGGGGGTGCGGCGCAGTAATGCGCCGCACCTACCCGACTAATTTCTCCTCTGCTGATGAATGTCGCATTGCACGGTCTAGAGGAAGCCGCTGGAGTTCGCCATGTCGTCAACGGCGCTCAAGCCGGTGACACGAAAAAGGACTCCCCGGTATTGGTCCGCTACGCCGACGATAGTGCGCCACGAACACAACGGGAGGTTTCGATGTAGACGGAACTTTCCGACGTGATGCTGCACCGGTGATGGAGGTGGGCCCTCCGGGACCGCCCACACAGGGGGAGGTCCCAAACTCCCGCAGGTTGCTCCGGTGAATGAGCCGGGGTGATGAGCACTGCGGAAAAGGCGCACAAGATGCGTCAGGTGCGAGCCGAGAAGGCGAACGCGAGTGAACCACTGATGAAGTGTCGAAAGCGTATGAACGGTTACCGAAACCGGGGTCCAGTTGTTGCCCCGGGATGAATCTGGCGGGTTCCTGTATTCCTGGCCAGGTGGTGCCCGGCATAAAGGTGGCGCGAGCTCGGTTCAGGCGCTGGTGCGGAACGTGGGAACCCCTCGCCGCGATGCTGCCACCGGGCAGGTTGAAGTCCGGATGGCGACAAGGGAGAACCCCAAACAGCTGAAACTGTGAGGGGCAGAGTACCGATGCGTGGCAGGGGGACGGACCGCCTCGTAGTAGCGATGAAACCCCTGTAATGGGGGTGGAGCCAAGGGGGCGGGTTGTCCCGATCTTGTTTGGTGGTCAACCGGAGTTCCCGGGAGGAGCCAGGTGAACGGATCAAGGCCGCAGGCCATGGTCAAGTCGTTTGAAATTCCCAAGTCGATGGTGTGGGAGGCATTTCAGCGGGTCAAGGCCAATAAGGGTGCACCCGGGGCGGATGGCATGACGATCGAGCAGTTCGAGCAGAACCTTTCGGAGAATCTGTTCAAGTTGTGGAATCGGATGTCGTCCGGCTCGTATTTCCCTCCGGCGGTGAAGGCCGT
>NZ_SUMC01000358.1 GCF_005047355.1 Actinacidiphila oryziradicis
CCTTCGACGTTTTCGCGGGGTCACTCTGGCGAGTGTGGCTGTTGGCGTTTGGGTCCTGCGGTCTTGGCGGCGGTCGTAGGGTGAGGCTGTGGATGAGCGGCTTGTAGAGCAGGTACGGCAACTGGACCAGCAGGGTCGGTCGGCGAAGGCGATTGCCAGGACGTTGGGGGTGGGCGCCAGGGATGTTGTCGGGGTGCTCAACGGTGCCGTGCAGGTCTCGGCGTCGGCGCGTGACGAGCCGCGTTGCTGGGTGAACGCCGGCTGGAGCCGCAGCGTGGATCTTGAGGGTGCGCCGCAGTGGGCGGCCTTGGACCCTGGGGCTTCTGACGCCGAGGAGGTGCGTGGCCTTGTCGCCGTGCTCGTCGCCGCGGACAGTACGCGCTCCGCGAAGGCGCAGGTCGCCGGGTTCCTACTGGATGTGTGGTGTCTGGGGGTGAAGAACGCGCTTGCCCCGGAGCCGATGGGCGAGAGGCAACTGAGCGGGCACCGGGCTGGCTACTTCAGCGCCTTCGAGGGGCATGTGCCGGTTCCTGCCGAGCTTGCCCGCGCCCTGGTGTTCGGTGCCGCCGCCTACGCTCGCGACCTCGGGTTCGATCCCGAGGCGGACTTCGAGGCCGCCGCCGCTGTCCTCGGTGAGCCCGCCGGCCCCTGCCCGATCCGCTTCGGCCGCGACGGCAAGCCCTTCTACGTCAACGGCCCCTATGACGATCCCGAGGCGGTGGCGCGGACGTTGCGGCGCGCCGTCGGTGACGACGGCTTCCACTGTGCCATTGCCTTCCCCGAGCAGCCGCGGCGTCGGTTGTCCTGGTCGCGCCGGTAGGCCGCACCCAGGGCGCGGGAGCCGGACGGCGATCACCTTGACGGGTGAGGCACCGGGTGTTCGGGCCCGTGGTGGGCGGGGCCGCGGCAGCATCGGTGGTGTGGCGACCGCGCCCGGGGAGGGATACCTGCGATGCCGACTGTACCCGCTTCACTGTTCGCCGTACTGGAGTTGGTACGGGGCAACTTCACCGCGCCGACGTTCCGAACCTTCACGGCGCTGGTCACGGGTCTGATCGCG
>NZ_SUMC01000359.1 GCF_005047355.1 Actinacidiphila oryziradicis
AGTACTTCGACCAGACCTACCAAGCCATCGCCGGCCTGGTCTCCGACCGCGCGGCCATGCGGTAATCAACCACCAGCCAACCCGCCAGGCCAGCACAGCCCGACCTCAATCGAGCACCACGTCGTAAAGTACTTGGGCACCGAACCGCCGCCGGAGCCGGACGACGTCCGTCGGGTCACCGTCCGGGTGACCCCACGGAAGATCACCGGATTCACGCCCCCGATGCCGGCGGGCACGGGAGTGGGTTCCACGTAACGCCCCGGCCGACGCTGCCGCGAAGCGCGGGCCGCCCGCCCGCGTCGGCGCCTTGTCAGTGGCTCCGGGCAGGATCGCCAGAGCGCAGGACCTGGCCGTGCGGCATCGTGGAGCGCTGGGCGAGGAAGTTTGAGTCAGTGTCATCGTGCCAAGCTGATCCGGAAACAGCACCTCCGGTTACTGGGCTGCCACGGTCGACAACCTCAAGCAGCGGCCGGCCGCTGCATGCGCTGCCCACACCGGGCGGGGTGGATCACGTGGTGGCGTAACGGGACTCCGGCTCGGCGATTCTGGCCCGGGCGCGTGAGGAGTCGCCGCGGCCCATGGCATTCCACTGCTGGGACAAAACGCCGGGCCGAAGTCCCGTGCGCCGCCGAGGGGTTCGGCGAGGGTCTGGGCGCGGGCACCCTCCTCCACGATGAGGATGAGGCGGGCCAGATCGAGGAGGTCGCCGCGGCTCCAGAGCGTAGCGCCGCCGTTGGCCTCCAGGATGCCGGGGACGTCGGGCTCGTCGGACAGGGTGCGCAGGATGAAGGCGTCCTCGCCCTCATGGCGGTCGAGGTAGACGGGCAGTTCCGCTGCGGTCGTCTCGCGCTGGTCGGGGACGTAGTGCAGCGGGAAGGGACGGTGAGTCTGCGCCCAGGCGGCTAGACGCAATGCCGCTGACTTTGGGTTGATCTTGTTTGTAGTGTGTGCCTCGGGAGGGTTGCTGAGTGCCACGAGCTGGACAGGTCAAGCCGCCGGTTGAGGAGCGGTTGTCGGATCGCATCGCGTT